>NZ_QSNG01000001.1:0-1200000 GCF_003416765.1 Paratractidigestivibacter faecalis | reverse complement strand
TCCTCTCCGTCAAGGACTCCTACTCGCTCAGGCGCATCCAGATCATGCTCGACCCCTTCCAGGACTACTACAACGACGGCTACCAGCTGGCCCAGGGCCAGTACGCCTTTGGCTCCGGCGGCCTGTTTGGCGTGGGCATCGGTATGTCTCGCATGAAGTACTCCTACCTGCCCATGGCCCACAACGACTTCATCTTCGCCATCATCGGCGAGGAGTGCGGCCTGGTGGGCACCCTCGGCGTCCTGGCCGCCTTCGGCGTCATCGCGTGGCAGGGCATGAAGATTGCCCGGTGCGCCTCCGACCTCTCCGGCCGCCTCGTCGCCGTGGGATGCACCTCGCTTCTCGCCTTCCAGATGCTGCTCAACGTCTGCGGCGTCATCGGCATCTTCCCGCTCTCGGGCAAGCCCATCCCGTTCCTCTCGTACGGCGGCTCGTCCATCATGGCGAGCCTGCTCATCGTGGGCGCCCTGGTCTCCGTGTCCGTCCACTCCAGCCTGCCCGAGACCGTCCACGACCGGACCAGGAGGACCTGGCAGCAGGTGGCGGACGAGTCCGACCCCGGCAGCCTCACCTTCGTGAGCGACGCGCGCCCCCGCTCTGCCCGGGGCGCAGTCCGCCAGGAGGCCCAGGGCCGCGGCGCGGGCTCGGCCCAGCCCCAGGCGGGCTCGCCCTTCCGCGTGGTCGCCGGAGGCGCCCAGGGCCGCTCGAGGGGTCAGGCCCGACCGCAGAGGGGACGCGTCACCACGGACGCCAACGGCAGGCGCAGGATAGACCTCGGCCCGTCGGCCTCAGACCGCCTGCGCGGCGGCTCCGACGGCCCCAGGACCAGGAGATAGCAACCGGGGCGCCGGCCTCTGCCGGACGCCCCGCAAGAGGGGAGAAGCACATGGCCAAGAGCCTGAAGGTCACCATCGCGGCGGGCGGCACCGCCGGCCACATCAACCCGGCGCTCGCGCTTGCCGAGGAGCTGCGCGACCGCGGCCACAGCGTCTCCTTCGTCGGGCAGACGGCAAAGCTCGAGGGACGCCTCGTGCCCGAGGCCGGCTTCCCACTCATCCCCATCCACGTGCAGGGCTTCGACCGCTCGCGCCCCTGGACGGCAGTGCAGTCGCTCGCCATGGTCTCCAGGGCCAAGGGAGCCCTCGGACGCGCCTTTGCCGAGCAGGGCGCCCCTGACGTCTGCCTGGGCTTTGGCGCCTACGTCGAGGTACCGCTCCTTGAGTGGTGCCGCAAGAACGGCGTGCCCTACCTGCTCCACGAGCAGAACTCCGTGCCGGGCCTTGCCAACAAGATGTGCGCCGCGCACGCCGCGCGAGTCTGCTGCGCCCTGCCGCAGGCCCTCTCCGCCTTCGAGGGCAAGGGCGCGGCGGAGGCCCACGTGGTGACCGGCAACCCGGTGCGCCGCAGCGTCGTGGAGGCAAGCCGCCCGGCCGGACGCGCCGCCTTCGGTGTGCCCGAGGGCGCCACGATGCTGCTGGTCTTTGGCGGCTCCCTGGGGGCCCACCATCTCAACGAGACGGTCTGCTCCCTCAAGGACGAGCTTCTCGCCCGCCCCGGGCTCGTCATCGTCCACTCGACGGGCGCCGACGACGAGGCCTACGTGCGCCAGGCGCTTTCCCTCACCGACGAGCAAGCCGCCCGCTGGCAGGTCATGCCCTACATCTCCAACATGGGCGAGGCCCTTGCCGCCGCCGACCTTGTGGTCTCCCGCGCCGGCGCCTCCTCCATCGCGGAGATAGCGGCCCTTGCCGCCCCGTCCATCCTCGTGCCCTACCCGCACGCGACGGCCGACCACCAGACCACCAACGCCCACTACCTCGTGGACGCCGGCGCCGCCCTGCTGGTGCCAGACGCCGAGCTGGACGGCGCGTCCTTCTCGTCTGCGCTGACGGGCCTTTTGGACGAGCCCGAGCGCCGCGCGGCCATGCGCGAGGCCGCCCGCGGGCTTGGCTCCGCGCAGGCCGCCTCCTCCCTCGCAGACCAAGTGGAGAGTGTGGCTGGGGCATAGGACGCGCCGCCGTTTTGGGCTAGAGTGGATGAGATGCAGACGCTCACCGCAGCGCCTGCGCGTCCATGACCGCTCGACCCAAAGAGGCAGACACATGGCTGACACCAGCGTTCAGAAGACCGTCAAGAGCGCCCACTTCATTGGCATCGGAGGCGCCGGCATGAGCGGCATCGCCCTCGTCCTGCACGAGCGCGGCTGCAAGGTCACCGGCAGCGACCTCAAGCACTCCCACTACGTCCGCGAGCTCGAGGCGGCCGGCATCCCGGTGAGCATCGGCCACGAGGCGGCCACCATCGACGCCGCCATGCCCGAGGTCGTGGTCACCTCCACGGCCATCCCCGAGTCCAACCCCGAGGTTGTCCGCGCCCGCGAGCTGGGCATTCCCATCTGGCCTCGCGCCAAGATGCTCTCCTACCTCTCCGGCGCGGCCAAGACCGTCGCCGTGGCGGGCACGCACGGCAAGACCACCACGTCCTCCATGGTCGCCACCATGATGGACCGCCTTGGCATGGACCCGTCCTTCCTCATCGGCGGCGTGGTCGAGGGCTATGACACCAACGGCCGCAACGGCGACGGCGGCTACTTCGTCTGCGAGGCCGACGAGTCCGACGGCTCCTTCCTCTACCTCAACCCCAACGTGGTCGTGGTCACCAACATCGAGGCGGACCACCTCGACCACTACGGCACGCTCGAGAACATCGAGAAGACCTTCTGCAAGTTCATGGACCTCGTGGGCGAGGACGGCACCGTCGTCATCTTCGGCGACAACCCCCACTACGTCGAGCTCGCCCGCTCCACCGGCCGCCGCGTGGTCACCTACGGCTTCGGCGAGGGCGCGGACTTCCGCTGCGTGCCCGTCGAGGCCAGCGGCTCCCACCGCCTGGCCAGCACCTTTGACGTCGTCTGCCCGGGCGGCCGCACCGTCCGCGTGACCATCAAGGCCAATCCCGGCCGCCACAACATGGCAAACGCCACGGCCGCCATCGCCGTCGCCGACGCCGTGGGTGCCGACCTCGATGCCGCCGCGGCCGCGCTGTCCGAGTTCAAGGGCGCCCGCAGGCGCTTCACCCACGTGGCGGACATCGACGGCGTCACCGTGGTCGACGACTACGGCCACCACCCCACGGAGGTCGCGGCCACCCTGGGCGCAGCCTCCGAGCTGGGCTTTGACCGCATCGTCTGCGTCTTCCAGCCGCACCGCTACAGCCGCACGCAGTCCCTTGCCGCTGACTTCGGCCGCGCCTTCGACGCCGCCGACGTCCTGCGCGTGATGGACGTCTTCTCGGCCGGCGAGCAGCCCATCCCGGGCGTCTCCGGCAAGACCGTCGTCAACAGCGTGCGCGAGCACGACGCCTCCAAGGACGTGGAGTACGTCCCCAACCGCCACGAGCTGGTGGACGCCCTGGTGGAGCTTGTCCGCCCCGGCGACCTTCTGATCACGCAGGGCGCCGGCGACGTCACCACCATAGGCCCCGCCTTCGTCGAGGCCATGAGGGCCCGCGACGCAAAGAGGGCCTAGCTTGAGCCTGTTCAACGCCTACATGAGCCTTTCCGGCGCCATCGACGCCGACGTCAGGCGAGACGAGCGCCTGGCCCACCACACCACCTATCGCATCGGCGGTCCGGCGGGCCTCTTCGTGACGGTCCACAGCTACGCCGCGCTGCTGAAGGTGGTCTCGGTCCTCGCCGAGGAGCGCGTGGAGTGGGTCATCCTGGGCAAGGGCTCCAACGTCCTTGCTGCCGACGCGGGCTACGACGGCTGCGTCATCGTGCTGGACGACGAGTTCTCCCGCATCCAGGTGGGCGAGGGCGGGCTTCTCACCGCCGGCGCGGGCGCCCTTCTCTCGCGCGTGGTCAACGAGGCCCTGAAGGCCGAGCTCTCCGGCCTGGAGAGCTGCGTGGGCATCCCGGGCACCGTGGGCGGCGCCGTCTCCATGGACGCCGGCACCCGCCGGGAGTGGATCGGCCAGCGCGTCCGCGACGTGGTCACCCTGCGTCCGGGCGAGGGCCTGCACCGCTACGAGGCGTCGGAGATACAGTGGGGCTACCGCTGCACGTCCATCCCCACGAGCGAGATCGTCCTGGAGGCCACCTTCCAGCTGGAGCGGGGCCAGAAGCAGGCCATTGCCGAGGACATGGAGGCGCGCCTGCGCCGCCGCAGGTCCTCCCAGCCCATGGGCAGGCCCTGCTGCGGCTCGGTCTTCCGCAACCCTCCCGAGCGCTCGGCCGGCATCCTCATTGAGAGCTGCGGCCTCAAGGGGGCCATGGCTGGCGGCGCCCAGATCTCAGAGGAGCACGCCAACTTCATCGTCAACACCGGCCGCGCCAGCGCGGCCGACGTGGTGAGCCTCATGGGGCGCGCCCATGACGCCGTGCGCGACCGCTTTGACATCGACCTCGCGTGCGAGGTCAAGCTGCTCGGCTTCGGCGCGTAGGAGGGGCCTTGGCAAGAGACACCAGCAGGCGGGGGACTCCCCGCGGCAGGGCCCTGCCGGCCCAGGGCAGGGCGCAGTCCCGCCCCCGCCAGGCGGCGAGGCCCGCGGCAAGGCCGACGGGGCGCCCAGCGGCAAGGCCCGCGGCGAGACCCGCGGCGCGGCCGCAGCGAGCGCCCAAGGCCAAGGCCGCCATGGGCAGGCCCGCGTTTCTCGACAATGCCGCCGCGGCACGCAGGGGTGCGCCCCAGGGCGGCAAGGAGCGGCGCGAGCGCTACCAGAGGGGGCAGAGCGCCAAGGCCGTCGTCGGCGTCGTGGGCGGCGTGGCGGTGCTGGCCGTGGTGCTTGTCGTGGCGTACTTCGTGCTGAGGAGCTCGTCGGCCTTTGCCATCCAGAACGTCGTCTGCGAGCCCACCGAGCACGTGACCGAGTCCGACATCAAGAACCTCCTGGCGGTACCCGACGGGGCCACGCTGCTCAACTTTGACGGCAGTACCATCGAGGCGAGCCTCAAGAAGGACCCCTGGGTGGGCTCGGTGAGCTTCGAGCGGCAGTTCCCGGACACCCTCAGGGTGGTGGTCAACGAGCAGTCGACGGATGCCCTGGTGGTCATGAACGCGGGCTCCATCGCCTGGTACCTGGGCACCTCAGGAAGCTGGATCCAGCCCACCAAGGTCACCGTTGCGCAGAACCAGTCGGTCAATGACGCGGCCCTCGCGCAGGCCACCTCGGAGGGCGTGCTTCTCATCACCGACGTCCCCTCGTCGGTCAGCCCCAAGTCGGGCTCGGAGGCGACCGACGACGTGTTCGCGGCGGTGCGCACCTTCCGCGACGGCTTCTCGGCGGACTTCTCGGCCCAGGTGGTGAGCTACTCGGCCCCCAGCGCCGACAACATCTCCTGCACGCTTGCCAGCGGCGTGGAGATCTCCCTGGGGTCCGCCACGCAGGTCTCCTCCAAGGAGGCAATCGCCAAGGAGATCCTGGCGGCGCATCCCGGCAAGGTCACCTTCATCAACGTCCGCGTCCCGTCCAGCACGGGCTCGAGCTACCGCTCCATCGACTCCGAGGACGTGGAGGCCGGGACGGGCGTGACCTCCGGCTCCGCCTCTGACGTTCAGTCGTCAGAGGCCGCGACGTCCGGCACCGACACCGCGTCGGGCGGCCAGGCCCAGTAGGCCTTCCGCCCCGCCCGTTCTGGGTTCCCGCGAAAGCTCTCCCGTCCCCGTTGTGAACTGCCTCCCATTTCTTGGACACGAGAAATGGGAGGCTTTTTATGCGTGTCGACTTGAGGGTGAAGCAC
This sequence comes from Paratractidigestivibacter faecalis, assembly GCF_003416765.1. Classification (NCBI taxonomy): domain Bacteria; kingdom Bacillati; phylum Actinomycetota; class Coriobacteriia; order Coriobacteriales; family Atopobiaceae; genus Paratractidigestivibacter; species Paratractidigestivibacter faecalis. The sequence continues at coordinate 1,194,260 of NZ_QSNG01000001.1, read as the reverse complement.
GACATCGAGGCCAGGAAGGCGGCGATCGGGCTCTTCGAGCGAGGCAACGGCTACAAGTCTGCGGCGAAGGCGCTGTCGGTCCCGCGCGGAACCGTGAGACAATGGCTCTGCGTATACCGGTCGTTCGGAAGCGGGGTGCTGCTATCCATGGACGGCAAGCAGGCCAGGTACACATACGAGCAGAAGGTCGCCGCAGCCTCCGCCGTGGTCGACGGCGGCATGACGAAGGCCGAGGCGATGGCGGCGTTCGGCATAATGTCGATGTCGCCGCTCAAGAAGTGGTGCGCGCTATACCGCCGGGGCGGCGCGGAGGCCCTGCGCCCGAGGCCCAAGGGCCGGCCGAGCGGTTCCAAGGCGAGGCCGCGGACCCGCGAGGAGGAGCTCGAGGAGCGCTGCCGAAGGCTCGAGACCGAGGTGGCCTACCTAAAAAAATTGCGTGCCCTGGTCGAGAGGGACGGGCTCTGACCAGGGCGAAGGTCGAGGCCGTGAGGGTCCTGCGCGAAGAGGGGCACGGGCTGGGGCGCCTGCTGGAGTGCGCCGGCATGGCCCGGTCCAGCTACTACTACGCGCTGTCGCACCCGAAGGCTCCCACCAGGCCCGAGCTCTGGGAGGCCGCCGCCGAGATATTCTCGCGCACCGCCAACGGGTGCGGCCACAGGCAGATCGCCATGTGCCTGCGCGCCGAGCAGGGCGTGCGCATAGCCTACAAGACGACGCTGAAGATGATGCGCGAGATGGGCATCAGCTGCGGGATCCGCCGCGAGACCGACTACCACAGGTACAACTCGTACAGGGGCAAGGTCGGAAAGACCTTCGAGAACGTCATCGGCAGGGACTTCGCCGCCGACGGGCCGTGGGAAAAGATGGGCACCGACGTCACCGAGTTCAAGCAGCCCTGGGGCAAGGCCTACTTCGCGCCGGTCTACGACTTCGGCAGCAAGGAGATCGTCGCCTGGTCCACGTCGCTGCACCCCAACATGGCTCAGCAGCACGAGCTGCTCGACCAGCTCGTGTCCAAGAAGCCCAAGGGCTCCAGGCCGATCCTGCACTCGGACATGGGCTGGCAGTACCAGCAGGCCGGTTGGTGCAGGCGGTTGGAGGAGGCCGGCGTGGTGCAGAGCATGTCCCGGAAGGGCAACTGCATCGACAACGGCGCGACGGAGCAGGTGTTCGGCCACATCAAGGACGAGTTCTTCCGTGGAAGGACGTGGCCGGACTTCGAGTCCTTCAAGGCGGACCTCGACGACTTCGTGGTCCATTGGAACACGAGGAGGCGCCAGGTTAAACTGAAGGGACTGACCCCGGAGGAGTTCCGGAGACAGTCCCTTGCGGCGTAGTTCTTATTTAAGCCGTCCAAGTTTTGGGGTGCAGTTCATTGAGGATGGGGGAGCTTTCTGCTCCCCTTGAGGGTTGGGCCAGGGTCTGGTACTGCCCGGACCTGCGCTTTTCACCTTTCGCACAAATCATTTGACGAGAAGGTCGCGTTTGTGCAAACATACGACGCTTTGCAAGAAGGCTCGGTCTAAACTTGAGGTTTAGGGTTTCTACCAGCACTATTGCGGGGCGCTAAGAAAGAAGTTTCATGGCCCGCAAGACGGGTCGGAAAGTGTAGGGCAAAGGCGGTGCCCCGTGCGCCAGCCGATCGAGGAGGAAACGATGATTAAGGACACCGACACCCTCAGCAACTACCTCGCGGTCATCAAGGTCGTGGGCGTGGGCGGCGGCGGCACCAACGCCGTGAACCGCATGATCGAGGAGGGCATCCGCGGTGTCGAGTTCGTCGCCGTGAACACGGACGCCCAGGCGCTCGCCATCTCCGACGCAGACATCAAGGTCCACATCGGCACCGACATCACCAAGGGCCTCGGCGCCGGCGCCAACCCCGAGGTCGGCAAGGAGGCCGCCGAGGACTCCCGCGACGAGATCAAGGCCGCCCTGGCCGGCTCCGACATGGTCTTCATCACCGCCGGCGAGGGCGGCGGCACCGGCACCGGCGCCGCTCCCGTGGTCGCCGACATCGCCAAGAACGACGTGGGTGCCCTGACCGTGGGCGTCGTCACCAAACCGTTCACCTTCGAGGGCCGCAAGCGCTTCAAGTCCGCCACCGACGGCATCGCCGCCCTCTCCGAGAACGTCGACACGCTCATCGTCATCCCCAACGACCGCCTGCTCGACCTCTCCGAGAAGAAGACCACCATGCTCGAGGCCTTCCGCATGGCCGACGACGTGCTGTGCCAGGGCACCCAGGGTATCACCGACCTCATCACCGTCCCGGGCCTCATCAACCTCGACTTCGCCGACGTCTGCACCATCATGAAGGGCGCCGGCACGGCCATGATGGGCATCGGCACCGCCTCCGGCGACAACCGCGCCACCGACGCGGCCTCCGAGGCCATCTCCTCCCGCCTGCTGGAGAGCTCCATCGACGGCGCCACGCGCGTCCTTCTCTCCATCGCCGGCAACAAGGACCTGGGCATCCAGGAGATCAACGACGCCGCCGACCTGGTGGCCAAGAACGTCGACCCCGAGGCCAACATCATCTTCGGCACCGTCGTGGACGAGTCCCTGGGCGACCAGGTGCGCGTGACCGTCATCGCCACCGGCTTCAATGACAGCAACGTCCAGCAGACGCTGCCGTCCATGACCATGCCGGTCGCCCGCCCCGCCGCCGCTCCCGCGCGCCCCGTAGCGCCGCAGCCCGCCCCGGCTCCCATCAACGTGAGCCGCCCGCAGACCTCCTCGTCCAACAACGACAAGGAGTTCGACATCCCCGACTTCCTCAAGCGCAGCCGCATCTAGAAGGCTGAGATGACGGCCCTGGACAGATACCAGGCTGGAAGGCTGACCCTGCTCGCGGACGGAGCCGTCCCGGGCGGGGTCACCTTTGCCTTTACCGAGCGCACGGGCGGCGTCTCTGAGGGCCGCTTCGCGTCGCTGAACCTCGGCGATGCCTGCGGCGACGAGCCGTCCTGCGTCGCGGAGAATCGCCGGTTGGCCCTTGCGGCCATCGGCGCCGAGGCGTGGGCCGACTCCCTGGTGGCGCCCCACCAGGTCCACGGGGACCACGTGGTCCGCGTGACCTCCGCCGAGCCCGAGGAGCTTCTCGCCAGAAGGCGCGAGGCCCGCGAGGGGGCCGACGCCGTGGTCTGCACGGTGCCGCACGTGCCCGTCCTGCTGTGCTTTGCGGACTGCGTGCCCGTCGTGGTGTGCGCGCCGGGCGGCTTTGCCGTCGCGCACTCTGGCTGGCGCGGCACCATCACCCGCATAGCCGCCAAGGCGGTCCGCGCCCTCATGGACGAGAAGGGCTGCGCCGCCGAGGAGCTGCGCGCCTACGTGGGACCGCACATCTGCGCGGGGGACTACGAGGTCTCCTCCGAGCTCATGGAGCGCTTCGTGGGGGAGTTCGGCCCCGCGGTGGACGCGGGGGAGAGGCACCTCGACCTCGGGCTCGCGGTGCGCGCGGCGCTCGTGGAGACGGGCGTCCCGGAGGGTTCAATCGCCTCGTGCGACGACTCCACCGCCTCCAACGTGGGTAGGTTCTTCTCGTATCGCGCCGAGGAGGGCCGGTGCGGCAGGCACGCCGCCCTGGCCGTGCTCGGCTCGGACGCGCGCGAGGCCTGGCGGCCGGCGCCGCTCGGATGAGGAGGCTGAATGATGAGCGATACCTTTGACCAGACATACGCGGACTTCTCCGCCGCGCGGCGGGCGCAGATCGTGGCCCGCATCGAGGCCGCCTGCGCGCGTGCCGGCAGGGACGTCTCCGAGGTGAGCCCCGTGGCCGTCTCCAAGACGGTGGGCACCGGCGAGCTTCTGGCTGCCTGGCGCGCCGGCTGGCGCCGCTTTGCCGAGAACCGCCCGCAGGAGCTCACCCGCAAGCTCGCCTTTGTGGAGCAGACCCCCGAGATGACGGGCGCCGCCTTCGACCTCATCGGTAACCTCCAGAAGAACAAGATCAACCAGGTGGTCGGCAAGGTCGGCCTCATCCACTCCATCAGCTCCGCGGAGCTCGCCCGCCAGGTGTCGGAGCGCTCCGAGCGCCATGGCGCCGCGAGCGACGTCCTGCTCGAGGTCAACGTCTCGGGCGAGGCATCCAAGTCGGGCTTCTCGCCTGACGGGCTGCGCGCCTGCGTGGACGACGTCCTGGCCTGCCCCGGCATCCGCGTGCGCGGCCTCATGACCATGGCGCCCAAGGCGGACCCGGACTGCGCGCGCAGGACCTTCTCGGGCCTTCGCGAGCTTGCCGGCGAGCTGCGAGGCCGCACGGGCCTTGCGCTGCCCGTGCTGTCCTGCGGCATGAGCGACGACTTCGAGATCGCCATCGAGGAGGGCTCCACCCTCGTCAGGCTCGGCAGGGTCGCCTTCGACCCCGCGTACCCCATCAGCTAGCAACCGCGAATGCGCCGTGCGTCGGCGCCGCGAGAAAGTGAGAGAACCATGGGCTTCCTTGACTCCATTCGTGACCGGTTCCGCGGCGAGGCGGACGACGACTACTACGAGGACGACTACTACGACGGCTACGAGGGCGACCAGGGCTACGACGAGCCCGCGCCCGCGACGCGTCGCGAGTCCCGTACCTCCACGCCGGGCAGCGCCCCGCGCCTGCTGGGCAACACCCCACGCCCCGAGGCCGAGAGCGTCAGCGTCTACACGCGTTCCGGCCGCCCCGTGGGCTCCTCCGCGGCGGCCCCCGCTCCCGTGGCCCCCTACGAGCCCGCGGCGCAGACCCGTAGCTTCCAGCCGGTCGAGCCCGCCTACCACCCCACGAGCTACGAGCCCGCGCTGGGCGGCGCCACGTCAGCCACGCCCGGCGACATCGGCCTCACGCCGGTGGCCCGCGTCAACTCCGGCCAGCTGCCGCCCTACGTGCTGCGCCCCGTCTCCTACGACGACGTCCAGACCGTGGTGCGCCGCGTCAAGACCAACCAGCCCGTGGTCATCGTCTTCCGCAACACCAACATCGAGGTTGCCAAGCGCATCCTGGACTTCTGCTTCGGCCTGTCCTACGGCCTCGACGGCGACATCACCGAGCTCGGTGACCGCGTCTTCGCGGTGACGCCCGCTGGCATCCAGCTGTCCCGCGCCGACATCGACAAGCTCGTTGCCGACGGTGACCTCGTCCGCTAGGCGAGAAGCCCCGGCGACGCCCGTCGCGCCACTGACCCGCAAACGAAAGGTACCTCCCGCCCCATGAGCATCTACGCACTCGCAAACCTCATCGCAAGGCTCTTCAACGTCTACGAGTTCATGATCGTGGTCTGGTGCATCATGAGCTGGGTGCCGCGCGGCATCGGTCATGGCGGCATCGACACCTTCAGGGACGCGTTGGGCACGCTCGTGGAGCCCTACCTCGGCTTCTTCAGGCGCCTGATGCCCGCGCTTGGCGGGGTGGACTTTTCGCCGATTCTGGCGATATTCGCGCTCGGCATCATCGAGCGAGTGGTTTTGTCTATCATTTTGTAGTGTTGGAACGCGGTACCCCCGCGTTCATCGATCCGAAAGGGAACCAGAATGGCAATCACACCAGCAGACATCGAGCAGCAGACCTTCTCTCCCTCCAAGCACGGCTATGACACCGAGGAGGTCGACGCCTTCCTCGAGCAGATCTCTTCCGAGGTCGACGCCATGCTCCAGAAGATCGCTGACCTCAAGGGCCGCCTAAACAACACCGAGCAGCAGCTCGCCGCCGCCAACGCCCAGATCGCGAGCCTGGAGGAGAACGCCGGCGCCACGCAGCTGGCCGCCCCCGCTCCCGTCGTCGCCCCGACGCCCGCTCCCGCTCCTGCCGTCGACCTTTCCGTCTCCGAGCGCCAGATCTCCCAGGTGCTCATCGTCGCCCAGCAGAGCGCCGATAAGCTCGTGGCCGAGGCCCGCGACAACGCCGAGCGCATCCGCAACGAGGCCGACCAGAAGGCCCGCGAGGTCATCCGCCAGGCCCTGGCCGAGAAGCAGAACGAGCTCGACGAGATCGACCGCCTGAAGCAGTCCCGCGAGGACTTCCGCGGCGAGTACAAGAAGCTCCTGCAGCACTTCATGGACGATGCCGAGGCCGTCATGCCCGCCGCCGGCTTTGTCGCCCTGTCTGCCCCCAACGGCTCCGCCGGCACCACGCACAACGACGCCGTCCCGGCTCCCGTTGCCCCCGCGGCTCCCGTGGCCGCCCCCGCGAGCGACGTCTCTCCGCTCGGCGACTTTGGCGACCTGGACTAGCCCGGGTTTCTCGCTGACGCGCGCTTCCGGCCCCGAGGCCCTGGCCCCGGGGCCTTTTTCGTCCCGTTAGGCGGACTGGCGGCCGGCGTAGCGGGCGGGCACGTGGGTGCCTGGGTCTGCCGAGCGCGGGTCCAGCTCCACGAGTCCCTCCCAGAGCCGCTTGGGCATCCAGTGGGTCCTGAGGTCGTAGCCGCGCTCGTAGGGGCTGCGCCCCTTAAGAGCAAGGCCGTCGTAGAGGCGCTTCCAGAGGGCGCGCACGTAGGGTTCGTCCGAGGCAAGGCGCAGCTCCCGATCTATCCGAGAGGCCAGCTGGGCGTCCACCCCCACCACCTGGCAGCGGCGCTCGCCCGCCTCGTGCAGGGCCGCCACGCCGCGCGTGGGGTCGAGCAGGCAGAAGCGCTCGGTGCCCATGCGCTCCGCAAAGTGGGTGGCCACCAGGGGCACCGTGTTTGCCGCCGGCCTGAAGACCGCCATCCACGAGCCGTCCGCTACGTGGGAGAAGCGCACGAACTGGCGGGTCTTCTCGACCTCGTTGGTGACGGTGCGAGCGAGGTCGTCTAGGGCAAGGACGCTCGGGTCGGTGGGGGGCAGGGCGCGGCCGCAGGCAAAGCAGGTCCGGACGTAGCGGCGCACCGCCTCTGGCGCGTCGGCGCCGTCCGCCGCGCAGGCGAGGACTATGCGGCGCGCGGCCTCCGCCCCCGTGGAGCGCCTGACGCCCGCGAGGACCCGACGCGCCAGCGCGACGGCCGAGGCGTCCGCGGCGGGAGGCGCCGCGCACGTGACCTCGCCGAGCATGGGCTGGCAGGCGTCGGCGCGAGCGAGCCTCACGCGGTCGGTCCTGCCCACGCGCGCGAGGTAGGTCATCCCCACGGCGGCAAGCATCCCCTCGGGGCTTGGCTCGCAGGGCAGAAGGACGCCCTCGGAGGCTTCCAGGGCCTCTTTGAGGGCTTGCGTGGCCACCGTCACCGCCGTGGTGTCTTTCTGGCCTGAGATGGCCTCAGAAGAGCCTGAGCTGCCTGCCCTCAAGCTCTCTGCGCCGCCTGTTGTACGTGGCCTCCTGGGCATCCCCCACCACCTTCCTTCTGATGAGCTCCGCGTCGAGTGGGCTCTTGGCGTCCCTCTTCCCGCAGCACGTGATGAAGTGCCGGGCGCGGCCGAGGGTGACGTGCATGGCCTTGAGGTCATCGAAGTCCAGGCGCCCGCGCGAGCGTGCCGCAACGATGCGCCGGGCTCCCACCGGCCCCAGCCCCGGCACGCGCAGCAGCCGCTCCAGGCTGGCGTCCATGACCTCCACTGGAAACTGCTCGATGTGGGCCAGCGCCCACGCGGTCTTTGGGTCCACGTCCAGGTCTAGCCAGGGCGTCTCTGGCGTGACGAGCTCGTCTGCCGCAAAGCCGTAGTAGCGCATGAGCCAGTCCGCCTGGTAGAGGCGGTGCTCCCGGCGCAGCGGCACGGGCGTCTGGAGGTCCGGCAGGTGCGCGTCCTCCATCATGGGCACGTACGCCGAGAAGAACACGCGCTTGAGGCCAAAGCGCCGGTAGAGGGCGCTCGAGAGCTTGAGGATGTGGTTGTCGTCCTCGGGGCTTGCCCCCACGATGATCTGCGTGGACTGCCCGGCCGGGGCAAACCGGCGACGGCGGCTGGCCACGCGCGAGTGCGGCATGGTGGTGAGGCACGCCCCGTTGGTCAGCAGGGGAGAGGTGCCCGCGCCCCGCGAGAGGGCGGCCTCGGTGCGGGCGAGGGCGTCTGACGGCCCGGCCGGGGACGCCGTGGCCGACGTCTGGATGCCCGTGACGGCGGGGCCTGCGCCCAGTGCCCTTCTCGCCGGGCCTCCGAGCCGCCTGCCACCGTGCGCGAGCAGGTGCTCCTCCTCTTGGACCCGGGTCTTGAAGATCTGCTCCATGGGGGTCATTACCTGCGACTTTGTCTTGTTTGGGCAGAGCGTGCCCAGGGAGCGCTCGCTGGGGAGCTCCAAGTTGACGGAGAGCCGGTCCGAGAGGCGGCCGAGCTCGTCCACCAGCTCCGGCGAGGTGCCGGGGATGACCTTGGAGTGCACGTAGCCGTTGAAACGGAGCTCTTCCCTTAAGGTGCGCAGGCAGCTGACCATGCGCTCCGAGGTGGCGTCCGGTGTGCCCAGCACCCCGGACGAGAGGAAGAGCCCCTCTATGTAGTTGCGCTTGTAGAAGTCGACGGTGAGCTCGGCCAGCTCACGTGGGGCGAAGGTGGCGCGCCGGCAGCTCGCCGAGCTGCGGTTCACGCAATAGGCGCAGTCATAGCTGCAGGCGTTTGACATGAGGACCTTGAGCAGGGTGACGCAGCGGCCGTCCGGGGTGAACGTGTGGCAGCAGCCGGCAGCCTTGGTGGCGCCCAGGCTGCCGGCCCGCGGCCCGCGGTCCGAGCCCGAGGAGGTGCATGCGGCGTCAAAGCGGGCCGCCTCGGCCAGGATCTCCAGCTTCTCCAACGCGTCCACGAGCCCCCCAATCACGAACGGGTGTTTCAAGTGAGGGAACTATAGCACAGACGGCGGACATTTGTTCGGTCAGTTTCAATCAGCCGAGAAGGACCTCCCGAGGGCGACGGGCGGACCCACCCCATCTCAGGGGGAGCTGAACGAAGCCCCCTGAGATGGGGTGGGTCCGCCCTTCTCTGCAGATGTTTCTTCTCCTCCGAGATGGAAGCCGACCGAACAACCTCAGGCCGTGCCATGCGGTTCTGGATGCCTTTGGGAGAGGCACGCGTTGCCTACCGAAAAATCGGTAGGCAACGCCCGGGGTGGGGGGAAGGGCTTCTCGCCAACTGGGTGTTTGCTGGCTGTTCGAAAAAATTGGTACCGTTTTTTCGGTAGGCAACGTGGACCGGCAGCCAGCCGCCCCTTCCGGCTAGAACTCCCTGAAGGAGGGTTCGCCGGCGCGGCAGAGGTCCTCTCCGCAGGCGAGCTCGCGCATGGCGTCGATGAAGCGCTGCTCGTCGCCGGCGTGGAAGAGGCACGTGAGCTGCACGTCCTCGGCAAAGAGGGAGTCCGCCACCTTGCCGCCGGCGTCTGAGACCAGGCGTGCGCAGCGGTCGTAGAGCGCGTAGGGCACCTGCGCCGTCACGGGCGTGACCAGGGTCATCTCCACGATGGCCCCCTGGCGCTCGGCGGCCTCCACGGCGGCCTGCGTGGCGGCGGTGTAGGCGCGGACGAGCCCTCCCGGCCCCAGCAGGGTACCGCCAAAGTAGCGCGTGACCACGCAGCAGACGTCCGCCAGCCCGGCGCCCTTGAGGACGTCCAGGGTGGGCATGCCGGAGGTGCGGCTGGGCTCGCCGTCATCGGAGCAGCGCTCGCGGCCGTCGGCCAGAATCCAGGCGGGCACGTTGTGGCGCGCGTCGTGGTGGCGGGCGCGCACGGCGGCTATGTGGGCCTCGGCCTCCGCCTCGCTGCCCACGTGGACGAGCTGGGCTATGAAGCGGCTGCGGCGGTCCTCGAACTCGCCCGTGACCTCGACGCCCGCGGCAAGGGTGTGGTAGCTTGCGGCGCCCATGCCTAGCACGCGGTGGTGAGAAGCGCGTCCCCGGCGGTGACGTCGGCTCCCTCGACGGGGGAGACCCCGCCCATCTCGTCGGCGTTGGTCACGGTGACGATGACGGTGTCGTCCAGGCCGCGCTCGCGGATGAGGGCGCGGTCAAAGAGGATGAGCGGGTCTCCGGCGCTCACGTGGTCTCCCTGCTTGACCAGGGTCTTGAAGCCGCGGCCACGCAGGGCCACGGTGTCCACTCCCACGTGGAGAAGGACCTCCGCGCCGTCGTCCGCCTTGAGGGCGATGGCGTGGCTGGTGGAGGTGGTTGCGATGACGGTGCCCGAGACGGGCGCATAGGCCACGTCCCCCTCGCCGGAGATTCCCAGGCCGGGACCGAGCATGCCCTGCGAGAAGACCGGGTCCGCCACGTCCTTGAGCTGGACGAGCGAGCCGGTGAGCGGGGCGCAGATGGTGTCGGGCGCCTGGCTGGCAGCCACGGAGTCCGGGCGAGCGGCGCCCGCCGGAGAAAACCTATCGAACAGACCCAAGTTTGCTGCCTTTCACGGAATGACACTTGCCATCCGCAGAGATTGCGTACTTCTCCGTATTGTAACCAAACGAGTCGCGTCGCGGACGCGGGCGTGCTAGAATTCCCCCTTGCGAGGTGGGCCAGGCGACCGCGGGGCGTGCGAGCGATCGTGCGCCATGAGGAAAGTCCGGGCTCCACAGGGCAGGATGCTGGCTAACAGCCAGGCGGGGTAACCCGACGGAAAGCGCCGCAGAAAAGAAGACTCCCACCTGCGGGCGGTTCGCCGCACGCAAAGGGAAAAGCTGAAACGGTGGTGTAAGAGACCACCAGCGTCGTGGCAACACGGCGGCTTGGCAAGCCCCATCCGGAGCAAACGCAAATAGGAGCACCATGGTGTGGCCCGCACTGTGCTCGGGTTGCGCGCTAGAGGCGGACGGCGACGTCCGCAGTAGATAAATGGCCGCCCCAGACAGAACCCGGCTTACAGGCCCGCCTCGCACCTCTTTGGACGGAAGCGCCCCGGCTCACGCACGAGCCGGGGCGCTCTTTTTTGCCGGCGTGGTACGCTTTTCTCGACAAGAGCGTTCCGACGAGGGGTGGCTGTCATGAGTGCGTATCGGGGTCTTCTGCCCGCCGAGCTGGTCGTTCTTGCGCCCTTGGCGATCGTCGGGCTCCTTGTCTGGCTTGTCTGGAGGCGCAGGCGTTGAGCGCGCCATGCCCATTCGTGTCCTCGGTCGAGCGTCAACCGGGCTTTTGTCGCCGCCGCTGACGGATGGGCGTGGTCGGTCTTGCGACCCCTCGGAAAATGGCCGCAAAAAGGGCCCGGACGCAGCCGTCCGGGCCCCGGTGATGCCGAGAGTTGACAAAGGGACTGTCCCTTTGTCACCCCACCTAGCGCGTGCGGGCGAGGGAGCCCATGGGGTCCCAGGGAGCGAGTACGCGGGCCTCCTCGGTCTCAAAGACGTGGCGCTCCTCGTCGGTGAGGTACCTCTTGTCAACCACGACCTGGTAGACGTACTCGTCGAACCACGCGTCGCTGATGGTGTCAAATCCGTTGCGACCGTGGTCCTTGCCCCAGCTGTTCTCCACCTTCCAGAGCTCGGGCGCGCCGTCCGTGCCTAGGCGCACGCCCTCCAGGACCATGGCGTGCGTCATGAGGGACTCGCCGAACTCCAGGCGCTCGGCGCGGTCCATGCAGCCCTCCACCGGGAAGCCAAAGAGCGCATCCACGTCGAGGGCCGCTGTGTCCATGATGCCCTCGTCGCTTAGGTAGGACTGGGCCACGTCGCAGCCAAACCACACGGGCAGGCCGTCGGCCAGCTGCTCCATGGCGCAGCGCTTGAGCTCGGAGACGGGCAGGTTGAGGTAGCGGACGCCGCCGTCCTCCTCGACGTTGCCCAGGCGGCTCACGGTGTAGGCGTGGCCGAAGGGCTTGTCGGCCGTCGGCGCGCTGATCAGGCTCACGTAGTCGTCGAGTTCCATGCCCACGGCCTCGGCGAAGAACTCCTGCGGCGTGAAGGTGCCGGCAAGCGCCAGCTTGTCGTCCTTGTCGCGCAGGCGCACCTCAAAGCTCGCGGGCGGCTCGCCCAGACAGGTGGCCAGGAGCTGGTAGACCTCGCCCATCATCTCGCGGCGCATTGAGGCAAGGTCGTCGGCGCCGACGCCGGCCTCGTGGGCGCGGCGCAGGCGGCAGGCGCATCCGCGCAGGTAGCGCGTGAGGTAGGAGTCCATCTCGCGAGTGTTGCGCGAGCAGGCGGTCTCGGGCATGGCCTCCTTGGGGCAGACGCCGTACTTCTTGACCAGGCTCTTGAACATGTCCCACTGGCCTCCGTCGCCGATGGGGTCGGTGAGCAGGAAGCTCACCAGGCGGCCGTCGACGGGCTCCTCCAGGGTGTCGATCACGTTGCCCAGGAACCAGTTGCTCTTCTCGACCTTGTCCCAGAACAGGGGATAGGCCTGCGAGAGCTCGAAGGTCTTGAGGTTGTACTTCTTGATGGTGCGGAAGCGCATGGTGTTCAGGCTGGCGAACATCCAGCAGCGGCCGGAGCGCTTCTGGTCGCAGCGGTCTCCCTGGGGGACCTCCACGTCAAAGCCCAGGGCGCTTTTGGCCACGGCCTCCGGCACGCGGGCCGCGGCGCGTATGCCCTTGCTGCTCACGGCGTTCTTGGCCACGAGGTTTGCCCTCTCGGCGCGGAAGGCCTCGCTCGCGGCCGCCAGGTCCTCGGAGGTCACTGCCTGCACGTTCTTCTCCATTGATTCTCCTCGCTCTCTTGCGGTTGGCTGACGGCTTGAGCATAGCACCGCCGGCCGCCCGTGCCCTGCGTGCTAGACTTGGCGCGTCGCGTCCGAAGGAGCCAGCAGGGGAGAAGAGCGTGCAGGTAGAGACCGCGCAGCCCAACCGAGAGATGCCCGAGGTGCCGTCCTACGCCATGCGCGTGGTGGACGCCCTGGAGGCCGCGGGCCACGAGGCCTGGGTCGTGGGCGGCTGGGTTCGCGACGCTCTCATGGGCCGGCCCGGCCACGACGTGGACGTGACCTGCTCCTCTCCCTGGGAGGAGACCGAGCGCGTGCTGCGCGCGGCGGGCATTGAGGTGCACCAGACGGGCGTGGCCCACGGCACCGTGACCGCCGTGGTGGACGGGCTTCCGGTGGAGACCACCACCTACCGCGTGGAGGGCGCCTACTCAGACCGCCGCCACCCGGACGAGGTCCGCTTTGTGACCGACGTCCGGCAAGACCTGGCCCGCCGTGACTTCACCGTCAACGCCATGGCCTACCACCCGCGCCGCGGCCTGCTTGACCCCTTCGGCGGCGAGAGGGATCTCTCGCTGGGCGTCATCCGCGCGGTGGGCGAGCCCCGGCGGCGCTTCGAGGAGGACGCGCTGCGGGTGCTGCGCGCCGTGAGGTTTGCCTGCCGCCTGGGCTTCTCCATCGAGCTCGCCACGCAGGAGGCCCTCGTGGACTGCGCGGGGGAGCTCGACGGCATTGCCCGCGAGCGCGTGGGCGCCGAGCTGGATGGCATCCTGGCCTCTGGACGCGTGGCGTGGGCGCTGCGCCACGAGTTTGCCGTCATGGCCGCCGCAGTGCCCGAGCTTGCCCCCATGGCGGGCTTCGACCAGAGGAGCCCCTACCACGCCTACGACGTGGCCGAGCACACGGCGCGGGTCTGCGCGGGCGTGGAGTGCGCCTGCGGCGGACGCCCGGGCCAGGCCCTGAGGTGGGCGGCGCTCCTGCACGACGTGGCGAAGCCCGCCTGCTTCAGCCTGGACGCGTCCGGCCGCGGCCACTTCTTCGGGCACCCGGAGGAGGGGGCGCGCGTGGCGGGTCGCGTCATGGGCCGCCTGGCGCTGCCCAAGTCCGTGACGCGGGAGGCCCAGGCGCTCATCCGCCTGCACGACCTGCCGGTGCGTCCCGTGGCCGCCTCCTGCCGCAGGATGATGTCGCTCCTGGAGGCCGCCTGCCCGGGCTGCGGCCGCGCCCTCGCGTTTGCGCTGGTGGACCTCAAGCGGGCCGACGCCCTGGCCAAGGCCCCGGCCTGCCGCGGCTACGCCGTGGAGCTGGACGCCATGGCCGCCCGCGTGCGCGCCGAGGTAGCCGCCGGCTGCCCGCTTACGGTGCGCGAGCTGCCCGTCGGCGGCGGTGACGTCATCCGCGAGCGCGGCCTTGAACCCGGGCCCGGCGTGGGCCTGGTCCTGGACGCGCTTCTGGCAGCCGTCCTTGCCGGCGAGCTCGGCCATGGGCGAGAGGAGCTTCTCGCCGAGCTGAGGATGGGGGAGTAGGAAGCGCCTTCCTACCTGCGCAAACGCCTCTTTTTTGCCTTGCCCAAAATTATTTCGGGAAAAGTGCTTGCAATCCTGAGGGGTCTTCCGTATAGTAATTTCTCGCTGAGAGGCGCAAAGAAGTGGCAAGCAATTGGGACTTCGTCTAGTGGTAGGACAGCGGATTCTGGTTCCGTCAACGGGAGTTCGACTCTCTCAGTCCCAGCCATTTGCTACTTTGAGAATCGCATATGTGGCCCGTTCGTCTAGCGGTTTAGGACGCCGCCCTCTCAAGGCGGAGATCACCAGTTCGAATCTGGTACGGGCTACCAAATGCGATATGGCCCGTTCGTCTAGCGGTTTAGGACGCCGCCCTCTCAAGGCGGAGATCACCAGTTCGAATCTGGTACGGGCTACCATGAATTGCAAGGCAGGCTGCTACGGCGGCCTGCCTTTTTTGTTGCGCCGGCAAGAAGCGCGCCGCGTGGGCGGCAAAAGGTGCAAGGCGGCTCCGGATTCGGGCCATTTGCGCCTTGCCGCCGCACTTGGAGCCACATTTTGTGTAGGGTCTATAGGTCTGTAATTTTCGACCAGAGGAGGACCTATGGATCCCATGGAGCTCCTCAAGCTGCTCGGCATCGTCATCGTGGTCGTTGGCTTTGCCTGCAAGCTTGACTCCATCCTCGTAATCATGGTGGCCGCCGTGGCCACCGCCCTGGTGGCGGGCATGGACCCGGTCTCGTTCCTTGAGACCATGGGCTCGAGCTTTGTCTCCAACCGCAGCATGTGCGTGTTTATCATGACCTTCGTGATCACGGGCACGCTCGAGCGAAACGGCCTCAAGCAGGCCGCCGCCGCGCTCATGAACAAGTTCAAGGGCGCCACCGCCGGCATGGTGCTGGCCGCCTACGGCGTGTTCCGCGTAGTCTTTGCCGCGTTCAACGTGGGGTTCGGCGGCGTCGCCGGCTTCGTGCGCCCGGTCGTCATGCCCATGGCGCAGGCGGCCGTTGAGTCCGACGGCAAGAAGATCGCCTCCGAGCAGCTCGAGAACATCAAGGGCATGGCCGCGGGCATGGAGAACATCACCTGGTTCTTCGGCCAGATGCTCTTCGTCGGCGGCGCGGGCGCGCTTCTCGTCCAGAACACCCTGGAGCCCCTGGGCTACCACGTGGAGCTCATCGGCCTGGCCTCCGTCGCCGTGGCGCCGGCCATCATCGCCACCATCGCGGCCATCGTCTACTACCAGGTGCTGGACCGCAAGGACACCAAGCGCTACCACTCCGAGCAGCTCTCGATGGACGGTGATAAGTAATGGACGCCTTCATCCAGTTCTTCACGAGCGCCGACGTGACGCTCTCCAACAAGCTCCTGGAGGTCATGTACATCCTCATTGGCCTCGTCTCCGTCTACACCGGCGTGCGCAACGCCAAGGACTCCACCAACGAGAAGCGCGTCGGCTCGGCCGTCTTCTGGATCGTCCTGGGCGTGCTGTTCATCTTCGGCAAGTGGATTCCGGCCGCCTGGACCGGCGCCCTTCTCTTCGTCATGGTCATCCCGGCCATTGCGGGCCAGGTCGACAAGGGCAAGGAGGGCGCCCCCACCACCGAGGAGATGCAGGGCAACTTCGAGCACATCGGCATGAAGATCTTCGCGCCGGCCATCTGCATCGGCCTCTTCGCTCTGCTCTTCGCCCTCTTCACCAAGATCAGCTCCCTGGTGGGCATGACCTTCGGCGTCCTGGTGGGCGCGGTGCTGCTGCTTGCCTTCAACCGCAAGAACAGCCCCAAGATCTTCCTGGACGACTGCCGCCGCATGCTTGACGTGGTTGGCCCGCTCTCCATGCTGCCGACGCTTCTTGCCGGCCTGGGCGCCATCTTCACCGCCGCCGGCGTGGGCGACGTCATCTCCCAGCTGGTCTCCGGCATCATCCCGTCCGGCAACGCCATCGTGGGCGTCATCGTCTACGCCGTGGGCATGGCCCTGTTCACCATGATCATGGGCAACGCCTTCGCAGCCATCACCGTCATGACCGTGGGCATTGGCGCGCCCTTCGTGCTGGCCCTGGGCGCCGACCCCACCATCATCGGCGGCCTGGCCCTCACCTGCGGCTACTGCGGCACCCTCATGACGCCCATGGCGGCCAACTTCAACATCGTCCCGGTTGCCATCCTGGACATGAAGGACAACTACGGTGTCATCAAGAAGCAGGTCCCCATCGCCATCTTCATGCTGGTGGTGCAGATTGTCATCATGATCTTGTTCGGCCTGTAGGCCGACCGCCGCGCACTTCTCGCCAGACGGGCCTTGCGGGGTCTGCGGCGCGCGTGCGGGGGTAGAATGGACGCAGAAGCGTTGCGGGGCGTCGTCGCCGTGTGCGATGGCGCCCCGTTCTTATGAGAGGAGCATACCCATGAAGATCCTGGTCACCGGCTTCATGCCCTTTGGCGGCGAGACCGTCAACCCGGCCTACGAGGCCGTCCGCCGCCTGCCCGCGCAGATCGCGGGCGCAGACATCGCCACCGTTGAGATCCCCGTGGTGTACAAGAAGGGCCCCGCCGCCGTGGAGGCCGCCATCGACGCCGAGAAGCCCGACATGGTCCTGTGCGTGGGCCAGGCTGGCGGCCGCGCGGAGATCACCCCGGAGTTCGTGGGCATCAACTACGCAAACTTCCGCATCCCCGACAACGAGGGCTTCCAGCCCTTGTCCACCAAGCTCGAGGAGGATGGCCCGGACGCCTACTTTGCCACCCTGCCCGTCCAGGCCATGGTGGACGCCTGCAAGGAGAAGGGCGTGCCCGCAAACGTGTCCTACAGCGCCGGCACCTACTGCTGCAACGAGGTCCTCTACGAGCTGCTCTACGCCCTCGACCGCCGTCACCCCGGCGTGCGAGGCGGCTTCGTGCACGTGCCCTACCTGGACTCCCAGGCCGCAAACCTCAAGGCGGGCACCCCGTCCATGAGCCTTGCGCGCATCACCGAGGGCCTCACGGCCATGGTGGCCGCCATGGTGGAGCACGAGGGCGAGGACATCGTCTCCGCTTCCGCCGGCTGCGAGCACTAGGCGCGCGCATGGCAGACGCCAAGATCGAGGTCGCCTCGCTCGCCCTGCCCCGAGCCTTCGTGGGCCGCTCCGTCATGACCAGCGAGAAGGACATGTTCTCCGACGCCCCGGTGCTGGCCCAGCGCCTGGCCGAGGTGAAGGAGGACGTGCCCTGCCGCGTCATGCCCGTGGTCACGGCCGTCATCTGCGACGAGCCTGGCGAGGACGGGCGCTTCCGCTACTTCACCGGCGACGAGGTGGAGCCCGGCGAGGAGCCCGTGAGGCGGGCTCTGGCGGCCGTCGAGGGCCTGGAGGCGGTCCGCATACCGGCGGGCGCCCTCGCAGCCGTGGTGCCGGTCCCTGTGGGCACGCAGGTCACCCTGCCGCTGCGCATAGCGACCGCCCGCAAGCGCTTCTACGAGGACTGGCTTCCCACGAGCGGCTATCGTCCCAGCTGCGAGCTGGGCTTCCGCGACGTCGAGCTCTACCACTACCGCCGCCGTCGCTTCCGCCGCGCCACCAAGATGGTCCTGGAGCTCATGTTTCTGGTCGAGCCCACCCCTCAGCACTAAACGCGGCGCGCAGCGCCGCACTCTCTTCTCCCCAGCCGGAGCCGTCGCTTCCCGCGCACTTCGTCTTGCCCGAGCGCCCGTCGAGAAGGCCGAGCACGTCCTCGCGGCGAAAAAGGGCAAGGCCCCCGTTCCCCAAGCAAGTTCTTTGCGAAGCGTAACTTGCTGGGGAACCGGGGGCCTTGCCCTTTTTCGCTGACAGGTTGCCTCGGCCTTCTCGACGGGCGCTAGGCCACGCGGTGCTCGGGCACGACGCAGAAGACCTCGAGTGGCTCGGTCTGGCTGGCGTTGCCCATGGCGTGGCTGTGGCCCATGGGGCAGTAGTGGGCCTGGCCGGCCTCGGCGTACTCGCGCTCGCCGTCGTAGTCAAACCAGGCGCGGCCGGAGATCACGTAGATGACCTCGCAGTTTGCCTCATGGAGGTGGTAGCCGCTGGTGCTGCCCGGCTCGATGCGGCCTCGGATGACCTTGCACCTGCCGTCGTCGTGCATCTTGGCGTCGAAGTGACCCTCGCCGCCCTTGAAGTTGGGGATGCCCACGAACTCCTCGGAACCAAAGTCAAAGACCATCGTTACCTCCTAAAAAATGATACGAAGGGACAGTCCCTTCGTATCATTTGGCTGTTGAGTGCTACAGGGCCATCGCGCGGGCGCGGTCGAGGCGCGCCAGGCAGTCATCGCGGCCGATGAGGGCCATGGTCTCGCCCAGGGGAGGGGAGACCATGTTGCCGCACTCGGCCACGCGAACGGCCTGGAAGACGATGCGCTTCTTGGCGTCCAGGGCCTCCGGCAGCGGCTCCAGCGCGCCGTCGATGGCCTCGGGCGTCCAGGCGTCGGCCGGCACGGCGAGAAGTGCCTCGCGGGCGACGTCCAGGATGGCGCCCATGCCCTCCTTGGCAAGGCCCTTGGCAACGGACTTCTCGTCGTACTCCAGGGTCTCGGCGCAGGCAAAGACCGGGGTGGCCACGCTCACCACGTCGGCGGGGAACTTGGTGCGCGGCTTCACGATGGCGGCCAGGGCGTCGACCCAGGTCTCGTCGTACTCGACGCCGCCCTCGATGAGGCCGGCCTCGTGGAGCTCGGGCACCATGATCTGGTCGGCGAAGTCCGCGTCGGTCATGGAGCGGATGTACTCGGCCTGGATCCAGTCGAGCTTCTTGGGGTCGAAGGTGGCCGGGTTCTTGGAGACGTGGTCCAGGCTGAACTTGGAGGCCAGGACGTCGCGTGGGACGATGGTGGTCTCGCCGTCGAGCGACCATCCCAGAAGCGCCAGGTAGTTGACGAAGGCGTCGGACAGGTAGCCGGCGTCGCGGTACTCCTCCACGTTGGTGGCGCCGTGGCGCTTGGAGAGCTTCTTGCCGTCGGCGCCCAGGATCATGGAGATGTGGGCGAACTCGGGCACGGGGGCGCCCAGGGCCTCGTAGACCATGACCTGGCGCGGGGTGTTGGAGAGGTGGTCGTCGCCGCGGATGACGTGGGTGATGCCCATCATGGCGTCGTCCACCACGGTGGCGAAGTTGTAGGTGGGGGTGCCGTCGGAGCGGAAGATCACGAAGTCGTCGAGCTCCTTGGCGTTGAAGGTCACGTCGCCGTGGACGGCGTCGTGGACGATGACGTCGCCGCGGTCGAGGGGCACCTTGATGCGCAGGACGTAGGGCTCGCCGGCGTCGATGCGGCGCTGGGCCTCTGCGGGATCCATGTCGCGGCAGGTGCGCTGGTAGCCCTGGAAGGGGTCCTTGCGCTCCTGGGCGGCGGCGCGGTCGGCCGCGAGCTTCTCGGGCGTGCAGAAGCAGGGGTAGGCCTTGCCCTCGTCCCAGAGGCGCTGGGCGGCATGCTTGTAGAGGTCGAGACGCTCGGTCTGGGCGTAGGGGCCAAAGTCACCGCCGACCTCGGGACCCTCGTCCCAGTCAAGGCCCAGCCAGCGCATGGCTCGCAGGATGATCTGGGTGTTCTCGTCGGTGGAGCGGGTGGGGTCGGTGTCATCGATGCGCAGGATGAACGTGCCGCCGTTGGCGCGGGCAAAGGCCCAGTTGTAGATGGCGGTGCGGGCGCCGCCGACGTGCAGCTTGCCGGTGGGGGACGGCGCAAAGCGAACGCGCACGGGCTTGTCTGCCATGGAGTCTCCTCCTCGTTGGGTTCCTATCTTCATACGGTTCAACAGTATAGCGCGCTAAGAACCACCCGCCGCCCGCGTCCCTTCTCGCCCACGCGTCAGCCACGAGCCGAGAAGTGCGGCCGTTGGCAGCAAAACGCCCACCACGAGCCGAGAAGTGCGGCCGTTGGCAGGGATTCTCTGCCAACGGCCGCATTTCTCGGCTCATACCCGACGCATCCCTGCCAACGGCCGCATTTCCGGGCTCAACCCCCTCACGACCTCAAAAAGGCCCTCCCCGATGCCCGGGCCGCCGGCGGCGCCGCGCCCCGTCCCCGCAACGTCAACAAAGCGGAAAGGCCCCTCCCTCTCCCCGGCAAGCTCTTTGCGAAGCGTAGCTTGCGGGGAGAGGGAGGGGCCTTTCCGCGTTCGGGTGGCATCCGTGGGACGGAGCGCGCCGCCCCACGCCGACGTCCCTACATCACCTTCGTTGACTCGAGCTTTCGCTCCATCCACTCGGTGAGCTTGAGCGCGGGCCTCCTCAGCGCCAGGCCGAGGACGAGCGACGCCACCACGTAGGAGAGCAGCAGCCCCAGCTCGACCCAGAAGTCGTTGCCGTAGAGGCCGAACATGGCCGCGCGCATGGCGTTCTCGGAGTGCACGAAGGGCAGGAAGGGATAGGCCGCCTGGAAGCTCTCGGGCAGCATCTGCACCGGGAAGCTGCCGCCGGAGCCGGCCACCTGGATGACCATGAGGAGCACGGCGATGGCCTTGCCCACGTCGCCGAAGGACGCCGTCAGCGCGTAGATGATGTTCATGAAGGCGAAGGACGCCGCCCAGCCGGCCAGCAGGAACAGCAGCGGGTGCGCGCACTGGACCTGCAGGTAGTAGAGGTCGCCCAGAAGGATCAGCGTGGACTGCATGAGCGCCAGCACCACGAAGAAGACGAGGCGGCCCAGGTAGGCCTGGCCGGGCTTCAGGCCCAGGAGCTCCACGCACTTCTCGCTGGGGTTGGCCTTGACCAGGGCACACAGCACCACGCCGCCGATCCAGATGGCCAGGGTGGTGTAGAAGGGCGCCATGCCGCTGCCGTTGTTGTCGAGCTGGTAGACGGCCGTACGGTCCACGGTGACGGGGGCCGAGATGAACTCGGCCAGGTTGTCGGCGCCGCTCGCGAGGATGGTCCTCACCTGGGCCACGTCGTCGGAGGCCAGGGCGGCCGAGAGCTTGCCGTGGAGCTCGCCCAGCTTGGCGGCGGCCTCGTCCAGGGACTGGGTGCCCTCGGCCACGCCGGAGGCCGCCTCGCCCACGCTGGAGGCGGCCGAGTCGGTGGTGCCGCGCAGGGAGCTCAGCGTGGCGGAGATGCTGGCGGAGACGCCGTCGGCCTCGCCCGCGGCGGACTCCAGGGTGTCGGCCAGGCCGCCGAGGCTGCCGCGGACGTCCTTCTCGTAGGTGTCCTGGACGCTGCCCAGGGCGTCCTTGGCCGCCTGGACGGAGCCCTGGAGCTGGGCGCGGGCGGACTCGGCGGTGGCCTTGCCGGCAATCAGGTCGTCAGCGGTCTTGGTCAGCTGGGCGGAGAGCTCGGTCTGGCCGTCGATGGCGTCGCGCACGCTGTCCTGCAGAGCGCCCACGGAGGAGATGAGGGGCTGCAGCACGTCGTGCAGGTAGCTGTCGTCCGGCAGGCGGTCGTCGGCGATGCGCAGCGTGGTGTCCACGTTGGCCAGCTTGGCGAGAAGCTCGTTCAGGCCGGAGACGTTGGCGTCCACGGCGCCGGCGGCCTGGCGAAGGCCGTCGGCCATCTTGTCGGTCTGGGTGCCGGCCACGTCGAAGGCGTGTTCGATCTGGTCGGAGACGCCCGAGAGGCTCGCCGCTCCGTCTGCCAGGGCGGAGTTCACGGCGTCCACGGTCCCGTCGACGGAGGTGCCCAGGCCGCGGACGTCGCCGGCGCTCTGGCGCAGGCCGTTTCCGGCCGCCAGGGTGGCGGAGAGGGAGCCGGTGGAGGCGTCGGAGCCGCTGCCCAGCAGGGCCTGCGTGGAGGTCAGGACGTCCTCGAAGCCGCGCACGCTCGCGGCGGTGTCCTGGAGGCCGCGCTGGGCCTCGTCCACGGCGGAGTCGAGCTTGCCGGCCAGCTCGGTCATGTGCTCGTCGTCCAGGTAGCCCACCAGCTCGTCCAGGACGCCGCCGCCCACGGTGGTGAGCGCGTGCGCGAAGGACTCGTCGATGTCCTGCTGGATGGCGGTGGAGGCCTTGCCGGTCACGATCTTGCCGATGGCGCTCTCCTTGTCGTTCTGGTAGAAGGAGACGCGCGGCGCGCTGGCGCTGTCGGCAAAGCCGGAGAGAAGGTCGCGCGTGAAGTTCTCGGGGAAGACCACGGCGGCGTAGTACTTGCCGCTGCGCACGCCCTCGACGGCGTCCTCCTCGCTCGTCACGGTGTAGCCGATGGAGGTGGACTCGCGCAGCTCGGAGGTCATGCGCTCGCCCATGTTGAGGCTCACGGGGATGAGCTCGCTCGTGTAGCCGCCGTCGGCGTTGGCCACGGCCACCTTGAGGTTCTTGGTGTTTCCGTAGGGGTCCCAGCTGCCCGCGATGTTGAACCACGCGTAGAAGCAGGGCACCACGATCATGCCGACGCAGACCACGAGGCTGATCACGTTGGATAGGACGTGCCTGAAGTCATAGCGGACGAGCTCCCAGATCTTCCTCATCGGGCCTCACCGCCCCTCTGGCCGCGGCCGTCTTGGGCGTCGTCGCCCCTGCCGGCCGGCCTGCTCGCGGCGGCCGCGTCGGACAGCGGGTCGGCGGACGCGCCGTCCTGCTCGGCCTCGCGGTCGAGCCTGATCTTCTCCAGTGGCGCGAAGGCCATGAACTCCTCCTTGAGCTCGGCGTCCAGAAGCCCGTAGAGCTCCTCGCGGGACATGTCGGCAAGCGTGGTCTTCTGGCCCACGCGGCTGTGGAGGTACTCCACCACGATGAGGAAGGTGCAGATGACCACCAGCGAGATGACCCAGACCACCATGAGGCCGAACTTGGCCGGCAGCACGAACATGAGGGCCGTGAGGGCCAGCGGCACGATGATGAGGGCCGCAAAGCCGCGCTTGACGTAGACGGGGTAGCGCAGCTCGAAGTGGGCCACGCGGGCCATGAAGGTGCGCTTGTAGCCGCCGGAGTCCATGAGGGCCTTGACGATAGTGGAGAGGCGGAAGCGCGCGCCCTCCATGTCGGTGCGCTCGGAGATCATGAGGTCCGTCTCGGCAAGGCGGCGGTCAAAGAGCGCGTTGATGTTGAGCAGGTGCCTGCGGGCCGCCACGCCGACCAGAAGCGCCGGGATGAGGAAGACCAGCAGCATGCCGAGGTTCTGGGCGTAGTAGTTGCCGTAGAAGCCGGCGATGGACTCGCGCATGGCGTTGATGCCGTAGGTGAAGGGCAGCCAGGGCTTGAGGGCCTGGAAGAACTCGGGCTGCATCTCGATGGGGTAGAGGCCCGAGGCGCCCGGGATCTGCAGCACGACGAGAAGGACGCCCAGCGCCTTGCCGATGTGCTTGAACGCCACGGAGAGCGCGTAGATGAAGAAGACGTAGACGAAGGACTCCACCATGCCGGCGAAGACGAAGGCCACCGGAGAGACGCACTGGATGCCCAGGCAGAGGTCGCCCACGCAGCAGATGATGGCCTGGAGCTGGCCGATGAGGTTGAGCAGCAGCCAGCGGCCGAAGAAGCCCTGCCAGGGCTTGAAGTCGCCCACGCCCTCGTCGTCGACCTCGAGCTTGTAGATGGCCACGAGCACGAAGCCGCCCACCCACAGGGCCAGGTTGGTGTAGAACGGCGTGACGTTGCTGCCGTAGTTGGCGACGGGGAAGACCGACTCGGTGACGAGCTGGGCGGGCGAGCCCAGGAAGGTGCCCACGTCCTCGGGGTCGAGGTCCAGGACGTCGCTCACGGCGCCCACGGTCTCGATGCCCTCGATGGCGGCCACGTCGTCGGCGAGCGAGGCCACCTTCTGCCCGGCGTCCCTCACGGACGAGGCGGCGTCCGAGACCGAGTCGGCGCACTGGGCGAGAATGCCGTCCAGCTGGGAGAGGGTGGCGTCCACCTGGTCGAGCATGGGCGCGATGGCGGCCGCGCCGCCCGCGAGCTGGCCCGCGTCGGCAGAGATGTCGTCCAGGACGGCGGAGAGCGCGGGCACGGTGGTGCCAGAGACCTGCTGCTGCAGACCAGAGAGGCCGGAGGCGCCGCTCTGGATGGCGTCGTTCACGCCGTCGGCGAGGCCGCTCACGGTGTCGTTTGCGTCCTTTATGTCGGAGGAGACCTGCCTCAGGGTCCCCACCTTGCCGGCGAGGTCCGCCTGAGCGGTCTTGACCTGGGCGATGGCGTCATCGAGGGCGGCCAGGGCGTCGGCCTTGCCCGCGGTGCCGTCGGGAAGGGCGTTGACCTTGTTGTAGATGCGGCCGAGGGAGGTGACGAGGCTCCCCAGGGTGTCGTCGGAGATGCCGCCCACCTGGGAGATGGCACCGTCGAGCTTGCCCTGGGCCCAGCCGATGTCGCCGGTGACCTGGCCGATGGCGTGGTTTGCGTCGGCGGAGATGCCGGAGAGGGAGCCGGCCCCGCTGCCGAGGGCACCGGAGAGCTGGGCGGCCAGGCTCGTGGCCTTGGCGCGGGTGTCGGAGAGCCCGTCGAGCGCGTCGCCCAGGCTGGCAGAGACGCGCGTGGCGCTGCCGGAGAGGTCCTGCAGGGTGGTGCGGGCCTGGGCCACGGTGGCGCGGGCGTCGGCGAGGGTGCCCTGGGCGCCGTCGAGGCCGTCGGCCAGGCCGGTCAGGGTGCCGGAGACGTCGCGCAGGTCGGTGACGACAGAGTCGCGCGCTTCGTCGGCCTTGGCGGCGACGTCGCCCACCGCGCCCTGGAGCTTCTCGGTGACGGTCTTGCCCGCCACCTCCAGGAACTGGTCGGTGATCTTGTTGTCCAGGGTGGTGGAGCCGGTGTCGGTGACCTTGGGGGCCACGGCGTTGGCCTTCTCGTTGACGTAGTACGAGATGTGGGCGGGGCTGACGTCGCCGTCGACGATGTCTCCCAGGGAGGCGGTGAAGTCGGACGGCACGACGAAGGCGGCGTAGTACCTGCCGCTGCGCACGCCCTCCACGGCCTCGTCCTCGGAGTCGAGGAAGGTCCAGCCCAGCTGGGTGTTCTCCTCCAGCTGCTCGCGGATCATGTCGCCGGCGTTGATCTGGCCCATGTCACCGACCTCTGCGCCCTCGTCGTCTATGACGACGGCGATGGGCACGGTGGAGGTGTTCTCGTAGGGGTCCCAGTTGGCGAGGATGTTGAACCACGCGTACAGGGACGGGATAACGGCAACGCCAAGGGTGACTATGACGGCCACGGGGTTCTTGAGGAGCCTCCTGAGGTCCCTCTTGAATATCTGGAATGCCTTTCTCACCGGCCTCGCTCTCCCTCTAGTATCTATGTGGGGCGCGCCCCACCTGCCTTGCAGTTGCTTTGGTGCGGATTCGACCGCATCTCAATTTACCAAGGTGTGGGCATTCCTAAACGCAGGTGTCCAGTTTTTTTGAAATAAGCTCAAAAATGAAGAGGGGATGCTAGACTGGTCCAAGTCAAACAATGGTGGGGGAGAGTCTCATGAGCCTTCTAGACAAGGACGTGACCGAGGATATAGCGCGCGGCATCCGCACCGTGCACGCGGCGGCCAAGGGCGGCATAGAGACTGCCGCGGCCCGTGGCGCCACGCGCCTGAGGAGCGGTGCCAAGACTCGCAAGAGCGCGGCCACGCGCGAGAAGATCATGGCAGCCGCCACCGAGCTCATGGTGGAGCGTGGCAACACCGACTTCCAGATGAGCGAGGTCTCCGCCCGCTGCCAGATGTCCAAGGGCGCCCTCTACTACTACTTTGCCGACAAGGGCGCGCTGGTCCAGGCGATCTTTGACGCCTCCATCGACGACCTCGTGGACCAGATCGAGGGCGCCGTGGCCAAGGCGAGCTCGGCCATGGAGTCCATCGAGGGTATCGCCCGCGTGCTCGCTTGCGGCATGAGGCCCAGAAGCCCGCTGGCCCTGGCCATGGGCCGGGAGGTCTCCAACACCGAGAAGTCCGTCCTGCCCTCCGTGGAGACGCGCCTGGCGCGCATCGTCTCCATCTTCTCGGCGCAGTTCGACCGCGCCAAGGAGGAGGGGCTCGTGCGCCCAGAGGTGAGCAGCCGCCTGGGGGCCATCGCCATCGCCGGCGCCTTCACCTTCGCCGTCCTGGAGCAGCCCGAGGAGAACGCCCTATCCGACTCCGACGAGTTCTCCGCGCAGCTCGTGCGCCTGGCCTTCGAGGGCATGGGCACGTCCAAGGCCCAGGAGCGCCTGGGGCTGGACCGCGCGAGCTAGCGTCGCGGCGGCGCAGGCCTTCTCGCCTGGCGCCCCTCGCCAACCAAGGCAACGCTGCCGGGTGTCTGACCTGCCCGGCTCCAACATGGTGACAGCAAGCAGAAAGGAAGCATTCGCATGTCACACAAGAGCTACTACTTCACCTCCGAGAGCGTAACCGAGGGTCACCCCGACAAGATCTGCGACCAGGTCTCCGACGCCATCCTTGACGCCATCCTGGCCAAGGAGGCGGAGCTGCAGGAGAAGGGCTACGTCTCTCCCGACGGCGTGCCCGCCAACGTCGAGAACGTCCGCTGCGCCTGCGAGACCTTCGTCACCACCGGAACCGTCATCGTGGCCGGAGAGGTGCGCACCGAGGCCTACGTGGACGTCCAGAAGATTGCCCGAGACACCATCCGCCGCATCGGCTACGACCGCGCAAAGTACGGCTTTGACTGCGAGACCTGCGGCGTGCTCAACCTCATCCACGAGCAGAGCCCCGACATCGCCCAGGGCGTCGACGAGTCCTTTGACGCGCAGGCCGGCCGCACGACCGATCCCATCGACGAGGTGGGTGCCGGCGACCAGGGCATGATGTTCGGCTACGCCTCCGACGAGACCGACGTCCTCATGCCCATGCCCGCCTACCTGGCCCAGCGCATGTCCGAGCGCCTGGCCACCGTCCGCAAGGACGGCACCGTGCCCTACCTGCGCCCGGACGGCAAGACCCAGGTCACCGTCCGCTACGAGGACGACCGCCCCGTCGAGGTCACGGCTGTCGTGGTCTCCACCCAGCACGCCGACTCCGTGACCGACATGGCCCAGGTCAAGGCCGACATGGTCGAGCACGTCATCGCCCCCGTCCTGGACGCCCAGGGCATCAAGTGGGACGGCGCCGACATCTACGTCAACCCCACCGGCCGCTTTGTGGTCGGCGGTCCCATGGGTGACACCGGCCTCACCGGTCGCAAGATCATCGTCGACACCTACGGCGGCATGGGCCGCCACGGCGGCGGCGCCTTCAGTGGCAAGGACTGCACCAAGGTCGACCGCTCCGCCGCCTACGCCGCCCGCTGGGTGGCCAAGAACGTCGTGGCCGCGGGCCTGGCGCACAAGTGCGAGGTCGAGCTGGCCTACGCCATCGGCGTCTCCCACCCACTGTCCGTCATGGTGGACACCCACGACACCGGCGTCGTCGCCGACGACGTGATCGAGCAGGCCGTCGAGAAGGTCTTCGACCTGCGCCCCGGCGCCATCATCCGCGACCTCGACCTGCGCCGCCCCATCTTCGAGAAGACGGCCGCCTATGGCCACTTCGGCCGCAACGACCCGGACTTCACCTGGGAGGCCACCAACCGCACCGAGGAGCTCAAGACCGCCGTCGCAGAGCTTTCGTAGGCAGAACGCGCGTTTGGCATCTTTGTTTTGCGTCCACATGGCCTACACATATAGATTGCCTTTATAACGGCGAGAAGAACCCGTGTTCTTCTCGCCGTTCCGTTTGTGTGGGCAAGGCGTGAAAATCAAGGCAGTGGCGGACTGACACGCGTCACGATGGCCCAAACTTCTCAGGCGGAACACAACTCGCGCGGCCGTCCGTGGCCGCCGCCCGGCCCGAAAGGCGTCCCATGAACCTTCGCGCACGTCGCGTCCTCACGCTTGCGGTGGGAACGCTGCTCCTGCTCTTCCTCGGCCTCATCTACGCGTACTCGGTGCTCATGGCGCCGCTCAAGGCCCAGTTCGACTGGAGCGTCTCGGGCATGACGTTGATCTTTGCCATCTCCATCGTGGCCTTCACCATTGGAAACCTCCTGGCAGGAAAGATCGAGTCCGCCGTGGGCGTCCGCCCGGTCTACCTGCTGGGCGCGGCCCTGCTGCTGGCGGGCTTCGTCGGGTCCTCGCTGGTGGACGGCCCCTCCGCGCTCGCGGTGGTCTACCTCACCTACGGCGTTCTTGCCAGCCTTGGCATCGGCCTCGTCTACAACGTGGTCATCCCGGTGGTGACCTCGTGGTTCCCCGACGCGTGCGGCATGGCGCAGGGCGTCTCGCTCATGGGCTTCGGCATGGGCGGGTTCCTCCTGGGCCCGGTGGCCGCGCAGCTCTACACCGTGCTCGCCTGGCGCGTTGCCTTCGTGGGCGTGGGCGTGGTCTTCTCCGCGCTGACGGTCGCCTGCTCCCTCATCCTGCGCGAGCCCACGGCCGACGAGCTGGCCAAGCTCCCCGCCGCCGTTCCCGCCCAGTCCGCCGGGGGCGCCGATGCCGCGCCTGTTCGCGACTGCGGCGTGGCGCAGATGGTGGGGGACCGCACCTTCCGCCTGCTCTACGTCTTCCTCTTCATGCTTGGCTCCGTGGGCATGGGCATCACCGGCATCGGCAAGGAGCTTCCGGCCTCCCTGGGCGTTGACGCCCTCGGGGCGGCCTTCGTCATCGGCTTCGTCAACGTGGGCAACGGCCTGGGGCGCCTTGTGGCCGGAACGCTGCTCGACCGCCTTGGCCGGGGCCGTACCATGGTGGGCGTGGGCCTTCTCTCCATGGTGGGCACCATCCTGCTCGTCCTCTCCCTGCTGGGGGAGAGCACGGCCCTCATGACCGTGGCGTGCCTGGTGGCGGGCCTTGCGTGGGGCGCCGCCGTGGTTTGCATGCCCTTTGTGACCCGCACCGAGTGGGGCATGGCCAACATGGCCTCCAACATGGCTGTGGTCAACACCTACAGCATCTTCGGCGCCGTCCTTGGCTCCTGGGGTGCCGGCCTTCTGGCCGAGCGCCTAGGCTCCTTCATCCCCGTCCTGGTCATCATGGCCGCCATGGGCGCCGCCGGAACCCTCGTCGCCCTGGCCCTGGCCAAGTCCTCCCGCTAGGACCGCCGCCGCCCCAAACCGCCACGCCCGGACTTTTTTGACCCTCTCCTCCGCCACCTGCCCTTTTGTATCCAATTAAAATAATTACCTACCATTTTATCGGCCTCTGCCAATCGATGGCTCGCGGCAACAACCTAGGCACCCCAAATTGCCCCTGTAGGCTGAGCCGGACCGCCGGGCTTCTCCCCAAATGTTTTTGAGCGCGTCCTTTGCGCGAGGTACATTTGGGGAGAAGCCAGGCGGTCCGGCACTCCTCAACATGTAGTACAATTGTTCCCATGGAGACCTTATTCGCACACATAGAGCGCGCCCGCCGCAACGACAACGCGCCGCTCGCTGCTCGCATGCGCCCGCAGACCCTTGACGAGTACCTGGGCCAGGCCCAGGCCGTGGGCGAGGGTAGCTGGCTCAGGCGCGCCATAGAGCACGACACGCTCTCATCCGTGCTGCTGTACGGGCCTGCCGGCACCGGAAAGACCACCCTGGCGCGCATCATCGCGCACTCCACGCACGCGGAGTTCGTCGAGGTCTCGGCCGTCACGGGCACGGTCAAGGACCTGCGCCGAGAGATCGAGGCCGCCGAGAGCCGCCTTCTCACCAGCGGGCGGCGCACCATCCTCTTTGTGGATGAGATCCACCGCTTCAACCGCAGCCAGCAGGACGCGCTTCTCCACGCCGTGGAGGACCGCACTGTCGTGCTGGTGGGCGCCACGACGGAGAACCCCTACTTCGAGGTCAACTCGGCCCTCATCAGCCGCAGCCGCGTGGTTGAGCTCCAGCCGCTGGATGACGCCTCCGTGCGCCAGATGGTCGAGCGCGCCTGCGCGTCCGAGAACGGCCTGGCCGGGGCCTTCGTGCTCTCGCCCGAGGCCGAGGATGAGATCGTGAAGCTCTCCGGGGGAGACGGGCGAGCGGCCCTGACCTCGCTTGAGCTGGCAAGTCAGATGGCCGCGCCCGTGGACGGCACCGAGCCCTCCGCCGAGGCCCCCGTCACCATCACCGCCGAGAACGTCCTGGAGGCAAACCCGCGCCGCGGCCTGTCCTACGACAAGTCTGGCGACATGCACTATGACATCATCAGCGCCTTCATCAAGTCCATGCGCGGGAGCGACCCGGATGCCGTGCTCTACTGGCTCGCGCGCATGCTCGACGCCGGCGAGGACCCAAAGTTCATCGCGCGACGCATCATGATCTGCGCCTCCGAGGACGTGGGCAACGCCGACCCGCAGGCCCTTCTTATCGCCGAGGCGGCGTTCCGCGCCACCGAGGTCATCGGCATGCCGGAGTGTCGCATCAACCTGGCCCAGGCTGCCACCTACCTTGCGCTTGCCCCCAAGTCAAATGCCTGCGAGGCCGGCATCGACGCCGCCCTGGCCGAGGTCCGCCAGGGCCCGCGCCGCGAGGTGCCCAACTACCTGCGCGACCGCCACCGCCCCGGCTCGGACGAGTATGGCCCCTACCTCTACCCGCACAACTACCCGGAGGGCTGGGTCGACCAGCGTTACCTGCCCGAGGGCCTTGACCGCGGCTGCTTCTACCACCCCAGCCCCCGCGGCTGGGAGGCCTGGCGCCTCGACGTCGCCGCCCGCGACCGCTCCTAGCTCGCCGCCGGTGCTGTCGGCGGGCAAATAGCGTACAAAATAACGACCCCGCGCCCTTCTCACCTGCGAAAACGCAGGCGAGAAGGGCGCGGGGTCGTTATTTTGCGCACTGCGCCGAGGCGTGGAGGCGCCCGAGCGCGCGGACTCGCGTGGGCGCACTCGGGTAGAATGACAGAATGCGCAAGGCAAACCCAATCCTCCCGAAGGGGGCTCCCATGAACTATCTGGACATCGCGCTCATCGTGCTGGCGCTCGTTGGAATCTGGGCCGTCATCGAGGTCGCGCTCACCGTGCGCGGCGCGCGCAAGTCCATCGACGAGGTCGCGTCCACGGCAAACGAGGTCATCGCCCAGACGCAGCCCATCGTGGCCAAGCTTGACGGCATGGTCGACGAGCTCCAGCCCGCGGTCAAGGACGTCCCCGCCCTCATGGAGAAGGCCAACACCGCCCTGGACTCCGCCAACGAGTCCCTTGCCAGCGTGAACGCCATCCTGGACGACGTGGCCTCCGTGTCCGGCACCGCCGCCGGCGTGACCGAGGCCGTCAACGGCGCCGTCTCGGGCGCCGCCAGCGCCGTGGCCGGCGTGGTGGGCAAGATCGCCGGCGGCCGCAAGTCCTGCGCCCCCGCCCAGATCTCCGAGGGCGCCGCGCCCGCGTCCCTCGAGGGCGTGACCGTCCCCGAGCCCGCCGAGCGCCCGGCCCGCACGGTCTCCTACGTGGACTACGACGCCGTCGCCCCCGCCGCCGACAGCGCCGAGAAGCCCGAGTCCGACCCCGATGGCGCCGCCTCCGCGGCCGACGCAGAGTAGGGGGCGCGCCATGGACCAGAAGCGCGTCTGCCTCACCGTTCCCGCCGAGCCCGGCTTTGCCCGCATCGTGCGCATGACCGCGGCCTCCCTGGCCGTCACCTGCGACATGGGCGTCGACGAGGTCGAGGACGCCCGCATGGCCGCCGAGGAGGGCTTCGTCTATGCCTGCGCCACCGGCCAGCAGGAGTGCGGCATCGTCTTCGGCATCTCCGACGAGGCCGTGTCCATGGACTTCTCGCTTGGCGAGGACCTCGGCGCGGCCGATGCCGACGAGTCCCTCGAGCTCGTGGAGGCGCTTCTCGCCGCCATCTGCGACGAGAGCTCCATCTCCGAGGACGGGCGGACCCTGAGCCTCACCAAGCGGACGGGCGGTGCCCATGACGAGTAGCGTCCCCAAGCCCGAGGGCGCCCGCGCCGAGGAGCGGGTGCCGCAGGCGCCCCAGAGGGACGCCTCGGAGGCCCGTGCCGTGCGTCGCGCCCCCAAGGGCAAGGATGCCTGGGACAAGGAGCGCACCCACGAGCTCTTCCGCCTGTACAAGGAGAAGGGCGACGAGGAGGCCCGTGACCAGCTCATCGTGAGCCACCTCAACCTTGTGCGCTTCCTCGCCTCCAAGTTCAAGAACCGCGGCGAGCCCTTGGACGACCTCGTGCAGGTCGGAACCATCGGCCTCATCAAGGCCATCGACCGATTTGACCCGGAGCGCGGCCTGGAGTTCACCACGTACGCTACGCCCACCATCCTGGGAGAGATCAAGCGCCACTTCCGCGACAAGGGCTGGTCCATCCGCGTGCCCCGTCGCCTTCAGGAGCTCTCCGCCAAGGTCAACCAGGCCACCGACGAGCTCACGGTCGAGCTGCAGCGCAGCCCCTCCGTTGAGGAGATCGCGGCCAAGCTCGGCGTCGGCGCCGAGGAGATCCTCGAGGCCATGGAGTCCTCCGGGGCCTACACGTCTGTCTCACTGGAGGCGGGCGGCTCCTCTGAGGACGACGAGGCCCCGGCTCTCATCGACCGCCTCGGCTCCGTCGACGAGGACCTCGACGCCTCGGACGACCGCATGGTCATCGACGACGCCATCAGTGACTTCTCGCCGCGCGAGCAGGAGATCGTGCGCATGCGCTTCATCGACGGCCTCACGCAGGTGGAGATTGCCAAGCGCCTGGGCGTCTCCCAGGTGCAGGTGAGCCGCCTTCTGCGCCGCACGCTGCGCAAGATACAGGACAAGATCGACCCCGAGGGGCTGATGCGTTGAGCAGTCGTCCGGACAGGCATGACTCCCAGGCGCGCGTGGACCGCTGGCGTCCGCGCGCGCTCGCGGTATGGACGGTCGTCGGCGCCTTCGTGGCGGCGTGGCTGGTCGTGGGCGCCCTCTCCTTCGTCCAGCAGGCCCTGGAGCTGCTGCTGGTCGGCGGCGTGGTGGGCTTTGTCTGCAGCCCCATAACAAACCGCCTGGAGGATGCTGGCGTGCCGCGCGGGGCAGCGGCCTTCCTGGCGCTTCTCGCCTTCCTCGTGGCGCTGGCGGCGCTTCTCGCCTTCGTGGGCGGGCCGCTCCTGCAGGAGCTCGTGGTGCTGCTGCGCAACGTCCCCTCCTACGTGACGCAGGTCAACCAGGCCCTGGCCGACTTCTGGGCCAAGGTGGGCACGAGCGAGAACTCCAACGTCCAGAACCTCGTGAACTCCCTGGTGGGCACCGCCTCGACCATGGGCAGCTCCATGGCGAGCGACCTTGCCCGCCAGGTCTCCGGCGGCCTCGCCGCAAACCTGAGCGCCCTGGCGAGCGACTTCACCACGTTCTTCCTTGGCATTATCCTGGCCTACTGGTTTGCCGTGGACTACCCGCGCATGGCGCGCGAGCTGGTGCGCGTCGTCGGTCCCGAGCGCGGGCGGGACGTGACCCTCATTCTGGCCGTGCTCTCGCGCTCCACCGGCGGCTACATGCGCGGCACCCTCATCACGTCCATCGCCGACGGCCTCATGGTGGCCGTGGGCCTGGTCCTGGTCGGCCACCCCTACGCGGGCCTGGTGGGTGCCCTCACCTTCGTGCTGCACTTCATCCCGGTCATCGGCCCCATGCTCTCGGCCGTGGCCGGGACGTTGCTCGGGCTCTTTGTGAGCCCGGTCTGCGCCCTGTGGACGCTGGTCATTGCCATGGTCGCCCAGAACGTGGCCGACAACCTGCTGTCTCCCATGGTGATGCGCAGCGCCGTCAAGATCCACCCGGCGCTCTCGCTGGTCGGCATCATCGTCGGCGGCTGCCTGGGTGGCCCCGTGGGCATGGTCATCGCCGTGCCGGTCACGGCGGCCCTGCGCGGCTTCTTCGTCTACTTCTTCGAGACCCGCACCGGGCGCCAGATCGTCTCCGAGGACGGCGCCCTCTTCTGGAGCCGCCCCTACGTCGACGAGAAGGGCGACCCCATCCCGGCGCTGGACGCCCTGGACGACGAGCGCTTCTTCGAGGGCTCTCGCCTGTCCTTCTCACCTGACGTCCTTGGCGAGAGGGACGCGCCGCAAGACGACGGCGGCGACGGTCGATGAGCCGGCCGGACGTCGCCTCCGGCCAGGGCGGGCATCCCGGCGCCAACCCCTTCATGCCGGAGTGGGAGTACGTTCCAGACGGCGAGCCCCACGTCTTTGGGGACCGCGTCTACCTCTATGGCTCGCACGACCGCTTTGGCGCGCCCATCTTCTGCGTGGGGGATTACGTCTGCTGGTCTGCCCCCGTGGACGACCTTGCCGCCTGGCGCGAGGAGGGCGTCATCTACCGCCGCGGCCAGGACCCGGCAAACCGCCTGGGGCTGCGCCTGCTCTTCGCGCCTGACGTTGCGCGGGGCGCCGACGGCCGCTACTACCTCTTCTACGCCTTCGACTTCATGGGCACCATCGGCGTGGCCGTCTGCGACAGCCCGGCCGGCCGCTACGAGTACCTGGGGCGCGTCCACTACCCGGACGGCACGCCCTACGGTCGCCGCGCGGGCGACGGCTTTGCCTTCGACCCGGCGGTGCTAGTAGACGACGACGGCCGCGTCTGGCTCTACTCCGGCTTCAGGACGCCCGTGCCGGCGCTCGCCACGGGCGGCGTCCGCACGGCAAGCGACGGCGCCTACGTGCTGGAGCTTGCGCCTGACATGCTGACGGTGCGCGGGCCCCAGCGCCTGCTCATGGCGACGGACGACCCGGCCTTTCTCGGCCACGGCTTCTTCGAGGCGAGCTCCATCCGCAAGCTGGACGGCCGCTGCGTCTTTGTCTACAGCTCCGTGGCCAACTACGAGCTCTGCTACGCCACGAGCAGCCGCCCCGACGGCGGCTTTGCCTACGGCGGCGTCCTGGTCTCAATAGGGGACGTGGGCCTTCCGGGACATCCCGACGAGGCCCATGGCACCAACTACCTGGGAAACACCCACGGCGGCCTCCTGCGCCTGGGGCAGAGGACCTACGTCTTCTACCACCGGCAGACCAACCGCAGCTCCTATGCGCGCCAGGCCTGCGCCGAGGAGCTTCTCCCCGACGGCCGCGGCAGCTGGCTCCAGGCCGAGGTCACCACCTCGGGCCTCGCGGGCACCCTGCCGGGCGTGGGCACCTACCAGGCGCGCCTCGCCTGCAACCTCTGGAGCGCGGACGGCGTGGGCCGCGTGGACGGCCCGCACCCCAGGCGAGCCCTGGCGGCACACCCCTTCCTCACGCAGGAGGGCCGGGGGAGAGGTGCCCGCCAGTACGTGGCAAACCTGCGCGACGGCGCCGTCTGCGGCTTCAAGTACCTTGACCTCTCGCAGACGCGCGGCATCAGGCTCGTCGCCCGCGGGCGGGGCGCTGGCGTCGTGGAGGTCTCCGACGACGCGGGCTTCTCTCGCCTGCTGGGAACGGTGGACGTGGCTGCTGCGGGACGCGCGTGGGCCGACTTTGCCGCGCCCCTGGAGCCGGCAGGCCCAAGGAGTGCCCTCTACCTGCGCCATCGCGGTGGCGGCCGTCTGGACCTGCTCGAGTTCGAGCTCCTCGCGTAGCGGGGGCGGCCTGCGCCCGGCCCCTAGTCTGGTGCCTTCGTGCGTTCTTCTCGCCGCGTGTCCGCTCGCGGTATACTCCTAATCCGTATGTGCAGAAGAACCCCGATAGCAGGGAGAGATATGAGCACCGCAGACTTTCCTACCATGACCACCGCTGAGATCCGCTCGACGTTCCTCAGCTTCTTCGAGGAGCGCGGCCTCAAGCTGTACCCCAGCTCGTCGCTCGTGCCCGACGACCCCTCCCTGCTTCTCGCCAACGCCGGCATGAACCAGTTCAAGGAGTTCTACCAGGGCAAGAAGACCATGAAGGAGATCGGCGCCTGCTCCTGCCAGAAGTGCGTCCGCACCAATGATATCGACTGCATCGGCGAGGACGGCCGTCACCTGTCCTTCTTCGAGATGCTCGGAGACTTCTCCTTCGGCGGCGTCTCCAAGCAGCAGGCCTGCACCTGGGCCTTCGAGCTCATCACCGAGAAGTTCAAGCTCCCGGTGGACCGCCTCTACTTCACCGTCTTCACCGACGACGACGAGACCCACGACGTGTGGCGCTCCCTGGGCGTGGCCGAGGACCACATCTCCCGCCTCGGCGAGGACGACAACTTCTGGGCCGCCGGCCCCACCGGCCCCTGCGGCCCCTGCTCCGAGATCTACTACGACCAGGGCCCCGAGGTGGGCTGCGGCAAGCCCGACTGCAAGCCCGGCTGCGACTGCGACCGCTTCCTCGAGTTCTGGAACCTCGTCTTCACGCAGTTCGACCGCCAGGAGGACGGCTCCATGCCGGAGCTGCCGCACCGCAACCTCGACACGGGCATGGGCCTGGAGCGCATGGCCGCCATCCTGCAGCACAAGAGCGCCAACTACGACGGCGACCTCATGCAGTCCCTCATCGCTCTCGGCGAGAAGATCTCCGGCAAGAGCTACGTGGCCGACGACTACTCCGGCGCCTCCCGCAGCCTGCGCATCATCGCTGACCACGCCCGCGCCGTGGACTTCATGATTTCCGACGGCATCCTGCCGGGCAACGAGGGCCGCGAGTACGTCCTGCGCCGCCTGCTGCGCCGCGCCGTCTTCCACGGCCGCCTGCTGGGCATCGAGGACGCCTTCCTCACCACCTTCATCGACGAGGTCAACCGCCTCATGGGCGAGGCCTACCCCGAGCTCCTCAAGAACGTCGCCCTGGTGAAGGGCATCGTCTCCGCCGAGGAGGAGCGCTTCTCCCAGACGCTGGACAACGGCCGCTCCTACCTGGACGCCGCCATCGCGGGCCTGGCCGAGGGCGCCGAGCTCCCCGGCGAGGTGGCCTTCAAGCTGCATGACACCTATGGCTTCCCCATCGACCTCACGGTCGAGATCGCCGAGGCCGCCGGCCACGAGGTCGACATGGCCGCCTTCGACGCCTGCATGACCGAGCAGAAGGAGCGTGCGCGCGCCGCCGCCAACCGCGACGCCTGGGGCGACTTCAACAACGTCTGGACGGCGCTCTCCGACAAGCTCGCCGCAACCGACTTCCGCGGCTACGACGAGGAGTCCTGCGAGGCCAAGGTCCTGGCCATCGTCTCCGAGGGCTCCGAGGTGGCCAGCGCCGCCGAGGGCTCCGAGGTCGAGGTCGTCCTTGATGCCACGCCCTTCTACGCCGAGATGGGCGGCCAGTGCGGCGACACCGGCGCCATCCGCTGCGATGGCGCCACCCTGCGCGTGACCGACACCAAGGGCAAGGGCAGCCTGTACGCCCACGTCTGCGTCGTCGAGCAGGGCACCCTCGAGGTTGGCGCCACCGTCACCGCCACCATCGACCACGGCCGCCGCGAGCTCATCCGCCGCAACCACACCGCCACGCACCTCCTGGACGCCGCCCTCAAGCAGGTCCTGGGCGAGCACGTCTCCCAGGCCGGCTCCCTCGTCGAGCCGGGCCGCCTGCGCTTTGACTTCACGCACTTCGAGGCCATGACCGCCGACGAGCTCGAGCGTGTCGAGGGCCTTGTCAACGCAGAGATCTTTGCCGCCGAGCCCATCGTGACCCGCGTCATGAGCCTCGAGAACGCCCGCGCCACCGGCGCCGTCGCCCTCTTTGGCGAGAAGTACGGCGACGTTGTGCGCGTGGTCTCCACCGGCGAGTCCGACGCCCCGTTCAGCCGCGAGCTGTGCGGTGGCACCCACGCCCGCAACACCGCCGACCTCGGCTTCTTCAAGATTGTCTCCGAGAGCTCCGTGGGCTCCAACGCCCGCCGCATCGAGGCCGTCACCTCCGCCGGCGCCATCGAGTACGTCGACGAGCGCCTGGCCCAGATGAGCGAGGTCGCGGCCCAGCTCAAGTGCCGTCCGGCCGACGTCACCGAGCGCGTGGCGTCCCTGCTGCGCGAGCTGCGCGACACCCAGAAGAAGCTCGAGGCCGCAACCACCGGCGCCGGTAGCGACAAGGTCGCGGCCGCCTTCAAGTCCGCCGTCGACCACAACGGCTACAAGCTCGTCGTCGCCCGCCTGGACGGCCTGGCCGGCAAGGACATGCGCTCCGCCTGGGACGGCATCCGCGACGCCGCCAACGGTGAGCCGGTGGCCTGCGTCATCGCCTCCGCCACGCCCGACGGCAAGGTCGCCCTTCTCGCCGGCGCAACCGACGCCGCCGTCGCCTCCGGCTTTGCCGCCGGCAACGTGGTCAAGGCCATCGCCGGCATGGTGGGCGGCCGCGGTGGCGGCAGGCCCAACATGGCCCAGGCCGGTGGCTCCGACATCTCCGGCATCGATGCTGCCCTCGAGGCCGCCAAGAAGGAGCTCGGCCTCTAGTGCGCGCACTCGCCCTTGACATCGGGGAGGTCCGCGTCGGCGTCGCCGTGTGCGACCCTGCCGGTCGCGTGGCCTCCCCGGTCTGCGTCCTTCCCGCGCAGGAGGTCCTCCAGCACGCGTCCACGTTCCGGCGCGTGCTGGAGGACTGGGAGCCCGACGTCCTGGTGTGTGGCCGTCCCAAGACCATGGCGGGGGAGGACGGGCCGCAGGCCGAGCGCATCATGTCCCAGGCGCGTCAGATTGCCGACGCGTGTGGTCTTCCTCTTGAGTTTGCCGACGAGCGCCTGTCCTCCCAGGAGGCCAAGCGTATTCTCAGGGAGCAGGGCCTCTCCGAAAAGTCCATGCGCGGCAAGGTCGACATGGTTGCGGCGTCCCTCTTCCTGCAATCCTGGCTCGACGCCAGACACGAGCAGTAAGGCATTACATGAGTACTCCCAACGGCCAGGCGCCTCGTCACGCAGCCCACTTCGGCGGCTCCGGGCAGGCGCCCCGCACCCCGCAGGCGCGCCAGCGCACGTCGGGCACGACCCGTCCCGCCAGCCGCATGCGCCCGCAGGCCGCCCCTGGCCGCAGGGCCGGCTCCACCGGCGCCGTGGGCGCCAGGAGCGCCCTGGGCTCCACCGGGGTCTCAAGCCGCACCGCCCAGGCCACGCGCCGCGCCGGCTCCGGCAATGTCCGCAAGCGCGGCAAGCAGGGGCGCGCCAGCGCCCTTCCCCTCGTCATCGGCGGCATCGTCGCCGCGGCGGCCGTAATCGGGCTGGTTGTGCTTCTCGTCATCCCGCGCCTCACGGGCTCCGCCTCCTCCGACGGGGACAAGCAACAGATAACCGCCGGCCAGGTCGTCGAGGTCACGATTCCTGACGGCTCTGGTGCCTCCGCCATCGCGCAGGCCCTCTACGACGCCGGCGTCATCGAGTCCAAGAGCGACTTCCTCAACCAGGTCAGGCGCACCAACTCCGAGCTCGGCCTCAAGAGCGGCACCTACTCCCTCGTGACGGGCGACTCCCTGGACAACATCATCCAGCTGCTGAGCCGCGGCCCCAACTCCACGGCCGCCACCCTCACCATTCCCGAGGGCTTCACCGTGGCAAAGGTCGCCTCCGCCGTCGAGTCGCAGTTCGGCATCTCGGCTGACGACTTCACCGCCCAGGCCAAGGCGTCCAACTACGTGGCCGACTACCCCTTCCTGGCGGCAGCCAAAAACGACTCCCTCGAGGGCTACCTCTTCCCCAAGACCTACGACTTCTCGGGCAAGGACGTCACGAGCGACCTTGTCATCCGCACCATGCTCTCGCAGTGGCAGACCGAGATGGCAGGCATCGACTTCGACGCGGCCATCGCGAGCCTCAAGTCCCGCTTCCAGATGGACTTCACGCAGGAGGACATCCTCACCGTGGCCTCCATCGTGGAGCGCGAGACCAACTCCGACGACGACCGCGCCACCGTGGCCTCCGTCTTCTACAACCGCCTTGCCGTGGGCATGCCCCTGCAGTCCGATGCCACCACCGCCTACTACAAGGGCGGTGACTTCTCGGCGGCGGACCTCAAGGACGACAACGAGTGGAACACCTACACGCGCACGGGCCTCACGCCCACGCCCATCTGCTCGCCGGGCCTCGCCTCCATCCAGGCCGCCTGCAACCCCGACGACACCAGCTACTACTACTTCTTCATCAGCGGCGACTACCACGCCTTCTCGGAGACCTACGAGCAGCACCAGCAGGCCATCGAGGCAAGGCCGCAGTAGCATGGGCGTCTTCACGGCAACGCGCTACGTGGCGTCCCTTCCCCAGGTGAGCATCGACTGGCTCGTGGGGGAGGGCGTCTCGCTCGTGCTCCTGGACCGCGACAACACCTGCGTGCCCAGGGACACCAGGAGGGTTCCGGCCGAGGTCACGGCATGGCTCGCCGAGGCGCGCTCCGCCGGCCTCACGCTCTGCCTGGTCTCCAACAACTTCCACTCCGGCCAGGTGCGCGCCACGGCAGACGAGCTGGGGTGCGAGGTCGTCGACCACGCCATGAAGCCCGCCCCCTTCGCGCTGCGCCGCGCCATGGAGATGCACTGCGCCACCCCGGACAAGACCGTCATGATCGGCGACCAGGTCTTCACCGACGTCGCCGCAGGCAACCTCGCCGGCGTCCGTACCGTCCTGGTGAGGCCGCAGTCGCGCCGGGACCTCTGGTACACGCAGGTCTTTCGCGTCTTCGAGCTTCTCGCCCTGCGAAACCACCCCTTCGAGGGCGAGTGAACCCCCGCTTGTGACAAAGGGACAGTCCCTTTGTCAACTTTCGTGGCGTCCGTGCGCTCCATGCTAGAATCAGGCCGATGAACGCGGCGTGGGGGAGCTTTTAAGGTGGAGTCGGCAGGACAGGGATACGTAGTCCACGAGGGATGTGACCACATCTTCTTCGTGGGGTTCCTCGGTGCCGGCAAGTCCACCCTCGCGCGAAACCTGAGCGGTCTCTTCCACCGCCCCTGCGTGGACACGGACCGCCTGGTGGAGCGAGCCCTTGGCAAGTCCATAGCCTGCGTGTTCTCCGAGGACGGCGAGGACGCCTTCCGCGACGAGGAGACCCGCGTTCTCAAAGGCCTCGAGGCCAGGAAGTCCCTGCTCGTGAGCTGCGGCGGCGGCATCGTCGAGCGTCCCGAGAACGCGGGGCTCATGCGGCAGATGGGCACCGTGGTCTTTCTCGACGGAGACCTCTCTGACTCCATGCGCCAGATCAGGAGCCGCGAGCGCCGCCCCGACCTGGGCAGCGCCCGCCAGGCTGAGCGCCTCTACCGGCACCGCTACCCGCTCTACCGGGAGGCGGCCGACATCACCATCGACATTAGGAACAAGACCTTCGAGCAGGTGGCGCTTGAGAGCGGCCGCCTCCTCTGGGAGAAGGGCCTGCTATGACACAGCAAGACGACGTCCAGCCGGACGAGAAGAACGTGACCGCTGAGCCGCAGGACGCTAACGGCGACGCCGACGCCGCGACCGCCGAGCCCGAGGCCGCCGAGGCTCTCGAGCCGGCCCCCGCGCCCGTCAAGAAGTGCCGCCAGTGGGTCACCCTGCGCGGCACCTCCATGGACGCCCGCGTGGGCCGCGGCATCGTGGACGACATTGCCCACGACCTCAAGAGCGTCGTCGGCCGACCGCACGCCTGCGCGCTCCTGCACGCGCCCGACGTCTCCGATGACGTTCTGAGGACGCTCTCCCGAGGCCTCTCCGACCAGGGCTTCGAGGTTCTTCTCGCCGAGCTCCCCTCGGGGGACGCGTGCTGCGACCTCGCCCATGCGGACGTCGTGGCAGCAGAGCTCGCCCGCATGCGCGTGACCTCCGACGACCTCGTGGTCGCCGTGGGGCACCTGCCCGAGCTCTCCCTCGCGACGATGGTGTGTCACGCCTGGTGCGGCGGCACCTCGCTGGCCCTCGTGCCCTGCGACCTGGTCTCCGCGGTCCTTGCGGGCGTGACCCCGCAGGGCCTTGCCGTGGGCGGGACGCCCGACATGCTGCAGCAGGACGGCTCTGCCCGCTTCGAGATCTGCGACCTCGACCTCATGGGCCTCTCCGGGGACGACGCCGCCTCCCGCGAGAACGTCCTTCTCGCCCGTGCGCTCATGGCCGCCACGGCCATGGCGGACTCCTCCAAGGCCTTCGAGACCCTCTTCGACGCCACCGACGGTCTGGTGGCGGGAGACCTCAACGCCCTGACCGAGCAGCTCACCGCCACCCTGAGAAGCCGCGGCAAGGTGGTGGCCTCCACGTCGGTGGCCGTCCGCCAGTCCATAGCCTACGGCCAGAGCTTCGTCGCGGCTCTCTCGGGCCTGGTGGGGGCTGACGTGCCGCGCTCCGCCATGCTGGCCGACGCCCTGCGCTTCTGCGCCCGCCTGGCCGTGGCCTCCGGAGAGCTCTCGCTTGACGACATGTTCACCCAGGACGAGCTGCTGGAGCGCCTGGAGCTCGGCAGCGTCGATTGCCCCGTGGACGCAGACGCCCTCTATGACGCGCTTCGCGCCGAGAGGTTCCTGCGCACCAACCGCTTCATGGTGGAGGTGCCGCGCGCCCTCGGCCGCGTGCGCCTGACCAACGTGGAGGAGGCGACCCTGCGCGAGCACGTGGGCGCCTGGTGCGCCGCCCGCTCGCAGGCGGAGTAACATCTAGTCGGTAACCATGCGCGCGGCGGCGGGAGAGTCCTTGTCGCCGCGCGCCCTTGAGCAGAGGAGAAGAACATGGCAGATGCCAAGGCATGCGCGGGGCGCGTCGAGCGCCTGCGCGCCCTCATGGCGGAGCGCGGCTACGACGCCGTGATCCTGCGCAACAACCCCGACCTGCGCTGGCTCACCGGGGCGGAGCGCACCTTTGACGACGAGGTCGCCCACACCGCCTTCGTGACGGCCGACGGC
This sequence comes from Paratractidigestivibacter faecalis, assembly GCF_003416765.1. Lineage (NCBI taxonomy): Bacteria > Bacillati > Actinomycetota > Coriobacteriia > Coriobacteriales > Atopobiaceae > Paratractidigestivibacter > Paratractidigestivibacter faecalis. The sequence goes on along the minus strand of NZ_QSNG01000001.1, from coordinate 1,151,771 downwards.
CAGTGGCTCCACACGGACTCCCGCTACGCCAACACCTTCCGCGAGCGCCTGGGCGCCGACACCCCCTGGGTCATCGATGAAGAAATCGTGAGCGCCGCCGCCTGGGCCGCCGAGCGCGCCCGCGCCACCCGCTCTCGCGTCGTGGCCGTCGAGGACACCTGCGACCTTGCCTTCTTCGATGCCTTCAACCAGGCCATGAGCGAGCTCTCCACTGCCTGCCTCACCCCGCGCATGCACAGCGACATCTGCGACCTGCGCATGGTCAAGGACGCCGAGGAGGTCGAGCTCATGCGTCACGCCCAGTCCATCACGGACGCCGCGTTCACGCACATCTGCGGCTTCATAAAGCCCGGCATGACCGAGCAGCAGATCCGCGTGGAGCTCGAGAACTACATGTTCAACCACGGCGCCGACTCCCTGGCCTTTGGCTCAATCATCGCCACCGGCGCAAACGGTGCCAACCCGCACGCCCAGCCCGGCGAGACCGTGGTCAAGAAGGGCGACATGATCGTCATGGACTACGGCGCCGGCTACCACGACTACAAGAGCGACATGACCCGCACCGTCTGCGTGGGCGAGCCCACCGACGAGCAGCGCCACGTCTATGACGTCGTGCGCCAGGCCCACGAGGCCTGCGCCGCCGCGGCAAAGCCCGGCTGCATCGGCTCCGACATCCAGGACCTGGCCGTCAAAGTCATCTCCGACGCCGGCTACGGCGACTTCTTCAAGCACGGCCTGGGCCATGGCGTGGGCATCGAGATCCACGAGAACCCCAACTTCGGCCGCCGCTGGATGCGCCCGGTGCCCGAGGGCTCCGTGGTCACCGTCGAGCCGGGCATCTACCTGCCGGGCAACTTCGGCGTGCGCCTGGAGGACTTCGGCCTCATGACGGCCGAGGGCTTCGTGCCCTTCACGAAGTCCACCCACGACCTCGTCTGCATCGACTGCTAGCCTCGCGGCGAGAAACTCGTCCGACTAGCGCACATGGGGCGGGGCCGCTTGGCTCCGCCCCTTTTTTGTAAGGGCTCTGCAAATGCGCTCCCTTATAACAAGTTGCAAAACGGCAGGCGGTAGCAAATAGTCGGCAAGCGCACATTTGCGTTTCCAATTAGCTGTTTATGGTTGAAATAGTCAATTGGCTCGCTAGAATGTGGACGGTTCGTGAAGCAGCGAGGTAGGAATTATGAAGCCATGCGTTGCGTTGCGAGCAAGAACAGGGAAGGAAGCGTCAAGAGAAGAAGGAGGTAGGCAGTGGTTAGCATTGTTCTAGCCAGTCATGGCACGTTCGCCGAGGGCATCAAGATGTCCGGCCAGATGATCTTTGGCCAGCAGGACGACGTCGTCGCCGTGACGCTTATGCCCGAGATGGGGCCGGATGACCTCAGGGCTAAGCTCCTCGAGGCCATAGGTGGCCTCGGCGACCAGGACCAGGTCCTGTTCCTGGTCGACCTGCAGGGCGGCACGCCCTGGAACCAGATCTCCCTGCTGCTGGACGAGGAGGGTCACGAGAACTGGGTTGCGGTCGCAGGCCTCAACCTGCCCATGCTCGTCTCCGCCTACGGCGCCCGCATGGGCGCTGAGACCGCGGTCGACGTCGCCAAGGAGATTCTCCCCGAGGCCAAGGGCGGCATCGTCACCAAGCCGGAGGGCATCGCCCCCGCCGAGGCTCCCGCAGCCGCTCCCGTCGCCCGCCAGGGGGCCATTCCCGAGGGCACGGTCCTGGGCGACGGCCACATCAAGATCGCGCACGTGCGCGTGGACACGCGCCTGCTGCACGGCCAGGTTGCCACCACGTGGACCAAGACCGTCTCCCCCGACCGCATCATCGTGGTCTCCGACGGCGTGGCCCACGACCAGCTCCGCAAGACCATGATCGAGCAGGCGGCCCCTCCCGGAGTCCCCGCCAACGTGGTCCCCATCTCCAAGATGATCGAGGTCACCAAGGACCCGCGCTTCGGCGCCACCAAGGCCATGCTGCTCTTCGAGAACCCGCAGGATCTTCTCGCCGCCATTGAGGGCGGGGTGGACATCAAGGAGGCCAACATCGGCTCCATGGCCCACTCCGTCGGCAAGGTCGTTGTCACCAACGCCATCGCGATGGACAACGCCGACGTGGAGACCCTCGAGACCCTGCACGCCAAGGGCGTCGCGCTCGAGGCCCGCAAGGTCCCGTCCGACTCTCCCGTCAGCTACGAGGACCTCATCAAGAAGGCCAAGTCCGAGTTGGCCTCTGCCTAGTTAGGAGGATGGGTCATGAACCCAATCACGATTCTGCTCATCGTCATCGTCGCCTTGCTGGCCGGCATGGAGGGCATCCTCGATGAGTTCCAGTTCCACCAGCCGCTGGTGGCCTGCACGCTCATCGGCCTGGTCTCCGGTCACCTGCAGGAGGGCATCATCCTGGGCGGCTCCCTCCAGATGATTGCCCTCGGCTGGGCCAATATCGGCGCGGCCGTCGCTCCCGACGCCGCCCTCGCCTCCGTCGCCTCCTCCATCATCATGGTCCTGGCGCTTGACGGCGGCACCACCGACCCGACCAACGCCATCAACACGTCCATCGCCCTGGCAGTGCCCCTGTCCGTGGCCGGCCTGTTCCTGACCATGATCTGCCGTACGCTGGCAACCGGCATCGTCCACATCATGGACGGCGCCGCCGAGAAGGGCGACTTCGCCGCCATCGAGCGCTGGCAGGTCATCGCCATCCTGATGCAGGGCATCCGCATCGCCATCCCGGCCGCCATCCTCTGCTTCATCCCGTCCGAGACCGTGACCTCCGCCCTCAACGCCATGCCCGCATGGCTGTCCGGCGGCATGGCCGTCGGCGGCGGCATGGTCGCGGCCGTCGGCTACGCCATGGTCATCAACATGATGGCCACCAAGGAGGTCTGGCCGTTCTTCATCCTCGGCTTCGTCCTCGCCGCCATCTCCGAGCTCACGCTCATCGCCCTGGGTCTCATCGGCATCTCCCTCGCCCTCATCTACCTCGGCCTGAAGGACATGGCCAAGCAGGGTGGCGGCAACGGTGGCTCCGGCGACCCGCTGGGCGACATCTTGAACGACTACGAGTAAGAGGGGAGTGATACACATGGCAGAGAACAAGGTGTCTCTTTCCAAGAAGGACCGCCAGGCGGTTTGCTTCCGTCACCAGTTCCTCCAGGGCTCCTGGAACTACGAGCGCATGCAGAACGGCGGCTGGTGCTACTCCATGATCCCTGCGATCAAGAAGCTGTACACCAACAAGGATGACCAGATCGCGGCCCTCAAGCGCCACATGGAGTTCTACAACACGCACCCGTACGTGTCCGCTCCGGTCATTGGCGTCACCCTGGCCCTCGAGGAGGAGCGCGCCAACGGCGCACCCGTTGACGACGTGGCCATCCAGGGCGTCAAGGTCGGCATGATGGGCCCGCTCGCCGGCGTCGGCGACCCGGTCTTCTGGTTCACCGTGCGCCCGATTCTGGGTGCCCTGGGCGCCTCCCTGGCCCTCTCCGGCAACATCCTCGGCCCGCTCCTCTTCTTCGTGCTGTGGAACGTCATCCGCATCGCCTTCCTGTGGTACACGCAGGAGTTTGGCTACAAGGTGGGCTCCTCCATCGCCAAGGACCTCTCCGGCGGCCTGATGGGCAAGGTCACCGAGGGCGCCTCCATCCTGGGCATGTTCATCATCGGCGCCCTGGTGGAGCGCTGGGTCTCCATCTCCTTCACGCCGGTCGTCTCCCAGGTCACGCAGTCCGCGGGCGCCTACATCGACTGGTCCGCGCTTCCTGCCGGCGCCGAGGGCATCAAGAGCGCCCTCACGCAGTACGCCGCCCTGGGCGCCACCGGTCTTGATCAGATCAAGGTCACCACGCTCCAGGCCAACCTGGACTCCCTCATCCCCGGCCTTGCCGCCGTGGGCCTGACGATGCTCTGCTGCTACCTGCTCAAGAAGAAGGTCAGCCCCATCGTCATCATCCTCGCCCTCTTCGCCGTGGGCATCATCGGCCGCGTCGTCGGCTTCATGTAGGATGTCGGCGTAGGAACACCTGCGCTCACGGGGCCGCGTTCCAGCAACACCTGGGGCGCGGCCCCCTTTTGTATCGCACTTCGCTAAGGAGCTCTCATGGCCCAGTCACAGAACAGCTCGGTCGACCTCGCCCTCAAGGCCACGTCCTTCCAGGGGCTCACCACCTATGGCGACGTCATGGTGGGCAACGCCGCCTTCGAGTTCTACAACGAGAAGAACCCCGAGGACTATATCCAGATTCCCTGGGACCAGGTGGACTACGTCGCCGCCGAGGTGCTCCCCGGCAAGAAGATCGCGCGCTTCGCAATCTTCACCAAGGAGAACGGCCACTTCTCGTTCTCCACACGTGACAACAAGGCGACGCTGCGCGCCATGAGGGCCTACATTCCCGAGGACCGCCTCCAGAGGTCGCCCTCCTTCGCCGACGTCATGAAGGCCGGCGCCAAGAGCCTGCTTCACCTCGGGCGCAAGTAGGGGCTTTTTGGGGAGCGGGCGGAGTCGTCCCAGGGACGCCATGCGCGGGGAGTAGAATCTGCCCACGAAAGCACGCGTCATTTGGGAGGAAGCGCATGGCACAGGCCGTCACTGCGGCAGCTCACGGGGCCCGCCCGTCCTTCAACTCCGAGGTCGAGCTCGAGACCTCCGCTAACTGCCTCGTCAACGGGTTCGTCCCCAAGCCGGGCACGCTCTACCTGGGCGAGAGGGGCATCGAGTTCCGCGGGGACTCCACCTTTGCCCAGCGCGTTGCCTGGGACGACGTCGAGCTCGTGAGCTGCGACATCTTCCGCGGCCACGTCCGCACCATGGATGTGCACACCTCGCTCGGCGACATCCTGACCTTCACTGTGGACGACGACATCGAGGCGCTGCGCGCCATGGCCGCCCACGTCGGGCGTGACAAGGTCGAGAACGTCAACGAGGTCGCCCCTGCCGAACAGCCTTCGGGCGGGCTCATGTCCCGTCTGCGCTCGATCTTTGGCTAGGCGGTCTTTCGGCAGATAAACCCAAGGCGAGAAGCGCGCTTCTCGCCTTTTATGTTTTCTGGCGGAGAGTTTCTCGCCGCTCGCCGAATGCTGGTAGAATCTGGACGTTATGCGTAAGTGCCCGGGATGCGGGCTAGAGAGAGAAGAGCAAGAAGTGGCAACCATCAGCACCGCAGACTTCAAGAACGGCATGGGCCTCAAGATCAACGGCAAGTACTACACCATCGTTGAGTTCCAGCACGTCAAGCCGGGCAAGGGCGGCGCTTTCGTGCGCTACAAGATTCGCGACCTCAAGAGTGGCCGCGTCATCGACCAGACCTGCAACGCCGGCACCAAGTTCGAGAACGTGCAGCTCATCACCAAGGAGATGCAGTACCTCTACAACGACGGCGACTCCTTCTACTTCATGGACAACGAGACCTACGAGCAGATTCCCGTTCCCGCCGACTTCATTGGCGACTCCGTGAAGTGGTTCAAGGAGAACGACAACTGCCAGCTCCTTTACGCCGACACCGAGCTGCTCGGCGTCCAGCCCCCGATGTTCATTGAGGTCGAGATCACCGAGACCGACCCGGGCTTCAAGGGTGACACCGTCCAGGGCGGCACCAAGCCCGCCACCATCGAGACCGGCGCTGTCATCCAGGTCCCGATGTACCTCAACCAGGGCGAGGTCATCAAGGTCGACACCCGCGACGGCAAGTTCGTCTCCCGCGTCTAGCACGCGCCCTCTCGCCTGAATGACCCGCGCGGCACCTGTGGGCGCCCGCGGGTCTTTTTGTACCTCGACGCAACGCGCGCCGGCCACCCGCCGCGATGCGGCTATACTGGAAGCTTGATAACTCACGCCAGGGCCCGTCCGGGCCCGCGCAAACGAGGGAGGGGTCAGCAATGGCCGAAAGCGAACTCTACGTCTCCGGTATCGGAATCTCCAAGAACGTTGTCTCCACCGTCGTCTCCCTGGCGGCCCGCCGCGTCGCCGGCGTCGCCTCCGTCGGTGGCAACGACATCGCCTCCAGCCTCATCTCCGTCTTCACCAGCCGCTCCCTTGCCCCCGAGCAGGCCGTGGAGTCCTCCGTCGAGGACGACCGCCTCAAGCTCGTCGTGCACATCGCGGCCTTCTACGGCTACCCGTTCACCAAGCTCGCCGCCGACGTGCGCGAGGCCGTGGCCGACGCCGTGACCGAGCAGATCGGCGTCGAGGTCGCAGCCATCGACGTCTACATTGACAGTCTCGTCTTCCCCAAGGAGTAAGTCCTCTTGAGCATCCACTTCGGCGGGCGCACCCTCGCCCGCAGCCAGGCGTTCCAGCTTCTGTTCCAGGCCGAGGCCAACCACCTCACGGTTGAGGAGGTCCTGGGCAAGGACTACGTCATCGAGAAGGGCCCGCTGGACGACTTTGCCCGCCAGCTCGCCCTGGGCGCCGACGCCGCCCGCCACGACCTGGACGCTGTCATCGCCAGCCGCTCCGTCACCTGGACGCTGCGCCGCATGCCGTCCATGGACCGCAACCTCCTGCGCCTCGCCATCTACGAGATGCTCTTTGTCGACGAGGTCGAGATCCCGGTCACCATCAACGAGAGTGTCGAGCTCGCCAAGGCCTACGGCACCGACGACTCCTCCCGCTTCGTGAACGGCATCCTCGGCCGCGTCGCCGACGACGTGGAGGCTGGCGTCGACGTTATCGCCCGCGCCCACGAGGTGCTTGCCGAGCGCGGCGAGGACGAGGCCGACCTCATGGCGGAGCCCACCGTCGCCGAGCCCTCTCCCGTGGCCGCCGAGGCCGAGGTCTTCGAGCCCGTCTCCGACGAGGAGTACGACGACTACGAGGGCGGCTACGAAGACGACTACGCCTACGAGGACGACAACGACGGCTACTGGGAGCTCGCCCACCGCACGCGCCGCGAGCGCGACCAGGCCGCTCCCGTCGAGCACAAGCCCTTCGGCTCCGACATGGCTCCCCAGGAGGGAGAGCTCACCGGCGTCTTCATTCGTCGCGAGGAGACTGACGACGACGGCGAGGGTTGGTAGGCGTGGCAAGGCCGGACACCTCCCGCTACCAGACCTTCGGCGACATCACCGGCAGGCTTGACGACATCGTCGCCCAGGTCCGCGACAAGGACGTCTCGCTGGAGCGCTCGCTCGACCTCTTCGATGAGGCCATCGCCCTGGGCTCCAAGGCGGTGGACCTCGTGGACGCCACGGACTTCTCGCCCGAGGAGGAGGCAAAGCTGGACGAGGCCCAGGCCAAGGATGCCGGTGTCGCCGAGTCTCCGGAGGCCGACGAGTCCCAGGCGGGCGGCGAGACGGGCGGGGCCGAGTAGTGGCCAAGCGCCAGCGCCTTGACGACGAGCTCGTCGAGCAAGGATTCTTTGCGACAAGGGACGAGGCCTTGCGCGCCATCATGGCGGGCGAGGTCTCGACTTCTGACCGGAGGCTGACCTCGGCGGGCCAGAAGGTGGAGCGAGGCCTCCCGCTGCACGTCAAGGGGCACGGCTCCTACGTGAGCCGCGGCGGCCTCAAGCTCGAGCGGGGCCTCGACCACTTTGGCGTTGACCCCACGGGCCTCGCCTGCCTTGACGTGGGCTGCTCGACGGGAGGCTTCACCGACTGCCTGCTGCGCCGGGGCGCCTCCTCGGTGCTCTCCGTCGACGTGGGCTACGCGCAGTTTGACTGGGCGCTTCGGCAGGACGCGAGGGTGACCCTGATGGAGCGGACCAACATCGTGGACGTGCCCGCCGCCGTGGGTGCCTCCTGCGTGGACCTGGCCGTCTGCGACGTCTCGTTCACGTCGGTGACCACGGTGCTTCCGGCGGTCATGGAGCTGCTGCGGCCGCACGGCGCGTTTCTCACCTTGGTGAAGCCGCAGTTTGAGGCCGCTCGCGAGGACGTGGGCGAGGGTGGTGTGGTCCGCGACCAGGCCGTGCGCGACGCCGCGGTGGAGCGGGTGCGCACCGCCTTCGAGGAGGCGGGCCTCAACGTCGCCGGCGTCTGCGAGAGCCCCATCCACGGCCACAAGGGCAACGTGGAGTACCTGCTGCTGGGCACGCGCGGATAGGCCCTGCCGCTCGCCGTGTGCTACCATTGCCGTACGGATGTTCGTACTAGGGGGTTGCCGTGAAGGTCCTCATCGTTCCCAACTACTCGCGCCCAGACGCCGTCGAGGGCGCTCGCAGCCTGGAGTCTTGGCTTGACGGGCAAGGCATCGAGGCCAAGTGGGCGCACGACAAGAAGCTCTTCCCCGGTCGCGCCGTGGACGCGTCCGACTGCAACCTGGTGGTCTCCCTCGGAGGCGACGGCACGCTGCTGCGGGCGGCCCGCATCGTCGGCTACTCAGGCACGCCCATCCTCGGCATCTCCTACGGCCACCTCGGGTTTCTCACCAGCGCGGGACCGGCCGACCTCATCGCCACGGTGGGGGAGGCCCTGGCGGGGGAGCTCCACGTGAGCCACCGCGCTACGCTGGACATAGAGAGCGAGTTCGTGCGCTCGGACGGCTCCACCTACACCGTGAGGAGCTTCGCGCTCAACGACTTCGCGCTCTCGCGCGGCGGCCACGGGGACATCGTGGAGTTTGACGTCTCGGTCTCGGGTATCCACATCGACCGTCTGCGCGGAGATGGCTTCGTAGTCTCCACGGCAACCGGCTCCACGGGCTACGCCCTGGCGGCGGGCGGCCCCATCGTGACCCCAGAGTTTGGCGGCATGGTCTGCGTGCCCGTGGCCCCCCACACCATCATGGCCCGCGCCTTTCTGACCTCCCCCTCGGACGTGGTGGAGATCGACATGTCCCAGGAGAGGCCCGTCATCAGGCACTTCTTTGCGGACGGCCAGCCCGTGGGCGACGAGGACGCCAGCTGGGCCACGCATGCCACGGTGCGCCGCGGCGAGGGGGACATCCTCCTGCTGGACCACAGCACCGAGAGCTTCTACGGCTCGGTGAGCCGCGTCTTCTACGGTCAGGCGGCCCGCCGATGATCGACCAGATGCACGTCTGCGACGTCGCCCTCATCCACGACGCCACCATCGAGCCGGCAGGCGGCCTCACCGTCCTCACCGGCGAGACGGGCACGGGCAAGACGGCGCTCCTCTCGTCCATAAAGCTGCTGGTGGGAGAGCGCGCGGACGCGTCTGCCGTCCGGGAGGGGGCAGACGGGCTCTGCGTCGAGGGCCGCTTCTTCGTGCGCGGGGGAGACCCCGACGGCTGCGTGGTGCGCCGCCGTGTCTCCGCGGACGGGCGCGGCCGCGTGGAGATAGACGGACACATGGCCAGCGTGCGCGAGCTCGCCTCCGGTGTGGGGTCCACCGTAGACCTCTGCGGCCAGCACGAGCACCAGCGTCTCCTTGCCGTCCAGACCCACGTCGAGATGCTCGACGCCTGGGCGGGAGAGTCCGTGGCGGCCCCGCTCGCAGCCTACCAGGAGGCGCTTGCCGCCGCCAAGGATGCCGCCGCCGAGCTCGAGCGCATCCGCGAGCTTGGCCGCGCAACCGGCGAGAAGCTCGAGGAGGCCGCCTTTGCGCTGAGGCGCATCGACGAGGTCGATCCCCAGGAGGGAGAGCTTCAGGAGCTCGAGGACGCCTTGCCGCGCGCCGAGCACGGCGAGACCCTCGTGGAGGCCGCCTCCGGCGCCCACGCGCTGCTGGCGGGCGACGAGGGGGCCTGCGACGCCATCGGCGGCGCCGTGCGCGCTCTGCAGGACGCCTCACGCTACGACGCGCGCCTGGGCGGCTTTGCGGAGTCTCTGGAGAGCGCCCTCATCGACGTGGAGGACGTGGCGTCCGAGCTGCGCTCCTATGCCGACGAGGTGGAGTTTGACCCGGAGTCCCTCGAGGCCATGCACGCCAGGATGTCGCAGCTGCAGGGCCTGCTGCGTGCCTTCGGGCCGCGCATGGAGGACGTCCTCGCACGGCGCCGGGAGGCTCGGGAGGTCGTGGAGGCCGCCGGCGACGGCGGCGAGGCCGAGCGTCGTGCCCGCGGGGAGGTCGATGCGGCCGAGACTCGTCTTGCCAAGTGCGCCGACGCTCTGGACGAGGCCCGCGCCAAGGCCGCACCGCAGCTTGCCGCTTTGGTGAGCGAACAGATGGGTCGCCTGCAGATGGGCTCTGCCGAGCTCGTGGTTACCCAGGAGAGGCTCCCGCGCGCCGAGTGGGGCCGCCGCGGGCCCAGCCACGTGGAGTTTCTCTACCGCCCCGGCGCCGGGCTCACGGCGCGGCCGCTGCGCCGCATTGCCTCCGGCGGCGAGGTCAGCCGCGTCATGCTTGCCTGCAAGGTGGTCCTGGGCGAGGCCGACGGCTGCGACACGCTGGTCTTTGACGAGGTGGATGCCGGCGTCGGCGGTGCCACGGCCGTGGCCCTGGCGGGCGTGCTGGCAGACCTCGCAAGGAGCCACCAGGTCATCGTGGTCACGCACCTGGCTCAGGTGGCCGTCATGGCCCAGAGGCACTACCTGGTGAGCAAGTCCGCCGGCGACGTCCCCCAGACCAGCATCGCCCAGATTGACGGAGAGGACCGCGTCGCCGAGGTCGCCCGCATGCTCTCCGGCGACGCCTCCGAGCTCTCGCTCGCCCACGCCCGAGAGATGCTGGCGGCCGCGACGTCCAAGTAGCTCAGCCGTTCTCGCCGCGGTTTGCATGCGCTTCTGGTCTGTGGGCGCCTTCGCAGCGACTACGTTTACATGCAAACGGCGGCGAGAAGGGCAGCCGCCCGTGACGCCTAGACCTTCAGCAGCTCCACGTCCACGCCGGCGTCTGCCAGCAGCGCCAGGAGGTCGCTCGTTCTCAGGTGGACGGAGGCCGTGTTGTCGCAGGGGTGGCAGCCGATCCAGCCCATGGCCGCAAAGTCCGCGTCCATGGTCACGCGCACGGTGTGGGTGTCCTCGTTGAGCGCGGCAAACGGCGTGACGGAGCCTGGCCAGACGCCCAGCTTCTCCGCAAGGTCTTGGGCGCTTGCAAACGAGAGTCGCTTGCTGCCTAGCCGCTCTTGGAGGACTCGCAGGTCAATGGCCTTCTGGTCCGGCGCGGTGAAGAGGTAGTAGTTTCTCTTCTTTGGGTCGCGCAGGAAGAGGTTCTTTGCCATGTGGCGCTTGAAGGGAATGCGGGCCGCCTCGGCCTCTCCCACGGTGCGCACGGCCGCGTGGTCGCAGCGCTCGTAGGCAACGCCGCGTCCGTCCAGCAGGTCGAGCACCTGCCCCTTTGTGAGCGGCCTGTGGTTATGGGCGGCCTCGTAGGCGGCAAAGCACTCCTCGGGGCCCATCTCGGGCCGTGCGGCGGTCGCCGCCGCCTCGTTCTGCCCGGCCACGCTAGCCCCGCTTGGAGCCCTGGCGGCGGATGCCACCCTTGTGGCCGCAGGCCTTGTTGGGGCCTATGCCCTTCTGCGCGGCGGGGCCTCCAAAGCCCTGGCGCCCGCGCGGGGTCTTGGGAAGGGGCGGCAGGTCGCGGTGGGCCCTGTGGGCTGAGGTCATGGTCTCTCCTTGGTGGCGGCGCCTATAATCAACCGCATGACAGGATACCAGCACATACCCCACGGCTTCGAGCCGGTCTTTGACGAGCGCAGCCGCGTGCTGGTTCTGGGCAGCTTTCCCTCCGTGCTGAGCCGCGCCAACGACTTCTACTACGGCAACCCGCGCAACCGCTTCTGGCGCGTCATGGCGCGCGTCCTGGGCGAGCCCGTCCCCGCCGACGAGGACACCCCCGCAAAGAGGCGGCTCCTCCTGGCCCACGGCGTGGCCCTCTGGGACGTGGTCCAGAGCTGCGACGTGCGCGGCTCGTCGGACGCCAGCATCAAGAACGTCGTACCCGTGGACCTGGCGAGAATCACGTCCGTCTCGCCCGTCCGAGCGGTGCTGTGCAACGGTGGCACTGCCGGCCGCCTGTACCACCGCTGGCTGGAGTCGCGGTGCGGCCTTGCCGCGCAGGTCCTGCCCTCTACGAGCCCGGCCAACGCCGCCTGGGGCGAGGAGCGCCTCGCCGCTGCCTGGTCCGAGGCCCTGTCGCCCCTTCTGCCCTAGTCCCGGCCCATCCGGTAACCCCATGGCAACCTCCGTGGGGCATAATGGCCGGAAAGGCACTTCTCGCCAAAACAGTCTTCTGCGTGTCCCGGCCTGCCGGGGGAGAGTGGGGATCCATGGTCAAGCTGTACGAGGGCGGCGTCTACCTGCGCGGTGGCAAGGAGCTCGTCCGCGAGTCCGAGGCCGCGGCCGCCGGCATCGCGGCCACGCCCGAAGAGGCCCGCCAGGGCACCATCGCCTGGTCCATCCTGCAGGCGCACAACACCTCCGGAGACCCCGAGGCGCTCAAGATCCGCTTTGACGCCATGGCCAGCCACGACATCACCTTCGTGGGCATCATCCAGACGGCGCGCGCGTCCGGCATGACGGAGTTCCCGCTGCCCTACGTGCTCACCAACTGCCACAACTCCCTGTGCGCCGTCGGCGGCACCATCAACGAGGACGACCACGTCTTCGGCCTCTCCGCGGCCAAGAAGTACGGCGGCATCTTCGTCCCGCCCCATATCGCCGTCATCCACTCCTTCATGCGCGAGAACTTCGCCGGCTGCGGCAAGATGATCCTGGGCTCCGACTCCCACACCCGCTACGGCGCCCTGGGCACCATGGCCGTAGGCGAGGGCGGCGGCGAGCTGGCCAAGCAGCTGCTGTGCGACACCTACGATGTGGCCTATCCCGGCGTGGTGGCCATCTACCTCACAGGCGCCCCGCGTCCCGGCGTGGGCCCGCACGACGTGGCCCTGGCCATCATCAGGGCGGTCTTTGCCAAGGGCTACGTCAAGAACAAGGTCATGGAGTTCGTGGGCCCCGGCATTGCCAGCATGAACACCGACTACCGCAACGGCGTGGACGTCATGACCACAGAGACCACCTGCCTCTCCTCCATCTGGGCCACCGACGAGGACACGCACGCCTTCCTGGCCATGCACGGCCGCGGCGGAGACTACCGCGAGCTCAGGCCGGCCGATGTGGCCTACTACGACGGCTGCGTCGAGGTGGACCTCTCCTCCGTCAAGCCCATGATCGCGCTGCCGTTCCACCCGTCCAACGCCTTCGAGATCGACGAGCTCAACGAGAACCTCGAGGACATCCTGCGCGGCGTCGAGGTCGAGGCGGCCAAGGTGGGCGGCGGACGCGCCAGCCTCAGCCTCATGGACAAGGTCGTGGACGGAAGGCTGCACGTCCAGCAGGGCGTCATCGCCGGCTGCTCGGGCGGCAACTTCGGCAACGTGGTCCAGGCCGCCCGCGCGCTCAAGGGCGCCAACACCGGCTGCGGCGAGTTCTCACTGTCCGTCTACCCCACGAGCCAGCCCGTGGCGCTGGAGCTCACGCGCCAGGGCTATGTCTACGACCTCATGGAGGCCGGCGCCATCGTGCGCACGGCGTTCTGCGGCCCGTGCTTCGGCGCGGGGGACACGCCGGCCAACAACGGCCTCTCCATCCGCCACACCACGCGCAACTTCCCCAACCGCGAGGGCTCCAAGCCCGGAAATGGCCAGCTCAGCGCCGTGGCCCTCATGGACGCCCGCTCCATTGCCGCCACGGCGGCGGCCGGCGGCGTGCTCACGGCCGCGACTGACCTTCCCGACGAGACCTGGGACGAGTCCTGCGAGTACCGCTTTGACTCCGCGCCCTACGACAAGCGCGTGTACTGGGGCTATGGCAAGGCTGCGCCCGCCGACGAGCTCGTCGAGGGCCCCAACATCAAGCCGTGGCCTGCCATGGAGCCGCTTGCCGACGATATCCTGCTGCGCATCTGCTCCAAGATTATGGACCCCGTCACCACCACCGACGAGCTCATCCCGTCCGGCGAGACCAGCTCCTTCCGCTCCAACCCGCTCGGCCTGGCCGAGTTCACCCTCAGCCGTCGCGACCCGGAGTATGTCGGTCGCTCCAAGGCTGTGGACGCCATCGAGAAGCGCCGCGTGGCGGGCGAGGACCTGGCGGCAGAGCCCGAGCTCGCCCGGGTCTTCGGCGCGCTCGAGGGCGCCGGTGTGTCGGCCGACTCCGCCAAGACCGAGTTCGGCAGCATGATCTACGCCGTCAAGCCCGGCGACGGCAGCGCCCGCGAGCAGGCGGCCAGCTGCCAGCGCGTCATCGGCGGCCTCGCCAACGTGGTCAGCGAGTACGCCACCAAGCGCTACCGCTCCAACGTCATGAACTGGGGCATGGTGCCCTTCCAGCTTGCCAGCGAGCCCTGCTTCGAGGTGGGCGACCACCTCTTCGTGCCCGGCATCCGCGCCGCGCTCGACGGTGACCTCGCGGACGTTGCCGCCTACGTCGTGCGCGCGGACGGCTCGGTCAGCAAGGTCAGCCTCTACGTGGCCGACATGACCCCCGAGGAGCGCGCCATCGTCAAGGCCGGCTGCCTCATCAACTACAACCGAGCCAAGGCCGGCCTGTAGGGGACGGGTCTCGCCTGAGGCTCTGATGCCTTGAGGCCCTGGCGCCATGGTGCCGGGCGTCGCCTACCGATTATCTGGTGGCGACGCCCGGCCCTTTTTTGGCGAGAAACCCGCGACCTGCGGTTTTGCGGTTGGCTTCCAAAGTTTGCTACCGTTTTTTCGGTCGCGCCTCTCGACGCGCCGGCGGCCCTGTCCGATCGCTTACCATGGCGTGACGCGGGCGGGGCGCCTTCTGGGGTACGTTCAGAGTACGCAACCAAGAAGGAGCGAGAATGGACGAGAAGAACCTCACCAAGAACCCGGCGGCAGGCGCCGGCGAGACGTACCACCGCGGCCCCGTGATCTTGCGCGGGCCCATGATTCCCACCTCGACGACCTCGGCGAACCTGCTCTCGGCAGACCCGGACACCGACTGGCTCCACATGGACCCCTGGCGCGTCCTGCGCATCCAGGCGGAGTTCGTGGACGGCTTCGGCGCCCTGGCGGAGCTTGGTCCCGCCGTCACGGTCTTTGGCAGCGCCCGCACCGCGCGGGAGGACCCCTGCTACGAGGCCGCGCGCCGTGCGGGCGAGCTCATCGCCCAGGCGGGCTTCGCTACCATCACGGGCGGTGGCCCCGGCATCATGGAGGCGGCAAACCGCGGCGCGGCCGAGGCGGGCGGCGTCTCCGTCGGGCTGGGCATAGAGCTTCCCCACGAGCAGGGCATCAACCAGTGGGTCAACCTGGGCATGAGCTTCCGCTACTTCTTCGTGCGCAAGACGATGTTCGTCAAGTACGCGAGCGGCGCCATCATCTTCCCGGGCGGCTTTGGCACGATGGACGAGACCTTTGAGCTTCTGACCCTGGTACAGACCCATAAGGCGCCGAGCATGCCCATCGTCCTCTTTGGCCACCAGTACTGGGACGGCCTCATGGACTGGCTGGGCGGCACTGTGCTTTCCAGCGGGAACATCTCCGCGCCCGACCCCGGCCTCGTGACCGTCACCGACGACGTGGAGAAGGCTGTGGCGCTCGCCACGAGCCTCGTCGCGCCGGCGCGCCCGAGCGAGTAGAGCGCGGCCCCGGCGGCCGGCCGGCAAAAGGGACGCCCCGTCCCCCCCGGGCCCACGCGGCGAGAATCGCCTGGGCGGAGGGACGGGGCGCCGTCAGTGCGGCTTGTGGTTGTCCCGCGCTACGGCATGATGGAGTTGGCACCGTCCACGATCACGGACTGGCCGGAGTAGTAGCAGGAGTCCGGGCCGGCGAGGAACGCCACCACGGGCGCGATGTCGTCCTCGGGGTCGCCGAAGCGGTGCATGGGGTTGAGCATGACCTGCTTCTGGTACTCCTCGGGGAACTTCTCGGCCCAGGCCTTGGCGGCGGGGGACTCGGCGCCCGGCAGGACCACGTTGACGCAGATGCCGTACTGGCCCCACTCCTTGGCGGCGATCTTGGTCAGGCCGCGCAGGGCCTCCTTGTTGGAGCCGTAGGCGAGCTGGCCGGCGATGCCGAACATGCCGGTGGCGGAGGCGAAGTTGATGATGCGGCCCTCGTGCTGCTCCTTCATGTAGGGAAAGGCGGCCTGCATGTAGTTGAGCGAGCCGATGGTGCCGGACTGCCAGGCGGCGAGCATGTTCTCGTAGGTGGTGTCCTCGACCGGGGCGGAGGGCACGATGGCCTGGCCGTTGTTGACGATGACGTCGATGGAGCCGAAGGTGTCAACGGCGGCCTTGACGACCTCCTCGACGCGGGTGCGGTCGGCCGAGTCGCAGGTCATGGCAAGGCCCTGGCCGCCGAGCTCCTCGATTTCGGCCACGGTCTGCTGGATGGGGGCCTCGCGGCGGCCGGTGCAGACGACCTTGACGCCACGCTTGGCGAGGCACATCGCGATGCCCTTGCCGATGCCCTGGCCGGCGCCGGTGACGATGGCGACCTTCTCGTTGAGCTGCTTCATGTGGTGCTCCTCTCGTGGGGTGCGACTGAAACGCATAACGGCCATTCTGGCCATGACGACGCGCGTTGCTGTCGGCCCTTCGCCAAGCGGTGGGTTTTAGCTGGCGAGAAGGGCCTAGAACGTCCTCGCCAGGTCGCGGATGGCCTCTGCGGCGGTGGCCTCGTCGGGCCCCTCGACGCAGATCTCTATGCTGGAGCCGCTGGGCACGCCCAGGCTGAGAAGGGCCATGAGGTCGGCGGCGTCGACCGCGCTCTGGCCGTGGCGGAAGGTCACGCGGCTGCGCCAGCGCTGAGCCTCGCCGGCAAGGAGCACGGCAAGCTGGATGTGGAAGCCCAGGGGGTCTGTGACCTGGCGCTCGATCTTGATCATGCGACCTCCCGGAAGTCCTTGCGTGCTTGTCGCATGACGGTAGCGCGTGCGCGCGGGGCGGGCAATGCAAGTTCGGTGGAAGGTCGGGGCGGCAGGCCTAGCGCGTGGAGTTGCGCACGACGAGCTCGTAGCCCATGCGGATGTCCCTCTGGGCGGTGTCTGAGTCGTTCATGAGGCCGACGAGCATCTTTGCCGCCTCGATGCCGCTCGTCTTGTAGTAGGGGTGCACGGTGGTGAGCGTCGGACTGACAATCTGCGAGAGGTCGCCGTCGCCGATGCCCGTGACCTGGATGTCCTCGGGCACGCGGTGGCCGTACTCCTGCAGGCACGTGAGGGTGCCGTAGGCGATGGAGTCCGTCGCGCACACGATGGTGTCCACCTCGGGGTAGTCGCGCAGGATCTGCTCGGCGGCCACGTAGCCGGTGTCCACGGTGGAGGTGGTGACCACCTGGGCGCGCTCGGGCACCTCGACTCCCGCCTCGCGGCAGGCATCCAGGAAGCCGCGGTGGCTCATGCGCCCGGCGGAGGTGTCCTCCTCGTGCACGCCGATGTAGGCGGGGTGGGTGCCCTTCTTGAGCGCCAGCTCCGTGATGTCGTGCAGGGCCCCCTCGTTGTTCTGGTAGACGCAGGACTTGCCGGGGTGGCTCTGGTTGAGCACCACGAGCGGCAGCGTCAGGCCGGAGAGCACCTCCTCGTGGGCGGGCGTGAAGACCGTGGCGATGAGGATGATGCCGTCCACCTGGTTCTTCTCGCCAAAGAGGCGAAGGAAGCTGACCTCGCGGGACTCGTCGTTGTCGGTGTTGGCAAGCAGGAGCTGATAGCCGGCCTCGTTCAGGATCGTGGTCATGCCGGCGACCATGCGGCTCACCGAGGCGGAGTTGATCTTGGGGATGATCACGCCCACGACGTTGGACTTGCCGGTACGCAGGCTCTTGGCGTACTGGGAGGGCACGTAGCCGGTCTCCTTGATGACGCGCGCGATGGCGGCGCGCTTCTCCTGAGAGACGTAGCCGTCGTTGAGGTAGCGAGAGACGGTGGCGCGAGAAACGCCTGCGAGCTGCGCGATCTGGTTGATGTCCATGCTGTTCCTCTCGACGATGCCACCCTTCAGTCTAGCGCACGGCCGGCTCCAGAAGGATCGAGGGATTGGCGGCCCTCGATCCTTCGCGGCAGCGCGCCCGCGCCATCCGCATGCAATAGAGAGTGCGCCCGGCGAGAAGGGCTTCTCGCTGGGCGTTATTGTGGGTATGCTGGTGCGACTTTGGCAATAGGCGTTGCGGAGGGGAAGAGCATGGCGGGACGAGGTAGGGCGGGGTCGCTGGACGTGACGGAGGGGGTCATCTGGCGGCAGCTCCTGCTGCTGTGCGTGCCGGTGTTCTTCTCGTCGTTCTTCCAGGAGGCGTACTCGCTGGTCAACACCTTCGTGGTGGGGCAGTACGCTGGAAAGGCGGCCCTGGGCGGCATCCAGGCCACCGCGCCGCTGGTGGACCTCGCCGTGGGCTTCTCCGTGGGCATGGGAACGGGCTTTGCCGTGGTGTGCAGCCAGTACTTTGGAGCGCGCGACGAGGAGCGCCTCTCGGCCTCCGTCCACACCGCCATGACCATCGCGCTGGTGGGAGGCCTTGCCGTCTCGGTCCTGGGGAGCCTTCTTGCCGAGCCCATCCTCTCGCTCATGGGCACGCCCGCCGACCTCATGGCCGAGTCGCTCGCCTTCGTGCGGATCTACTTTGGCGCCATGGTCTTCTCCATCGTCTACAACACGGGCTCCGCCGTGCAGCGCTCCGTGGGGGACACCCGATCGCCCTCCATCATCGTCGCCTCCACCTGCGTGGTGAACATCGTGCTTGACCTGGTGCTCGTTGCCGGGATGCACATGGAGGCGGCGGGCGCCGGCCTGGCCACGGCGCTCTCGCTCGTCTGGGGCTGCGCCCTCACGCTGGCGCGCCTCACACACGTGGACGGTCCCTGGCGCCTTGACCTGCGCAGGCTTCGCATAGACCCTGGCATCTGCCGCGTCATGCTGCGCTGCGGCCTTCCGCTGGGCCTGCAGTCGTCCTGCTACTCGGTCTCCAACATCATCACGCAGGCCACCATCAACTCCTTCGGCTCCACGGTGGTGACTGCCTTTGGCCTGTGCGGGCGCATCGACGCCATCATCTGGATGGCCTCCGAGGCCCTGGGCGTGGCCGTGACCACGTTCTCGGCCCAGAACTTCGGCGCGCGCAACTACGAGCGCATGCGCCGGGGCCTCAGGTGCGCCCTCTGCCTGACCGCGCTGGTGGTGGGCACGCTCTCCGTGGTGCTCATGGCCAACGTGCTCGGCATCGCCGGCTTCTTTGTGAACGACCCTGAGATTGCGGCGCTGACTGCCCAGGTCATGTGGTACATCGGGCCCTTCTACGTTGTCTACTCGCTCTACGACAACATCGCCGGCACCATCCGCGGCGCCGGCGAGAGCCTGCGGCCCATGATCATCGTGCTCACGGGGTCGTGCCTGCTGCGCGTGGTCTGGCAGCTGGCCGTAGTGCCGCTCAACCACACGCTGCACATGGCGCTGCTGAGCTACCCCATCACGTGGGCAACCACGGGCGTGGCGTTCATCCTGTACTACCGCCTCGGGCACTGGATGGACCACGCGAGGGAGCACAAGGAGGCCAACCTGGCGGCCTAGGCGAGAAGGGCGTGGGGTCCTCCGCCGGGCGCCCCCAACTCTCACCTGGGCTCAGTCCTCGCCGCGCAGAGGACGTGCGCGGCTGCGGAAGTCGCCCAGGAGAGAGTTGGGGGCGCCCGGCTGCCGGCACGTGCTTCTCGGCGTAGGGCCTTTCGACTGGGGAGAAAACCTTACAGGTAGGGTTTCTTTTGGCGGGACGGGTTTCTCGACAAGTGGGGGAACGCGGTTCTCCGTTTGTGGAAGAAACGCTACCTGTAAGGTTTTTACCTGGGTAAGAAGAGCCTCTTGCCGTGGAGCTTTGGGCAGGGCGTAGAATGGCGGGCGGAAGGTTTGCCGTTGGAGGGGGCGTTTTATGGACAGCAAGGTCGGAAGGGCCGTCAACGAGGTCATCGATGCCATGGTCGAGCGCAGGAGCTGCCGCTCGTTCAAGGCCGACATGCCCTCCGAGGAGCAGCTGGACGCAGTCGTGAAGGCGGGCCTCTACGCCGCGAGCGGCATGGGGCGTCAGAGCGCCATCATCCTCAAGGTCACCGACCGTGCGCTGCGCGACCGCCTCTCTGCCCTGAACGCCCAGGTCATGGGCGCCCCCGAGGGCACCGACCCCTTCTATGGCGCGCCCGCCGTGCTGGTGGTCCTGGCCGCGCGCGACGTGCCCACCCACGTCTACGACGGCTCGCTCGCTATGGGCAACATGCTGCTGGCCGCCGATTCCCTGGGCCTGGGCAGCATCTGGATCCACCGCGCCCGCGAGGTCTTTGGCTCCGAGGAGGGCCGCGCCATCCTGGCCCAGCTGGGCGTCGAGGGCGACTACGAGGGCATCGGCCACTGCGCCGTCGGCTTCTGGGAGGGTCAGAAGCCCGAGCCGCCGGCCCGTCGCGAGGGTCGCGTCTTCTCCGCGTAGGCCCCGCCGGCCCGCGTCCGCCCGTCTGCGCCCGCCGGCCCGCGCCAACCTGTCCCCAATTTGCGCAAAAACGAACACGTCCCCAATTTGAGGGAACGTTCTGGTAGGGTTGAGGGCCACCGCCAACTTCTACAGAGAGCTGCCACATGGATCTGAGCCAGGCAATAGAGTGCGCGAGCGCCTTCGTCTTCCCGGGGTTTCTCGCCGACGACGCCTCGCTCGCCGCGGAGCGCTCCAAGAACGAGGAGGCCCTGGCCGTCCTGCGCGACGCCTGGTCGTCTGCCGAGCCCGACCATGAGCCCTTTGGCTACGACCTCATCATGTCCCTGGCGGACCGCAACCGCGACGTCTGCGACCGCTACGGCATAGGGCGCCTGCGCGACGCCAGCAGCCCCAACCTGGCGCGCAAGCTCTCCGAGGCGGACCTCGTGCGGGCCTGCGCCACGCTGCAGCACCGCCCCGTCGAGCAGGTCGCGGCCCTTGCCGGCCAGGGCGCCGCCGACCTCAACGTGGCCTACGTGGACGCACCTGTCTCGGGCATGGTCATGGGCATAGACATCGAGACCACCGACCGTGACCCGGCGCGCGGCTACATCATCAACGTGGGCCTCGAGTTCATGACCATCGAGCCCGACGCCAAGCCGCACGACGCGCACGCGGCCTACTTCGGCCTGCCGCAGATGTACGAGCAGAAGGGCGTGCCGCTGGCTGACATCCACAAGATTCAGTGGTCCGACGTGGAGGGCAAGCAGCCCTTCCGCGAAAACAAGGCCATCCAGAAGGCGATTCTTACCGCCATGTGCGCCTACCCCTACATGGCCCACAACGCCGCCTTCGAGGACTCCTGGTTCATGCTGCACGTCGACGGCTACGCCGAGGCCCGCCGCGCCGGCCGCGTGCTGCCCATAGACACGCGCGACATCTGCCGCCGCATTGACCCCGAGGTCCGCACCCTCCCGCGCGACTCCCGTCCCGCCTCGCTGGAGAACTGGGCCCGCCGCCGCGGCACGCTTGCCGCCGGGGAGTCCGAGCGCCACCTGGGCCTGGACGACGTGGACCTCATGCTCGCCACCGTCCTGGCGGAGTTCTCCGAGCGCAACATGCTGGAGTAGTCCCGGCTCCGGCGCCAGCCGTGGCCGATTCGGCGAGAAGCGCGTCCTTCTCGCCGCTTGGTGCTAGGCTTGGCGGGTGCAAACCAACCGCCAAGGAGGCACCACATGACAGACCAGAGCGCAGCCCAGGGCCTTTTGGACTTCGTCCGCGCATGCCCTTCCATGTTCCACACTGCCGCCGCCATCAGCCGTAGGCTCGACGAGGCCGGCTTCACCTACCTTCCCGAGGGCGAGGCCTGGCGCATGGAGCCGGGCGGCCGCTACTACACCAGCCGCAACAACTCCAGTGTCATAGCGCTCAAGGTGGGCGCAGACCTTGACTCCTACCACTTCCAGCTGGCCGCCGCCCACGGTGACTCTCCCTGCTTCAAGGTCAAGGCGGTGCCCGAGCTGGCCGGCCCCGGCGAGTACCTGCGCCTTGACGTGGAGGCCTACGGCGGCATGATTGACCACACCTGGCTCGACCGCCCGCTCGGCGTGGCCGGGCGCGCCCTCGTGCGCGAGGGCGACCGCGTGGAGAGCTGCCTGTTTGCCACGGACCGCGACGTGGCCATCATCCCGAGCGTGGCCATCCACCTCAACCGCGAGGGTGGCCGCAACCCCGAGCTCAACCGGGTCGTTGACCTCTGCGCGCTCTTCTCGGCGGGAGACTTCGGCGAGGGCGCCTTCGACCAGATGGTCGCCGACGAGCTGGGCGTGGAGCCCGGGCAGGTGCTGGCCCGCGACGCCTTCCTCTGCAACCGCCAGGAGCCCGTGGCCTGGGGCGGGGCGGCCGGCGCCCCGGAGTTTGTGAGCGCGCCCAAGCTGGACGACCTGGGCTGCGCCTACGTGGCCCTGGAGGCGTTCCTCTCTGCCGAGAACCCCCACGACGTCGGCGTCTACGCGTGCTTTGACAACGAGGAGGTGGGCTCCAACACCAAGCAGGGCGCCATGTCCACCTTCCTGCACGACGTCCTCGCGCGCGCCAACGCCGCCCTGGGCAAGACGCCCGAGGACTACCTGCGCGCCGTTGCCGGCTCCCTGCTTGTGAGTTGCGACAACGCCCACGCCTGCCACCCCAACCACGCCGAGAAGCACGACGAGGCAAACCGCTGCTGGCTCAACCGCGGCCTCGTCATCAAGGAGGCCGCCAACCAGCACTACTGCACGGACGCCTTCAGCCGCGCGGCGCTGGTGGCCGTGCTCCAGGACGCCGGTGTGCCGTTCCAGACCTTTGCCAACAGGAGCGACATGGCCGGCGGCGGCACCCTGGGCAACCTCTCAAACACGCAGGTGTCCCTGCACGGCGTGGACGTGGGCCTGCCCCAGCTGGCAATGCACTCCAGCTTCGAGACCGCCGGCGCCCGCGACGTCAGCCTCGGCATCGCCGCCCTCAAGGCCTTCTATGCGCGCGACCTGCGCATCACCGGCGCGGACTCCGTCACCTTGGCGTGAGAGGGTTGACAAAGGGACAGTCCCTTTGTCAACCTTTCCGCCGCCGCGGCCCTTGCGCAGGCGAGAAGCCCGGCCTTACCCCGGTAGCCGCGGCCGCTGTGCAGCGGTACAAACAACCATCCGTTTGGTGCGTCCATTTGGGGCCGTCCTCCATGGAGGGGACGGCCCCTTCTCCATAACATGTCCACATGGGTTAAGAAGACCCAGGGTTACAGGCCCGGGCGCGCCCGGGCGAGGTCCCAGCTGTACGTGTAAGAGCTCGCTCTCCAACGGAAGGTTCGCACCATGCCCATGAAGAACTCCACCAAGCTCGTGAAGGTCCTGCTCACCAACATCGCCATCGCCGTGGCCATCTCGCTCACCGCGAGCTACATCGGCGTCTCCGGCGCCGGCGTCCCGGCCGAGGCCTTCGTGCCCGCCTTCCTGGGTACGTCCCTCGCCAACATCGGCATGTCCTACGTGATCTCCTTCTTCGTGGGCTGGTTCATCCCCGCCGAGAAGCTCGGCTTCGGCTTTGCCATGAAGTGCGGCCTCAAGCCCACCGACGGCCTCAAGTTCGGCGCCACCCTGAACGTCGTGGTCAACACCATCTACGTCGCCTTCAACAGCGTCATCCTGACCTACGTCAACGCCTGCGTCATGAACGGCGCCCCGCTTGCCGCCTACCCGGCCGCCTTCGCCAGCTCCATCCTGCAGTGCTGGATCGTCGGCTACGTGGTCTCCCTCTTCTGGGCTCCCCAGTGCGAGAAGTGGGCCCGCGCCATCTGCAAGGACCCCGAGCCCCAGATGCACTAGGGCGCTCCAAAGGCGAGACATGCGGCTTCCATTTGTATCGTCCTCGCCAGGGCAATCGCGCTAGCCTAAGAAACGTGCCCCCAGGGTCCGTCCGCACCGCGGGCGGGCCCTTCTCGTCTGGAAAGGACAAGGACCACCCATGGCCAAGCTCATCTCCGCAAGACCCATCGCCGAGGGCGTCTGGCAGCTGACCGACCCCTTCGAGAACCGCGCCTACGTGGTGGCCGGCCGCGAGCGCGCCCTGCTGGTGGACACCATGGCCGGCTTTGGCGACGTAGTGGCGCAGGCGTCGGAGCTTGCCGGCGGCCTGCCGGTCAGCGTGGCCCTCACGCACCGCCACTGCGACCATGTGGGCGGCTCCTTTGGCGCAGGCGAGGTGCTGATGTCTGCCGCAGACGACGTCGAGGCCGCCTGGGAGGAGTCCGAGCGCGGCGCCCGCCTCTTTGCCGAGGTGGCCCGCCGGGAGGGCATGGTGCCTGACGGCGAGAAGTGCGCCGTGGAGCGCGGCGGCCGTCCGCGCGTGAGCCACGTGGGGGAGGGCGACGCGCTGGACCTGGGCGGCCGAACGGTGGACGTGGTGGAGCTTGCCGGCCACACGGTGGGCAGCGTGGGCTACCTCGTGCGCGACGCCGGGCTCCTGCTCTCCGGCGACGCCGTGACGCCCGTGATGTGCCTCTGCTTTGCGGAGAGCCTCACGCTGGACGCGTGGAGGCAGACGCTCGCCAAGATGGCGGGTCTCGACTTCCGCGAGTTCTGGACGGGCCACCACGGCGTGCCGTTTGGCAAGGACAGCCTGGAGGGCTTTGCCGCAGCCGCCGACTTTGCCGAGGACGACCGCGGCCACGAGTGGCACCACAGCATCGTGCCGGGCTGGGAGGGCACCATCCACCTCGTGCCCAACGGCGTCTGGAGCCCGGACTCGCCCGACTTCCGCGCCGTCATCACCCGCGGCCTGCCGCCCGCACGTCCCCGCAGGGGGAGGCCGTCGCAACGCCTAGCGGCGCGTAGCTGAGCTTGTCCGTATTGAATCTTTGATGCTTCACGTGTGAATTACTCGCCGTCTGGTCCCTGGCTGGCGAGAAATGCCTGGTTAGCGTGGCGTAAAGGGATTGATATCAGATCTGGGCATAAAGAAATTAATACGGTTAATCCATTGTGTGCCTTTGGGGCGGGGGTGAGTGGCGCCCCTCCGACAGCGTGCACGGCCCCCCGCACAAGAGTGCCCCGGCGTGCGGGGGCGCGCCGGGGCGAGGAGAGGGACGGGCCGCATGTGAGGGGTTGGCCCGATGGGTTGATCTGGCGGAGCGGGGCGCCTAGGCCTCCCGGCGCGCCTTCCAGCGCAGCGAGAAGAGCGCCAGCACCAGGCAGACGGCCATGCAGGCGTAGCCCAGGATGAACATCAGCGGGTAGCCGCCGGCGGAGTCGCAGACAAAGCCCCAGAAGACGGCCGCGACGGTGCCCATGAGGGAGCCCACCATGCTCACGCGGGAGTAGATGTTGGCGTAGTCCGCGCTGCCGAAGACGGTCCTCACCAGAAGCGGGGTCTGGACGGTGGTCATGGCGTAGACCACGCCAAAGAGGAAGGCGCCCACAAGCAGCAGCGGCAGCACGCCGGGCACGAGCCACATCACGGTCACGCCCACGGCACCGGCGCCAATGCCCAGGAAGACGCCCAGGTGGACGGACTTGTCGTTGATGGCGCCCAGCAGGACCTTGCCCACGGCCTGGCCGGCCATGGCGGCGCTGGCAACAACGCCGGAGGCGGCGGCCACGGCGGGCAGGGAGTCGCCGAAGGATTGCGCGTAGCTGGGCAGGAACTGGTAGATGGTCTGGTTGAGCGTGATGACGCCGCAGAAGGCGGCCAGGGCAAAGAAGGCCGGGGTCCTCATGGCCTCCGGGGCGCTCATACCGCCCTGGGCGGGCGCGGCGGCCTCGGCGTCCTTCTCGCCGGAAGGGGCATCGGCCTCGTCGGCGCCGTAGGGGAGAAGCCCCTTGTCGGCGGGGCGGTTGCGCACCACCAGCAGGGTGAAGGGCAGGGTGCCCACCAGGACGATGACGCCAAAGACCAGGTACGCCGTGCGCCAGCCCTCGGCGCCGGAGTTGATGAGGGCGGTTCCCACGGGGTTGAAGATCACGCCGCCGATGCCGGTGAACGCCATGCACAGGCCCACGAAGAAGCCGACGCGCTTGACGCACCAGGCGTTGATGAGCGTGGGGATGGCCAGGTAGATGAAGGGGGCCACGCCGGCGCCCAGGACGGCGCCGCAGACGTAGAACTGCCACATGGCCTGGCAGGCGCTCATGCCCAGAAGGCCGGCGCCGCACAGCACCGCGGCCACGGAGAGCGAGACGCGCAGGTCGGTCTTGGACATGATCTTGCCCCAGATGGGCAGGGTCACCATCATGGCGAGGTTCACGATGGAGAAGTACAGCGTGAACGTGGCCTTGGGGACGCCAAAGAAGCTGGAGACGGGCGTGAAGAAGATGCCGGCGCAGGAGAGCACGAGCGCGCACGGCAGGCACGTCATGGCGATGCACGCCGCGACGATGGCGTAGGCGTAGTGGAAGCCGCCTGCCTTCTGGGTCTTGGTCTGGGTTTGGGTCACGGGTTTCCTCCGGTGGTGCGCTGGTTTTTACGGCATCTTGTGCCGCTGCAGGTCAAGTGTGGTGCCAAAGAGGGGCCGAGGCACTGTTTGGCGTCACCAAATCAGGCCTCGGCCCCGCAGGGTCGCTTGTGTCACGTGACAAAGGCGACAGGGGGACGGTCCCTCTGCCACCTTTCGCTGGCGAGAAGCGCCTCTCGCCTACGCCTCCACGTCGGGCAGGGCGCCCTCGCAGGCGAAGCCCTTCCAGCTGGGCTCGCCCGTGTAGGTCATGACCTGCTCCTTGCCGTCGAGGGCGCGGATGGCGCCAGCGGCGAGCGCGTCCATCTCGAAGTCGCCGGCGTAGACCTTGACGGGGGCGATCCAGCCCACGCGCTCGGTCACGTAGGAGACAAAGCGCGGGTCGTGGGAGACACCGCCGGTCAGCACGATGCCGTCCACCTTGCCGCGGACGACGGCGGCAAAGCCGGCCACGTACTTGGCAACCTGGTAGGCCATGGCGTCGTAGACGGTGGCCGCCCACTCGTCGCCGTTCTCGATGCGCTCTACGATTCTGCGGGCGTCATCGGTGCCGAGCAGGCCCAGAAGGCCGCCGGTCTTGCCCACGACGCCGTCCATCTGCTTCTTGCTGGCGCCCTCGGAGAAGGCCATCTTCACGACGGGCTTGGCCGGCACGTCGCCGGAGCGGTTGGGCGCGAAGGGGCCGGCGCCCTCGAGGACGTCGTTGGTGTCCACCATGCGGCCGCGCTCGTGGCAGGCCACGGAGAGGCCACCGCCCACGTGGGCCACGATGAAGTTGCCCTCCTTGTAGCTCATGCCCAGCTCGGCGGCGCAGCGGATGGCGCACTCCTTCTGGTTGAGGCAGTGGACGTGGCTCTTGCGGTAGACGCCGGGCCAGCCGGTGATGCGCGCCACGTCGGCGAGCTCGTCGGTGTCGGGCTGGTTTACGGCGTAGGCGGGCTTGCCGGTGGCCTGGGCAAAGGCGTGCAGCAGCGGGGCGCCCAGGATTGCGGGGTGGTTGACGCCGGCGTTCATGACGTGCTCGCAGACGGTGTCGTCGATGGCAAAGATGCCGCCCACGGTGGGGCCCATGGCGCCGCAGTAGCCGCTGAAGGCGTCGATGTCCTCGAGCCTGATGCCCTGCTCGGCAAGGGCGTCGAGGATGGTCTGACGGCGGTAGTCAAACTGGTCCGCGGCGGAGTCAAAGCGGGCGAGCTCGTCTGCGGGGTGGGTGACGTTCAGGCGGAAGAGCGCCTCGGTGCCGTCGAAGACGGCCACCTTGGTGGAGGTGGAGCCGGGGGAGAGCGTGAGGACCTTGTATCCCATGGTTTCCTTTCTGATGGAGTGCGTGATGCCGCGCGGCATCTGGGCGAGAAGCGCTAGCGGGCGGAGAGGACGAGCATCGCGATGTCGCCGACGATCTCCTCGACGGTTGCGCCGCGGCTGGAGTCGGCCACGGGGCGCTTGAAGCCGTTGAGCGTGTGGCCGTAGGCCGCGCCCTTGGCAAAGCGCTGGATGAGCTTCACGGCGATGTTGGCGGCGTTGAGGTCGGGGAAGACCAGCACGTTGGCGCGGCCGGCGACGTCGGACTCGCGGCCGACCTTCTTGGCGGCCACGGCAGGGTCGATGGCGGCGTCGAGCTGGAACTCGCCGTCGGCGGCAAGCTCGGGGCGCCTCTCGTGCACGAGCTTGATGGCCTCGTCCACGCGATCGACGCTCTGTCCGGCGCCGGAGCCGTCGGTGGAGAAGGAGAGGAACCCCACGCGCGGCTCCCAGCCCATGATGGAGCGCACGCCGTCGGCGGCGCTGATGGCAATGGAGGCCAGCTCGGAGGCATTGGGTTCGGGGTTGAGGCCGCAGTCGGTGAAGCAGATGACGCTGCCCTCGGGGCCCTCGAAGCCCGGGGTGTCAACCAGGGCCAGGATGGAGGGCACGTCCACGCCCTCGGCCAGGCCGATGGTCATCTGGGCGCACATGAGCACGTCGCCGGTGGTGTTGGTGTGGCCGCAGAAGGTGCAGTCGACCTCGCCGAGCTCCTCCATGACCATGGCGTACCACATGGGCATCTTCATCTTGCGGCGGATGCCCTTGTCGCTCAGCATGCGCTGGCCCGCGGCCATGAAGCGGGCGGCGCGCTCCTCGAGGGCGTCGGCGTCGGTGGTGTCCACGACCTCCATGCCCTCCAGGGAGACGCCGGCCTCCTCGGCGGTGGCGGAGATGACGTCGGCGGGGGAGACCAGCACCGGCGTGCCGATGCCGTCGTCGGCCACGCGGCGGGCGGCCTGCAAGGTCTTGACGGCCTCGCACTCGGGCATGGCCACGCGGCGGGCGGGGGCGGCCTTGGCCTCCTCGGTGAGCTTCTGGATGAGGTTCATCTGTTGGGTCCTTTCTATAGAAAGAGAGCCCGCAGTCAGGCGAGAAGTGCCTGGTTGCGGGCCCTGGGGCAACTACATGGAGAGGGCGTCGTCCACGAACTTGGCGGCGTCGGCGAAGGTGGCGCACTTGTTCAGCTGCATGTAGGGGACCTCGACCTCGTACTCGTCCTCGAGGGCAGAGGCAAACTGCACGATGTTGACGGACTTGCAGTGCAGGTCGTCAACGAAGCTGGTGGCCTCGGAGAGGGTGGAGGGGTCGACGCCAAAGATGTCGGCGGCCTTGTTCTTGAGGATCTCGACGACCTCTTCCTGGAAATCGTTCATGTCAATGCTCCTTCTTGTTTGGTCTTGGTGACAAAGGGACAGTCCCTTTGTCAACTTCTCTTGGTCGTGCGCGGCGGGCTACTTGTTCTCGTCGCCGTGCCAGATGTAGTCGCCCACCTGGTACTTGGGGGGAACGACGGGAATCTGCAGGTAGGACTGGTGCTCGCCGCCGGTGTGGATGACGTGGATGCCGTCGCCGTTGTCGGTGGCGTGGTTCATGTCGTTGTCGTGGAACCACTCGGTCTTGATGAAGCGACCGGCAATGACGACCTGGAACTTCTCGCCCTTGTGCCAGAAGCGGGAGTGCGGGTACATCTCCACGTCCACCGGGACGATCTCGCCCGGCTGCATGCGCTCCTCCTTCTCGTGGGAGTGCACGGGCTGGAAGTCGCTGGCGTACTTGGGGTCGAGGTCGCGGTGGCTGCAGCGCAGGAACCCCCACGCGCCGCGGAAGGGGGCGCCCATGACGCGGATGGGCACGTAGTTGCCGTCCTTGTCCAGCTTGATGACCCAGGGGAAGAGGTCCATGTTGTCGTAGCCGCGGCACTCGACGTTGAGGTGCAGCTTCATGTAGCCGGTGATCTCGGTGTCCTCGGTGAACTGGTAGGTGAACGTCGTGGTCTCGGTCTTGGGGTCGTAGGTGACCTCGGACTCGTTGGCGTACTCCTCGAAGCCGGCCGCGTGGTTCTCGGCGTCCAGGTACAGCTTCTTGTACTCGGTGCGCTTGAGCGGGAAGGTCTCCTCGGCGCGACGGCTGGCGTAGTCGTAGTCATAGCCGTCCATGACGTCCAGGCGGACGCGCGGGGTCATCTCCCAGCCGTTGTGGATCTCCTTGCAGTAGCGGTCGAAGAAGCGGCGGATGTCGTCGAGGTTCTCGGGCTTGTAGCTGTCGGGCCACTCGAAGTCGCGGTGGGCGCGCATCCACTTCTTGGGGGTGCGGATGCGGCGGAAGCCCTCGAAGGCGCCGCGCAGGTGGTGGTGGACCCAGCCGGCGGTGACGTACGTGGGGATGCGGATCTTGTTCCAGTCGACGATCTTGTCCTTGTAGTACGCGTTCATGAGCGGGTACTTGGCCACCATCGCCGGGGTGTCCTCGATGTAGTTGTTGACGGCGAGGGCCTGGATGATGTGGGTCTCGTAGTCGGGGTTGGGGATGCCGCCGCAGAAGTAGGACTCGCGGTAGAGGTCGCCCTGGCCCTCCCAGGCGGCGAGGCAGGCGAGGTGGGGAGGCCTGGTGGCGGCGATGCGCCAGTGGGCCATGCAGACGCCGGAGTTGCCGATCATGGTGGCGCGGCCGTTGCACCACTCCTGGGCCGTCACCCACTCGATGAAGTCATAGCCGTCCTGGGCGTCCTGGGAGCCCCAGAGGTAGACGTCGCCCTCGGAGTTGCCGACGCCGCGCGGGTCCACGTTGGCCACGGCGTAGCCGTAGTGGCACCAGTAGCCGGGGTCGGGAGCCTCGAACTTGGCGTACTGGGAGACCGTCTTGGGCGGCACGCCCATGAGCTGCCAGGAGTCCATGCCCTCGGAGGGGTTCTTGCCGAAGGGGGCAAAGACGCAGATGACGGGCACCTTCTCCGTCGTGTTGGCGGGGCGGTAGATGTCGGCGTAGATGGTGGTGCCGTCACGAAGGACGCAGGCCACGTCGCGCTCGCACATGACGCCCGGAATCTCGGTCATGTAGGTGTGGGGGTTGTACTTGGCGCAGAAGCCCATGGTGGCCACCATCTCGCCGTCGCCGGCGTCGGGGTCCTCCTGCAGCTTGCGCTTGATCTCGTCCAGCTCCTCGCGGGACTTGCCCGGGTTGCCCTTGGCGAAGGGGACCTCGAACTCCTCGCCGCCGAAGGTCATCTTCTTGGTGATGCCCGGCTGCTTCTCAGCCATGCGCTCTCCTCTCGGATGTTCTTGACGCACCCCCTCGGGGCCGCGTCCTGGTCATGGATGAGTGTCCGTTTTTGGGGCGAGAAGGTCATTGGACTGGATGACAAACTTTCCCGCGTCCGCCCGCGTGGTCGTGGTATGCCGTACAATGGCCGGCCCGCCTCCCCTTGCCAAAAGGAGGAACGCGCGCGTTATGATGGTTCCAAAAGATGCCTGGGGGGATTTGACATGAAGCTGAGGACCGTCCTTAACGAGCTGCAGTGCGCACCGCTTTGCGTGGGCCGTGACGAGCTCCTGGACGAGGACGTCATCGTCGTGCCGGAGTACGAGAAGAACGTCCCGCCCGAGGCAAAGCTCCTGCGCCTGTGCAGCCTCCAGAGCTACCTGGAGGAGCACGTCAAGGCCGGCGAGGGGCAGGTCCTTCTCGTCCACACCCAGGGCGCCCTTCCCGAGGGCTTCTCGTGCTCGGCGGACGCCGTGGTGGTGAGCCACCCCTACTCCTACGGGGACTTCCGCGCCACCTTCCTGGACCTTCCCGCCGGCGCGGCCATCCTCGAGGTCAGGCGCGAGAAGATGTTCGAGGCGTTCCTCTCGTCCTACGACCTGCCGCAGTTCGCGCGCAGGTCCTCCGAGGTGCTGGGCAACCCTGTCATCATCGTCAACGCCGACATGCGCCTTCTCGCCACCGCCGGCGAGTTTCCCGCCGACGCCCCCGACGTGCAGGAGGTCCTCTCCTGCGGCTACGTGTCCGAGGGCGTGAATTCCGAGCTCGAGGCGGACGGCATGATCGAGGCCGTCCGGCACGCCCGCCACTCGCTGCTCTCGGGCACCACCCGCTTTGGCAGGCACTGGGTGACCTCGATCATCTACTACCACCACCTCGAGATGGGCCGCTACGACGTCATGGAGTCCGACCGCCCCATCACCGGCTTTGACCTGGAGCTCGTCGACTACGCGGGGCAGCTCGCCGGCATCATGATCGACCGCCTGGGCGCGGCGGGGGAGCGCGTGGGCTTTGGCTCGTCGGTCCTGGAGGACCTCGTGGCCGGCGCCTTTGCCAACGAGCCGACCATGCGCGCGCAGCTCGCCCTGACGGGCCTTCCGCTGGACGTCTCCTACGTCATGATGGCCGTCATGGGCCAGCGCGGCGCCGGCAAGGACTACTACGCCCGGGTGGGCGGCATCGTGGCGCGCGCCTTCCGCGACTGCCTGTGGTGCGCCCGCGAGAACTGTCTGGTGGTGCTTGCCCCCATCGGCAGGAACGAGTGCGTGGGCTACGACGACTACGCTCGCGCCGCGCGCAGGCTCTCGGGAAACACCCAGCTCACGAGCGCGCTCGAGAACAACGACCTGCGCGCCTTCGTGGCCGAGCCCCTGCGTGACCTGGCGCTCGCGCCCGGCAGGCTCGCGCAGGCCACCGACCTCGCGCAGGCCTGCGCCTCCCGCGTGGCGGGCCGGGTGGTCTACTTCTGGGAGAACCGCTTTGCCGTCCTGGCCTGCGCCCCGGAGGGCGCCGACCGCCTCGAGCGCATGCTCGACAAGCGCGTGGTCGCCATGGCCGACTACGACCGCGACCACGGCACCGACTACCTCAAGACGGCCGTCATGTCCGTGCGCTTCCCCGGCAGCCCCGCCGAGGCCGCCGGCGCCCTGAACGTCCATCGCAACACGTACTTCTACCGCGTGAACAAGGTCCGTGAGCTCTTCTTCATCGACCTCAAGGACGGCGACGACCGCCTGGCCACGTCCTTCTCCACGTCCATCCTGGAGGGCCTCGGCTGAGCAAATGAGATAAAGGGACAGTCCCTTTGTCTCATTTTGCCCGCCGGCCCCAGCCGGCGCTCGGCGGCGACCGTTGTCATCCAGCACAACGGCCCGTCTCGGCTTGCCCCGGTTCTCTATGCGTTTGCATAACGGCTTTGGCCCTACGCTTTTCCGTGAAAAGGCGGCCCGCCTTAGGGAGGTGCGCCGCACACCGTTTGTGCACGGAGAGGAAAGGGGTCGCCATGACCAAGATCGTGGGCGTCTCGTTTGGCACCAAGAACGGCAACAACGACACCATCTGCAAGGCTGTGCTTCTGGCCGCCAAGGAGGCTGGCTGCGAGGTCGAGTTCATCCGCGCGATGGACCTCGACATCAAGCACTGCACCGGCTGCATCACCTGCGTCAAGATGCTCATGAGCGGCACCAAGAACATGTGCATCCACAAGGACGACTTTGACTGGCTGGCCTTCGAGATGTTCCGTGCCGACGGCGTCGTCATGGTCGACCCGATCTTCGAGACCGGCGCCTCCGGCCTGTTCCACACCATCATGGATCGCTTCGGACCCCGCATGGACACCGGCAACAACTTCATCTCCACGCAGATCGCCAAGGGCCGCCTGGCCGAGGGTGGTCCCGCCGCCCAGGGCGTCGTGGTCCCCGACCCGGCCATCATGAGCCCCAAGGCCGTCTCCTACATCGGCATCGGCGGCTCCGACTGGGGCACGCATGTCCAGTCCGAGCACCAGCTCCAGGCCATGACCCCCAGCTGGAAGGTCATCGACAACGAGTGGGTGCCCTGGTCCAAGACGGCCCTGATGGACGACGCCCTCATCGACCGTGCCACCCAGATCGG
The DNA here is from genome assembly GCF_003416765.1 of Paratractidigestivibacter faecalis. Classification (NCBI taxonomy): domain Bacteria; kingdom Bacillati; phylum Actinomycetota; class Coriobacteriia; order Coriobacteriales; family Atopobiaceae; genus Paratractidigestivibacter; species Paratractidigestivibacter faecalis. Next base: position 1,118,361 of record NZ_QSNG01000001.1, on the reverse strand, counting down.
CCAGAACCTGGCCGCCGCCGCCAAGCAGATCCAGGAGAACTGCGCCTCCGGCAAGCAGCCCTACGAGGGCGTTGAGTACCAGGGCAAGAAGGGCATCTGCCCCCACTGCAACTGCAACGACTTCTACATCGTCCCCGGCGAGAACCGCGCCATCTGCTGCGTCTGCGGCCTCGAGGGCGAGCTGTCCGTCGACGAGACCGGTGCCCACGTCACCTACAGGGACGAGGACCTGCACAAGGCCCACGACATCATCTCCGGCAAGGAGATCCACGGCAAGGACATCCAGGAGAACGAGGGCAAGCTCGCCGAGATGAAGAAGACCCAGGCCTACAAGGACCGCGTCAACTTCTACAAGGAGGCCATCTCCGCCACCACTCCCGAGCGCTAGGCAAGAGCTCCGAGGTCACGCAAGGCCATGCCGGCCCCGACCGCCCCTGTGCGGCCGGGGCCGTTTTTGTCCCATCGCCTCCGGGTGCTCACGGGCTTCTCGGCTGCTCCATGTCTGATTGCACAAAGGGCGCGGGCGCGCGCGGGCGAGGTCGGTGCGTGCGCACATGGAACGGGCGGCTCCAAAGCGCGATGGTGTACTCGTAGCTTCAGATTGAAGTTTGGTTGCGAGAAGCGCATCTAACAAGGAGGATTCGCATGAAGCAGCTTGAGACTGACGTCGTCGTCGTTGCCGCCGGCCTGTCCGGCCTGGCCGCGTCCGTGGCTGCCGCCGAGGGCGGCGCCCGCGTCATCACCCTGGAGAAGGCGTCCAACACCGGTGGCGCCGCCAACATGGGCATGGGCCCGGCCGCGGCCGGCTCCCCGGTCCAGAAGGGCTCCATGATCGAGGTCACCCCCGGCGAGCTCTTCCGTCGCCACATGTTCTACACGCACTACCAGGTGGACGCCCGCCTGGTCCGCGACTACTACTTCAAGTCCGGCGACACCATCGCCTGGCTGCAGGACATGGGCGTGGTCTTCAACTCCGTGCGTCCCGCCTTCCGCGCCCGCGAGCGCACCCGCGGCTACTCCGACGGCGAGTACACCTGGCACGTCGTCCAGCCCGAGGACGGCTCCGAGCCCGGCCCGCGCGCTGCCACCACGATGACCAAGCGCATGACCGAGCGCGCCCAGGAGCTGGGCGTCGAGTTCATGCTCGAGTGCCCCGCCACCGGCCTGGTCAAGGGCGAGGACGGCGCCGTCTGCGGCGTCACCGCCAAGGACAAGGACGGCGAGGAGTACCAGATCTCCTGCAAGTCCGTCATCGTCGCCACCGGCGGCTTTGGCCACAACGCCAAGCTCATCAAGGAGAAGCTCGGCTTCGAGTGGGGCAAGGACCTGTTCTCCTTCGCCATCCCCGGCATGGACGGCGACGGCATCAACATGTGCCACGAGGTCGGCGCGGGCCACACCCCCGTCACCATGGAGCTCATGTACCAGATTCCCGACAACATGAACCACTTCTACGTCGAGGGCGCCTTCCGCCAGCCCTGCTACTGGTGCAACCGCCTCGGCGAGCGCTTCATGCCCGAGGACGAGATCTACAACACCACCTTCGTCGGCAACGCCATCAACCACCTGCCCGGCAAGGTCGCCTACGCCATCTTCGACTCCCGCATGCTCAAGCATTGGAAGAAGGACGGCCCGGACATCGTCTCCCACGTCCACCCGCACGACCTCTACGAGGGCTTCGAGGAGCAGTGGAACCGTGACCTGGAGGCCGGCTACCCCGCCATCTGCCAGGCCGACACCCTCGAGGAGCTCGCCGAGAAGGCCGGCATCGACGTCGAGGGGCTTCTTGCCAACGTCGACGAGTACAACGAGATGTGCGACAACGGCTGGGATGACATCTTCGAGAAGGAGCGCGAGTTCATGCGCCCGCTGGAGAAGGGCCCCTTCTACTGCTGCAAGCAGTACTGCGGCGCCTACGGCACCCTGGGCGGCGTGCTCATCAACCACAAGATGGAGGTCATGACCGACGACTACGAGGTCATCCCTGGCCTCTACTGCGTGGGCACCGACGCCTGCACCATCTACGGCGACTCCTACAACTACTGCATCCCGGGCAACACCATGGGCTTCTGCCTCAACTCCGGCCGCATCGCCGGCGAGAACGCGGCGGCCTCCTGCTTCGAGGACGCGGGCGACGAGGAGTGGTCCTAGGCCTAGCCTGGCTTGACGAGCGCAGGCGAGAAGGGCTTCTCGCCGCGTGACCATTGCCCTTCTGAGGCGCCCGGGGGAGGGGTTTCCCGGGCGCCTCTTTTGGCACGTTGGAATACGTTTCGAGGGGAAACGCATGAAGCTTTCAATCAACGGGACCGAGGTCGAGGCCGCCGAGGGACAAAACGTCCTTGAGGCCGCCCTTGACGCCGGCATCTACATCCCGCACCTGTGCAAGCACCCCGACCTTGAGGCCGTGGGCGGCTGCCGCCTGTGCATGGTCGAGGTCGAGGGCACCGACGGCCCGGTCTGCGCCTGCAAGACGCCCGTGGCCGAGGGCATGGTGGTGAGCACCACCGGCGAGGCCGCCGAGCGCGTGCGCAAGATGGCCATGGAGCTCATCCTGGCCACGCACCCCACCGACTGCACCGGCTGCCCCAAGTACGGCAAGTGCGAGCTGCAGTCCATGTACCAGTACATGGGCGTGTCTCCCACCCGCTGGCGCGTCAAGAGCCGCCCGGTTGCCACCGACGACAAGAACCCGCTCATCACCCACATGTTCACCCGCTGCATCCGCTGCGGCCGCTGCGTGCGCGCCTGCCGCGAGCTGCGCGGCGTCGGCGTGCTCGACTACCAGCACACCGAGGAGGGCATCCGCATCGGCACCGACGGCAGCGTGAGCCTTCAGCAGGCCGGCTGCCGCTTCTGCGGCGCCTGCATCGAGGTGTGCCCGACGGGCTCCATCGTGGACACCCTCAACATGTTTGACGAGAACAAGTCCTACGCCGACAACGTGGTCCCCTGCCGCTCCGGCTGCCCCGCGCACGTGGACATCCCGCGCTACCTGCGCCACATCCGCAACGGCGAGTACACCCAGGCCGCGGCCGTCGTCCGCGAGAAGGTACCCTTCCCCGAGAGCCTGGGCGACATCTGCGTCCACAACTGCCAGGGCGCCTGCAAGCGCAACGGCCTCAACGGCACGCCGGTCTCCGTCTGCCGCCTGAAGCGCGCCGCCGCCGTCCGCGACGAGGGCACCTGGAAGGCCAACGTCCGCCACGAGCCGCTCACCGGCAAGCGCGTCGCCGTCGTGGGCGCCGGCCCCGCCGGCCTCACCGCGGCCCTCTACTGCGCCGAGAAGGGCCACCAGGTCAAGGTCTTCGAGGCAAACGAGAAGGTCGGCGGCCAGATGCGCTACGGCATCCCGGCCTACCGCCTGCCCGACGAGACCGTCGACGCCGAGGTGGCAACCATCCTGGAGATCTCCCAGGCCGGCGACCCAGAGCCCCGCATCGAGCTTGCCTGCGGGACTCGCGTCGCCAACCCCAAGGCGCTCTTGTCCGAGGGCTTCGACGCCGTGCTGGTGACCATCGGCACCCACGACGGCACCGTGCTGCCCATGGCCGGCCACGACCTTGAGGGCGTCGTCCGCAACACCGACTTCCTGAAGGCCGCCCGCAGGGGCGAGGCCGAGGACCTCACGGGCCTGCGCGTCATGGTCCTGGGCGGCGGCAACGTCGCCTACGACTGCGCCCGCACCGCCGTGCGCCTGGGCGCCGCGTCCGTGGACGTCGCCTGCCTGGAGGCCGAGGCAGTCATGACCTCCACCCCCGAGGAGCGCGCCGAGGCCGCCGAGGAGGGCGTGGTCCTGCACGACGCCTACGCCTTCACGAGCATCAACGAGAGCGCCGAGGGCTCCGGCAAGGTCGGCTCCATGACCATCCACAAGATCGAGCGCTTCTACTTTGACGAGAACCACCGTGCCGTGACAGAGCTTCTCGACGGCGGCGAGATGACCATCGACGTGGACCGCGTCATCTTCGCCGTGGGCCAGAAGCCCGAGGGCACCGCGGACATGGGCTTCGAGCTCACCCACGGCCCCTACATCGTGGCCGATGCCGAGGGCAAGACCAGCGTCGAGGGCGTCTGGGCCGCCGGCGACTGCGTGACCGGCACCAAGTCCGTCATCGCCGCCATCGCCGCGGGCCGCGAGTGCGCCTCCGCCATCGACCGCGCCCTGGGCGGAGACGGCGACATCGACGGCGAGCTCACCGAGCACGAGGCCCCCTGCCAGCACATCGGCCGAGCGCCGGAGGGCTTCTACGGCGAGGCCGTGCAGCCGCAGTTCCGCGACGCCGAGGAGCGCAAGCACGACTTCGACGTCTTCGAGTGCCCCTACACCGAGCAGGAGGCCACCTGCGAGGCCAGCCGCTGCCTGCAGTGCGACCTGCGCCTCACCCTCACCTCCCCGCGCCTCTGGAACGAGTACTAGGAAAGGAGCCCAGAACCATGACCGTCGTCAACCTCATGCCTGCCCACAGGCAGGCCCCCGTCGCGCTCTGGCTCCTGGCCAGGGACTTTGACGCCTCCGTCTCAAGAATCGCCGACTCCGGCGCCAAGGCCGTGCTCGTCCCGGCCGGCCACGAACTTGCCGCACGTCTCGCCGACGCGCTGGGCGACTCCGTCCGCGTGGTGGAGTGCAACCCCGAGCTCGGCTTCGTCTACGCCAACCCGTCTGCCGCCGCCAAGGTGCTCTCCGGCGAGAAGCCCATCCCGTCCTGCGCCAACGGCGAGGGCGCCGACTCCGTCATCGAGGGCAGCGCCCTGCTGGCGGACGAGGGCAGCCGCTGTGTCTGGCTCGAGGGTGCCTCCGAGCCCGTCTGCCTGGGCGCCACCGCCACGGTGGCCGAGCTCGCAGCCGCCGCCGGCGCCGAGGAGCCCAAGGCCGTCTACGTCGGCTATCCCGCCGGCACGCTGACCTCCGCCGCCGACGCCGAGGCCACGGTCGAGCTCGCCAGCGACTACGTGCGCGTCTACACGGCCAAGAACTGCATGGCCAACGCGCTGAACGAGATCTGCCAGCTCTACCGCCACGAGACCTGCGGCCGCTGCGTCTTCGGCCACGAGGGAAGCCACCAGATCGCCACCATCGTGGCGGACGTCTGCCGCAAGAAGGGCAAGCCCTCCGACCTGGCGCTTCTGCGCGACCTCTGCCCCGTCATGCAGAGCCAGTGCCTCTGCGAGCAGGGCCGCGTCATGGCCAGGACCGTCATGGCCTTCCTCGACCTCTTCGAGGCCGAGATCTCTGCCCACATCGGCAAGAAGACCTGCCCGGCGGGGGAGTGCAAGGCGTTTCTCACCTACCACATCCTGGCCAGCAAGTGCCAGGCATGCAACGCCTGCGTGGACTCCTGCGAGGAGGACGCCATCCTGGGCCGTCCGCGCTTCATCCACGTCATCGACCAGAAGGCCTGCGCCCAGTGCGGCGCCTGCCTGGGCTCCTGCGAGTACGGTGCCATCGTGACCGCCGGCGCCGTCAAGCCCAAGTGCCCGCCCAAGCCCATTCCCTTCAAGCGCAAGTAACCTGCGTTTTCAGCCTGTCTGGTTCGGCAGCGTTTTTTGCCTGTCCGGATCGGTAGCGCCCGCTCGCCTCGGCTTATGCTGAGACGAGCGGGCGCTACCGTTAATGAGCCATCTGCCGTCTAAGCCTGATATGGCAACCGCTCATTGAGACAGCGCGGCCGTCTGGGATTGTTTAAGTAAATTGGATATACGGGAAATCACGCGGGTGGTTCTTTGCCTTTGGAGGAGCAATGTCTTGGGTTCTTTGGACAGCGCTGCTTGCTGCGACGCCGTATGGGCCCTTTATCGTGGGAGATCCCGTTGCCCCGGGACTTTGCGGGGCTATTGTTCACGCGACTGTTTTGGCGCTGTTAATCGCCTGGCACTGGCTGGGAGATTGGCTTGAGCCGCGAATCCTGCGCGTATTTCCCAAGGCATTCGACTGGTTCTTTCTGGCAGCACGAACCATGACCCTCATGCTCGTTCCGCTTGGCCTCGTCGCCGTTATAAACGCAACGGTTGAATCGGTCGATCTCCCTTGGGGTCTGGTCGAGCTTATCGATAACCTTGAGGTTTTCTGCCGCATAATCGGTACGTTCGGTTGGTGCCTCTATCTCGATAAAAAAGTGGCCGCGCAGGGAAGGCCTCCGCGTTTTGCGGCGTCGCGATCATATTTCTTGGGCTGCGCCTGGCCTTCGGCGGTTTTGCTGGCTGCTCTTTCGTTGTGCGCCGCAAGCTTGGTGCGCTCTGTGCTGCTGTCCATTTTTGTGGCCGTTGCAGTCGTGCTTTGGGGGCGGCACAGCTTCAGAGCCGGCGCGCTCCCGGGAAGAACGGCCATGTACCTTGTCGCAGGGCATCTGATGTTCTCTTTATTCCTTGAGTTTCTGATGAGTCTATGGTCGAACATGATATTCGAGACGTATTACCCGCCGGCGATGGTTTTTGGTTATTTGGCAGTTGTGCTGCTGTGCGCATCTCTTTTCGAGGCGGTGCTAAAGGGCATGACCAAATGGCGCGCAAAAACGACGCCGGCGGCGTCTATCGACAGCTTACCGGCAGCCAACGAAGAAGATGAAGTTGCGAATTTGCTAGGTAAAGCCGCCAGCTCGCCCCTAACCCAGAGGGAGCTCAGCGTCATGTGTAAAACGGCGCTGGGCCATTCGGCTGCCACCATAGCGGACTGCCTGGGAATTGCCGAGGCTACGGTTGCCTCGTACCGTCGGCGCGGCTATGAAAAACTGGGGTTTTCTGGAGCTTCCGAGCTGCGGCAGTATGCTCGTGACAGCAAAAGGAGGCCGGTTGCCGCTAACGAATCTGGTGAGAAGGAAAAACAAACGAATGAGCCTTCCGTCGCGGGGATGGCGGCCTTCGTCATATTGATGCTCGCAGTCATATTTATGGTCTGGCCGGATATCATCTATAACCACAGCAAAGGTGACTATGGGTCCATTGGGGGAATATGCCGCTTTGGCCTGCTTGCCTTTGCGGCTCTTCTTGTTCTGATGGGCGTTGCATGGTCCGAGGTTTACGCCGGGTCGAAAGAGGCCGTCGACTCGATCAGAAAACTTACGGCGCGCGAGGCGGCAATGACGCTTGCACATTACCTGCTCTTTTCGGTGGGTTCCTACTTTGCGTGGTCTTCTTCCCCGGTATGGACTGGTATCGGATTAGACCTCAATCAGTATCTTGCTTACCGTCTAAAGATATTGCTCTTGCTGGTACTCGTATTTCTTTGTTTGGGCGCCGAGAAGCTTGAAATCGACGGGTCTGCCGGATGCTCCAGACGACTTCTTACCGCGTTTGTCCTTGGTGTTCGAAGGCTTGTCGGGATGGGGCCGGAGAACCTCTTCTTTCTCGCGGCAGCCCTATATATATCGGAATGGTTTGATTACTACCATATTGGGGCGCTTTCAAATCCCATTGCCTATGTGTATCCCGCTGCCATAGTGGTTCTAATCATCTGCTTGTGGCGAAGGCTGGGGTGGCGCCGCATTAAAGTGGCTCCAAAGGGCATCGAGCAGGCGAGGCATTATCTCATGGGCCGAGGGCTCGGCCAGCTTCAGGCTGACATTCTGATCAACCTTGCTAGTGGGGAGGACCTTGCGTCTGTTTGCAAGAAGAACACCACAACGCCTGCAACGGTTTACTCATACCGGACGAGGGCTTTTGAGAAGCTCGGTCTCAACAGCATCGGTGAGCTGCGGAAACTACTTAAGGATGAGGCGGGCTTTACAAGCTGATTCATTAATTGCATAGCGTTGAGTGACAGACATCGCAACCTTTCTTTGCCAGAATCGGTTCTACCACCCGATGGCGAATTGGATAGGAGCGTGATGTGGTGATGGATTCATGCGCTGGCACCTCGAGAAAGTGTCTATTACCGGGTTGGTTGATTGCGGCCGTAGCTCTATTGGCGTTTATGTTCCCAATTAAGGCGTTGGCGACAGAGCGCGATTATAAGGTTTCGGTAACGTATGACGACTCAAACTCTGGAGTTGCATCCTGCTCTTGGTTTGGGGAACCCCTGACTTTGAACTCATATGAAAGATTCGGGCCTTATTCATTTGATGGCTCGAATGTCGGTCTTGAACTTACATCTAGTTGCGCTAAGACCGGTTTCTTCACGGTGACTCTCTTAAGAGTTTCGGATACATCAACCATTCGGATAGGGTCCGCCTCCCTTAAAAGCAATGGGTTCACGAAGGCAACATGGAGCAATGTCGGATCTGGTCAGTACATGTTTGAATTTCGCAGCAATCTTGGTTCGTTGATTACGGCACCAACCGTCGCAATGTACAGCTGGTGAAAGGAGTAATTTATCAATTTATTAAGCGAAGGGTTGGCGAGTTTGCAAATGAGGTGGGGATGGAAAGGAGAGTACCGATGAAGTTTGAGAAAACCAAGAAGAAGGTGGCAACTTTGGCTCTGCTGGCGGCGCTGACATTTGGCTTTGCAGCACCGGTTTTTGCAGCGTCTTTTACCAACATTACACTTGGTCCTTGGTGGGAGGACGTCTCCATCGTGAGCGGAACCAAACACAGTGGATCGGGCACAGCCCTGATCTCTGTTAGTTCCAGCTCAAAGAACGGTGGTAATTTCTGGATTACCAAGGATGGAAATCAGTGCTCTTATTCCGTTGACGTCCATGTGAATCAGAGCAAGGGCTCTTCTTATCACAACAGCGGGACTTCGGGCACTGTTGTTCTCCATGGTCATCAATACGGTTATGGCTCTGGGACAGATTATGTAACCGGTAGTGTGAACTTTAACAATTAACCGAATGGCGGCCGGGGTTCCTCCCGGCCGCATATCCAGGGGAGGTCGTATGGATGCTGGCAAAGGTATGCTCAAGGCTCAGTCCCATCGAGCCTTCCGCTCAAAAAACTGGCGATATGCGCTTCTCATCTTTGTTGCGGTCTTGTCTTTGGCTTTCATCCAGACCTGTCTTGGCTTTTGGGGCCACGACGTCGCGGAGCTTCCCTCGGCCGCATACGCATGGGTTGGGAACCATGGTGCCATGCAGACGCCTGTGTTCGGGCTGTTCGTGTATTTCCTCATGATTCCGTGCTCCAGCGCCGCCTTTGCCGACCGGCTTTACCTTGACGTGAGGCAAAAGCAGGCCAATGCGATCGTAAGCAGGGCTTCCTTGCGTGCCTATGTTGCCTCCATAGCTGCGATCGCTTTCGCCTTCGCGTTCCTTCTGACCTTCCTGGCCCTCGTGATCTCGCAGCTTATGACCCTTGCCGCTTTCCCCCTCGTCGCCGGGCAGGACTCCTTTGCCGAGTTCAACACTCCCGCGTCATACGAGGCCGCGGTGGCTCCCGCCGCGGGCGTGGACCTGCTCGCCTCGCTCGCTGCGAACAATCGCTATGCCTTCAATCTTTTGATCGCCTTTTACGAGGCGCTTTGGTCCGGAATCGCCGCCCTCGTTTCGGTGACGATCTCGCTGTACTCGAAGCGGAGCCGCATCCTCGTTCTTGGCTTGCCGACGCTCCTGCTTTTGGTGTCCTCGAACTTCTTGCCGAGCGAAGTGAACGTCATGGCCACCTACCTTGGGCTTTCCTTTGTTTGGGGTGGTGGCGCAACGCTGTTTTGGTTTATTGCGCTCCCGGCTTTTGCGCTGTTCTTCGCGGTTGCCGCGATCGCCGCCGCCTTGCTGACCAAGCGGGATGTTCTCCTATGAGCGCCGGGCCTGTGCGAAGAAGCGCTCTCGACAGAAGCTGCGCCATAGCGTGCGCCCTGGGCGTCATGCTCAGGGGCGTCGAATTCGCTTTCATCGAGACGGGCACGTTCTCGGCGGCGGTTGGCAACTTGCCAAAGTTGTTCTTCGTTGTTACCAGCTCGAACCTTGCCGTCTTTGCGCTCGTTCCGCTCGTGATCATACTGGGGATATCGAATCTGCAAATGAGCTCCTCTCCGCAAATACTGATCCGCGCCGGCAGCGGAGCCGCGAGCGTTGCTATGTGCCTCAAGGTCTACGTGGTGCGTTCGGCGGTTTTTGCACTGACTGTGGTGGCGAGCGGTCTTTTGCTGGTTGCTGCCAGGGGCTTCTGGACATTTAGCACTAAGGCGGCGGTTTCGTTCCTTATAGTCGAGGCCGTTTTGATCGCTCTCTTCTGCACAAGTTGCCAGCTCGTCATGCTCTTTACCTGGCTAACCTGCGCTTCTTTGCCGATGGCAATCTGCTCAGTGGCGTTCTACGGCTCGCTCGACTACCTTGCCAGCTTTTCTCCGGCTCTAGACCACCCCGCTTTGTACCTCGGTTGGAGGCTGACGCTTCTTGAGGCGACCATGCCCGTATCGGTTATGGTCTGCAACGCTCTGCGTCTGCTGGCCATCGCCTTGATTCTCGCGTTCGCCTCAGCGCGCGTTGCTTCGAGAAGAGATTTGCCCTCGATGGGCGGTGGCGCTGATGTCTTGTAGGTCCCTTGCCGTAAAGTGTGCCCTGATCACTCTGGTCTCTGCGGTGCTGATGCTCGCCATGGCCGCTGGTGGTGCGGATAAGGCGGCTCGCTATCTCATCGCAGGAGGCGCGCTTGTTCCGAGGGCTGGCGCATCCCCACATGTGTTCACCATGATGACGGCGATGATTCTGCCATCGGTGTGCACCTTTGCCTTTTCCGATCAGCTCGTGGAGGATTGTTCTCGCGCGAGGCTTACCGCCATTCGGATCGGCTCGCGCATGAGTTGGGCAAGAAGGGCGTGCGCCGGCGCTGCTTTGCGCGGAGGTTTCTCGGCACTGCTCGGCTACGGCGCTGGTCTGGGGGCCTTGCTTCTGGTCGGCGGCGAGGAAGTGTCCGGTTTTCCGGGGCTCCTGGCCTCGGTGGTGCTTCTCGCCCTTCAGCAAGCGCTTCTTGCTGTGGTGGCAAGCGCGGCGGCCTTGCGGTTGGGGGAAGTCGAGGCGTCCGTCGCGGTCCTGGGCGTGCACTTTGCGACTCTGTGCGCCCTCGCGGTCTCTCCCGCCAAGTGGCAGGCCGTGCTCGTGCCGCTCGCGCCTTCGGCTCAGGCGGTGCTCGCGTGGCACGACGCCTTGGGCTTCTTGCCCGCCAGGTCCATCGTCTATTTGCTGCTGCTGCTCTTGGTTGCTTGCGGGCTCGCATCCGGGGCCCTTGCCTCAAAGGAGCTTCTGTAGGGGGTGTCTTATGACGGACGTCATCAGGATCGAAAACGCAACAAAGGTCATCAAGGACCGCGCGGTGCTCGATGGCATCTCGCTTGAGCTGCCGCGAGGCGGCGTTTACGGCTTTATGGGAATCAACGGGTCCGGAAAGACCATGCTCTTTCGAGCCGTCGCGGGGTTGATTCACCTTAGTTCCGGAACGGTCAACGTCTTTGGGAAACGCATCGGCGAGGATTGCGACTTCCCACCCGGTCTAGGCCTTTCGCTCGACTCGACAGGCTTTTGGGAAGATCAATCGGCCCTTTGGAACATGACCTTTCTTGCCTCGATACGCGGCGAGGTGGGGGAGCCTGCGGCCCGTGATGCGCTGAGGCGCGTGGGGCTCGACCCCGACGACGCCCGAAAGGTGTCTGCTTTTAGCATGGGAATGCGACAGCGCCTCTCGATTGCGCAGGCGGTGATGGAGAGGCCGGAGCTTCTCATCCTTGATGAGCCGACGAATGCGCTGGATGTGGACGGTATCGGCATGGTTGCGAGGCTGATCTTGGAGGAGCGCGCGAGGGGCTGCACCGTTCTTGTGTCTTGTCACAACGAGCCTCAGGTTGAAGCCTTGTTCGATAGGACCTATCGCCTGTATGAGGGGCGCATAGCAGACGGGAGGCAGTGATGGTTGCCCTGCGAAAGCTCCCCGAGCTGTCCTTGAGGGCGACTGCGTGCCTGGTTATCCTCATGCTTGGCGTCTGTACCGTCTTCGGGTTTGCCACCCGCAAGAGCTTCACCGATTACAACCGCGACCGAACCAAGCTGGATGCGCTTCCCTTCGCCGTTTTCTCGCAGCCTGCGGAGATGCTGGCGTACGCCGATAACTCCGAAGCCCTCGATTCGGCGGGGGTCGTCGCTGTGGCGGTGTGCCGGGGCCGGGGAGTGTACATATACCAGTCTTTTTTGCGCGAGCTTGAGGTGACCGAGGTTCTGAGGGGCGAAGGCGTCGAGCCGGGAGACGTCATCGACACATACGATAACCTGGCCATAGAGGAGCCGTATAACTACTCCGGCAAGGGTCAGTTCACTTCTGAGCGAAGGGTGCGGCCGGCAGGGCTTGGCCCCAACATACGCGGTGCGGCGCCGTTGCGCGAGGGACAGGCATACCTTTTGTTTCTCAACAAGAAGCGCGATCTTCCCGAGGCGAGCGAGCCTCGCTACGTCCAGGTGCACAGCGCCTATGCACATGTTGCGCTCGACGTCCTGGAGCATCCGGAGCGGGTCAGAATCAGGGGAGCCGTGCCCGGCGAGGATGGCGAGAACATCCCCTTCGGCGAAGCCTCTGACTTTGATGCATTTGTGAGCGATGAGGCTGCATGCAGAGCCTACCTTAACGGGTGTCAACAGACCATGGCGTCGGCGGGCCTGCTCAAGTAACCTGCATTTTCAGCCTTTCTGATTTGGCCGGCTGTGGCGGATGCCAAGGACGACCGCCCGACGCACGGCGGATTCTGGTCGCGCGACCAATGAACGCGTGCGTCGCCGCGAGGATACTCTTGTACGGCAAAAGGCCCTTCTTGCTTCTTGCCCGCCATGCCGGGAAGCAAGAAGGGCCTTTGTATGTTCGCACGAGCGCGCGGCCCCTCATCGCGCATCCCTCGTTTGCACAGACGGTGAACGTCCCCTCCGGGCGCCGTAACCTTCTTTCCAGAATGCGCGGGCGTCGGCCCGCGCCCGGATGCTCTGGAGAGGGGCAAACATGTCGTTCAAGGTTATGGCAATCTGCGCCGGCAGGCACGGCGGAAATGGCGAGGCGCTCGCCAAGGAGGCCCTCTGCGCGGTCCAGGAGGCGGGCGGAGAGGTCGAGCTCATCAACCTCTTTGACTACAACATCCTGCCCTGCACCGGCTGCGAGGGCTGCACCATGCAGATGGGCAAGATGGCCGCCGGCCTCCAGAAGGAGTACCACGGCTGCGTCCTCAAGAACAAGGACGACGTCGACGCCATCATCAACGAGATCCAGACCTGCCAGGGCGTGATCATCTCGGTCCCCACCTACGACCTCACGCCCAGCTCCGTCTATACCCGCCTGGCCCAGCGCTTCCTCGCCTACGAGCTCTCCTTCAGGCTCGCCATCGGCGACGTCAAGGAGAACCCGCACACGGTGGCCGGCCTCATCTCCGTCGGCGGCTCCATGCACGACTGGCAATCCCTTGCGCTGGAGAGCCTGCAGGCCACCATGTTCACCATGTCCATGCAGGTCGTTGACCGCTACATGGCCCAGCGCGACGGCCGCCCGGGCAACTGCTTCGTGTGGGGCGAGGGCGATGAGTGGGGCGGCCAGCTCGCCCGCGCCCGCAGGATGGGCGAGAACATCGTCAAGGCCATCCAGACCCCCGTCGAGGAGCGCTGCTGGCTGGGCGACGCCGACGACGGCGTCTGCCCCAACTGCCACAGCTCCCTGGTCTACCCCGGCGACAAGCACTGGGACGGCGTCGAGTTCCCGTGGGAGTGCGCCGTCTGCGGCGCCGGCGGCGACCTCGTGACCGACGAGAAGACCGGCCGCCCCAAGCTCAGGATCGCTGAGAACGGCCTCATCCGCGACCGCAACGACGACCGCGCCCGCGCTGAGCACCTGAACGAGATTAACAAGACGCGCGACGAGTTCTTCGCGCACATGGGCGAGGTCAAGCCCCTCATTGACAAGTACGCCAAGATGGAGTTCCCCACGCTCGAGATCAAGCGCGACTAGTGCCAGATGACGCCCCGCGCCCGGTGGGTCCCTGCGGCCCGCCGGGCTTCTCGCCATACGGGTAAGGTGGCGAGAAGGACCTGCGGCAGGCTCTGCGCGGCGAAGCTACTCCGCCGGCAGGTGCAGGTCCGCGCTCGAGCGCGGCTTGGTGCGGGTCTCGAAGATGCCCAGGTAGAGCAGGACGCGGATGGAGAGGTGGAAGAGGAACAGGTCCTCCCCGGAGGCGAGGTCGTTGCCGGTGACCTCGCGGATCCTGCCCAGGCGGTAGAGCAGCGTGTTCTTGTGCAGGCTGAGCAGGGCGGAGGTGCGGGCGGTGTTGCAGCCGTTCTGCATGTAGGCAAAGAGCGTCTCCACGAGCTCGGTGCCGTGCGCCTGGTCGTACTCCCACAGGGCCCAGATGGCCGGGTGGCAGTAGTTCATCAGGTTCACGTGGTCGTTGCAGATGTCCAGCATCTCCATGTAGGTGTACTCGCAGTAGCGGTAGACGCCGGTGTCGTCCAGGATCTTGGTGTAGGTGGACCCGTAGCGGATGGCGCTTCTCGCCTGCTCCAGGTGGGGGCGCACGTCGGTGACCTCCGAGAACGCGTTGCTGATGCCCACCAAGAGCCCGTTGCTCGCGGCGGCGCGCACGAGGGCCTCCTCGTCGCGTGCGGGAAGCACCGGCTCGTCCGTGCGAGAGACCAGGCAGACGAGCTCGTTGTCGTAGATGGTGGAGAGGCTGTGCGCGAGGAGGCCCGAGAGGTGGGCGCGCACGCGCTGGGCGCAGCTGCCGTCCATGTCTCCCTCGCGGCGGCGCAGGGTCACCACGAAGAGCGTGGAGAGGGGAGAGAAGCCCACCAGCTTCATGCGGCGCGCGGTGTGCATGGGGTTGGGCTGCTCGTCGTCGAGCAGGCGGGCCAGGAAGTAGGGCCCTGCCTGCGAGTCCTTGGAAGAGAGGAACCCGCCCTTCTGGAGCTCCTGGGCCACCAGGGCCACGAGCCGGTCGAAGACGGCGCGGTCGGCCTCGCCGAAGGGGTGGTTCTTTGCCAGGGCCATAACGCGGCCCAGGCAGATGCCCTCGGCCACGACGTCCTGCGTCAGGGTGTCGAGGTCGTAGAGGGGGTTGTGCCGCAGCACCGCGCCGTGCGCGCGGGCGAGCTCCTCGTCCACGCCCGTCTCCTTGATGTAGCGGATGCCCTCGTCGGCGATGACCTCGTCGGCGGACTCGGTGCGGACGAAGCGGGCGAAGGCGGAGTCGTCGGCGTCGTCGAGCTCTATGCCGGCGCGGGCGGCGTAGTGGTAGGTTGGGTCAACTACCAGTACCGGGTTGCCAAGCTCGGCGGCGCCCACCTCCACGAGGTGAGTCAGGCCTCGGTTGGAAAACAGGGCCTTGAGCAGGCGCTCGTTTGATTCCTGCACGTCTGTGCCGGTGGTGTTCATGGGAGTCCCCTCGCTTGGGCGTTGGTGACGGATGTGGATAGCGGTCCCGTCGCGGGACATGGTAGCCGAATCTGAAAGGAAGTGTGGTCATGACGGCCTGGGGATACGACAAGAAGCGCGACTCAGCTGACGAGCGCATAGAGGACGCAGTCTTCTCGCTCATGAGGACCACCGACATACCGGACATCCGCGTGGCGGACGTCTGCCATGGGGCGGGGGTGTCGCGCTCCACGTTCTACCGGCACTTCGACAGCGTTGACCAGGTGGTCAAGGGCTTCGAGATGGACCTTCTGGCCAACATGCACGACATCAACGGGTACGCCCTGAAGGCGCGCTTCGGCCTGGCTGAGCTCGACCCCACGCCCACCATGATCCGCCGCATGGAGCTCCTCCAGGAGCGCCGCGACAAGATCGTGGCGCTGAACGGCCCCCACGGGGACCCGCAGTTCATCCACAAGGCCACCGTCCTCATGCACGACCACTTCCGCGACCGCCTGGCCGACGTGCCAGGGTCCGCCGACTACCGAGACTTCTACCTGGCCTTCGTTCTGGCGGGGCACCACAACGTCATCCAGTACTGGCTGGAGGAGCGCCCCGACACGCCGCCCGAGAAGGTGGCCGGCGTCCTCAACCGCCTCTTCTACGCCCCCTTCTTCCTCGACGAGTCCCGCGCCCGCACGAGCCCCACCTCCCCCTTCGGCGAGAAGTGACTCCAGCTAGCCCCTGACACTGGGGACGTTGTTAGTTACCTGGTAAAAGGGACACTCTTGCTCTGCCTCGCAAATTGGGGACGTGTTCAAGTTTGCGCAAACTTGGGACAGGTTTGGGCTGGCAGCCGGAGGCGCGGGGCACGAACCTGTCCCTTCTTCGCGCAAAAACGAACACGTCCCCAATTTGTGGCAAACAACAACGTCCCCACTGTCAGGGCGGCACCATCTACCTGCGGAATGGCACATGTGGCGCTTAGTTGTCCCACGGGTGGGAACGCGGGGCGTGGGCGTGTTCTTCTCGCCTGCGGCACGTCCTCGTAGCATCCATGCCAGAGAGCCGGCCCCGCCAAAGGGGCCGCCGAAGGATAAGGATGTGAACCATGGTCAAGCTTGGCAAGAACGCTCGAAGCGTGTCCATCGTCGGCGTGGGCTGCACGCCGTTCAAGGACTTCGAGACCCACCCCGAGACCCAGGGCATCGGCGAGGGCGAGGCCTTTGGCTACGCCGCGCTGGAGGCCATCGCCGACGCCGGCCTGGAGCCGCGCGACGTGGACTTCTTCTACCACGGCAGCGCCAACCCCTACCTGGTGGGAGACTGCATCACCCCCAACATGCAGGTGGCCGACTGGATCGGCATGCGCGCCAAGGGCTCCGTCCACCACTCCGAGGCCTGCTGCACCGGCTACGTGGCGCTCGAGCAGGCCGTCATGGCCGTGGCCTCCGGCACCTACGACGTCGTCCTCTCCGGCGCCTGCGACCTGGCTTCCACGCTTCCCGTGGAGCACCAGCCGTCCCACATCCGCCAGGACTTCCCGCTCTCCGTCATGATCCCGTCCCTGGACAAGATCTACGACCGCGCCTACGGACGCCCGCTTGACGGCGCCTTCGGCGTGTCCTTCGACAACTGGATCAACGAGTACTCCATGCAGTACGACATCGACGCCGAGAAGATCGACGACGCCCTAAACGGCCTCACCAAGAGCCTTCGCCGCGGCGCCGTGGCCAACCCGCTGGCCTGGTACGAGACCACGGTCGAGGAGGACGCGACCGCCAACGGCTTTGCGACCGCCGACGAGTACCTCAAGTCCATGTACAACCCCAAGGTCACCCAGTACCTGCGCGTGACCGGCTTCGAGAAGAAGTGCGACGGCGCGGCGGCCCTGGTGGTCATGCCCACCGAGAAGGCCCTGGCCATGGGTGTGCCCCACACCCCCATCGAGGTCCTGGGCACCGGCGCCTCCGCCGTTGAGGCGGGCCTGGTCCACAACGAGCACTGGGCCACGAAGGTCGCCGCCCAGCAGGTCTACGAACTCACCGGCGTCTCTCCCGACGAGGTCGACCTCTTCATGTGCAACGACTTCTTCCTCGCGTCGGAGATTGTCTCCGCGGAGGAGTGCGGCTACATCCCGCGCGGCGAGGCCTGGCGCTACGCCATCGACGGCCGCACCGCCTACGACGGTGACAAGCCCATCAACCCGCACGGCGGCCGCTGCAACTTCGGCCACGCCCACGGCGCCTCGGGCATCGCCGACATCTACGAGGCCGTCAAGCAGATGCGCGGCGAGGCCGGCGCCACCCAGATGGTCAAGCGTCCCGACACCACCTTCGTCCGCGGCTTCGGCGGTTCCCAGAACGTCCGCTGCCAGATCCTGCGCGCCGTCCGCTAGGCGCCGAGAGGAGAGACCCATGAAACTCGAAATGATGGAGCCCATCGTCAAGAAGTTCTACGAGGGCCTGGAGCAGGGCAAGTTCTACGCCCGCAAGTGCAAGGAGTGCGGTGCCGTGGAGTTTCCGCCCCACCTGGCCTGCAACGCCTGCGGCTACCACGAGACCGAGTGGTGCGAGGTCTCCGGCCACGGCCGCCTCATCGACTTCACTCTGCCCGGCCCGCAAAACGACAAGCCCTACCTCAAGGAGAACGGCAAGTACGCCTACGGCGCCGTGGAGATTGACGAGGGCGCCCAGTACACCTACGTCATCTACGGCATCACCAAGAAGAAGGCCCCGGCCATCCGCGCGGCCCTCATGGCCGGCGAGAAGGTCGGCGTCCACGCAAAGGTGATCGACCGCCCCGGCTACAAGATGCTCACCTTTGAGCTGGACTAGCCATCTGACCTGTCCCTTTTACCTGCCATTGGGGACTGTCCCCAATGGCAGGTCCTTCTCGACTTATCAACCTATGAAAGGAATCAAACCATGAACCAGGAAGTCTTCGAGCAGGTTGCCGAGTTCGCCAAGAACGCCTACAAGTACGAGGGCCAGATCACGCCCGAGACCACCTTCGACGAGCTAGGCAAGGGCTCCATGAAGATGATCGCCCTCACCTCCATGATCGAGAACGAGCTCGATGCCGAGGTGCCCGTCCGCGAGGTCATGGTCATGAAGAACATCGCCGAGCTCGTGGCCCGCGTCGAGGAAGAGATGGAGTAGCGCATGGATCTGATGCAGACCCTGCGCGAGCGCGCCGCCGCGCGCCCCATGCGCGTCGCCTTCCCCGAGGGCGACAACGAGACCATGATGCGCGCCGTGCGCGAGCTGGCCGACGAGGGCCTGGCCCAGTGCGTGCTGGTGGGCGACGGCGCCGAGCTGGCCCGCCTGGCCGGCGAGCGCGGCATCTCGCTCGACGGCATCGAGGTCGTCGACGTGACCGACGAGGCCGCCAACGCCGCCTGCTGCGAGCGCTACCTGGCGCACCCCGACTGCCGCTACAAGCCCAAGGGCGCGGCCAAGCGCATGACGCGCCCCCTGGAGCGCGCCCTCATCATGCAGGTGCTCGGCGACGTTGACGTGATGTTCGCGGGCATCGCCAACGCCACCGGCGACATCATCCTGGCCGGCCAGATCATCGTGGGCCTGGCCGACGGCGTGGACACCATCAGCTCCTGCGGCATCGCCCAGGTCCCCGGCTGGGACGGCGGCGAGAACGGCCTCATCGGCTTTGGCGACTCCGCCGTCTGCGTTGACCCCACGCCCGAGGAGCTGGCCTCCATCGCCTGCGCCTCCTCCGACACGGTGGCCGCGCTCACCGGCTGGGACGTGCGCTGCGCCCTGCTCTCGCACTCCACGGACGGCTCCATGGACAATGCCCTTGTCGACAAGGTCCGCGCCGCGCGCAACATTGCCAACGAGCGCAGGCCCGACCTCAAGATCGACGGCGAGTTCCAGTTTGACGCCGCCGTCCGCCCGGACGTTGCCGCCAAGAAGGTCCGCCGCGAGTCTGAGGTGGCCGGCCGTGCCAACCTCCTCATCTGGCCCGACATCAACGTCGGAAACATCGGCGTCAAGATCATCCAGAACCTCACGGGCGCCGACGCCTACGGCCCCATGCTCCAGGGCTTCAAGAAGATCGTCTGCGACTGCAGCCGCAGCGCCCCAGTCTCCGAGATCGTGGGCAACGTGGTCATGAGCTGCGTGCGCGCCCAGGCGCTGACGGAGGGGGAGTAGCCATGGCGCAGACCATCGAGCCCCGCGCCTGGCGCGTCCTTGTCATCAACCCGGGCTCCACCTCCACCAAGGTCGGCCTCTTTGACGGCGAGAAGCCCGTCTTCACCGTAAACGTCGCGCACGAGGCCTCCGAGCTGGCCAAGTTCGCCGGCGTGTCGGACCAGCTGCCGTACCGCCTGGGCCTCATCGAGGCCGCGCTCGCGGAGAACGGCGTGGACCTTGCCAGCGTGGACGCCTTCGTGGGGCGCGGCGGCGGCCTGCTGCCGCTCCCGGGAGGCACCTACGAGGTGGACGACGTCCTTCTCGACCACTCCACGCGCGGCGCAAACGGCGTGCAGCACCCGGCCCAGCTGGGGCCGCAGATCGCGCACGCCCTTGCGGCGAGGTGCGGCCGCCCAGCCTTTGTGGTGAACCCGCCCGACACCGACGAGCTGTGCGACGAGGCGCGCATGACCGGCGTGCGCGGCGTGTACCGCCACGTGCACCTTCATGCGCTCAACCTCAAGGAGACGGCCATCCGCCACGCGGCCTCGATGGGCCGTGCCTACGAGGACTGCCGCTTTGTGGTCTGCCACATCGGTGGCGGCATCTCCGTCAGCGCCCACGACCACGGCAAGATGGTCGACGGCGCCGACATCGTGGGCGGCGAGGGCCCGATGGCCCCCACGCGTGCGGGCGCCCTTCCCGTGGCCGAGGTCCTGGACTACCTGGAGGCCGGCCACGGCGTCGCCGAGACGCGCCGCCTCTGCATGAAGACCGGCGGCTTCGTCGACCTGCTGGGCACCTCCGACGCCCTCGAGGTGAGCCGGCGCGCCGAGGCCGGCGACGAGGCGGCCCGTCGCGCTTGGGACGCCATGGTCTATCAGATCTGCAAGGAGATCGGCGCCATGGCCGCGGCATTGGGCGGCGGCGTCGACGGCATTCTGCTCGGAGGCGGCATGGTTCACAACAAGGGCCTTGTCGCCGACATCGTCGAGCGCTGCGGCTGGATAGCCCCGGTCACGGCCTATCCGGGCGAGTTCGAGCTCGAGGCCATGGCCGCAGGCGCCCGCCGCGTCCTCGACGGCGCCGAGCTGCCCCGCCGCTACTCCGGCAAGCCCGTCTTCGAGGGCTTTCCCTGCTTTGGCGCCTAGCGCCAGACACCGGGGACGTTGTTAGTTGCCAGGTAAGAGGGACACCCCTGTCCGCGGCCGCCAGGGCCGGGCGGCAGGGGTGTCCCTTTTCCCAGGTAACGATCAACGTCCCCAGTGTCCGGTGCCGGGGCAAACCTGTCCCAACTTTGCGCAAAAACGAACACGTCCCCAATTTGCGCGTGCCATAATGGGCGGGTCACTTCGCGCTCTGCGCTTATTCCAGGGAGGCCAACATGCTGAGGATCGGACTGCTCACCAGCGGCGGAGACTGCCAGGCGCTCAACGCCACCATGCGCGGCATCGTCAAGACCGTGCTCAACAACGCCAAGGAGAAGGTCGAGATCTACGGCTTCGAGGACGGCTACCAGGGCCTCATCTACGGGCGCTACCGCAAGATGGAGTGGGCCGACTTCTCCGGCGTCCTCACCATGGGCGGCACCATCCTGGGCACCTCCCGCACGCCCTTCAAGATGCTCGATGCCCCCGAGGCCGACGGCGTGGAGAAGGTCCCGGCCATGGTGGCCAACTACCGCAAGCTCAAGCTGGACTGCCTCTTCATGCTGGGTGGCAACGGCTCGACCAAGACGGCCAACCGCCTGCGCCAGGAGGGGCTGAACATCATCGCCCTGCCCAAGACCATCGACAACGACACCTGGGGCACCGACATGACCTTCGGCTTCCCCTCCGCCATCGACGTGGCCACCCGCTGCATCGACGACATCCACACCACGGCCAGCTCCCACGGCCGCGTCTTCGTCATCGAGATCATGGGCCACAAGGTGGGCTGGATCCCGTTGTACGCGGGCGTGGCCGGCGGCGCCGACGTCATCCTCATCCCCGAGATCCCCTACGACATGGACAACGTCGTGGCGGCCATCGAGAGGCGCGAGGAGAAGGGCGGCCGCTTCGCCATCGTCGTGGTGGCCGAGGGCGCCATCTCCCGCGAGGAGGCGGCCATGAAGAAGAAGGCCTACAAGGCCAAGGTGGCCGCCCGCGTGAAGCCGTCCGTGGCCTATGACATCGCCGAGGAGATCGCCGCCCGCACCGACCGCGAGGTCCGCGTGGCGGTGCCCGGTCACACCCAGCGCGGCGGCGCCCCCGACGCCCAGGACCGCATCTTCGCCACCCAGTGCGGCGTCGAGGCGGCCCGCGCCTGCCTGGAGGGTCAGTTCGGCTTCATGGTGGCCCAGCGCGCCGGCAAGATGGTCCGCGTCCCCCTGGAGGACGTGGCCGGCAAGCTCAAGTACGTCGACCCCGAGAGCGACCTCGTGCGCGAGGCCAAGCTCCTGGGCATCAGCTTCGGAGACGAGTAGCGTGCTCGCGGGCTGGTTTGGCGCGTTTCTCTCCGCGGCGGCTGCCTGGGACGAGCGCGCGGTCTTCCTGCGCCTCCTGGTGGCAACCCTCGTGGGCGCCGTCATCGGCCTGGATCGCGAGTACCACAACAAGGGCGCCGGCATAAAGACGCACGTCCTGGTGTGCCTGGGCTCGGCCATGACCATGGTGGTCTCCGAGTACGTGGCCATGATGTTTCCCGAGGTGCGGGCCGACATGAACCGCATCGGCGCGCAGGTGGTCTCCGGCGTGGGCTTCCTGGGCGTGGGCACCATCATCGTTACCGGAAGAAACGAGGTCCGCGGCCTCACCACGGCGGCGGGCCTGTGGGCCTGCGCGTGCATCGGCCTGGCTGTGGGCATCGGCTTCGTGGAGGCCGCGCTTCTCGCTCTGCTCTTCGTGGTGCTGACGTTCTCGGCGCTCTCGATGGTGGACCGCTGGCTGCACGACAACGCGCGCGTCTTCGACCTCTACATTGAGCTCGAGAGCCACGGGGCGGTCAAGGAGCTGCTCAAGAAGCTCAACTCCTGGGACTGCCAGTACAGTGACTTCACGCTCACCAAGGGCGCGGCCGGCAGCCGCGACTGCGCCGTCACGCTTACCGTCACGCTCGGCCACATGGGCCGCAAGGCGGCCTTCATCGAGGCCATCCAGCTGCTTGACTTCGTGAGCTTCTGCAACGAGCTCTAGGGCCTGTGCCCACCGAGTCAAGGCCCGCGCGCCTGTGCGTCCACACAAAAGTGGCGCCGGGCGCGCGTCGCGTTTCTGAGGTGGCACACCTTGGAGGCGCCCGCGCGCTTGCGTACGCTCTTCTCTGCATAAGCAGACTGCCGTCGAGAAGGGCACGCCCATGTGCGAGTGGAACCGCAGCATCATCATCCAGGACATCGTCCTTGCCATTGTCATCAACACGAGCGCTACGCTTCTGGGCGGAGACCCGTTTGACCACACCTGGTACACGTTCACCTGCGTGGCGCTGGCGACCAACGTTCTGGGGCAGTTCCTGCTTCCCACCGGGACCTGGGCGCGTGCGCTGACCGGCTGGGCGGGCGAGGCGTCCTGGCGCGTCTACGTGCAGATTTTCATCGAGAACCTCATCTTCGTGACCATCATCAGCCTCGTTGAGGCCTGGGTGCACACCGGCGGCGCCGGCCTCGTTGCCGCATGGCTTGCCACCTACGTCTACCTGGTCCTCATTGGCTACGTGACCTCCGTGGCGCTCACCTACGCCCTGAAGCCCAGGGCGTAGTGCCGCGGGCCGCGCGCATTGGGTATCATTGGGCCAGCCTGACTTGAGGGAGGACCCATGTACGACCGTGCCGTTGAGATTGACGAGGCTATCGCCGCCGGGTATCGGGCGCTGGACGCGCTGGCCGAGGCCGCTGACTCGCTTGACTCCGCCAAGCGCTGGGGCATCGTTGACATTCTGGGCGGAGGCTTTGTGACCAGCATGGTCAAGCACTCGCGCCTGGGGGACGCCAACCGCGAGCTCGCGCGCGCCCGCGAGGAGATCCGCGCCTTCACCAGGGAGATCTCCGACGTGCGCGACCTTCACCTGCTGAACGCCGAGGTGGGTGGCCTCAACACCTTCTTTGACATCGCCATGGACAACACGCTGGTGGACCTCTTGGTCCAGAAGGACATCTCGGACGCTGAGGACCGCGTCGAGGAGGCCACCGCCTGGGTGCGCGAGGCCATCTCGCGTCTGGAGGCCGCGCGGTAGGAGACGAGGGCTCTCTGGGGGTCCTTCTCACGTTTTGGGTTCGATGCTCGAGGAGAGACGTCGGTCCGCTCGCCGTTTGCGCAGGTGAGCGGGCCGTTTTATTTTTGATTTGGCTGCTATGGCGCGGGACGCGAACCCAAAACGTGGCAATCTGCACTGCCGGCGGCTGCGCCATACAAAGCCTGTATGCTAACCCATGCAAACATGTATTTCACTTATCGGTTGTGCGCGCCTACCATTGGTCTTGTTCCGAGCGCCGCCCAAGCGACGCGCACTTCTCGTTGTTTGGAGGCATCTCATGATCCTTGGCATGGGCGTTCCCGAGCTGGCGGTCATCCTGGCCGTCGTCCTGGTCATCTTCGGGCCCAAGAACCTTCCCAAGCTGGGCAGCTCGCTCGGCAAGACCGTCAAGAACTTCCGCGACGGCATGGGCGAGGGCGACGAGGCTCCCGCAAAGGCCCAGGTCGCCAAGGTCGACGCCGAGGCTGCCGTCGACGACCCCGACGACGAGGACGCCTAAGGTCGATGCCCGTCGCGCGGCCTGGCGACTCGGGCCGCGCGCCAAAAACCGCTTCCTCCCTCCCTTGAGCCCCCGGACAACCTCCTCCCGTCCGGGGGCGCTTTCTGTGCCGAGGCGTCCTTCTCGCCAGGCCTTGGGGCGGCCGGGCCGCGGAGGCCATATAATCCCTGTATGGTATAGCGTGCGGAGAAGGGCGTTCGGTATGAACCTCAAGCAGCTGGAGTACTTTGTCGCCATCGCCGAGGAGCGGCAGATCACCGCCGCCGCCCGCCGCCTCAACATCTCGCAGCCGCCGCTCTCCTACGAGCTGCGCCAGCTGGAGAGCGAGCTCGGCGTCACGCTGGTGGTGCGCGGACCGCGCCAGGCGTGCCTCACCGAGGCCGGACAGCTCCTCTACCAGCGTGCGACCAAGATCCTTGCCATGGCCGCCGCCGCCCGCAGGGAGGTCGAGAGCGTGGGCTCCGGCATGACCGGCGCGCTCTCGCTGGGCGTCTGCCCGGACTGCGCGGGCCTGGTGCCGGCCGCGCGTCTGCGCGAGCTGCGCGACCGCTTTCCCGAGGTCTCCGTCGAGGTCTCAGAGGGCTCGACCTCCGAGGTCCTGGAGCTTCTTGAGGGAGGCATCGTGGACGTGGGGGTGGTGCGCACCCCCTTCAAGAGCGGGGGCCTCCGCTGCCGCTTTGCCGCCGCCGAGCCGCTCGCGGCCGTCATGCCCGCGGACCTCGAGGTGGGGTCGGACCTCTTCTGCACCCTCGAGGACCTCGCGGCGGTGCCGCTCGCCCTTTCCCGCCGGCAGGAGCCCGCGGTCAGCTCGGCCTTTGCCGAGAAGGGCCTCTCGCCGCAGGTGGCCTGCGTCATGGATGACGTCAGGACCTGCGTCCTGTGGGCCCGCGAGGGCATGGCCGTGGCCCTGGCGCCGCGTTCGCTCATCCGCGTGACGGACACCGGCGACCAGTTCATCAAGGTCGTGGACTGCCGCGGGCTGGACTCGCGCCCGGCGGTGGTGTGGCGAGCCGACAGGCTCCTCTCGCCGCTGGCCGAGCGGGCCGTGGCCCTTCTCGGCGAGCTCTCCTAGCCCCCCGCAAATTGGGGACCGGGGTAAGGGTGTCCCTTTTACCAGGTAACTAACAACGTCCCCGCTGTCAGGTGTGAACTGCCTCCCATTTCTTGGACACGAGAAATGGGAGGCTTTTTATGCGTGTCGACTTGAGGGTGAAGCACGACATCGAGGCCAGGAAGGCGGCGATCGGGCTCTTCGAGCGAGGCAACGGCTACAAGTCTGCGGCGAAGGCGCTGTCGGTCCCGCGCGGAACCGTGAGACAATGGCTCTGCGTATACCGGTCGTTCGGAAGCGGGGTGCTGCTATCCATGGACGGCAAGCAGGCCAGGTACACATACGAGCAGAAGGTCGCCGCAGCCTCCGCCGTGGTCGACGGCGGCATGACGAAGGCCGAGGCGATGGCGGCGTTCGGCATAATGTCGATGTCGCCGCTCAAGAAGTGGTGCGCGCTATACCGCCGGGGCGGCGCGGAGGCCCTGCGCCCGAGGCCCAAGGGCCGGCCGAGCGGTTCCAAGGCGAGGCCGCGGACCCGCGAGGAGGAGCTCGAGGAGCGCTGCCGAAGGCTCGAGACCGAGGTGGCCTACCTAAAAAAATTGCGTGCCCTGGTCGAGAGGGACGGGCTCTGACCAGGGCGAAGGTCGAGGCCGTGAGGGTCCTGCGCGAAGAGGGGCACGGGCTGGGGCGCCTGCTGGAGTGCGCCGGCATGGCCCGGTCCAGCTACTACTACGCGCTGTCGCACCCGAAGGCTCCCACCAGGCCCGAGCTCTGGGAGGCCGCCGCCGAGATATTCTCGCGCACCGCCAACGGGTGCGGCCACAGGCAGATCGCCATGTGCCTGCGCGCCGAGCAGGGCGTGCGCATAGCCTACAAGACGACGCTGAAGATGATGCGCGAGATGGGCATCAGCTGCGGGATCCGCCGCGAGACCGACTACCACAGGTACAACTCGTACAGGGGCAAGGTCGGAAAGACCTTCGAGAACGTCATCGGCAGGGACTTCGCCGCCGACGGGCCGTGGGAAAAGATGGGCACCGACGTCACCGAGTTCAAGCAGCCCTGGGGCAAGGCCTACTTCGCGCCGGTCTACGACTTCGGCAGCAAGGAGATCGTCGCCTGGTCCACGTCGCTGCACCCCAACATGGCTCAGCAGCACGAGCTGCTCGACCAGCTCGTGTCCAAGAAGCCCAAGGGCTCCAGGCCGATCCTGCACTCGGACATGGGCTGGCAGTACCAGCAGGCCGGTTGGTGCAGGCGGTTGGAGGAGGCCGGCGTGGTGCAGAGCATGTCCCGGAAGGGCAACTGCATCGACAACGGCGCGACGGAGCAGGTGTTCGGCCACATCAAGGACGAGTTCTTCCGTGGAAGGACGTGGCCGGACTTCGAGTCCTTCAAGGCGGACCTCGACGACTTCGTGGTCCATTGGAACACGAGGAGGCGCCAGGTTAAACTGAAGGGACTGACCCCGGAGGAGTTCCGGAGACAGTCCCTTGCGGCGTAGTTCTTATTTAAGCCGTCCAAGTTTTGGGGTGCAGTTCAGTGCGGGGGAGGGCCTTGGCGTGGGCCAGCATGAGAGCGAGGATGACGGCCAGGCCGCGCCTCAAGCTCGCCTTCTCGACCCACTCCTCGCGGGTGTGCAGGAGGTCTCCCTCCACGGCGCCCACCGTGTGGGCGGCAATGCCCAGCGACAGCGGGATGTTGGCGTCGGTGGATGACTCCTGGTGGATGGGCTTCTCGCCGGCAAGGGTGCGCAGGGCCTCGTCGGCGGCCTCCACCAGCGCCCGCTGGCCTGCCGGAACGGCCGTGCCGGAGGCGGGTCGCCTGCCGATGAGCTCCACGTCAATGCGGGTGTTCTCCCTGAGGTGCTCCTCGACGAGCGCCACGAACTTGCCGTACATCTGCTCCAGGCACTCCTCGGAGGCGCTGCGGTACTCCACGAGCACGGCCGCCTCCTCGGCGATGGAGTTGACCGTAGTGCCGCCCACGAAGCGCCCGACGTTGACCGTGGTCTTGGCCTCCTTCGGCAGCTCCATGGCGTAGAGGTCCTCTATGAAGGAGCAGAGCGCCTCGATGGCATTGTCGCGCCCGAAGTTCTCCCACGAGTGGCCGCCCTCGGTGGTGCAGCGCACGCGCCAGCGGTGGCTGCCCACGGCCGAGGTCACGTGCATGCCCAGGTAGAGGTCGAAGCTGGTGAACTCGTGGACGCGCCGCTTGAGGGCTCGGAAGAGGGCGCGGGTGCCCTCGAGGTTGCCCAAACCCTCCTCGCAGGAGTTGGCCACCACCAGGATGTCGCGGTCCAGGGGCAGCTTGTGCCTGATGAAGAAGCGTGCCGCCATGAGAAGCCCCACCAGGTTGGCGGTGTCGTCGCCCACGCCGGGGGCGTACAGGCGCGTCTCGTCCTCGTGCAGCGGCAGCTCGTCGGTGTCGGGAAAGACGACGTCGGTGTGGGCCGAGAAGACCGCGCACTCCTCGTGCTCCTCGCCGCCCAGCGAGAGGATCACGTTGTTGGCCTCGTCGATGCGGACGGAGTCCTCGGGGGCGCCCTGCTCGACGAGCCAATCCCGGATGAACGCGGCGCGCCTCTCCTCGTGGTGGGAGGGCGCGGGAATGCGCGCGAGCCTCCTCAACAGCTCGAGTTCCTCCTCGTAGACCTCTCGCGCATAGGCGCGAGCGAGCTCGCAGATCCTCTCGTCCACGTGTCCTCCCGTACGGCGCAAAGCCTTCCCTTACGGTTGCAGTCTATATGCAAACTGTTTCCGGTGCGTGTATCGGTGCGACTTTAGGTGGCGCGCCCACCGCCGCGGTGCTAGGGTATGCGCATCGACAGAGGAGCGGGCACGATGGCTCCTGGGGGAGCCGGCAGGCAAAGATCCCGGGAGGAGGCGAGGCCCGCCGAACTTCCGTTGCCGGGCGCGGCGCGGCGGTGGGCCGTGGGGAAACACCTCACGGACTGTCTGCGAGAGCAACCTCGCAGGAGCGCTGTCTTACGGGCATGGCGGCCCGCCCAGCCAGGGAGCCGCCGCAGCCGGTGAGCCTTCGAGCCTGCGCACACGTCAGCACGTCGAGGGCAAGGAGCCGCGCTCATGGAGAAGCGCCCGTTCATTGGCAAGGAGCAGCTCGAGGCCGTCTGCGCCGAGCACCCCACGCCGTTCCACATCTACGACGAGGCCCAGATCCGCCAGCGGGCGCGGGCGCTCAACGCCGCGTTTGCCTGGAACCCGGGCTTCTGCGAGTACTTTGCCGTCAAGGCCACGCCCAACCCCTGGATTGTCTCCATCCTGGCCGAGGAGGGCTGCGGCTGCGACTGCGCCACGGCCACCGAGCTCACACTCGCCCGGGCTGCGGGCGTGACCGGCGAGCGCGTCATGCTCTCGAGCAACGACACGCCCGACGCGGACTTTGCCCAGGCAGACGCCATGGGCGCCATCATCAACCTGGACAGCCTCGACATGGTGGGGTGCCTCGAGCGCGCTCTGGGCGGCCGGGTGCCCTCCCGCGTGTGCTGCCGCGTCAACCCCGGCGGCACCTTCGAGGCGGCAAGCGGCATCATCGGAAACCCCGAGGACGCCAAGTTCGGCATGACCGTCCCGCAGCTTGAGGAGGCCTTCCGCAGGCTTGCCGCCCTGGGGGTGGAGGACTTCGGCATCCATGCGTTTCTCGCCAGCAACACGCAGGTGGACGACTACTACCCGCGCCTGGCCCGCACGCTCTTCGAGCTGGCCGTGCGTCTGCACGAGGAACTCGGCGTCCACGTGTGGCTCATCGACCTCTCCGGCGGCATCGGCGTTGACTACCGGCCCGAGGACCGCGCCGCGGACATCTCCGCCATCGGCGAGGGCGTGCGCCGGGCCTTCGAGGAGGTGCTGGTGCCGGCGGGCATGGGAGACGTTCGCCTTGCCGCAGAGCTCGGTCGCTGGATGCTTGCCCCGGCGGGCGGCCTTGTGACCCGCGTCATCCACCACAAGGTGACCTACCACGACTACCTGGGCGTGGACGCCTGCGCGGCCAACCTCATGCGCCCGGCCATCTACGACGCCTACCACCACGTGAGCGTCATGGGCAAGGAGGACGAGCCCGCCTGCCACGCCTACAACGTGGTGGGCCGCCTCTGCGAGAACAACGACCAGTTTGCCCGCGACCGCATGCTGCCGGAGTGCGGCATCGGCGACCTGCTGTTCATTCACGACACGGGCGCCCACGGATTCAGCATGGGCTACAACTACAACGGCAGCCTCCGCTCGGCCGAGCTGCTCCTGCGCGAGGACGGCTCCGTGCGGCAGATCCGCCGCGCCGAGACCCAGGCCGACTACTTTGCCACCTTCGACACCGACGAGCGCTTCTCGGCGCTTGCCCACAAATGATACGAAGAGACAGCCCCCGTGTCATTGGCGTTCCAGCCCCAGCCACCAACCCTCTGAAAGGGGAGAAGAACATGGACATGACAAACCTCACCGGATCGGTCGTCGCGCTGGTCACGCCGTTCAAGAAGGACGGCAGCGTCGACTTCGAGCGCCTCGAGGGCCTCGTTGACTTCCATCTGGCCAACGGCACCGACGGCATCCTGGTCCTGGGCACCACGGGCGAGTCCGCCACCATGACCGACGCCGAGGACCTGGCCGTCGCCGAGTGCGTCGTACAGCGCGTGGCCGGCCGCGTGCCCGTCATCGGCGGCTCCGGCTCCAACTGTACGGGCGAGTCCCTGCGCAAGAGCCTGGAGCTCCAGAAGCTCGGCGTGGACGGCCTTCTCGTCATCAGCCCGTACTACAACAAGTCCAACGAGGAGGGCATCTACCACCACCTGGCCGACGTCATGGACGCCGTCAACGTGCCGTGCATCCTCTACAACATCCCCGGCCGCACCGGCTGCTCCATCAGCCCGGCCAACGTGGAGCGCCTCTCGCGCCACCCCAACGCCTGGGGCATCAAGGAGGCCTCCGGCAGCATCTCCTACGCCGCCGACATCGCCCACTGCCTCTCGGACGACTTCCACATGATGAGCGGCAACGACGACATGGTGGTGCCGCTCATGAGCCTGGGCGCCGTGGGCGTCATCTCCGTCTGGGCCGATGTCGCGCCCAGGACCGTCCACGACATGTGTGCGTCCTTCCTGGCCGGCGACGTGGAGGCCGCCCGCCGCGCTCAGATCGACAGCCTCGAACTCATCCACTCCCTCTTCTGCGAGGTCAACCCCATCCCGGTCAAGGCCGCCCTGGCCAAGATGGGCCTGCTCGAGGAGAACTACAGAAAGCCGCTGTGGCCCATGGCCGACGCCAATCGCGAGCGCCTCTACGCGGCCATGAGGGGAGCTGGTCTCATTGACTAGCGTCGTGCTGATCGGCGGGGGACGCATGGGCTCGCTCGTCCGAGCGCGCCTGGAGGAGGTCGGGGGCTTCGAGCTTTTGGGCACCTACGACGCCTCCAACGCGGCGGAGCTCGACGGGGCGGCCCCCGCGGCCGACCTCGCCATTGACTTCTCCAATAAGGCGGCGCTGCCGCACGTGCTGGCCTACGTGCGCCGCACCGGGGCCGCG
Source organism: Paratractidigestivibacter faecalis (assembly GCF_003416765.1). NCBI lineage: Bacteria > Bacillati > Actinomycetota > Coriobacteriia > Coriobacteriales > Atopobiaceae > Paratractidigestivibacter > Paratractidigestivibacter faecalis. The sequence continues at coordinate 1,087,654 of NZ_QSNG01000001.1, read as the reverse complement.
CTGCTTTCCGGCACCACGGGCTTCTCGGATGCCGAGCTTGACGAGCTGCGGGCGCTGGGCGAGGCCACGCGCGTGGTCCACTCGGCCAACTACTCGCTGGGCGTGGCCGTGCTGCGCCGCATGTGCGCCGAGGCGGCACGCGCCCTTGGCGACTGGGACGCCGAGATCGTGGAGACCCATCACAACCAGAAGGCCGACGCCCCCTCTGGCACGGCCAAGCTGCTGCTCGAGGCCATCGACCCCACCGGCGAGGCACCTGTCGCCTACGGGCGCGAGGGCATGGTGGGCGCTCGCCCTGCCGGAGAGATCGGCATGCACTCGCTGCGCGGCGGCACCGTCGCCGGCACCCACGAGGTGCACTTCTTTGGCCCTGACGAGGAGGTCTGCCTCACGCACCGAGCCACGAGCCGCCAGATCTTCGTCAACGGTGCCGTGGCCTGCGCCCAACGCCTGATGGCCCGGCCCGTCGCCGGCTTCTACACCTTCGACCAGCTCATGTTTGACTGAGGACCAACCGAGGAGAGACGCGTGAACGCACAGGAGATCATCAACTACATTGCCACGGCCCCCAAGAAGACGCCGGTCAAAGCCTACGTGAGGGTCAGAGAGGGCGCCGAGCTCGACCTCTCGTACGCCGAGCACGTCTTTGGCCTGGGCAGCCGCGAGAAGGTCGTCTTTGCGGACTGGGCCAAGCTGGGGCCGGTCCTTGCGGCCGCCGGCGACGCCGTGGAGGACCTCGTGGTGGAGAACGACGGCCGCAACACCGGCGTGCCCATGCTCTCCAAGCTTGACGTCAACGCCCGCATAGAGCCGGGCGCCATCATCCGCGAGAAGGTGGAGATCGGCGACAACGCCGTCGTCATGATGGGCGCCATCATCAACATCGGCGCCGTAGTGGGAGAGGGCACCATGATCGACATGGGCGCTGTCCTGGGCGGTCGCGCCACAGTGGGCTCCCGCTGCCACGTGGGTGCCGGCACCGTGCTCGCCGGCGTGGTGGAGCCCGCAAGCGCCACGCCCGTCGTCATCGAGGATGACGTCCTCATCGGCGCAAACGCCGTGGTACTCGAGGGAGTTCGCGTGGGCAGGGGCGCCGTCGTGGCCGCAGGCGCCGTCGTGGTGGAGGACGTCCCGGCCGGAGCCGTCGTCGCCGGCGTTCCCGCCCGTGTCATCAAGCAGGCCGCCGAAGTTGCCGAGGGCAAGATCGCCCTCGTCGACGCCCTTCGCTCCCTTTAGCCCTCCTCGGACGCTGGGGACGTTGTTAGCTACCTGGTAAAAGGGACACCCTTGCGCAGAAGTCACCTTCGTGTGAGGAATTTCCAGCGGCTCGTGCAGAAGTGACCTTCGTGCGAGCCGCTTTTCCGTGCCTCACCGCAATATCAAATTATCAAAGAATATTTTGGATGTGAAACCGCAGTTGGGCCATGGGCTTTCTGCATAAAACCGATTGGCCCTGGTCTGGCCCTCCAAAAATGGGCTCACACCAAGGCCACTTTTGCGCGCCTTCTCTCGGCAGACTCACACGAAGGGCCTTTCTGTGCACGCTTGGGGCCGGCAGAAGCCTCTGCCGCCCCGTGCGTCCCGCACGCAAATTGGGGACGTGTTGGGGGTGCGGACAATTTCTTAGACACTACGGAGAGAGTACCCCAGGTCCCTGCGGTACTGCTCCGGGCTCCTCCACCCCAGGCTCCGCTTGATCCTGCCCGAGTTGTAGTAGGCGAGGTAGCCCGCCAGGCGCCGCCGGAACTCCTCGAAGCCCACCCCGGACCAGTCCCTGCCGTGGTAGAACTCCTGCTTGAGCCGGCCGAAGAAGCCCTCGGCCGCGGCGTTGTCGGGGCTGCGGCCCTTCCTCGACATGCTGCGCACCAGGCCGTGGCGCTCGCATATCGCCGCCCAGCCCGGCCACCTGTAGTGGCAGCCGCGGTCGGTGTGGACCACGGGCCGCTCGCCGGCCGCGAGCGTCGAGGCCGCCGCCTCCAGCATCGAGTCGGCCATGCGGGCGTCGGGGGACTCCGACAGGGTCCACGCCACGACCGCCCCGTCGAAGCAGTCGACCACCGGCGACAGCCAGCAGCGCCCCGACCCTATCGTGAACATGGTGACGTCGGTGACCCACAGCTCGTTGGGGCGCGAGGCGGAGAAGTCGTGGGTGCCGTCGGGGCGCAGCGGCAGGTTGGGAGGGGCCTCGGAGACCTCGCCGGCATAGCTGCTCCAGCGCCTGCGGCGCCTCAGGTAGCGCACCTCGAGCCCCTCCTCGCGCATGACGCGCCTCACGACCTTCTCGGAGACCGCCAGGGGCTCGTCGGGGTCCAGGCGCAGCCTCGCCCATATCGTGCGGTAGCCCCAGGCCCCGCCCCCGGCCTCGAACAGGGCGCGCACCCGCGCCCTCAGGGCGGCCAGGCGGTCGGGGGCGCCCCTGCGGGCGCGGTGGTAGTAGTAGGTGCTGCGCGCCACGCCGGCCGCGCGCAGGGCGTCCTCCAGGCCGAACCCGGGCCTAAGGGCGTCGGCGACCAGCGCCCTCTCCGCCGCCGTCAGCGAGTCCGGGCCCCGCCCCGGGCCGCCTCCTTTTAGGACGTCCAACACCGCCTCGGCCCTGGCGAGCTCCAGCCTCAGGGCCCGGTTCTCGGCCCTGAGGGCCTCCAGGTCCCCGGGGTCGGCCGGCGGCGGCACGCGCGGGGCGCCCCGTCCGTTCGCGAGCGACACCTCGCCCTCCCTCCCCGCGGCGCGGGCCCAGCCGCGCACGGTCTCCGGGTGGCAGCCGATCGACGCGGCGACCTCGGCGGGGTCCTCCCCGGCGAGCGCCCTGCGCGCGGCGTCGGCCCTCTGGGCAAGAGTATAGGGGGCGTGCCAGCCGACGCCCAGGTCGCCGGACGCCCAGCGCCTGATCGACTCGGCGGAGGCGAGCCCCGACTCCCTGGCGAACCTGTGGGCCGGCCGGCCGGACTCGCGCCAGAGCCCCAGGATGGCGTCCCTCTCGTCGCTCGAGTACATTGCGGGCTCCAATCCGGACGCCTGTCGGCGTCCAACTTTTCGTCCGCACCCCCGTTTCAAATTTGCGCAAAAACGAACACGTCCCCAATTTGCGGGGGCGAGGACGCCCCCTGCCAGAAGCTAACGACGGCCCCAGCGTCTGGCCTAGTCGGCGCCCACGATTCCGCCGACGAGCATGCTGACCACGGAGATCACGATGGCACCCAGGAAGGCGGCGCCAAAGGACTCGATGGCAATGCCCGCGTGGAAGACGTTGCGCGAGAGCGCGCTTGCCATCTCGAGCACCACGGCGTTGACCACCAGATGGAAGATGCCCAGGCTGATGACCGTGATGGGGAGGGAGAGCACCTGCAGCAGCGGCCGCACGGTGGCGTTGAGCAAGGAAAGCGCCAGGGCGCAGAAGATGGGGGCGGCCCAGTCTCCCCCTATGGCGGTGATGCCGGGCACCATCCAGATGGCAAAGGCGCAGGCAATGGCGTCGACGAGCCAGGTTCCCAAGAACTTCATGAGGTCCTCCTCCGTTCGTTTTCACTGAGCATACCCAATCCGCGCCCACCCGCGGCGCTTTAATGAACTAAAGTGAGGGCATTGCAAGACAGCCGGCGAGAAGAACGTGGGGGACGCATGGATGCGAACGAGCTCAGACAGGACGAAGACGCAACGCTCCTGCTCTCCGTCCTCTCCTCGCTGGGCTCCGCCGACGAGGCGGCCGAGCTTCTCCTCGACCTCTGCACCCCGCGGGAGATCTCGGACCTCTCCCAGCGCCTGGAGGTTGCCGTCTTGCTCTCCCAGGGCCATTCGTACGCCGACGTGATACACGCCACCGGCGCCTCGTCGACCACGGTGAGCCGCGTCTCCAAGTGCCTTAACGGTCCCGTCGGCGGGTATCGCCGCGCCCTCGCCCGCCTGGAGCGGGAGGGCCTTGCCGTTGACGTCCGCCCGCAGGAGTAGCATGTCCTGAGGCGGTGACCATCCCCGACCAAAGGAACAAGATGCCCCTGCACATCCTCAACGCCCCATCCGACGCCAGCCTCGAGGCGGTGGCGCGCTCCTTCCTGGCGCCGGCGCTCGCCAAGGCCGGCTCGGCCGTGCTGCTATGCCCCTCGTTCCAGGAGGCGCTGGACGCCCAGCGCTTCCTTGCCGAGGCGGGCTCGCTTGCCATGGGCGTCGCCGTGACCACGCCCTCGGCCTGGGCGCAGGAGCGCTGGGAGGTCTGGGGAGACGGGCGCAGGCTCGTCGACGCCGTCACCAGGCAGGTCGTGTGCGCGACGGTGGTCGAGGAGGCCGCCGCCCGCGGCGAGGTCGCAAACACGCCCGGCACCGCGCGCCTGCTTGCCGACCTCGTGCGGCAGGGGGCTCCCTGGCTCGCCAAGGCGGCCGGCGCCCCCTGCGACGGCGTGACCGACGCCGAGCGCGCCGTCGCCGCCCTCGCCGCGCCCTACGTCGAGCGCCTCTCCGAGCTGGGCATGGTCGAGGAGTGCGATGCCACCGCACGGCTCGCCGGCATCTTCGCCAGGTCGGGCGTCTCCGTCGCGCCCCTCGCCCTCGTGGGCTTCTCGTCGCTGACGCGCGCCCAGCGTGACCTGGTGCGGTCGCTCGCGCGCGCCGGCGAGGTCTGCCTCGTCCTGCCCGCCGACGCCGGTCCGGCCGCAGCCCCGGCCCGCGCCCTCGCGGGCGAGCTCTCGCGCGGCCTGGAGGACGTCGCCACGCGGGAGGTCCCTGCCGCCACGCGCGCGCCCCGCTCGCCGGAGCTGAACGACCTTCTCGGCCAGCTCTTCTGTCCCGACCAGGGGCGCCACGTCGCTCCGACGGGGTCCTTCGGCGTGCTGCTCCCAGCCGGTCCCGCCGCCGAGCCGGAGCTCGTCTGCCGGGAGGTCGCCCACCTCGCCGGCTGCGGCGCCTCCGACGTCGTCGTGGCCGCGCCTGACGCCGCCGCGGCATGGCGCACGCTCTCGGGACGCCTCGCCGCGCGTGGCGCCTCCGTCCGCTGCCAGCTCTCCGTGCCCGTCTCGTCGCTTCCGGCCGGCCGCGCCGTCATGGCCTACCTGCGCGGCGTCTCTCGCCTGGCGGTCCTGGCCGAGGGCTGGCCGGCGCCTGAGCCGGTGCCCGGCCGAGGCTCGGACGTGCGCGTCACGGTGGGCGACATGTCCTGGTGGCCGCCGCGCGACCTCTCCGACTTCCTGCTCAGCGAGGTCTCCCACGTGCCGGCCGCCCGCGCCCGCGCGCTCGACCGCGACTGGCGCGCCAACCGCCTGCTCACGCCCCAGGCCGTCCTCGATCAGCTCTCCAGCGAGAAGGAGGTCAGCGCCCCCTGCGCCCAGGCTACCCGCGAGCTGCTGCGGGGCCGCATTGGCTCGGCGGCCTCCAAGCTGCTGGCGCCCTACGTTGCCGCGCAGGCCGACGGCGCCGCCGGGGCGGGGGAGCCCCAGTCCGCCGCCGAGGCCCGCGCCGTCCTGACGGCGGTCCTCTCCGTCGCAAAGAGCCTCAAGGAGGCCGGCCTCACCGCCGACCCCCAGGCCGACGCTCGCGTGGGCCTCGACGTGCTGGTGGAGCATGCCTGCAACGTCCTGGGGCACGCCCCCGTTGCCCTGCGCTTGGCGCACGAGGCGCGGGGCGCGTCCTGCCGCGTCCTGGTGGCCTCGACCGCCGTGGCCGGCCACCTGGCGCCCGGCTCGGCGGACGCGCTCGTCCTCATGGGCCAGACCTCGACGGAGTCCGCCGTCTCGCCCGCAGACGGGCCGCTCCAGGCCATCCTGGCCGCCTACGGCATCGAGGAGCCGCCCGACCCCATGGCCCGCGCCCGCGCCGGCTTTGCCGCCCTGGCCCGCGTGCCGAGAACCCGGCTCACGCTGGTCCGCCGCCTCTTCGGGGCGGACGCCAAGGAGTACTACCCCTCTGTCATGATGGGGGAGTGCCTCGCCTGCTACGGCCTCGACGCCTCGGCCGGTGCCTCCGACCTCGCGCGCGTGCTTGGCGAGAAGGACGTGCGCGGCCGCTCCGAGACCCTGGTGGGGGCAAACCTCTCCGCCTCCGGCGAGCGCCCCGCGACCGAGGCGAGCGAGCGGCCCGCCGCGCCGGGCGCCATCGAGCCCAGCCGCCGCGCGGGCGTCATGGCGCCCCCCGAGGGCGTGTCCGTCGAGGACTCCCGGCCTCTCTTGTCGGCCTCGCAGATCGAGACCTACCTGGAGTGCCCGTACAAGTGGTTCAGCCTGAGGCGCCTGCGGCTCCGGGACGCCGACGCGGGGTTCACCGGGGCGGAGATGGGCACGTTTGCCCACCGCGTGCTCGAGGTGTCCCACAAGGAGCTTCTCGCCCGCGCCATGGAGCGGGCGTCCGGCACTTCCGAGCTGGAGCGCATTGCCACCGAGGACGAGCAGGGCGCTCATGGCGAGGCCTGGTGCGCCGAGGTGGACCGCCTGGTCACCCTTGCCGGGGTCGACCCCACGGCCCGCGTGGCCGGCTCCCGCGTGGGCCTGTCCGACGAGCGGGGCCTCGAGGCCGCCCGCCAGGCGCTTCTCGCGGAGTTCGACGCGCACCTCTCGCGCCAGTACCAGCTCGTGCGCGGCAGGCGGCCGCTCCCACAGGCGCTCGTGGCCCACACGGCCGCCGAGCGCGGCCAGGTGGAGGCCCTGCGACGGGACCTCTCAACCCTGCTTGACTACGAGGCGGGCCTTCTGGCCGGCTACGAGCCGCGGTTCTTTGAGTGGAGCTTCGGCCGCGGCGGGGCGGAGGTGGAGTACGCGGGCGTGCGCCTGACGGGCACGGTCGACCGCGTGGACGTGGACGCCCACGGCCAGGCCGTGGTCATCGACTACAAGCACAAGTCCGATCGCGGCTTTGCGGCGGAGTACGACGTCTTCACCAAGGAGGGCGCCACGGCAACGGCCGGCTTTGCCATGCCGCGGCGCGTGCAGTCGCTCATATACGGGCAGGTCATCCGCCACGCCTTCCCCGACCTCAAGGTCGCGGGCGCCGTCTACCTCTGCACCAAGGGCGCCCACGAGCTCGCCGGCGCCGTCGGCGAGGACGCCCTGGACAACGTCTTTGGCGCCCACGCGCCCTCCTCGCAGCGCCTTCCCCGCCTGGCCGTGCCTCGCGCCTGCGGCTTCGGCCGCACCGACGGGTCCGGCATGGAGGCGCTTCTCGACGCCTGCGAGGAGGCCATCGCGGAGCAGGTCTCGCGCATGCTCGCCGGTGACGTGGAGGCCAGCCCCAAGGACCCCGAGTCCTGCAGGTTCTGCCCGGTTCTCAACTGCGAGAGGAGGCTCGGCAAGTGAGCGAGCCCATTTCAAACCAGTCCCAGCCCAGCGGGGCCAAGGCCTTCCCAGCCGCTCCGGCTGCCGCCCCCTGCGTCGACCTCTCGGGTCTGAACGAGCGCCAGGCGAGAATCGCGCGGACGCTCGACGAGCCCCTCTTCGTGGAGGCGGGCGCCGGCTCGGGCAAGACCTTCACGCTCACCCAGCGCGTGGCCTGGGCCCTCTCGCCCGGCTCCGGCGCGGACGGCCGCCCCTTCCTGGAAGACCTCTCCCAGGTCCTTGTCATCACCTTCACCGAGGCGGCCGCGCGAGAGATCCGCGAGCGCGTGCGGTCCACGCTGCGCCGCGCCGGCATGGCCGAGGCGGCCCTTGCCGTTGACGACGCCTGGATCATGACCATCAACGGCATGTGCTCGCGCATCCTGCACCGCTATGCTCTTGACCTGGGCCTCGACCCGGACTTCTCCGTGGTGGTGAACTCCGACGAGGAGGCGCTTGTGGCCCAGGCCATGGAGGACGTCATGTCCGAGGCCCGCCGGGACCCCGCCTTCTCCTGCGTCTGGGAGCGCCAGGACCTGGGCACCTACAGCCCCCAGAGCGGCCACACGGGCGCCATGGGGCAGGTGCGCGCCATCCTGGACGCCGCCCGCGCCCTTCCCGGCGGCCTTGCGTCCCTCGCGCCCGAGGCCTCCCGCGTGGGGCTGCCCGAGCTCATGCATGACCTCCTCATGCGCTTCGAGGAGCTTGGGGCCGAGAAGCTCAGCGCCGCCGCGGCCGCCGCGGTGGGCCCCTCCCTGGAGGCCCTGCGCGCCTTCGACTCCCTGGCCGCCGGCGCGAAGACCGCCACTTGCGCCCGCGAGGCCCTGGCCGCGGTGTCGGCACCCCGCTCGAGCAAGGCCATAGCCGAGAAGCTCGCGGAGGCCAAGGCGGCCCTCGCCCTGGCACGCGCCGAGGCGGCCTTCTCCGACGCGGCCGAGGCCACGCCGCGGCTCCTCGAGCTCGCCCGCCGCGTGGACGCGCGCTATGGCGGGCTCAAGGCCCAGGCACGCTGCCTCGACAACGACGACCTGGTCAGGATGGCCCTTTCCGCCGTGAGGGACAACCCCGGCGTGGCGGCGGCCTTCCAGGGGCGCTTCCGCCTGGTGATGGTCGACGAGTTCCAGGACACCGACGAGGTCCAGCTCGAGCTCATCGGCCTTCTGGCCGGCGAGGGGGCGCGCCACCTCTGCACCGTCGGTGACGCCCAGCAGTCCATCTACCGCTTCCGCGGCGCCGACGTCGGCGTCTTCCGCCGCCAGGGCAGGGCGGTGGGGGAGACCCACGGCGTCAGGCTCGACACCAACTACCGCAGCCACGGCGACGTGCTTGCCTTCGTGGAGCGCGTGGGCACCGGCGGCGCCCACGACGGCGAGCCCACGCGCGGCACCATGCGCGGCTTCATGCACCTCGACGACAACCCCTCCAGGAAGGACGGGCTTCTCGCCCGCGACCTGCCGCGCGTCGACGTCGAGGTGACGGCCGGAAACGGCGCCTCGGGTCGCGCCACCTCGCAGCAGTCCGCCACGGCGGCGGCCCAGGTGGCGGACGCCCTGGCGACCTACGCCGCCCACGGCGAGCGCCCCGGCGACATGGCGCTCCTCCTGGGCGTGACCACCCATGCGGGAACCTACATCGACGCCATCCGCGCCCGCGGCCTGGAGTGCGTGGTCACCGGCGGCTCCACCTTCACCTCCTCCGCGGAGGCCAGGGTGACCTGCGCGCTTCTCCACGCGCTCGCCAACCCGTCGGACACCCAGTCCGGCACCTTCCCGCTCCTGGCGAGCGAGATGTTCGGCCTGGACGCAAACGACTTCGCCGACCTGGGCACCCGCGCCCAGGACAAGCTGGACGCCCCCACCAAGCGGCCCATCGAGCGCGGCCTGGCCACGCTCGAGCTCTACGGCGGCGTCACCCCCTCGGCGCGCCTGGTCCGCGCCCACGAGGTCATGACGCGCGCGCTGGAGGACGTGCGGAGCCGACCTGTGGCCGACGTCTGCGAGGACGTCGTGCGCGCCTCGGGCTGGCTGGAGCGCCTGGAGGACCAGGGGGCCCAGGGCCTGGCGCGCGCCGCCAACGTGCTCGCGGCCCTGCGCTACGTGCGCGACCTCACCGACTCCCTCGGCCTGGGCGCCGCGCGTGCGGCCACGGAGTTTGACCTGTGGCTTGCCGCGAGCAAGATCGCCCCGGCCTCGCTCTCCGGGGCCGACGCCGCGGGCGGCGGCTGCGTGCGCGTGATGACCATCCACGCCTCCAAGGGCCTCGAGTTTCCCGTCACGGCCGTGGCCGAGTGCTGGGGCAACCCGCGCTCGGAGTCCCAGGTGGCCGTGGTCCCGCACGCCGACGGTACCTCCGGCCTGGTGGTGCGCCCGGCAGACTGCCCCAAGCTGGACGGCATCGACGCCGACGAGGCCGCCTGCGACCTCGCGGACGGACGGAGCCTGCCGCTTGCCGCCGCCTACCTTGCCTGCCGCCGCAAGGATGAGCAGGAGGCCCTGGAGGAGAAGGCCCGCCTGCTCTACGTGGCCATGACGCGCGCCCGCGAGGCGCTCGTGCTCTCCGTCACAGCCGCCTCCGGCAAGCAGGGGGTCTCCTCGGAGCTCGCGGCCCAGGCCCTCAGCGCCCTGGGGCTTCCCGCCGGGGCCGACCAGGCGGCGGGCGTGACCTCCGTCGAGTACGGCGGGAGCGGCCCGGCGCGCGTGCGCACGGTGGTGGTCTCCACCTCGGGCGGCCGCGGCAAGCCCAAGGAGGTCGCGGCCGAGTCCGCGGGCTCGCTTTCCGGCTTCGACGGCGCGCTGCCCCTGGAGGACGCGGACATCGTCAGGCTCGGCTTTGACGGCGACGGGGCCGACGCCGGGGCCGAGCCGGCTGGCGAGGGACTCGCGGGCGCCCCGGCCCCCTTCGACCTCTACGACGACCCCGGAGAGCTGCTGCTCCGCGAGGTCAGGCCCTGGAGCGCGCGGGAGGGCGTCTTCAGCTACTCCTCCGTCGCCGCGGCCGAGCGCGCGGCGGCGGGCCGGCCCGACCCGGTGCCCACGCGCGAGCAGCGCGAGGCGGCCGACGCCGGCGCCCCGACCACCGAGGACGCCGACCGCGCCACCAACCTGGGCTCCGCCTTCCACGAGCTTGCCCAGGCCATGGTCGAGCGCGGCGGGCGCGTTGGCGAGGCCGAGGTCTGCGCCCGCGCGGACTACTGGAACCTCTCCGCGAGGGCCCGCGCCCGGCTCGGGGCCGCGCTCGCGCGCTGGGAGGGCTCCGCGCTCAGGGCGGAGGCGCTCTCCCACGGGCTCGTCCGCGCCGAGGTGCCGTTCTTCTGCCGCGTGGACTCGCCCCACGGGCGCTACCTGGAGGGCGCCATCGACCTTCTGGCCACCGACGCCGGCTCAGACGACGCGCTTCTCGTCGACTACAAGACCGGCGACGCGGGGCTTTCCGTGGAGGAGGTCCGCCAGCGTCACCAGATGCAGGCCGAGTTCTACGCCGACGTCCTGGCGCACCAGGGCTTCTCGTCCGTGACCTGCGTCTTTGTGTGCGTCGAGCGAGAGGACCCGACCGACCCCGCCCAGCCCCTCCAGGTTCGCTATCGCTTCGGCGGCTGACCCGGCGCCTGGCGCGGGCGGCATCGCAAGATGTGATGGGGTTCGGCGGACGGCACCAAGGCAGCCCGCCGAACCCGCTATGCTCAGAGGCTGAGAAGATCACGACCAAAACGGAAGGTGCCCATGGCCTTCGTCCACCTGCACAACCACTCCGACTACTCCATGCTCGACGCCGCGACCAAGATCCCCGACATGGTCAAGCGCGCCGTCGACCTCAACATGCCGGCCCTGGCCCTCACGGACCACGGCTACATGTTCGGCGTCCCCGACTTTGACCTGGAGTGCCGCAAGTACAACGACGCCCAGAAGGACATGAAGCAGTGGAAGCACGACGTCGAGTGCTTCAGGAAGGGCTGGGAGCTCGAGGAGCCCGAGCCGGACGCCGCCGACGCCGGCCCGCACGACCGCGTCCACGCCCAGTGGGCCTCCGACGTGGCCGTCTGGGAGGAGTCCGGCCATGACCTGGCCGCCGTCGAGGCCAACCGGCCCGAGCTCCTCATCAAGCCCATCTTTGGCTGCGAGGCCTACTTCATCACCGACGACTGCATCCAGAAGGGCACCAAGCAGCACCGCTACCACCTGCTGCTCCTTGCCAAGAACGAGACCGGCTACGTCAACCTCATGAAGATGATGAGCGAGGCTGCCTCCGGCGAGATGTTCTACTACTACCCGCGCACCACGCTCGACATGCTGCGTCGCTACCACGAGGGCATCATCTGCAGCTCGGCGTGCGTGTCGGGCATCATCCCGCGCATGTACTTTCAGGGCAGGCCCGACGAGGCCAAGCAGTGGGCCCTCACCTTCCGAGATATCTTCGGCGAGGACTTCTACCTCGAGGTCCAGGACCACGGCCTGTCCGACCCGGCCTGGGGCGGCTTTGACGACCGCTCCCTCTCCGAGCAGATCGTTCGCCTGGGCCGCGAGCTCGGCATCAAGGTCATCGCCACCAACGACAACCACTACCTCACCCGCGAGGACGCCCCCACCCAGGACATCCTCTCGTGCATCGGCACGGCGTCCAAGGTGGACGACGTCAACCGCAAGCGCATGACGGGCACGGAGTTCTACATCAAGAGCGAGGAGGAGATGCGCAAGCTCTTCTCCTGGTGCCCCGAGGTCATCGACAACACCCTCGAGGTGGCGGCCAAGTGCGACTACGAGCTGGACTGGACGCACATGTACCTGCCCAAGTTCCCTGGCCTGCGCGAGGGGGAGACCTCCGAGCAGCGCTTCCGCGAGGAGTGCGAGAAGGGCCTGGCCATCCGCTACGGCGAGGACTGGAAGAACGTGGAGATCGGCGGCTGGAACGTCCTGGACCGCCTGAACCACGAGTACGACATCATCTGTACCAAGGGCTTCGCCGACTACTTCCTCATCGTGCAGGAGTACGTGCAGTGGGCAAAGCACAACGGCATCGGCGTGGGCCCGGGACGCGGCTCGGCCGCCGGAGCCCTCGTCGCCTACGCCATGGACATCACCACCTTCGACCCGCTCTCCAACGGCCTGATGTTCGAGAGGTTCCTCTCGCCGCAGCGCTCCGAGATGCCCGATATCGATATGGACTTCGACGACGAGCGGCGCCTGGAGGTCGTGCAGCACGTGCGCGAGCTCTACGGCCCCGAGCGCGTCTGCCACGTCATCACCTACTCCACGATCAAGGCCAAGCAGGCCATCAACGACGCCTGCCGCGTCCTGGGCTTCCCTGTCTGGCAGGGCCAGAAGCTCTCCAAGATGATCACCAACGACCCCAAGGCAAAGCTGAAGTTCGTCCTCGAGAAGTGCGACGGCAAGGAGGACATGTTCTCGCCCGACTTCGCCGAGGCCTACCAGAAGGACGCCGACTCCCGTCGCATCATCGACGCGGCCCTCTCCATCGAGGGCCTGCACCGTGGCGAGGGCGTGCACGCCTGCGCCGTCCTCATCGCTCCCACGCCCGTCAACGACCACGTGCCCACCAAGGTGGACACCAAGGGCGGCGTCGAGATCACCCAGTACGAGGGCCACTCGGTGGCGGACATGGGCCTGCTCAAGATGGACTTCCTTGGCCTGCGCACCCTGACCGTCATCTCCAAGGCCCTGGCCAACATCCGCAAGAGCTACCCCGGCGTGGCCGACATCGAGCAGATGCCCGAGGTCGTGCGCCAGACCATCAAGCCGGGCGCCACCTGCGTGGACATCAACGTCGACAAGATTCCCTTCGACGACCCCAAGATCTTCGAGCTCATGGGCCGCGGCCACACCGCGGGCGTCTTCCAGATCGAGTCCGCGGGCATGACGGCCACCATCAAGGGCATGCAGCCCAAGGAGTACCGCCAGGTGGTCGCTCTCATCGCCCTGTACCGCCCGGGTCCCCTGGGCGCCGGCATGGTCACGAGCTACATCAACCGCATGAACGGCAAGGAGCCCGTCGCCTTCTACGACGACCGCCTCTCCGACATCCTGGACGAGACCTACGGCACCATGGTCTACCAGGAGCAGGTCATGCAGATCTCCATGAAGATGTCGAACTTCTCGCCGGGCGAGTCCGACTCGCGCATCCGCAAGCCGGTGGCCAAGAAGAAGATCAAGATGCTGACCGACCAGGTCTTCCACTGGGAGGCCAACGGCGCCGATGAGACCATCTACGACCACTGGATCAACGGCGCGGTGGAGAACGGCTACAAGCGCGAGGTCGCCCAGCGCATCTGGGACGACGTCCTGGAGTTTGCGTCCTACGCCTTCAACAAGTCGCACTCGGCCGGCTACGCCATCCTGGTCATGCAGACGGCCTGGCTCAAGGCCTACTTCCCCAAGGAGTACATGGCCTCGGTACTTACCTCCTACATGGGCAAGACCGAGAAGATCGTCCACTACGTCACGGCCTTCCGCCGCGAGGGCGTGGACATCCTGCCGCCCGACATCAACGAGAGCGGCCGCGACTTCACGGCCAGCGCCGACGGCGTGCGCTTTGGCTTTGCCGGCATCCGCGGCGTGGGCGACGGCGTGGGCGACGCCATCATGGCCGAGCGCGAGGCCGGCGGCCCCTTCAAGAGCCTGCACGACTTCGTGGACCGCGTGGACTCCTCGCAGGCCAACCGCCGCGTGGTGGAGGCCCTCATCATGTCGGGCGCCTTCGACTCCACCGGCTACACCCGCATGCAGCTCATGGGCTTCGTCGACAAGACCAACCCCGCCAACATCATCGACGCGGCGGCCAAGCGCCAGAAGGAGCGCGCGAGCGGGCAGTTCTCCATGTTCGACATGTTCGGCGACGTGGAGGGCTCCGGCTTCAAGGAGGAGGTGCCGCCTCCCGACGGCGTGGAGTGGGACCGCTCCATGAAGCTCAAGCGCGAGCACGAGGTGCTGGGCCTCTACGTCTCTGACCACCCGCTGCGCCCGTACGAGTACGCCCTCAACAAGGCGCGCGACTACTCGCTCTCCGACATCGAGGTCTCCGAGGAGTTCACGGACTCCGCCGGCGGCGTCCACGAGCGCTTCAAGGTGCCCGAGGGCAAGGTCCTGCGCTTTGCGGGCATGGTCTCGTCCGTGCAGAAGAAGACCACCAAGAACGGCGACCCCATGGCCGTCGTCACACTTGAGGACATGGAGGGAGAGACCACGCTGGTCATCTTCCCCAAGCTGTACAAGAAGTGCGCCGAGGCCCTGACGCCCCACGTGGACGAGGAGACCGGCGAGGCCGAGGGAGACGTCTTCGTCAAGGTCTCCGGCAAGCTGGAGAGAAGCGACCGCGGCAACCAGATCATCTGCATGGAGGTGGAGCCCCTCGTCCTCAACGAGAAGACCAACCGTCCCAAGGTCGTCGAGGTCATGATGCCCGCCAGCATGCTCACGCGCGGCCGCATGGACGAGCTGGGAAGCGTGCTGGCGCGCTACCCGGGCCTGGACCACGTGGAGCTGCGCGTGGAGGCCGAGAGCGGAGACACCATGCGCATGGAGCTTCCCTGCCGCGTGGACGCCCGCAACATGGTGCTTCTCGCCGAGGTGACCGACATCGTGGGCCTGGCCGGCCACATCTGCGTGGCCTAGCCCTCCCCGCAAATTGGGGACGTGTTCGTTTTTTCGCAAATATGGGACACGTTGCCGGACGGACGTCTGCCAGCGCCTCGGGCATGATGGGTAGAACCCCGGTGAGGGGCCGCAAGGGGCGGCCCGCACGCACGGAGGGGAGTCATCATGTCCGAGGTCAAGTTCTATCGTTGCAGGCACTGCGGTAACCTCGTCGCCGTTGTGGAGGACGGAGGCCCCGTTCCCATCTGCTGCGGCGAGCCCATGGAGCTCCTGGTTGCGGGCTCTGTGGACGCGGCCGTCGAGAAGCACGTGCCTGAGGTCACGCGCGAGGGAAACGTGCTTCGCGTTACCGTGGGCTCAGTCGAGCACCCCATGCTGCCCGAGCACCACATCCAGTGGATTGCTGTGGCCTGCGAGAGGCGCCTGCAGCTGGCCCACCTCGAGCCCGGCGAGAGGCCCTATGCCGGCTTCTGGGTGCCTGAGGGCGTGCCCGTCACCGTCTACGAGTACTGCAACCTCCACGGCCTCTGGAAGGCCGAAGCCTAGCAACCACGCCACCCCCACAGCGGCATAAGGGCGGAAGCGACCCCTGTCCCGGTCTCATGTGACGCTCCTTGTCCGTGGTCTGGGATGACGCCGCCGCAGCGTGCCCGACACATCCCCTATGGCGGCAAAGCTCTTTGCGCAGCGTAGCTTTGCGCCATAGGGGATGTGTCGGGCTGCCCCGGGTCGGGCATGAGCGCACTTCTCGCCGTATACTCAAACGACCGACCACGGACAAGGAGCGTCACATGAGACTGGGCATCGCGCAACTGGGGAGCCTCGCGGGGGACTTTGCCACTACCGCGGACCGCATGGCGGCCTACTCCCGCCGTGCCGCCGACCAGGGCGTCGACCTGCTGGTCTTTCCCATGAACGTGCTCTCCGGCGCGGCGGGGGTGCCCTACGTGGACCGCGAGGGGTTCCTCCTCGACCTGGCCGAGACGCTCTCGGGCCTGACCGAGCGGCTCGCCTGCCCCTGCCTGGTCCCCGCCACGGCCGACGTGGACGGCACGCCCACGCCCGAGGCCATGCTCGTCGTCGACGGCGACGTGAGGCCCCTGCGCCTCTCCGCCTTCCTAGAGGACGCCGTGGCGGCCGACTCTCCCGTGCCCGCCCGTCGTCGCGCGGCCTCGTCGCGCGCGCTGCCCGAGGTGGAGCTCGCGGGTGCCCGTCTGGGCATTGCCTGCAGCTACGACGACCTCGATGACTACGACGAGTGCGACTACGACGTCAACGTCATCCTCTACCTCTCCACCTATGGCTTCTCCATGGACGACGCCTCCTCCGCGCTGGGCCCGGCCCTGGCGGACTCCCGCTTCCTGGCGGACGCGCGCGCCACCGGCGCCTGGATCTGCGGCGTGGGCTCGCTCGGCTGCTACGACGCAGAGACGTTCACGGGCTCGAGCTTCGTGCTGGCCCCCTGGGGAGAGGTGGCCGCGCAGGCGCAGGCCCTGGAGGAGGCCCTGCTCGTCTGCGACGTGGACCCCGCCTCCGAGGGGCCGCTGCCGCACGCGCTCACGCCCGAGGTCTTCGACCGCGGCGCCGCTTCCTGGGGCGCGCTCACGCTGGGCCTCGGGCAGACCTGCTCGCAGCTGGGGGCCTCCGACGTGGCGCTTCTCGCCGACGGACGCCTGGGCTCGAGCGTCCTGGCGGCCCTTGCCACCGATGCCCTCGGTCCCACGCACGTGCACGCGCTTATAGCCCCCGACCTGGGCCCCGTTGCTCTGTCCGCTGCCCGCGACCTCTGCCGGAACCTGCGCGTGGACACCCGCGAGTGCCCTTCTGCGCCCAGCGAGGGGGACCCGCTCCTGCGCGCGGACGTGGCGCAGGCCCACCTTGCGGCCCTGGCACGCGAGGTGGGCGGCGTCGCGCTCTCGTCCCGCGACAAGACCGGCCTCGCGCTGGAGGGGCCGCGTGGGCTTGACGCCGGAGCCCTGGCCCCGCTGGGCGACGTCTACCGCTCCGACGTGCTCGCCTTCGCGCACATGAGAAACACGGTCTCTCCCGTCATCCCGGCCGCGGCACGCATGGCCTACGACCTGCCCGACCTGCCCGGCCTTGCCGCGTGCGGGCACTCCTCCGAGACGCGCCTGGAGTTTGCGGACTACGTGCTTGCCAGCTACGTTGAGTGGGAGCTGCCCGTGAGCGACATCGTGGAGGCCCGCGGCCACGAGGAGGCCGTCTGCGCCATCCTCGCGCGCGTGAGGGCGCTCTCCTGGGCAAGGCGCGCCGCCCCGCCCGTGCTCATGATGTCCTCCAAGCTCCTGGATGAGGTGAGGAGCCCGCTGGGCCTGGCCTGGTCCGACCGGGTGCGTCCGCACGAGGAGCGCCTGGAAGCCACGCTTGCCGCCTTCGACCGCGAGGGCAGCGACGAGAAGCGCCAGGCCCCGGCCGCGCAGGCTGCCCCCGCGGGGCAGGGAGGGCTTCCCCAGGACGCCCACGAGCTCCTGGGGCTTCTCCGCGACGTGTCCCTGGGCGGCGGGCTCAGCCTGGGCGGAGGGGAGCCTGGCCCGCAGGCGGGCGCCTCCGGGCAGGACGCCTCTGACAGGCACGGCTCCGGTCCCTCGCGCCCCGGCGGCGGCCTCTGGAACGGCCCCTTCTCCGAGAACTAGGGGCCGAGAAGTGCGGCGGTTGGCACGCGGCGACGCCCCATGAGCCGAGAATTGCGGCCGATGGCAGGGTTTGGCTGCCATCGGCCGCATTCCGAGGCTCGTACGGGGCGCGGGCGTGCCATCGGCCGCGTTTCTCGGCTCGGCATTGCCCAAAGATTCGTGCCTCTTGGCGGGCCCGACCCTCTCCCAACGTGCTAGTATGGAACGAACGTTCTAGATGGCAGGAGGGAGGCGCGTCGGTGATAGTCCTTGGGGTTGACCCCGGCCTGGCCCACACGGGCTGGGGCGTCATAGAGACCAGGGGCGCCATGTGCCGCGCCCGCGCGTACGGCTGCGTGGCCACCAAGGCCGACGAGCCCATCGCCCGCCGCCTGGGCAAGATATACGACGAGCTCACGCGCGTCATCTCCAAGTTTGGCCCCACGGCGCTCTCCATAGAGAACGTCTACTTTGGCGAGAACACCAAGAGCGCCATAGCCACGGCGCAGGCGCGCGGCGTGGCCATCGTGGCCTGCGCCAACGCCGGCCTGGAGGTGGGGGAGTACACCCCCATGCAGATCAAGCAGGCCGTGGTGGGTACGGGCGCCGCCGACAAGCGCCAGGTCATGTACATGGTAAAGAACGTCCTGGCGCTCGACCACGAGCCGCACCCTGACCATGCCGCGGACGCCCTTGCCGCCGCGGTGTGCCACGCCAACCTCGCAAGGACAGTGTCTCTCGGAGAGGCTAGGAGGTCCCTCACGTGATAGTCCAGCTCACAGGCACCCTGGTGGAGGTCACCCCCTCCCACGTCACCCTCGACGTTGGTGGCGTCGGCTACGAGCTCGGCGTCTCGTCCACCACCGCGGCGGCGCTGCCGCACGCGGGCGAGGCGGGCGTCACCATCCTGACCAGGCTCATCGTGCGCGAGGACGCCATGGAGCTCTTTGGCTTCTCGTCCAGGAGCGAGCGAGCCCTCTTCGACCAGCTGCGCGCCATCTCGGGCGTGGGCCCCAAACTTGCGCTGGCGGTTCTCTCCACCTTCACGCCCTCCCAGCTCGCACAGGTCGTGGCCACTCAGGACGCCGCCCGCATGGCGCAGGTGCCCGGCGTCGGCCGCAAGAAGGCAAGCCGACTGCTCGTGGAGCTCTCTGACGTGTTCAGCAAGAACGCGGACCTGAGGGAGCTCGTTGGGCTCTTCTCGCCTGAGAGCGACCAGGCGCCGCTTCCGGTGGCGACAATGGGCTCCATGGAGTCCGAGGCCACCGAGGCCCTGCTCTCCATGGGCTTCACCAGCCAGGAGGCCGCACTCGCCCTGGAGGGCCACGAGGAGGCCGGCGCCCTCACCATCGAGAAGGCCCTGGCTTACGCCTTGCGCCGCCTCGGAGGTGGTAGGTGATGTGGGAGGCAAGCGAGAAGGACCTCTTTGCCGACACCGGCGCCAGCGTCGTTGCGGGTGCGGGCCAGCCACGGCGCCCTGCCCCCAGCCGCGACGTCTCCGGCGAGCTTGCCGCCGAGGATCTGGACCAGGACCGCACGCTCAGGCCCCAGACGCTTGACCAGTACTGCGGCCAGGAGCGCGTCCGCGCCAACCTGCGCGTGCTCATCGAGGCCGCCAAGAGCAGAAACGAGCCCCTTGACCACGTGATCTTCTCGGGCCCCCCGGGCCTGGGCAAGACCACGCTGGCAGGCATCGTGGCAAACGAGATGGGCGCAAAGCTGCACACCACCTCCGGCCCCGCCATCGAGCGCGCGGGAGACCTCGCCGCCATCCTCACCAACCTGGAGGAGGGCGACGTCCTCTTCGTGGACGAGATCCACCGCCTCAACCACCAGATCGAGGAGGTCCTCTATCCCGCCATGGAGGACTTCTTCCTGGACATCGTCATCGGCAAGGGGCCGGCCGCCCGCTCCATCCGCATCGACGTGCCGCGCTTCACGCTCATCGGCGCCACCACGAGGACGGGCCTTCTCACCGGGCCGCTCCGCGACCGCTTTGGCATCTCCTACCGCCTGGACTACTACAGCCCCGAGGAGCTTGCCGTCATCGTCAAGCGCTCGGCGGCCATCCTGGGCGTCGAGGTGGACGACCAGGGCGCCGCAGAGATCGCCTCCCGCTCGCGCGGCACGCCCCGCCTGGCAAACCGCCTGCTCAAGCGCGTGCGCGACTACGCCACCGTCAGGTGCGGGGGAGTGATCTCCTGGGAGGTGGCGGCCGAGGCGCTCCAGTTCTTCGAGATAGACGAGATGGGCCTGGACACCATGGACGTGCGCATCCTGCGCGCCCTCTGCGAGACCTTCCGGGGCCGTCCGGTGGGCCTCACCACCATCGCGTCCGCGGTGGCCGAGGACCCCAGCACCCTGGAGGACGTCTACGAGCCCTACCTGCTGCAGCGCGGCCTGATGGTCCGCACCCCGCAGGGACGCCAGGCAACGCTCGCGGCCTTCGACCACCTGGGCATGGAGCCGCTGGCCCGCTAGGCGCCGTGACCTTCTCCACACTTTTTTGCAATGTCAAAAGATTTCCCTTGCATTCTGGTTGCGGAGCCTTTAAAGTAAATACCTGTGCGAACGAAGCACAGTAATCGGGTGGTGGCGCAGTTTGGTAGCGCACTTGACTGGGGGTCAAGGGGTCGCTGGTTCGAATCCAGTCCACCCGACCAGATTGGGGAATTAGCTCAGTTGGGAGAGCGCGTGACTGGCAGTCACGAGGTCAGGGGTTCGAACCCCCTATTCTCCACCATGAATTGCCAAGGACCTCGGAGCAATCCGGGGTCCTTTTCTTTTGCGCACGGGCGTGCCAAAGGAGCCAAAGTGAACGGGGGTGAGTGGCACGTGCCACTCACCCCCGTTCACTTTGGGACGCCGCCAAGCGCTCCTAGCGGCGGACGCCCTTCTCGAAGCGGTCCATGAACTCCACGAGGGCGCGGACGCCCTCCTCGGGCATGGCGTTGTAGATGGAGGCGCGCATGCCTCCCACCAGGCGGTGTCCCTTGAGGTTGACCAGGCCCGCCTCGGCCGCCTCGGCAACAAAGCGCCGGTCAAGCTCGGCGTCTCCGGTCACAAACGGCACGTTCATGAGGGAGCGGTCGCGCGGCGCCACCGTGGACGAGAAGAGCCCCGAGGCGTCCAGGTAGTCGTAGAGCAGCGCTGCCTTGCGACGGTTGACCTCCTCCATCTCGGCCAGGCCGCCCAGGGCAAGCAGCCACTTGAAGACCAGCCCGCACACGTAGATGCCCCAGCAGTTGGGCGTGTCGTAGAGGGACCCGGCGTCCGCGTGGGTCTTGAGGCGCAGCATGGTGGGCACCTCGGCAAGCTCCTCGGCTATGAGGTCGCGCCGGACGATGACCACCTGGACGCCGGCCGGCCCCACGTTCTTCTGCACGCCCGCGTGGATGAGCCCGTAGGAGCCCACGTCAACCGGCTCGGAGAGAAACATCGAGCTCTGGTCCGCCACCAGCACGTGGCCCTTGGTGTCCGGCAGCTCGGGGTAGCGGGTGCCCGTGATGGTCTCGTTCTGGCAGATGTAGACAAAGCTCGCGTCGTCGCGCACGTCAGGGGAGCTCACGTCCGGCACGTAGCTGAAGTTACCGTCCTCCGAGCTCGCGAGCAGCTTGGGGTCACCCAGGATCTGCGCCTGCTCGAAGGCCTTCTTTGACCAGTTGCCCGAGACCACGTAGTCCGCCTTGCCGTTCTTGGCCAGGTTCATGAAGATCGTGGAGAAGAGCAAGGAGTCGCCGCCCTGCAGAAACAGCACCGCGTAGTCGTCGGGCACGCCCATGAGCTGGCGCAGGTCGGCCTCGGCCTCGTCGAGGATGCCCTGGAAGACGGGGGAACGGTGGCTCATCTCCATGACGGACATGCCGCACCCGTGGTAGTCGAGCATCTCGGTGGCCGCCTGGGAGAGCACCTCCTCCGGCAGCACCGCGGGGCCGGCAGAGAAGTTGTAGACGCGTGGCATGGGCTTCTCCTCTCACTGACCCTGCGATTGGCGACGCCTATCCGCCCCGCAGGGAGCATGGGCGTCGTCAATCGCAGGCTCGCTATGAAGGCGGCGAGAAAGGAGGCGGCCCCGCACCAATGGCGGGACCGCCTCGCGTGGGGCCATCATAGGCCCCAGAAGCTCGGGGTTTGTATCGCGCGGGTTACGCCTGGGCCGGGAGCACCACCGTGAGCAGCATCTTGAAGGGCTCCAGGGCACGGACGGCGTGCGCGGCGCCGGCGCTCATGATGACGGACTGCCCGGGAAGAAGCACGTGCTGCACGCCCTCGATGGTGATCTCCCCGCGGCCCTCGAGGCAGAGGATGAGGGCGTCTCCGGGGGCGGCGTGGCTGGACATGCCCTCGTCGGTGTCGATGGCGAAGAGCGTGACCTTGCAGCCGGGCTGCTGGGCCAGGGTGAGGCTGGAGACCTGGCCCTCCTGGACGCTCAGCTGGTCGGCCAGGGTGAGGGTGGTGGAGTGGGGGAGGTTCTTGATGAGCTCGGACATGGGGCATCCCTTTCTTGAATGACTGTCCTTCTTGCCGCGCCGCGCGGGCGCGGATGGGCGGCTGCGCGCTGCCTAGGCGTTGACCTGCAGGAACTTGACCGCGGAGCCGCCGACGCCGGAAACCGCGTGGCCGACGCCCTCCTTGACCCTGAGGCAGCTTCCGGCGGGCACGAGCACCTGCTCGCCCCCGCGCGTCACCGCGAGCGTGCCCTCCAGGCAGACGTAGACGGTGTCTGCGGGGTAGCGCTCCTCGCTCACGGACTCTCCGGCCGCAAGCGCAAAGAGCGTGAGGTCCGCCACCTGCTGGCGTGCCAGGCCGCGGCTCGCCACGGTGTGCTCGCCTGCGACGATGAGGTCCGCCATCGGGCGGGCGGCGTCCGTGGGCACTCCCTTGATGGACATGCTCCTCCTTCTTCGTGGGGCTCCTGCGTGGGCGATCAAACCCACTATACCCCGCGGCCCTCGCAAAGTAGTACCGTTGGGCCATGCGACCGCGAGAGGAGAGGCAATGCTGCAGAAGGACTACATCCTTGAGATAGTGGGGGACTTCGTGGAGGGGGTCGTCAGGCACCTGGACGCTGCCCTTGCGGGAGACGCCGAGGCCACCGGCAAGGTGGAGCAGGACGTGGCCGGTCTCTTGGACCTTGACCCCGAGGTGGCCCTCACCCTCTCGCCCGACTCCCTCGTCACCATGATGGTGCTTTCCGGCATGGGGGACTCCGTCGCCGCCTACGTGGCCTACGCCCTCACGCGCCTGGCCGACGCCTACGAGGCCCAGGGGGACGCCGACACGGCAGCCCTGCGCCGTGCGCAGGCCACTGCCGTCGGACAGTCCTTTGACTGCGACCCCACGGTGGCCCCGAAGGGCTTCTAGGCCCCGTTCCGCCCCACGGCGAGAAGCCCTTCTCGCCGGTAGAAACACGAAGCATTGTGAAGATTGCAAGGTACCTTACGAATAATCGTTAGGTACCTTGCAATTCTCTTTTGAAGGCCGTAGTGTAACCACGTCAAAAACAGGCTTTACCGAGGTTACGAGGGGAGGTTCCCATGTGTTGCGAGGAACAGGGGGCGCAGGACGAGCGGCTTGAGACGCCGGAGCGCCGCGCCTTGCACGACATCGGCTTCTTTGGCCACTTCATCTACACCAGGCGCGGCGGGCGCGGCGGCAGGCAGCATGTCCTCAAGACGCTCTACTACGCCGACGGCCAGATGACTCAGCGGGCCCTGCTCGAGAAGACCAGGACCACGTCAGCGTCGCTCTCGGAGGTGGTCGGCAAGCTCGAGTCCGCCGGCCTCGTGGAGCGCGAGCGCTCCGAGGCGGACCGCCGCCAGCTCGTCGTGAGGCTCACCGAAGAGGGGCGCGCCCGCGCCGAGGCGGTCATAGCCGATAAGGAGCGCTTCGAGCACGACGCGTTCTCATGCCTGGGGCCGGGCGAGCTCGACGAGCTGCTCGGGCTTCTCGACAGGCTTCACGACCACTGGGAGCAGCTTAAAAGGGACGAAGACGAGAGAGGAGACACCATATGGCTAAAGAACTAGAGGACAAGAAGGCGCGCGCGTCCTACGGCACCATCATCCGCAGGCTCATGCGCTCCATCGGCGACTACCGCGCCGTGACCATCGCCACGCCGCTGCTGGTGCTGGGCGAGGTGGCCTGCGAGATGGCCATCCCGTTTCTGACCGCAAGCCTCATCGACCAGATCAAGGCGGGCGCCACCGTGGCGGAGCTTCTGCAGCCCGCGGCCGTCCTCGTGCTGCTCGCGCTGCTCTCGCTGGCCTTCGGCACGGGCGCCGGCATCACGTGCAGCCACGCGAGCTGCGGCTTTGCCAAGAACCTGCGCCGCGACATGTTCTACAACATCCAGCGCTTCAGCTTCGCCAACATCGACGAGTTCTCCAGCTCCTCGCTGGTGACGCGCCTCACCACCGACATCAACAACGTCCAGCAGGCGTTCATGATGATCGTGCGCATCGCCGTGCGAACCCCGCTGTGCCTCGTGTTTGCCTTCACCATGGCGGCCGTCATGGGAGGCGCGCTCGCGCTGGTCTACGCCGCGATCATCCCGGTGCTCGGCTTCATCCTCTTCTACATCATCCACCTCGTGCGACCCATCTTCACGCGCGTGTTCCACAAGTACGACGCGCTCAACGAGTCCATCGAGGAGAACGTCACAGGCATCCGCGTGGTCAAGAGCTACGTGCGCGAGGACTACGAGAAGGGCAAGTTCGCCCATGCCGCGCAGGACATCTGCGTGGACTTCACGCGCGCCGAGAAGCTCCTGGCGTTCAACAACCCCGTCATGATGTTCGCCGTCGACCTCACCTGGGTCGTCATCATCTACTTTGGCTCGCAGGTCATCATCACGAGCCGCGGCACGCTGTTCGACGTGGGCCAGCTCTCCGCCATCTTCACGTATGGCTTCCAGATCCTCATGAGCCTCATGCAGCTGTCCATGATCTTCGTCATGGTCACGATGGCAGACGAGTCTGCCCGCCGCATCAGCGAGGTGCTCGAAGCCGAGCCCACGATTGGCGCGCCCGAGCAGGCCGTCACCGAGGTCGCCGACGGCTCCATCGACTTCGACCACGTGAGCTTCAAGTACTCCGTGCGTGCCGAGCGCCAGGCGCTCGCCGACGTTGACCTGCACGTCAGGAGCGGCGAGACCATCGGCATCATCGGCGGCACGGGCTCCTCTAAGTCCACGCTCGTGAACCTCGTGGCGCGCCTGTACGACGCCACCGAGGGCCGCGTGCGCGTGGGCGGCGTGGACGTGCGCGACTACGACCTCGAGGCCCTGCGCACCAACGTCGCCATGGTCCTTCAGAAGAACGTGCTGTTCAGCGGCACCATCGCCGAGAACCTGCGCTGGGGCGACGAGAACGCCACCGACGAGGAGGTCCGCGAGGCCGCGCACCTTGCCTGCGCCGACGAGTTCGTCGATGGCTTCCCCGAGGGCTACGACACCTACATCGAGCAGGGCGGCTCCAACGTCTCCGGCGGGCAGAAGCAGCGCCTCTGCATCGCCCGAGCCCTGCTGCGCCACCCAAAGGTCCTCATCCTCGACGACTCCACGAGCGCCGTGGACACCAAGACCGACGCCAAGATCCGCGCCGGCCTGGCGACGTACCTTCCCCAGACCACGAAGATCATCATCGCCCAGCGCATCTCCTCGGTGCAGGACGCGGACCGCATCGTGGTGATGGAGGGCGGTCACATCTCCGACGTGGGCACCCACGACGAGCTCATGAGGCGCTCCGCCATCTACCGCGAGACCTACACCTCGCAGAACAAGATGGGCACCGACGAGAGCGACGTCGAGGCCGAGGAGGCTGCACAGGACGAAGCGGCAACCGCGGCGAACGCGGGCGCCGAGAAGGGAGGCGAGGCCGATGAGTAGCCAGCAGAAGAGGCCGCAGGCCAAGGCCGGCACCGCCGTCCGCCTCATCAAGACGCTGTTCTCGTTCTACCCCGTGCTTCTGCCCGCCGTCATCGTGTGCCTGCTCGTGGCCGCCGTGTCAAGCTCGTTTGGCTCGGTGTTCCTCCAGGGCGCGCTGCAGGTCGTGACCGAGTTCGGCGGGTCCGGCAACTGGGCCGCCGCCCAGCCCGAGGTGTTCCGCCTCGTGGCGACGCTCGCGGCCGTCTACCTCGTGGGCGTGGGCGCCTCGCTGTTCTGGAACCGCGCCATGGCCATCATCACGCAGGGCTCGCTCGAGAAGCTGCGCGAGAAGCTCTTCAACCACATGCAGGACCTGCCCATCTCCTACTTCGACACGCACCAGCGCGGCGACGTGATGAGCCACTACACCAATGACATCGACGCCATCCGCCAGATGATCTCCCAGTCGCTGCCCAACCTGTTCCAGACCTGCGTCGTGCTCGTCACGGTGTTCGTCATCATGCTGTACTACTCCGTGTGGATGTGCCTGGTCATCGTGACCGGCGTGGCGTTCATGGTCTTCATGACCAAGGTGCTCGGCGGCAACTCCGCGCGCTTCTTCTTGGCGCAGCAGAGGGAGCTCGGCGTGGTCGAGGGCCAGGTCGAGGAGATCATGAACGGCCAGAAGGTCGTGAAGGCCTTCTGCCACGAGCAGGCCGCCGAGCGCGACTTCGACGCGTTCAACGAGCACCTCTTCGAGGTCTCCCAGAAGGCCAACATGTACGGCAACATCCTCATGCCCGTGCTCATGAACATCGGCAACCTCATCTACGTCGTCGTGGCGCTCGCGGGCGGACTCCTGCTCGCCCTCGGCACGCCAAACGTGTCACTGTCCGGCATGGCGCTCTCCATCGCCGTGGTGGTGCCGTTCCTCAACATGACCAAGCAGTTCTGCGGCCAGATCGGCCAGATCTCCATGCAGATCAACGCCGTGGTCATGGGCCTTGCCGGCGCCGACCGAATCTTCGAGCTCCTGGACGAGGAGCCCGAGGTCGACGAGGGCTACGTCACCCTGGTCAACACAAAGTACGACGAGAGCGGCCACCTCGTCGAGTGCGCCGAGCGCACGACCGACTGGGCCTGGAAGCACCCGCACCACGACGGCACCGTCACCTACACCCCGCTTGCCGGCGACGTCCGCATGGAGCACGTGGACTTTGGCTACAGCCCTGACCACCAGGTGCTCTACGACGTCTCCGTCTACGCCAAGCCAGGCCAGAAGGTGGCCTTCGTCGGCGCCACGGGCGCGGGCAAGACCACGATCACCAACCTCATCAACCGCTTCTACGACATCGCGGATGGCAAGATTCGCTACGACGGCATCAACGTCAACAAGATCTGCAAGGACGACCTGCGCAGGAGCCTTGGCGTTGTTCTCCAGGACGTGAACCTCTTCACCGGCACCGTCATGGACAACATCCGCTACGGCAAGCTGGACGCCACCGAAGAGGAGTGCATGGCCGCCGCCCGCCTCGCCGGAGCCGACGACTTCATCTGCCGTCTGCCGGACGGCTACCAGACCATGCTGACGGGCAACGGCAGCCAGCTCTCGCAGGGCCAGCGCCAGCTCATCTCCATCGCCCGCGCCGCCGTCGCCGACCCGCCCGCGATGATCCTGGACGAGGCCACGAGCTCCATCGACACGCGCACCGAGGCCATCGTCCAGCGCGGCATGGACGCCCTCATGACCGGGCGCACCACCTTCGTCATCGCGCACAGGCTCTCCACCGTGCGCAACTCCGACGTGATCATCTGCCTGGACCACGGCCACGTCATCGAGCGCGGCAACCACGACGAGCTCATCGCCAAGAAGGGCTACTACTACCAGCTCTACACCGGCGCCTTCGAGCTGGAGTAGGGGCGAGAAGGACATGGTGTCGGGAGCCTGATTTTGCGGCCGTTGGCACAATCCGACGGCCCTGGTGCCTGATTTTGCGGCCGTTGGCAGGGATTTCCTGCCAACGGCCGCTTTTTTAGGCTCTGGAGAGGCATCTTCGTGCCACCGGCAGCAGTTCTCGGCTCCGTCTCATCGGGCGCGCTAGACGCCGTACGCCTCCAAGGGCACGGCGTCTCCTTCGACGGGGTCTTGCGGCGGCGTTGCGCTGACGCCAGCCTTGCGCCTGTCCCTTTCGCGGGCTCGTCCGTCCCAGGTCACGCCGTCAATCTCCTCCAGCTCGTCAAAGAGCTCCAGTCTCAGCTTGCGCCGCTGCTCCCGCTGGCGTCTCGAGAGGTGCTCTCTGGGCATGCCGAGCTCGGCTCGTATTTGCTCCACCAGAGAGTCCATGTAGCCGAGGTTCTTGTAGAGGGCCTTGTCGACCCGGTACTCGGCTATGCCTGCGGCCGCGAGCTCGTTGGTCCTGCGCAGGTCCTCGGCGTGACGCTCCTCGTCGAGGTGGACGTCGCCGTCGTATTCGAGCGCCACCAGTCTGTCGCCTCCCGCGTGTCCCGGCCTGGCGAGAAGCACGTCGGGCCTGCGCATGCGCCCTTCTCCGCTGGCGATGCCTGCGACCGCCAGCCCCTGGTTGAGCCCGGCGACCGCCAGCCCGTAACCCCCGAGCGACGCCTGCAGCGAAAGGCGAAGAACAAGCTTGGACTCCCTTGGGGAGGCGGACCCGGGGACGACCCTGTCGAGCGCCCAGCGGAGCTTCCTGTGGTTGGTCGCGCTACCAGCCAGTCCCAGGCGCGTCTCCAGCTCCTCGGGCGCGAGCAGGGGAGATGGCCTGGCGACCATGCCTCGCGGCGCGTCCGGTCGCACCGCGTAGGTTCCCATGAGCTCCTCCATGAGCGTCAGCAGCTCGAGTCGGGTGAGACGGGGCTCCAGCTGCACGAGGAGCTGCGAGGGCGTGGGGCAGGCGAGTCCCTTGCAAAGCGAGAGAACCTCGCCTGTCGGCGGCTCCCCCATGGGGTGCGTCACCAGGGCGCCTCCTCTCCTGCGCGGGGAACCCTGCGGAACCTGCACGTGCAACGGCGCCTGGGGCGTGCCCGGCAAGGCCGATTCCCACAGGGCGGCCGCCCTCGAGGCGTCGGGGGCGCAATCGAGGGCGACTGCGTCGGCGCCGATGGGCTCCTGCCGGATGCAGCCGAGCCTGCGAAGGGCTTCGAGCGCGCTGGTATGTGAGAGAAGAATCGTCATGGCTCGAGGCTAGGGCAAACGGGCGAGTCGAACCTGGACCAGCCTTACCGATTTCTTGCGAGTCGCTTTCGGGAGTGGGCCCTTCTCGCAGCTTGGAGCCGCGCGCAATTTGCTTTAGCACGCTAAAGCAATCACAGAAAGCACACGAGGGGCGTGAGGGCAGGGTTGCGACCCCGTCGCTTGAGCCGAGAAATGCGGCAGTTGGCACGGAATTGTCGCCAAAGAGCCTTCAATTGCGGACGTTGGCACTGATTTGCTGCCAACCGCCGCGTTATCCGGCTCGCCACCACCCCACGCCGCCTGACCTGTAATGTAAGCCCGCAGGCAGAATGCCGTTTTTGCAGTGGAGTGTAAGCTCGCGTAAGGCGAGTGTAAGGCGTGGTCACGCGTGGGTAAGACGGCGCCGGCGCGGCCCAAAAACGCGTCCTCGACACCCTAGAGTGCTTCTCGACAAGGGCCCTGCGCCGCCAAGCGCGGGCGCCCACAACCCCAAAGAAGGAGAAGCATGTCCAAGCTCGATAGCATGTCCCGCCGTCAGTTCCTGGGCGCCTTCGGCGCCGCCACCGTCGCCATGGCCGGCCTCGGCCTCGTTGGCTGCGGCGGCAACTCCGCCGCCTCTGAGGCCGCCGCCTCCGTCTCCGGCACCGTCAACTGCTCCGGCGCCACCTCCTTCCAGACGCTCGTCGAGAGCGCCGCGCACAAGTTCGAGGACAAGTACCCCGACGTGACCATCGCCATCACCGGCGGCGGATCTGGCCAGGGCCTCTCCGACGTCAAGGACGGCAAGGCCCAGATCGGCCGCTCCGACGTCTTCGCCGAGGAGAAGCTCGACGCCGCCGACGCCGCCAAGCTCGAGGACCATACCGTCTGCGTCGTCGGCATGGGTCCCGTCGTCAACTCCAACGTCGACGTCGATGACCTCACCACCGAGCAGCTCAAGGGCATCTTCACCGGCGCCATCACCGACTGGTCCGAGGTCGGCGGCACCGCCGGCAAGATTCAGGTCATCGAGCGCAAGGCCGGCTCCGGCACCCGCGCCACCTTCGAGGCCGCCGTCCTGGCCGGCGAGAAGGCCCCCGAGTCCTTTGCCCCCGTCGCCGAGGAGGACTCCTCCGGCACCGTCGTCGAGAAGATCCAGCAGACCGAGGGCGCCATCTCCTACCTGGCCTTCTCCTACTACGACGACACCAAGTTCCGCGCCCTGAAGGTCGACGGAGTCGAGCCTACCGCCGAGAACGTCTGCTTCGGCAAGTTCAACATCTGGGCCTACGAGCACATGTACACCGCCAAGGACGCCGACGAGGCCACCCGCGCCTTCCTCGACTTCATGATGTCCGACGAGGTCCAGGGCAGCCTGGTCGAGGAGGAGGGCTTCATCCCCGCCTCCGACATGAAGGTCGCCAAGGACGCCAAGGGCAACGTGTCCTCCAAGTAGTCCCTTCCTCCTCGCGGGGGTGCCTCCTCCTCCTCATGGGCGGCGCCCCGCATTTCCCGTTTTCCGAAAGGTCGCACATGTCAAAACGCATGCTGCCGAAGCGAAGGCTGGAGAACGTGGGCCTCACCCTCACGGGTGCCTGCGTCGCCCTTGTGGCCCTGATCGTGGTGACCCTCATCGTGATGGTCGCCCAGCAGGGCCTCTCGGCGTTTCTCGTCGACGGCCTGGACTTCGGCCAGTTCGTCACGGGCACGAGCTGGGTGCCCTCTGACGGCAAGTTCGGGGCGCTCCCGCTCATCGTTACGTCCTTCGGCGTGATGCTCCTCTCCACCCTGCTCACGCTCCCCATCGCCCTGGGCAGCGCCATCTTCGTCGTGGAGGTCCGCCCCGGCTTTGGCCGCAAGGTGTTCCAGCCCCTGGTCGAGCTGCTCGTCGGCATCCCCTCCGTCGTCTACGGCCTCATCGGCCTGACGGTGGTCAACGCCGCCATGCGCGCGATCTTCGGCGAGGCGGCCGGCACCGGCGCTGGCATCCTCTCCGGCGCCATCGTGCTTGCCGTCATGATCCTGCCGACGGTGACGACGCTCTCCATCGACGCCCTGGCCGCCGTCCCCAACCAGTACCGCGAGGGCTCCTACGCCCTGGGCTGCACCCGCTGGCAGACGGTCTGGCACGTCGTCCTCAAGAGCGCGCTTCCCTCGCTCATGACCGCCGTCATCCTGGGCATGACCCGCGCCTTCGGCGAGACCCTGGCCGTCCAGATGGTCATCGGCAGCGTCGAGAAGATCATGCCGGCGGGCCTGCTGTCTCCCGCGGCCACGCTCACCACGGCGCTCACCTCGGGCTTTGCCAACGCCACCACCGGGTCGGTGCAGTATCACGCCCTGTGGGCCCTGGGCCTCTTGCTCATGGGCATGAGCCTGCTCTTCATCCTCGTCATCCACCTCATCGGCTCGAAGGGGGCGAAGGACCGTGGCTAACCGCATCGACGAGGTCGACCTCGACGCACACGCCGCCAGGATTCGCCGCCAGGACCGCGTGGCCACGGGCATCCTCACCGTCATCGTGGCCTTCGTGCTGGCGCTTCTCGCCGCCATCGTGGCGTTCATCGTGTTCCAGGGCATCGGCAAGGCCCTCTCGCCGGGCTTCCTCACCACGCCGCCTGCGGCCGACGTCAACCCCGGCATCTCCTCTGAGCTCTTCGACAGCTTCTACATGCTGGTGATCACGCTGCTCATCAGCGTCCCCATCAGCCTGGGCGCCGCCATCTTCCTGGTGGAGTACGCGCCCGACAACTGGGTGACCAAGGCCGCCTCCACCGCCATCGAGACCCTCTCCAGCCTGCCCTCCATCGTTGTGGGCATGTTCGGCAGCCTGTTCTTCGTTGTCACGCTGGGCTGGGGCATCTCCATCCTGGCCGGCGCCATGGCCCTCACGATGTTCAACATCCCCATCCTGGTACGCGTCATCCAGCAGGCGCTTGAGGACGTGCCGCGCAGCCAGCGCGACGCCGGCCTGGCCATGGGCCTCACGCGCTGGGAGACCACCATCCACGTGCTTCTTCCCGCCGCCATGCCCGCCATCGTGACCGGCATCGTGATCTCTGCCGGCCGCGTCTTCGGCGAGGCCGCCGCCCTGATCTTCACGTCCGGCTCCGCCGCGGTCAACATCAACTTCGCGAGCATGAACCTCGCGAGCCCGCGCAACCCCTGGAACGTGTTCCGCCCGGCCGAGACCCTCGCCGTCCACATCTGGAAGCTCAAGATGGAGCCGTCCCCCGGCAACGACGAGATCGTCTGGGGCACCGCCTGCGTCCTCATCATCTGCGTGCTTCTGTTCAACGTGGTCGCACGTCTCCTGGGCAAGGCGCTGGCCAAGAAGATGACGAGCGAGTGAGGCTGAGATGACCCAAGACAACACCACCCGGGCCGCGGCCGACGCCCACCTGCTCTCCACCGTGGACGTGACCGTCCGCTACGACCGCGCCCACGAGGCGCTGCACCCCACGAGCCTGGGCTTTGACGCCGGCACCTGCACGGCCCTCATCGGCCCCTCCGGCTGCGGCAAGTCCACCTTCCTGCGCTGCATCAACCTCATGAACCGGGAGATCCCGCGCTGCGACGTCGGCGGCTCCATCTACTACCACGGACACGACATCAACACCCCGCGCGAGAACCTCTTCGAGCTGCGCAAGTCCATCGGCATGGTCTTCCAGCAGCCCACGCCCTTCCGCAAGTCCATCCGCGAGAACATCCTGTTTGCGCCGCGCCGCCACGGCCGCGTGGCCGGCAGGGACGAGGCCGACGTCCTCGTGGAGGAGTCTCTCAGGCAGGCCGCGCTCTGGGACGAGGTCAAGGACAAGCTCGACCGCAGCGCGCTTGCCCTCTCCGGAGGCCAGCAGCAGCGTCTGTGCATCGCCCGCACGCTTGCCATGAGGCCAGACGTGGTCCTGTTCGACGAGCCCTGCTCGGCCCTGGACCCCATCTCCACCTTTGCGGTGGAGGAGACCATCCGCCAGATCGCGGACTCCGGCATCTGCTGCGTCATCGTCACCCACAACATGGAGCAGGCAAAGCGCGTCTCGGACCGCACCGCCTTCTTCTACATGGGCGACATGGTGGAGACCGGCACCACGCGCCGGGTGTTTCTCGACCCCCAGGACCAGCGACTCGTCGACTATCTCACCGGAAGGTTCGGATGATGCAGACTCAAACCTCGCAAACGCCCGCCGAGGCCGAGTACGCCAGGTGCGCCCTGGAGGCGGCCGAGAGCCGCATGGACGTCCGTGGCCTCAACCTCTGGTACGGGGACTTCCAGGCCCTCAAGGGCATCGGCCTCTCCATCCCCAAGAACCGCTGCACGGCCTTCATCGGGCCGTCCGGCTGCGGCAAGTCCACGCTGCTGCGCACGTTCAACCGCATGTGCGACTTCGTGCCCAGCGTCTGCCACGAGGGCCGCGTGGAGCTCGACGGCACCGACGTCTTTACCATGGACGCCTGCGCGCTGCGCATCCACGTGGGCATGGTCTTTCAACACCCCAACCCCTTCCCGATGAGCATCAGGGACAACGTGCTCTACGGCCCGTCTCGCATGGGCAGGCTCTCCCGCGACGAGGCCGACGAGATCTTGGAGCACTGCCTCACCCGCGCCGCCCTCTGGGAGGAGGCCAAGGACAAGCTCGACCAGTCCGGCCTGGGCCTTTCCGGTGGCCAGCAGCAGCGCCTGTGCATCGCCCGCGCGCTTGCCACCAATCCCGAGGTCCTTCTCATGGACGAGCCCACGAGCGCCCTGGACCCCA
The DNA here is from genome assembly GCF_003416765.1 of Paratractidigestivibacter faecalis. Classification (NCBI taxonomy): domain Bacteria; kingdom Bacillati; phylum Actinomycetota; class Coriobacteriia; order Coriobacteriales; family Atopobiaceae; genus Paratractidigestivibacter; species Paratractidigestivibacter faecalis. The sequence continues at coordinate 1,054,338 of NZ_QSNG01000001.1, read as the reverse complement.
TCTCCACCGCCCAGGTGGAGGAGCTCATGGCGCGCCTCTCCCACGACCACACCGTCGTGGTCGTGACCCACAACATGCAGCAGGCGACCCGCGTGGCCGACAAGACCTGCTTCTTCTACCTCGGCGAGCTGGTGGAGTCCGGCCCCACCAGGGACCTCTTTGCCAACCCTCGCCAGACCAAGACCCAGGAATACCTCTCAGGAAGGTTCAGCTGATGACTCTCAAGACGCGTACCAAGTTCACGAGCCAGCTCCAGGGCATCCAGGAGCACGTCGTCCGCCTCAAGGAGAAGTGCGCGGCCGACGTCCGCGCCGCCGGCCTTGCCGCCACGGGTGACCGCGGAGCCCAGGAGGGCGTCGTGGAGGGCCGCAAGGCGGAGGACCGCCTGCGCGAGTCCATCGAGGACGGCTGCCTTGACGCGATGCTCCTCCAGCAGCCCCTCATCGGCGACGACCTGCGCTTTGTCTCCGGTGCCTTTCGCATCGTCTCCGACCTCTCCCACATCGACGGCATGACCCGCGACGTGGCGTTTCTCGTCGAGGAGATCCCCGACAAGGCCGCTGCCAAGTTCACCCGCGAGTTCGTGGAGATGAGCGAGCACGCCGCCTCCATGGTCGAGCGCGCGGTCGACGCCTTCGTGGAGCGCGACGTCGAGCTGGCCCAGCGGGTCATCGAGGCCGACCACAAGGTAAACTGCTTGTATGCCGAGTCGGAGGAGAAGCTCGTCGCCCTCATCCGCGACGGCAAGTCCTCTGCCGAGTACCTCCCCGAGCTGCTCATGGTCGCCAAGTACTTCGAGCGCATCGGAGACCTCGCCAAGCGCGTGGCCGCCTGGGCCATATTCCGCGTCACCGGCGAGCACAGGGTTGAGGAGAAGCCCAGCCAGGCCGCGGGGCTCGACCAGTAGGGAAGCGTGATGGGAGCATCTGGCGTGGTCTACTACGTTGAGGACGACAAGAACATCCGTGAGCTCACGGTCTACGCCCTGGGCCAGGGCGGCATCGAGGCACGCGGCTGTGCCAACGACGCCGAGTTCAGGCGCGCCTGCGCCGAGCGGACGCCCGACGCGGTCCTTCTGGACATCATGCTGCCGGACGCCGACGGGCTCGAGATCCTGGCCCGCATCAGGCGCATGCCGGGCCTCTCCAACGTGCCCGTCATGATGCTCACCGCAAAGGACACCGAGCTCGACAAGGTCCGCGCGCTGGACGGCGGCGCCGACGACTACCTCTCCAAGCCCTTCGGCATGATGGAGATGGTGAGCCGCGCGAGGGCGCTGCTGCGCCGCGCGGGCCGCGAGCAGCCGCACGCCGAGAGCCAGTCGCTTGTGGCGGGCGAGCTCATGCTCTGGCCCGACCGCCGCGAGGCCACCATCGAGGGCCGCGAGCTCTCGCTCACCATGAGGGAGTTCGACCTGCTGGAGTTCCTCATGAGGTCTCCCGGCGTGGTCTTCTCGCGAGAGACGCTGCTTCAGCGGGTCTGGGGCTGGGACTTCGACGGGGGCTCGCGCACCGTCGACGTCCACGTCCAGCAGATTCGCGCCAAGCTGGGCGAGCGCTCGGACCTTATCGAGACGGTCCGCGGCGTCGGCTACCGCGTGCGCGGGTAGGCCGGTCTCGTGGCCGCGCACAAGAGGGGCGTCTCGCTCTCGCACAACATGTTCGTCGCCTTCGTGGCCGTCTGCGCCGTCGCCGCCCTCGTGGTGACGGCGGCGTCCGCCTATGTGTACGAGCGGGCCTTCCTGGACGACGAGCACGAGCAGCTGGCGGGGGAGTGCCAGACCCTGGCCTCGCTTCTCGACTCCACCGACAACGACGAGGAGGTCCTGGCGGGCCTCTCCATGGGGAGCCTGCGCGCCACCCTCGTGGCGCCCGACGGTCGCGTGCTCTTTGACTCCGGGGCGGACGCGGCCGGCCTTCCCAACCACGCGGACCGTCCCGAGGTGGCAAGCGCCCTCGCCACGGGGACGGGCTCCTCGGAGCGCTCGAGCGAGACCGTGGGCTATGTTAGCCTCTACGAGGCCCGCAGGCTCGGCTCGGGCGACGTGCTGCGCATCTCGGTGGACCGGGCCGGCGCGGCTTCCTTCCTCACGCGCGACCTGGTGCTTCTCGCCGTGGTGGCGGTGTGCGTGGTGGCCGCGAGCTGGGGCGTCTCTCGCCTGCTGGTGGGTCGCTTCGTGCGGCCCATCCTTGAGATCGACGCCACCCGGGCGGACGCCAGCGCCCCCTACGAGGAGCTGGAGCCCCTGGTGAGCCGACTTAACGAGCAACGCAGAGAGCTCCTTGAGCGCATGAGCGCCATCCAGGACGCCGACGACATGCGCCGGGAGTTCACGGCCAACGTCACCCACGAGCTCAAGACGCCCATCGCCAGCATCTCGGGCGCCTCGGAGCTCATCCGCGACGGCATCTGCCGCCCGGAGGACGTGCAGGGCTTTGCCGGACGCATCTACGACGACGCGCGGCGCCTCTCCAGCCTGGTGAGCGACATACTCATGCTCTCCAAGCTTGACGAGACCGAGCGCGCTGGGGACCGCGCCTCCCTCTTCGGCCCCGACGAGCAGGTCGACCTCCTGGTCGTGGCGCATGACGTCGAGCGAAGGCTCGCCCCCAAGGCGGCCCGCATGGGCGTGACGCTTCACGTGGAGGGCGTAAGCTACGTCATCCAGGGCAACGCGCGGCTGCTCGATGAGCTGGTGAGCAACCTGGTGGAGAACGCCATCAGGTACAACCGCGAGGGCGGCCACGTCTACGTGTGGGTGCTGCCGTACGACGGCAGGCCCTCCATCCGCGTGTCCGACACGGGCATCGGCATCCCGGAGGAGGCGCAGAAGAAGGTCTTCGAGCGCTTCTACCGCGTGGACAAGGGCCGCAGCCGCGACATGGGCGGCACCGGCCTCGGCCTGGCCATCGTCAAGCACGCCGCCGCCTTCCACGCCGCCGACGTCTCGCTTGCGAGCAAGCTCGGCGAAGGCACCTCCGTCACCGTTACCTTCCCCTGACAGTGGGTCCCGTTTACAGGTCCTTCTCCCAGAGGTTGGTCCAGCCGGGGAGGTCAAGGCCGGGGTAGGGCATCCAGATGGGGCGGTGCTGGGTGAAGCCCTCGCGGGCGTAGAGGCCGTTTGCCTCCACGTTGGCCGGGCTCGTGTTGATGCGGACGACGCGGGCGCCCAGCTCGCGCGCGCGGTCGGCGGCCGCCGCAAGGAGCGCGCTCGTGACGTGCCGGCCGCGTGCCGCGGGGTCCACGGCAAACAGGTGGTAGCAGGCAACCTCGCGCTCGGGCAGGGGCTCCCAGTCCGCCCCGCCCGTGCCGCGGCCATGCCCGGGCAGCCAGCCGTCGCCCATGTCGGCGTCGTGGTCCACGAAGACCGCCCCCAGGGGCAGGGCGTCAGGGCGAAAAACGCCCTTCTCGACGTCTGAGACGTCAAAGGCGGCCAGGCCCTTTCCTGCGGTCAGGAGCTCGCGCGCAAGGCCCGCGGGCGGCCATATGCCCTCTGACCAGCCACTCGTTCCGGGCTGGTCGGTCACTTGAACGTACATGCGGTCGAGGGCGTCGGCACACTCGCTGCCCACGGGGCAGACGACGACGTCCTCGGGCGGCTCCGCGTACCGGGCCGCGTGCCGGATGTCGCCCATCCCGATGGTGGCCAGGAGCTGGCGGCTCACCTCGTCGGGCGCCTCCTTGGGCAGGGTGTGACCGCAGCCAGGCACCACGTAGGTCCTGGCGCCTGGGATGGCGGCGGCGATGCGCTCGGTCTCCTCGGGAAGGATGCAGTCGAACTCGCCGGCCATGACGGTGACCGGACACGATATTCTCGCCAGCGAAGCCGCCTCGATCTGCGGCTGGTCAACCATGAGCTGCAGGAGCTCGGCGATGCGTCCGGCCTCGGCGGGGGAGGGCACGGCGTTTCCGTCCGCGTCGAAGGCGCCCTCGTGGCCGTGGGCCGCCCATGCGGCGTTTGCCGCGGCGGCCTCCTCCATCCAGCGTTGGTCCTCCTCCGAGAGCCCCTGCGGCGTGAGGTTTGCGCCGGCGCTCGTGAGCGTGAGCACGTGCGGGGCCCAGTCGCGCGCAAGGAGAAGCCCCAGGATGGCACCGTCGGAGAATCCCAGCACGTGGCACTGCCAGACGCCGAGGCGCATCATGACCTCCCGCGCGTCGGCGGCCATGAGCTCGTAGGAGAGGGGCGCGTGGCCGCGGGTGGACTCGCCCTGGGCCCGGGAGTCGATGGCCACCACGGAGCGCCCCGTGGCGGTGACGGCGTCGATGGTCGGCCCGAAGATGCCGTGCTCCTCGCCGTTGCCGTGCAGCATCAGCACGGGCGGCACGTGCGGGTCAATGCCAAAGGGCGTGCCCGGCTGGTCGCGCACGCCGTGCGGCGCGTAGACAAAGGCCGCCAGGACGGCGCCGTCCTCGCAGGGGACGTCGACGCGGCAGGCGAGGTTCGCGTGTGGGCGCTCGTAGGGGCGCGGCACGTGGACGGGCGGCGGGGTGACGGTCATGGCGGTTCCTGTCCTTTGCGACGGGCCTCGGGGCCCGCGTTGCGTTTTGGGTTCGCGGTTTACGATACCGCTCCGGGCCCGCCGGAGAAACCGCAGGTAACACAATCGCCTCGTCCCGGCATGGCGAGAAGTTCGCGCTCCTGCGAACCCAATTGGGGATGCGAATTGGGTTCGGGCCCCGCGCACTTCTCGGCTTGCCTTGTACGTCCCTAGGCTCTGGCCAGCAAAAATGCCGGGACGCCCTTGCGAGCGCCCCGGCACCTCGAACCCAAATCGCGATTCTGCCCGTCTGGGGAGGCGGCCCTACTTCTTCTTGACCTGCGAAGGGTGCTTCTCGAAGAAGTCAAAGCGCGGCGGCAGCGGCACGATGGCGTGCTCTACCGGCGTCTGGCCGAGCGTCGCGGCCAGCTCGACGGGGCCGTCGAAGGCGTGCTCCCAGCTGAAGAACTCCTCGGCACCAAAGCCCATGTGCTCGCAGATCTTCTCGCAGCCGCAGGGCACGGCGGGGTGCATGAGCAGCGTGACGGTGCGCAGGGCGCAGAAGGCGTCGGCCAGGGCCTGCTCGTAGGCGGCGTCGTCTCCCTTTGCGGCCTTGGAGGCGTCGTCCCAGCGCTTGTTCTCCTGGCGGCAGAGCTCCTCGGCCACGGCCAGGGCGCCGTGGGCGTCAAAGCCGTGCGCCAGGCGCTCGAACTCCAGCGTGGCCCTGCGGCACGCCTCTACGACCTCGGCGTGCGGGGCCACCTGCGGCAAGTGCGCGTCGCAGACGTTGGCCGCGCCGTAGAAGCAGCTGCGCGCCAGGCGGTTGAAGATGTTGGTCAGGAACGCGGACTCCTTGAGCGCCGGGTCCACGATGCGCGGGTCGTCCTTGACCAGCACCTCCTCGCCGGTCTTCTTGTCCTTGTGCGAGACGGACGTGTCAAACGGCTTGGGGTTGAACGAGACTGCCTTCTGGTCCAGGCCCAGGGAGAGCCAGTGGGCGCGCAGCTGCTCGGGCGTGTAGGCGTCCAGGAGCTCGGCGGCCATGGGCGGCTTGATGGCGCCGGAGCTGGACGCCTTCTTGTTCATGAACAGGATGTGGTAGTTGGCGATGGGCGTGTCCTGCACGAGGCCCCAGTCCAGCGCGTCCCACAGGGCCGGCTGCGCCACGCAGTAGAAGTAGATGTTGTCCTGACCGATGAACTGGTAGACGCGGGCGTCCTCGCTGCACCACCAGTCGCGCCAGTCGTCAGTGGAGAAGCGCGTGCCGCTCGCCTGGGCGTCCAGGTCAAGGGCGGTCTGGGTGAAGCTGATGGGCGCCCAGAGGCTCTCGGGCCAGCACCAGACCGTGAGGCCGGAGGTGCCGTCCATGTCGGGTGCGGGCACGCCCCAGTCGATGTTGCCGGTGATGCGGAACGGCAGCAGGCACTTGCCGGTGCGGAAGCGCACGCCGGCGCCCTCGAGCACCTCGCGGGCCTCGTCGCGGGCCTCCCAGTCTGCGAAGGTGACCGAGAAGGACTGCTGGTTGCCCTCGGGCTCGGTGACGGTGTGGACGGGGAGCTTCTCCTCGCAGGCGTCGAAGCCCTCGCGGAACTTGTTCTGGATGTAGATCACCGGGTCAACCAGGGACTCGCGCACCGTCTTGGTCACGATGGCGCGGACCTGCGGGTCTGCGTCCCACTCGTCCATGAGGGCCTCGAGCTCGGGGCGGAAGGTCGGCAGGTCGAAGTACCAGTTGTCAACGGGGCGCAGCTCGGGCGTGGTGCCGGTGAGCTGAGACACGGGAGCGATGAGCTCCTCGGGGTCAAACTGGTGGCCGAGGTCGCACTCGTCGGCGTAGGCCTTCTCGGACTTGCAGCCGCGGACGGGGCAGCGGCCCTTGACCTGGCGCCCGTTGAGGAAGGTGCCGGCCTTCACGTCGTAGAACTGGCGCGTGGAGCGCTTGACGAGGTAGCCGCGCTCGTGTAGGCGCTCGAGGACCTCGGCGGTGAGCCTGTGGTGGTGGGTGCGCGCAGGCTCCAGCCCGGAGCCCTCGAAGAGGTCGAGGCTGATCTCGTAAGAGTCGAGCGCCGCCTTCTGCGCGTCGTGGTTGGACCGCACGTAGTCGGTGATAGTGCCCTCGTAGCCCTCCTCCTCGACCTTCTTGCGGTAGCCCTCCATGATAGGGGAGCCGTAGCAGTCCGTGCCCGAAACGAAGATGACGTTCTCGCGGCCGATGCGGTCGCGCAGGAAACGGGCAAAGAAGTCGGCGGGCACGAAGACGCCGCCGATGTGGCCGAAGTGCAGGTTCTTGTTTCCGTACGGCATGCCGCCGGTGATGACGGCGCGCGCCGGGAAGCTCGGGCGTGAGTCAGGCATGAAATCTCCTAAGCCAGCTGGTTGACGCTAAACCTGCCAATTATCACACAGTGGGGTAGCATGCTGGGTATGAGAATCGTCGCCGACATAGACGTGCTGGGGGACGCCTCCGTGCAGCGGAAGGTCGCCCGCCTGAGCCTGGCGCTGCTCGCTGCTTGCGCCGTCGCGGTGCTGGCCCTTGCCCTGGCCTCGGGCGGGGCGGAGCCCGGCGGCCTCTGGTGGTGGCTTGCGCTTGTGGCGTCCTATGTGGCCACGCTGCCCGTTCACGAGCTGGTCCACGCCGCCGCCTTCAAGCTGCTCTCTCCCGGCTGCCGCGTGACCTTTGGCGCCGTGGGAGGCTTTCTCTACGCCTGCGCCAACGGAGCGGTGCTGCCGCGCGGGCGCATGGTCGCGGTGCTACTGGCCCCCGCCGTGCTGGTCACGACCGCGATCGCCCTTCTCGCCTGTCTTGCCGGCCGGCCGCTGATGGGCATGGTCCTCGGGGGACTTCACCTGGCGTCGTGCGCGGGAGACGTGCTGATGGTGGTCGAGATCGCCCGCGAGCCCGCATGCACCCACGTGCGGGACACCGACCGGGGCATAGAGATGCTGGAGGATGCCGAATGACGCCGCTTGCCCTGCACGCCTGCTGTGGTCCCTGCTCACTGGAGCCGGTGAGGCTTCTCCGGGAGCAGGGCTTCGAGCCCACCATCATATGGACCAACCCCAACATCCAGCCCGTCTCGGAGCACCTGCGCAGGCTTGACACGCTTAGGTCCTGGGCCGCCGACGTCGCGCACGTGGACGTCATCGTTGCCGGCGACGACCGCGCCGCCTGGGAGCGCTCCGTCGCGCCCCACGGGATGGACCGCCACGCCCGCTGCCGGGCCTGCTACGCGCTGCGCCTTGGCGAGGCCTGCCGGGTTGCGGCCGAGCGTGGCTTCTCCCATGTGTCCACCACCCTTGCCGTCTCTCCCTACCAGCTCTTTGACGACTGTGGAGAGCTGCTTGGGTCAATCGCCCGCGCCCATGGCCTCGTGCCCGTCTGGCAGGACTTCAGGCCCTTCTACCCCGAGGCAACCCGCGAGTCCCGCGAGCTCGGAATGTACAGGCAGAACTACTGCGGATGCCGCTTCTCCGCCGCCGAGGCCTGCATGGAGCGCCACGCGGCCCGCGACGAGCGCAAGCGTCAGAAGGCAGCGGAGCGGCAGGCCGCTCGCCAGGCGGCCCAGGTGCGGAAGTGACCTTCGTGTGAGGATGCTGGCGGGCCCTGCGCAAAAGTGACCTTCGTGCGAGCCTGTTTTCCGCGGTTCGGGCTGACTTAAATAATGCAATGAATATTCTGAGCGCGAAAACCCAGATGGCTGCAGGCCCGTCTGCATAAAGCGGCTGGCCCTGCCGTCGCCGTCCTCAAAACCGGCTCGCACGAAGGCCACTTCTGCGCAACCTTTGCCCGCAGACTCACACGAAGGGGAGTTCTGCGCAGCCCGCGGGCCCTTAGGCCCCATCGACGCCTCCGCAGGCCCTGCAAGTTAATCCCGGACACAATGTGGAAACGTTCTCACCACCTACGACCTCGTTCCTACCGCAGGCCGGGCGCCCCATTACGGGCTCGCACGCAAATTGGGGACGTGTTGGGGGTGCGGACAATTTCTTAGACACTACGGAGAGAGTACCCCAGGTCCCTGCGGTACTGCTCCGGGCTCCTCCACCCCAGGCTCCGCTTGATCCTGCCCGAGTTGTAGTAGGCGAGGTAGCCCGCCAGGCGCCGCCGGAACTCCTCGAAGCCCACCCCGGACCAGTCCCTGCCGTGGTAGAACTCCTGCTTGAGCCGGCCGAAGAAGCCCTCGGCCGCGGCGTTGTCGGGGCTGCGGCCCTTCCTCGACATGCTGCGCACCAGGCCGTGGCGCTCGCATATCGCCGCCCAGCCCGGCCACCTGTAGTGGCAGCCGCGGTCGGTGTGGACCACGGGCCGCTCGCCGGCCGCGAGCGTCGAGGCCGCCGCCTCCAGCATCGAGTCGGCCATGCGGGCGTCGGGGGACTCCGACAGGGTCCACGCCACGACCGCCCCGTCGAAGCAGTCGACCACCGGCGACAGCCAGCAGCGCCCCGACCCTATCGTGAACATGGTGACGTCGGTGACCCACAGCTCGTTGGGGCGCGAGGCGGAGAAGTCGTGGGTGCCGTCGGGGCGCAGCGGCAGGTTGGGAGGGGCCTCGGAGACCTCGCCGGCATAGCTGCTCCAGCGCCTGCGGCGCCTCAGGTAGCGCACCTCGAGCCCCTCCTCGCGCATGACGCGCCTCACGACCTTCTCGGAGACCGCCAGGGGCTCGTCGGGGTCCAGGCGCAGCCTCGCCCATATCGTGCGGTAGCCCCAGGCCCCGCCCCCGGCCTCGAACAGGGCGCGCACCCGCGCCCTCAGGGCGGCCAGGCGGTCGGGGGCGCCCCTGCGGGCGCGGTGGTAGTAGTAGGTGCTGCGCGCCACGCCGGCCGCGCGCAGGGCGTCCTCCAGGCCGAACCCGGGCCTAAGGGCGTCGGCGACCAGCGCCCTCTCCGCCGCCGTCAGCGAGTCCGGGCCCCGCCCCGGGCCGCCTCCTTTTAGGACGTCCAACACCGCCTCGGCCCTGGCGAGCTCCAGCCTCAGGGCCCGGTTCTCGGCCCTGAGGGCCTCCAGGTCCCCGGGGTCGGCCGGCGGCGGCACGCGCGGGGCGCCCCGTCCGTTCGCGAGCGACACCTCGCCCTCCCTCCCCGCGGCGCGGGCCCAGCCGCGCACGGTCTCCGGGTGGCAGCCGATCGACGCGGCGACCTCGGCGGGGTCCTCCCCGGCGAGCGCCCTGCGCGCGGCGTCGGCCCTCTGGGCAAGAGTATAGGGGGCGTGCCAGCCGACGCCCAGGTCGCCGGACGCCCAGCGCCTGATCGACTCGGCGGAGGCGAGCCCCGACTCCCTGGCGAACCTGTGGGCCGGCCGGCCGGACTCGCGCCAGAGCCCCAGGATGGCGTCCCTCTCGTCGCTCGAGTACATTGCGGGCTCCAATCCGGACGCCTGTCGGCGTCCAACTTTTCGTCCGCACCCCCGTTCAAATTTGCGCAAAAACGAACACGTCCCCAATTTGCGGGGCGCGTGCCTCTCGCCGCGTCCATGGCGGCCGCGCTACACTGTCAGGCGAGAAAAACGCGCGCCCTCGGCGGCGCCATGAGGGAAGGACCGCGCACATGCGCACCGAAGACTTTGACTACCCGCTGCCCGACGAGCTCATTGCCCAGGCCCCGGCCGAGCCCCGCGACTCCTGCCGCCTGCTCGTTCTGAACCGCGAGGACGGCTCCGTCGAGCACCGCCACTTCTTCGACATCCTCGACTACCTCGAGCCCGGCGACCTGCTCGTTGCCAACAAGACCCGCGTCATGCCCGCGCGCCTGGTGGGTAAGAAGCGCGGCACCGGCGGCGTGTGCGAGACGCTCCTGCTCAAGCGCCGCGAGGACGTCGACGCCTTGGGCCGCGTCTGGGAGTGCCTCGTCAACCCCGGCAAGCGCCTGCGCCAGCCCGGCACGGTCATCGAGTACCGCGCCGGCGGTCTGCACGCCCCGGAGTCTGCCCCCGTCGTGCTGACGGGCACCATCGTGGACTTCGTGGAGGGCAGCAAGGGCGGCCGCCTCGTACGCTTCGAGCCGCAGGGCAACAGGCCCGACGGCACCCCGCGCACCCTCGACGAGGCCATCCACGAGGCCGGTCACGTCCCCCTGCCGCCCTACATCACCCAGTACGAGGGCGACCCCGAGAAGTACCAGACCGTCTACGCCATGACCGAGGAGCACTCCGCCGCGGCCCCCACGGCGGGCCTCCACTTCACGCCGGAGCTCATCCAGAAGATCCGCGACCACGGCTGCGGCTGGGCCACCGTGGAGCTCGAGGTGGGCATCGACACCTTCCGCCTGGTCACCGAGGACGACCCCACCCAGCACGTCATGCACACCGAGCGCTACCACGTCTCGCAGGAGGTCGTCGACGCCGTCCACGCCACCAAGGCGGCCGGCCACAGGGTCATCGCCGTGGGCACCACCTCCGTTCGCTCCCTCGAGAGCGCATGGGATCCGCAGGCCCCGGCGGCATCCCCCGCCTGCGCGGCGCGCCGCTTCGAGGACGCCCCAGACTCCGCGGCCGTCTGCGGCCGGGGCGACATCGTGGAGCGCCGCGACGCCAAGACCAACCTCTACCTCATGCCGGGCTCCACGTTCCACGTGGTGGACGCTCTCATCACCAACTTCCACGTGCCGCGCTCCACGCTCATGATGCTCGTCTCGGCGCTTGCCACGCGCGAGCAGATCATGGGCGCCTACAAGGCCGCCATTGACGAGAGGTACCGGTTCCTCTCCTTTGGCGATGCGATGCTGATCAGGTAGGCCTCGCGCCAGCCAGCGGCCCCGCGCCCTTCTCCCCAAAAGCACCTCGCGCAGAGAGCGCGCTCAAAAGCTTTTGGGGAGAAGGGCGCGGGGCCGCTGCGTCTCGGTCTGCCTGATGCCTGAAGCCTTTAGTGCCCCAGGACGGTTGCTGCTAGCAGGACGATCAATGCCACCAGGAGGATGGCGACCGCCGTGAGGATGTAGCGCTGGGTGCGGGTGTGCTGGCGGAGGGTCCGCTCGCTGTCGGCGAGGCTGTCGAGCTCGGACTGGGCGGAGGCGAGGGCGGCCTGCTGCTCGGCGATGGAGGCGGCCAGGCGGCGCGTCTCCTCGGGCGTGGCGTGGATGGCCTCGGCCTCGGACAGCAGCCCCTGGGCCTCGTCGTAGGCGTCGGCGGCCTCGTCGTGGGCGGCCTTGGCGGACTCGATGCCGGCCTTGCGCTCGGCTATGGCGTCCGCGAGCTCCTTCTCCTGCGAGGCGGCCTCGGCGGCGCGGCGGTCGTACTCGGCCTTGTGCCCCTCGTAGTCGCGCTTTGCGGCCTCGGCGTCCGCCTGGGCGGTCTCAAGCGACTGCCTCTGCGTCCACAGGTGCATCTGTGCCTTCTCCACGGCCTCCTGCGTCTGGCGGGTGGCGTTTGCAACCTCGACGCGGGCGGCCTCGACGTGTGCCAGCTCGGCCACGTTCTCGCGCTGGAGCTGCGCTACGGCGTCGGCCTTGGCGTTGGGGTCTCCCTGCGCGCGCCTGAGGTCGTCCTGCACGCGGCGCAGGCGCTCCTGCGAGTTGTCGAGCGCGCGGTTGGCCTGGGCTATGCCCTGACTGCGGGCGTCGGTGGCGTCCTTGACCTGGGCCTCGGCGCCCTTCACGGCGCGCCTGGCCTCGGCGACGGTCTGGCTTGCGTCAGACGCCCTGCCGCGCGAGGTCTCCATGACGCGGCGGTAGGGGCGCAGCTCCTGCTCGTGGGCTGCCCTCATCTTGGCCAGGCGGTCCTCGAGCGCTGACTGCTCGCCGTCGAGGCGCTCGACGGTGGCCTGCGAGTCGGCCATGTCCTGGCTCGCCTGGCGCGAGGCCTCCGTCTGCTGGGAGACGATCTGCTCGTAGCGCCCCTCGACGTCCTGGCGGTGCGCGAGCGTGCGGCGGTCCTCGTCCAGGGCCTCGGTGAGGGAGCGGACCCTCTTCTGGGCGCCGGCGTGCTGGCGCGACGCCTCCCGCACGTCCCTCATGGCGGCAAGGCCGCCCTTGAGCGTGGTCGCCGTGGCACTCGCGGCGCCGCGAGCGGCGGTTATCGCCCTGCGCTCGAGGCCCTCGGGGCGGGTGTCCCCCTCGGAGGGAGAGTCCTGGGCCGCGGCCTCGTCCTCGCCCGGGTCCTGCGGCTCCTCGCGGGCGGCCTCGACCTCGGTGCCCTCGTCGAGCGGCTCCTCCGCGGCGTCCCTCTCGTCGGCCATGCGCTCTCCTCTCAAAGGCGCGGCCGACTGGCATCGTGCGGCCGCGCGTCTCTTCTCGCCCAACATTGTGACTCAGGCGGACGACGCCAAGATCGCAAAGACCGCAAACAGCGGACTTTGCGTCCATAAACCGAAACCTTGCTATAATGTGTCGGCAGTTTGGTAGGATGTTCCCGTGTTCGGGGGAGCACTCCCCGGTTTACTGGGAACTCTGGAAAGGGAGTTTTTAGCATGGTTTCTAAGCAGACGAGCATCATCAACGCCACTGGTCTTCACGCCCGTCCCGCGTCCGTCTTCGTGACCGAGGCCAAGAAGTACCAGAGCAACGTCACCATCAAGAACGTTGACAAGGACTCCGCTCCCGTCAACGCCAAGTCCATCATGATGATCCTGGCCGCTGGCCTGGGCACCGGCACCAAGGTCGAGGTCGCCTGCGACGGCGCCGACGAGCAGGAGGCCCTGGACGCCCTCGTCGCCCTCATCGAGAGCGGCTTCGGCGAGTAGGCTCGCTTCCAAGCGTCTTTGCCTGCCCGGCCCGGCGCACCCAGCGCCCGGCCGGGCTTTTTTCTGCTGTCTTTTGCCCACGGGGAGCAAGGAGTCTGAGCGCATGTGTGAGAGCTGCGTCGAGAAGAGCGCGCACAAGGTCGGGGCCGGAACGCCCGTCTCGCCCGACAGGTGGTTCACCTACGACGTGGTGGCCGAGGACCCAGGGACCCACGCCCGCGCCGGTGTGCTCCACACGCCCCACGGCGACGTGCCGACGCCCATCTTCATGCCGGTCGGCACCAAGGCCACGGTCAAGGGCATCCTGCCCGACACCCTGGAGCGCCTGGGCACCAAGATCCTGCTCAACAACACGTACCACCTCTCGCAGCGCCCCGGCGCAGACCTGGTGGAGGAGATGGGCGGCGTCCACGAGTTCATGCAGTGGCACGGCCCCATCCTCACGGACTCCGGCGGCTTCCAGGTCTTCAGCCACGAGGAGTTCTTCAAGCTCTCCCGCGCCGGCGTGCGCTTCCGCGCCGTTGACTACGACGGCTCCTGGGTGGAGTGGTCCCCCGAGAAGAACATGGAGATCGCCCAGAAGCTGGGCGCCGACATCGTGATGCAGCTCGACCAGTGCGTGGGCTACCCGGCGCCGCGCTCCAAGGTCGAGCGCTCGGTGGAGCTCTCCAGCATGTGGGCCGACCGCTGCTTTGCCGCCCACACCAGGCCCGACCAGGCGCTCTTCGGCATCGTCCAGGGCGGCATGCACCTTGACCTGCGCGTGAGGAGCCTGCGCCACCTGGAGGACGCCGGGGACTTCCCGGGCTACGGCATCGGCGGCTACTCGGTGGGCGAGGACCACGACACCATGTTCGAGTCCCTGGAGCCCCTCTGCGCCGAGTACATGCCCAAGGGCAAGCCCCGCTACCTCATGGGCGTGGGCAACCCCACGACCCTCGTGCGTGGCGTCGCCTGCGGCGTGGACATGTTCGACTGCGTGCTGCCCACCCGCACGGCGCGCACCGGCAGCGCCTTCTCCAGCGAGGGTCGCCTCAACCTGCGCCACGCCCGCTTCACGCACGACCACGCACCACTCGACACGGCCTGCGGCTGCCCCACGTGCACGGGCGGCTACACCCGCGCCTACCTGCACCACCTCGTGCGCCAGAAGGAGATGGCCGGCTCCATGCTCATCTCCCAGCACAACGTGTGGTACCTGCTCGACCTCATGCGCCGGGCCCGCGAGGCCATCATCGCCGGCACCTACGCGGACTTCGTCTCCGACTGGATGGCCTCCCCGGCCGCCCAGGACTGGTAGCGTCTCTCGTTGCCAGTCGTCCCGCCGTTTGCATGCGAATCTGGTCGCTGGCGAGCCTCTTGCCGACCACTTTCACATGCAAACGGCGGGGGGGCGGCGGCGGGGACGGGGCTGGCGAGAAGCGCGAGAAGCGCCCGCGGCCTTCAGGCTTGCGCGCTCTGCGCCGCGGGCTGGCAAAACAACGTATACTAGGTGGGTTCAACCATCGAGGGCGCCTGGCGCCCCGCCGGCGGCGTTGCCGCTCGGACAACCGAAGGAACCTACCATGGGTCAAGACTCAAGGTCCGACGCGCCCAAGACGGGCGTGGACCGGTGGCGTGACGCCGCCAAGGACACCAAGGCAAGGGGCTCTAAGCCCAAGAAGCGCGGGCGTGGGAAGGGTGGCCTCTCGTCTGCCGCCCGCGGGCACGTGGGCGCGCTCGTCGTGATGCTCGCGCTCTGCGCGGCGTGCGCCGTCGCCTTCGCCCCGGTGGGCGAGAAGATCACCCAGGGCCTGGACATCCAGGGTGGCGTCTCCGTCATCCTCTCCGCCTCCAAGTCCGACGGCACCCAGCCCACGAGCGAGGACATGCAGACCGCCACGTCCATCGTCCAGAGCCGCGTGAACGCCCTGGGCGCCTCCGAGGCCACGGTCCAGCAGCAGGGCGCGAGCTCCATCCTCGTGCAGATCCCGGGCGCCACCGACGCCACCTCCACCGTGGAGGCCATCGGCCAGACGGGCCACCTCGAGTTCGTCCGCCTGGACGACATCGGCGACGCCGAGGCCCTGGCAAAGATCCAGGCCGGAACCCAGAACGTCAAGCTCGAGGAGGGCACCTACACGGCCTTTCTGGACGGCTCCTCCATCACGCGCACCCAGGTGGCGCAGTCCCAGACCTCGGTGGGCACCTACGTGGTCAACGTCACCTTAGACTCCGCGGGCGCCCAGACCTTCTCCGACGTCACCCGCGAGCTCGCGCCCACCAAGGGCCAGATTGCCATCGTGCTCGACGGCGTGGTCAACTCCGCCCCTGCCGTCCAGTCCCAGATCGACGGCGGCGAGGTCTCCATCTCCGGCAGCTTCACGGCCGAGTCGGCCCAGGCGCTCAAGACTGCGCTGGACTCCGGCTCGCTTCCCGTCACACTCACCTACTCCGAGAGCCGCGCCGTCGGCCCCACCCTCGGCCAGGACTCCCTTGCCCAGGGCGTGCTCGCCCTCGCGGTCGGCGTGGCCGTCGTCGTCTGCTACCTGTTCTTCTTCTATCGCGGCCTGGGCCTGCTGACGCTGGGCTCCCTTGCCGTCTTTGCCATGCTGTACCTGGGGCTTCTTGCCACGCTGTCCCACTTTGGCCTGTTTGCCCTGAGCCTGCCGGGCCTTGCCGGCATCGTTCTCACCACAGGCTCTGCCGCGGACTCCTCCATCCTGGTGCTCGAGCGCTTCCGCGAGGAGGTCCGCATGGGCAGGACCGTGCGCAACGCCTCGGTCTCCGGCACCTCCCACGGCATCCGCACCTCCCTTGACGCCGACGTCGTTACCCTCATCACGGCGCTCGCGCTCTTGGTGGTCGCCACGGGAGACGTGCGCGGCTTCGGCCTCACCCTGGCCCTCGGCGTTGTCTGCGACGTGGTGACCATGTTCCTCTTCAAGGCCCCCGCCCTGAGGCTCCTCTCGCTCGGCGCCATCCAGAAGGCCCCCGGCTTCTGGGGCATCTCCCAGGACCTCGCCGAGGCCCAGAGGAGGGCGGACGCCCGCGCCTCGGTCACCCGCGTCCAGAAGGGAGGCGAGGCCAATGCTTAGCCACTTCTCCTTTGAGATTCCGTTCATCGGGCACCGCAGACAGTTCCTGGGCCTCTCCTGCGTCCTCGTCGTCCTGGCCGTCGTGGGCCTTCTGACCCGCGGCCTGGTCTTTGGCATCGAGTTCCGTGGCGGCACCGAGATGGACTTCCGCTCCACGGGAGACGTCACCATCGAGCAGATGCGCGGCGCGCTCGAGTCCGTGGGCGAGGGCTCCGCCACCGTGCAGACCGCCGTCACCGAGGGCGAGCCGGGCTTCCTCGTCCGCTTCGACACCACCGATCCCGCCACCGCCAACGCCCACGCGGCAGACGCCGCCAGCTCACTTGGGCTGGCTGTCGACTCCTACACCGTGACCACCATCGGGCCCGACTGGGGCGCCGACGTCACGCGCTCCTCGGCCGCGGCGTTCGCCGTGGCCATCCTGGCCATCATCCTGTACGTGACCGTGCGCTACGAGTTCAAGATGTCCCTCACGGCCGTCTGCGCGCTCCTGCACGACCTGGTCATCACCCTGGGCGTCTACGCCTGGTTCCAGATCGCCATATCGCCCAACGTGGTGGCCGCGCTTCTCACCATCATGGGCTACTCGCTCTATGACACCGTGGTGGAGTTCAACCGCATGGACGAGAATGCGCGCCAGCTCAAGGATGGTGTCCACCGCACCTACTACCAGATCTGCAACTTCTCCATCAACGAGGTCTTCGTCCGCTCCATCAACACCACCATCGTGACCGTGGTGCCCGTCGTGGCGCTTCTGGCCATCGGCGGAACCACGCTGCGCGACTTTGCCTTCGCTATGCTCGTGGGAGAGCTCCTGGGCACCTACTCCAGCTTTGCCGTTGCTTCCCCGCTGCTCGCCATGTGGAAGACGCGCGAGCCCAAGTGGGCCAAGCTCGAGGCCCGCTACGGCGAGCCCGCCGCCAAGGCCGCGTCCGGCGAGAAGAGCGGCGAGTAGGATGCCTGGCCTGGCACAGAGCCCCCGCTGGCGGCAGCTGGCGCAGGACCGCGCGGCCGAGCACGTCCTCGTCCGCGAGCTGGGCGTGCCCGCCATCGTGGCCCGCGTCCTGGCGGCTCGCGGCGTGACCGACCCCGACGAGGCCCGCCTCTTCCTCAGCCCCTCCCTTAAGCGTGACTGGGCGGACCCGCTGCTCATCCCCGGCATGTCCGACGCCGCCGACCGCGTCATGCGCGCCCTGGCGGACCACGAGGCCATAGCCGTCTTCGGAGACTTCGACGTGGACGGCATGAGCTCGACCTGCCTCCTCACCCTGGCGCTGCGCCGCCTGGGCGCCGAGGTCCACCCCTTCATCCCCAACCGCTTCGGCGAGGGCTACGGCCTGTCCCGCGAGGCCCTGGCCCGCGTGAGGCAGACCTGCGAGCCCGACCTCGTCATCACCGTGGACAACGGCATCGCCGCCCGCGAGGAGGTGGCGTGGCTCGTCTCCGAGGGCGTCGACGTCGTGGTGACCGACCACCACGAGCCGGCCGACCTCGTGCCCGAGGGCGTTCCCGTGACCGACCCCAAGCTCTCCGCCGACTGTCCCTCCCGCGAGCTCGCCGGCGCCGGCGTGGCCCTGAAGCTCGTCTGCGAGCTGGGGCGCCGCCTGGGTCAGCCCGACCTCTGGCTCGACTACATCGACGTGGCCACGCTGGGCACGCTCTCCGACATGATGCTGCTCCAGGGCGAGAACCGCGCCCTGGTGGCAGAGGGCCTCGCGCGCATGCGCCGGGTCACCCGGCCCGGCCTGGTGGCCCTCGCGGCGACGGCGGGCCAGGACATCTCCCAGGTCACGGCCGACGGCCTGCCCTTCTCCATCATCCCGCGCCTGAACGCCGCGGGCCGCATGGGCTCCACGGACGTGGCCTTTGACCTGCTGCTCACCGACGACCCAGCGGAGGCGGCCATCCTTGCGGGCAAGCTCGAGGAGATCAACACCGAGCGCCGCAACATAGAGTCCGCGCTCACCGAGGCCGCCATGGCCAAGGTCGAGAAGACCTACCAGGGAGGCCGCTGCGTCGTCGTCGGCGGCGAGGGCTGGCACGAGGGCGTGAAGGGCATCGTGGCGAGCCGCATCGTCAGCCGCTACCACGTCCCCGCCATCCTCTTCACCATCCAGGACGGCATCGCCCGCGGCTCGGGCCGCTCGGTCGGCGAGGTCGACCTCTTCCACGCCGTGGAGCAGTGCTCCGACGTGCTCGTGCGCTTTGGCGGGCACGCGGGCGCGGTGGGCGTGACCTGCGAGGCCTCGCGCCTGGACGAGTTCCGCGAGCGCCTCGAGGTCGCCCTTACGGACCTTCCCGCCGAGCAGTTCCAGGACACCGGCGAGGTCACGGCCACCGTCGGCCTCTCGGAGCTCACTGTGGAGTCAATCGGTGCCCTGGAGATGCTGCAGCCCTTTGGCCAGGGCAACAAGAAGCCGCTGCTCGCGAGCCTGGGCGTCACCATGCGCAACCGCTCGCGCGTGGGGGCCGACGGCGCGCACCTGCGCTTCCTCGCCACCGACGGCGTG
This sequence comes from Paratractidigestivibacter faecalis, assembly GCF_003416765.1. Lineage (NCBI taxonomy): Bacteria > Bacillati > Actinomycetota > Coriobacteriia > Coriobacteriales > Atopobiaceae > Paratractidigestivibacter > Paratractidigestivibacter faecalis. The sequence goes on along the minus strand of NZ_QSNG01000001.1, from coordinate 1,035,598 downwards.
ACCTGCGTGCCGGCCATAATGTTTCGCGCACCCGACGTGGAGCGGGCCGCCGCCTGCGACGGCGCCGTGGACCTCGTCTTCGAGGCCGTCAACGAGACCTGGCAGGGCCGCACCAAGCCCAAGCTCATGGTGCGCGACATCTGCTACCGAGACCAGGGCATCCCCGGCTCGCCCGACCTTCTCGCCGAGCTGGGTCGCTGCGAGGAGGGCTGCCTTGCCCAGGACGCCCCCGAGGGAGGGCCCGCCGACGGGGAGGGGCGCGCCCCCTCGGCCACCCAGGCCCGCGCTGCCCTCTCTGCCCTGGCGCCGGAGGAGCTCACCTCCGAGCTCGTGCGCCGCCTCATCGGGGAGAGGCCCCTGCTGCCCGCCCAGGCTCGTGCCCTCGAGCTGCTTGGCCGGGGCCGCTCCTGCATGGCCGTCATGGCTACCGGTCGCGGCAAGTCCCTCGTCTTCCACGTCCACGCGGCGCGCGAGGCCATCCTGCGCGGCCGCGCGAGCGTCTTCGTCTACCCGCTGCGCGCCCTCGTGGCCGACCAGGCCCACCACCTTGCCGCGCAGCTCGCTGGCCTGGGCGTGAGCGCCGCCGTCCTCACCGGCGAGACGGACCAGGCCACCCGCGAGCGCACCTACGCGGGCCTTGCCGCAGGCGGGGTGGACGTGCTCCTCACCACGCCCGAGTACCTCTCCCTACACGTGGGCGCGCTTGCCGCCTGCGGACGCGTGGGCTTTCTGGCCATAGACGAGGCCCACCACGCCGGCATGTCCAAGTCCGGCCACCGCGAGGCCTACGCCGACCTGCCCGCCGTCCGCGCCGCGCTGGACGGGCCCACCTGCCTTGCCGTCACGGCCACCGCGCGGCCCGACGTGGCGCGGGAGGCCTGCCGCCTTCTGGGCATCGACGAGGCCGACGTCGTCGTGGACGCCACGCGTCGCCCCAACCTCTCCGTCTGCGACGGCCGTGACCTGCGCGACCGCGAGGGCGCCCTGGTCTCGGTGGTGGCGCCCGGGCAGAAGACCATCGTCTACGTGAGCTCGCGCGACCAGTCCGTGCAGCTCGTCCGCACGCTGCGCCACCGCCTGCCGGAGCTCGCCGACCGCATCGCCTTCTACAACGCGGGCCTGCCGCGCGAGGTCAGGGCGCGCGTCGAACGGGCCTTCCGCGACGGTGGCCTCTCCTGCATCGTCTCCACGAGCGCCTTCGGCGAGGGCGTGAACCTCCCCGACGTCCGCGACGTCGTGCTCTACGGCCTGCCCTACGGCGCCGTGGAGCTCAACCAGATGAGCGGCCGCGCCGGACGAGACGGGCTTCCCGCCCGGGTGCACATGCTCTTCTCGGCGCGGGACATGCGCGTGAACGAGCGGGTCATCTCGCAGGCCGCGCCCGCCCGGGACGACCTCGTGGCCCTCTACCGGTCCATCCGCACGCTGGCCGACGCCTCCGGCAGACTCACCTCCTCAGACGAGGAGCTCCTCGCCATGACGGCCCGGGTGGCGCCCGCCCTGCACGTGAGCGAGCAGGAGGTTCAAAGCGGCCTCTCCGTCTTTGCCGAGCTCGGCTTCCTCACGGTCTCCGGCTGGGGAGAGAAACGTTGCATTGTTGTTGAGACCTCGCCCGCGCGCATGGAGCTCGCCCGCTCGGCGCGCTACCTTGAGGGCGAGAACCTTCGCGAGGAGTTCAGGGAGTTTGCAGATTGGGTATTCTCTTGCCCATGCGAGGAGCTTCTCGCCCACATAGACAGGCCCATCACCCCCGGCTTCGGGAGCACGGTGACTGAATAGATTGACCAGGTGGCACCATGGACGCAAACGTCGATAGCACCAGAACCGCAGGTCAGGAGGCGGTCGCGCAGGACTCCCAGGCTGAGTCTGCGCCCGAGCTTGCGGCGCCGCAGGCAAAGCCGGCCAAGAAGGCCGTGCCCGACGCCGCAAACTTCCGCCTGCTCGAGGAGGCCTGCGCCTCCTACCTAGACGCGGAGGGCATGGAGAAGGCCGAGCGCGCCTACCGCTTTGCCGCGGACTTCCACCGCGACCAGCGCCGCCGCTCCGGAGAGCCCTACATCAACCACCCCGTCGAGGTGGCCCTCATCCTCTCCAAGGACCTCCACATGGACGAGGACACCATCTGCGCGGCCCTTCTGCATGACACGGTGGAGGACACCCCCGCCACGCTCGAGCAGCTCACCGACCTCTTTGGGCAGACGGTCGCGGAGCTGGTGGACGGCGTGACCAAGCTGACCTCCATCAAGGTCACCTCCATGGACGAGAAGCAGGCCTGGAACCTGCGCAAGATGTTTTTGGCCATGAGCCGCGACATCCGCGTGGTCATCATCAAGCTCGCCGACCGCCTGCACAACATGAGGACCCTGGCCGCCCTGCCGCCTGACCGCCGCCTCTTCAAGGCGCGCGAGACCATGGACGTCTACGCGCCCCTGGCAGACCGCCTGGGCATCTCCTCGGTCAAGTGGGAGCTCGAGGACCTGGCCTTCTTCTGGCTCGAGCCCGAGGAGTACCAGCGCGTGGCGCGCATGGTGCAGGACTCCCGCGCCCAGCGCGAGGACGACGCCCAGAGCGCCATGAAGACCCTCGACGACGAGCTGCGCGCTGTGGGCCTCAAGGACTACCAGATCACCGGCCGCCCCAAGCACCTGTGGTCCATCTACCTCAAGATGACCCGCAAGGGCCGCGAGTTCTCCGAGATCTACGACCTCATCGCCCTGCGCGTCATCACGCAGACGGTGGGGGACTGCTACAGCGCCCTGGGCGCCGTCCACAGCCTGTGGCACCCCATGCCCGGCCGCTTCAAGGACTACATCGCCACGCCCAAGGCCAACCTCTACCAGTCGCTGCACACCACCGTGGTGGGTCCCGACGGCCGCCCCATCGAGATCCAGATCCGCACCGTGGAGATGCACGAGGCCTCCGAGTACGGCATCGCCGCCCACTGGCTCTACAAGAAGGCGGGCAACTCCCGCGGCAAGATGAGCGCCGAGGACCGCGCCATCGACTCCACCATCAACTGGATCCGCAAGAGCCTGGACTGGGCCGCCGAGGACGACATGGACGACCCGCACGAGTTCCTCGACTCCCTGCGCGTGGACCTCTTCGAGCGAGAGATCTTCGTCTTCACGCCCAAGGGCGAGGTCATGAGCCTGAGGCGCGAGTCCACGCCCCTTGACTTTGCCTACGCCGTCCATACCGAGGTGGGAAACCACTGCGTGGGCGCCAAGGTCAACGGCTCGGTGGTGCCCCTCACCTACAAGCTCAACATGGGCGACCGCATAGAGATCCTCACAAACAAGAATGCCCGCCCGAGCCACGACTGGCTGAACATCGTGGTCACACCCGGCGCGCGCTCCAAGATCCGCAAGTACTTCTCGGTGGAGACCAAGACCGACGACGCCGAGCAGGGCCGCGTTGAGCTTGCCCACGAGCTGCGCCGCCGCGGCTACGGCATCTCCACCAAGCGCACGGTCAAGGCCATTCAGCGCGTGTGCGAGAACATGGAGCTGCGCACCCCCGACGACCTCTTTGCCTCCATCCACAACGGCAAGATAACGGTCATCATGGCCGCAAACCGCATAGAGGAGATTCTGGAGGAGGGCTCTCCCGAGCAGCTCGCCGCCGCGGCCAAGGAGGCCGAGGCCAAGGCCGCCCACGCCGCCGCCATGGCGCAGGGCAAGCCCATCATGCAGGCCTACGCCATCACGCAGGTGGCCCAGGGCGGCAAGAAGTACCGCCGCAGCAACTGCGGCGTGGTGGTCAGGGGCGACGCGGACCTTCTCGTCCACCTGGCCCACTGCTGCAACCCGGTGGCCGGCGACGACATCGTGGGCTTCATCACCCGCGGCCGCGGCGTCTCGGTCCACCGCGCGAGCTGCCCCAACGTGGCCGACCTCGCAAGGCACCCGGAGCGCATGATCGACGTGGAGTGGGATGCCTCGGGCGCCACCGAGTTCCGCGTGGAGATAGTCGTCGAGGCGACCGACCGCATGGGCCTGCTCAAGGACGTGACCATCGCCATCGGCGACGCCGGCGGAAACATCCTCTCGGCCGCCACGCAGACCTCCAGCCAGGGCATCGCGCGCCTGCGCTTCCTGGTGTCCATCTCTGACGCCAGCCTGCTCGACGCGCTCTTGGCCACCGTGAGCCGTGTCCCGTCCGTCTACGACGCCCGCCGCCTCATGCCCGGCGAGGGCGCCAGCCAGCAGCGCCTCCGCTAGCCACCAGACACTGGGGACGTTGTTTGTTACCAGGTAAAGGGGACACTCATGCCAGACGCCAAGACCGACGAGATCCGCAACTTCGTGGTGGGGCCCATCCAGACCAACTGCTACGCGTACGTGAGCGACGGCGCTTGCATGGTGGTGGACCCCGGGGCCGCCGGCGCCGCAGTGGCCGAGCACCTGGCCGACGTGCGCGTGGAGTGCGTGGTGGCGACCCACGGCCATGGCGACCACGTGGGCGGCGCGGCGGCCCTCGTGGCCGCGTGCGAGGCGCCCTTCTGCATCAACGCCGCCGACGCGGAGCGCGCCATGCACGCGGGCGAGCCCTCCGAGCTGGGCATTGCCTATGACGACGACGCCCCGGCGCCCGACCGCGAGCTCTCCGAGGGCGACGTCATCTCCGTGGGCACGGCCACCTTCACGGTCGTGGAGACGCCTGGGCACACCCCGGGCGGCATCGTCCTTCTGGGCGGCGGCAGCGCCGAGGGCGTGGCCTTCGTGGGAGACACGCTCTTCCCGGGAAGCCACGGCCGCACCGACCTGGACGGCGGCGACGAGGCCGCCATCATGGCCTCCCTGCGCCGCATGGCAAAGGAGATTGCCCCAGCGACCACGCTCCTTTGCGGCCACGGTCCCTCCACCACTATGGCGGCCGAGCTGGCGAGAAACCCGTTCCTGCGGTAAGGCCGGTGCCCGCCGCGTACCCTGGAAAACCTTACAGACAGTGTTTCTCCAAGGTCCGCGTCCTTCTCGTCATCTGCGCAAACGTTGGGCAATAGCCCCTGAAGAAAGACTACCTGTGAGGTTTTGCCTTCGTCGGCGGCAATGCATAACCAAAAAGGCGACGAGAAGAGCATGCCTTCTCGCCGCCTTGAACGTTTCGTGGTGCCCGAGGTGGGACTCGAACCCACACGAGTTGCCTCAGCGGTTTTTGAGACCGCCGCGTCTGCCATTCCGCCACTCGGGCCAACGATTGACCAGTGTAGCAGATTGCGCTCCCCGGCACGGAAGCGCGCGGGGAGGGGTATACACACCACGTAGCCAAAAGCGTCTTAGGAAGGGAACCACCATGGCACTGGACAAAAGCGTTGCCGAGCTCATGAACAAGCAGATCAACGAGGAGCTCTACTCGGCCTACCTCTACCTCACCTTTGCGGACTACTACGAGGACCGCGGCCTCAAGGGCTTTGCCAACTGGTACATGGTCCAGGTCCAGGAGGAGGTCAGCCACGCAAAGATTCTGCGTCGCTACCTGCTCGACAACGACGTGCAGGTCAAGATGCTCGCCATCGCCGAGCCCGACAAGGTCTTCACCGACGACCTCGCGCCGCTGCTTGCCGGCCAGGAGCACGAGAGGTACATCACGGAGTGCATCAACCGCTGCTACGCCGCCGCGGCCGACGTGCGCGACTTCAGGACCATGCAGCTGCTCGACTGGTTTGTGAAGGAGCAGGGCGAGGAGGAGACAAACGCCTCCGACATGGTCAAGAACATGCAGCTCTTTGGCTCCGACCCCAAGGGCCTCTACGACCTGGACCGCGAGTACCAGGCACGCGTCTTCGTGGCGCCGATGATGCCCATGTAGCGGCCGTGCGGCCGGAGTCGCGTCCGGCTGTGTGCAAGGCGTGAAGACGGCCGCGCCCGGCGCAGGTTGTGGCTTGCGCGCGGGCGCGGCTCCGTCTATTCTAAGCAACTGCGTGTTAGCAAAGCGGGACCAACTGGTCCCCACCTTTCGGCGCCTCATGGCAGCTGTCTGGTCAGACGATGAACATGCCCGCTAGCTGGCGGGCAGAAGTCTCCCGGATGCTGTCGTGCGTCGGGAGTTTTTCATATGCGGCCACGCGCCGCGGTGAGAGGAAGGTGTAGGAGATAGCCAGAAACGATGGTCCCCGCATCAACGGGGAGATCACTTCTCGCACTTGTCGCCTGATCGGCGTCGACGGCTCCCAGCTGGGCCTGTTCGGCGTGCGCGACGCCCTGCGCATCGCTAACGACCAGGGTCTGGACCTCGTGGAGATTGCTCCCAACGCGGAGCCTCCGGTGTGCAAGGTCCTGGACTACAAGAAGTTCAAGTACGAGCAGGATCGCAAGGCCAAGGCGGCTCGCAAGAACCAGGTCAAGGTCGAGATCAAGGAGATGAAGTTCCGTCCCAAGATCGACGTCGGCGACTACGAGACCAAGAAGGGCCACGTCATGCGCTTCCTCAAGAAGGGCGCGCGCGTGAAGATCACGATCATGTTCCGCGGTCGTGAGATGGCCCACCCGGAGCAGGGCCGCATCGTGCTTGACCGTCTGGCTGAGGACCTGAAGCCCTACGCCACCGTGGAGTCCAAGCCGCAGATGGAAGGCCGCAACATGCACATGCTCATCGTCCCGATCAAGGGCGCGTTTGACGACGTTGCGATTGCGGACGAGGAAGTTTCTAACGAGAAGGAGAACTAGCATGCCCAAGATGAAGACGCACAAGGGAACCGCCAAGCGTTTCCGTCGCACCGGCACCGGCAAGATCATGCGTGCCAAGGCTTTCAAGAGCCACATCCTGACCAAGAAGTCCCAGAAGCGCATCCGCGGCTTCCGTCAGGAGACCGTGCTCGCCCCCAGCGACGTGCACACCGTCTCCCAGCGCATGGGCAAGTAACTGGCGCTTTTGCGTCCCTAGATTTTTCCAACAAGGAGTTGATTAGATATGGCACGTGTCAAGCGCGCAGTCGCCGGTCGTAAGAAGCGTCAGACTCTCGTCGAGCGCACCAAGGGTTACTACGGCACTTCCTCCCGCACCTTCCGCGGCATGAAGGAGCAGGCCCAGCACTCCGGCCAGTACCAGTACCGTGATCGCCGCAACAAGAAGCGCGACATCCGCGGCCTGTGGATTCAGCGCATCAACGCTGCCGCCCGCATGAACGACATGTCCTACAGCACGTTCATGCACGGCCTGAAGCTCGCTGGCGTCGAGCTGGACCGCAAGGTCCTCGCCGAGATTGCCTACTCCGACGAGCAGACCTTCGCCGACCTCGCCGAGGTCGCCAAGAAGGCCATCGCCGACGCCGAGTAGCGCAAGGCCAGAAACGCGCATCGCAGCCCCGGACGGATTTTCCGTTCGGGGCTGTTTTTGTGCCGTTGGCGGAGTGTGGGATGGTTCTCACGTTTAGCCGCCGTGGGGTGGGCATAATGACATCAAACAAAGGGAGTCGCTACAAGCAAGCGACCGACCAAGGAGGCGAGTCCAGTGAACCAAGAAGATTCAGCGTCTTTCGGACCCGCCGGCGCTTCCGAGGCCTTCTAACACCCGGGCGAGCGCACTCGCCGACATCGGCCAACGACGACGGCACCGACGGGTCCCAGACGCAAGGCGTCCCCATCCCTTCGAGTCCAGAGAGCGGGCGAGTCCAAAGTACAGACCTTCGGGGCGGAGCATCGGGCTCCGCCCCTTTTTTATGCCCGCGGCGCCTGCCCTTATCGGCTATGGTTGGCTAGTCTCAAAGGAGGTGCCGCTTGGCGGACGAGAAGATCATACGGGCCCTCAGAGCCGAGGCGGCGCTTGACTCCACGTACTCGCGGGCCATGAGGCTCGCCCGCAGGGGAGACGTGCTCCCCATGGCCAAGCGCGCCGGCGCCGTCGGCTCGACCGTCGGGCTGGCCGGACGCGTCAAGGGCTCCGACGGCTCCTACTACTCCGTGACCGTCGACCTGGACGTCTCTGCTGGGGAGGTCCTCGACTACTCCTGTACCTGCCCGGCGGCCGCCCGCTACCCCGGCATGTGCAAGCACGAGATAGCCCTGGCGCTCGTCTCGCTTGGGGACGTACCCGCAGGGGAGGGCCCCGACGCCGCCTCGCGGTTTGCATGCGATTCCGGACGCTTCCGCGGCGCCGACAGACCACAATCGCATGCAAGCGGCGGGGCCGCGGTCGAGCGGCCCACGAGCGAGGGCATGAGCGTCCTTCTCGGCCGGTCCACGCGGCAGCGCCTTGACGAGGCCGCGGCCGCCCGCCCGCTCGGCGCCTCCCGCCGCGAGCTCGCGCGCCTGGAGCCCACCCTCTGCCTTCCGGGCCGCGGCTCTGGCGAGAAGAACTTCCTGCTCAAACTCTCCGTCGCGCGCGGTGCGGCCTCCTACGTGGTCAAGAGCGTCACCGCGTTTGCCCAGGCCTGCCGCGAGGGGGCCGAGGTCGCCTACGGGAAGAGGCTTTCGGTCATTCACGTGCCCTCGGCCTTTGACGAGGCCTCCTGGCGGCTTGCCGGCCTGGTCACGCAGATCGTGGAGTCGCAGGTGGCCCTCGACCTGCGCGGTACCCTCAACGCTATGCGCGCGCAGGCCCCCGCCCGGGCGCTTGCCCTCTCGGATGCCGACGCCATCCGCGTGCTGGACGTCCTCCAGGGGCAAGGCGTCGAGGTCGAGCTCTCCGACGGCTTCTTCAACGTCCGTGGCGACGACCTTCAGGTCTCCGTCGGCACGCCCCGGCCCGTCTGCACCGTCACGGCAGACGCAGCAGACGGCCTTGACGTGCGCCTCTCGCCAGAGGTCCGCGTGCTGCTCTCCGGCGACGCCTGCTACGTGGTGGACGCCGCCCGGGCGCAGCGCACAGACGAGGAGTTTGCCCGCAAGGCGGCCCCCATCGTCTCCGTGCTGGCCGCGGCCGGCAGCTCCCATGTGAGCTCTCGCGACGTGGGCGAGTTCTGCCGCTCGGTCCTGCCCGTCCTGCGCGCCTGGTGCGACCTTGCCGCCCCGGCCTCCCTTGACCAGATGGCGCCGCCCGCACCCTCCTTTCGCTTTCGCATTGGCGAGAAGGACGGCTCGGTCTTCTGTGACGCGGCCGTCTCCTACGGCGACTGGTCCGGCGCCCCCGGCGCCCCCGAGGCGCAGGGCCAGCCCCAGCGAGACCTCGCCGCCGAGTACCACGTCTGCGACGTGCTTGCCGACTACTTCCCGCTGGGCGGCGCCGCCCCCGGCGAGCCCGACTACCGCTTTGGCGAGGACGACGAGGAGCTGCTCTTCCGTCTGCTCACCGACGGCCTCTCCGAGCTCGACGACCTGGGCGAGGTGCTGCTCTCCGAGCGCCTGCGGGGCATCCGCGTGCGCCCGGCGCCGAGCCTCTCGGTGCGCGCGACGGTAAAGAGCGACCTGCTTAACGTGGAGCTGGGCGCCTCCGGCCTCACCAAGGAGGAGCTCGTCGAGTACCTGGACGGCTTTTCTCGCCAACAGCGCTACGTGCGGCTCACCAGCGGTGACCTGGTGCGCATTGGCGACAACCTCAAGGTTGCCCAGGAGCTTGCGGACGGCCTGGGCGTCTCTGTGGAGGAGCTCGCCGCGGGAAGGGCGGGCCTTGCCTCGGCGCGCTCCCTGCTCATAGACGCGCTCCTGGAGCGGGCCGACGGAGTTCGCCTGGAGCGCGACGCCGGCTTCCGCCGGATCGTGCGGGACTTCGAGTCCTACGGCGACGCCGACATAGACGTCCCGGCGGGGCTCGAGGCGACGCTTCGCGGCTACCAGGAGGACGGCTTCAGGTGGCTGGGCACCCTCGAGCGCCTGGGCTTTGGCGGCATCCTGGCAGACGACATGGGCCTGGGCAAGACGCTGCAGGTCATAGCCCACGTGCTGGCGCAGAAGGAGGCCGGTCGCGGCGGGTGCACGCTGGTCGTCTGCCCGGCCTCCCTGGTCTACAACTGGATGAGCGAGATCTCCCGCTTCGCGCCGGGCCTTGCCGCCGTGGCCGTGCTGGGCACCAAGGCCGCCCGGCGCGTCCTCATCGGCGGGCACGAGGGCGCGGACGTCCTGGTGACCTCCTACGACCTCCTGCGCCGAGACGTTGAGGAGTACGCGCCGCTGCACCTCTCGCGCGTGGTGCTCGACGAGGCGCAGTACATCAAGAACCCCAAGGCCCAGGTCACGCGGGCCGTCAAGTGCCTTGACGCCGACGTCCGCCTGGCCCTCACGGGCACGCCCATAGAGAACCGCCTGGCGGAGCTCTGGAGCATCTTCGACTTCCTCATGCCCGGCTACCTGGGCACCCGCGACCAGTTTGCCAAGCGCTACGAGGGTCCCGTGGAGGCGGGGGAGGCCGAGGGCCAGAGGCTCCTGCAGTGCGCCGTCGGCCCCTTCGTGCTCAGGCGCCTCAAGACCGAGGTCCTGGCAGACCTTCCCGAGAAGACCGAGAGCGTGGTCATGGCCCAGATGGGCCCCAGGCAGAAGAAGCTCTACCTTGCCCACCAGGACCGCATAGCCCTGCAGGTCCAGCACATGGTGCGCGCGGGGGACCCGAGCGGACTCGGCCGCGAGAAGCTCAAGGTGCTGGCGGAGCTCACGCGCCTACGGCAGATCTGCTGCGACCCACGCCTGTGCATAGAGGGCTACCAGGACGGCAGCGCCAAGCTCGAGACCTGCCTGGAGCTGGTCTCGCAGGCGGTGGACGCCGGCCACAAGGTGCTGGTCTTCTCGCAGTTCGCGAGCATGCTCGACCTCCTGGCCTCCCGGCTCTCGGAGGCGCACCTCTCGTACTTCCAGCTCACGGGCCAGACGAGCAAGGAGGCCCGCGAGTGGCTGGTGCGCCGCTTCCAGGAGGGGGAGGCCGACGTCTTCCTGGTGAGCCTCAAGGCCGGTGGCGTGGGCCTCAACCTCACCGCGGCTGACGTGGTCATCCACTACGACCCGTGGTGGAACGTGGCCGCGCAGGACCAGGCAACCGACCGTGCCTACCGCATCGGTCAGCGCCGTGACGTCACGGTCTTCAAGCTCATCTGCGAGGGCACCGTCGAGGAGCGCATACTCAAGATGCAGGAGTCCAAGCGGGGCCTTGCCGAGAGCGTGCTTGATGGCGAGGCCGTGAGGTCGGCCACGCTTACGCGCGACGACGTCCTGGCCCTTCTGGGCAGGGCGTCTGCGGGAACGGAGTAGGCGCGCGCCGTCTTCGAGGCGTCTGAGACCGGGAATCGAGAACTTTTTTCGATTTGCGGCAAAAAAGTGCTTGCATTGGCGACTGGGAGTTTGCATAATAAACGAGCTGCCTGTGAGGGAAGCAAATGGTGGGTGTAGCTCAGTTGGTAGAGCGACGGACCGTGGCTCCGTAGGTCGAGGGTTCGAGACCCTTCACCCACCCCATTTAATGGAATATGGATCGTTAGCTCAGCTGGTAGAGCAGGGGACTCTTAATCCCAAGGTCCAGGGTTCGAACCCCTGACGATCCACCATTTCATTACGGATCGTTAGCTCAGCTGGTAGAGCAGGGGACTCTTAATCCCAAGGTCCAGGGTTCGAACCCCTGACGATCCACCACGAACTGAATGACCGGGCATCTTCGGATGTCCGGTCTTTTGCTATCTCGGCACGTCGGGAGGAGAGAAGATCTTGGCCAGACGCGGAAGGGTTTCTCGCCTGCAGAGAAGGGCCGTCTCGGCCGCGCTTGCCCTTGTTGTCGGCTTTGCGGCGTACCTGGGAGTGGACCTCTCCCAGCCGGCCGCCTCCAACCAGCCGGTTCAGCAGGCCGGCTACCAGGCCTCCTCCCAGACGCAAGCCGAGTCTGCAAGCCGCCAGACCTGGTGGACGGGCTGGGACCCAGTTGCCTTTCCGGACTACTACCGCGTCATCGGGCCCGCTGTGGTGGACGAGGACGTGCCCGCAGGCGAGGTTCGCTACGCGCCGCTTGACAGCCTGGGCCGCGCGGGCCGCTGCGTGGCCAACGTCACCTACGACCTCATGCTCCGGGGCGAGGCCGCAAGTAGGGACGGCCTCTCCGACCTGCACCCCTCCGGCTGGGGGCACAACGCCAAGGTGACCATCACCAACCCGGACGGCTCGGTCTACAACGGCTACCTCTTCAACCGCAGCCACCTGGTGGCAAAGTCCCTGGGCGGGCAGAACCGCATTGAGAACCTGGTCTGCGGCACGCGCACCCAGAACGTGGGAGACAACACCGGCCAGGACGGCGGCATGGCCCACACCGAGGTCCTGGCGCGTGACTGGCTGGACGCCCATCCCGGCGGCACCGTCTGGTACTGCGCCACGCCCGTATACGAGGGCTCCGAGCTTCTGCCCAGGAGCGTCATCGTGGACGTGAGGAGCTCGGACGGTACCCTTGACCAGGAGGTCGAGGTCTTCAACACGGCCTACGGCTTCACCATTGACTACGCAACCGGCGAGTATTCCGCCTACTAGGAGGCGCCATGGATTCCCCTGAGGTCCCCGCTAGCGTGCGGGACGCCCTTGCCCCAGACCCCGCACTTGCCGAGAAGGTCGTCGATGCCCAGACGCTGGCGCAGACGCCGGTCTTTGCCGCCGAGCGCCTTGAGGTCCAGACGGCCGACGGCGCCCGCGCCCCGCGCTTCATAGCCCGCCATCATGGCGGCGTCGGCGTGGTTGCCGTGCGGGAGGGGAGGGTCTGCCTGGTCCGCCAGTACCGCTGCGCGCTCGGCCGCGTGACGCTGGAGATTCCCGCCGGCCGCCTGGAGCCCGGCGAGGAGCCCCGCGCGGCCGCCGTTCGCGAGCTTGCCGAGGAGACCGGCCTTGTGGCATCCGACCTGCGCCACCTCGTGCGCGTCTACGGCTCTCCCGGCTTTACCGACGAGAAGACCGACGTCTTTCTGGCCACGGGGCTTGCCCAGGGCCCAGCCTGTCCGGACGAGGGGGAGTTCCTGCGCGCGGCGTGGCTGCCTGCCGCCGACGTGGTGCGGGCCGTCCTTGCCGGCGCCATCCAGGACTCCAAGACGGTCTGTGGCGTGCTGGCGGCCCGGGCCGCCGGGGTGCTAGAATAGGCAACGCTTGCGCCCTTAGCTCAGTTGGATAGAGCAGGAGACTTCTAATCTCAAGGTCGGGGGTTCGAATCCCTCAGGGCGCACCATCGCATCTGCGGGCCGGGCGGGTTTTTCGCCTGGCCCTTTTTGTCACTTGTATCTATTTTTTGTGACGAGTTGGCTAAAAATTCTTTGCCAAGAGCCGTAAACGGTCGATTTTTACGCGCGAACGAACTTCGGGATGTTGCATACTGAAAGCTTGAGAGCAGACGGTCGGAAGGAGATCGCGTTGATTTACACGATGACGTTGAACCCGGCACTTGACTACGTTATGCACCCCCTCACCCTCGACATGGGCTTCACCAACCGCTCCAGCTCCGAGGAGCTGTACTGCGGAGGAAACGGCATCAACATCTCCACCCTCCTCAAGGAGCTCGACGTCCCCAGCATCGCCATGGGCATCGCCGGCGGCTTCACGGGTGACTACCTGCTCACCGAGCTGCAGGATAAGGGCATCGCGTCCAACTTCGTGCGCCTCGACCGCGGCAACACCCGCATCAACATCAAGCTAAACGGCATCGTCATGACCATGGTCAACGGCATGGGCCCCAAGATCCCCGAGAAGAAGGTCGACGAGCTCCTGGAGCGCATGGACGTCGTCCGCGCCGGAGACACGCTCGTCCTCACCGGCTCCATCCCCAACTCGCTTCCCGAGGACATCTACACCCAGATCATGGGCAAGCTCGCCGGCCGCGGCATCCAGTTCGTCGTGGACGCCCCCGGACAGCTCCTCATGGAGTCCCTCAAGGCCCGCCCCTTCCTCATCAAGCCCAACAACCACGAGGTCGGCCGCATCTACGGCGTCAGCATCGAGTCCCCCGAGGAGTGCATGCCCTACGCGCACAAGCTGCACGAGGAGGGCGCGCGCAACGTCATCATCTCCTGCGGCGGCCACGGCTCGCTGCTGCTTGACGAGAACGGCGTGGAGCACATTGTCCCCACGGCCAAGGTCAAGCTCGTCAACGCCACCGGCGCCGGCGACTCCATGGTGGCCGGCTTCCTGGCCAAGGTCACGAGCGGCGAGGACTACGAGACTGCCCTGATCTTCGCCTCCGCCTGTGGCACCGCCACGGCGGCCAGCAACGGCATCGCCAAACGCGCCAAGATCGACCGCGTGGTCACGGCCCTCTACAAGAAGATGGGCCGCGCCATGCCCGGCACCATCGCCCGCGACATCGAGGAGAACCGCGCTCGCGCCGAGGCCAACGAGGGCATCACCGTCAAGTCCGAGTAGGGCTTCTCGCTGCGTTGGGGCAACCGGAGCACGACCGCAACATCTGGTGGAAACAATCCGCGAGTGCGGTTACTATAAAACCTGGCTCACACGCCGCATACCAGTGGTATGCGGCGAGTCATTTTCTAGGGAAGTGGCCGCACCGCGGCCGGAACGTAGGGGGCATTAATGTACGAGGGAGTCAACGCATCTGACGGCATTGGCATCGGCGTCGCTCGCGTCGCCGTGGAGCCTGACCTGTCCTTCACGCCGCACGCGCCTGAGGACGCCAAGGCCGAGGAGGAGCGCTACCAGGCCGCGGTCGCCAAGTTCATCGAGCAGACCAACGCCCAGATCGAGCGCATGACCAAGACCGTCGGCGAGGAGGCCGCCGCCATCATGGGCGCCCACATCGAGTTCGCCGAGGACGAGGGCATCCGTGACATGGTCAACGGTTCCATCGAGAGCGGCATGTGCGCCGAGCAGGCCGTCTCCGAGGCCTACGACATGTACTACAACATGTTCTCCAACATGGAGGACGAGCTCTTCCGCGAGCGCGCCGCCGACGTCGCCGACGTCAAGACCGGCCTTCTCGCCGACCTGCTGGGCCAGGAGCTCGTGGACCTCTCCACGCTGCCCGAGAACTCCATCGTCGTGGTGCGCGAGCTCACCCCGTCCATGACCGCCGACATCGACAAGGACAACGTGGCCGGCATCGTGACCGAGACCGGCGGCCGCACCTCCCACTCCGCCATCATCGCCCGCGCGCTGGAGATCCCGGCCGTCCTCTCCGTGGCCGACGCCACCTCCAACATCAAGAACGGCGACATGGTCGTCGTCGACGGCACCAACGGCAAGGTCATCCCCACCCCGTCCGACCACGACCTCGAGCACTACCGTGCCAAGGCCAAGCAGTACGCCGAGGAGAAGCTCGCCCTCGAGGCCTACCGCGGCAAGGAGACCGTGACCGCCGATGGCGAGAAGAAGCTGCTCGTCGCCAACATCGGCAACCCGGACGACGCCAACGTCGCCTCCGAGCATGACTGCGAGGGCGTCGGCCTCTTCCGCTCCGAGTTCCTCTTCATGGACGCCAAGGAGCTCCCCTCCGAGGACGAGCAGTTCGCGGCCTACCAGAAGGTCGCGCTGCGCATGAAGGACCAGCCGGTCATCATCCGCACCCTCGACGTGGGCGGCGACAAGGAGATTTCGTATCTCCACCTCGTCAAGGAGGAGAACCCCTTCATGGGCTTCCGCGCCGTCCGCTACTGCCTGAACAACCCGGACCAGTACAAGGTCCAGCTCACGGCCCTTCTGCGCGCGTCCGCCTTCGGCGACATCAAGATCATGGTGCCGCTCGTAACCAACATCGACGAGATTCGCCAGGTCAAGGCCCTCGTCAAGGAGTGCATGGCCGAGCTTGACGCCCGTGGCGTGTCCTACAACAAGGACATCGAGGTTGGCACCATGATCGAGACCCCCGCGGCCTCCCTCATCGCCGACGACCTCGCCGCCGAGTGCGACTTCTTCTCCATCGGCACCAACGACCTCATCGGCTACACCATGTGCGCCGACCGCGGCAACGACAAGGTTGGCTACCTCTACGAGGTCTACCAGCCGGCCGTCCTGCGCTCCCTCAAGCGCATCATCGAGGAGGGCAACAAGGCTGGCATCATGGTCGGCATGTGCGGCGAGGCCGCGGCCGATCCGCTGCTCATCCCGGTGCTGCTCTCCTTCGGCCTGGGCGAGTTCTCCGTCTCCGCGCCGTCCATCCTGCGCACCCGTCGCATCATCTCCGAGTGGAGCAAGGCCGACGCCGACGCCCTCACCGAGAAGGTCATGCAGCTCAAGACCGCCACTGAGGTCAAGGCAATGCTGCAGGCCGCTGCCCGCTAGGACATTCTCCGGCGAGCTGCTCTGAACCAAACGAGGCGCCCCAGGTCACGTGGCCTGGGGCGCCTCTCTGTTTGCGCGTGACCGCGTGGGCGGGCCTAGCTTGGGAAGATGACGCCAAGTGCGTCGGGCGCGACCTGCACGTCAAAGTGCGTGCCGCAGACCTTCTCGCCGTCTGCCTGGCAGGGCGTCTCGCGCTCAAAGTCCAGCGTGAGGGAGCGGCAGCGCCTGAGCCTCACCACCGAGGAGCCCGTGTGGCGGCCGAGCCTTGCCAGGGCGAGCAGCGACATGAGGCGGGGGAGAGCGGGCAGCTTGACGTTGTAGCAGACGTCCAGAAGGCCGTCGGTGGGGTCTGCATTGGGGCAGATCTTGAAGCCGCCGCCGTAGGAGGGGCCCACCTGCACCGCAAAGATGATGGTGGAGAGGTCCTGCGTCTTCTCTCCGTCAAAGGAGGCGCGGACCGCAAAGCCCTCGCGGGCGTTGGAGAGAATGCGCAGGGCCGACGTGACAAAGAGCGCCTCGCCCTCCTGGGAGGTCCCTGCGGCCCGGCGGTTCGTGGTGTCCAGCGCGATGGCGGCGTCCAGGCCAAACGAGAGGGTCTGCATGAAGGGCATGCCGTTGACGCGGCCCACCTCCACGTGGCGTGCGCGGCCGCGCACGAGCTGGGCCAGCGCGGCCTCCACGTCGTTTCTTGCCATGCCCAGCGTGCGGGCGTAGTCGTTGCCGGAGCCGAGGGGGATGACCCCCAGCTGGGGGCGGGCCTCGCGCGGAAGGGCCATGAGGCCGCAGACTACCTCGTGGATCACGCCGTCCCCGCCGAGGGCAAGGATGGTGTCAAATCCGCGGGCGCCCCTGGCTATGCGCGTGGCGTCTGCGGGTCCCTGCGTCCGCATGACCTCGAAGCCTCGGGTGGCCGAGGCGTAGCTCTGGAGGAACTCCTGGGCAAATCGGGCGCCGTCCTCGCCGCGGCCACTGTGAGCTGTGGGATTTGCGATGACGAGCGTGCGCCCAAGCGGCGAGCCAAGCATGTTTTGCCCCTTTCCCGAACCCAAAACGTGCGAGCCCAGGCACCTTGAGGGCCTCTTCCTGACGTTTTGGGTTCGCGACTTCCGACCCCCTGAGTATACGCGGCGAGAAAACCGCAGGTCGCTGGGAGTCGGATGCCAAAAGGCCGTCGCCTATGCCCCGGGCGCGAACCCAAATCGCATCTTGAATTGGGTTCGCGACTTCCTCGCTTGCCCTCGCGGCCCGCCTCCTCTATACTTAACCCTCGGTTCCGGGGCGTGGCGCAGCTTGGTAGCGCATCTGCTTTGGGAGCAGAGGGTCGCTGGTTCGAATCCAGTCGCCCCGACCACCTTCGCGGGTGTGGTTCAACGGTAGAACCTCAGCCTTCCAAGCTGATGACGCGGGTTCGACTCCCGTCACCCGCTCCATAGATCCTAAGGGCCCGCGCAAGCGGGCTTTTTTGTTGTCTAGCTGGGCGTATGTATGGAATGTTTCGCCCGCCACAACAAAAAGTTACGCGTCGGGTCACTTTGCCTTTCAAGAAGTCGGACAAACGTATTCTTCTCAATGACGTTTTTAGCTCAATGATTGGAGCATGGCATGTCCTACACCGAGAAGGTCCTGGCGGAGCTCAAGCAGCGCTACCCCGAGCAGACCGAGTTCCTCCAGGCCGCGACCGAGATCCTCGGCACCATCCAGCCCGCGCTGGACGCCCACCCCGAGTATGAGGAGGCATCCCTGCTGGAGCGCTTCGTCGAGCCCGAGCGCGTCATCATGTTCCGCGTGCCCTGGGTCGACGACGAGGGCAAGGTCCAGGTCAACCGCGGCTATCGCGTCGAGTTCAACTCCGCCATTGGACCCTACAAGGGCGGCCTGCGCTTCAACCCCACGGTCACCCTCGGCATGCTGAAGTTCCTGGGTCTCGAGCAGATCCTCAAGAACTCCCTCACCACCCTTCCCATGGGCGGTGGCAAGGGCGGCTCCGACTTTGACCCCAAGGGCAAGTCCAACAACGAGATCATGCACTTCTGCCAGTCCTTCATGACCGAGCTCTGCCGCCACATCGGTCCCAACACCGACGTCCCCGCCGGTGACCTGGGCGTCGGCGGCCGCGAGGTTGCCTACATGTTCGGCCAGTACAAGCGCATCCGCAACGAGTGGACCGGCGTCCTGACCGGCAAGGGCCTCTCCTTCGGCGGTTCCCTGGCTCGCACCGAGGCCACCGGCTACGGCCTGGTCTACTTCGTGGACGAGTACCTCAAGAGCAATGGCGACTCCTTCGAGGGCAAGAACGTCGTCGTCCACGGCTCTGGCAACGTTGCAATCTACGCCATCCAGAAGGTCTCCCAGCTCGGCGGCAAGGTCCTGGCCTGCTCCGACACCAAGGGCTGGGTCGAGGACCCCGACGGCATTGACTACAAGGTCCTGGAGGGCATCTACAACAAGAAGCGCTCCGGCCACGACAAGGGCGTCTCCCTCGCCCTCTACGTGGAGGAGCGTCCCGGTGCCACCTGGCACGCCGAGGACGGCCGCGGCGTCTGGAAGGTCCCCTGTGACATCGCGCTTCCCTGCGCCCGCGAGAACACCCTGCACCTCGAGGACGCCGAGGCCCTCGTCGCCAACGGCGTGAAGGTCGTGGGCGAGGGCGCCAACATGCCGACCACCATCGAGGCCACCGAGTACTTCCAGAAGAACGGCGTCGCCTTCATGCCCGGCAAGGCTGCCAACGCCGGCGGCGTGCTTGTCTCCGGCCTGGAGATGTCCCAGAACGCAGAGCACCTCTCCTGGACCTTCGAGGAGGTCGACGGCAAGCTCGAGCAGCTCATGCGCGGCATGTTCCACAACGTGGACGACACCGCCCGCGAGTACGGCCACGAGGGCAACTTCGTCATGGGCGCCAACATCGCCGGCTTCCTCAAGGTCGCCGATGCCATGATGGCCCAGGGCGTCTGCTAGCGCCATCCGGCCGCAGCCGCAGAGCACGTCCAAAGGACCCGGGGAGACCTTCTTCCCGGGTCCTTTTCCTTGCTGGGAAGAACTTGCCAAATTGATACTAACTAAATGTTAGTCAGGCTAACATACCATTTGTAAATGCGCAGGTAGAGTGAGTAATGTTGCAGTCTGATTGATTGCGGCTTGCATTGCGAGACATGTCGCTATACTTGCAAAGACCTTTAAACGCGGTACGAGATACCGAAAAGGCGTCCATAGCGTCAGAACCTGACAGAGCCTTTCGGAGTGTCGTTGCAACGGTGCTCCGTTTTTTATGGGCTCTCAGCTCCGGCGGCCCTACGGGCGCACGCATGGAAAGGACGGTGTTGCTGTGAATCTGCTCGTCGATGGCGGCAGGCACCCCGAGGCGCTTCTCGCCTTGGAGGACGGGAGCTACTTCTTCGGTCGCTCCGCAGGTGCCGAGGGAGAGACCTTCGGTGAGGTCGTCTTCAATACCTCTATGGTGGGCTACCAGGAGATCGTGAGCGATCCCTCCTACGCCGGCCAGCTCGTCACCCTGACCTACCCGCAGGTGGGCAACTACGGCATCAACGAGGTCGACATGCAGTCGCGCGAGCTCGCGCTTGCCGGCCTCATCGTCCATGACATGTGCTACCAGCCCAGCAACTGGCAGTCCGTGAAGTCCCTGCCGGACTTCCTCGCCGAGCGCGGCATAGTGGCCATCGAGGACGTGGACACGCGCGCCCTCACCCTGCGCATCCGCGAGGGCGGTGCCATGAAGGCGGCCATCTCCACCACCGACCTCGACCCCGCGAGCCTCGTGGCCCGCGTCCAGGCCTCCGCGGCAATCGCGGACCACAACTACGTGGCCGACGTCTCCTGCAAGGAGCCCTGCGTCATCCCGGCAAAGGGGGAGTGCCGCCACAAGGTGGTGGCCTACGACTGCGGCGAGAAGGCCGGCATCGCCAAGCGCCTTGCCGCCGTTGGCTGCGAGGTCACGGTCGTGCCCTGGGACACCCCCGCCGAGAAGGCACTGGCCCTCGACCCCGACGGCGTGTTCTTCTCCAACGGCCCCGGAGACCCCGAGACCGTCCCGCCCGTGGTCGAGGCCGTCCGCGCCTGCCTGGGCAAGCTCCCGGTCTTTGGCATCTGCCTGGGCAACCAGGTCATCTCCCTTGCCGCCGGCGGCCAGGTGGAGAAGCTCCCATACGGCCACCACGGCGGCAACGAGCCGGTGATGAACCTGCTCACCGGCAAGGTTGAGATCACGGCCCAGAACCACAACTACGGCCCGGTCTTCCCGACCTTCGGCCCGCTTGTGCCCGAGCTCTCCGACGGCGTGACCGAGCACCCCTCCGACCTGCGCTTCTGGTCTTCCAGGCACGTGGCGCCGGTGGTCATGAGCGAGCGCTACGGCCGCATCCGCCTCACGCACGTCAACCTCAACGACGGCACGCCCGAGGGCATCCAGTTCCTCGACCTGCCCGCGTTCTCCATGCAGTACCACCCCGAGGCCAAGCCCGGCCCCAACGACTCGACGTACGCCTTCGCCGCCTTCGCGCGCCTCATGGACGGGGTCGAGGACTACCTTGCCATCGACGTCCGCGAGGGGAGGCGCTTCTAATGCCCAAGCGCACCGACATCAAGAAGATCCTCATCATCGGCTCCGGCCCCATCGTCATCGGCCAGGCCTGCGAGTTCGACTACTCCGGCACCCAGGCCTGCAAGGCCCTGCGCGAGCAGGGCTACGAGGTCGTGCTGGTCAACTCCAACCCGGCCACCATCATGACCGACCCGGAGACCGCAGACCGCACCTACATCGAGCCCATCACGGCCAACTCCGTGGCAAAGGTCATCGCCAAGGAGCGCCCCGACGCCCTGCTGCCCAACATGGGCGGCCAGACCGGCCTCAACTGCGCCGTGGCCCTAGCCCACGCCGGCGTGCTGGACAAGTACGGCGTCGAGGTCATTGGCTGCGACATCGACTCCATCGAGACGGGCGAGGACCGCGAGCTGTTTGCCGCGGCCATGAAGGACATCGGCCTAGAGGTGGCCAAGTCCGGCATCGCCCACACCATCGAGGAGTGCGAGGCCATCGTCGACGAGCTGGGCTACCCGGCCGTCATCCGCCCGTCCTTCACCCTGGGCGGCGCCGGCGGCGGCATTGCCTACGACCACGACGACCTGCTGCGCATCTGCGAGCAGGGCCTGGCCCTGTCCCCTGAGACCGAGGTCCTGGTCGAGCAGTCCATCGAGGGCTGGAAGGAGATCGAGATGGAGGTCATGCGTGACGTCGCCGGCAACGGCGTCATCGTCTGCTCCATCGAGAACCTCGACCCCATGGGCGTCCACACCGGCGACTCCATCACCGTGGCCCCCTGCCAGACCCTCAACGACTACGAGCTCCAGCGCCTGCGCGACTACTCCATCGCCATCCTGGAGCGCGTCGGCGTGGCCTGCGGCGGCTCCAACGTGCAGTTTGCCGTCAACCCCGAGGACGGCCGCGTCATCGTCATCGAGATGAACCCGCGCGTCAGCCGCTCCTCGGCCCTGGCCTCCAAGGCAACGGGCTTCCCCATCGCCAAGATGGCCGCCCTTCTCTCCGTGGGCTACACCCTGGACGAGATCCAGAACGACATCACGCACTCCACGCCGGCCTGCTTCGAGCCGTCCATCGACTACTGCGTGGTAAAGATCCCGCGCTTTGCCTTCGAGAAGTTCAAGGGCGCCTCTGACCGTCTCTCCACGCGCATGAAGGCCGTGGGCGAAGTCATGGCCATCGGCTCCACCTTCGAGGAGGCCATGCAGAAGGCCATGAGGTCGCTGGAGCAGGGACACGCGGGGCTGGGCGCCGACGGCCACGACGACTTCGACGAGGAGAGCTTCGAGGAGAAGGTCGCCACGCCCACGCCCGAGCGCATCCTGTACGTGGCCGAGGCCCTGCGCCGCGGCTGGGGCGTCGAGCGCGTCTTCGAGCTCACCCGCATCGACCAGTGGTTCCTCCACCGCATCCAGGACATCGTCACCGCCGAGGGCCGCATCCGCGAGCTGGGCCTTTCCGGCATGGACGCCGCCCACATGCTGGCCGCCAAGCAGATGGGCTTCTCCGACGCCCAGATCGGCCACCTCACCGGCCAGCGCGACGACACCGTCCGTGCCGTCCGGGAGGTCCTGGGCGTGCGCCCGCTGGTGAAGACCGTGGACACCTGCGCCGGCGAGTTTGCCAGCCGCACGAGCTACCACTACTTCACCTACGAGCGCGGCGGCGCCTCCGAGTTCCACGAGGCCGCCCGCCCGCGCGTGGTCATCCTCTCCGCGGGCCCCAACCGCATCGGCCAGGGCATTGAGTTCGACTACTGCTGCTGTCACGCCGCCTACGCGCTGGAGGCCAAGGGCTACGAGACCGTCATGGTCAACTGCAACCCAGAGACCGTCTCCACCGACTACGACACCTCCGATCGCCTCTACTTCGAGCCGCTCACCTTCGAGGACGTCATGAACGTCATCGAGGTCGAGAAGCCCGCGGGCGTCATCGTGACCCTGGGCGGCCAGACCCCCATCAACCTGGCCAAGCGCCTGAAGGAGGCGGGCGTGCCCATCATGGGCACCCAGCCCGAGGCCATCGACCTGGCCGAGGACCGCGACCGCTTCGCGAGCCTGCTCGACCGTCTGGACATTGCCTACCCGCCCAGCTCCACGGCCGAGACCGTGGAGGAGGCCAAGGGCGTCGCCCGCCGCGTGGGCTACCCGCTGCTCGTCCGCCCGAGCTACGTGTTGGGCGGCCGCGGCATGGCCATCGTCTACGATGACGACGACCTCGTAAAGTACATGGCCGCCGCCACCCAGGTCTCGCCGGACCATCCCGTCTACCTCGACGCCTTCCTTGAGGACGCCATCGAGCTCGACGTGGACGCACTCTGCGACACCGAGCAGTGCTACGTGGGCGCCGTCCTGGAGCACATCGAGGAGTGCGGCATCCACTCCGGCGACTCCGCCTGCTGCTTCCCGCCCTTCTCGCTGTCCGACAAGATCGTGGCCAAGATTCGCGAGACCACCCGCCGCCTGGCGCTCTCCTGTCACATCCAGGGCCTCCTCAACGTGCAGTACGCCGTCCGCGACGAGCAGGTCTTCGTCATCGAGCTCAACCCGCGCGCCAGCCGCACCGTGCCCTTCTCGTCCAAGGCCACGGGCGTGCCCCTGGCCAAGTACGCCGCCCGCATCATGAGCGGCGAGAAGATCTGCGACCTGGGCCTGCCCGCCGAGGACGCCGAGCGCGGCTATTACGCCGTCAAGGAGGCCGTCATGCCCTGGAGCCGCTTCCCGGGCGCCGACGTCACCCTGGGACCCGAGATGAAGTCCACCGGCGAGGTCATGGGCCTGGACGTGACCTTCCCCAAGGCCTACGCCAAGACCCGCGAGGCCATCGACTACGACGTGCCCCAGGCAGGCACCGTCTTCATCTCTGTCTGCGACCGCGACAAGCGCTCCGTGGCGCCCGTGGCCCTGTCCCTCGTGCACCTGGGCTACGACCTGGTGGCCACCCGCGGCACGGCCAAGACGCTGCACGCCGCCGGCATTCCGTGCGAGGTGGTCAAGCGCGTCTCCGAGGGGCACCCCAACATCGCCGACCTCATGGCAGAGGGCAAGGTGAGCTTCCTCATCAACACGCCCCACGGCCACAGCTCCCGCGGCGACGGCTCGGTCCTTCGCAGCGAGGCCGTCTCGCGCGGCATCGACATGGCAACCACCATCAGCGGCGCCACCGCCCTGGTGCAGGCCATCTCCGCCACGCGCAGGGGCCCGCTTGACGTCTACGCCTTGCAGGACCTCCCCAAGTAGGGAGCTGCGCTCCGGCTTGACCCCTGGGGCCGCGCGGGCTTTTCGCCTGCGCGGCCCTTATCTTGTGGGAGTGGTGCGCGAGGGTATACCAGACCCTGAAGTTTGGTATCATTCAAAGGCTGTGCGCCGTAATGCGGGCGTGGTGGAACTGGTAGACACGCTGGATTTAGGTTCCAGTGGGGGAGACCCCGTGAAGGTTCGAGTCCTTTCGCCCGCACCAATGCGCACGTTCAACAGGGCATTCATTCGACGGGAGAAGCCCGCCGAGGTACGAGACACTGGAGGAACGTTGAACATCACCGTCACCCCTGAGCAGCCTCAGGACAACAAGCTGACCGCCAAGGTCACCATCTCTGCCGCCGACGTCGACGCGGCCATCAAGAAGACCTACGCGGAGATCGCCAACAAGTACGCCTTCCAGGGCTTCCGTCGCGGCCACGTTCCCCGCCCCATCATCAACAACATGATGGGCCTCGAGTCCATCCTCGCCCAGGCCACCAACGACCTGCTCAACGCCGCCGACCCCGCCATCGTCGAGGAGCTCGACGTCACCCCGCTGGGCCAGATCTCCTTCGGCGACGAGCCCGCCCTCGTCGTGGAGCACTCCGACTACGAGGCCACCGTCACCATCGACGTCCGCCCCGAGGCCGAGCTCGAGAGCTATGACGCCCCCGAGGTCAACATGCCCCCCGAGGAGGTCACCGAGGCAGAGATCGACTGGCAGCTCAACCAGCTCCTCTCCTACCAGATGACCTACGAGGACACCGACGAGGACCGCGAGGTCGCCGAGGGTGACGTCATCGGCGTCGACATCCAGAACGTCGAGGGCGCCGGCCACCTCGCCGCCGAGAACCGCACCGTCACCCTGAACGGCATGCAGCTCCCCGCCGAGCTCCAGGAGGCCATCGTCGGCATGAAGCCCGGCGAGACCAAGGACGTCGAGTGGGTCAAGTCCCACGAGCACGAGGGCGAGGTCCACGAGCACAAGTTCTCCGTCAAGGTGACCGTCAAGGCCATCAAGAAGGCCGTCACCCCCGAGCTCACCGACGAGCTCGCCAAGAAGAACTTTGGCTACGAGACCGTCGAGAAGCTCCGCGAGGCCGTCAAGGAGGAGATCGAGGCCGACAAGAAGACCTCTCTGCCGCAGCTCAAGGAGGACCGCGTCGTCGAGGAGATGGGCAAGCGCCTGCAGCTCGACGAGGTCCCCGAGAACTACAAGAACGAGATCTTCAACGAGCTCGCCCAGGAGTTCCTGGCCCAGCTCCAGCGCCAGAACATCTCCCTTGACATGTACCTTGCCGCCCGTGGCGTCAAGGCCGATGACTTCATCGCCGACCTCCACGCCCAGGCCGACGAGCGCGCCCGCCAGTCTCTGGCCCTGGACGCCGTCGCCAAGAAGATGGGCTTCGAGGCCACCGAGGCCGACGTCGAGGCCGAGTTCGAGCGCGCCGGCATCGAGGACGTCAAGGCTGCCGTCAAGCAGTGGAAGGACCAGGGCCGCCTGCCCGCCATCCGCGACTCCATCAAGCGCACCAAGGCCCTCGACTACCTGGTCGAGAACGCCAAGGTGACCGTCAAGGACGAGGTCGCCGAGCGTGCCGAGGCCCAGAAGGCCGAGTCCGCCGAGTAGGCTCGTCTCCTCACCTGCACCTCTCGCATGCCCCGGGGAGCCCGTCTCTCCCGGGGCATGCTTCAATGAACAGGAGGACCAATGCACTATCCCACCAACACCCCGCTCATCCCGTACGTGGTCGAGCAGACCCCGCGCGGCGAGCGCAGCTTCGACATCTACTCGAGGCTGCTCAACGACCGCATCGTCTTTCTGGGCGAGGAGGTCACGCGCGACTCCGCCAACCTGGTCATCGCCCAGCTCCTGCAGCTCGAGAGCGCAGACCCCGACAAGGACATCTCGCTCTACGTCAACTCTCCGGGCGGCGACGTCTACGCCGGCCTGGGCATCATCGACACGATGAACTTCATCAAGCCCGACGTCTCCACCATCTGCGTGGGCATGGCCGCCTCCATGGGCGCCGCCATCCTGGCCTCCGGCGCCAAGGGCAAGCGCCTGGCGCTTCCCAACTCCATGGTGCTCATCCACCAGCCGAGCTCCGGCGTCTCCGGCCAGCAGACCGACATCCAGATCGTCGCCGACGAGACCCGCTGGATCCGCCAGCACCTGAACGAGCTTCTCGCCGAGGCCACGGGCCAGCCCATCGAGCGCATCAATGCCGACACCGAGCGCGACAACTACATGCGCGCCGAGGAAGCCTGCGCCTACGGCCTGGTGGACAAGGTCATCTCCTCCCGCAACGACGGCCAGGAGCGCTAATGGCATCCATGGACAACAACGGCGACCTCGGCCACCAGGAGATGCACTGCTCCTTCTGCCACAAGAGCCGCAGCCAGGTGAGCAAGCTGGTCCAGGGCCCCAACGGCGTCTTCATCTGCGACGAGTGCATCCGCGCCTGCGCCGACATGATCGGCCAGCCCGTGGACGAGCTTGACGTGGACGACATCGTGGAGGTTCCCGAGGAGGCCCCCATCAAGGAGCTTCCCACCCCGCACGAGATCTACGACGAGCTCTCCCAGTACGTCATGGGCCAGGAGCAGGCCAAGCGCGCCATGAGCGTGGCCGTCTACAACCACTACCGCCGCATCCTCTCCGGCAACGACGAGGTCGAGGAGGGCGAGGAGCAGGTTGAGATCGCCAAGAGCAACATCCTGCTGCTCGGACCCACCGGTACGGGTAAGACCCTCCTTGCCCAGACCCTGGCGCGCTTCCTCGAGGTGCCCTTCGCCATCGCCGACGCCACCACGCTGACCGAGGCCGGCTACGTGGGCGAGGACGTGGAGAACATCCTGCTCAAGCTCATCACCGCCGCCGACGGCGACGTGGAGCGTGCGCAGGTGGGCATCGTCTACGTGGACGAGATCGACAAGATCGCCCGCAAGGCCGAGAACCTCTCCATCACGCGCGACGTCTCCGGCGAGGGCGTACAGCAGGCCCTTCTCAAAATCATCGAGGGAACCGAGGCCAGCGTTCCGCCCCAGGGTGGCCGCAAGCACCCCCAGCAGGAGCTCATTCGCATCGACACCACCAACATCCTGTTCATCTGCGGCGGCGCCTTCGTCGGCCTGGACAAGATCGTGGCGGACCGCATTGGCAAGAAGGGCATCGGCTTCAACGCCGAGCTTGGCCAGAAGGTCGAGGAGAACGAGGACGCCCTCATGGCCGAGGTCATGCCGCAGGACCTGCACAAGTTTGGCATGATCCCCGAGTTCATCGGCCGCATCCCGGTCATAACGAGCACCAAGGAGCTCACCGAGGACGATCTGGTGCGCATTCTCACCGAGCCCAAGAACGCGCTGGTCAAGCAGTACCGCCGCATGTTCGAGCTCGAGGGCGTGGAGCTGGAGTTTGAGGACGAGGCCCTGCGCGAGATTGCTCGCCAGGCGCTCTCCCGCGGCACCGGCGCCCGCGGCC
Source organism: Paratractidigestivibacter faecalis (assembly GCF_003416765.1). Lineage (NCBI taxonomy): Bacteria > Bacillati > Actinomycetota > Coriobacteriia > Coriobacteriales > Atopobiaceae > Paratractidigestivibacter > Paratractidigestivibacter faecalis. The sequence goes on along the minus strand of NZ_QSNG01000001.1, from coordinate 1,008,211 downwards.
TGCGCGCCATCTGCGAGTCCACGCTGCAGGACACCATGTTCGACCTGCCGAGCGACCTGGACATCACCCGCGTTGTGGTGACCAAGGAGTCCGTCGGCGGTGGCGCCAAGCCCACCATCGTGTCCAAGAGCCACGCCAAGCACGCCAACTAGCGCCGGCTGGGCAAGAAGTTGAGGCGGGGCCACAGCCTGGAATGGCTGCGGCCCCGCTTTGCGTTTGGGTGGCGGTTGTCGTGAACACCTGGGGCTTCGATTCAGGCGTTCAGTGAACGGCTGAATTGCGGCAGCAGGCGTTCACGGCGTGAAGCGCTTCTCGGCTAGAGGCGGGTGCCGCCGAGCTTGTCGTAGATGCGGATGATGGCGCTGCGGCGCTTGGTGCCGCCGGGGCAAGTCTTGTCGAAGGCCGGCATGATGCCCTTGTAGAGCATGATGACCTGCAGGCGCTTGGCCAGGCCTGCCACGGAGTCGCGCGACTCCTCAAGCTGGGCGCGGATCTCCTCCAGGTAGGGGGAGTGCATGGCGTAGCGCCAGAAGAGGTCCGCGCCGTCCGCGTCCGGGTAGAGCCAGGGACGGTTGTCGGGGCCTGCAAAGTGCACGATCTTGGGGTCCTGGCGGGCCTCCTCGTACTCCTGGCGCACATCGGGCGCGGCGTTCTTGACGATATGCGTGCGGCGCAGGTGCTGCCAGTCCATGAGGTAGTTCCATTTCATATGGATGCGCACGTACTCGCCGTCGGCCACGCGGTTGAGGACATCCTGGTCAAGCCAGCGCCACATGCGCTGCGTGGCCAGGTCAAGGAACTGCTCCGGGCTCACCTGGCGGCGGATCTCGGCCAGGTTCATCAGAAGCACGCCCGCCTGGAAGTAGTCGTGGGCGTCGGTCATGCCGAGCTCGTTCTCCAGGTAGGGGCCCACGGTGACGTCGTAGCCATCCATCTGGCCGAGCGTGTCGGCGTCGCGCGTGGCGCCCAGCAGGTAGCCGGTCACGTCGGTGTCAAACAGCTCCGCAATGTCCGCGTTGACGATGAGGTCGGAGTCCAAGTAGATGGCCTTCTTGACGCCGGGCAGAAGCGAGGGGGCCAGAAGGCGGAAGTAGGTCTCGGGCCTGAAGTGGCCGTGGTGGGGGAGCTTGATGTCTCCCAGCGCGGCGTCAACGTCCAGGAAGCCAACGCCCACGTTGGCCGACTTGGTCTGTCGCGTGAGCGTGATCATGCTGGTGGGGGAGAGGTCGCGCGTGAGCACGATGATGTCATAGCGCCTGGCTGCGCTTGCGTTCTCCACGATGGACTGCACCGCAACGGAGAGGTACGGGACAAAGTTCTCGCTGCAGGCAAAGACGATGACGACGTCGTCGAGCGGAAGGCCGAGCTCGCGCGACGAGCTGGCGAGCATGGTGCTCGAGAGCGCGCTGCGGCAGGGCGTCGTCTTGCGTAGTGGCTTCATGGGCCCCTTCTCTGTGTGAGACAGCAGGTTGCGAAGAAAACTTTACCATGCGCCCGAGCGCGGCCGCCTAAGGAAACCCTCACCTACACCGCAAGGGTGCAAACGCCGTCCGCAAGCGTCCGCGCGTTGGCGGCAAGCGTTGCGGCAAGCTCGTCCTTGTCGACACCCCTGACCTGCGCCAGCGCCGTGAGCGCCCGGTCTAGGGAGGCGAGAAGCCCGTCTGCCCCCACGCCCTGGCCGGCTCCGTCGGGAAGGTCGGTCTCCAGCAGCAGGCGGGCCGCCGGAAGCTGGCGGGCGTACTCGCGGCCGCGCCTGGTTGCCAGCATGCGCTCGCCCACGGAGAAGGAGCAGCCCAGGCGCAGGGCGCGGCCGAGCTCGTCTGAGCTGCCGCTGAACCAGTGCATGACGCAGCGGCAGCGGGCGGCGGCGCCCGTTGCCTCCAGGACGTCCAGACAGGCGCCGGCGGAGCGCACGGCGTGAAGGGAGATGGCCCTCTGGCCCGCGGGGTCGCCCCCGGCGCCCACGGCGGCGGCCTCGCAGATGCGCGTGAGGGTCCTGACCTGCGCCTGGTTGCCCGCGGCGTTGGAGCGTGCCGGGCTGAAGTCCAGGCCCACCTCGCCCACGAGGGGCGCCTCCGCCGCAAGCTCGGCCGCAAGGTCCACGTCCTGCTTGCCCACGCGGCCGTCCGCCACCCACCAGGGGTGGGCGCCCACGCCGAGGACCACGTTGGGGGGCGCGGCCAGCGCGCCCCGCGCCGCCAGGAAGGCCTGGGGCGTCACGGTGCAGCAGGCCAGCGCCACGCCCCTCTGCCCGCATGCGCGGGCCACGGCCGCGGGGGCCGCCTCCCAGTCAAGGTGACAGTGGGCGTCAAAGAGGGCCGGGGCCTTCTTGCCTTCTGCGCCGCCAACAGTCATGCTCGCCTCATCTTCCCGCCGTCTGCCGTGGTATTCTCTAAGGTTGCTATACCGATTGTTATACCTGCTCTTTATGCCACATGCGAGAGGAACCACCGTGGAAGAGATGCCCAAGACGTACGACCCGCAGGAGCGGGAGCCCGAGCTCATACAGAAGTGGATGGACGCCGGCTGCTACCAGCGCAGCAAGGGCGTGGGCGACTGCACCGTCGTTATCCCGCCACCCAACGTCACCGGCATCCTGCACATGGGCCACGCCATGGACGACTCCATCCAGGACGCCATCGTGCGCTACAACCGTATGCGCGGCCGCTCCACCCGTTGGATCCTGGGCACCGACCACGCCGGCATCGCCACGCAGACCAAGGTGGACAAGAAGCTCAAGAGCGAGGGCGTCTCTCGCCTGAAGATCGGACGCGAGAAGTTCATCGACGCGTGCTGGGACTGGACGCACGAGTACGGCGGCACCATCGTCAGCCAGATCAAGCGCATGGGCTGCTCCATCGACTTCTCTGACGAGAAGTTCACCATGAGCCCCGAGTTCAGCCGCGCCGTGCGAAAGGTCTTCTGCGACTGGTACCACGACGGCCTCATCTACCGCGGCAAGCGCATCGTCAACTGGTGCCCCAACTGCACCACGGCCATCTCCGACGACGAGGCCGAGTACCGCGACGAGAAGGGCCACCTCTGGTTCATGCGCTACCCGCTGGTGGAGCCCGTCGACGGCGTCGAGTACATCACCGTCGCAACCACCCGCCCCGAGACCATGCTGGGCGACGCCGGCGTGGCCGTGAGCCCGTCCGACCCCGAGAAGGCCAAGCTCGTGGGCGCCAAGGTCATGCTGCCCATCGTCAACCGAGAGATCCCGATCTTCTCCGACTGGCACGTCGACGCCAACTACGGCACCGGCTTCGTCAAGGTCACGCCCGCCCACGACCCCAACGACTACGCCATGGGCCAGGCGCACGACCTCGAGCAGATCAACGTCTTCGACGAGCACGCGGTCGTCGTCGAGGGCTACGGCGAGTTCAGCGGCATGAGCCGCGACGAGTGCCGCGAGGCCATCGTCAAGTGGTTCGACGAGCACGGCCTGCTCGACCACATCGAGGAGCTGGACCACTCCGTCATGCACTGCTACCGCTGCGACACCGCGCTGGAGCCTTGGCTCTCCGAGCAGTGGTTCGTTGCCGTGGACAAGCTCAAGGAGCGCGCGACCGAGGTCGTCAAGAGCGGCGAGGTCAAGTTCCACCCGGCCCGCTGGACCGACACCTACCTCACCTGGATGGACAACCTCAAGGACTGGTGCATTTCTCGCCAGCTGTGGTGGGGCCACCGCATCCCGGTCTTCTACTGCGAGGACTGCGGCTGGTCCGACGCCCTCATGGAGGACGCCAACGTCTGCCCCAAGTGCGGCGGCCACCACGTGCACCAGGACGAGAACGTGCTGGACACCTGGTTCAGCTCCCAGCTGTGGACCTTTGCCACGCAGGGCTGGCCGGACGACACTGCCGAGCTTGAGGCCCACCACCCCACCAAGGTGCTGGTCACGGCCCGCGACATCATTGCCCTGTGGGTCGCTCGCATGATCATGAGCTCGCTCTACTTCACCGACGAGGTGCCCTTCCACGACGTCTTCATCTACGCCACCATCCTGGCCAAGGACGGCAGCCGCATGTCCAAGTCCAAGGGCAACGGCGTGGACCCCATGGAGCTCATCAAGATGTACGGCGCGGACGCCATGCGCTACAACCTGCTGACGCTCATCACCAACAACCAGGACGTCAAGTTTGACGCGGACATCGACAAGCAGTCCAAGAAGCTTTTGGGCAGCCCCCGCACCGACCAGGCCCGCGGCTTTGTCACCAAGATCTGGAACGCCAGCCGCTTCGTCCAGATGAACCTGGACGGCTACGTGCCCGGCGCCCCCAGGGTGGAGACCCCCGAGGACGCCTGGATGCTCAGCCGCCTTGCCCGCGCCGTCTCCGAGGCCACCGAGCAGCTTGAGACCTACAACCTGGGCGACTACGCCCGCAACATCCAGTCCTTCTTCCGCGGCGAGGTCTGCGACTGGTACATCGAGCTCTGCAAGGGCCGCCTGCTGGACGGCACGCCCGAGGAGAAGCTCCAGGTGCAGCGCAACCTCGTCTACGTGTTGGACGTCTCCATGCGCCTGCTGCACCCTGTCATGCCGTTTGTGACCGAGAGCGTCTGGGACGCCCTGCCGGCCTCCGGCCTCGACGCCCACGACGCCGAGTTCCTGATGGTCGCCAAGTGGCCCGAACCCTCCGAGCTCGCCGCCTTCGTTGACGAGAAGGCCGAGGGCGATTTCGAGCTGGCCAAGCGCGTCATCTCCTGCGTGCGCTCCACGCGTGCTCGCTACCGCCTCTCTCCCAAGGTCGAGCTTGCGGTGGCCGTGCGCTGCGGAGAGGCCGAGGCCGCCGTTCTGGCCGGCCAGGAGGGCTTCATCAAGAGCGTCGGCCGCGTGAGCGAGCTTGCCTGCGGCGACGTCCAGAAGGCCGAGGGCGCGGTCTCCGTTGCCGACGGCACGCTGGAGATCTTCGTGGGCCTGGGCGGCCTGGTGGACCTCGCCGCCGAGGGCGCCCGCCTCAAGAAGGAGCTGGCCAAGGCCGAGAAGGACCTCGCAAGCGTCGAGCGCACCCTGGGCAACCAGGGCTTCGTCGCCAAGGCGGCGCCCGAGGTCATCGAGAAGAAGCGCGCCCAGGCAGCCGAGCTGACCGCCACCATCGACCAGCTCAAGTCCCAGATCGCGGACTTCGAGTAGGGCGGTTTCGCAGACCTGTCCGGAGCCCCGGCGGTTTTCTCGCAAAGCTACGAGCGCAAAGACCGCGCTCAAAGAGCTTTGCCGAGAAACCGCCGGGGCTCCTCCCATGTGGCGAACGCACCCCACTGCGCAAGTAGGGTGCCTAATTGTACTTGTGAGGCTTTACCAGCATGCATGGCCTGCCGTTGCGGTGGCCTCCTGGCCTGGGCGGCAGCGTTAACGCAGGCGAGAGGGGTGGGTTTTCTCGGCAAAGCTCTTTGGACGCGCCCTTTGCGTCCGTAGCTTTGCGAGAAACACCCACCCCTCTCGCCGCCGGAGTGCCTACGCCCAGCCCAGGAGGTCGCGGATCACGCGGCTGGCGATCATCTGCCCCATGATGGGGGGAAAGTAGCTCATGGTGCCCAGGAGGCTGCCGGACTCGCGCCACTGCTCGTCGGAGATCTTCTCCATGCGGACGGGCTGCTCGTCAGAGTAGAGGACCTGCAGGTCGCGGATGCCGCGGCGCCTGCACTCCTTGCGCATGACGCGCGCGAGCGGGCAGTTGACCGTCTCCTCTATGCGGGCGAACCTGAGCCTGGTGGGGTCGAGCTTGTTGCCGCCGCCCATGGCGGAAATCTCGCGGTAGCCGCGCTCCTGGCACCAGGCCGCCAGCTGCAGCTTCTGGGCCACGGTGTCGATGGCGTCCACCACGTAGTCCGGGCGGGGGAGGGGCGCCAGCGTCTGCTCTATGCCGTCCTTGGGGAGAAACGCCTGGACCGCGGTGACGCGGGCCTCGGGGTTGATGTCCAGCACCATGGCGCGGGCCACGTCGGCCTTGGGGCGGCCGATGGTGCTGGCGTAGGCCACGGCCTGGCGGTTGACGTTGCTGGGCGCCACCACGTCGCGGTCGAGCAGCACCAGGTTGCCCACGCCGCCGCGGGCGAGCGCCTCCACGCAGTTGGAGCCAACGCCGCCCAGGCCAATGACCATGACGCACGCCCCGTCGAGCCGCGCGAGCCCCTCCTCGCCCAGAATGAGCCTCAGCCTGTCCTTGGTCGTCTCCGCCTGCGTCATGCCGCCCTCCCGCCGCCCCGCAAATTGGGGACGTGTTCGAATTTGCGCAAATTTGGGACGGACTTGAATGCCCCGCAGCTTAGGATACACGTGGGGGGCTCGCTTTGCGGTTCTTGCCAAACCTGTCCCCACTTTGCGCAAAAACGAACACGTCCCCAATTTGAGGAGGAGATGAGCATGGAGTTCGCGACGCTTTCCAACGGAGTCAGGATGCCGAAGGTGGGCTTTGGCGTCTACCGCGTGCCGGCCGAGGAGTGCCAGCCGGTTGTTCAAAAGGCCCTCGAGGTGGGCTACCGCCACCTTGACACGGCCCAGTGCTACTTCAACGAGGAGCAGGTCGGAGCCGCAATCCAGGCCTCGCCGGTGGACCGCTCCGATATCTTCCTCACCACCAAGGTCTGGATCGGCTGCTACGGCGAGGGCCAGACGTACGCCTCCGTGGAGCGCTCCCTGCGTCGCCTCAAGACCGACTACCTGGACCTCGTCCTTCTCCACCAGGCCTTTGCCGACTACTACGGCGCCTGGCGCGATCTCGTGCGCCTCTACGAGGAGGGCAAGGTCCGCGCCATCGGCACCAGCAACTTCCTGCCAGTGCGTCTGGCCGACCTCGCGGCCTTTGGCGGCATGGCGCCGCAGGTGAACCAGGTGGAGACAAACCCGCTCTGCCAGCAGCGCGCCGCCCACGACTACATGGTGGCCGCCGGCATCCAGCACCAGGCCTGGGCCCCGCTGGGCGCGGGCGCGGCCGGCGTCCTGGACAGCCCCGTCATCTGCGGCATCGCCGAGCGCCTTGGCAAGACGACTGCGCAGGTGGTGCTGCGCTGGCTCCTGCAGCGCGACATCGTGGTGCTCGCGAAGTCCACGCACGAGGAGCGCATGCGCCAGAACCTCGACGTCTTTGACTTCGAGCTCGCGGCCGAGGACGTGGCCGCCATCGAGGCCCTGGACACGGGCCACGGCACCTTCATCGACCCGTCCGACCCCGCGACCATCGACTTCTTCCGCCCGCTGGTGGAGGAGCGCCGCGGCCTGCTGTAGGGGCTTGCTTCCTGGGGCGGCGCGGCCGGACGAGCCTTCTGCGCCGTCTGCCGCCCCAACCTGTCCCCACTTTGCGCAAAAACGAACACGTCCCCAATTTGAACTGCCTCCCATTTCTTGGACACGAGAAATGGGAGGCTTTTTATGCGTGTCGACTTGAGGGTGAAGCACGACATCGAGGCCAGGAAGGCGGCGATCGGGCTCTTCGAGCGAGGCAACGGCTACAAGTCTGCGGCGAAGGCGCTGTCGGTCCCGCGCGGAACCGTGAGACAATGGCTCTGCGTATACCGGTCGTTCGGAAGCGGGGTGCTGCTATCCATGGACGGCAAGCAGGCCAGGTACACATACGAGCAGAAGGTCGCCGCAGCCTCCGCCGTGGTCGACGGCGGCATGACGAAGGCCGAGGCGATGGCGGCGTTCGGCATAATGTCGATGTCGCCGCTCAAGAAGTGGTGCGCGCTATACCGCCGGGGCGGCGCGGAGGCCCTGCGCCCGAGGCCCAAGGGCCGGCCGAGCGGTTCCAAGGCGAGGCCGCGGACCCGCGAGGAGGAGCTCGAGGAGCGCTGCCGAAGGCTCGAGACCGAGGTGGCCTACCTAAAAAATTGCGTGCCCTGGTCGAGAGGGACGGGCTCTGACCAGGGCGAAGGTCGAGGCCGTGAGGGTCCTGCGCGAAGAGGGGCACGGGCTGGGGCGCCTGCTGGAGTGCGCCGGCATGGCCCGGTCCAGCTACTACTACGCGCTGTCGCACCCGAAGGCTCCCACCAGGCCCGAGCTCTGGGAGGCCGCCGCCGAGATATTCTCGCGCACCGCCAACGGGTGCGGCCACAGGCAGATCGCCATGTGCCTGCGCGCCGAGCAGGGCGTGCGCATAGCCTACAAGACGACGCTGAAGATGATGCGCGAGATGGGCATCAGCTGCGGGATCCGCCGCGAGACCGACTACCACAGGTACAACTCGTACAGGGGCAAGGTCGGAAAGACCTTCGAGAACGTCATCGGCAGGGACTTCGCCGCCGACGGGCCGTGGGAAAAGATGGGCACCGACGTCACCGAGTTCAAGCAGCCCTGGGGCAAGGCCTACTTCGCGCCGGTCTACGACTTCGGCAGCAAGGAGATCGTCGCCTGGTCCACGTCGCTGCACCCCAACATGGCTCAGCAGCACGAGCTGCTCGACCAGCTCGTGTCCAAGAAGCCCAAGGGCTCCAGGCCGATCCTGCACTCGGACATGGGCTGGCAGTACCAGCAGGCCGGTTGGTGCAGGCGGTTGGAGGAGGCCGGCGTGGTGCAGAGCATGTCCCGGAAGGGCAACTGCATCGACAACGGCGCGACGGAGCAGGTGTTCGGCCACATCAAGGACGAGTTCTTCCGTGGAAGGACGTGGCCGGACTTCGAGTCCTTCAAGGCGGACCTCGACGACTTCGTGGTCCATTGGAACACGAGGAGGCGCCAGGTTAAACTGAAGGGACTGACCCCGGAGGAGTTCCGGAGACAGTCCCTTGCGGCGTAGTTCTTATTTAAGCCGTCCAAGTTTTGGGGTGCAGTTCAATTTGCGGGGAGGGCGGGCTATAGTGGAAGGTCAGCGCACTGCCGCCCGGCGCCGTCTTTGAGGAGGACCGCATGGCCGAGTACCTTTCTGACATCGAGATCGCCCAGCAAGCAGGGATGCTCCCCATCACCGAGGTGGCCGCCAAGGCCGGCCTCGCGGAGGAGCAGCTCGAGTGCTACGGCCGCCACAAGGCCAAGGTTGACATCCACAGCCTCAAGGACCTGCCCCAGAAGGGCAAGCTCGTCCTGGTTACGGCCATCAACCCCACGCCCGCCGGCGAGGGCAAGACCACCACGTCTGTGGGCCTTGCGGACGCCCTGTGCGGCATGGGCAAGAACGCGCTTCTCTGCCTGCGCGAGCCCTCGCTCGGCCCCGTCTTTGGCGTCAAGGGCGGAGCCGCCGGCGGCGGGCACGCCCAGGTGGTTCCCATGGAGGACATCAACCTCCACTTCACCGGCGATTTCCATGCCATCGGCGCGGCCAACAACCTGTGCGCCGCCATGCTGGACAACCACATCAAGCAGGGCAACAGCCTCGGCATAGACCCGCGGCGCATCGTCTGGAAGCGCTGCGTGGACATGAACGACCGCCAGCTCAGGAACGTCGTGGACGGCCTGGGCGGCATCGCCAACGGCATGCCGCGCGAGGATGGCTTTGACATCACCGTGGCCTCCGAGGTCATGGCGGCCTTCTGCATGGCCTCCGACCTCATGGACCTGCGTGACCGCCTTGGCCGCATGGTCATTGCCTACACCTACGACCGCCAGCCGGTCACCGTGGCCGACATTCACGCCCAGGGCGCCATGGCCGCCCTTCTCAAGGACGCCATCAAGCCCAACCTGGTCCAGACGCTCGAGGGCAACCCCGCCTTCGTCCACGGCGGCCCCTTTGCCAACATCGCCCACGGATGCAACTCCGTGGAGGCCACGACCACGGCCATGAGGCTCGCCGACTACGTGGTGACCGAGGCCGGCTTTGGCGCTGACCTCGGCGCGGAGAAGTTCCTGGACATCAAGTGCCGCGCCACGGGCCTTGCTCCATCGGCCGTGGTGCTGGTTGCCACCGTCCGCGCACTCAAGTACAACGGCGGCGTGGCCAAGGACGCCCTCACCGAGGAGAACCTCGATGCCCTCGAGGCCGGCATGCCCAACCTGCTGCGCCACGTCTCCAACATCAAGGACGTCTGGGGCCTGCCCGTGGTGGTGGCCATCAACGCCTTCCCGACGGACACCCCCGCCGAGCTGGCTCTCGTTGAGCAGAGGTGCAACGAGCTCGGCGTCAACGTGGCCCTCTCCGAGGTCTGGGCCAAGGGCGGCGAGGGCGGCCGCGCCCTGGCCGAGGAGGTCCTGCGCCTCTGCGACGAGCCGTCCGACTTCCGCTTTGCCTACGAGCTGGACGAGCCACTGGCCAAGAAGGTCGAGGACATTGCCACGAGGGTCTACCACGCCGACGGCGTTGACTTTGCCCCCAAGGCGGCGCGCATGTTGAGGCAGCTCGAGGAGCAGGGCTTTGGCGGCCTTCCGGTCTGCATGGCAAAGACCCAGTACAGCTTCTCGGACGACCCCAAGCGCCTGGGCGCCCCCGAGGGCTTCCGCATCACCGTGCGTGACCTGCGCGTGAGCGCCGGCGCCGGCTTCGTGGTGGCCCTTACGGGCGACATCATGACCATGCCCGGCCTGCCGCGCGTCCCGGCCGCCGAGAAGATCGACGTCACTCCCGACGGCCGCATCACCGGCCTGTTCTAGTTGAGAAAAAGGGACAGTTTCTTCTTCTCATTCCTGTTTCAAAACGCTTCGGAGTTACATGCTTTCTGAAACCAGTTCCACCGGCCTGGCGGCGCTTGCCGCCGCCGACTTCGCCGAGCGCCTCGCCGCGCGCGAGCCCGTTCCCGGAGGCGGCGGCGCGGCGGCGCTCGTGGGCGCCCTGGGCGCCGCGCTTGCGTCCATGGTCGCCAACTACACCGTGGGCAAGTCTCGCTACGCTGCGGTCGAGGCCGACGTTCGCCTCGCCCTGGCGCAGGCCGAGCGCATCCGCCACGAGCTTCTTGTCCTGGTGGACGAGGACGCGCGGGCCTATGGCCTCGTCTCCGCCGCCTACGCCCTGCCGCGGGAGGACCCCGCCCGCGCCGACGCCGTGGAGGCGGCCCTGCACGAGGCCGCGCTGCCGCCCTACCGCACCATGGTCAGCTGCGCCAGGGCCCTCATGGCCCTGGAGGAGCTGGGCCAGAAGGGCTCGTGCATGCTCCTTTCCGACGTGGCGTGCGGAGCGCACCTCTGCCGCGCCGCCATGGAGGCGTCCTCGGTCAACGTCTACGTCAACACGGCCTCCATGCGCGACCGCGCCCGCGCCGCCGAGCTGGAGCGCGAGTGCGACGCGCTTCTGTGCGAGTGGGTGCCCCGCGCTCGCAAGCTGTCTGCCGCCACGACCGCCAAGGTCAGAAGGGAGTCCTGATGGCCGAGCTGTTGAAGGGCGCGCCCGTCGCCCGCGCGCTCACCGAGCGCCTCTCCGCCCGCGCCGATGCTCTCAAGGCCGCCGGCGTCACACCGCGACTTGCCGTCATCCGGGTGGGGGAGCGCCCCGACGACCTCTCCTACGAGCGCGGCCTCCTCAAGCGCTGCGAGAAGGTCGGCATAGACGCCGACGTGCGCGTCCTTGGCGCTGGCTGCACGCAGGAGGAGCTTCTCGCCTGCGTGGCCGACGTCAACGCCGATGCCTCCGTGCACGGCTGCCTCATGTTCCGGCCGCTGCCGTCCCAGCTTGACGAGCGCGTCGCCGCGGCCGCCCTTGACCCGGGCAAGGACGTCGACTGCATGACCGACGCCTCGCTTCTGTCCACGCTCGCGGGCCGTGCGGGCGAGTTTGCCCCGTGCACGGCCGAGGCCGTCCTCGAGGTGCTCGGCCACTATGGCGTTGCGCTCGAGGGCGCGCGCGTGACCGTGGTCGGGCGCTCGCTGGTCATCGGCAAGCCCGTCTCGCTCATGCTCCAGGCCAGAAACGCCACCGTCACCATGTGCCACACGCGCACGGCGGACCTTTCCGCCGAGTGCCGCCGCGCGGACGTCCTGGTGGCGGCCGCCGGGCACGCCGGCACCGTGGGCGCGGACTGCGTGGCGCCCGGCCAGGTTGTGGTTGACGTGGGCATCAACTGGGACGAGAAGAGCCGGCGCCTGGTGGGGGACGTGGACTTTGACGCCGCCGAGCCCGTGGTGGCCGCGATCACGCCCGTCCCAGGCGGCGTGGGCGCCGTGACCACGGCGATTCTTGCCAGGCACGTCATCGAGGCCGCGGAGCGCGCGGCAGCCGAGAGGAGCGTCCGCGCATGAGCCAGGACCTTCGCTATTCCAAGCTCGACAAGCCCCGCGTGGAGGCCGCCGTCCGCGAGTTCCTTCTCGCCATAGGCGAGGACCCGGACCGCGAGGGCCTGCAGGGCACGCCCGACCGCGTGGCGCGCGCCTGCGAGGAGATCTTCGGCGGCATGCAGGAGGACCCGGGCGCGCACCTGCGCAAGCAGTTCCACGAGCCGGGCAACGAGGAGATGGTCATTGTCCGTGACATCCCCTTCTCGTCTATGTGCGAGCACCACCTGCTGCCCTTCGTCGGCAAGGCGCACGTGTGCTACATCCCGCGCGACGGGCACGTGACGGGCCTCTCCAAGATTAGCCGCTGCGTCAACGGATACGCCAAGCGCCCCCAGCTGCAGGAGCGTTTGACCGCGCAGATCGCCGATGCCATGGTGCGCGAGCTCGACCCGCTGGGCGTCCTCGTGGTCCTGGAGGCCGAGCACACCTGCATGACCATGCGCGGCGTGCGCTCCGCGGGCTCCAAGACCACAACGTCCGCCGTCCGCGGCTGCCTTAAGGAGATCAAGTGCCGCCAGGAGGCCATGCAGCTCATGCTCGGCAGCAACCGCTAGCCACCAGACGCTGGGGGGCGTTGATTATTACCTGGTAAAAGGGACACTCCTGGCGAGAAGAGCCAGGCTCCCGGCAGAGGGCGTCCGCCAGGCACCTGCCAAGGGTGTCCCCTTTCCCAGGTAACTAACAACGTCCCCGCTGTCCTGTCAGGAGGAAAGATGTACAGGGTTCCCTTCGAGGTCGCGGACCTCACGTATGACGAGGCGCTGGAGCAGCTCCACTCGGCGCTGCGCTTTGGCATCTGCCCCATGTTGGAGACCGTCGAGGACATGCTCGCCGAGCTGGGCGACCCCGACCTCCGCTACGACTGCGTCCAGATAGCCGGCACCAACGGCAAGACGTCCACCTCGCGCTTCACCGCCGCCATCCTGGCGGGCGAGGGCCTGTCCGTGGCGCTCTACACCTCGCCGGAGCTCGTCAGCTACACCGAGCGCATGGAGGTCGGCGGCGCCCCCGTGAGCGAGGCCGCCTTCGCCCATGGCATCGCCGCCGCGGCCGAGGCCGGCCGCCGCGTCAACGCCCGCCGCGCCACCGCGGGCGAGCGCCCCTACGACGTCACGGAGTTCGACACCCTGACCGTGGCCGCCGCCGTGGTCTTTGCCGAGGCCGGCGTCGACGTGGCCGTCCTGGAGTGCGGCATGGGCGGCCGCTGGGACGCCACCTCGGCCATGAAGTCCATCCGCAGCGTGGCTGTCACCGGCATCGGCCTTGACCACACGCGCATCCTCGGCGACACCCTGGAGGCCATCGCGGGCGAGAAGGCCGCCATCATCAAGCCCGGCCGCGCCTGCGTCCTGGGCGTCGGCTGCGCCACGCCCACGAGCGTGGAGGACGTCTTCCTCGAGCAGTGCCGCGCGGCCGGCGTCACGCCCACCCTCGTGCGCGCGCTCGACCGCGCCGACGTGGCCGGCGAGATGCACCCCGGCATCGCGCGCGAGCACGCCGGCCTGCCGCAGGCCAGCTTTGGCGTTACCAAGCGGCCGAACCGCCTGGGCGCCCCGCTCGAGCTCTCCGTCAACACCCCGCGTTCCCTCTACGTGGAGCTCGCCTGCCTCAAGCCCGGCTACCAGGCCGCCAACGTGGCCTGCGCCGTCGCGCTGGCCGAGGCACACCTCGGCCGCGCCCTTGCCCAGGACGCCCTCTTCGAGTCTCTGGTCACCTGTCCCGCGCCCGGCCGCTTCCAGCTGCTGCGCCCGGAGCCGCCCGTCCTCATCGACGCCTGTCACAACCCGCAGAGCGTCGAGGCGTTTCTCGCCGCCGTCGTGGCCGTGGAGCCTGACGTGGCCCGCCGCCCGCAGCTTCTCTGCGCCGTCCTGGCCGACAAGGACGTGGCCGGCATCGTGCGTCTGCTGGCCCCCGCGTTCCCCTCGGTCTGCGTGACCCAGACCGCCTCGCCACGCGCTCTTGCGGCCCACGAGCTCGCCGGGCTCTTCCGCGAGGCCGGCGCCACGGTCACGGCCGAGTACCCGGACGTGGCCTGCGCAACGTCGGCTTTGTGTGGAGAATCCTACGTTGCCTGCGGCTCCATCACCCTTGCGGGCGAGGTCGCAGGCCTTCTGGCGTAGGCTCTGCTACAATCGTGCGAGTTGCCGCGGCATGCGTCACGGCCGCCTGACTGAAGTCACAAGAAGGAGTCCCAAACATGCAGGAACTGCTCGACCAGCTCATCACCCCTGAGGTTCGCATGGTGCTTTACCTCATGGTCATCTGCGTCGTCATGCTGTACATCCTCTCCATCGTCTACGTCATCCGCGACGCCCAGCGCCGCGGCGCCGAGCCCTGGTGGATGTGGGCCATTATCTCCGTCATCCCCATCGTGGGCCTGCTCGCCTACGTCATCCTGCGTCCGAGCTCCTACCTCATCGACCGCGAGGAGCAGGACCTGGACATCGCCCTGCGCGAGCACCAGCTCTCCCACTACGGCATTTGCCCCAAGTGCGGCGCCCCCATCGACCGTGACTTTGTGGTCTGCCCCATCTGCAACACGCAGGTCCGCAACGTCTGCCCCACCTGCCACCGCCCGCTCAACGCGGACTGGAAGGTCTGCCCCTACTGCCGCACCCGCATCCAGTAGCGGCCGCGCATCACCCCCGCACCCAAGGCCAGGCGAGAAGCGTGCTCTTCTCGCCTGGCCTTTTGCTGCCGCTGCGCCCCGCAAATTGGGGACGTGTTGGGGGTGCGGACAATTTCTTAGACACTACGGAGAGAGTACCCCAGGTCCCTGCGGTACTGCTCCGGGCTCCTCCACCCCAGGCTCCGCTTGATCCTGCCCGAGTTGTAGTAGGCGAGGTAGCCCGCCAGGCGCCGCCGGAACTCCTCGAAGCCCACCCCGGACCAGTCCCTGCCGTGGTAGAACTCCTGCTTGAGCCGGCCGAAGAAGCCCTCGGCCGCGGCGTTGTCGGGGCTGCGGCCCTTCCTCGACATGCTGCGCACCAGGCCGTGGCGCTCGCATATCGCCGCCCAGCCCGGCCACCTGTAGTGGCAGCCGCGGTCGGTGTGGACCACGGGCCGCTCGCCGGCCGCGAGCGTCGAGGCCGCCGCCTCCAGCATCGAGTCGGCCATGCGGGCGTCGGGGGACTCCGACAGGGTCCACGCCACGACCGCCCCGTCGAAGCAGTCGACCACCGGCGACAGCCAGCAGCGCCCCGACCCTATCGTGAACATGGTGACGTCGGTGACCCACAGCTCGTTGGGGCGCGAGGCGGAGAAGTCGTGGGTGCCGTCGGGGCGCAGCGGCAGGTTGGGAGGGGCCTCGGAGACCTCGCCGGCATAGCTGCTCCAGCGCCTGCGGCGCCTCAGGTAGCGCACCTCGAGCCCCTCCTCGCGCATGACGCGCCTCACGACCTTCTCGGAGACCGCCAGGGGCTCGTCGGGGTCCAGGCGCAGCCTCGCCCATATCGTGCGGTAGCCCCAGGCCCCGCCCCCGGCCTCGAACAGGGCGCGCACCCGCGCCCTCAGGGCGGCCAGGCGGTCGGGGGCGCCCCTGCGGGCGCGGTGGTAGTAGTAGGTGCTGCGCGCCACGCCGGCCGCGCGCAGGGCGTCCTCCAGGCCGAACCCGGGCCTAAGGGCGTCGGCGACCAGCGCCCTCTCCGCCGCCGTCAGCGAGTCCGGGCCCCGCCCCGGGCCGCCTCCTTTTAGGACGTCCAACACCGCCTCGGCCCTGGCGAGCTCCAGCCTCAGGGCCCGGTTCTCGGCCCTGAGGGCCTCCAGGTCCCCGGGGTCGGCCGGCGGCGGCACGCGCGGGGCGCCCCGTCCGTTCGCGAGCGACACCTCGCCCTCCCTCCCCGCGGCGCGGGCCCAGCCGCGCACGGTCTCCGGGTGGCAGCCGATCGACGCGGCGACCTCGGCGGGGTCCTCCCCGGCGAGCGCCCTGCGCGCGGCGTCGGCCCTCTGGGCAAGAGTATAGGGGGCGTGCCAGCCGACGCCCAGGTCGCCGGACGCCCAGCGCCTGATCGACTCGGCGGAGGCGAGCCCCGACTCCCTGGCGAACCTGTGGGCCGGCCGGCCGGACTCGCGCCAGAGCCCCAGGATGGCGTCCCTCTCGTCGCTCGAGTACATTGCGGGCTCCAATCCGGACGCCTGTCGGCGTCCAACTTTTCGTCCGCACCCCCGTTCAAATTTGCGCAAAATTGAACACGTCCCCAATTTGCGGGGGCGGGCAGGCGGTGATTTGCTACGCGTTTGTTGCCCGGTGGCTAAGCGACGCGCGTTTGTGGTAAACCAGAGGGCAATGCAGTCGCAGGAAAGGCAATCCAGCATGTCTATGCCGCACCAGGGCATCCGTACCACCCAGACTATCTAGGCGTCTGTCCCTCAAGGGCCGCGAGGCCACGTGACAGGCGCCACATAATCGCCCAGCACCGGGTTCTCCCGGCGTGCGGGCTTTTTTCATGTCTAGTACACTGAGTTGGCTCATTGCCCAAAGGAAGAGGTTTTAGCGATGAAGGTTCTCTACAACGACGGCCACGTGGACGAGTGCCCGGCTGACGAGGTCACCCACGTCATCCGCCACAGCGCGGCCCACATCATGGCCCAGGCCATCAAGCGCTTGTATCCCGAGGCGGACTTTGCCTACGGCCCCGCCACCGACAACGGCTTCTACTACGATGTGGACCTCGGCGAGAAGAAGATCTCCGAGGATGACTTCCCCGCCATCGAGGCCGAGATGAAGAAGATCTGCAAGGAGAACCTCAAGTTCACCACCTTCGAGCTTCCCCGCGAGGAGGCCGTCGCCCTCATGCAGGAGCGCGGCGAGAAGTACAAGGTGGAGCACATCGGCGATCTTGCCGAGGACGCCCGCATCACCTTCTACCAGCAGGGCGAGTACATCGACATGTGCGTCGGCCCGCACCTCACCTACACCAAGGCCCTGAAGGCCTTCAAGCTCACGGGCGTCTCCGGCGCCTACTGGAAGGGCGACAAGAACAACAAGATGCTCACGCGCATCAACGGCATCGCCTTTGCCACCAAGGACGAGCTCGACGAGCGCATGCGCCTGCTCGAGGAGGCCAAGAAGCGCGACCACCGCAAGATCGGCCGCGAGATGGACCTCTTCATGATGCGCGACGAGGCCCCCGGCTTTCCGTTCTTCCTGCCCAACGGCATGATTCTCAAGAACACGCTGCTCGACTACTGGCGCGAGATCCACCACAAGGCCGGCTATGTGGAGATCTCCACGCCGCTCATCATGAACAAGCAGCTCTGGAAGACCTCCGGCCACTGGGACCACTACAAGGACAACATGTACTCCACTGTCATCGACGACGAGGAGTACTGCATCAAGCCCATGAACTGCCCGGGCGGCGTGCTCGTCTACGCCTCCAAGCCCCACAGCTATCGCGAGCTGCCCATCCGCGCCGGCGAGATCGGCCTTGTGCACCGCCACGAGCTGCGCGGTGCCCTGCACGGCCTGTTCCGCGTGCGCTGCTTCAACCAGGACGACGCGCACCTCTTCGTCCGTCCCGACCAGCTCACCGACGAGATCGTCGGCGTGGTCAACCTCATCGACTCCGTGTACCAGAAGTTCGGCTTCAAGTACCACGTCGAGCTCTCCACGCGCCCCGAGGACTCCATGGGCTCCGACGAGGACTGGGAGCGCGCCGAGGAGGGCCTGAAGACCGCCCTCACCAAGCTCGGCATGGACTACGAGGTCAACGAGGGCGACGGCGCCTTCTACGGCCCCAAGATCGACTTCCACCTGGAGGACTCCCTGGGTCGCACCTGGCAGTGCGGCACCGTCCAGCTCGACTTCCAGATGCCCATCAACTTCGACCTCGAGTACACCGACGCCGACGGCTCCAAGAAGCGCCCCATCATGCTTCACCGCGTCTGCTTTGGCTCCATCGAGCGCTTCATTGGCATCCTCATCGAGCACTACGCCGGCAAGTTCCCCACGTGGCTCGCTCCCGTCCAGGTCAAGGTCCTTCCCGTCTCCGAGAAGAGCCGTGACTACGCGCACCAGGTCACGGCCAGGCTCGAGGAGGCCGGCATCCGCGTGGCCTGCGACGACCGCGACGAGAAGATCGGCTACAAGATCCGCGAGGCCCGCTCCACCGACCGCGTGCCCTACATGCTGATCCTGGGCGAGAAGGAGGTCGAGGCCGGCAACATCTCCGTCCGCGACCGTTCCAACGAGACCGTCCAGCGCGAGCTTGACGACTTCATCGCGGACGTCTTGGCCGAGGTCGCCGAGCGCAGGAGCTAGGGTGGGCGCCCCATCGAACAACGCTGCTCAGTTCGGGCCGCTCGTGGCAGTCGCCGCGGGCGGCCCGCCGCTTGACCGGCTGGCCGAGCTCGCCGAGTCCATGCCGGCGGGGGAGTGGCGCGCCCGCTCCGACGCTGCCCAAGCCGTGGCCTGCTACCTCGCCTGCCATCCGCGCGTGGCCGCCGTGCGCTACCCCGGCCTCACGTCCGACCCTGACTACCAGCGCGCCTCATCCACGCTGCGCTGCGGCTTTGGCCCGTGGGTTGACGTCTGCCCTGCGGGTGGCGAGAAGCCCGGCTGGCTCCGCCTCGACGTCACCGACGCAGACGCCTCCGCATGGGTCTACCGTCTGGAGGAACTTCTCGCCGAGCGGTAGCAAAGCTGCCGTGAACGGCATCAAGCATGCAATCAAAGAGGAAGGGCGACACCTGCCGCCAGCTGTGGGATTGATACCACCGCCCCGTGGTATCAATCCCACGTTTCTTGCCAATTTCCGCCTTGTTATACTCGGGCTAGACGGAAGGACGGGGACGTCAGAGGGCCCGTGTGGCCCGGTCTCCCGCCCAAAGCCCGGTTCTCTGTGTGACCGCGCGCACCCCTTGGACGCGCGGCCAGGACAATAGGAGGAAGAATGGCTAAGAAGGTCCAGACCACCACCATCGACAGCGTCGAGGCGCTGCAGGCCCGCCTCAAGGAGATGCGAGCCGCGCAGGCCGAGTTCGCCACCTTCTCCCAGGAGCAGGTCGACAAGATCTTCTACGAGGCCGCCATGGCCGCCAACAAGCAGCGCATCCCCCTGGCCAAGATGGCCGTGGAGGAGACCGGCATGGGCGTCATGGAGGACAAGGTCATCAAGAACCACTACGCCGCTGAGTACATCTACAACAAGTACAAGGACATGAAGACCTGCGGCGTCATCGAGGACGACCCCGCCATGGGCTTCAAGAAGGTCGCCGAGCCCATGGGCATCGTGGCCGCCGTCATCCCGACCACCAACCCCACCTCCACCGCCATCTTCAAGTGCCTGCTGGCCCTGAAGACCCGCAACGCCATCCTCATCTCCCCGCACCCGCGCGCCAAGAAGTGCACCGCCGAGGCCGCCCGCATCGTCCGCGACGCCGCCGAGGCCGCCGGCGCCCCCAAGGGCATCATCGACTGGATTGACGTGCCGTCCCTGGAGCTCACCAACGAGCTGATGCACGACGCCGACATCATCCTGGCCACTGGTGGCCCGGGCATGGTCTCCGCCGCCTACTCCTCCGGCAAGCCCGCCCTGGGTGTCGGCCCCGGCAACACCCCGGTCATCATCGACTCCACCGCCGACGTCAAGCTGGCCGTCAACTCCATCATCCACTCCAAGACCTTCGACAACGGCATGATCTGTGCCTCCGAGCAGTCCGTGACCGTCCTCGCCGATGTCTACGACGCCGTCAAGGCCGAGTTCGCTGCCCGCGGCTGCTACTTCCTCAAGGGCGACGAGCTGGACCGCGTCCGCAAGACCGTGATCATCAACGGCTCCGTCAACGCCAAGATCGTCGGCCAGAGCGCTCACACCATCGCCCAGATCGCCGGCGTCGAGGTGCCCAAGAGCACCAAGATCCTCATCGGCGAGGTCGAGAGCGTTGACCCCTCCGAGGAGATGGCGCACGAGAAGCTCTCCCCGGTCCTGGGCATGTACAAGGCCAAGACCTTCGACGAGGCCATCGCCAAGGCGGAGCGCCTCGTCGCCGACGGCGGCTACGGCCACACCTCCTCCCTCTACGTCAACGTCAATGAGAAGGAGAAGATCCAGAAGCACTACGAGGCCATGAAGACCTGCCGCATCCTCATCAACACCCCCTCCTCCCAGGGCGGCATCGGCGACCTCTACAACTTCAAGATGGCTCCCTCCCTCACGCTGGGCTGCGGCTCCTGGGGCGGCAACTCCGTCTCCGGCAACGTCGGCCCCCAGCACCTGCTCAACATCAAGTCCGTCGCAGAGAGGCGTGAGAACATGCTGTGGTTCCGTACCCCCGAGAAGATCTTCTTCAAGAAGGGCTGCATGCCCGTCGCCCTGCGCGAGCTCTCCGAGGTCTACGGCAAGAAGCGCGCCTTCATCGTGACCGACTCCTTCCTCTACACCTCCGGCTTCACCAAGAAGATCGAGGCGTCTCTTGACGAGCAGGGCATCACCCACACGAGCTTCTGGTCCATCTCGCCCGACCCCAAGCTGCAGGACTGCCTGAAGGGCCTGGAGCTGCTGCGCGCCTTCAACCCCGACTGCATCATCGCCATCGGCGGCGGCTCCGCCATGGACGCCGGCAAGATCATGTGGACCATGTACGAGCACCCCGAGGAGCGCTTCGAGGACATGGCCATGGACTTCATGGACATCCGCAAGCGCGTCTACAAGTACCCCAAGAGCGGCACCAAGGCCTTCTTCGTGGCCATCCCCACCTCCTCCGGCACCGGCTCCGAGGTGACGCCGTTCTCCATCATCACCGACGCCGAGACCGGCACCAAGTGGCCGCTGGCCGACTACGAGCTCATGCCCAACATGGCCATCGTCGACACCGACAACATGATGACCCAGCCCAAGGGCCTCACCTCCGCCTCCGGCGTCGACGTGCTCACCCACGCCCTCGAGGCCTACGTCTCCGTCATGGCCTCCGACTACACCGACGGCCTCGCCCTGCGCGCCATGAAGCTGGTCTTTGAGTACCTGCCGCGCGCCTACGACAACCCCAACGACGTCGAGGCCCGCGACCACATGGCCAACGCCTCCTGCATGGCCGGCATCGCCTTCGCCAACGCCTTCCTGGGCGTCAACCACTCCATGGCCCACAAGCTCGGCGCCTACCACCACATCCCGCACGGCTGGGCCAACGCGGTCATCCTCACCCGCGTCATGCGCTACAACGCCGCCGAGCGCCCGACCAAGATGGGCACCTTCCCGCAGTACGACCACCCCAAGACGCTGCACCGCTACGCCGAGGCCGCCCGCTTCTGCGGCGTGACCGGCAAGGACGACGCCGAGGTCTTCGAGAAGTTCCTGGCCAAGATTGAGGAGCTCAAGGAGCACGTGGGCGTCCACAAGACCATCGCCGAGTTCGGCGTTGACGAGAAGTACTTCCTGGACACCCTGGACGAGATGTCCGAGAACGCCTTCAACGACCAGTGCACCGGCGCCAACCCGCGCTACCCGCTCGTGTCCGAGATCAAGAGCCTCTACCTCGACGCCTACTACGGCCGCGAGGCCAGCTCCTACGAGGACTAGCTCCTCTTGCGTTTCCCCTGAGGGGGCGGGCACGTCCCGCCCCCTTCTCGCTTTGCATGCTCGCTCGTAATGGTTCTAAGCACGTTGCCACAAAGGAGGCAGCACCATGGAACTGTCTGATAGCAAGGTCGAGCTCGTCGCACGCAAGAACAAGGTCGTCTACCAGGACGGCAACCGCGTGGTCAAGGTGTTCAACGGCACCAAGCCCGCCGGCGACGTCTTCAACGAGGCCCTCAACGTGGCCCGCATCGCGGAGACGCCCATCAAGCACCCCCACGTGCTGGAGGTCTCCCAGGTGGCCGACGGCTCCTGGGCCCTGGCCACCGAGTACGTCCCCGGCAAGACCCTGGCGGCCCTCATGGCCGAGGAGGGCGCGGACTTCGACGCCCTTCTGGAGAAGTTCGTCGACCTGCAGGTGGCCGTCCAGAACACGCCGGCTCCCGCGCTTCTCTCCAAGCAGAAGGAGAAGGTCGCGTCCATGATCGGCCGCGTCAAGGAGCTTGACCCCTCCGTCCGCTACGACCTGCAGATGCGCGCCGACCGCATGGCCGCCGGCAAGTCCGTCTGCCACGGCGACTTCAACCCCACCAATGTCATCGTGGGTGACGACGGCGAGCTCTACGTCTGCGACTGGGCCCACGTCACCCAGGGCCTGCCCGAGGCCGACGCCGCCATGACCTACATCCTCTTCAACGTGGAGTACCCCGAGAAGGCCGAGGCCTACCTCGACCTCTACTCCAAGAAGGCCGACGTCCCCAAGCAGAAGATTCACTACTGGGTTCCCGTCGTGGCCGCGGCCGAGCTCTCCCGCAACCGCAAGGAGAGCGAGGAGTTCCTCAAGAGCTGGATCGACGTCGCAAACGACTACGAGTAGGAAAGAGAGGCCACGGACGCGGCTGCGTCTGGCCTGATGGCAGTAAGCGGGGGCGGGCGAGCCTGGTTTGGCTCGCCCGCCCCTTCTGCGTTTGCGCTAAGCTCCTGATGTCAAGAATCGAAGTCTGGAGTCATTCCCATGCACACCAAGCGCGCTGTTCCGACCCTCTGCGTCCTGCTTGCCTGCACGCTCGCCCTTCTGGGCACCACCGGCTGCAAGTCCGACAAGGACAAGGTCGTCGACCTCGTGACCCGCACCATGGAGTCCTACTCCGTGGCCGCCGATGACCAGGCGGACGCCAAGAGGGACAAGGACGCCGTCGAGCCCATCTACGGCGACGACGCCACCATGACGCAGCTCACCGCCTATGGCGTGCGCGACTACGAGTACCACGGGCACTGCTTCAAGAACTATTCCTTCGAGGTGGGCGATGCCACGGTCGACGGGGACTCCGCCAGCGTCTCGGTCACGGTGACCAACCAGAGCCTCTCCGTGGCTGCTGACGCCGCTGCCTCCGACTACGCGGCCTGGGCGGAGACCGAGGAGTCCCAGCAGGCCTACGCCGAGTCCGGCCGCCAGGCCCTGGTAGACAAGCTCGTGGAGCTTCTCTACGCGCGCCTCGACGCCAACGAGAGCCCCGTCACCACGACGGTGGCCGTCTCGCTCTCCAAGGACGGGGACGGCAACTGGTCTGTCAACGGCACGCCCGAGTTCTTCAGCGCCCTCTACGGCGGCTCCGACGTCATCAACGGCCTGGCGCCCCAGGCAGAGTAGCCTGTCGTGACAGAGGGGGGCGGGGGTGAGTGACACGCCAAGCGCGTGTGCCACTCACCCCCGCCCCCCTTGTCGGGCCTCTTGCGGCGTTGCCTATCTGTGACGGTAGGTCACGAACTCAAACGGCACGCCGGCCTCGGTGACGCCCCTCTCCCCGCGGATCTCGACCTCCCAGTCCGGGCTCTCGTCCAGGTTGGGAAACCACGCGTCCGCCTCGCGCACGCACTCGTTCACGGTGACGTAGGCACGCTCGCACTTGTCGAGAAGCGCCTGGTAGATGGAGGCGCCGCCGATGAGCCAGACCTTCTCGTCAGCGTTCGTGGCCTCAAGCGCCCCCTCCGGCGTGGGGAAGACCTCGACCCCCTCCGGAGCGTAGCCCTCCTGGCGCGAGACCACCACGTTGCGGCGGCCCTTGAGCGGCCCTCCCGGGAAGCTCTCGAGGGTCTTTCTCCCCATGAGCACGGTGCAGCCGCGGGTGAGCTGCACGAAGCGGCGCATGTCGGCGCGGTTGGGCACGAGGAGCCCCCCGTCCTTGCCGATGGCCCAGTCCGTCGTGACTGAAACTATTGCGTCCATGAGGCCTCCTAGACGGCGATGGGGATGTTCTTGACCTGCGGGCCGTGCTCGTAACCCTCCACCAGCAGGTCGTCGGTGGTGAAGGCGTAGAAGTCGGTGACCTCGGGGTTCAGGCTCACGCGTGGCGCGGGGTGCTGCGGGCGCGAGATGAGCTCGCGGACGATGTCCACGTGGCGGTCGTAGATGTGGGCGTCGGCGATCATGTGGACGAGCTGGCCCGGCACCATGCCCACGGTCTGGGCCACCATCATGAGCAGGATGGCGTACTGGCAGACGTTCCAGTTGTTTGCCGCCAACACGTCCTGGCTCCTCTGGTTGAGCACCATGTTGAGCGTTGGGCGCTCATCGTCGGCGCGCTGGGTGACGTTGTAGGTCACCGAGTAGGCGCACGGATAGAGGTTCATCTCGCTCAAGTCCGCAAAGACGTAGGTGTTGGTCATGATGCGGCGCGAGAAGGGCGTATTGCGCAGGTCGTAGAGGACCTTGTCCATCTGGTCGAAGTCCCCCTCGGGGTAGTGGGACTTCACGCCGATCTGGTAGCCGTAGGCCTTGCCGATGGAGCCGGCCTCGTCCGCCCACTCGTCCCAGATGTGGCTCTTGAGGTCGTGGATGTTGTTGGACTTCCTCTGGTAGATCCAGAGCACCTCGTCCATGGCGGACTTCAGGGCCGTGCGGCGCAGCGTGAGGGCCGGAAACTCCTCGCGCAGGTCATAGCGGTTGCAGACGCCAAACTGTTTGATGGTGTAGGCGGCGCTGCCGTCCTCCCAGTGCGGGCGGACCTTCTGCCCCTCGGTGGTGGTTCCGTTGTTGATGATGTCCTCGCACATGGCGACAAAGATCTTGTCTGCCTTGCTCATGCGGTCCTCCCTTGGTCGCGTGCTTGGGTGAGGGTGCGGGCCTTGCGGCGCCCGGGGCCTGGCCCCGTTGTGCCGTCTGGACTAGAGGAACTCCGCGCCAAATGCGGCGTCCCAGTTCATGCCCAGACTCTGGGCAAGGGTACGGTCGGCGGGCAGCCAGTCAATGCCCATGAGGCCGTCTCGGTCGACCCAGCGCAGCTCGGAGTGGACGCCGGGCGTTGCCACGGGCTCCTCTTCCGGCTCGAGCGTGCAGGCGAAGCACTCCATGACCAGGTGGAAGTCCGGGTAGTCGGCCTCCACGACGTCGTAGGGCCACGCGAGCTGCAGGCGGCAGCCGAGTTCCTCGGCCACCTCGCGGCGGCAGACTGCCTCCGCGGACTCGCCCTCCTCGACCTTGCCACCGGGAAACTCCCAGCCGCCGTCTCCCTGGGCGTCGGCCCTCCTGCAGGCCAGAATCCCCTGGTCGGACTTGATGATGGCGGCGGCCACGCGAACGGTCCTCATCCTCACGCCTCCTGCAGCTTGACGACGGCGTACGTGACGTCCGCGCCGTCGGTGAGCTCCACGGCAAAGCCGCCCTCGCAGGGGTGCACCGAGGGGTGGACCTTGTCGCCGAGCCAGGCCATGGTGCGGTACTGGACGGCAATGCGGTGCACGTCAAGGGCATGCCCGAGCTCGGCGAGGGCGTCCAGGGCAAACATGACGTACTGCGCGTTGTTGACGTGACGGTTGGTGTCCAGGTGCTGCTCGCTCACCTGGATGGGCGAGGCCTGCCTGCCCTCGCCCTCCACCTTGATCTTGCGCTCCATGGCAGGCAGGTCCGCACGGGGCTCGTCGCTGAGGTAGACGCGCTGGGAGTCAGGGATGCGGCAGACCTTGCCGGCGTTGCGGTCAAAGAGAAACCACTGCGAGTCCGCGCGGACGACCGGGCGGCCCGTGGAGTCCTCGATGGAGAAGCAGCGCTGGGCGTGCAGGCCCTTGAGGCTGTAGCACCAGGTGCTCGTGCGGATCTTCTCGGCAAAGCGGGGGAGTTCGTCGATCTCTATGAGCCAGCTGCCCAAGATCCAGCCAAGGCCCTGCTCGCCCAGCCAGCCAAGCCCGACCCCCGTCGCCTCCGAGTGGAAGGTCGAGCAGTCCTGCAGGTAGTTCATCATGGAGACAAGGCTCAGGCGCCCGTCCTCGTCGCACTCGCTGTAGCGCACGCGACCGTCAAATGAGTACATGTGACCTCCTTTTTCCACATAAGACCTTATCAGCTTGGCGGCCCTGGGCGGCTGTTAGAATCGCAACTACAGCCAAATGCGAACAATGGGGGACACATGGGCATGGTGAGGTTTGCGACCATCGGCACGAGCAAGATCTGCGAGAGGTTCCTGGACGCCCTTTCCAGGGAGCCCCGGGCCGCGCTGACGGGCTGCTACTCCAGGAGCGGCCAGAAGGCCCGCGAGTTTGCCGACGCCCATGGCGCCGGGCTGGCCTTTGACTCGCTCGGGGAGCTCGCCGCCTGCCCCGAGGTGGATGCCGTCTACGTCTCAAGCCCCAACGCGCTGCACGTCAGCCAGGCCAAGGTCCTCGTGGCCGCCGGGAAGCACGTCCTGGTGGAGAAGTCCCTCGGCGCCAACGAGCGCGAGGCAGCCGGGCTCTTCCGTGCCGCCGACGAGACCGGCGTCGTGGCAATGGAGGCCATGCGCAACCTCCATACGCCCGGCTTTGCCGCCATCGAGCGCGAGGTCGCTGCCCTGGGGCAGGTCCGCCTGGCCCAGATGTCCTTCTCCAAGGTGACGAGCCGCATCGCCCGACTCCGGGCGGGGGAGCGCCTCAACATCTTTGACCCCCGCATGGCCGCGGGGGCCCTGTGCGACATGGGCGTCTATACGGTCGCCCCCGTGGTGGCGCTCTTCGGCCGCCCCGAGCGCGTGGCCGCCTGCGGCGTCACCACGCGCGTGCCCGGCACGGCGGACGACGACCAGTTCAACACCATCGACCTGGCCGGAAGCATCTCCCTGGGCTACCCCGAGGCCGCGGTGGCGCTCTCCTACGGCAAGCTCTCCGACGACCAGCTTTCCTGCCAGGTGCAGGGCGAGAAGGCCACCCTGGTCTGGGACCACGTCGAGGCGCCGGAGAACCTGCGCGTCTTTGACCACGAGGACAAGGGGATGGTGTTTCGCCAGGAGGCCCGCGAGGGCCGTCCCGTCGAGGTGGCGCCCTGCCCCGCCAACGACATGGCCTGCGAGATCGCCGACTTCGTTGACGCCGTCCTGGGCGAGAAGGGCACCGCGCAGATGGTGGCCCGCTTCCGCCAGGTCACGCTCGACACCGCCCACGTCATGGACGAGGCCCGTCGCCAGCTCGGCGTCACCTTCCCGGCTGACCTGGCCTAGCGCCCACGGCAAGGCGCCCCTCTCGCCGCCGTTTGCATGCAAAAGTGGTCGACGGGATGTCTCCCGGCGACCACATTCACATGCAAACCGCGGCGTCCCGCGGTCAGGTCCTACTTGGGAAACGCCACGTCGTCGGTGCCGCCGAAGCGGGAGGCCTGCTCGGCGCGCTGGCCGTAGGGGCTCATGGAGTCCACCACCACGCGGGCCACCCCGGGCAGGGCGTGGGCCTCGTAGCGCGTGACCAGGGCGGGCTGCGAGTCTCCGTCCACCTCGATGGGCACGGGCTTCGAGCACTCCACCACGATGTCCGCGCCGTGGAAGCTCTCGATGTGCGGGCGCCCGATCTTGTTGCCCTCGCGGTCCAGGAGCGCAAAGAGCACCGGGCCCGCGAGCTGGGCCACGCTGCCGACCTCTACCACTATGACGTCGAGCGCGCCGTCGTCCATGTGGCAGTCCGGCACGATCTGCACGTCCCCCTGGATCATGGCGGCGTTTGCCACCAGGCACATGATGCCCTCGCGCTCGTAGGTCTGGCCGTCCACGGTGATGCGGAAGCCCACGACGTCCGGGCGCGGGTTGGCAAGGGCCGCGGCGTAGTAGGCCGCCTCGCCCATGAGCGCCTTGTTGGGAAGGGCCGCCTGCATGAGCTGGGCGTCGTATCCCGTGCCGCTCATGAGGGCAAAGCCGCACTCGTGGGAGGCGCCGTCAACGTCAACCCAGTTGAGAGATCCCAGGTCGAGGTCGGCCACCTGGCCCATGCGGCAGGCGCGCGCGAGCGACTGCGGCTCGGGCGTGTTTCCCAGGTTGGCGTTGAAGAGGTTGGCCGTTCCGGAGGGAAAGGCGCACACCGGAACCCCCGTGCCCGCAAGCGCGTGCATGACGCCGCTCACCGTGCCGTCTCCACCTGAGGCCACCACCACGTCGAAGTCCGTCGCGTCGCGCACGGCCTCCCTGGGGTCGAAGTCGTCCTTCAGCAGCCGGAAGACGCACTCGTCCCCCGGCCTCACGACGGAGCGCTGGAACTGGTAGACGGCGTCCGAGCCAAAGCCGGATTTTGGATTATGAATGATGAGCGTGCGCACGGCTTCCTCCCCAGGTTTCCGTCGCAGGTGGTTGCGGCTATGATTATGCGCTTGGCGGGCCGCGCCGCGGCCGCGCACCACCTGATGGTACCCAAACTCTGCGTCCTGAATCGAGACCACGTGTACATAGCAACCCAAGGGGAGCTCGAAGATTTCTGCCGCGAGGCCGCCGGCGAGCGCGTCATTGCCGTCGACACCGAGTTTCTCCGCGAGAAGACCTACTACCCCAAGCTGTGCCTCGTCCAGGTGAGGGCCGGCGAGAAGATCGCCGCCATCGACCCCATCCTCATTGGCGACCTCGCCCCTCTGGCGAGGATCTTCGAGGACCCCGAGGTCACCAAGGTCTTCCACGCGTGCAGCCAGGACCTGGAGGTCATCCAGTCGGGCATGGGCTGCACCTGCCGCTCGGTCTTTGACACCCAGCTCGCGGCCGCCTTCCTCGGCCTGCGCCAGCAGATCAGCTACGGCTCCCTGGTGGAGTCCTACTGCGACGTGCACCTTGCCAAGGCCGAGTCCCTGACGGACTGGTCGCGCCGCCCGCTCGACCCCGAGCAGCTCACCTATGCTGAGGACGACGTGCGCTACCTCCCCGGCATCTACGAGCGCATGGTCTCCGAGCTCATCGAGCGCGACCGCCTTGCCTGGGTGGCGCCCGAGATGGAGGCCCTGACCGACCCCGCCCACGTGACGCGCGCCCCCGAGGAGGCCTACCTGCGCCTCAAGCGCTCCGGCTCCCTCACCCGCCGCCAGCTGGCCATCGCCCGCGAGGCCTGCGCCTGGCGCGAGCGCCTCGCCGCCTCTCGCGACGTCCCCCGCAAGTGGGTGCTCTCCGACGAGGTCATCGTCGAGGTCTGCAAGCGCGTCCCGCGCGGCACCGACCGCCTGCGCCGCATCCGCGGCACCGAGCAGCTCTCGCCGCGCGACGCCGAGGAGCTCGTGGCCGCCGTCTCGCGCGGCGTGGCCTGCCCCGCGGGCGAGTGCCCCCAGGTCCAGCGCCACGTGCGCCCCTCCGCAGAGACGGAGAGCGTCATCGACCTCATGTACGCCATGCTGCGCGTGATCTCCGAGAAGACCGGCGTGGCCACCCAGCTCATCGCCACCAGGGACGACCTGCAGGACTTCGTGACCAACCGCGGAAAGTCGCGCCTCTCGACCTCCTGGCGCTGGGAGCTTGCCGGCTCCACGCTGGCGCGCTTGCTCGACGGCGAGGTCGGCCTCACGGTCAAGGACGGCCGCATAGAGATGCTCTAGGCCACCTGGGCGGCTTGCGACGCGCCCGGCACCATCCGCGAGGGGCGGTGGGGAGAGGTCCCTGCCGCCCCTCGTTTGCGTCCGGCCCTTGGGGTATAAGAGAACGTGCTGTCACTTCGATTGGAGCATCGCATGCCCTACTACGGCTACTACTACGGCGCTGACCTCGGCTACTATGCCGTGGTTCTCGCCTCCATCGTCCTGGGAGGCCTCGCGCAGGCCTTCATCAAGTCCACGTACCGCAAGTGGTCAAACGTCAGCGCCTCCATCCCTGGCACCGGCGCCGAGGTCGCGCGCCGCATGCTCGACGAGGGCGGCGCCTCCAACGTGGGCATCACCCGCGTCGGCGGCGAGCTCACCGATTACTTTGACCCGCGTGACGAGAAGCTCCACCTCTCCGACGCCAACTTCGGCGGTTCCTCGGTGGCCTCCGTCGCCGTGGCGTGCCACGAGGCGGGACATGCCGTCCAGCGCCAGAGGGGCTTTGCCATGTACCGCCTTCGCACGGCGCTGGTGCCCGTGGTCAGCGCCGCGGAGAGCCTCTGGACCGTCGTCCTTCTGGCCGGCGTCTTCCTTAACGCCTTCGGCCTGGTGAAGGTCGCCATCGCGCTCTACGCGGCCACCGTGCTCTTCTCGCTGGTGACGCTTCCCGTGGAGATCGACGCCTCCCGCCGCGCCGTCGCCTTCCTGAGGGACCGCGGCACCGGCCTAGACCAGAGGGGTGCCCGCCAGGTGCTCGTGGCGGCTGCGCTCACCTACGTGGCCTCTGCGCTCGTCTCGGTGATCCAGCTCGTGTACCTGCTGCAGCGCTATGCAAACAGGGAGGAGCGCTAGCATGGCCGAGGACGTCACGCTCTCCGTCTCGGACGCGGTCGAGCTTGCGAAGGGCCAGGTCTCCCGCTGGCCGTCCATGACCGTCGTGGGCGAGGTCTCGGGCTTCCGTGGGCCCAACGCCCGAAGCGGCCACTGCTACTTCGAGGTCAAGGACGGCGGCGCCTCGATGTCCGTCATCGTCTGGCGCGGCACCCACCAGAAGCTCTCCTTTGAGCTCAGGGACGGTCTCGAGGTCCAGCTCACGGGCAAGTTCGACATCTACAAGGGCTCCGGCCGCATGTCCTTCGTCGCCAGCCGCGTGGAGGCCTCGGGCGAGGGCCTGCTGCGCCAGCGCATCGCCGAGCTCGCTCGCAGGCTCCAGGTCGAGGGCCTGATGGACGACCGCCGCAAGCGGCCAATCCCGGCTTTCTGCTCGCGCGTCTGCGTGGTGACGTCGCTCTCCGGATCCGTCATCGAGGACGTCAAGCGCACACTGGCCCGCAGGAACCCGCTCGTGCTCATCGACGTGGCGGGCGCGAGCGTCCAGGGCCAGCAGGCACCCGCCTCCATCGTCCGCGCCCTCGGTGTCGCCGCGGCGTCGCGCCCCGACGCCATCCTTCTCGTTCGTGGTGGAGGGTCCCTGGAGGACCTCATGTGCTTCAACGACGAGCAGGTCGCGCGTGCCATCGCCGACTGCCCCGTGCCCGTGGTGACGGGCATCGGCCACGAGCCCGACGTCACCATCGCGGACATGGTGGCCGACCGCCGCTGCTCCACGCCCACCGCGGCTGCCGAGTCCGTGGCTCCGGCCATCGACGAGGTGGAGCGCCAGATGAACCAGAGACACGTGCGTCTCGGCCGCTCCATGGCGGCGCTCCTCGAGACGCGCGAGGCGTCCGTGGAGTCGCTCGCGCGTCTCTCGGCAAACGCCATGGGCGCGCGCCTTTCTCGCCTGGAGGTGCAGGTAGAGGGGCTGGGCGCCCGCAGGTGCCTGCAGGACCCCATGGCCCCGCTGGAGTCCCGCGCGGCCGACCTCGCCCAGACCGAGGAGCGCCTCCACGACGCCATCCCCAGGAGCCTCTCCCGCAAGGCCGAGGAGCTCTCGGGCCAGGCGTCGCGGCTGCGCGGGCTTGCCCCGCGCATGCTGCGCCCGGCCGAGGCGGAGCTGGGCCGGCTTGCCGGGACCCTCGACGCCCTGAGCCCGCTTAAGGTCCTCTCGCGTGGCTACGCCATAGCCACCGACGAGGCCGGCCACGTCATCAAGGAGGCCTCGGAGCTCCGCCCCGGCCAGCCCGTGGGCATCCGCCTGGGCTCGGGCCGCGTCAGCGCGCAGGTCACCTCAGTAGAGTGAGAAAAGGGGATGATCCCTTTTTTGTCCAAGCATCAGATTTCCCTGAGAGGAGAACCACCATGGCAGACCAGAAGAGCATCGAGGACATGACGTTTAAGGAGGCCTCCATCGAGCTGGAGCAGATCGTGCGCTCGCTCGAGGCGGGAGACCTCGAGCTCGAGGAGTCCCTCGAGCGCTACGGCCGCGGCGTCGAGCTGCTGCGCAGCCTGAGGGAGCGCCTGTCCAACGCGGAGCAGAAAGTCCGCGTGCTCCTCGACGAGGCGGGGGAGACCGCCGTCACCACCGACACCGCCTCCGCGCCCTCCACGGCCTATCTGGACGACTAGAATCAAGGCACGCCGGCCCGCCGGGCCGCGAGCATAGCAAGGAGAGAACCCATGTCTGACTGCATCTTCTGCAAGATCGCCAACGGGGAGATCCCCACGGACCTCCTCTACGAGGACGCCAACGTGGTAGCCTTCCGCGACCTCAACCCGCAGGCACCCACCCACGTCTTGGTGGTCCCCAAGGCCCACTACGCAAACATCGTGGACGGAGTTCCGGCCGAGGTCCTGAAGTCCATGGCCAATGCCGTTGAGGCCGTGGCTGCCTCCGAGGGCATCAGGGACTCCGGCTTCCGC
Organism: Paratractidigestivibacter faecalis; assembly: GCF_003416765.1. NCBI lineage: Bacteria > Bacillati > Actinomycetota > Coriobacteriia > Coriobacteriales > Atopobiaceae > Paratractidigestivibacter > Paratractidigestivibacter faecalis. The sequence continues at coordinate 975,984 of NZ_QSNG01000001.1, read as the reverse complement.
TGCATCATGAACACAGGAGCCACGGCCGGCCAGACCGTCATGCACCTGCACATGCACGTCCTCGGCGGCGCCCCGCTCGGCGAGGGCCTTCTTCCCAAGGAGGCCTAGCATGGAGTCACGCGTCTCCGACTGCGCCGCCCGCCACGCCCGCGGCTTCAACTGCGCGCAGGCCATCGCCTGCACCTACGCCGACCTCGTCGGCGCCGACGAGAAGACCATGTTCGCCGCCACCGAGGGCCTGGGCCTTGGCATGGGCGGCATGCAGGGCACCTGCGGCGCGCTCTCCGGCGCCTGCGTGATCTGCGGCCTGGCAAACAGCTGCGCCGACCTGGAGGCCCCCACCAGCAAGGCGGCCACCTACAAGGTCTCCCGCGAGCTCGTCCGCCGCTTTGCGGAGGTCTCGGGCGCCACGCGCTGCGCCGACCTCAAGGGCGTCGAGACGGGCCAGGTGCTGTGCTCCTGCCCCCAGTGCATAGAGAACGCCGCCCGCATCCTCGAGGACGTCGTCTTCGCCGACGCCGAGTAGCCGACGCGCCCCGTTCCCCTTGGCACGCGCCGCGGGCAATTCTCGCCAAGTGAAAGTCCTGTGATAGCCCCGCGAGGGGCTATCCTAGGTCTACGTGTGTATGTTCATGAGGAATCGATTCCTCACACGAGAGGAGAGCAATGAACGTCCTAGTCATCAATGCCGGCAGCTCGTCCCTTAAGTACCAGCTGCTCAACGTGGACACCCGCGAGGTCTACGCCAAGGGCAACTGCGAGCGCATCGGCATCGACGGCTCCTTCATCGGCCACGAGGAGAACGGCTCCGGCAAGCAGAAGCTCGAGGTCGCCCTTCCCGACCACAAGACCGCCATCAAGCACGTCTTTGAGATCCTGAAGGCCGTGGACGCCCCCATCGACGGCATCGGCCACCGCGTGGTCCAGGGCGGCTGGTACTTCCCCGAGTCCGCCGTCGTCACCGACGAGACCCTGGGCTGGGTCCGCGAGGTCGCGCCTCTGGCTCCCCTCCACAACTACGCCGAGGCCGACGTCATCGAGATCTGCCGCGACATGTTCCCCGAGCTGGGCAACGTCATCGTCCCGGACACCGCGTTCCACTACAACATGCCGGCCGAGGCCCACAACTACGCCCTGCCCAAGGAGGTCGTCGACAGCCTGCACATCCGCAAGTACGGCGCCCACGGCACGAGCCACCGCTTCATCTGGCGCTCCGTCGATGAGGCCTCCGGCCACACCGCCCACAAGGTCGTGAGCTGCCACCTCGGCTCCGGCGCCTCCCTGTGCGCCATCGAGGACGGCAAGTGCATGGACACCACGATGGGCCTCACCCCGCTCGACGGCCTGATCATGGGCACCCGCTGCGGTACCGTCGACCCGGCCACCGTCTTCTACCTCTCTCGCGAGGGCCACTACTCCATCGACGAGATCGACACCATGATGAACAAGCAGTCCGGCCTGGCCGCCATCTCCGGCGTCTCCAGCGACTGCCGTGACATCGAGGCCGGCGCCAACGAGGGCAACGAGCGCTGCCAGATGGCCATTGACATGTGGAGCTACCGCGTGGCCTCCCAGTTCGCCACCATGGTCCAGGCCATGAACGGCGTCGACACCATGGTCTTCACCGCCGGCGTGGGCGAGAACTCCGCTCGCATGCGCAAAGAGGTTGTGAACCGCCTCGCCTGGATGGGCGTCCAGATTGACGATGACAAGAACGCCGTCCGCTCCGACGACCCGCGCGAGATCTCCACGCCCGACTCCAAGATTCACGTCTGGGTCATCCCGACCAACGAGGAGTACATGATCGCCCTTGACGTCAAGGAGCTCCTCGGCAAGTAGGCTCCTCTTCAACGAAGCGCCTCAAGGTCCCCACGTCCTTCTCGGCGCGGGGGCCTTTTTTGTCCCATTCCCGGTGTGCGCACCGTGAACGCTCTATTACGTAGCCGCCAGGTAGGAATTAGACACCACTGCGGTTGGGTAAAGTAACGTCTAACGTCCCGACCAGCTCTGTATCAGGGGACAAGATCAGGGAGGAACACTCATGAACAAGAAGAACCTCATGCTTGACCGCCGCCAGGCCCTGGGCCTCGGCGCCGGCATGTTTGGCGCCGCCGCGTTGGCCACCCTGGCCGGCTGCTCCGACGGCCCCTCCGAGCCCGCCTCCAACGGCGGCTCCGACGCCGCCCAGACCTCCAACACCGACATCGACAAGGACGCCTTCGACAAGCTTGTCGCCACCGTCGAGCCCGCCGATGACGCGACCATCGAGGCCAACGCCTGGGCCAAGGCCATCAAGGAGGCTGGCACCTTCCGCCTGGGTGCCACCCGCACCTCCGTGCTCTTCTCCCAGCTTGACGAGACCACGGGCAAGGTCTACGGCTTTGACGCCGCCATCTACCTGAGCCTCGTCCGCTACATCCTGGGCGACGAGACCAAGTACGACTACACCCAGATGACCTCCGACACCCGCGAGTCGGTCCTTCAGAACGACAACGTGGACGCCGTCTTTGCCACCTACTCCATCAACGAGAAGCGCAAGGAGGTCATCTCCTTCGCCGGTCCGTACTTCACCACCCAGCAGGGCATCCTCGTTGCCGCCGACAACCAGGACATCAACGGCCTCGACGACCTCAAGGGCAAGAAGGTCGCCGTCCAGTCCGGCTCCACGGGCCCGCAGGTCGTCGAGGAGTTCGCCCCCGAGGCCGAGCTCCAGGAGTTCTCCAAGGACGACGAGTGCCGCGCCGCCCTGGAGCAGGGCCGCGTCGACGCCTACGTGGTCGACATGACCCTCCACATGGGCAACGTCGTCAAGAACCCCGGCAAGTACCGCATCGCCGGCGACGCCTTCGGCCCCGAGGACAAGTACGGCATCGGCCTCAAGCTCGGCTCCGACGGCGTGGACTTCGTCAACGCCTTCCTCGAGAAGTTCGAGAAGGACGGCAAGTGGGCCGACTTCTACAAGATCTGCATCGCCGATCGCACGGGCGTCTCCACCGTTCCCGAGCCTCCTGCGATTGGTGCCTAGCCTTTTGATTCTTTGGGCATATAACCAAAGATGACCGGCGGCCCAGGCTGCCATCCGGGGCCTTCCGTCCCAGCGAAGACGGAAGGCCCCTCGCATGTAAGGAGGAACGATGGGGCTCTCAGAGCTTCTCTCAACCTACGGGCCCAACTACCTCACGGCCCTTCTCACTACCTGGCGGATCACGGCCGTCTCGTTCGTGCTCGTCATGGCGCTCTCCATCCTGATCACGGTGCTGCGCGTCTGCCCGTTCAAGCCGCTGCGCGTCTTCGGCGACTTCTACGTGCAGGTGTTCCGCAACATCCCCGGCGCGGTCCTCATCCTCATCGTGGTGTACGCGCTGCCGCACCTCAAGCTCGTGCTTGACTACGAGCCCAGCGTCGTGCTCTGCACGGTGCTTCTGGGTGCGTCCTTCGGGTCCGAGAACTTCATGACGGGCATCAACACCATCGGCGTGGGGCAGATCGAGGCCGCGCGCTCCATCGGCCTCTCCTTCACGCAGATCCTGCGTCATGTGGTCATCCCGCAGGCGCTGCGTTCCACCGTGCTGCCCATGACCAACCTGTTCATCGCCGTCATGCTCACCACGGCCCTGGGCTCCCAGGTGCCCATGACCCCGCAGGAGCTCACCGGCCTGGTCTCCTACATCAACACGCGCGAGTCCGCCGGCGTGGTCACCTTCGCGCTCTCCGCGTGCGGCTACATCGGCACCGCCCTTGTCGCCGGCTTCGTGGGCAACAAGATCGACCAGAAGGTCAGGGTGATGCGCTAATGGCCAAGACGCAGTCCACTATGACCATGCGCGACGCCCTCTACGAGGCGCCCGGCCCCAAGACCCGCCGCAAGATGGTCGTGGGCACCGTGGTCTCGCTTGCCGCCGTGGTCGCGCTTCTCGCCTTCGCGGTGTACCGTTTCTGGGTGACGGGGCAGCTCTCCTCCAGGTACTGGGAGCTCTTCAGCTGGAGGACCACGTGGATCTACCTCGGCCGCGGCCTGGTGGGCACCTTCCAGGTGGCCCTCACCGCGGGCGTTATCTCGCTCGTGCTGGGCATGCTCCTCATGCTAGGGCGCATCAGCCACGTGAGGCCCCTCTCGGTCCTCTGCGCCATCCTCACCAACTTCTTCCGCGGCGTCCCGAGCCTGCTGTTCATCTACGGCTTCTTCTTCGTGGTGCCGAGCCTGGGGCTCAAGATGGACTCCTTCTGGATGCTCACCATCCCCATCTCGCTTGCCGCGTCCGGCGTCCTCGCCGAGGTCTTCCGCGCCGGCGTCAACGCCGTGCCGCGTGGGCAGACCGAGGCGGGTCTGTCCATCGGACTCTCGCGCTGGAAGGTCAAGACCAAGATCGTGCTGCCGCAGGCCATCCGCTTCGTCATTCCGTCGCTCATCAGCCAGCTCGTGGTCGTGGTGAAGGACACGGCCCTTGCCTATGTGGTCACCTTCCCCGACCTCATGCAGAACGCCCAGGTCCTGCGCACCAACTACGACGCGCTTGTCTCCACGTACCTCGTGGTGGCCGTCATCTACATCCTCATCAACTACCTTATCAACAAGGCTTCCGTGTACGTCTCGCACCGCATGGGCGTCAAGATCATCCGCTAGCCCGCCCACTTGGATAGGAGAGACATGACCCAGAACAACCAGGGCAAAGAGCCCATCATCGAGCTCCGCCACGTGGAGAAGCACTTTGGCGACCTTCACGTCCTGAAGGACATCAACCTCGAGGTCGACCGCGGCGAGGTGCTCGTGGTCATCGGTCCGTCTGGCTCCGGCAAGTCAACCATGTGCCGCACCATCAACCGCCTGGAGACCATCGACTCCGGCGAGATTCTCATCGAGGGCAAGCCTCTGCCGCAGGAGGGCCGTGAGCTCACTCAGATGCGCGCCGAGCTTGGCATGGTCTTCCAGAGCTTCAACCTCTTTGCGCACATGACCATCCTCGAGAACGTGACCCTCGGCCCCATCCAGGTCCTGGGCATGAAGAAGGAGGAGGCCGAGAAGGTGGCCATGGACCTTCTGACCCGCGTTGGCGTGGCAGAGCAGGCGCACAAGGTGCCGGCCCAGCTCTCCGGTGGCCAGCAGCAGCGCGTGGCCATCGCCCGGTCGCTTGCCATGCACCCCAAGGCCATGCTCTTCGACGAGCCCACGAGCGCCCTTGACCCCGAGATGATCAACGAGGTCCTGGACGTCATGGTTAAGCTTGCCCGTGAGGGGATGACCATGATCGTGGTCACGCACGAGATGAACTTCGCCCGCCGCGTGGCCGACCGCGTCATCTTCATGGCCGACGGCCAGATTGTCGAGACGGGCACGCCCGACGAGTTCTTCGACAACCCCAAGACCGAGCGCGCCCGTGACTTCCTCAACTCCATCAAGGGGCACTAGGGTCCGCTCGTCCCAGGTGCGCTAGGCTCCATCTGATAACTAACTTCATCAAAGGAAAGGTCGCTTCATGTCCCGCCGCACTTCTCGCCCGCTCATCCTGGTCGCCCCACGCTTCGAGCCCGGCCGCATCTACCGTGACGAGCAGCTGAGCCCCAACGAGGCCACCACCAAGTGCTACGTTGACGCCATCTTTGCGGCGGGCGGCCTTCCCCTCATGATGAACCTCCCCAACGACCTCATGGAGGCCGAGGAGCTCATGCACGAGTACGTGGAGCTGGCTGACGGCATCTGCCTTCCGGGCGGTCCCGACGTGCACCCGACGTGCTGGGGTGACGAGAAGGACTACGAGGGCTGCACCTTCTGCCCCGCGCGAGACACCTTCGAGCTGCCGCTTCTTCGTTACGCCGTCGAGGTGGACAAGCCCCTCTTCACCATCTGCCGCGGCACCCAGGCGCTGAACGTCGCCCTGGGCGGCACCCTTTGCATGGACGTCCCTAACTACCCGCGCACGCCGGGCGCCGAGGTGCACGACCACGTAAACAGCCTGCACCAGACCTCGCACCCCGTCGAGGTCGACGAGGGGAGCCTCCTGTGGCGCGCCAACGGCGGCCGCACCGGCTACCAGGTCAACTCCGCGCACCACTGCTGCGTGGACGAGCTGGGCGAGGGCCTGGTCCTCACGGCCCACTCCGACGATGGCGTGCCCGAGTGCATCGAGCGCCCGGACAGGCACTTTGTGCTCGGCGTGCAGTGGCACCCGGAGTACACGTGGTACCGCTCGGAGCCCGACATGGACCTGTGGAGGGCGTTCGTGGCCGCAGCCGCCGAATAGGGCGGTCGCAGCGCCGCCGGGTAGGCGAGAAGTACGTTTTGCCCGACCGTCGCACGCGTCTGAGTGTTTCTCTTCGGCTCAGTCCTCGCTTCAAAGAGCGAAGCTGCGGAAGTCGCCGACGAGAAACACCCGGGCGCGTGCTGCGTTGATCCGGACGTACTTCTCGCCGGCGGCGCGGCGAGCGAACTTACCGGCGGGTTGGGTGTGGGGTCTCCCTCAATACTCCTGAATGCCGTTCGACTAAAACAGTTACCATCTGCGAAATTTAATAATCCGATGTCGTACCCATATTGACGTGGTATCTGAATTAGGTAACCTGTGATTTAGATTAAACCCTAGTTAAGCGCTAAGCCCTTTGATTGACTCTCGGTAATTGGGAGGCATGAAATGGATGAGTTCTTTATCATCTTGTGTAGGCTAAAGCGTCTTCGGTTGAGCTTCCGTCCTGTCATCTTTTGACATTTTGGGAGGTTCAATGAGACGCACGTGGTTGATGCTGGTTGCTCCAAGGGCGGCATCTTCTGGTTCGAAGTCGTAGGTGGAGGTCGTTGCACAAGCGCTGTGTCGGTTTCTCCTCGTATTACCAAAGAGCTGTACTTCACTTCAAGCTATTCAGGTGGAACGCAGCTTTGGGGAACGGCTGATGGGTCTGCGCCATACTCAATTTGGGGCACCTGGCGTTTCAACGTCCGTTAGTACTGAACCTTTTAGCTACTGACTCGGGGCGGGCACTTTGTCGCCCGCCCATTCAATCGAGGAGGTGGATGCGATGATTTGCCGCAGCGGGATGCTGAAGCTCCAAATCAGACGGGCCTTGCAGTCAAAGACGCTGCCGTATGCGATTCTTGCCTTGATGGCGCTTGTGACCGTCTGCTTTGTTCAGTCCTGCCTCATGTTCTGGGGGCACGATAGGGGAGAGATCCCTTCTGCTGCGACGCAATGGGTGGGCAATGGGTTGAGGTCAAATGCTCAGCTCATCTCCTTTCTGGTCTCATATCTCCTCTTTCCCTTGACTTCGGCCATATTCTCCATGTGCCTCTTTGACGACAAGAGGGCCCGTGCCGCGTACATGCTTGCCCCTAGGTCGTCCATGCGGAGCTATCTGTGCTCGGGTGCCCTCTGCTCCTTTGGCATGGCCTTTGTCGCTACGCTTTTCGTGCTTCTGATTTCTCAGGCACTGGCATTTCTGGCCTTTCCGGCTGGCACATCGGCGGATGCCTATTACGGTGCCCTTGGTCAGTTGGTAACGAGTCAAGACGAGTTTGCCCTCTTGGCAACGCAACCCCTCTCGTCCCTGCTGTTCGGTAATCGCTACCTTCTCAACCTTGCGTACTGTCTCTATGACGCCTTCTATGCTGGGGCTATGGCGCTTGCCGCTTATGCCGCCTCCATCTATTTCAAGGGCAATCGGATGTTGCTCCTCGGCCTGCCGACGGTCATCTTCCTTGCTGCTTCTGCTGTCATGCCACAGGGCTACAACTTTGCCGACCATCTGCTTCCCGGGATGAATCAGGTGGCGCCGGTTGCCTTTATGATGGCGGCGCCAGCACTCATCTCCCTAGTCTCCGCGTTGGCGGTTGCCCTCTCGTCCTTACTCAAGAGGGACGTGCTCCTATGAGCGCGCGGCTTACGACAGATAGACGCCTTGCCGTCTCACTCGCCGCGATCTTGGCGTTTGGGATTCTCAGGGTAATTGTTGCCTCTCCGCAGGGCTTTATCTCGCCAGAGGGAACACTCGCGGCTGCCTATCTGACGTTTGTTGGCCCTGGGCAGGCGACGGCACTTTACGTCCCACTCTTCGCGATCTGCGCCAGCGGTCTCATTGGACGCTCACTCGCGTCCTGTTCGATCAGCCGCAATAGCAGCCGTCTCGCAGCGCTCCGCTGCGTCGTCCTTCGTGTCGCGCACGTGGCGCTTGCCTTTGCCCTGGCGGTCTTTGTTCCCTCGCTTGTTGCGCTGGCACTGAAGTCCGGCATCTCGGCTTCGGCTGGCTCCTGGGCTTCCTTCGCCTTTCTCCAGCTTGTCTACGAGGTGCTCTACTTTCTCGTGGTCGGGCTCATTGCCTTGACTGCAGCGCTTCTGACCGGGTCAGATGCCCTGACATTGGCCTTTGCGGTCGTCTACGGCGGAGTTGACACGTTCATCGCGATTCTTGTTGACTACCACGGCAGCTGGTGGACGGGTTGGATGCTCATGGGCTATGCGGACCCGTCAAATCCGCTTCTTGCCGCAAGCGGGCTCCTCAGACTTCTTGCCCTCGCCGCAGCCTTTGGCATTGCCGCCTGGCGGCTCATGCAAGGCGTTGACTTCTATGAGGTGTCCCATGAGTAGGAAAGGGGACAAAGGCGGACTCAGCCTCGTCGGCCTGCGTCGGAACGCGCTATTGGGCCTGCTTGTGTGCGCCCTGCTCAGAGGGGCCCTTCTCCTCTGGATTGGCATCGGTGACCCGGGGACGTGCGTGCTCTTTGCCCTTGCAGGCGGTGCCCTTGTGCCGAGGCTCATCGGGAGCTTCGAACCCTTCGTCCAGGTCATGAGCGTAGCTCCTGACCTTTTGGCGCTCTTGCAGCTTTCGGATTGCGTACCGTCGGCGCTGGGGAGAGAATCCTCATTTGCTCTTCCGAGGGTCGGCGGCAGAAGGCTCTGGGCTGGAGAGAAGTGCCTCCAGCTGGCGGCTTGTGTTGCCATCTACGAGACTGCCTCCGCGTCCGCGGTGCTTGCGATGATGTTCTTCTTGTCTGGGGCCGCTCCGGCCGTGCTTGCCGCACTGCTTCTGCCCGTGCTCCAGTGCGTACTTCTCGACTTCGCGCTTCTTCTCGCCCTTCTCTTGTGCGCCAACCTTCTCGCTCTTGGGAGAGAGACGATTGTCGCCTTTGCGACGGTCGCTGGCGTGCATGTTGCCGCGCTCCTTGCCCTGGCGGCCGTGCCGGGCGACGTGGCCAAGTCGCTCGCATGTTGGTTGCCGTCCGCCCGTGGCGTTCCGGCCTGGCACCTGAGCCTCTGCGAGCTGTGTGGCAACGCCTCTGACGTGGCGGTAGACATGAGCCTTGCTGTATCAGCCGCGGTGCTCCTTGCACTTTCCGCCGCACTTGCCCTTGCCCTTATCCGCTTGGTCCGAGGGACCGACCTCATCTGACGGGAGGCCATCATGGCAGACATCATCAGGGTCGCGGACGCGACGAAGGTCATTCGCGGAAGGACCGTGCTCGACCACGTAACCTTTGACCTCGAGCGCGGGGGAGCCTACGGCTTCCTCGGCGTCAACGGCTCGGGCAAGAGCATGCTCTTCAGGGCAATCTCTGGTCTTATCCATCTGACGTCAGGCACCATCGAGGTCTTTGGCGAGCAGGTGGGCAAGGGCGTGGACTTTCCCTCCAACATGGGCCTCTGCTTTGAGTCGAGCGGGTTCTGGGATGAGAAGACCGGCCTGCAGAACCTGTTTTACCTTGCGTCAATCAGGGGTGTCGTGGGCAACAAGGAGACAGAGTGCGCCTTGGAGCGCGTCGGACTTGACCCCAAGGACGTACGCCCCGTCTCTGCCTACAGCATGGGCATGCGTCAGCGCCTCACCATCGCACAGGCCATCATGGAGGCGCCGCAGCTGCTCATCATGGACGAGCCTACGAACGCCCTCGACGTTGATGGCATCGCGATAGTTGCAAATATCATCCAAGAGGAGTGTAGCCGCGGGGCAACCGTCCTTGTCTCCAGCCACAACGAGCCAACGGTGGAGGCGCTCTTTGACCGAACCTTCCAGATGGAGGCCGGACGGGCAAAAGAGGTGAGCTGACATGCGCGAGTACAGAAGCCTGACGCTGCCCCAGATGGGGAGAAGGACGTTTCTTGCGGCTTCGTTCGGACTTCTTGGCGTCTGCGCGGCAGCTGCGGCGGGCATGCGCATGAGCCTCACCGACTACAACGACGACCCGGGGGCGCTTGACGCGCTGAGCTACCAACTGACCCCATCGACCAAGAACATCGTCTCGCTCTACAGTGCCGAGCGCGTGCTTGAGGAGATGAAGGCCGAGGGCATTGACCCTTCGAGCTACTCGCTTGATGAGGCCAGAAGCCTTCTCACCCTGCCTGGAGAGGACGTCGAGGGGTTGGCAACCGTCATTCTCACGGGAAGGTTCACTGGTAAGAGAACCTACGTTTATCAGGCCTTCCGATCCGAGGTTGAGGTAACCGAGATCATTGGGGGAGAAGGGATTGCCGCGGGAGACCTCATCTTTGTCTATGACCCCTATGAGATCCGTCAGCCCGGCTTCTTCTCTGACAGCGGCGGCATCTTCACCGACAAGCGCGTGGTCTCTGCAACGGCTGATTGCCACAACAACGGCATGGCTCCCATGAGGGAGGGGCAGGAGTACCTCTTCTTCCTCGAGAAGAAGGACTTTCCCGTAGAGATGGGCGTGCCTGAGGGGGACCGTCTCTTCCTGCTGGTCAACCACACCTACCCGCGGATTCCCGTTGACGTGGCAGGGCATCCCGAGCGCATAGACGTCATTGACTACAGCACCTTGGAGACGCTTGACCATGGTACCTGGGTCGAGACCGTCATGCCTGAGATGACGTTTGGCGAGGCCTGCCAGTACGACGTCTTTGTTCAGGATCAGGACGCCGCCGACATCTACCGCATGACCAGTGCGGCCATTCTCTCGCGCGTGCTCGACGGCTAGGCCAGCAGCTCGCCCAGTGCGCTTATCGCCAGATCGACGTCGGCCTCGGTGTTTGCCCAGCCCAGGCTGAAGCGGATGGTGCCGGCGGGGAAGGTGCCCAGGGTCTTGTGGGCGCTGGGCGCGCAATGGAGGCCCACGCGGGTCTGGATGCCGTAGCGGGCGTCGAGGTCGTGGGCCACCTGGGCGAGGTCATGGCCGGGCGTCTGGATGGAGACAACGCCGGTTCGGCCCTCTGAGGTGGGGAGTCCCATCATGCGCACGCGTCCGGCGGCCGCGAGGGGCGCCAGCCCATCGATGAGCCGCTGGGAGAGCGCCTGCTCGTGGGCGCGGACCGCGTCCATTCCCGTCTTCTCGAGCCACCCAAGCGCGGCGGCAAGTCCGGCCAGGCCCGGGAGGTTGGGGGTTCCCGCCTCAAGGCGGTCGGGCATGAAGGAGGGCATCTCCTCGCTGTCTGAGCTGCTTCCCGTGCCCCCGGCGACAAGCGCCTCAAGCCCCTCGGCAAACGCCGGGTCAAGCACGCATCCGCCTGTTCCCTGCGGGCCCAGAAGCCCCTTGTGGCCGGTGAAGCAGACGGCGGAGGCTCCGCACTCCCGCATGTCGAGCGGGATGACGCCCGCCGTCTGGGCCGCGTCCACCACGAGCGGAACCCCATGGGCGTGGCAGACCTCTCCCACGGCGTCGACGGGCAGGACCGTGCCGCAGACGTTGCTCGCGTGCGTCATCACCACGAGCCGCGTCCGCGGGGTGATGAGGCGCTCCACCTCGGCGGCCTCGAGGGTGCCGTCCTGGGCGCACTGCGCGCGGCTGAACGTCACCCCCCGGGCGGCGAGCTGCGTGAGCGGCCTCATGACGGCGTTGTGCTCCATGCTCGTCACGACCACGTGGTCGCCCGGCGCAAGCCATCCCTTGAGGACGAGGTTTATTGCCTCGGTCACGTTCCTGGTGAGGACGACGTCCGACGGGTTTACCCCTCCAAACAGCTCGCAGAGCGAGCTTCGCAGGTCAAAGACCATGTCTTCCACGTCAAAGGCCGCGGCGTACTCCCCGCGGCCAACGTTGGTGCCAGCCTCGGTCATGTATCTGAACACGGCCTCTGCCACGCAGGGCGGCTTTGGAAATGTGGTGCTTGCGTTGTCCAGGTAGGTGTGCTCGGCCATGGCCTTCCCCGCAATGTACGCTGGTTATGCTTTGACTAGTATAACGGCTTACAATTTGTTAGTCTATTCTACTGTAAGTCATGATGAGTCTTTCTCGTCCGCTATATCGGTGGTCGGGAGCACGGGTTCGGCGGAAGGGGAGAGACGCGTGAGGATCCTGAACATCAGCGCCCAGAAGCCCGACGGCACGGGCAGCGGGACCTTCCTTGCCCAGACCGTCGCGGCCCAGGTTGCGGCCAGCCACCTTACGGCCGTCATCTGCGGCATAGACGATGGCGACGCCACCGACGCACTGCCTGCCCAGACGCTCGTCTTCCCGGTGCGCTTCAACACGTCCGAGCTGCCCTTCCACGTATGCGGCATGTCGGACGAGATGCCCTATGCCGCCACGCGCTACCGTGACCTCACGCCCCAGATGGTGGGGCAGTTCGAGTCGGCCTTTGCGGCCCGGCTCGACCGCGTCGCCGCCGGCGAGGCCGCCGTGGGCATCACCTACATCGACAACACCCTCGACGACATTCTGGCCGACGGCACCCTCGAGGTCGTCTACCCCAAGGAGGGCATGCCCTACATCCCCGACGGCGTGGCCGCCTTCGCCAACGCCGACGACGTCGAGGACGCCAAGCTCTTCATCGAGTGGCTCTTCTCCAGCGACGACAACCTCAAGGCGCTTGCCGACATCGACAAGAAGACCACCCTGCTGCTGGCCCTGCCGACGGTCTCCGGCCTGACGCTGGACTTCGACACGTCCCAGCTCATGGACGAGGACCTCTCCAAGTTCGGCTCCGAGCGCGAGGCAACCCTGGCCAAGTGGGACGAGGTCACCACTGGCAAGGAGGTCGTCTCCTCCAAGTAGCGTAGGCCATTGCGACCTATACTGAGTTCATCTGGCTCTGGGCCCCTTGCAGAAGCGAGGGGCCCTTTGTGGAAAGGAAGCTCTCATGGCAAACAACGTGCAGGTAGACGCCATTGGCGACGCGTGCCCCATCCCCGTGGTCAAGACCTTGAAGGCCCTTGGCTCCCTCCGCGGCGCGGGCATCGTCGAGACCCTCGTCGACAACGAGGTGGCCGTCCAGAACCTGACTCGCATGGCGCACGAGAAGGGCTGCGAGGTCTCCTCCGAGCAGCTTGGCGAGAAGCGCTTCCGCGTGACGCTTTCCGCCCCGGAGAGCGTGACCGTGGCCGACGGCGAGGCCGACCAGGCCAGCTGCCTGGTGCCCGCCGCCAAGAACCTTGTCATCCAGGTGAGCTCAGACACCATGGGCGCGGGCTCTGACGAGCTTGGCCGCAACCTGATGAAGGCCTTCGTCTACGCCGTGACGCAGCAGGACGAGCTGCCGCGCACCATGCTCTTCTACAACGGTGGCGCGCGCCTCACCTGCGAGGGCTCCCCCTGCCTCGACGACCTTCGCGCCCTTGCCGAGCAGGGCGTAGAGATCCTCACCTGCGGCACCTGCCTCAACCACTACGGGCTCACCGAGCAGCTCGTCGTCGGCGAGGTCACCAACATGTACGTCATCTGCCAGAGGCTCGAGCAGGCCACCAACTTGGTCCGTCCGTAGCCATGGCACGCGTCAGGAGGGACTACCTCGTCATCACGTTCGACACCACGACGGCGGCCATGGCCTGCGAGAAGCTCTGTCACAGCAAGGGGCTTCCCGGGCGCATGATTCCCGTGCCGAGCCAGATCTCTGCCGGCTGCGGACTCTCCTGGCGCGTGTTGCCCGGCGAGAAGGACGCGCTTCTCGCCGGGCTTGACGACGCCGGCATCCCCTGGGCGGCAGCCGACGTGGTGCAGCTGTGGGAGCTCGTGAGGGATCCGGCATGATCTACCTGGACAACGCGGCCACCAGCGTCATGCGACCGCAATGCGTCGTGGACGCCGTGTGCCGTGCCATGACGACCATAGGAAACCCCGGCCGCGGGGCGTGCGCCGAGTCCCTTGACGCCGGTCGCGTGGTCTGGGAGTGCCGCGAGAAGGTCGCGTCTCTTCTGGGCTGTGCGCGCCCAGACCACGTCTGCTTTGCGCCCAACTCCACGGCGGCTTTGAACACCGCCATAAACGGGCTGGTCAAACCCGGTGCGCATGTGGTCACAACGGTCATGGAGCATAACTCGGTCCTTCGCCCCCTGAACCGCCTCGCGGCCGAGAGGGGCGTGCGGGTGGAGCATGCCGGCACGGACGAGCTTGGCCGCCTTGGCTACGATGACCTGCGGCGCCTTTGCGCCGGCGGCTGTGACGTCGTGGTGTGCACGCATGCGTCAAACGTGACCGGCAACGTGGTTGACCTGCGGCTCGTTTCGCAGATCGCACACGACGCCGGTGCGCTTCTCATCGTGGACGCCTCGCAGTCCGCGGGGTGCATCCCCATAGACATGGGCGAGATGGGCATCGACGTGGTCTGCTTCACCGGTCACAAGGGGCTCATGGGCCCTCAGGGCACTGGTGGCCTCGCCGTGGCCGAGGGCATTGACGTGCGGCCCTGGAACATGGGCGGCACGGGGGTGAGCTCCTTCGAGCCACTGCAGCCGGAGAGCTGGCCGACGCGCCTTGAGGCGGGGACCCTCAACGCCCATGGAATAGCCGGGCTCTCCGCCGCGCTGGAGTACCTCGAGAAGGCCGGTGGCCCCAAGGCGGTGGGGGAGCACGAGCGTGCCCTTGCCGCGGCGTTTGCCGAGGGGGTCCGCGGTCTTCCCGGCATTCCGCTCTATGGCGACCTCGGCCAGCCCGCGCGCGCCGCCATCGTGAGCCTCAACGTGGGAGAGCTCGACTCCGGCGAGGTCTCAGACATGCTGTCCCAAGCCTTCGGCATAGCAACCCGCCCCGGCGCCCACTGCGCACCGCTCATGCACCGTGCGCTCGGAACCGAGCAGCGGGGCGTCGTGCGCTTCAGCTTCGGTTGGTTCAACACGCAGGAGGACGTGGCTGCCGCCATCGATGCCGTCTCCGAGATTGCCTGCGGCTAGCCGTTTCCCTTCTGTCGTCGCCTTGGGGCAAACTCCGTCATTTACGGACGTTTTGGCCCCAAGACTGTCCACCAATGACGGGGTTTGTCCTACTACCAGACAAACTCCGTTATCGGGGGACGTTCCGAGCCCCTGAATGTCCGTGCGCAGCGGAGTTTGTCTTTCTGCCCCAAAAAGGCGAGAAGTCCCTTCCTTAAGCAAGTTCTTTGCGGAGCGTAACTTGCGTAGGAAGGGGCTTCTCGGTTTTTGGGCAAGACGGTGACTTAGAACGGCGTTACCGTGAAGGCGAGCTCTCGGCTCTGTCCGGGCGCGAGCACCATCGTTGAGCGCTTCTCCTCGAACCTCTCGCCCTCGTCGTAGGCGCTCGCGCAGCCGTGCCAGGGCTCCACGGCCACAAACGGCGCCTCAGTGCTGGCCGTCCATACGCCCAGGTAGTCAAAGCCGGGGAACTCCAGCTCCACGCCGTGGTTGCTCCTCTTGCCGACGAGCGCCACGCGGCTCTGGGGCACGTCGTGGAAGACGAGCGTGGCGTGGCGGTCGATGAGCTCGTGGGAGAGCGCAAGCTCGCGGGAGTCCTCCATGAGCTGGGTCATGCGGCCGAAGTCGTGGATGCCCTTCTCGTCTATGGCCGGGACGGACGGGCTCCACGCCTTGGCAAAGACCAGCGCGTAGTCGTCGAAGGTCTCGCCCTCGGCCCCTGGCATGGGCACGTTGAAGGCGGGGTGGCCGCCCAGGGTGAAGGGCAGGTCCACGTCGCCGGTGTTGGTCACGGCAAAGCGCTGAGCGAGCGAGGTGCCGTCGGTTGAGTAGGTCATGTTGAGGCGGAAGTCAAAGGGGTAGAGCTCGCGTGTGGCCTCGTCGGAGTCAAGCTGGAAGGTCACGGAGGACTCGCTCCTCTCCACGATGGAGTGCTCGCGCGTGCGCGCGATGCCGTGCCGCTTGAGGCGCACGGGCCCCTGCGCGCTCATGGCCTCGTCGTTTTTGAGGCAGCCGACGATGGGGAAGAGCACGGGGGCGCGGCGCGGCCAGAACTTTGGGTCTCCCTGCCAGAGGTACTCGCCTCCCGCGCAGGTGAGGCTCATGAGCTGCGCGCCCATGGAGTCGACGGTTGCGGTGATGTCTCCCTTTGAGATGCGGGTCAGCTCTGACATGGCGCTTCCTTTCCGTGGCTGGCGGGCTAGGCCTCCGGCAAGCGGCGTCCGCTTGCGGGTGAGCGGTACCTTTTGGGCGCGCTTGGCGGCCGTTTGTAAACTTTACCGCTCGTCGCGCGGGCGGCGGGGGACAATCACCCTTGTGACCGCACGTGGTATCAAACGCTTCAGTATGTGGTAGACCCGCCCGGCACCCGCCGGCCAAAGGAGGTTCGCATGATCATCGAGGAGCTCTCGCACTACGGCATCGCGCACACCGACGACATGACCTGGATCGACTGCTCGCCCGCTGTCCTCATCGAGAAGGCCGTGGACAGGGGAGAGGGCACCCTCACCAGCACCGGAGCGCTCGCGGTAACCACGGGCCAGTACACCGGCCGCTCCCCGCACGACCGCTTCGTCGTTGACACCGAGGACGTCCACGAGAAGATCGCCTGGGGCGAGGTCAACGTCCCCATGTCCGAGGACGACTACGCCCGCATCAAGGCCGAGGTCATCGCGCACTTCTCCGAGCGCCGACTCTTCGTTGTCCACGGCATCGCCGGCGCCGACCGCCGCTACTCCCGCAAGTTCTGCGTCATCACCGAGCTTGCCAGCCAGGCGCTCTTCGTCCACCAGATGCTCGTCCGCCCCACCGAGGAGGAGCTTGCCAGCTACGGCCTGGCCGACTTCGTGGTCATGGCAGCCCCGCGCCTGAAGCTTGACCCCGCCGTGCACCACACCAACTCCGAGGCCGCCGTGGTCATCAACTTCAAGGAGCGCGTGGTCCTGGTCGTGGGCACCCAGTACTCCGGCGAGATCAAGAAGGCCATCTTCTCGGTCATGAACTACCTGCTGCCCGTCGAGGACAACGTGCTTCCCATGCACTGCTCCTGCAACATGAACCCCGTGTCGCACGGCACCACGGTCTTCTTCGGCCTCTCCGGCACCGGCAAGACCACACTCTCCGCCGCCGAGAACCGCAAGCTCATCGGTGACGACGAGCACGGCTGGGCCGACGACGCCGTCTTCAACATCGAGGGCGGATGCTACGCCAAGACCATCAACATCACCGCGGAGACCGAGCCCCAGATCTGGAACGCCATCCGCTTTGGCTCCATCTGCGAGAACGTGGTCTTTGACCCCAAGAGCCGCGTTGCGGACTACTTTGACACCTCGCTCACCGAGAACGGCCGCGTGGCCTATCCGGTGGAGTTCATCGACAACGCCGTGCTCAAGGGCAAGGCCAAGCGCATCCCGGACGTGGTCATCTTCCTCACCGCAGACGCCTTCGGCGTGCTGCCGCCCATCTCAAAGCTCGACAAGAACGCCGCCATGTACCACTTCATGACCGGCTTCACCTCAAAGGTCGCCGGCACCGAGCGCGGCATCAAGGAGCCCCAGCCCACCTTCTCGTCCCTCTTCGGCGAGCCCTTCATGCCGCTTGACCCCATGGTCTACGGAGAGATGCTCGGCGAGAAGATCGAGCACGGCGGCACCCGCGTCTACCTCATCAACACCGGCTGGACTGGTGGCTCCTACGGTGTGGGCAGCCGCATCAAGCTTAGGTACACCCGCAAAATGGTCGAGGCCGCCCAGTCAGGCGTCATCGACGACTACGACTTCGTCCACGACGAGCGCTTCAACCTCGACGTTCCCACGAGCTGCCCGGACGTCCCCTCCGAGCTCCTGGACGCCCGCAGCACCTGGGCCGACCCCGCCGAGTATGACCGCGTGGCCGAGTCCCTGGCCCAGATGTTCGTCGACAACGCCGCCGCCCGCCTGACCTCCATGTCCGACGAGGTGAGAAACGCCGGCCCGCACCCGCTTGGGGTGGCGTAGGGCTCGAGCCTCCAAGAAGCCTGAGCTGTGGGGCCCCGGATCGTCCGGGGCCCTCTTTGTGCGTGGGCCCGCCCACCGATTCGTGCGGCGGGGGAGCGTGGGCCGCGCGCTATGTTTTAGGGGAAAGGCAGTCGTTTGGGGGACGTATGGTCTGGTGCGTCTGGACGGCGGTTCTGGCAGCGATGCCGTATGGGGTGTATAGCTTTGGGCCGCTGATTCCCGGGCAAGTGAGCATAGCGGCCTTCGGGCTTGCCGTCATGCTCTTTGTGGTGATTGCTCTGCTCGCGTCCTGCCTGGGACAGGGGTGGCAAGGGATTGTTGCTCGGGCTCGCCTCATTGTGGTGCGCGTGGGCTGGGTTGCCACGGCCGGTTTGGCTGCGGCCGAGGTCTATGCACTCGTGCGGGGCAATGTCGGACTTGACACGGTTGAGCAGATTGCTTTTAACGACGTCATGTCGCTTGTTGAGTTCGTGTGTGTGATTGCGGCGGTGTCCTGTTGGGCGCTTTCGTCCGCGGGACTGGGCCTCGTGCGGGAAAGTCCCTCACGCGCTCGGCTGATTGGCTTGTTCGGCGTTGGGGGAGTCTGGCCGACGGCATGCGTCCTTGTTGCGATCGCACCGGGCTTTGATTCGACTTTTGCCGCATGCACTCTGTGTGCTGCGGTGTTTGCGCTCGCCTTGCTTGGTGCTCGGCGGTGGCAGGCGAGGGGTCGCTCGGCTTTGGATGTCCCCGCGTTGCTCGCGGGTCATATGGCGTTTCTGGCATTCCGGAGCTTCGTGGGCGAGTATCGTTCGGACCTCTTGGACGCCGGCCTTCCGAACACCGCCTTCTATGGCTTCTTTCTGGTGCTTGTGATCGTGCTCACGCTTGTCCAGCTGGTGCGGGTGCGGGGGGCTGGAGAACGGCGGGAGGGGGAGACTGGTCCTCTGGCGCACGGGGAGTATGCGGAAGAGGAACGGGATATCCCTGGCGATTCCGCTGAGCGGCGCATGGAGCAGCGTCTTGCCAAAGCGGCAAAGATACCCTTGACCGAACGCGAGGCCGCCGTGCTCGCTCGGACCGCTATGGGTGCCACCGTGGTTTCCATTGCGACCGAATTGGGAGTTGCCCAGGCAACTGTCGCAACCTATCGGCATCGTGGCTACGAGAAGCTGGGTGTGGGCGGTGCGAGGGAGCTCAGAGAATATGCCGCGGCGCTTGATATGAGCGAGGAGCCGTCTGCGACCAAGGAGGCCAAGCCCTCTTCTTGCGAGTCGGGTGCAGCTCAAAAGCGCGGCTCCTTTGTGCCGAAAGCCATTGCATGTGCGCTTATCGTGCTGGTGCTGCTCCTTGATACGGTAAATAACGTTCAGATTGGCGAGCACTGGTACCACAGGGGTACGTTCTACCTCACGTGGGCCGTGTCATGCGTGCTTGCCGTTGTCTCTTTTGCGAGGATGCTGTCTTTTCACCAAACGACGGAGAGCCCACGCGGTGGGCAGGGGCCCTTGGAGCTTGCGGCCACGACGGTCCTTTCCCTCGTCGTTGTGTGCCTGATCTCTGCGGGTTCGTTTTGCGGGTGGAGGGGAATGTGGCTCTACAAGATCTGGGGACCCTCCCTTTTGCTGGTTGCGTCTCTTGTGGTAGGGAGGGCATCGCTGCCAAGGGAGGGATATGCCTCGTTCTGGCGTACCATGCTCAGCGGCTTTGACATCCTCTTCTCCTCTCCGCTGCTGCCCCTTTTGGCCTCTGCTGGGATTGCGGTGACGTATTACTGGGAACTGTATTTTGCGGGGTTCGTGACCGACTGGATCTACGTCCTCTTTCCGGCACTCATCTCCCTGGGTGTTGTGATATTCGTCTATCAGACGCGGATTGCGGCGGTTCCCGTCTCCGAGCCAACGGAAAAGGAGCGTGACCGGGCGCTGCATTACTTCAAGGGCCGTGGCATAGATGGTTTGAGGGCCGAGGTCGTGATAGACCTTGCGTGTGGCTACAGCGTGCCGGAGGTGTGCCGGCGACGGCATACCACGCCGGCGACGGTAAGGTCGTATCGTCAGCGCACCTATGATGACTGCAAGGTTCATTGCATTGACGACCTGCGAAAACTCCTCGTCGAAGAGGTAGGGTTTACAAACATGGAGCGATTGCATCCCCAAAAGTGACAGACAGAAGTCGCCACATGGCGCATGCTCTCACCCAACGTCAGCGCATTTCAATTGCGGGGGTGCTCAATCGTGGATGCAACCTATTATCAGAGGGCGCTCAAGTCGAGGCTGCTGGTGCTTGCTGGAGCGGCTGTCATTGCTCTGGGACTTTGCCTTGCTCCTCGTCCTGCGCTGGCGAGCGAGCTCATTGGTGGCGGCGTTGAGCCAATCCTAGTTCAATTATAATTTTTTCGGCATCGAGATACGTGCCTCTGACCATGTGGGACGGGGCGCCTTCGCGCTCCCGTCCCCTCAAGTGTTGACGGGTGGTAAGTGACATGGCAGGAAGAGCGGGCGTTCTTCAGTTCCAGTTTCGACGCATGCTTGCATCAAAGACGTGGCGCTATGCCGTCGTGGTGGGGCTTGTTGCCATGTCGGTCTGCTTCGTCCAGACGTGCCTGGTGTTCTGGGGCCATGATGCGGGCGAGGTGCCTGCGGCAGATGTGGCCTGGGTGGGCGACTATGAGTCCATGCAGACGCCGCTCTTCTGCTTCTACCTCTACTTCCTGATGCCGTTTTTGGCTGCGGCCGTCTTTGGGGACAGCCTCTTTCTGGACGTGAGGCGAAGGTATGCGGGTTGCGTTGCCGTGCGCGCTTCCTTGCGTTCCTATCTCTTCTCGGGGGCGCTTGCGGCCTTTGTGGGCGGCTTTCTCGTGGTGTTCGTTCCGCTGCTGGTGTCCCAGCTGCTCGCGTTCGTTGCCTTTCCCGCAACGTCCGGGCAGGATGCCTACCAGCTCCTCCTGAACACCTCGGCCGCCGAGGTCGACTCGACCGGTTGGTACGACAAGACGCTTTTCCTGGGCCTTTTCCTCAACGCCCGCTACCTTCTCAACCTGATCTTCATCGTCTACGACGCCCTTTGGGGAGGCCTTCTGGCCTTGGCGGCGTTTGCCCTCTCGCTCTACGTGCGCACGAGTCGCCTGCTTGTGGTGGGGCTTCCCGCCCTTGTGTTGATTGTGTCCTCGTACCTGCTTCCCCCGGACCTGAACATAGCCCAGTGCCTGATCTTCTCCCTCGTGATTCCTCGAAGCCCCACCGTGTTTCTTGCTGCACCCCTCGTGGTGCTTCTGGTGCTCGTGGGGGCGATGTGGCTTCCCCTTGTCCGGAGGAAGGACGTGCTGCTATGAGCGCCGCAACGCGCCTCGCGCGCCTCTTCGACCGAAGGTTCGTCGCCGGCCTTGCCGTCCTTGCGGGGGTCTGCGTGGTGGTTGCCCTGCTGTGGGGGCACAACGTCGCCGCGATGGGCGACGGCACGCTATCGGGTGCCTATGGACAGGTCGTCAACTATAGCCTTGCGACCTTTGTCTACGTTCCCATCTGCGCCTTCAGCGCGGCCGGCGCGATGCGTCCCGTGGCCTCGGCCGTGTGGGTGATTCGCTCAAACCGTGGAAGGACCCTGCTTGCCGTCATGGGACGACTGGTGGTGCGTGCCCTGGCGCTCTCGGCCCTTCTCACGCTGTGCGGTCTCGTGAGCGTCCGACTCCTCTCGCCGACGGGTCATGCGGTTGGGGCCTATGTGGCGTTTGGCCTTCTGGCAACCGTCCTCCAGACCCTCTTCTTCCTGGTGGTGTGCCTTATTGTCCTGGCGGTTCGTCTGCTCACCGGCTCGGGTGCCTATGCGATGCTGGCAGCCTTGGGATACGGTGCGCTCGACTATCTATTGTGCATGACCCCGGCACTCAATAATTCTGCGCTTTGGACGGGATGGCTCCTTGCGACAGGGATGCCCGAGGATGGCCTTGTGGCGGAGGTGGCAGGTTCGCTTCGCCTTGCTGCGCTCTGCGCGTTCCTTGGCCTGCTCGCCGTTTGGCTTGTGCGCAAGAAGGATTATCTGCCGGAGGAGGGCGAGCCTCGTGAGCTGTAGAAGTCGGAACAATTCCGTGACCCTTCTGCCGATGCGGCGTGCCCAGTTCGTGCGGGTGGCGCTCTGCGTGCTGGCGAGCCTGGTCGCGACGCTGTGCATGAGGGGCTATGGGGCGCAGGCGGCCCTTTATGAGTTTGTGGGCGGGGGACTCCTCGTTCCAAGCCTCTTTGGGAGCAGGCCGAACATCATGGTCCTCATTGCGTGGTTCGCTCCCCAGGCTGCCTTCTGCTTCCTCTTCTCGGACGTTCTGGCAGGCGGTCTTGGGTCGGATGCCGCGGCCGTGCTCCCGCGCGTGGGATCGCGGGGGGTATGGCTGGCGAGCAAGCTGGTTCACCTTGCGCTTCTCTCGGCTGCGTTCTCGCTGCTCAGCCAGCTTGCGAACGGCGCGGTCCTGTTCGTCTGCGGCTGTACGGCAAGCGTGCCGGAGCTCATCGGCGTCGTCGCGCGCTGCGCTGCATTGGGCTTTCCGCTCACGCTATGCCTTGTGCTTGCGGTCAACTGCCTTGCGATCAAGCTGGAACCCGTCGTGGCCTTTGCGGTCGTTGAGGGGATCTACGTTGCGGGCCTGGTCGGGCTCGCCTACCTTCCGCGCGAGGCGGCCATGGCCGTGGCTCCGTGGCTGCCTTTTGCGCAGGGGGTTCTTGCCTGGCACGACTGCTCGGGATGGACCTCGGCCTTCTCGCTGGGCGTCCCTGGCTTTTCGGTCGTCGCGTCTCTTGCGTACCTCGGCGCGTGCGTCGCGCTTGCGGCGGTGGTGGCGCTTCGCCTCGTGCGCGCCCGCGACATCTTCTGACGGGAGGCTTTCATGTCTGATGAGATTGTGGTAACCCATGCGACCAAGGTGATTCACGGACGCGTCGTGCTCGACGACGTGACACTCACGCTGCCGCGTGGCGGAATCTACGGATTCAGCGGCATCAACGGCTCGGGCAAGACGATGCTCTTCAGGGCCATCTCGGGACTCATTCACCTCACCTCGGGCCAGGTTGACGTCTTTGGGCAAAGGATTGGCGTGGACGTCGACTTTCCGCGTAGTCTCGGCCTGGTCCTTGAGTCGGCAGGCTTCTGGGACGAGAGCACGGGCCTGAGAAACCTCACGATGCTCGCGTCCATCAGGGGTGTGGCGGGCGAGGCCGAGGCGAGGGCGGCGCTTGCGCGTGTGGGTCTTGCCCCCGACGACGACCGCCCGTTCTCGGCGTACAGCATGGGCATGAGGCAGCGCCTCACCATCGCGCAGGCAATCATGGAGGCGCCCGAGCTGCTCATTCTGGACGAGCCCACCAACGCTCTCGACGTGGACGGCATCGAGACGGTTGCAAAGATCGTGCGTGAGGAGCGTGAGCGCGGCTGCACCGTGCTCGTCGCCTGTCACAACGAGCCCGCGCTCGAGGCGCTGTTCGAGCGCAGCTGGCGCATGGTCGACGGGCACGTGGCCAAGGAGGTCGATCGCTCATGAGGCGAAGCAAGCTCCGCCTCCCCGTGCTGACCGTCAGGACCCTCCTGCTCGTGTGTGGCGCGCTCGTGGCCGTCTGCGTGGGAGTGGGCCTTGCCATGCGGGCAAGCCTCACGGACTATGCGCACGACGGGGCTGCCGTGGAGCAGCTTCCCTTCGTGGTGGGCTCGCGTGCATCGACGGACGCGCTTAGCCTGCACACGCGGGAGGAGATCGCGGCGGCGGCGGACGAGGCCGCGCTTCCCGCCGGGGTCGATGCGGCGTATACCCTTGGGATGGCGTCCGAGGAGGTGCTCGACGAGGCCCCCATCGTGCTCACGGGCACCTTCACGGGTGAGAGGACCTACGTCTACCAGGCATTCCAGTGCCATATCGAGGTGACGTCGGTCCTGAGGGGCGAGGGCGTCTCCGAAGGCGATGACCTCGTCGTCTACGATGCGTACAAGATCACGGAGCCTCGAAACGGCCTGGGGACGGGTCAGTTCAGCGACGTGCGCGAGGTGTGGAGGGGCAGCGAGGGCCCAAGCCGGTTCGGCCTCATGCCGCTGCGCGCGGGGCAGGAGTACCTGTTCTTCCTTGAGCCCAAGCGCTATCCGAGCGAGAAGGACCCCGCGACGTACGAGCAGACCTACTGCCTGATCGAGCACCCCTACGCGCGCATCTCCCTCGACCTCGCCGAGCATCCCGAGCGCGTGGGGGTCTTTGAGCTCCCGGCGGATGGCGAGTGGCAGCGCATCCCCTTTGCCGAGGCGTGCCAGTACGACCTTGCCGCCACGGACGAAGCCGCCAAGGAGCTGTATCTGGAGAACTGCGCGCGGCTGCTCGCCGACGCACTGGGGTAGGTGGGGCTCAGGAGGCGCGAAGCGACGTCTTGGGGACGATGGCCACGAGAAAGGCCCGACAGCCGCGAGGCTGCCGGGCCGAATGTCTGGGCGCGCAGGCTCTTCTCGCCAAGCGCTACTTCGCTACTCGGCCATCTGGGCCTGGACCGCGGTGATGGCCACGACGCCCACGATGTCGTCGGCGGAGCAGCCGCGGGACAGGTCGTTGACCGGCTTGGCGATGCCCTGAAGGACGGGGCCGTAGGCCTCGGCGCCGCCGAAGCGCTGGACCAGCTTGTAGCCGATGTTGCCGGCCTCGAGGTCGGGGAAGACCAGGATGTTGGCGTTGCCGGCGACGGAGGAGTTGGGGGCCTTGAGGTCGGCGACGGACTGGACCAGGGCGGCGTCAAGCTGCAGGTCGCCGTCGAGGGCGAGCTCGGGGTTCTTCTCGTTGGCCAGCTTCACGGCCTCCTGGACCTTGGTCGGCACGTCGCCCTTGGCGGAGCCCATCGTGGAGAAGGACAGCATGGCGACCTTGGGGTCGACGCCGGGCATGAAGGCCTTCCAGGACTCGGCGGAGGCCAGGGCGATCTCGGAGAGCTCGTCGGCGTTGGGGTTGATGTTCAGGCCGCAGTCGGCAAAGAGCAGGGTGCCGTCGGCGCCGAACTCCGGGGACTTGGTGCACATGATGAAGAACGCGGAGACGAGCTTGGTGCCCGGGGCGGTCTTCAGGATCTGCAGGGCGGGACGCAGGGTGTTGGCGGTGGAGTGACAGGCGCCGGAGACCAGGCCGTCGGCGTCGCCCATCTTGACCATCATGGTGCCGAAGTAGGTGGCGTCGTTCATCTGCTCGAGGGCCTCGGGCAGGGTGACGCCCTTCTTGGCGCGCAGCTCGGCGAACTTCTCGGCGTAGGCCTGCTTCCTCTCGGCGGTGCGGGGGTCGATGACGGTGACGCCGTCGATCTTGATCTCATCCGGGTTGCCCAGGACGACGAGGTTGGCCAGGCCCTCCTCGACGATCTTCTTGGCAGCCTCGATGGTGCGCGGGTCCTCGCCCTCGGGCAGGACGATGGTCTTCTTGTCGGCCTTGGCGGCGGACTTCATGCGTGCGAGAAAATCGCTCATTGCATTCCCTTCAAACTTTGACCTCTTTGCATTCCGCCCGCCGTTGATGGGGAATCCACGGCAAGCGGCACGGTGCGCCCCCATTATAGGTGGCAGTGCTAGAATCAACCCGAAAATCAGGGCACAGGCGCGGGATTCACCTCATCTGCGCGTGCCCGGGCCCCTGGGGCCCGCAGTCCCATCGTCTCTCTGAGAGGAACCACATGAGCATCCAGAGCGGTCTGCCGGCTGACTTTACCCCCGAGTCCTTCGACGCCATCGTCGTCGGCGCGGGCTACGCCGGCTCCGTCTGCGCCCGTCGCCTTGCCGAGGCCTGCGGCATGAAGGTCGCCATCCTCGAGCGCCGCGACCACATCGCCGGCAACGCCTACGACTACGAGGACGAGGCCGGCATCCTGGTCCACAAGTATGGCCCGCACATCTACCACACCACCAACGAGCGCGTGAACCAGTTCCTCTCCCGCTTCACCGAGTGGACCAACTACCAGCACAAGGTGCTTGCCAACATCCATGGCACCCTCATGCCCGTCCCCTTCAACCACAAGTCCCTGAAGCTCGCCTTTGGCGACGAGAAGGGCGAGCGCCTCTACCAGAAGCTCGTGGCCACCTTCGGTGAGAACAAGAAGGTCCCCATCATGGAGCTCCGCGAGAAGAACGACCCGGAGCTCTCCGAGGTGGCTGATTACGTCTTCGAGAACGTCTTCCTCCACTACACCATGAAGCAGTGGGGCAAGACCCCCGACCAGATCGACCCGTCCATCACCGGCCGCGTGCCCGTCTTCGTGGGTGACGACGACCGCTACTTCCCCGGCGCCCCCTTCCAGGGCATGCCGGCCGAGGGCTACACCAAGCTCTTCGAGAACATGCTCGAGCACGACCTCATCTCCGTCTTTACCGGCGTCGACGCGCGCGACATCCTCTCCGTGGGCGACTCCGCGGTCACCGTCTGCGGCAAGCCCTACGGCGGCGAGGTCATCTACACCGGCCCGCTCGATGAGCTCTTTGGCTCCGACCTGGGCGCGCTTCCGTACCGCACCCTCGACATGGTCTTCGAGACCCTGGACGAGGACCAGTTCCAGCCCGTCGGCACGGTCAACTACACCACGTCCGAGGACTTCACCCGCATCACGGAGTTCAAGAACATGACCGGCCAGGTGGTGCCCGGCAAGACCACCATCATGAAGGAGTACTCCAAGGCCTTCACGCCCGGCTCCGACGAGACGCCCTACTACGCCATCCTCGAGGACCAGAACCTCGAGCTCTACCGCAGGTACCGCGACCGCGTGGCTGGCTGCCTCAACTTCCACGCCGTCGGCCGCCTCGCCGAGTACCGCTACTACGACATGGACGGTGTCGTGGCGTCGGCGCTCGACCTCTCCGACGAGCTCATCGCCCAGCACAACTAAAGCGCCTCTTGGGCGGGTCCTGTCGGGCCCGCCCCTTTCCACACAAGGAGAAGATCTCGCGACGATGAAGAAGACCATCACCTTCGGCATTCCCTGCTACAACTCAGCCGCCTACATGGACAAGTGCGTCGAGTCCATCCTCGAGGGCTCCGACTATGCCGATGACGTGCAGATCGTCATCGTCGACGACGGCAGCGCCAAGGACGACACCCCGGCCAAGGCCGACGAGTGGCAGCAGCGCTACCCCAACATCGTGAAGGCCGTCCACCAGGAGAACGGCGGCCACGGCGTCGCCGTCATGAAGGCCGTCGCCAACGCCGACGGCGTCTACTTCAAGAACATCGACTCCGACGACTGGGCCGACGCCGACGCCCTGAAGGCTCTTCTCGCCAAGCTGAGGGAGTTCATCGCCGCCGACGAGCAGGTTGACCTTGTGCTCACCAACTACGTCTACGAGCACGTTGAGGACAACACCAGGAACGCCGTCAACTACCGCCGCCAGTTGCCGGTGGGCCGCGTCTTTGGCTGGAACGAGATTGGGCACTTCAAGATGTGGAAGTACCTGCTCATGCACGCCCTGACCTACCGCACCGAGACCCTGCGCAAGGCCAACCTCCAGATGCCGCCCCACACCTTCTATGTGGACAACATCTACGCCTACGTGCCCTTCCCGCTGTGCCACTCGCTCTACTACCTTGACGTGGACCTCTACCGCTACTTCATCGGCCGCGAGGACCAGTCCGTCAACGAGAAGGTCCTTACCAGCCGCGTGGACCACTACTGGCGCGTCGCCCGCATCATGATGCAGGCCTACCACGTCTACGATGACATCGACAGCCCGCAGTTGCGCAGCTACATGATGAACTACTTCACCATCATCATGGCCATCTGCTCGGTCTTCTCCAAGCTGTCGGACCGCGAGGACGCCATGGACCAGCTCGAGGCCCTCTGGACCGAGCTGCGCGAGTACGACGAGCGCATGTACCGCAGGGCCAAGCACGGCGTCGTCGGCACGGCCACCAACCTGCCGAGCGGCCTAGGCAAGAAAATCACGATTGGCGGCTACCGCCTGGCCCAGAAGGTCGTCAAGTTCAACTAGAGGTCATCGCCGACTGACCGGAGGCCCCCGGAACCCATCGCTTCTCGCAAAGCTACGCTGCGCAAAGAGCTTTGCCGAGAAGGACGGGTTCCGGGCCTCCTTCGTTAACGTGGTCGCTAGTTGGACTTGGCGAGCGGCTGGTCCAGGCGGTAGGGGGTCCGCCTTAGGCCTTAATTGCGGTTGTGATGTTTTGCAGGGGCCAGAGGATGCCGGTGTCGTGGTGGGTAAGAAGGGAGAGCTCGCGCATGAGCCTGGGGATGGGGAGGCCCACCACGTTGTCGTAGTCGCCGGAAATCGATTTGACCAGAAGGCGGCCGGCGGGGGTTTGGATGCCGTAGGAGCCGGCCTTGTCCATGGGGTCGCCGGTGGCCACGTAGGCGTCTATCTCGGCCTCGGTGAGGTCGTAGAAGGTGACGTCGGTGGTCTCCACGAAGGTACTCGCGTCGAGCACCTCGCAGGTGGGGGAGAGAAGAAGCGCGCTCACGCCGGTGGAGACGTGGTGGGTTCGGCCTGAGAGGGCAGCCAGGGTGCGGCGGGCGTCATCGGCGCCAGAGGGCTTGCCCAGCACGCCGAGCTCCGGGCTCCAGACGATGGTGTCGGCAGCGACCAGAAGACCGTCTGCGGGGCCCTGTGAGAGCGTCTGGCGGCAGGCCTCGGCCTTCTGGGATGCCAGCCGCCGCACGAGCTCTGTGGGCTTCTCGCCGGTCTCTGCGGCCTCGTCGATGTCTGCGGGGCGGATCTTAAGGGCAAAGCCGGCCTCCTCGAGGAGCTGGCGGCGCCTGGGGGACTGCGATGCAAGAATCATGGTGTGCTTCCTCACAAGAAAGCGGGGGCCGCTTGGCGACCCCCGCTCGGCATTGACTGCTTAGATCACGCCAGGTGCGAGTTACTCGACCTCGATGGCGGAGACGGGGCAGTTGTCGGCAGCCTCCTGCGCGGCGTCCTCGGCGTCGGCGGGAACCTCCTCGACGGTGGCCTCGGCAACGCCGTCGTCGTTGATGGCGAAGACGTCGGGGCAGGTGCCCTCGCACATGCCGCAGCCGATGCAATCCTCGTTGACAGTAGCCTTCATGGTGAATCCTCTCTCAATGCTTGGGCCCTCTACCCAAGATCCTTATCTGTTTGTACACGTTTGGTGGCGCGGGCGCAACAGCTTTTGCATTTGTCCCCAAAAACGCGCCGCCGGCCGTGAGCTGGGGTTTATTCCCACCTGCAGAGTGGGAATTAGCGCCCTGCGCGCCTCTTGAGGATGGTCACGGTCTCCACGTGGAAGGTCTGCGGGAAGAGATCCACGGGGGTGACGCTCACCGGTTCGAAGGTGCCCCTCTCCTCAAAGCGGGCGAGGTCTCGGGCGAGGGTCGCCGGGTCGCAGCTCACGTAGGCTATGGCGCGGGCGGCCTGCTCGGAGAGCTGGCTCACCACCTGCTCTGCCAGGCCCGCGCGCGGCGGGTCGACCACGATGACGTCGGCGTCGGTGTCCGGGAACTCCAGGCCCGCGTCGCCGCCGATGGGGTCCACGTTGTCAAGCCGCGTCTCGTCGAGGTTGCGCCTGAGGTCGCGCACGGCCGGGCCGTAGGACTCCACGGCGGAGACGAAGCCCGCGCGGCGAGCCAGGGGCAGCGTGAAGGTTCCCGCGCCGCAGTAGAGGTCCATGGCCTCCTCGTCCGGCTGCGGGTCGAGCCCTTCCATGACGAGCTCCACGAGCCTCTCGGCGCCCTTGGTGTTTACCTGGAAGAACGAGGGAGCGGAGACGCGCATCCTCTCCGCGCCCACGACCTCGCCCCAGGAGCCGCGGCCGGCAAGGCGCTCCTGCCCGGCGATCTTTCGGGCCTTGGCGGGCCCCTTCTGCATCACGCGCGTGACCGAGGTGGGCTTGCAGGCGTCCGCGAGCACCTTTGCCACCGCGGCCCGCGGGAAGCCGCCGGGGCGGTCCCACAGGGCGACCTCGACCTCGCGGGTGCGGGTTGAGACGCGCACGCCCACGCGCTCGAGCTCCAGGTGGTGGGAGTTGGCCATGTAGGAGAGGGCGCCCGCCACGGACTTGACCACGCCCTGGTGCCCCTTGTCCAGGAGCTTGCAGGCCTTGACGGCCACCACGCCCGAGCCGTCGGCCGCGTGCATGCCAAGCGAGAGGCGCCCTCCGCGCTCCACGACGGCGAGCTCCACCTTGTTGCGGTAGCCCCAGGGGGCGGATGGGCTCACCAGGGGCGCCACCAGGGCCTCGGCGCGCTCCTCTCCCATGCGGCCGATGCGGGCCAGCGCGGAGACCACGCCGTCCCTCTTGTGGCGCGCCTGGGCATCGTAGGAGATCTGCGCCCAGGGGCAGCCGCCGCAGACGGCGGCGTAGGGGCACTCGGGCACGACGCGGTCGGGGGAGGCCTCCAGGACCTTGGAGACGTGCCCGTTGCAGTAGCGCTCGGCCTCGCGGTCCACGGCCACCTCCACGAGGTCTCCGGGCACGGCTCCCGCTACGAAGACGGTCTTGCCGCTCTCGAGCCTGCCCACCGCCTCGGGGCCGTAGGCCATCCGCTCGATCCTCACCTGCTGCGCCGTTGCCTCTGCCACGTTCTAGCTCCTGCCGAATAGCGTCCTGATCCCCTCGCCGAAGAGCGAGAGCGCGCGAGAGACCCGTCCCGCGCCCTCCCCATTATGGCTGACGGGCGCGGTCTGGGCGTCCGGGACCTCGGACTTCTCCACGCTTGCGAGCGCGGGTACGCTCGCCTCGGGCTCGGCGGGCGCGTCCTGGCGGGGCCTCGCGGGGCGCGCCGCCTCGCGAGCGGCCTCGTACGCCTCGGCCAGAAGCACCTCCTGGCAGTTGACCTCCGGGTCCCCCTCGGCCCGCTCGACGCGCCCCCAGGTGCCCTCGCTCGTGAGCTGGCGGGCCTTGACGTTGTCGGCCAGCTGCAGCTCCATGAAGTGGCGCACGATGCGTCGGCACGCCGGGTCGGTCACCGGGTAGGCTATCTCCACGCGGCGCTCGGTGTTCCTTGTCATCATGTCGGCGCTGGAGAGGTAGATGGTGTCGGCCTCCTCGCCAAAGGCGTAGATGCGCGCGTGCTCGAGGAAGCGGCCCACGATCTGCCGGACGACGAGGCCGTCGGTCTTGCCGGGGACGTCCGCCTTGATGCAGCAGATGCCGCGCACCACCAGGCGGACCTTGACGCCCGCCTCGCACGCCTCCGAGATCTTGTCGATGACGTCTCGGTCGGTGAGGGAGTTCATCTTGAGGAAGATGCGCGCCGGGGCGCCGGCGCGGGCGCGGCCGATCTCCCGGTCTATCCCGCGCATGACCAAAGGCTTCAGGCTCGCGGGGGCCACGCCCAGGTGGTGGTAGGTGCCGCGGAGGTTGCCCAGCGAGAGGTTGCGGAAGAAGGTGTTGCCGTCCTCCGCGATGCCGGTGTCGGCCGTCATGAGCATGAAGTCGGAGTAGAGGCGGGCGGTCTTCTCGTTGAAGTTGCCCGTGCCCAGGCACGTGATGCGGTGGACGCCGGCCTGGTCGTGGTAGGTGACCTGACAGATCTTTGAGTGGCACTTGAAGCCCTCGGAGCCGTAGATGACGGTGCAGCCGGCGTCCTCAAGGCGCTCGGCCCAGGCGATGTTGTTAGCCTCGTCAAAGCGGGCGCGCAGCTCCATGAGGACGGTCACGTCCTTGCCGGCCTCGGCGGCGGCGATGAGGCTCTCGCAGAGGTGGCTGCTCTTGGCCACGCGGTAGAGCGTGATCTTGATCTGGATGCAGCTGTCGTCCGCGGAGGCCTCGCGCAGCAGGCGCAGCAGCGGCCTCATGGACTCGTACGGGTAGGTGAGGAGCACGTCGTGGTCCTCCACCTGCGGGCGCATGGGGCGGCTGAGGTCGACCATGGGGGAGGGCTGCGGCTCGAAGGGGGCAAAGACGCACTCGGCGTGCGCCCAGTCGGGGATCTTGGCCTCAAGTCCGTAGACGTAGCCCAGGTCGAGCGGGCGGTCCACGTGGAAGGCGCGGCGGGTCTCCAGGCCCAGCTCGTCCAGCACGACCTCCTCGAGCTTCTCGTCAAGGCCGCCCTGGACCTCCAGGCGCACCGGCTGGAGGCGCTGACGCATCTTGAGGACCTTCTTCATGTGCTGGCGGTAGTCCTCTTCCTCCTCCACGCCCTCGTCGTCCGGGTCGATGTCGGCGTTGCGGGTCACGCGCAGCACGCAGGAGCGGCTGGGCGCGTAGTCGCCGAAGCACCGGTCCAGGAAGAGCCGGAGCACGTCCTCTAGGAGCACGTAGCGGAAGGCTCGGGTGCCGGAGCCCAGGGCCACCACGCGCTGCTCGCTGGCGGGCACCTCGATGATGCCAAGGGCGTCGGGCTCGGGCAGGCCGTCGAGCGCGCAGGCCACGTAGAGCCGCCCGCTCCTCAGGTTGGGGAAGGGGTGGCGCGGGTCCACCACCATGGGCGAGATGATGGGTGCCAGGTGCGCCTCGAAGTACTTTGAGAGCTGCGCCACGTCCTCCTCGGCCAGCTCCGAGGCCCCCAGGCGGACGAGGCCCTTCTCGCGGAGCTCCGCCTCCACCTGGGCAAAGCCCGCGGCATGCCGCTCCACCAGGGGCGGCAGCGCCTCGAAGATGGCGTCGAGCTGACCGGCGGGCGTCTTGTGGGACTTGTTGTCCTTGGGCTGGTTCTTGAGGGTGGCGAGGTCGGAGAGGCCGCCCACGCGGATCATGAACCACTCCTCGAGGTTGGAGTCAAAGATCTCGCAGAACTTCAGGCGCTCGAAGAGGGGCACCTCGGGGTCAAAGGCCTCGTCCATCACGCGGTTGTCGAACATTAGCCAGGAGAGCTCGCGGTTCTGCGTGTAGGAGTAGTCGCGCTTGCGGACGTGGCCGCTCTCGTCGGTCTCGGTGGCGACGTCCGCAAACTCGGCGGCCGCGCGCTCCAGAGCCTTGCTCTTCTTGGAGGACCTTGCGGCCCCCGCCTTCTTCCCGCTGCTCATGAGAGCCCCTTTCGACCCATTTGTCGCTATTCTCTGTGATAATACGCGCGCGGCGAGACGGGCTTGGGGCTTGTCGCGTTAAGGTTGTGTCAATAAGACATTTACCAGAGGCAGGAGGTACCTGATGGCCGGCGGCCTTCACGTCCATTCCGAGATCGGCGAGCTCAGGCGCGTCATGCTGCACAGGCCGGCGGGGGAGCTGCTCAACCTCTCGCCCGACACCCTGGGGCCGCTGCTCTTCGACGACATCCCCTTCCTGCGGGTGGCGCAGGAGGAGCACGACGCCTTTGCGGGCATGCTCCGCCAGGAGGGCGTCGAGGTGGTCTACCTGGAGGACCTTGTGGCCGAGGCCCTGGACGCCCACCCGGAGGCGCGCCGCGCCTTCTGCGAGCGCTGGCTGGACGAGTCCGGCGTCGACGGTGCGGGCGTTCGCTCGGCCGTCTCAGAGCTGCTGGACTCCCTTCCCACGTCCCGCGCCCTCGTGGACAAGTGCGTCGAGGGCGTTCGCGCCGACGAGCTGGACCTCACGCCGTCCACCCACGCCTCGCTGGCAGACCTCATGGCGCTCTCCGCCGGGCGCATGGGCGAGCTCGTCATCGACCCCATCCCCAACGTCTACTTCACGCGCGACACGTTCTCGGTCATCGGCCAGGGCGTCTCGCACAACCGCATGTGGAGCGCCACGCGCCGTCGCGAGTCCATCTTCGGGGACTTCCTCTTTGCCTACCACCCGGACTACGCGGGCACGCCGTCCTGGTACTCCTCGGACCAGCCCTACCACATCGAGGGCGGTGACATCCTCGTGCTCTCCGCCGAGTGCGTGGGCATAGGCATCTCCGAGCGCACCCAGGCCGCAGGCATCGACGCCCTGGCCAAGCGTCTGCTCTGGGCCGAGCCCGACTCCGGCGTGAGGCGCGTGCTGGCCTTCTCGCTGCCGCACAAGCGCTCCTTCATGCACCTGGACACGGTCTTCACCCAGGCCGACGTGGACATCTTCACGGTCCATCCGGCCATCCTGGGCACGCTTACGGTCTTCGAGCTCACGCGCGGCGCCCGTGTCGGCGAGGTCTCCATCCGCCAGCTGGACCAGACCCTCGACGCTATTCTCGCCCGCGCCCTGGGCCTGGACGGCGTGCGCCTCATCAAGTGCGGGGGAGACGACGCCATCGCGGCCGCCCGCGAGCAGTGGAACGACGGCTCCAACACCCTGGCCGTCCGCCCCGGCACGGTCATGGTCTACCAGAGAAACGCCGTCACCAACGACATTCTCTGCCGCGAGGGCCTGAACCTCCTCGAGGTCCCCTCGGCCGAGCTCTCCCGTGGCCGCGGCGGCCCCCACTGCATGAGCATGGCCTTCTGGCGAGAGGACCTCTAGCCCTCGGGGCAAAGCGCTTCTGCGCGTTTAACGGACCCGGCCGCAGGTGCGTTGCGCCCGCGGACGGGTCTACAATCAGACCCATTGCACGCAAGTCGACCCAAGGAGTCACCCATGGCACCCAACCTTTCCGGCAGGAACTTCCTCAAGCTCCTGGACTTCACCCCCGAGGAGATCCAGTACCTCATTGACCTCTCCGCCGACCTCAAGGCCAAGAAGCACAACCACGAGCCGCACCGCTACCTGGAGGGCAAGAACATCGTCCTTCTCTTTGAGAAGACGTCCACGCGCACCCGCTGCTCCTTCGAGGTGGGCGCCATGGACCTGGGCATGGGCGTCACCTACCTTGACCCCAAGAGCTCCCAGATGGGCAAGAAGGAGTCCATCGAGGACACCGCCCGCGTCCTCGGCCGCATGTACGACGGCATCGAGTACCGTGGCTTTGCCCAGAGCATCGTGGAGACCCTGGCCGAGAACGCCGGCGTCCCCGTGTGGAACGGCCTCACCACCGAGTTCCACCCCACGCAGATGATCGCCGACATGCTGACCGTCCAGGAGGAGTTCGGCCGCGACCTGCATGGCCGCAAGCTCACCTTCATGGGCGACGCCGGCAACAACGTCGGTAACTCCCTCATGGTGGTCTGCGCCAAGCTGGGCATGGACTTCTGCGCCTGCGGTCCCAAGGAGCAGATGCCCTCCGACGAGCTCGTGGCCCAGTGCCGCGAGGTGGCCAAGGAGTCCGGCGCCACCATCACGCTAACCGAGGACGTCGACGAGGGCGCAGCCGGTGCCTCCGTCATCTACACGGACATCTGGGTCTCCATGGGCGAGTCCAGCGACCTGTGGGCCAAGCGCATCGAGCTTCTCTCCAAGTACCAGGTCAACGCCGAGCTCATGGCCAAGGCGGCCGACGACGCCATCTTCATGCACTGCCTGCCCAGCTTCCACGACCGCAACACCACCATCGGCGAGGACGTCTACGAGAAGTTCGGCCTTCCGGAGCTCGAGGTCACCGACGAGGTCTTTGAGTCCGAGCGCTCCCGCGTCTTCGACGAGGCCGAGAACCGCATGCACTCCATCAAGGCCGTCATGTACGCGACGCTGAAAAACTGCAGGTAGAAGGCTTGTCGCGAGGGCTTATGTCCCTAAATGTCCTAAGTGCTCGCGACCACGCCGTGCGATAGCACCACGTTAACCAATTGGTCGTCGCTGGGGCGGTCGTAGTTCTCCAGCGTCATCTTCGTGGCGGTGTGGCCCAAAAGCCGGCTCGTCTGCTCGATGGGCACGCCCTGCCAGTGCAGGTTCGTCTGGTAGCTCGGGCGAAGGCACTGCATCGGCGCCACGGGCAGGCCCGCCGCCTCGACGCACCTCTTCCAGCGGTCGGTGACGGTGCGCGAGGGCACCGGCGTGCCGTCCTGCCGCTCGTTCACGTAGGTCCCGCCCGCGAGCTCAAGCACGCGCGAGGCCCACGGCTCCTCGATGACCGCGGTGCGGCGGCTGCCCGCGGTCTTCATGCGCTCGCTCACCTCGCCGTCCTGCCTCAGCTGCGCGCTGACGTGCAGGACGGCGCAGCCCTCCCGTGGCTCGACGTCGGCCGTGCGCATTCCGCACGCCTCGCCGACCCGCAGCCCCGCGTGGGCCATGAGCAGGAAGGGCGCCTCGGCCACCGTGCCGCGCACCGCCTCCCACGCCTCGTCGAGCTGCTCGGGCGTGTACGCCACCTTGGGCCGCCTGGTGGCGGGCCCCAGGTCGTACCTGCGCGCGCAGGGGTTCGCGTCCAGGATGCCGAGCATGACCGCGCGCTCGTAGGTGAGCGACAGCACCGCCTTCGACAGCTCTCCCATGCTCCGCGTCATGGTGAGCAGCCATTCCTGGATGTCCGCCGGCCGGGCCATGTCGGCGGGCACGTCGGCCCACCTCGGGGCCACGTCGGCCTCCCACCTGCGCGTGTACGCCTGGAGCGTGCGCTCGCTTATGCGGTCCTCCCCGCGCATCTTGACCAGGTGGGGCAGCTCGTGCTCTTCCCAGATCTCGCCCAGGGTGGGGCACCGGCGCTCCTTCGTCCCCACGCGAATCTCGGCCATGCGCCGCTCCGCCTCGCGGCGGGTGCCGTCGAACATCTCCGTGAGGCGCTTGCGGCCCTCGGGGGTGTCCGCCCACCACCGCAGCCGGTAGTGGTCGCGGCCCATCCTCGTGACGCTGCCGAAGCTCGACCTCTGCCGTGCCATGGTGCCTCCAATCGGTATGGTTGTCCTCGCGGCCCCGCCGATGCGGGCGCCGCGCGCTGGTCTGTCGATTAGTTGATGTCGGTGCCTACTTGCCGGTAATCGAGAAGAACGTGTCTTCGAGGCTCTTTACGCCCATCGCGTCAAGGACCGGCAGCGCGACGTCTGGGCCAAGGTCGTTCAAGACCGCGTGGATGAGGTGAATCACCTCGGCCTGCATCCTCGTGTTCTCCTCTTTGGTGAGCACTAGGGAGAGGTCGTCCAGGAGGTTGGCGAAGGTGACGTCCCGGCTTGGGGACACCCTCGCGCAATACAGCCTCTCGTCGTGGGCGCAGATGTTGCGGAAGTCCTTGATGTGGTCGTAGGCCAGTCTCAGCTGCCTCGGGCTTATGTGAATCCGCGTCCCGTAGGACTCCTCGTAGAGCTCGGAGAAGGACTTGGCAATCGAGTTCCGCATGCTGTCGGTCTGGTACTCGTAGAACTTGAATATCTGACCGAGCATGAGGAAGTTCGTGAGAACCCAAAGAGGCGTCTCGTCATGGTTCCTCACGTAGTGCTCGATGTACTCGCGCTTGAACGGCCCCCTGTCGTAGTCGCCCTTGTGGAGCACCTTCCTGAAGTCCTCTATCAGGTCGCGCACTTTGCGCCGGTAGCCGTTGTCTCGCCTGTAGTTGAGGGGGTTCAGGTAGGCCTCCGTCTCTCCTGCGTGCCTCTCGGAGAACTGGTACGCGCAGGCAGTCTTCAGGGCGGCCTCCGCCTGGGCGAAGTATCTGATCATCGTCATGCGGAGGTCTCGGTCGAACGTGAAGAGCCGGTAGACGTCATCGAAGGTCGTACCGTCGAGATAGCGGTCTGCGCCGGAGCCGTCGAGGAACAGGGCCTTGTAACCGTTCACGACGGAGTAGTAGCCCTCGCGCCGCAGGATGGACGGGGTCTTTGCATCCGTCCGCATGCCGCGCGACTCCAGAATCGCAACCTGCTCGTCTATCGTCTTGAATGGCTTGTCCATGGGATTGCCCCCTTAATACGAGAAAAGCCGCCCGTAGGGCGGCCTTCTCGGACCCGGCCGGACGTACCGTCGCCGGGCCTCATCACGCCGCCAAATATACCCGAATCCCGTCACGGTGTCGAGCCGTCACCAGAATCCCATCACCTACACCGCCTCCGAAACCGCACCACGTTCGGCAACCGGTCCCGAGAGCAGCGCATTCATTGTTCGCCTTCGACTTTGAAGAGCAAGAACAGCATTTTGTTATCCAGATCTCCGTCCTGGTAGAAATCAGCAATTAGGACTGCGGTGCATGGCTTATCGAGAAGTTCGAGCATTTCTCGGTACTTGTCGCCGTGTCTTGCGGATACGCTAAACAGAACGGTATTGCCCTCATACACATCGATGTGAGGTTTCGCCTTTGACCCCCTTTTCGGTGGAACGATTTCAAAACTGGGGACAAACGACCTTTTGGTTCTGGGGAACGTCACGTTCGTAGGCCAAGACTTGTCTACGTAGAACCGAAGCTCTTTGTCGAAGGAACCTCTTCTTACGCCAAGCCTCTTCGCAATGCGCTCTGACTTGATGCTTGCGTTGCGCGACTCGCGCTCTTTCTCTATAAGTTCAATATCTAATGGGATATCTTCATGAGACTCATTCCTCATTGACCACCAAAGGTTAATGAGCCGAGGCTCTACTGTCATTGAAACGAGCTCGGGTACCGAACGAGAGTACATCCCTGTCTTTTTGACCTTAAGTTTGAACTCGAACCCGCTATTCCTCATATCCTTTAACACATTGAGAGAAAAGGAAGTCGAGCCAAAAACTGTACCGTTGTATGAGAGGGCAGCGCATTTCATCTCTCTCGTATTTGTCACGGCGCCTGTTGAGCGACTGCGCAGCGCCGTATCTCGTGGAAGGACATCTACATAAAACTCTTGTCCTTTACGTATTGCTGCTAACGGCTTCTCGTCATAGACGTAGACGGTGCATTCCTCGTCTCCGTCAACGGAGATTACCTTCTTGGTGCTTTCCCGTTTGGACGAATCGCACAGTTTGATTAGATGGTCGAGCAACTTTCCCATGAGTCCGCCAATCAAAGTGATTTTTGAGGGTGCTTAGCTAGCCTTGCCAGCTCGAAGCTGAGAACATTCGACCGTCTCTCCCGATGCAAGCGCGGCATCCCGCGCGTACTGGATGAGCGCGGCCTGACGATCAACCGTGCACTGCGAGTAGCAACTGACTAGCTCCGATGCCAAAGGATCAGGCTTTAGAGGTACAGGCCTATCCTCGGGGTGATCTATGTACCAGCCGAGAAGTTCGTTTGGATCAATATCAAATATCTTGCAGAGGACAACGACGAACTCTGCGTTTGGATAGCTCTCGCCGCGTTCCCAAGATTGAATAGTCCTGAAGGACTTTCCAACCTTTTTTGCCAACTCTTGTTGAGTAAGCCCTAGGGACTCCCTGCGCTCTTTCAGGCGAAGGTTCATTGCTAGTCCTTTCTCTTTGGGCTGTTGCTTAATGCGAATAGTAAACAAAAAAACGTCTTTACGCAAAAAAATGTTGCTTATCCGTTGACACAGACGGAAAACCGTCTATAGTCGTTTGCGACAGACAGAAAAACGTCTTTTGGAGGTGATGGCGATGACGAACGTTAGCGAGTTTGCGAGCAACATCCGCGCCGCGCGCGCCAGGGCTGATCTCTCTCAGAACGAGGTCGCTGAGCGAATCGGCGTGAATATCGGGACTCTTGTCCGCTACGAATCCGGAGACATGACCCCGGGTGCCGACAAGATCGTCGCTTTGGCAGCAGCCCTTGGCTGCACGCCCAACGACCTGTGTGGGTGGGGACGATGAGCGCCGGCGCCCTAGCGGTGTGGGCGTCATTCGCGCTCGCCATCACGCTGAACGTGGCGGCCGCGCTTCTGGCCGAGCCGTACAGGGGGACGGCGCTTCTCGGCGCGTTCTTCTTCGTGGGCCTCGGCTGGGCGCTGTGGCTGTTCCTGGAATCCGACTAGAGGGGAGGTACCGACATGAATGAGATTCAGAGCTTCACCAACGACCAGTTCGGCACCGTCCGCGCCGTGCGCGGCGAGGACGGCGAGCCGATGTTCGTGGCTGGTGACGTGGCCAAGATTCTCGGCTACCGCATGGCGAGCGACATGACCCGCCGCCTCGAGGAGGACGAGAAGGGTACGCGCTCAGTGCGTACCCCAGGAGGAGAGCAGCAGATGGCCGTCATCACCGAGCCGGGCCTGTACTCCGCGATTCTCGGCTCCCGCGTCCCCGAGGCCAAGGCCTTCAAGCGCTGGGTTACCCACGAGGTGCTGCCCGCGCTCAGGCGCGACGGCGGCTACATGGTCGCCCGCGACGACGAGACGCCCGAGGAGACCATGGCGCGCGCGGTGCTCCTCGCACGGCAGACCATCGACCGCCAGCGCGACCGCATCGCGGAGCTGGAGCCGAAGGCCCTGTTCGCGGACGCGGTGGCCGCGAGCGACGGCACTTGCCTCGTGGGCGAGCTCGCGAAGATGATGCGCCAGAACGGGGTCGACGTCGGGCAAAACCGCCTCTTCGCAATGTTGCGCGAGGACGGCTACCTGGGCAACGTAGGGCAGAACCGCAACGTGCCCACCCAGCGCGCGATGGACCTCGGCCTGTTCCGCATCAAGGAGACCGCGGTCACCCACTCCGACGGCCACGTGACTATCAACCGGACCCCGAAGGTCACGGGCAAGGGCCAGGTCTATTTCGCTAAGCGCTACGGCGCTTAGCACAACCCTTTGCACAACCAAGCACTGCAATGCCCTCTTTCGAGGGGGCCGGGCGAAGCCTTGCGCTTCGAGCACCTTGACAACTGAATGGCGCGCCGCCCTCGCCGAAAAGGACGGGAACAAACGCGGATGACGGGCGATGCGGCGGCCGGGAAGGAGCCGCGTATGGGTGAAGATTTCTCCGCCAACCGGCGCGCGGTCGTCGACAGCCTCACGGGGTGCGTCGAGCACCTCGCATCACTTGTCAAGGAGGGCAAGGCGGAGTACGACGAGATGGCGCTTCTCGCCGAGCTCGCCTCGACCCTCCTCAGGAGCATCTAGGGCAAGGGTTTACCTTCCCTGCAGCTCAACGATCTTCTCGTACATTGCGTCCAGGAACTTAGCGGCCTGCCCGGGGTGGAGCATGTCGTCGTTGTTTCCGGTGGGGCTTTCGAGCGCGGAGCGGGTCAGCTCGATCGCCTTCTCGATTGCCCAGTTCTTCTTTTCGTCCATTGGATCACCTCCCCTCCGGGGAGATATTAGGCCGCCGCACCGGCCGTCATCCACGTCTTTGACCGAGAGCCCCCTGCGGGGGAGCGCGGGTGTGCCCCGGGCGGCCTCACCGCCGCCGAAGTTCCTTTCTCCTGCGACTCAGACCATGCACCCCACAGCACCACCCGCACCACGGCTAGGGACGAAACGGGAGCCGGAGGGTTCATAGACCCCTCGCCCGTGCCCGCGCCTCCCGCAGGGGGCTCTCGGAAAACGTGAGCGCACCACGCCGCCAGCCGGGGCGTTTCCCCTGCCCGCAGGTGCTTTTGTCCACCGTCGCGGCCGGCGGCGCGGTGCGCTCATGGAACTGCCGGGATGCGTCCCGGACAACCGCAACAAAAAAGGCCCCTTCCCGTCCAGCCAGACGAGGAGGGGCTCGACCTAAGGAGGACCGCATGCTGACCGACAACGACGCGCTGGACGCCTTCTGCGAGGCCGCCGGCGAGACTATGCGCGCGAGCTACACCGTCCGTGAGCTGTCGACGCTCACCGGCGTGGACGTGCACGGGCTCTACAAGGACATCGGCGCCGGCAGGCTCAGGACCTACATGCCTGCCGGCAACACCCGGGGCAGGCGCGTCCTGGCCTCGGAGGCCGACGCCTGGATCAAGGAGTACTGGCGCTCGTGCACCCCTGTCGCCGACGGGGAGGAGAAGTGAGCGCCGCTATCTGGAGAATCGCCGGCGCGCTGGACCGCGCACTGTGCTGGCTGATCTTCGAGTGGAAGCCGCCCATGTGGTTCGCCGTCGCGTGGTTCGTCCTCTCGCTGGCCGTCATCGGCCACTGGGACGTGATGTGAAGTGACCGCGCGGGAGATGGCGGAGGCCTGCGGGCTGCGAGCGCGGCAGGCGCGTCACGGTCGAGGCCGTCGACGACTGGCTGGATTCGAACGAGAGATAGGAGTGGAGGAAGAGATGGGAAGCGTGCCTGCACAGGCGGAAGAGGCGGGCGGCGAGGGGGCGGCCCGCGAGAGGCCGCGCGGCGTGATGACGCTCGACGAGCTTATGGCCTACGCCGAGGAGACGGGCGACCCGCTGGCCCGCCGGACGGTGCCCGGCGTCCGCTACACCTACGTGCTCGACCAGGACGAGGGGGCCGAGAGCCCCAAGGACGGGCACCGCTACGTCCCGCCGCGCTCCATCGCGGTCGAGGGCGAGAGGGGCAGGGTCGAGGACGCCGCCCGGGGCGTCGCCTGGATGCTCAGGCGGCTCGGGTGGACCTCGCGGATGATCGTGGAGGGCTGCGTCCTCAGGGACGCGCCCGCGCGGAAGGGGGATTGACATGGGCTTTGGAATCAACCGCGTCGTCGTGAGCGGGCGGCTCTGCAAGGACCCGGAGCTGAGGGCGACCCGCTCCGGCCTGGACGTGATGACCGTGCGCCTGGCCACCGAGGACAGGAAGAGGGGCGCCGACGGCGCGTGGGTGGACGACGCGAGCTACCTCGACGTGGTCTCGTTCGGCGGGGTGGCCGCGGCCGCGGCGCGGCAGCTCTCGAAGGGCTCGCGCGCGGTGTTCGGCGGCAGGGTCAGGCAGCGGACGTGGGAGGACGAGGCGGGGACCCGGCACTACCGCGTCGAGATCGTCGCGGACGACGTCGTCGTGTGCGGGGAGCGGGCGAAGGCGGCGGGCGCGGCGCCCTCCCAGCCTCCCGTGGCCGCGGCGCCAGTGGCGGCGGCACCCGTCGCGCCGGCTGACGTCTACGACGAGGACATCCCGTTTTGACGCCGCCGGAGAAGCCGCCGCTGAGGCCCTGCGAGTGCTCGAGGTGCCGCCATTGCTGGGCCGCGGCGATGGTGTGCACGAGGCGGCTCTTGCCGAGGGCGCCCGGCGAGAAGCGGTCCGGGTGCCTGTACTACGAGGAGCGGGAGAAGCTGGAGAGGAGGGCATAGGTGTCTCGCCGCGGAATCAGGTGGTGCAAGCTCGACCTCGACATGCTGCGCGACCCCAAGGTGCAGCTCGTGCTGGACGAGGCCGGCGCCGAGGGCGTCGCCGTCTGGATCGCCGCCATCATCGAGATGTACACGGCGATAAACGACGGTCAGGTCTTCATCGGCGTCGACTCGCTCACCCGCAGGGTCGCCTGCGACCTGAATTTAGGCAAAATCCGGGCAAAAAAGCTCCTGAAAACGTGCGAGAAAGCGGGCCTTTTCGACCACGAGATGTGGGCCGAGGGAAGGGCGGCGAACGAGCGCGTCGCGGAGTTCTACGACCAGTACCTGCGGAAATGCGACAGGGCCGAGAAGGCTAGGGCCGCCAGGGACGCTTCTAATATCAAGCCTGATATCAAGCCGTAGATATTAGATAAGAGATATGAAATAAAAAACCCTCCCCCTTACTTGTGAGTAGGGAAACCGACCTTTCAACAATCCTTCGACAGGTTTTCAACATTTTGGGAGAACCATGAACGTTTTCACGAGGGTCAACGAGACGCTCTTCGAGCAGATAGCGCGCCTGGAGGGCGTCGACCAGGGCAACCCGGACGCCATGGAGCTGGAGATATCGCGCGCCAAGTCGATACGCGAGCTCGCGGGCGCCGTCATCGACAACAACCGCCTCATCCTCGAGGCCGCGAAGGCCGGGACCGCCTGCGGCGAGGCCGTCAGGATACCGAAGGGGATGCTGGACGCGTGACGGGCCCGGAGATGGGCGCTGCGCTGCCCGAGAGGGCGGTGCGCGCGGTCCGCTGGTCCCGCGAGCCAGAGAAGCAGGCGTGGATGGAGGCCCACGACCGCGGGCAGGAGGCCGCCCTCCTCTCCATGGAGTTCGAGTGGGCCTTCGGCTTCCCGCTCGCCGGCTCCCAGGTGAGCCTGTGGCGCTCGACGAACGGGCGGCAGGCACGCAGGTCCCACGGGGGCGGCAAGCCGCCCTCGCCGGTCGGCTCTGAGCGCGACACGGGCAAGGGCTACGTCCTCGTCAAGGTCGCCGAGCACCCCAGGGTGCCCCAGAGCAAGGACAACTGGCGGATGAAGCACGTGCTGGCCTACGAGAGGGCCCACGGGCCGGTGCCGGAGGGCTGCGTCGTGGTCTTCGCCGACCGGGACCACTCGAACTTCTCGCCGGAAAACCTCGTGGCCGTGCCGAGGTCGCTCCTCGGCCTGCTCAACGGGCCGGGGGCTCCGGAGTGGCGCGACGCCGAGACGCTGTCGGCGGCCGTCGCCGCCGTGAGCCTGGACCGGGCCATCGTCGCCGCCGAGGCGGCGGCGTCGCGCCGGTGCGGGGTCTGCGGGCGGCTCTTCGTCCCGCCGGCGAGGGAGGACAACGCCTCGTGCTGCCGCAGGGCGCAGACCTGCCCCGACTGCCTGGCGGCTGGGAGGAAGTCGAAGGGCAGGAAGACCGTGAAGTTCACCGCGCGCTGCGCCGTGTGCGGCCGCGAGTTCGAGGCCGAGCGCGCCGGGCAGCGCCGGTGCCGGGAGTGCATCTCGCGGCTGCCCAAGTGGGGCGCGGAGGCGCAGGCGGCGTCGGAGGGGAGACTGCGATGAGGATAGGCCAGGACAAGCTGCCGCCGGCCATCGACCTGGGCCGGGCGGTGCCGGACGGCGGGATCTGCAGGCCGAGGGCCAAGGGCGAGCTGCGCGAGCCGGGCGACGAGGTGAGGCGCGAGGTCGTGGCGATGCTCCAGGCGTGCTCGGCGCCTGGGCGCAAGGGCTGCGAGACGCCCCTCGCGCAGGTCGTGACAGCGCTCGGGCCGTGGTGGAAGAGGAACCAGGACTCGACGCTCCCCGAGGTGCTCGCCGACCTCATCGCGCCGCGCGGCAGGGGCGCCCTGGCCGCGGAGGTCGCCGACAAGGTCGGAAGGCTCACGCGGGAGCGCGACGAGGCGGTGGCCGAGGCGGCGGAGCTGCGCGGGCGGGCCGAGCGCGCCGAGGCGGAGGCGGACGAGATGCGCAGGAGGCTGGCGAAGGTCGGGCTCCTGCTCAGAGACGGCGGGGAAGAGGGCGCGT
Source organism: Paratractidigestivibacter faecalis (assembly GCF_003416765.1). Classification (NCBI taxonomy): domain Bacteria; kingdom Bacillati; phylum Actinomycetota; class Coriobacteriia; order Coriobacteriales; family Atopobiaceae; genus Paratractidigestivibacter; species Paratractidigestivibacter faecalis. Next base: position 931,229 of record NZ_QSNG01000001.1, on the reverse strand, counting down.
GCTATGGCGAGTAGGTACGAGCGGAAGAGAATCGCCGATGATCTGCGGCTAACCGCCGCGGACAGCCTGGGCAGCGAGACCCTTCAAAAGGCGCTGGCGAGGGTCACCAGCGCCAAGGACACGAGCTGGCGTGGCGTGTTGAGGCGCCTGGCCGACCTCGTCGAGCCGCAACCTATCGACGGAAACACCTCAGACGGATACCACACATTCAATGAGCTTTACCATCACCGAGCCGTGTTGTTCTCCGTCATCGTCGAGAATTTCGCAGCCCGAGCGTGGAAATCCAAACTGCACGCAGATGGCACCATGTACGACGGGATGTTCATTGTCGGCATCGAGACTCCAGACGGGCAAGCGACGTACCACTACGACGTAGAGCCTTACTGGAATCTGTTCCGATGCAAGGAGGTTGACCGTGCGCCAGAGTGGGACGGGCACACGCCAGACCAAGCCATTGAGCGAATCGGCAAGCTGGTTGATTGTAAAACCGACCGCCCGACGTGCAGGAACGCGAGCAGATACCGGGACACCTTCGAGTGCGGCGAGTATGGCGAGCCGTTCAACATGCCGCTCATGCCGTCGTGCTCTCGGAACTGCGGGGCGGAGGTGGTCAAATGACCGACGCCAAGGAGACCGTCCATGACCCTGGCTGGTACACGTCGGGCGCCGTGGAGACCATCGCCAAGATCGAGGCCGTCATCGACGGGCTGCCAGCGCGCGAGGCCTTCCTGCTCGGGCAGATTCTCAGGTACGCCGACCGGGCCGGGGAGAAGGACGACCCGGCCATCGACCTGGGCAAGGCGAACAACTATGCGCACAGATTGATCACGGGCGATTGGAGGTGCGATGGCGGGCGCTAGCGTCTACCAAGGCAGGGACGGCGTCTGGCGTGCCAGGGTCATCTTCCCGGTCGACCCCGCCACCGGCCGCCGCGCACGCAAGGTCAAGGCCTTCCCCGGGGCGAGGGACGCCGAGGAGGCGCGTGCCATGGCGGATGCCTACGCCGCCGGCGCGTCCGGCGCGTCCATCCAGGGCGCGCTCGCGCGCTACGCCGAGGAGGTCGCCGAGAAGGGCGCCGCGGGCCGCGCCCCCAAGGCCAACACGGCGCACGACTACCTCGGGTACGCGCGGCGCCTGGGCGAGGTCTTCCCGGCCGTGCCCGCCTGCGAGGTGACGCCCGCCATGGTCTCGTCGGTCGAGTCGCGGCTCCTCTCGCGGGGGCTCTCGGCCACGACCGTCAACGGCTACCACCAGTTCATGAGCGGCGCCTTCTCGTGGATGGCCCGCCAGGGGTGGGTGCGCTCCAACCCGGCCGCGGACGCGATCCACCCGAGCGCCGGCAACCCGGACGCCTCCGGCAAGGCCCTCGACGAGGAGGAGCTGCACGCGCTCACCGCGCGACTGAGGGCCGACGAGCCGGAGGCCGGCGAATACGGCGAGTGGCAGTGCGCCATGACGGCGCTCGACCTCATCGCCTGCACGGGAATGCGCCTTGGCGAGGCCCTGGCCCTGCGCGTGCGGGACTTCCGCCCCCAGGTGCCCGACGTCTACGTCTGCGGCACCGTCTGCGAGCGCGGCGGCGTCTTCCGACAGCCCACGGCCAAGAGAGGGGAGGACAGGCGCCTGGCCGTCCCCTCCCGCATCGTCCCGGCCCTGCGCATCATGGCCGCCGGCAAGCTGCCGGACGACGCCCTCCTCTCGCCGGACGGGGCCATCATGCGGCCCGCCTCCGTGCGGGATGCCCTGGGCACGGCCTGCGCGGAGGCCGGCGTGCGCCACATCACGCCCCACGCGCTCAGGCACACGCACGCCACGCTCGCCCTCCAGCGCGGCTTCACCATCGCCGACGTTCGGGCCCGGCTCGGCCACGCGGACGTGAAGACCACGCTCGGCATCTACGGGCGCACGACGGCGGCGCGGGACAGGGGCATCGCGGAGTCCTTCGGCGGGTAACGTTGGCGCGCGGGCGGCGAGGACCACGGCAGGACCACGGCAGGCTTCCCGGCGCGGCGCCGACGGGGGAGCCTTCCCGCTGGTCGCGCGGCACGCCGCCATTCTTTGCGCCCGTTCCCGGTGCGGACAACGCCTAATTGTCCGATTTAAGGGGTATTGGTTAAGAGAGTTATGCAAGTTAGGTGTACGGCCGCCCTTCTCGCCGCGTTGCTTGGATGGACCGGCGACGCCTGCGCCCTGATGCATATACGCGCAGGTAGAATGTACAGGCGGGTGAGACGACGGCTGATTGGGGTCTTCTTGATGTCAGAGAGCGGCTACGCCAACGCGAGGGAGTTCTTCGAGGCGGCGCGCGAGGCGAGCATCGACGCGGACAGGATCTCGCGCAGGCTCGCGGAGATGGAGGCGTCCGAGGGCGTCCGCGCCCAGGGCTACGACGCCCAGGGCCGCGGCTCCAGCAGGGACGTCAACGGGATGAGGCGCACCGAGGCACGCATCGACTTCGAGCGCCGGGTGGAGGCGCGGCGCGAGGCCGACTACGACCTCATCGACTGCGCGACGTCGGTCATCTACGGGGACGGCCAGACCGGCATGGGCGGCATCGACGCCCTCATGGGCGGGGCCGCGGCCGACGTCATGTGGTGGCGCTTCTGCGCGGCCGCGACGTGGCCCGAGGTTTGCCGCGAGGCCGGCGTCACCGACAGGTGGGCGCGCCAGAAGGCCGAGCAGGCCATGGACATGTGCGACGCCTACGGCATGTGGGGGATGGTCCACGGGCTTGGCGTGGCGGAGGTGGGGTAAATACCTAAGTGCTAGTTAGTGGGCTGTGGTGCGCGCTTATCCGGCACGTAATATACTGACATCGTCCGGGACCCGAAAGGAGAGGTATGGAAAATGGATTCGACGCTAAAGAAGCTCCCGATTTGGCCGGGCCTCGACATGAGCAAGAGAGTTCAGCGAGCCGCGGACCTCACGAGGAAGAGCACGGATTCGATGGTCACCGTCATGGCATCGAGGATGATCAGGGAGGAATTTGCCCTCAAGGAGGAGCGGAAGCTAGCGATGCGATAGACGCTGTACTCGCGGATGCTTCTCCTGAAAAGCGAGCTGAGATCATTGCCGAGATAAGGGAGATGCGCTGGAAAGGCCTCCTCCCGCCGCCCGAGTCCTTCAATAAGTATCCTGATTGGGTTCAAAGGGAGATTGTGGAGCTGGCAAAGCAGGGTGCGGACAACACCAGCGCCATTATCGAGAGTTCAATTCGGCTCGACTCTGATCAGAGCAATCGACTCGATAAGCTCGTTGAAATCGAGCGAAGCCAAATGACGATTGCTCAGCTTGGCACAATTGCTGTCAATTTGGCGCTAGTCGTTGGCGCGTCTTTTGCTGCCGCTCGCGGACAGCAAGCGGCAGCCGCCGCCATGATTGGCGGCCTCGCAGCCGTTAACGTTGCAACTTTGACGGTTGGTAGATCAAGAAAGACCCGAAAAGGGGACTCCGAGCTGGTTCCAGACAAGTCAGAACAGGAATTGTCGGAAGAGTAAAACTGACCCCGCCGACGCAGGTCGGCGGGGTATTTTCTTGATAAGAAATATAGGGATTGCCCTTGCATATAGATATGGATTGCCCTATAATAATAAATGTCACGAGGGGAAGGGAGGTGGTCAAATTGCAAGACAAACTGTGGGACGTCCTCCTCGCGGTCTTCAGCGCCTGGCTCGGCGCTAAGTTCGCTACCCGCGAGGAGGACAAGAGGGCAAGGAAGCGCGGCAAGCACTTCAAGCCCTAGCTCATGGGGACCCGCCGGGCGGGCGGGTCCCTCTTCTCGAATCATAAGGAGCGGAAACCATGGTTGCAAGAAGAATCGCCATCTGCATCGTCTGCTTCGCCGCGGGCGCGTTCGGCGCGTGGCTGCACAACAGGGGAGGGAGGAGGTAATGGCTCTCACCGATGCGCAGAGGAGGGCGCAGGAGGCCTACCGCAAGAGGTCGGTCAAGCAGGTCGCGGTGAGGTTCTACCCTGCCGAGGCCGACATATGGGAATGGCTCTCGGGCAAGGAGAACAAGGCCGGCTATATCAAGGAGCTCGTCCGCGCCGACATGGAGCGCGAGCGGGCCGGCGCGTGAAAACCGTGCCGGGTCATGCCGTGTCGTGCCGGGTTGTGCCGGGACATGCCGGGCATTGGCGTGATACAACGTAGTCTGTGCGACACGCACGAGAGAATCCAAGCAAGGCCCTGGGGAGTCCCGGGGCCTTTCTCTTTGAGGAGGCGCGATGCTCCCGCTCCGCGTCATCGAGTCCATCGCCCTGCGCCACGACACCGTGATGAGCCGCGCGATGCTGCGCGCCCTGGGCGTGGTTGTCAGGCCCGAGGTCGGGACTGTGCCAAAGCCTTGTGCCAAGCGGGTGTGCGATGCCAGGTACGAGGGCATGCGCTGGTGCTTCGAGAACCACGGCTCGCCCTGCCGATGAGCACGCCCAGCCGCTACTCCAACGGGCACGCCCGCCGCGAGGTGAGGGCGTGGCTCAAGGCCCAGTGCCTGCCGTGCCACATCTGCGGCAGGCCCATCGACTACTCGCTGCCGGCGGGCGACCCGTGGAGCTTCGAGGTCGACGAGATCGTTCCGGTCTCCAAGGGCGGCTCGCCCATCGACCGCGGCAACGTTGCGCCCGCGCACCGCATCTGCAACGAGCGGCGCGGCAACAGGCCGCTGCGGAAGGTGGCGGCACCGACGACGGTGAAGGCAACCCGCCGCCTCGGGGGTGGGGGATGCGTCACTTCACGGCAATGGTAAGCGGGCTTCGGGTGGGGACGTACCCCTCCCCGGCCCGCGCGGCGTCCCCCCAGGCGTAGCGCCCATTTTGCGGAGGGCCCGAAACCGAGTCCACAGAAGGGGGTCCATGGAGTGTCCACGAAGTCCACAGGAAGGCGCGGAACGGCGTGGACCGCCAAGGAGCGGGAGTTCGTCAGGAACGCCTACCCGGCGCTCGGGCCTGCGGCGATAGCGAAGAAGCTCGGCCGCTCCCGCTCCGGCGTCTGCAAGCTCATCAAGGAGCTCAAGGAGTGCGGCGCCATCAAGTCCACGGAGGCGGCACACGCTAGCGGCCGCGTGGACCTCAGCCAGGCGCCTCCCCGGGACTTCGAGGACGGCAGGCAGGACACGCTCGGCCGGCTCCGGTGGGTCAGGTCAATCCTCGAGCGGCAGCTCTACGACGCGGAGCCGACGACGGCGGCGAGGCTCGCCAAGGAATACAGGGACACCCTTGAGGCAATCGACAGGCTCGAGCAGGACGGAGGCGGCGGCAATGACCTCATCGGGCAGTTCGCCGACGCCATCGCCGCGAAGCTCGGCTGAGCCGAGGCTATACCTCGCGCAGCCCTGGGAGAGGACCCTCGGCGACGTCGCCGCGGCCGCCGCCCCGTCGATGGGCTACGAGCTCATCGACTGGCAACGCGAATTCCTCTGCGACATGGGCGCCGTCGACGCCGCCGGCAAGTGGGTACACCCGCGCGTCGGCGAGTCGGTCCCGAGGCAGCAGGGCAAGAGCGTCGACCTTATCGTCTGGGTGTCGTTCCTCGCGGCCGTGATGGGCTACAAGGTCCTCTGGACCGAGCACAACTACTCGACGACGATGGAGATGCTCAAGCGCTTCCGCGAGATCTTCGGCAAGTACCCGGGCGACCGGGCGCTCGGCCGGCCGGGGTGGCGCGAGCAGCTCGCCGACGTCTGCTCGCAGACCAGCCAGGAGTGGATGTGCTTCCGCTCCGGCGGGGTCATCCAGTTCTCGACGAGGACGAAGTCCTCGCGCCTCGGCTTCTCCTTCGACGTCGTCGTGTACGACGAGGCGCAGGAGCTCGCCGGCGTGCACGTGCAGGTCATCAACCCGACCACGACGTCCGGCTCGAAGCACAACCTCCAGCTCATATATGCCGGCACCCCCACTCGCGCCGGGGTCCCCGCCGAGGTCTTCCGGAACGTGCGCTCGCAGGCGTGGCGCGGCGGCGACGAGGCCGCCGGCCTCATGTGGCTGGAGTACGGCGTCGCGGAGATCGGCGACATCTGGGACGAGTCCAGGTGGTGGGCGGTCATGCCGTCCCTCGGCCACCACGCCGACGCCCGTGCCATCCGCGCCGGCATGAAGGACATGGACGAGCTCGGCGCCGCCCAGGAGTACCTGGGCTACTGGCTGCCCGAGGCCACCGGCGGCGACCCGCCGCTCGTGACCGCCGAGCAGTGGGACGCCTGCGAGGTTCCGGCGGCCCCGCCGCCGTCTGAGGGCGAGAAGGTCGCCTACGGCGTCAAGTTCAGCGCGGACGGCTCGACCGTCGCGCTGTGCTGCGCGGTGCGCCCGCCCGAGGGCGGGGACCACATCGAGCTCAGGTTCCTCGAGCCGACTTCGCGCGGCGTCGGCTGGCTCGCCGAGTGGATATCCCAGCGAGCGGCAGGGGCGTGCTGCGCCGCCATCGACGGCCGCTCGGGCGCAGGCGCGCTCTGCGAGCGCCTCGAGCAGCTCCGCATGCCGAGGGGTTACGTCGTGCGCCCGACCGCGGACCAGGCGGTTAGCGCTGCTACCGCCATATACGAGGGAATCCAGACCCGCTCCGTCACGCACGTCGCCGACGAGGCGCTTGGGAGGTCGGCGACGACATCCGTCCGGCGCCGCATAGGACGCTCCGGAGGCTGGGGCTGGGGCGGCGACGACCCCGAGGCGATAGAGGCGGCCGGCCTCGCGCTTTGGGCGCTCTCGAACAGCAGAAGGAACCCGTCACGGAAGGGACGCGCAGGATGAGCGACGCCTCCGAGCTTATGAACGTGCACACGGCCCTGCTCGAATGGGCCGGCGACCCCGACATCGGCGAGATGGCTGCGGCCGACGCGCAGGACCTCCGGCAGTGCGTCATGGTCATGTCGGCCAACGAGGCGCGCAACGAGCGCCTCTACGAGATATACGAGGGCACCGTGCCCCTCGCGAAGGTGCCGACCATCGTGCCGGACCGCTACAAGGACCTGCGCATCGGGTGCCCGTGGCCGGAGGTCGCGGTGCAGTCCGTGGTGGAGCGCTCGCGTGTCTCCGGATTCGTCTTCGGTCCCGACGCCGACGGCGAGGATGAGGCGATGCGCGAGATCTCCGAGAGGTGCGACCTCGCGCTCGGCTACCAGGCCGCGCTCACCGACTCCCTCATCTCCGGCGTCTCCTTCGCCATCGTGGGCCGCGACGAGCTCGGCGCGTGCGTGCGCTGGCACACCTCGCGCTCCGCCGCCGGCGTCTGGGACTACGCGAACAACAGGCTCGCGTGCGGGTTCGCCATCGTCGACCGCGCCCGCCGCAGGGCGGTCACCGGCAACGAGGCCTCCGACACCGTCCCCTCGAAGGTCGACTTCTACACCCCGCGCGGGTGCTGGGAGATAACGAGGGGCGGCTCCACGCGCGCCTGGTCGGCCAGCTGGCTCCCCGACGTCATGGGGGAGCCGCGCATCGTCGCGCTCGTCTTCCGACCAGACGGCGAGCACCCGCTCGGCCGCTCCCGGTTCTCGGAGCCCATGCGCGCCTGCGTGCAGGAGTACATGGCCAACGCGCTCAACCTCCACGTGGCCTCGGAGTTCGCCGCCCTCGGCCAGAAGTGGGCCACAGGGCTCTCCGACGAGCAGTACGACGCGCTCGCGTCCGCGAAGTGGAAGTTCAGCGCGGACGCGGCGGTACTCGCCACCGAGAACCCGAACACCAACGCGGCGCCTCAGTTCGGCAACTTCACGCAGCAGTCGATGGAGCCGATCCTGTCGGTGAAGAGGTCACTCGCGACCGACTTCGCCGCGGCCGCGTCCATCCCCATCTCCGAGCTGCTCACGCAGGACAGCAACCCGACGAGCGCCGAGGCGCTCACCGCCGCCAAGGACAAGCTCATCGCGCTCGTCGAGTCGGTCAACGCCCGCAACTCGCGCACGCTGCGCAAGATCGCCCTCATGCTCATGGCCGTGGAGTCCGACTGCGGCATCGACGGCCTGACGGACGCGCAGAGGTCGGTGATGGTCCACATGCGCAGGCCGGAGACCATGAGCGCGGCGGCGGAGTCCGACGCCATCCTGAAGAAGTCCTCGGTCTTCCCGTTCCTCGCGACCTCCGACGTCGCCATCGAGGAGGCAGGCTTCACCGAGGAGCAGCAGGAGCGCCTGAAGTCCGAGCGCGACCGCTGGGAGTCATCGCAGCGCGTGGCGCAGGCCGCGCAGGCGTCCGGCCTCGACCTCTCCGGGACGTCCGCCGCATCCCGTCCGGCGGTGAGGCGGCGTGATAAGCGCCAGCCAGTGGGACGCCTACAACGCCGCCGTCGAGTCCATCCGCGAGGGCGCCAGGTCCTCGGTCGAGGGCGAGGTCGCGGCGTGGCTCGCGGCCAACCCCGACGCGACCGTGGCCGAGGCCCGCGAGGAGGCCAAGCGCATCATGCGCGGGGCCGTCCAGGACTACGACCGCTCCGCCGCGGCCCTCGCCGCCGAGTGGTACGACGCGCAGGGCAGGGCCAACGGGGCCAGGCTCGACCGCGCCGTCACCGCGCCCGCGTTCTCTGACGCGCAGGTGGACAGGGTGGCCCGCTACAAGGCGTCAAGGCTCGTGGAGGGCGACCCCTCCAGCTTCGCCGCGGGGTGCGGCTCCTTCGCCGCCGACTCGGCCATGCGGAGCCTGAACGACACGATCCTCAGGAACGTGCGCCGAGACCGTAAGAAGGGCGTGCGATACGCCCGAGTCACGAGCGGGCGCAAGACGTGCGCCTTCTGCCTCATGCTCGCGGGGCGAGGCGCGGTCTACTGGACCCGCGAGAGCGCGGGCGCACTCAACCGCTGGCACGACCACTGCACCTGCAAGGTGGTTCCCGGCTACTCGGGCGACCAGTACGAGGTGCTGGTCGATGGGCATGACCCGAAGAAAATCGAGTCGCGCCTGAAGGAGGTCGAGCGTCTGACGGGTGCCAAGCCCGGAACTCCCGAGTTCTCCCGCGAGGTGGAGATGCGCGACCCGGACTGGCTGTTCGGGGACGAGATAGAGGCCTCTTATGAGGGCTGGTCGGCAAGGGAGAAGCGCAAGCTTGCCGACCATGAGAAGCGCGAGCACAGTCTGCTCGCCAAAAGCGGTCTCAGGGCGTTTCCCATCCCAACCGACCGCTCGGCTCCCGCAAACATCGACCTTTGGATGAACGGGGAGTTCTGGGAGCTCAAGTCTGTCACTGGAGACGAGCGCCGCGTCGGGCAGCGGCTTGACGAGGCGGTCACCAAATGGGACAGGCTTCACGAGCTCGGCCTGTCACTCGACAGCACTCCAAAGATCATCGTCGACAATACGAATGGCAAGGCTGATGACGAGGCCGTCTTGAGGGTAATCGTCGCGAAGATGGCCCAACACGCAGACAAGGGGTTCGACGCGGCAATCCTGATGGGGAAAGACGGAACGATTGCCTTGGTAAAGAAGTGAGGCCCAAGCCCGGGAATCATCAACCGGGGGGGCCTCGTCTCGTATTCTACCCCAAACCGGGGCGTGGCGGAACAGGCAGACGCGCGTGCCCCAGGAGCACGTGGGCTTCGCCCGTGCGGGTTCGAGTCCCGCCGCCCCGACCGCTCGGGAATCAAGCTCCATCAGGGGCTTTTTGACACCGGAGGTGCCTCATGGCAGAAAACAACGCGCCGCGCGGGGGAGTCGGGTTCTTCACCCTGCTCGGCCTGCTCTTCATCGGCCTCAAGCTCGCGGGCCTCGTCGACTGGGCGTGGTGGGTCGTGCTAGCCCCCATCTGGGGCCAGCTCGCCTTCGCCGTCCTGTTGTTCTTCGTGCTCCTTGTCGCGGCCCTTGCCGCAGACGATTAGCGCATCCGGTGCTGCTGTGGCGGCGCCGACATCCTGAGCGCCATAGCCGCGCAGGCACGCAACGCCGGCGCCACAGGGAGATCAGCCGTCCGCATGGGCGGCTTTTTCATACACGCCCGCGGCGGGCGGACAACCGCCGCGACCACCGCGCAGGCCGGGCAAGCCTGCTCGCACACTCCCGAGCGGGAGGGGACCAAAGAGAAAGGCAGACGAATGTCAGACGAGTTCAAGCCGATCACCACGCAGGAGCAGTTCGACCAGGCCATCAAGGGCCGCATCGAGCGCGCCCAGGCAAAGGCCGCCGAGAGGTTCGCCGACTACGACGAGCTGAAGGCCAAGGCCGACGAGTACGACCGCGCCCAGGAGGCGTCCAAGACCGAGCTACAGAAGGCCCAGGACAAGGCCGCGAAGGCGGAGGCCGCGCTCAAGGCCATGAAGGACGAGCGCGAGCGCGCCGCCGCCGTGGCCAAGGCCGCCGAGGAGAACGGCGTGGACGCCGGCCTGCTGGCCCGCATGTCGGGGGACGTGGCCGAAAACGCCAAGTTCCTCGCCTCGATGGGTGGCAGAGGCAAGGCCTACCCCCAGACCCGCGACAAGGGCGACAGCCGCCCGGCGGGGAAGCAGGACCCGTGCCTCGAGGCAGCCCGCATGGCGTTCGGCCGCAAGTAACGGGAAAGACAGCCCCAAGACAGAAAGGAGCCGCCGAATGGCAGCCCTCATCACCAGCAACTTCAACATGCCCGAGGAGTACGTCGCGGGCGTCTTCAAGAAGGCCCAGACCAGCTCCGTCCTCGCCCGGCTCTCCGGCGCAAAGCCGCAGAAGTTCGGCAAGGGCAACGTCATGGTCCTCACCTTCGCCCCCAAGGCCGAGATCGTCGCCGAGGGCGTCCAGAAGTCCCCGACCCCGACCGCCTACTCCTCCAAGGCAGTCACCCCCGTCAAGCTCCAGGTGACCGTGCGCACCTCCAACGAGGTCATGTGGGCAGACGAGGACTACCAGCTCGGCGTAATGGCCGACGTGCAGGAGAACTGCGCCGTCGCCCTCGGCCGCGCCCTCGACATCGTCGGAATCCACAAGGCCAACCCCCTCACCGGCGCCGCCGCGGCCTCCGTCACCGAGGGCCTCGCCGACACCGCGTCCGCCGCGCAGCTCTCCGGCACCAAGTACGACGAGGCGGTCGAGGCCGCCGCGGGCCTCGTGATCGCCGCGGGCTACGCCCCCACCGGCATCGCTCTCGACCCGACGCTCTCCTTCGGCCTCGCCACCATGCGCGACAACACCGGCCGCCGAATCTACCCCGAGCTCGGCTACGGCACCGGCCTCGACGGCTTCGAGGGCATGGCCGCCGCCGTCGGCGACACCGTCTCCGGCAAGGAGCTGGCGAAGGCGTCCGACATCATCGGCATCGTCGGCCAGTTCGACGCCTTCCGCTGGGGCGTCCAGCGCGAGATTGCCGCGCACGTCATCGAGTACGGCGACCCCGACGGCCTCGGCGACCTCCAGCGCACGAACCAGGTCGCCATCCGCGCCGAGATCGTCTACGGCATCGGCATCATGGACCTCGCCGCCTTCGCCAAGGTCACCAAGGCGGCCGCCTAAGCCATGGCCGAGTACGTCTTCGTCCCCACGGGCGCGAGGGTGTCCAGCTCCTCCGAGCTGGGCGCCCCGCTCTGGCGGCGCGTCGAGGAGCCCAAGCCAAAGGCCAAGGCCAAAACGCGCCGTAGCCCCGCGCCCAAGAAGGAGTAGCCATGGCCTACGCGACCATAGAGGACGTGGAGTGCTCCTGGCGAGAGGTCGCCGCCTTCGAGCGCGAGCGCTTCGAGCAGACGCTGGAAGACGCCGCGCTGTGGCTTGACGGCCAGTGCGAGGCGTCAGGGGTCGACCCATCGGGCGTCCAGACGGAGGTCCTTCGCATGCTCTCCGTCAACCTCGTGCGGCGCATGGTGGGCGAGCTCGACCCCACCGGGAGCGACCCGCAGAGGACCACCTACACCGACCAGACCTCGCAGTGGTCCGTGCCCGCGCGCGTGGGCGGCGACTTCTACCTCACCAAGGGCGAGAGGGTGCTTCTCGGCGTGGGGCGCGGGCGCGCGGGGTTCTCCGCATGAGCGACGTCGATATCAAGGTGAGCCGCTCGTTCTGGAGCGAGTACCTGACCTCCCAAGAGGTCTCCGAGAAGCTGATGGCCGCAGCCGAGTCGGTTGCGGCGAGGGCCGAGTCGCGCATCGGGACCCCGTCGCAACCGAGGGCCCTCAGGAACCCGAACTTCGGCACGCAGGTCGCCGTCAGGCACGGTAAGGACGGCGGCACCTACTGCGTCGGACTCGTCATCGCGGCAAACCCGAGAAGCATCTACAAGGCGCTCCACGGCGGGGCGCTTGACACCTAGCGAGAGATAGGGAAGCAGAATGGCACAGACAGCCAAGAACGCCGTCTACAGCAAGCCCAAGGCCGGCGGCGCCGTCTGGAGCGCGCCCGCCGGCTCGACGCTGCCCACCGACGCGACCACCGCGCTCGACGGGGCCTTCGAGGCCTGGGGCTACGTCTCCGAGGACGGCATCGCCGAGAACGGCAGCATCAACTCAACCACCATCAAGGCCTACGGCGGCGCCACCGTCATCACCATCGAGGGCGGCAACGACATCACCTACGTGTTCACGCCCATCGAGTACGGCAACGCGACCGTGCAGAAGGAGCTCTACGGCGGCTCCAACGTCGAGACCGACACGGACGGCTCCGTCAAGAGCGTCAAGCTCACCGACGAGGCGCACGAGCAGCGCGTCTTCGTCTTCGAGCACATCCTGTTCAACGGCCGCATCGAGCGCACCGTGCTGCCGAGCGCCCAGGTGACCTCAATCGGCACGAACACCTACAGCTCCGGCGCCGCCCTCGGTCCCGAGGTCACGGTCACGCCGTACCCGGACGCCTCGGGCGTCAAGGCCTACAAGTACCAGGCCAAGGCGGTCTAGCGATGGCGGAGGACAAGGTGATCTGCGTCGGGGTCGACGGCATCCCGGCGACCATCGACCGTGAGGCGACGGGAGACATCGAGGTCATGGAGATGTTGGGAGACATGCAGGGCGGCAACGTCCTGGTGCTCCCTCGCCTCATGAGGGCCGTCTTCGGCGAGGAGCAGTACGGGGCCATCAAGCGGAGCCTCCGCGGCGACTCCGGCCACACCAGCGCCGCCGACATGGCGCGCTTCCTCTCGAAGGCGATGCGCCAGGCGGGCGAGCAGGCAAAAAACTCCTGACCCTCGCGCGCCTTTGGCACGACCACCCGACCGAGCTCAGGGCCGACATGCAGCGCACCTACGGCATGGACATGGACCGCGTGCTTGACGGCACCGTGTCCGTGCCGCAGGCCGCAGCGTGCGCCGCGTGCCTGCCCCTGGGCTCGCTCTGCCTCGCGGCGGAGGACGAGGAGGCGGGCTGGACGCGCGAGGAGATTCTCACGCTTGCCCTCGTGAACTCGTGGCGCAGCGAGCCAATCGACCCCTTCAGGCACAAGGCCGGCGTCTCCATGGACGTCGACGCGTACGCGGAGTACCTGGCGCGCCCGCGCTCCGAGGTCCCCGCAGACGGAGGTGACGCCGCGTGAGCGAGATGGGAAGCGCCTACATGTCCATCATCCCCAAGGTGGACAAGGGGGCGTTCAAGCAGTCGACCGACGACATCAAGGAGACCCTGGGGCAGGCGGGCAAGGACGGCGGCAGCAGCTCCGGCGGCCTCTTCGGAGGGGCGTTCCAGACCGCCGCCGGGGTCTTCGTCGGCAACATGGCGACCAAGCTCGCCGAGGCTGCCGGCGACGGAATCAGGGCCATCGTCCAGGGCGCATACGACGGCTACGCCGAGTACGAGCAGCTGGTCGGCGGCATGGACACGCTCTACGGCTCGGCCAGCCAGAGGATGCAGGAGAACGCCTCGAAGGCCTTCGAGACGGCGCAGATGAGCGCGAACGACTACATGGACCTCGCCACGGGCTTCGCGGCCTCGCTCGTGTCTTCGCTCGGCGGCGACACCGAGGCGGCCGCGACCTACGCCGACATGGCAATCTCGGACATGGCTGACAACGCCAACAAGATGGGCACCTCCATCGAGGACATCGAGAACGCCTACAGGGGCTTCAGCAAGCAGAACTACACGATGCTGGACAACCTGAAGCTCGGCTACGGCGGAACCAAGTCCGAGATGGAGCGCCTGCTCTCTGACGCCGAGGCCCTGAAGGCTGCGAACGGCGAGACCGTCAGCTACTCCATAGACTCCTACGCCGACATGGTGGACGCCATCCACGTGGTGCAGGAGAGCATGGGCATCACGGGCACGACCGCCGAGGAGGCCGCCACGACCGTCCAGGGCTCCACCGCCACGATGCAGGCGGCGTGGGACAACTGGCTCACGGCTCTCGGCAGCGGCGACCAGGACATGATCTCCTCGTCGCTCTCAGACCTCATCGGGTCGGCGGGCACCTGCCTGCAGAACGGCCTGCCCGTCCTGCTCAACATCGTGGGCGGCATCGTCGAGAGCGTCGGCTCGCTCCTCTACGACAGCGCCCCTCCGCAGGTGCAGGGCATGATCGACGACGTGATGGCGCTCGTCGGCACCGTCTCGGAGACGCTCGCCCCCATCCTCGCGGGGATAGGCGGCGTGGTCTCGTCCGGGCTCGCGCTCATGGGCTCCGTCATCGGCGTGGCGCTCGACGCGATAAAGCTCGTGTGGGACAGCGTGTGGCCGGCCATCCAGTCGACGGTGGAGGGCGTCATGTCCGCCGTCGGCCCCATCGTTGAGAACGCCCTGCTGCTCATCCAGTCGGTCATCGACACGGTGACGGCCCTCATCTCGGGCGACTGGCAGGGCGTGTGGAATGGCATCCAGTCCGTCCTGCAGGGCGCCTGGGACCTCATGGGCTCCATCGTGGACGGCGCCATAAACGGCGTCAGCTCCGTCATCCAGGGGGCGCTCTCGCTCATCGACGGCATCTGGAGCGGCGCCTGGGAGGGCATCGGCTCCATCCTGTCCTCCGCCTGGGAGGGCATCCAGTCCGCCGTCTCCGGCGGCATCGACGGCGTGGTCGAATGGGTGAGCGGCATGCCCGACCGCATCGTCTCCGCCCTGGGAGACCTCGGCCAGACGCTGTGGAACGCCGGCACGTCGATCATCAGCGGCTTCCTGGGCGGCCTCAAGCAGAAGTTCGACGACGTCAAGGACTTCGTCGGCGGAATCGGCGGCTGGATCGCGGAGCACAAGGGCCCGCTGTCCTACGACCGCAAGCTCCTGGTCAGGAACGGCATCGCCGTGATGCAGTCGCTCGACGCGGGATTCGTCCGAGGGTTCTCGGACGTCAAGGAGACCGTCTCCGGCATGGCGGGCGAGCTTGCCGGCACGTTCGGCTCCCCAACGCTGTCGGTCGGCTCTCGCCTCGCCAGGGCCGCGGTGGCGGGTTCGGCCACCGGTGCCGCCGCCTCCCGCCAGACGGTGGTCAACCAGAGCTTCAGCACGAAGGTCGTGCGCTCCGACAGCGACCTCTACGCGGCCGCCCCGGTCATCTACCGCAACGCCATGAGGGAGGCGATGAGCTATGCGTAGGCGACCGCTCTACGCCGAGCTGTCCTGCGGCGGGAGGGCCGTCAGGCTCGACGGCATCGGCCGTGCGGACGGCCTGCACGTGACCTCGGACGGCATCGAGGGCTGGTGGGACACGCCTGACCCGAAGTGGACGCTCACGGAGCGCCAGTCCGCCGACGGCGCCCACGACGTGGCCGAGGGCATGGCGCTCTACTCGGCGCGCACCGTCACCGTCCACGCCGCCGCCCTCGGCGCCGACCGCGAGGCCACCAAGGCGCTGCTCGACTCGGTGCTGTCCATGGCCCACGAGACCGTGCGCCTGCGGGTCGTGGACGGCTCCGAGGACACGTGGTGCGAGGGGCTGCTCTCCGCGTCCGTGGGGACGGAGTGGCACGAGAGGGCCATGACCATGGACCTGACCGTGGTCTGCCCAGACCCCCGCAGGCAGGCGACGGCGGCGGAGCTGTCCGTGCTGCTGCCCGCAGCCGCGAGCCTGACGGCGGGCCTCTCCTACGGAGAGGGCGGGCTTGGCCTCGCCTACCCGCTCGACTACGGCAAGGGTGCGCTTGACGCCCGAAACGTCTGCACCGTGACCAACCACGGCACGAGCACCGCATGGCCGACCATCCGCGTCTCGCGCGGCATGGCCGACGTGGAGCTGCTGGCCGCGTGCGCGGGGAGGTCCTCCACGCTCTCGCTGGCGGGCACCTGCACCACCGAGGTCACCATCGACTGCCGCACGAGGACGGCGGCAACCGCCCGCATGGACGTCACCCGCCGCCTCACGGGCGCGGGGGCGCTGGGCGTGCCCGCGGGCGAGACCATGCGCCTCGTGCTGCTGTCTGCTGGCACGGGCTCCGTCTCAGTGGAGTTGCGGGACACCTACATCTAGGAGGGAGCCGGATGGCATCCACGATAACCGCCGAGGTGACCGGCCTCGGCATCGCCCAGGACAAGGACGGCAGGGGCATGGACGCCCTCACCCACCGCCGCATCATCGAGGGCGACTGGGAGTGCGAAGGCATCGTCCGCGGGCTCGAGGCCACGGCGAACCCCGGCAAGGGCATGAGCTGGCACGTCGCCGAGGGCGTTGCCGTCACCAGGCGCGGCGACGCGGACGGCATGGCCGTGACCTACTGGCCCGGGGGCGACGTCACGGGCGAGGAGGGCGGCGGCGAGGCGCGCACCGACTTCCTCTGGATAAGGCAGCTCGACGCCGCGCAGGGGGACGCCAGCAACCGCGTGGAGGTGGGCATCTCCACCGGCCCCGACGGCACGGGAGCCATCGACGACATCTCCAAGTACATGCCTGCGGGCGCCACGTGCCTCGGCATCGTCTACGTTGGGGAGGGCCAGACGCAGGCCACTGACGACGACTTCACAGACGGCCAGCAGTACGCGGCGCGGCGCGGCGTCTCAAGCGGCCTCGCGCGCGGCAGCCACGAGTGGCTGAACACCACCAACTACCGGAAGGTCCGCAAGGGTGAGTCCTGGACCTTCTCGACCGCAAGCGTCACCGTCGAGACCAAGTACCGCTGCGTGCTGGTAATGATGGCCGTCTCCGTGTGGGCCGACGACTGCGAGACCAAGGACTGGATGGGGTCCGGCTACGTCGAGCTGCTGCTCGACGGCGTCGTGCAGCAGTGCTTCAAGTTCTCCTGCACGCCCTACGTGACCGAGACCAAGACCTTCTTCTGGACGCTCGACCTCGCCAAGGGGGACCACACCGTCGCGGCGCGCCTCTGGGGAAGCGGCACCGACCTCGTGAGCTCGGTGGTCACCCAGTACGAGGCCGGCTCCATCCCGGGCCAGTACATGCGCGTCATCGACCTCGGCGGCGTCGGATGAGCTGGAGACTCTTCACCTGCGACACCATCACGGGGGAGCTGCGCCGCCCCATCGACGTGCCCAGCTGCTCGTGGAGCCTGTCGGTCTCCGACGCCTCCCTCGCAACCACGAGGGACAAGGGCACGGGCGAGGGCGAGGCGTCCTCGATCACCGTGCCGTGGGGCGCCGTGTGGGGCAGCACCGCCCGCGAGAGGGCGCGGGAGCTGACCGCCGGCAAGCGGGCGATAGTGCTCTGCTGGGAGGAGGGCGGCGCGACCGTGCCGCTCGTCTTCGGGGCGATAGGCCAGCGCACCGACACCGCGCTGGACACCAGCTTCTCGCTGGACAGCGTCATGACGCTGCTCTCCCAGCGCTACGTCGTGCGCGAGGGCGGCTTCCACAAGGGCGCGCCGCCCCTGTACCTCGGGAGCCTCAGCCTGCGGGCCATAGCGGCCAACGTGGGCTGGTACGCCACCGAGGGCAAGCCGGCGGGGTCGCTGCCGATCGACTGGTGCGACTTCTACGAGAGGGGCGGCCACGAGCGCTCCTACTTCCCCTGGAACGTCTCCAACCTCTCGGCGGCGGACGTCCTCGAGAAGATCGCGAACGTGGAGGGCGGGCCCGACATCACCTTCCGCCCGTACATGGCCGACGCCCACCACGTGCGCCTGCGCATGGTCGCGGGCAGCGACGCCGACCCCTACGTGGGGCAGGACAGCGTCCGCCGCCTGCAGTGGTTCCACGGCGCGGGCAGCGTCCACTCGCTCATCGTGGCGCACCTCGGGCCCGTCGAGCGCGTCTACGCGACGGGCGCTGGCACGGAGGAGGAGGCGGACGTGTGCCTGGCGGAGGACCTGACCTACTGCCGCCAGCGCGACCCGTGGCCCATCGTCGAGGAGTGCGTGAGCTGCACCGACTCGGACGACCACTCGCTGCTGGAGGGCCACGCGAGGGGGCGGCTCAGGGCCGACTGGTGGCCCATCTGCCAGGTGACCTGCACCGTCGACCTCGCCGACCCGCAGGTGCCGCGCATCGGCGAGGTGTGGCCCGGCGACGCCATGACGCTGGCCGTCGAGGGGTTCCCCACCGTCCCCGACGGGGAGTACCCCGTGCGGCTCATGGAGATGAGCGGGGACCTGGGCACCCTCGTGAGGCTCAAGTTCGACCCGATGAGGGACCCCGCGGAGACCTAGGGAGGGGCAGATGATCCACCGCGACCTTTCGCCCGACTTCAGGAGCGCCGCCGCCATCGTGGCGTCCAGGGCGCTCTCCGCCGCGCGAGGGCAGGCCACCGCCCCGGCCGGCACCATCAGCGTCCGCAGCCCGGACGGCACCCGCACCGTCATCGGGGACGGGGGAATCCGGCAGTTCGTCGGCGACACCACGCCGCCGGGCCGCCCCACGGGCGTCTCCTGGTCCTCCTCGGCCGGGGACGTGACCGCCCGCTGGGACGGCACCCTCGAGGGCGGCGTGCCCGCCGACCTCGACTACGTGGAGCTTCGCGCGGGCGGCTCGGTGGTCGGCAGGCTCAGGCGGGCCGGGAGCTGCTCCATGAGGGCGAAGGCCGGCACCGAGCTGTCCTGCACGGCGGTGGCCGTGGACGTCTCGGGCAACGCCTCCGAGCCTACCGAGGCCTTCGCGCTCGCCGTCAGGGACCTCGTGGCGGAGGCCTCGGGCGACGCCGGCAAGGCCCTCGAGGAGGCCCGCAAGACCGGCCAGATGGCCGTCACCTCGACCAGGGCCGAGTACGCGTCGACCGCGAGCGCCACAGAGCCGCCCGGCGAGGGCGCCAGGTGGTCCTCCACGCCGCCCACGGCAGCCGGCGGCGCCTACACGTGGATGCGAACGACCGTCACCTACGGGGACGGCCGCTCCGAGACGTCCGAGCCGGTGCGCGTCACGGGAGAGGCGGGCGCCGACGGCGCGAAGGGCGACAAGGGCGACACCGGCTCCCAGGGCCCGCAGGGGCCGCAGGGAGTGAAGGGAGACACGGGTTCCCAAGGCCCTCAGGGCGTGAAGGGGGACGCCGGCCCGCAGGGCGTCTCCGTCAGGTCCGTCACGACCTTCTGGCGCCTCGACGCGTCCAGGCCGCCGACGCCGAGCGGGACGGGCGACCCCTCGGGGTGGTTCACCACCGAGCCGACCGTCCCTGACGGCTACTCGGGCAAGGAGTGGCGCTGCGTCCGCACCGTCCTCTCCAACGGCGCGGCCGCCTGGACCACGCCGACCGAGGTGGCGTCCTTCGCCTACGCCCACGCGGCGTGGGAGACGGCGGACGCCGCCATGAGCCAGGCGACCTCCACAAGCGCCACCCTGGACGGCTTCAGGGCCACGGTGGCGTCCAACTACCAGACCAAGAGCGGCATGAGCGCCTATGCCACCTCCACGGAGCTGAGGCAGACGGCGGACGGCCTGGCCGCGACCGCCAGCCGCGTGGCGTCCCAGGGCGAGGTCACGGCTGCGGTCGAGCGGCACATGGACTTCTCGGCCGACGGCCTCGTCATATCCGGCGGGGAGTCTGACGGCGGCATGTCGGTCGCCATCATGCCGGCCGCCCAGGAGTTCAGGAGCGGCGAGGACGTGGTCATGCGCCTGGACGCCAAGACCCGCAGCGTCGAGGCGCAGCGCGTCTCGCTGGGCGGCTACCAGTGGCGCGCCAGCGAGGACGGCGGCCGCGTCTCGCTCGTCTACGTGGGAGGTGGTGACTGATGGCCTACTCCGAGATGACCACCGTCTGGGGCAACTACGTCAGCACCGGGACGGGCCAGAGGTGGTGCGTCGGCGTGCGCGTCTACGAGGAGACGTCGTGGCGCACGAGCACCCGCTGCTACCTGCGCGTCCAGTGCGTGGCGTGGTCCTCGGGCGCGATGGACGTGCACGCGAACGGCCACGTCACCGCCACCAACGACAGCGACGGCTGGTGGGAGGGGACCTTCACGAACTCGGCGGGGTCCGAGTTCACCTTCTACCAGTGGGACACCTGGTACGGGCGCGACACCTCGGCGAGGCAGGTGAGCTTCGGCGCCACCTTCAACGTCACGGGCGGCTTCGGAAACGGAAGCAGCTCGGCCACGGCGACGGTCACGCTCCCCGCCAAGCCGTCCTGGGCGGTCTCCTACGACGCCAACGGCGGCTCCGGCGCGCCGTCCCCCCAGACCAAGTGGGCCGGCGACACCCTGACGCTGTCCAACACCGTCCCCACGAGGGCGAACTACGGCTTCCTCGGATGGGCGACCAGCTCGGGCGGCGCGGCGTCCTACCAGCCGGGCGACACCTACGCGACCGACGCGGCCCTCGCGCTCTGCGCCGTGTGGCGCCTGCTCTACACGGCGCCAGCGCTCTCGCTCTCGGCGCGGCGCGTGGCGTCCGCCACGGCCACCGACGAGGACCCCTCGGGCGAGTTCTGCCTCGCCTCGTGGACGTGGTCGCTGGACGCCACGACCGACCCGTCCAACAAGGCCAGGGCCGTGACGTGCCGCCACCGCGCGGTGGGCGGCGCGTGGGCAGACGCAGCCGTATCGGGCGCCACCTCGGGGACGTCGGGCGGCTGCACGGCGTCATTCGCGGCGTCGGCCACGAGCCCCCACGAGGTCGAGGTCACCGTCACGGACGCCAAGGGCGGCTCCACGACCCGCTCGGCGAGGGTGGGCACCTGCGCAATCCCGCTGGACGTGGCCAACGCGGGGCGCGGCGTGGGGATCCTCGCGGCGGCGCCATCCGAGGGCGTCTCGCTGGGGCCGCTCACGCTCACGGGCATGTCCTCGGGCGACACCGAGAGCCACGCCGTCTCGGCGCTCTCGCGGCTGCTGCGACTCTCCGAGCTGACGACCGACTGGGCCTACCTCTGGAAGGGGTCGGGAAGCTCCGTGCGCTACCTGCGCTGGAGGTGCGTCCTCGGCGTGGTCTTCATGGAGGCCTGCCGCGTGAACGGCGTCACCGCCGACGGCTGGGACGCGGGGGCGATACCGAAGGCCATGGCGCCCAGGAAGGCGCTCTACCTGCCCATGGGCAGCTACCACGACGACCACACGGCGCTCTTGTGGGTGGGCGGCGCCGAGGACGACACGCCCGGCGAGGTGTGGCTCTACGACAACGGCAGCGGCAACCTCGTCTACGGCAGCGCCTCGTGGGTCGCGAACTCAATCTAGGGAAGGGAAGACAAGTGACGCCAATCATCCAGATCAGCGAGTCCATGTGCTACGCCTTCGGCGGGGCCGTCTCGTGCATGGGGCTCGACGTGCTCACGGGCTACGTGGGCGCGGTCATCAACCACACCGTCTCGTCCACCAAGATGCGCGAGGGCCTTGGCCACAAGGCGCTTCTGCTGTGCATCGAGCTGCTGGCCTTCGTCATCGAGGTGGTCTGCCAGCACGTGGAGGGCATGGACGCCCTCTCCGGCGTGACCGTGGTGGGCATCTCCATCGTCATCATCCTCATGGAGGTCACGAGCATCTGGGAGAACGTGGTCTCCGCGTCCCCCGAGCTTGCAAACTCGCCGCTGGGCAAGATCTTCGACAACGCGAAGGGCGGCGAGTAGCTTGTCCATGCCGACAATCGCCGAGTTCGTCCGGTGCGACGGCCGCAACTACACCAAGGGAAGGCGCGGCAGCGCCATCGACTACATCGTGGTCCACTACACCGGCACCGACGCGAGCGCCCACAACAACCTGGTCTACTTCTCCCGCAACTCCGCCAGGGCCAGCGCCCACTACTTCGTCGACCGCGACGGCACGCTGCGGCAGTCCGTCCCCGAGGCCGACACCGCCTGGCACGCCGGCAAGTTCGCCATGAACCAGCGCTCGGTCGGCATCGAGTGCGTGAGCGCGGGCGAGGACTTCAGCGAGGCGCAGGTGGCCACGCTGGCCGCCCTCACCCAGGCGCTCATGGCCAAGTACGGCATCCCGGCGGAGAACGTCATCCGCCACTACGACGTGACGGGCAAGGAGTGCCCGGCGCCCTACCTCGACCCCGACAAGTGGCGGGCGCTGCACGACCGCATCACGGAGGGCCCCACGGCTCCGGCCTCTAAGGCCCAGTGGGTCCAGAAGGACGGGCGCTGGTGGTACCGCCACGCGGACGGCTCCTACACCGCGCGCGACTGGGAGCTGGTGGACGGGAAGTGGTACCTCTTCGACGCCGAGGG
This sequence comes from Paratractidigestivibacter faecalis, assembly GCF_003416765.1. Lineage (NCBI taxonomy): Bacteria > Bacillati > Actinomycetota > Coriobacteriia > Coriobacteriales > Atopobiaceae > Paratractidigestivibacter > Paratractidigestivibacter faecalis. The sequence continues at coordinate 908,894 of NZ_QSNG01000001.1, read as the reverse complement.
CTGGATGCTCACCGGCTGGCAGATGAAGGACGGGCACTGGTACCTGCTCGGCGCGGACGGCGCGATGCTCACGGGCTGGCAGCGGGTGGACGGGAAGTGGTACTTCCTCGACGAGTCCGGCGCCATGGCAACCGGCTGGAGGATGGTCGGCGACAAGTGGTACTTCCTGGACGAGAACGGCTCCATGAGGCAGGGCTGGCAGAGGGACGGCGGGAAGTGGTACTGGCTCAACGCAGACGGCTCCATGTCCGCCGACGAGGTCAGGATGATCGGCGGCACCTTCTACGGCTTCGACTCCTCCGGCGCCATGCTGACCCACTCCATCGGGTTGACCGAGCGGTAGGGTCGAACCTACTCGGACGTACTAGTACCGACTAGTACCGCTGGCGCCGGACTAGTACTGACGCAAGAACCCCTCCTCGGCATCGCGCCGGGGAGGGGTTCTTTTTCGTTAGAGACATGATGCAAAACCCGTGTCCCTTTTTTGTCCCTAAGTTCTGAAAACACCGGCATCTAGCGGCTTTTGATTGATTGCAGATTCATAAAACCGCACTTAGACGAATTGCTGCACTTGCGCACGTTAGCAATTTTCAAGGCCGTCATGTACGCCACGCTCAAGGATCCCGATTCCGAGTAGGCGGGCCTGCGCGGCGAGCGAGAAACGCGAGGAGCCCGGCACCGTCGCTGGTGCCGGGCTCCTTTTCCTTGGGTCCGCTGCGTGACCTGTGGCTACTCGGACATGTTGACAAGGGCCTCGTCGTAGCTCTCGTAGAGGACCTCGTCGGGGTAGTGGTAGCTGTTCGGGTCGCTGGGCGAGAGTACCCGGTGGCCATTGGTGCCAGTGAGCACGTAATCGTTGGGTGCGTCGGGCAGCGTCTCCTCGCCTCTGGGGTTGGTGAGCGTGACCGCGGAGCCGTCCTGCTCCCAGAGGAGCCCCTCGGTGTAGTCCTCGCCGTCAACCTCGGCGCGCGTGAACTCGTCGTCCTCGGCCAGGAAGAGGTGGAACTCGCCGGTGCCGTCTGGGTAGAGGTCGAAGACGTAGCCCCAGATCTCGTCGTCCTCGTACTTCCAGAAGGCGTAGTAGCGGCCGGCTGCGTCTTCCTGGCTCTGTGGGCTCAGGCTCGGGGTAGACGTGATGTTGGAGTCGCCGATGCCCGAGCCCACCCAGGTGGGGGTGTTCCTGGCCTCGGTCGCGGCAAAGATCGCAAAGGCCACGAGGCCTACGAGAAGCACCGCAACGACGGCGGCCACTATGGCGGCGGCCACGGCTCCGCCATGGGACCTCGCCTCCACCGAGCCTCCCGGAATGGGAGGGGCGCCCGTCTCCAAGCGCTCCTCGTTCTCCTCGTCTATGAGGGCCTGCCTGTCATCCATGAACTTCTCCTCGTCTTGTTATGGCGGGGTTGAGGTTGCGCTGTCCTAGTACACCATGCCCATGGCCTCGCGGACCTCGCAGAGGGTCTCGTGTGCGATGGCGTTGGCCCGGCGGTTGCCGTCGGCGATGATGTCGTGGATGTAGTCGGGGTCCTGGACGATCTTCTCGCGGCGCTCACGAATCTCGGCAAAGCGACCGTTGACCGCCTCGGTGACGACCTTCTTGAGCTGGCCGCCGCCACCCATGCCAATCTCGTCGGCGAGCTCCCTGGGGTCGCGCCCGGAGCAGATGCCCGCGGTGGTCAGAAGCGCGGAGACCTCGGGGCGGCTCTCGGGGTCAAAGGTGATGTTGCGCTCGGAGTCGGTCTTTGCCTTCTTGATGAGCTTGGCGGTCTCCTCGGCGGTCATGGAGATGGAGATGGCGTTGCCGTAGGACTTGCTCATCTTGCGGCCGTCAAGGCCGGGCAGCAGCGGCGTGGAGGTGAGAAGGCCCGTCACCTCGGGGAAGACCTTCCCGTAGCGCTTGTTGAAGCGGCGGGCGATCTTGTTGGTGACCTCGATGTGCGGGAGCTGGTCGCGGCCGACGGGGACGATGTTGCCCTTGCAGAAGAGGATGTCGCAGGCCTGGTGCACGGGGTAGGTCAGAAGCAGGCCCGTCAGCTCGTGGCCGGAGGCCTCCTGCTCGGCCTTAACCGTGGGGTTGCGCTCGAGCTCGGCCTCGGACACCAGCGAGAGGAAGGGCAGCATGAGCTGGTTCTCCTCAGGCACGGCGGAGTGGGTGAAGATCATGGTCTTCTCGGGGTCGATGCCGCAGGCAAGGTAGTCCACGACCATGTTGAAGACGTTGTCCTGGATGGCCTTGGTGGTGTCGCGGTCCGTGATCACCTGGTAGTCGGCGATGATGACGTTGGTGTGGACGCCCATCTCCTGCAGGCGCACGCGGTCAACCAGCGTGCCGAAGTAGTGGCCCAGGTGCAGGCGGCCGGTGGGACGGTCTCCGGTGAGCATGGTGTACTTGCCGGGGTTGACCTTCAGGTCCTCGTGGACGCGGTTGCTGCGCTCGAGCGCGGCGTCGTAGCTTCCCTCGTTGGGCATGTTCTCTCCTTTGTTGGGAGCGGCTTGTTTTCGCAGGCTTCCATGGTACGGCAAAAGCCCCGTCCCCGCAGGCGGCTCGCTCGCTGCTAGAATGGTTGAGCTACGCTGTGGCGCCAATTTGCGGGGGAGGGGAGAAGACCATGGCAAGCTCGTGCGGGACGGATGCCGACAAGGGCTCCCTCAGGTCCCATTACCTCGCCTTTCGCAAGCGCCTCCCCTCTTCTGTGCGCGATGCCGCGGACGAGGGAATCGCCCGTCGGGTCATGGGCATGCCGGAGGTGGCGGCCGCCCCGGTCGTCCTCTCCTACGTCTCCTTCGGCTCAGAGGTGCAGACCCTGGGGGTCATCCGCTCTCTTCTTTCGTCGGGCAGGCGCGTCGCGGTCCCGCGCTGCGACGAGGCGGCCCACTCCATGGCCTTCTACGAGATCGGGGCACTCTCCGAGCTCGTGCCTGGCGCCCATGGAATCCTGGAGCCGCTTGGGGCCTCTTGTCCTCTCGGCACGTCGGAGATGGTGGGGTCCGCGTGCCTGGTTCCCGGCCTCACGTTTGACGCCGCTGGCCGACGCATTGGCTATGGCGGCGGGTACTACGACCGCTTCCTGGCCTTCTATCCCGGTCACAAGGTCGGTCTCTGCCGCAGCCTCCAGCTGAGCTGCGCCGAGCTCCCGCATGACGCTATGGACGTTTCCGTCGACTTCGTGGTGACCGAGGCCGGCGTCCTTCGCACCAATTCGTTGGCCTAGCGGACCGCCTCGAGACCCCCCATTACGTTTTGGGTTCGAGGTCCGAGGACCTTCTCTCATCGAGATTTGTATAACCGCAGGTAGAGCTCTTGTCGACTGGCTGAGCTGCGGCAAACACGGCCGGCGGCGAACCCAATTGGGGGTGCGGACATTTTCTTGGACCGCCTAGACGGCGTACCCAAGCCTCCTGCGGTACTCGTTCGGGCTCAGCCAGCCCAGCGAGCGCTTGATGCGCCCCTCCCGATAGTACTCGAGGTACTCCTCCAGGCGCCGCATGAACTCCTCTGCGCCGACGCCCCTCCAGTCGCGGTGGTAGAAGAACTCGTTCTTGAGGCGCCCGAAGAACCCCTCGCAGGCCGAGTTGTCCGGGCTGCACCCCTTGGCCGACATGCTCCTGACCAGGCCGTGCTCCTCGCAGATGGCGACCCACCCCGGCCAGCGGTAGTGCCCGCCGCGGTCGGAGTGGATGGTCGTGCGGGCCCCCGGACGCCTCTGCGCGATGGCCTTGAGCAGGGAGGAGTTGGCGAGCTCGGCCGTCGGGCTGGTCCCGACCGACCACGCCGCCGGCCTGCCGTCGAAGCAGTCGACGACCGGGCTCAGGTACACCTTCTGCCCGCCGGGCAGCGCGAACTCGGTGATGTCGGTGAGCCACAGCTCGTCGGGGGCCGACGCGCGGAACCGCCTGGCCACCAGGTTCTCCGGCGCCCTGGAGACCTCCCCGGCGTAGGAGCTGTAGCCGCGCCTGCGCCGCCTGTTGTAGACGACCTCCAGGCCCTCCTCGCGCATGACGCGCCGCACGCGCTTCTCGCTGGCCCGCGTGCCGGCGGCCCGCAGCCTCGCCCAGATGGTGCGGTAGCCCCAGGCGCCGCGGCCCTCGCGGAAGAGCCTGACCACCTCAGCCCGCATGTCCGCGTCGCGGTCGCGGCCGAGGCGGGCCCTGTGGTACTCGTAGGAGCTCTTCGACATCCCCAAGAAGCGGGTGATCGAGCGGAGGGGCTGGCCTGTCGCCGCCCTCAATCTCTCGCCGAGCTCGCACTTGCTCCTGCTCGAGATCGAAGCCGGGTCCCACCCTCCCGCTTTTAGGTCGGCCAACACCGCCCTGAGCAGCAGGTTCTCGACCTGGTCGGGGGTGAGGCCGGACAGCGGCCCCCTCTCGGCGGGCTCGTAGAGCCCGGAGCTCTTCTCGTCCATGGCGGGCGCCTTCCCACGCGGCCTCTTCGCGCCCATTCTAGCGCCGCCGGCGGGCAGGGCGCGGCCGGCGGCGCTGTGCGGCAGCGCCCCGGCCGACCACTTCGCCGCGGTCCGGGCGGGCACCCCGGCGAACTCGGCCGCCTCGGCGATGCCCATGCCCCTCTCCCTGCAGCGCAGGAACACCGCGACCTCCTCCTTGCTGTGCATGCGGACTCCAATCCGACCGCCTCGCGGCGGTCCAACTTTTCGTCCGCACCCCCATTCCGTTTCTGAGTTGGGTTCGCCGCCGGTGGACCTGAAGCGCTGTCTCTCCTCAAACAAACGCTCTACCTGCGGTTTTGTAAAATAGGGTTGTCGTGGGGCCCAAAGCGTTGAACCCAAAACGTGTTTGGCTACAGGCCAATCTTCTCGGCAAGGTCGTAGATGGCCTTGCGGTAGCCCTCGATGCCCAGGCCGCAGACGGTCTCGAAGCAGGCAGCGCGGATGTAGGACACCTGCCTGAAGTCCTCGCGCTCGTCGACCTTGGAGATGTGGACCTCCACCATGGGCAGGCCTACGGCCTTGGCAGCGTCCAGGATGGCTATGGAGGTGTGCGTGTACGCGCCCGGGTTGATCACGATGCCGTCGTAGCTGCCGTAGGCGTCCTGAATGGCGTCGACGAGGTCCCCCTCGTGGTTGGACTGGAAGCACGAGCACTCTTCGAAGCCAGCGTCCCGCGCCGCCTCCTGGCAGAGCTGGAGAAGTGCCTGGTAGGACTGGCTGCCGTAGATCTTGGGCTCGCGGATGCCCAGCATGTTGATGTTGGGGCCGTTGATGACGAGCACGCGCGCACCCTCCGTCTCCTCGGCCTCGTCCGCCTCCGATGCGGCCTCGGGCGCGTCGTCCTGCTGCTCCTCGGCGTCCAGGATGCTCATGAGCTCGCGCATGTCCTCGAGGTCGATGGCGCCCCGCTCGTCTTCATCGTCGTCCTTGGCGGCCTGCGGCGCCTTGTCGCTGATGGTGACCCTCAGGGCGTCGGCGTCCGCGGGCACATCGGGTGAGAAGCCCGCGGCGTCTGAGTCGAGCCCCGTGAGCCCGGCTATGGCGTCGTGCACGCCATCCACCTTGCCGGGCCCGAAGACAACCTCCACGCCGTTGGTCCCGCGCTTGACGATGCCCAGGACTCCGCTCGTGCCGCTCAGCTGCTCGGTGTCGACGAGGGAGGGGTCCTCGGTCTGCAGCCTCAGGCGCGTCATGCAGATGTCGTTGGCCGTGACGTTTTTTGCCCCGCCGACGGCGGCCAGGACGTTACGTGCTATCTGCATGGTCTTGTTCACGGGAGGGTCCTCTCTGGTACGTCATGCTTACGCCGGTAAATGTCGAGACGTGAGTATACGTTTCGCCTTGTTGCCGTCTTGTTGCGGCGGCGGGTACGTCCGCAGGCACGCCCATCATTTCCGTGGACGGCTAGAGACGCAGCAGCTCCTTCACGAGCTCTGCATCACTTTGCGCCGAGCCGGTGCACCTGAGGATCACGTCAGCCCACTCGTGGTAGAGGTGCATCCTCTCGGCGGCCAGGCGCTCGACGCCCTTTGCCTGAGAGACGGGCCTGCCCCTGTCGGAGAGCTCGTCCAGTGGCCTGTCGACAAGGACGACGCGGCCGTTCTGGCGTAGCAGGTCGCGGTTCTGGGGGCGCGTCACCACGCCGCCGCCGCACGCGATGACCATGCCGGAGCGCTTGCAGTAGGAGGCGGTCGCCTCGGTCTCGACGCGTCGGAAGGCGTCCTCGCCGTCCTCCTGGATGATCTGGGCGGCGCTGCGGCCGGTGTCTGCCAGGATGGCCTCGTCGATGTCGACGAAGGGGCGTCCCAGCATGCGCGCAAGGCGCTTGCCGCAACTGGTCTTGCCCGCGCCCGGCATACCGATGAGCACGACGTTTCTGGTGAGCGAGCGCAGCTCGTCCTCGATCTTCTCCAAAAGCTCGTCCTCAATCGCGTGTCCCTGGAAGAGCTCGCTGGAGAAGCGGGCCTGGCCGACGAGCATGGCAAGGCCGCTCTCACTGGGAATGCCCAGCTCCTCGGCGATGAGGCAGAGCTCGGTGCGCTCGGGGTTGTAGACGATGTCCAGCACGCCGGCAAGCCCCTCGAGCCGCGCCATGACCTCGCGCGAGACGGGCGTGGCGGGGCAGTTGGGGTACATCCCCACGGGGGTGGTGTTCACCATGAGGGCGGCGTCCGCGTGGCGCTCGGCCAGGGTCTCGTAGGTCTCGCCGCCGGTGCGCGAGATGGTGACCACGCGCGCGCCGGCGTCCTCGAGGGCGGCGCGGATGGCCTGACTGGCCCCTCCGGAGCCCAGGACCAGGCACTTCCTCGCCCCGAGCGCCTCGGGCGCGGAGCCGCCGAGGTGGCGCTCGCAGAAGCGCTCGAGCATCCAGGCAAAGCCCAAGACGTCGGAGTTGTCGGCGTAGATGGTTCCGTCGGGACGGCGGACGAGCGTGTTTGCCACCCCCAGGCGCAGCACGCGCTCGCTCACCTCGTCGGCAAGCTGGGCGGCCTCGCGCTTGTAGGGGATGGTCACGTTGAGGCCGCGCCACGACCCCCCGCGGACAAAGCAGGCTAGCTCCTCGGGCTCCAGCTCGTGGAGCTCGTAGGGCACGCTTCCAAGGCGGGCGTGGATCTGCGGCGACCAGCTGTGGCCGAGCTTGCGGCCCAGAAGGCCGAACGGGGCCGTGTCCCGGCTTGTCTGCTCCGTCATTAGAGAACCTCCGTGTAGCTGCCCAGGTAGCGGTACTCCTGGCAGTGCTGGCCGATGGTGGTCATCAGGGTCTTGAACTCGGGGGAGGCGACGGGGGCCGCCACCTCGAAGTAGAACATGAACTCGAACTCGCGCTCGGGGATGGGGCGGCTCTCCAGCTTGAGGAGGTTGAGGTCGAGCGCGTAGAACTTGGCGAGCATCTTGTAGAGCGAGCCCGGCTCGTGATTGAGGACCACCATGAGGCTCGTGCGGTCCGCGCCGGGGAAGATCTGGAGGTCCCTGGAGATGCACGCGAAGCGCGTGTAGTTGTTGTCGCGGTCCTGCACGCACTCTGCCAGCACGTCAAGCCCATAGAGGCTCGCGCAGGGGCGGGAGGAGAGGGCGGCCACGTCGGCGCGGTCGGACTCCGAGACGCGCTTGGCCGCCATCGCGGTGTTCTCAACCACGTGGACGCGCGCGTTGGGCAGCGTGGAGAGGAAGGCCTGGCTCTGGTTGATGGCCTGCTCGTGCGAGTAGACGTCCCGCACGTCCTCCAGGCGCGTCCCCGGCTTGGCCAGGAGGTTGTGGTCTATGCGCACGCGAGAGGTGCGCGTCACGTGGAAGTCGTGCTCCATCATGAGGTCGTAGACCTTGTTGACCGAGCCGGCCGTGGAGTTTTCGATGGGCAGGACGCCGTACTGGCAGAGGCCCTGCTCGACGGCGCGGAAGACTCCCTCGAAGCTGTCGAGGTAGCTGATGGAGGGGTGACGGAAGAACCGGTCGGCGGCAATCTGGGAGTAGGCGCCCTCGACGCCCTGGCAGGCCACCTGCGCCGTCGAGGGAAAGACCGCGGGCGCCTGCTCCACGGCGCGCTCGATGGGCGCGAAGTCGGCGTCTGCGGGGGCCGTGGGGTCTACCTCCTGGCTGCGGGCAGCCTCCATGAGAAGCTCCATGAGGACCTGCGCGTAGGTTGAGAGCTCGGGGGGCACGCGGCCGCCCGCGTCGGCCACCTTCTGGCGCTCGCGGGTTGGGTCAAACACCGCAAGCCCGCGCTCGCGCTTGTAATCGCCAATCCTTCTGGCCACGTCGACGCGCTGGGAGAAGAGCTCGAAGAGCTGGGTGTCAATGCGGTCAATCTCGGACCGCAGCTGGGAGAGGTCTGCCATCTTGCCTGTTAGTTCCTTACGTTTGCCTTGGGTGTGCGGTGTCGCGGGGTCGCGCGGCGGGATCGCCCTACCTCAGGGGCTCTGCGGGCCATGCGAGCAGGGAGTCCGCCACGGCGAGCGCGCACACGGCCTCCACGACGGGCACGGCGCGCGTCACGGCGGTGGCGTCGTGACGGCCGCGCACGGCGAGCCTTGCCGGCTCCATGCGCTCGAGGTCCACGGAGTCCTGCTCGATGCCTATGCTCGAGATGGGCTTGAGCGCGCAGCGGAAGTGGAGCGGCGCCCCGGTGGAGATACCGCCCAGGATGCCCCCGGCGTTGTTGGTGCGGGGGACGCACGCGCCCTCGCGAACCTCGTAGGGGTCGTTGTCCTGGCTGCCGCGAACGCGGGCGCTCTCAAAGCCCAGGCCGAACTCGATCCCCTTGACCGAGGGGATGCCAAAGACGGCGCGCGCGATGACGTTCTCGAGGCCGTCGAACATGGGAGAGCCGACGCCTGCCGGAAGGCCCGTGGCCACGCACTCGATGACGCCGCCGACGGAGTCCTTGTCTGCCTTGGCGGCCATGATGGCCTCGGTCATGCGGGCTGCGGCGTCGCCGCTGATGGCGGGGAAGTCGCGTCCGTCTGCCAGTGCGTCCATCTGCCTGGCGAGAAGCGCGTTTGCCTCGGGGGAGTTGTCGGACACGCAGAAGGGCTCGTCGGCCACGCCTGCGCACTCGGCCACGTGGGCGCTCACGCGGATGCCCTGGGCGGCAAGCCACTGCAGGCAGATGCCGCCGGCGACGCACAGGGGCCCCGTCAGGCGGCCGGAGAAGTGGCCGCCGCCGGGAATGTCCTGGTTGCCGTGCCACTTTGCCCAGGCGGTGAAGTCGGCGTGGCCGGGACGCGGCACGCCCATGATGTTGCCGTAGTCCTGGGAGCGTGTGTTGGTGTTCTCGATGACTGCGGCAAGCGGTGCCCCGCAGGTGCGGCCGTCGGGGTTGAGTCCCGAGAGGATGCGCGTGGAGTCGGCCTCCTTGCGTGGGGTGGTCCAGGGGGCGTTTCCCGGGGCGCGCCGGGCCATGAAGACGTCCAGCGCGTCCAGGTCAACCTTGAAGCCCGAGGGCAGGCCCTCCATGACGCAGCCCACCCCGGCGGAGTGGGACTGGCCGAAGACGGTGACCTTGAGGGCGGTTCCAATGGTCGAGGGCATCTCTCACGCCTCCTTGGCGACGTTTCCGCCCAGGGACGCGTAGTCCTCGAAGAAGGCGGGGTAGGACTTGGCCACGCACTGCGCGCCCAGGATGGTGACGGGTCCCTCGCAGCGGGTGGCCATGATGGCGGCCATCATGGCGATGCGGTGGTCGTTGGCCGCGTCGACGGTGCCTCCGGCGAGGCTCTCCACGCCTTGGATGACCAGGCCGTCCTCAGTGGTGCTGCAGTTGCCTCCCAAGGCGTTCACGCAGGCGCAGACCGTCTCGAGGCGGTCGGACTCCTTGATGCGAAGCCGCGCCGCGCCGGTGACGGTGGTGGTGCCCGCCGAGCAGGCGGCCACGGCGGCCAGGGGCGGCACGAGGTCGGGGCAGCTGCGGACGTCAAGGCGCGTCCCCCGTAGCTCGTCTGGGGTGACGTCGACGGCTCCCGGCTGGCGAGAGACTCGGGCGCCCAGCAGGGCAAGGGCGCCCAGGACGGCGCGGTCTCCCTGCACGCTGTCGGGGTTGACCCCCGTGACGCGCACGGGGTTTCCGAGCGCGGCCGCGCAGAGCCAGAACGCCGCGTTGCTCCAGTCACCGCCCACTGTGACGCCTCCCGGCGAGACGAGTTCCGGCCTGGGACCCACCGTGAGCGAGAGCGCGCCTCCGTCGGGCGTGGCCACCTTCTTGCGGGCCACCTCGACGCCGAACTCCCTCAGGGCGGCGATGGTGAGGTCGATGTAGGGAAGCGACTCGACGGGCTCCGTGACCAGGACCTCGGTGGGCTGGTCGAGCAGGGGTGCCGCCATCAGGAGGCCGCTCACGTACTGGGAAGAGACGTTTCCGGCGATGGTGAAGCGGCCCGCGGAGAGGCCGCCTCCCACGGAAAGGGGCATGACGCCCTTGGGGCCCAGCTCTGAGCCGTGGGTAACGAGCTCCTCGTAGAGGGGGGAGAGGGGTCGTTCGGGAAGGCGTCCGTGGCCGGTCAGCCTCGCGTCGCAGGCGAGCGCCGCCGCCACGGGCAGGAGGAACCTCAGCGTCGAGCCAGACTCGCCGCAGTCCAGAAGCGCACCGCGCCTGGCCCTGGGCCTGCCCGTCTCGTCTCGCGGGATGGGGACGACGCGAAAGCCCAGCCGCGTGCGCGTGACCTGGGCGCCAAGGGCGCGCAGGCACTCTGCGGTGGCGTCGATGTCCTGGGAGGTGGTGTCGCAGTCTATGTCGCAGGTCTCGGGCGAGAGCGCGGCGCAGATGAGGAGGCGGTGCGCCTCGGACTTGGAGGCCGGCGCCTTGACGGTGCCCTCGAGGCGGGCCGGCGTGATGGTGACGTTCAAGCGCTACTCCTTAGTGCCGCAGCCGAGCTCCACGATGCGCGCGAGCTCGTCAAGGGAGACCCTTCGCACGACGACGTCCTCGGCGCCGCGCGCGACGACCACGTTCATGGAGTCGCCGTGGCGCTTCTTGTCGTGCGTCATGTAGGACATGAGGGTCTGGTGGTCCTCCTGGGTGTCGGTGGGAAGGCCGTGGGCCTCCACGCACCTCTCGACCCTCTGGGCGAGGGCGGGGTCGGTCCAGCCGAGGGCCACGCAGGCGCGCAGCATGCAGCACAGACCCGCCGCGACGCAGGAGCCGTGGCCCAGCGCAAAGTCGCTCGCGGCCTCGATGCCGTGGCCGATGGTGTGGCCGAGGTTGAGCGTCTGGCGCACGCCGTGCTCCTGCTCGTCGGCGTCGACCACGTCGCGCTTGATGGAGACGTTTCTCGCGACGACGTCCACCAGGTGGGCGTCGTCGAGCTCGGCCGCGTCGCCGCCGTTGAGCGGACGCGCGCAGAGCTCCTCCAGCAGGGCGTCGTCTGCAAGCACCGCGTGCTTGATTACCTCGCCGCAGCTGTCGGTCAGAAGTTCGTGGCTGAGGCTGTGGAGGCACGTGACATCGGCCAACACGGCGCGCGGCTGCCAGAAGGCGCCCGCGAGGTTCTTGCCAGCCTCAAGGTCTATGGCCACCTTGCCGCCCACGGAGGAGTCGACCATGGCCAGAAGCGAGGTGGGCACCTGGACGACCTTGATGCCGCGCAGGTACATGGCAGCCGAGAGGCCCGCTATGTCGCCCGTCACGCCGCCGCCGAGTGCCACCACGCAGTCGTCGCGGGTGAGGCCGCGCTCGGCCAGGCCCTCGAGGAGCCACGACAGGGTCCGGATGTTCTTGCTCTTCTCGCCGGCCTCGAAGACCAGACTCGAGACCTTGTAGCCGGCCTTGGCCAGGCTCTGGGAGACGCGCTCCAGGTAGAGGGGCGCCACGTTGGTCTCGGAGATGACGCAGCAGCGCCCGCCCCCGCAGGACTCGCGGGCGATGGCGCCCACCTCGGAGAGGATTCCCGCGCCAACGTGCACGTCGTAGTCCATCGAGGGGCAGCTCACGTGGACGACCTGCGTCTTGGGTGCGCTCACCTGCCCTCGACCTCCCTCTTGATGCGGTCGCCCTCGGCGAGAAGCTCCTTGAGCCTCGGAGCGTCCTTCTCGTCGATGGCGTCCTTGTACTGCTGCAGGTTGTCTATGATGCAGCCCAGCTCATTTGAGAGGTTGTCGGCGTTGTCGAGGAAGAGCTCGGTCCACATGGTGGCGTTCAGCTGCGCGACGCGGGTGAGGTCGCGGTAGCTGCCCGCCGAGAAGCCGTGGTGCTCGCGGGCGGTCGGGCTCTTGACGTAGGCGTTGGAGACCACGTGGGCCAGCTGGGACGTGAAAGCGATGACGTGGTCGTGGACGCCGGCGGTGGCCAGCGTGAAGCTGCCGAACTGGCAGGGCGCCAGGAGCTCCTTCAGGCGCTCGAGAAGGTCGGCGCGCTCGAGGTCGCCCATTTTGGGAGGGACGACCACCATGGGGGCGCCCTTGAACATGGTGGCGCGGGAGTGCGCGAAGCCCGAGTACTGGGTTCCCGCCATGGGGTGACATCCCACGAAGGTCCAGCCGTGGCCCTCCGAGATCTTGTCGCAGGTCTCGCAGATGACGCGCTTGACGCCCACCGTGTCTATGACGATGGCCCCGTCGGCGATGAGGTCGGCCTTCTCGCGCAGCCAGTCGATGGCGGACTGCGGGTAGCCCGCCAGGACGATGAGCTCGCAGGTCCCGATGACGTCGTCGGTGAGCTCGCCGGTCACGGTCTCGATCTCGGCCAGCTCGAGCGTGCTGCGGGTGCGGTTCCAGGCAAAGACCTCGCGGCCGGCGGCGCGGAAGGCGCGGGCGAAGGAGCCTCCCATGAGGCCCAGGCCCACGACGCCGCAGCGGCCGGGCACGAAGGAGGTGGTGCTGCTCTGCTCGGGCACGGCTACTCCTCCTCTGGGAGGTCTGCGCAGACGGCCTCGCGGATGAGGGCGATGCGGCGCATGGCGTCGTCGAACTGCTCGGGCGTGAGGGCCTGGGCGCCGTCGGACCACGCCTGGGACGGGTTGTCGTGGACCTCGACCTCCAGGCCGTCGGCGCCTGCGGCCACGGCGGCGTAGGCGGCGGGGCGCACGTAGCGGGTGTAGCCGGTGGAGTGGCTCGGGTCGGCGATGACCGGCAGGTGCGTCAGGTGGTGGAGGACGGGGATGGCGTTGACGTCAAAGGTGTTGCGGGTGCGCGTCTCGAAGGTGCGGATGCCGCGCTCGCAGAGCATGACGTTGGGGTTGCCCTCGCTCATGATGTACTCGGCGCCCATCAGTAGCTCGTCGATGGTCTCGGACATGCCGCGCTTGAGAAGGACCGGCACCTGGGTCTTTCCGACCTCCTTGAGCAGGGTGAAGTTCTGGGCGTTGCGCGCGCCGATCTGCATGACCTGGACGCCGTGGTCGAGGAAGGTCTGGACGTCGCGCGGGTCCATGATCTCGGTTACGACGGGCATCTCGAGCTCGGCGCTGGCCTCCATCAGGAGGTCGAGGCCCTTCTCGCCCATGCCCTGGTAGGCGTAGGGGGAGGTGCGGGGCTTGTAGGCGCCGCCGCGCAGGATGGTGGCGCCGGCGGCCTTGACCGCGCGGGCGATCTCGATGAGGTTCCTGCCCTCGACGGAGCAGGGGCCGGCCATGACCTGGAAGTTGCCGCCGCCCACCTTGACGCCGTAGCCGCAGTCGATGACGGTGTCCTCGGGGTGGAACTTGCGGTTTGCCTTCTTGAAGGGCTCGGTCACGCGCTGGACGCGCTCGATGATGTCCATGCTCTCAAGGAGGAACGGATCGATCTGCGTGGTGTCGCCGATGATGCCGACGATGGTCTCGTCCTCACCGCGCGAGACGTCGGTCTTGAGCCCGCGGTTCTCGATCCACTGAACGAAATGCCCGAGCTGCTCCTCCGAGGCCGAGCCCTTGACAATTGCTATCACGTGAGCCTCCTGCTCCTATGGTCAAGAATTAGCCTTGCGATGTTATCACAGGCCAACTTCTACAAACTGCGGTCCCGCCGTCTGGAAACATCCCTGTATAACCTCTCTTGCCCCGGATGACGCCCGCACGGCGAGAAGCCCGCGCATTTCTCGCCAATCTGGGGTATAGTAGTTAAACACATGCGCCCATAGCTCAGTGGATTAGAGCGTCTGCCTCCGGAGCAGAAGGTCGTGGGTTCGAATCCCCCTGGGCGCACCATCGCAGTCTTGGGACGCACCGCCTGGCGGCGCGTCCCTTTTGTTTATTTGCAGATGTTGTGGCGGCACGGGGGCCGTTCCTACGGTTTCCGTAAGGCTTGGGCCCGTGGCGACCCGGGGTGCCCCGCTTTGGGCAGAATGGGTCTCGCATGCCACGAGCGAGAGAGGACCCACATGGAGAGCAAGGAAGACGCCCTGCGCGGGCTCACCGACGAGGAGGTTGCCGAGCGCGTGGCCGACGGCCGCGTCAACGCCAACACGGACGTCAAGACCAAGAGCGTCGGGCAGATTCTCTCCGAGCACGCCTTCACCCTCTTCAACGGCGTGAACCTCGCCATGTCCGTGCTTATCTTCCTCACGGGGCAGTACCGCAACCTGCTCTTCCTCTGCGTCGTCCTAGCAAACCTGGTGATTGGCGTCTTCCAGGAGGTCCGCGCCAAGAAGATGGTGGACGAGCTGTCCATCATGACCCAGAAGCGCGTCCGCGTGCTGCGTGCCTCGGGCGAGTGCGAGCTTGCACCCTCCGAGCTGGTGGTGGACGACCTCATGCGCCTTGCCCACGGAGACCAGGTGCCTGCCGACTGCGCCCTTGTCGAGGGCAGCGTTTATGTCGACGAGAGCCTGCTCACCGGCGAGTCCGTGCCCATCGCCAAGGGCATCGGCGACGAGCTTTTGAGCGGCAGCTTCATCGAGACGGGAAGCCTCGTCGCGCGGGTCACCCGCGTCGGGCGCGAGGGCTATGCGGCAAAGATCAACGCCGAGGCCAAGTACGTCAAGGCCGTCAAGTCAGAGATTCTCGACACGCTGCGCGCCATCATCAAGCTCGGCACCATCATCCTGGTGCCCCTGGGCCTCGGCCTCTTCCTGAGGTCGCTGCTCATGGACGGCGGCACCATCGAGTCCGCCATCCTCACCTCGACCTCCGCCGTCCTGGGAATGATCCCCCAGGGGCTGGTGCTTCTCACCTCCTCAGTTCTCGCCATCGCTACCACGCGCCTTGCCCACCGCCAGGTACTGGTCCAGCAGCCCTACTGCGTCGAGACCCTCGCCCGCGTGGACACGCTCTGCCTCGACAAGACGGGCACCATCACCTCCGGCCAGATGGAGGTCTCGGGCGTGGCCTGCGCCGCCGGCCACGGGGAGGACGAGGTCGTGCGCGCCTTCGCCTGCGTGGCCCGGGCCAACGACCAGGACGCCAACGACACCGCCCGTGCCCTTCTCGGCGCCGCCGAGGCCAGAGGCACCGTGACCCCGGAGCGCTACGCGCGCGCGGTCCCCTTCAGCTCGGCCCGGAAGTACTCCGGCTGCGTCACGCCGGAGGGGGAGTGCTACGCCATCGGCGCCGCCGCCTTCGTCCTCGGTCCCGAGGGGCCGGCCATGGCCGATGCCTGCGGCACCTTCGACGAGATGGAGCGCGTCATGGTCTGCTGCCGCGTCCCCGGCTTCTCGCGGGAGGGCGCCATCGAGGGCGAGTCAGAGCTTCTGGGCTGCGTCGGCATCCGCGACCAGATCCGCCCGACGGCGCCCGCCACCATGGAGTACTTCCGCGAGCAGGGCGTCGAGCTACGCGTCATCTCCGGCGACGACCCCCGCACGGTCTCGGCCATCGCCGAGCGTGCGGGCGTCCCCGGCGCCCGTGCCTACGTCGACGCTTCTACGTTGGCCGACGAGGCCGCCATCGAGGACGCCGTCGACCGCTACCGCGTCTTCGGCCGCGTGACGCCCCAGCAGAAGAGGGACCTCGTACGGGCCCTCCACCGCCGCGGCCGCACCGTCGCCATGACGGGCGACGGCGTGAACGACGTCCTGGCCCTGCGCGAGGCCGACTGCTCGGTCTCCATGGCCTCTGGCTCGGCCGCCGCAAGGAACGTCTCCGAAATCGTCCTGGCCGACAACGACTTCTCGCACATGCCGGAGGTCGTGGCCGAGGGCAGGCGCTCCATCAACAACCTGCAGCGCTCCGCGTCGCTCTTCCTGGTCAAGACGGTCTTCACGGCGGTCCTGGCGCTCATCTGCATCTTCATGCCGCCCTATCCCTTCATCCCCATCCAGATGTCGCTCATCTCCACGGCGGTCATCGGCATCCCGTCCTTCGTGCTGGCGCTCGAACCCAACCACGAGCGCATCCGCGGCAACTTCCTGGCAAACGTGCTGGCCCGCTCGCTGCCGGCGTCGCTGGCCATCGTGTGCGCGCTCTTCGTCGAGCTCGCCCTGGGGCGCATCCTGGACCACTCCTTCGCGGAGATCTCCACGGTCTGCATGATGATCACCATCATCATCGGCCTGGCTCTCATCTACCGCATCTCGCGTCCGCTCACGCCCATGCGCTGCGCGCTTCTCGTCGCCATGTGCGGCCTGGTCCTGCTCTCGTACACGGTCTTCGGCGACTTCTTCCGCGTGGTACGACTCCCGCTTGACGTCGGCCTCTTCACGCTGACCCTGGCGGCCGCCTCGCTCGTGCTCTTTGAGTGGACGAGCAGGCGCTTCCTTGCCAACTACGAGCAGAGCGCCCTTTTTGCGCGCGTCGTCCGCTTCGTCGAGGGCAAGGACGGAAAGTAGGGCCTCCAAAGCCCAAAGGCGGAGCTGAAGGGCGGGGCTGGCCTTGTGGTCGTTCGCTGTCCTTGGCCCCTGACGTGCCTATCCGACGCCTGTCAGGGGTAGGTTTATTGACTCACGTACATCCACGGTCGAGCCTACGGAGGCCGAGAGCTTGAATTGCCCTAACTGCGGTCAAACGGTGCCTGACGGCGCACTCGAGTGCCCAAACTGCCACGGTCAGCTCGGGCTCACGCAGAGGATCGTCATCCCAAAGGAGAGCTGGTGCCCCGTCTGCGGCGCACTGGTCGCTCCGGGGTCCCGGAGCTGCCCCAAATGCGGCTCTCCCATGGGCACCGAGCGTCCCCACACGCGCTCCTATCGCAAGATCAGGCTGCCCGAGATCTCCGAGGGCGTGTCTGACGCCTCCTCCACGGGCGAGCTGCGCGTCGCTCGCATCGAGAGCGCCATTCCCCCCTCAACCCCTGACCCGACCTCTCCCGTCGCGCGCCATGACCGGCTCCCTCGCATGCGGGCGTTCCTGCTCGCGGCGGGGCTTGCCGTCGTCGTCGTTGGCGGCGCGGCCCTGCTCATCACGCACCCCTGGGACGCTGACTTCCTCTCCATCAAGGCAACCACCCCGGCAGACACCTCCATGGCTGGCTTCCCGGGCCAGATGAGCGCTCTTTCCGGCCAGGACGGAAAGAGCGCCTCCGTGGACGAGGACACGCTCTTCTCGTCCATCAGCGACGCCTACCAGAAGCTCGGTGAGCTCGCCAGCCGCGTGGACGACGCCGAGAGGACCTTTGACTCCGACGCCGCAAGCGCTGACAGGGCTACGCGCGAGCAGGACCAGTCGGACGTCAAGGCGCTTTCCATCGAGGTCAGCAACCTCATCGTCGACATCTCCGAGATCGACTCCGGCGCGGGCGCATACACCGAGGCCCTCGACCACCTCACCACGCTCGGAAACTGGCTTCGCAACCGCATGGACGCCCTCACCGCCGGCTGGGACGTCTCAGCCTCCTCCGACGACCCCGCCGCCGACGAGGCCAAGATCTTCTCGCCGGTCAAGGCCAACCAGGACTCGAGCGGTCAGAGCAGCTACAAGACGCACTTTGACGAGAACTACGAGGCCTGGAAGCCCGAGCGCTCCCAGTAGGGCCGCCCCCCGGGCCACTCCGCCGATTATGTGAAACCGGCCCGGTGCTGGTAGTATGTAGGGGTTAGACGAGGGGCGTCGAGCCCCGCACAACAGACGCGAGGAGCAAACCATGGCCTTCGGCTTCTACCAGGATCCCCTCTACACGCCCGAGTACCAGGTCATCGGCGACGAGGTTGCCGTCCTCGACACCAGCAAGGGCGTCGTGCGCGTGACCCTTGACGGCGCGGGCGCCCCCATCCACGTCGCCAACTTCTGCGAGCTCGCCGGCTCCGGCTTCTATGACGGGCTCAAGTTCCACCGCTACGTCCCCGGCTTTGTCATCCAGGGCGGCTGCCCCAACACGCGCGATATGAGCCCCGAGGACGTCGCCCGCGGCGGCATGGGCCCCGACGGCCGTCCTGGCACCGGTGGTCCCGGATACCGCATCCACGAGGAGTTCTCCAGCAACCCCAACAATTCTCACGAGGACGGCGCGCTGGCCATGGCCCGCTCCGCCGACCCCAACTCCGCGGGCTCCCAGTTCTACTTCTGCCTTGGCCCGCAGCACGGCCTCGACAGCGGCTACACCGTCTTTGGCCAGACCGTCGAGGGCATGGACGTCATCTCCCAGCTGCGCGCCGGCGACGTCATCAACTCGATCAGGATCGAGCACGCCCAGGCCTAGGGCCCGGGCCGGCACATTGGAGGCATCTTGAACCAGCAGGCATACGAATCCGGCAAGCTCGCGTATCAGAGTGGGGACTGGCTCGGCGCCGTCGCCAAGCTCGGTGAGGCCAAGGCCCCCGGCGAGGCGTGCGGCGAGGTCGACCACCTTCTCGGCAACGCGTTCATGAAGCTCGGCCAGTACGAGTCCGCCGCGTCGGCCTACCAGGGCGCCCTCGCAGACGCCTCCTATGGCAAGCGTGGCGCGCTCTCCTGCAACCTCGGCCGAGCGCTTCTCGCCGCCGGCCGCACCCAGGACGCCGCCACCGCGCTCTCCAACGCGGTCCAGGACGCCACGTATGCCTCGCCCTACAAGGCCTACATGGCCCTCGGCGGCGCCTACGAGTCCCTGGGCGACGTCCGCAACGCGGGCATGGCCTACCGCAACGCCGCCATCGACGAGTCCAACCCTTCTCCGGCGGGTGCTCTCTCTAAGCTGGGCAGCTGCTTCATGAGGCTGGGCCGTCCCGTTGACGCCGTCGAGGCCTATCGAACGGCGCTCGACTTCACCACGCCGCTGCAGAGCCAGAGCCAGATCTACTGCGACCTGGGCCTTGCCTACGTCGCCGCAAACCGCATGAACGAGGCCGTCGACGCCTTCGACCACGCCGCCGCAGATGAAGCCTTTGCGTTCACGCCCGAGGCCCAGGCCTCCTACGACGCCGCGCGCAAGGCCGTGGCCCACGTCCAGTCCAATCGCCCCTCCGAGACCGACGCGCTCCTTGCGGCGGCCGGCTATGGCGGCGCCTACGACCCGCTCGACCCCACGGGCGCTTCCGGGGAGCTCATTCCCTCCGCCGAGGACACCGGCTTCTTCTCGGTCTCCGAGGAGGACCTCGTCGCCCAGGACATGAAGGAGCGCAAGGTCAGGCGCAAGCACCGCCACACCGGCCTCAAGGTGTTCATCACCATCCTCGTCATCCTGCTCATCGCCGTTGGCGGCTGCGCCTTTGCGTACTGGCGCGGCTTCGGCTGGCCCACCCAGCAGACCGTCGTCGAGTCCCTCTTCAAGGCAAAGACCGACAAGACAGGCATCGACGCGTACCTTGCCAACTCCCTGTCCGACTCCCAGCGTCAGGCCATCGACGACTCCCTGCCTAGCGGCGCCTCGGTCACCATCTCCGGCTCCGACCAGTCCATGGGTGCCTCCACCGTCTACGCCACGGCCGACCTCTCCCAGGGCGGCACGGTCTCCTATACCATCGAACTTGTCCGCGACGGCATCAGCTGGAAGGTCAGCTCCGTCCAGACGTCCTTCTCGTCCCAGTCCGACGGGCAGGGCAACTAGCCAAATGCACCTTGCCGTCAACCACGGCTTGACTTGATTGGAAGACATGTCTCTCTTCGACTCGCTATTCGGTGAATATGGCGGCGACCTGGCAATTGACCTCGGTACCGCCAACACGCTCGTCGCCGTGCGTGGCCAGGGCATCGTCATCAACGAGCCCTCCGTCGTCGCCATCGACAAGAGCGAGAGCCGCGTCCTGGCCGTCGGAGCCGACGCCAAGCGTATGATCGGCCGCACGCCGGGCTCGATCATCGCCGAACGCCCGCTCAAGGACGGCGTCATCGCCGACTTCGACGTCACCGAGGTCATGCTCCGCTACTTCATCGAGAAGGCCCGCGAGCGCCACTACCCGTGGAGCCCGCGCCCCCGCGTCGTCGTGTGCGTGCCCTCCGGCGTCACCTCCGTCGAGAAGCGCGCCGTCTTCGAGGCCACCATCCAGGCCGGCGCCCGCCAGGCCTACCTCATCGAGGAGCCCATGGCGGCCGCCATCGGCGCCGACCTGCCCATCGAGGACCCGACCGGCTCCATGGTCGTCGACATCGGCGGCGGCACCACCGAGGTCGCCGTCATCTCCATGGGCGGCATCGTCGTCTCACAGTCCATCCGCACGGCTGGCGACGAGTTTGACCAGACTATCCTCACGCACGTCCGCGACGTCTACAACCTCTCCATTGGCGAGAGGACTGCCGAGGACATCAAGATCAAGGTCGGCTCTGCCGCACCCCTTGCCGAGGAGCTCGACGTCGAGGTCAACGGCCGCGACGTGATGAGCGGACTGCCCAAGACCGTCCGCATCGAGAGTGAGGAGATCAGGCGCGCCCTCGACCGTCCGCTCGACGAGGTGACCAAGGCCGTCAAGGACGCCCTGGACGTCACCCCGCCCGACCTGGCCTCCGACCTCATGTACTACGGCATCCTGCTGACGGGCGGTGGTGGCCTTCTTCGCGGCCTTGACCAGCGCCTGCGCGAGGAGACCGGCGTGCCGGTCAACGTCAGCCCCACGGCGCTCGAGAACGTCGTCAACGGCTGCGCCAAGGTGCTCGAGGCCAACGCGCTTTCTGGCGGCTTCGTCCAGAGCACGGGCCAGTAGGCGTGGCCCTCTCCGCTCCGGGCCAGCGCGGTCCGTCCCTGGGAAACAACTCCAATGGCGGCGGCGCGAGGCAGCTCGCTGCCTGCGTCGTCGTCTCGCTGGTGCTCATCACGGTCAGCAGCCGCATGGGCCAGGGCGGCCCCCTCGAGGCGGTCCGTGGAGCCTTCATGACGGTGACCACGCCCGTGCGCTATCTCGGCGCCACCGTCTCGGCCCCCTTCCAGGGCCTGGGCAACATCTTCGCCAACCTTACGGCAGACCAGGCGACGCTCTCTGACCTCAAGGCCGAGAACGAGCGCCTCCAGGCCAGAAACGCCGAGCTCGAGGAGTCCGAGCAGACGGCCACCAGGCTGCAGCAGCTCCTTGACATCAAGGACACGTACAACCTGCAGTCCACCGCCGCCCGCATCATCTCCGGCTCCGCGGACTCCTGGTCATCCACGGTGACCATCGACAAGGGCGCGGCCGACGGGCTCTCCGTCGGAATGCCCGTCTCCGCCTCCAACGGCGTCATCGGGCAGATCGTGGAGTGCGGCGCCACGTCCTCCACGGTGCGTCTGCTCACCGACGAGTCGTCCAGCATCTCCGCGATGGTGCAGTCCAACAGGGCCCAGGGCATGGTCGTGGGCTCGGCCTCTGGGCAGGTCTCCCTCACGCTCATCCGATCGAGCCAGACCGTCAACGTCGGCGACGTCGTCGTCACGAGCGGCCTCGGCGGCGTCTTTCCCAAGGGGCTGCCCATCGGCAAGGTGACGAGCGTCCAGAACAACCCGGGCTCCCTCTACCTCGACGTCGTCGTCGAGCCGTTTGCTCACACGGAGAGCTTCGAGGAGGTCCTGGTGATCACCTCGCTCACCCAGGAGCAGCAGGCGACCGCCCAGGACATCTCCGAGGCAGACGCGCAGGAGGGCGGCTCGCCCGCCTCGACTGACGCCGCCGCGGGCGACGGCTCGGCTGCCGGCGACGCCTCTGGCTCCTCTGACGGCTCCACCAACTCCAACGGCTAGGGAGGGACGATGCAGATCTCGGACAAGAACAGGGAGGCCCGTGGCATCGCCCTCACGGCCATCATCTGCGCGGTGCTGCAGCTTGCCATCGCCCCCAACGTCGGCCTTGGCAACGGCCGCGCCAACCTTGCGCTGGTCTTTGCCGCCACGGTCGCCCTCACCTCGGGTGGCGGCCGCGCCGTCGTCTGTGGCTTCTTCGCGGGGCTCTTCTACGACCTCTCCACCACGGGACCCATTGGCCTCATGGCGCTCCTGCTGAGCGTCTGCGGCTTCGCGCTTGGCGGCGAGGGCAGAAACCGCCTGTCGGGCGAGTTTGCCTCCGGCATCTTGCTCTTCGTCGCGGCCGACCTCGCGGTCAACCTCGGCTACGGCCTCGGCCTCATGCTCGCGGGGCAGGGCGGCGGCTTCGTTGACGCCGTCTTTCTGCGCGCCCTTCCCGGTGCGCTGCTGTCCCTCGTCTGCTTCCTGCCCTTCGCCTACTTCGAGTCCCGCATCAGGACGAGTGGCCCCAGCCTCGGCGGCGGCCACTTCAAGAGGGGACTCTAGGGAGGCGGGCATGGACTTCTCGCTTCTCGTCATAGCGGCGTGCGCCGTCCTCGCGGTGGCGCTCGTCGTGGTTTTCCTCGTCTACGGGCGCTCCGAGGGAACGTTCAAGTTCGACATCGGCGGATCCGCGCCGCGCGCGGCCGGCGGCTCGGACGAGTCTGCCGAGAAGACCTTCTCGTCCAGGCTCGTCGGCCTTGCCGTGGCCGTCGGCGGCGTCTTCACCGTGCTGCTGGGCAGGCTGTGGTCCATGCAGCTCGTCTCGTCTGACGAGTACGCCCAGCAGGCGGAGTCAAACCGGACCCGCACCGTTTACACCTCCGCGCCCCGTGGCCGCATCCTGGACCGCAACGGAGAGGAGATCGTCGGCAACCGCCCGAGCCTCACCGTGGTGGCCGAGTCCTCCGTCCTCGATGACGAGGTCGAGATGCAGCTGCTGGCAAGCCTGCTTGGCATGCCCTGCCAGGCCGTCCGCCGCAAGATCCAGGACTCGTCCGAGGGCGCGCAGTCTTCCCGTACCGTCTGCGTTGACGTCTCGCGCCGCGTGGTGGCCTTCATCGGAGAGCACCCCGCGCTCTTCCCGGGCGTGAGCGTCCAGCAGCGCACGCAGCGCTCCTACCCCTACGGCACGCTTGCCGCGCACGTGGTGGGCTACACCGGCACGCTCACCTCCGACCAGCTCAAGGCCAGCCAGGAGTCGTCAAGCGGCGTCACCTACCGCTCCGGCGACGTCGTCGGCCAGACGGGCGTGGAGAGCCGCTACGAGAGCGTCCTTCAGGGCGTCCGCGGAGAGACCACGGTCTACGTGGACTCCTCGGGCACCGTGCTTGAGGAGTCCACGAGCATCGCCCCCCAGAGCGGAAGCGACGTCTGCCTCACCCTTGACCTCAACGTCCAGAAAGCCGCCGAGGAATCCCTCGAGAAGGTCATCATGCAGATGCGCGACAAGGGCTACCCCGCCAGCAGCGGCTCGGTGGTGGCCGTCGACTGCACCAACGGCGAGGTCATCGCCATGGCCTCGTACCCAACGTACTCTCCCAACATGTTCGTGGGCGGCATCGCCACCGCTGACTGGGACACGCTTTCTTCCGAGGACGCCAACTATCCGCTGCTCAACCGCGTCATCGCGGGCCAGTTCCCCTCCGGCTCCACCATCAAGCCCCTGGTCACCCTGGGTGCCCTCAAGGACGGCATCATCGACCTTGGCTCTACCTGGTACTGTACCGGCTGGTGGAACTGGAACGGCGACCAGTCCAGCAACGTCGGCATGAACTGCTGGTGGAAGAGCGGCCACGGCGCCGTTGACATTGCGAGCGGCCTCACCTACTCCTGCGACGTCGTCTACTACGAGATCGGCAAGGGCTACTGGTATTCCAGCGTCGACGAGGGCATCCAGGCCAACTTCAGGAACTTCGGCCTGGGATCGGCCACGGGCATCGACCTTGCCGGAGAGGCGGAGGGCCGCGTTCCCACCGCCGAGTGGAAGTGGAACTACTGGTCAAACGTGCCCGACGAGCAGCGCAGCTGGCAGGGCGGCGACAACTGCAACATCTGCATCGGTCAGGGAGACCTGCTGGTCACCCTCATGCAGATGGTCGACGCCTACTGCGCCATAGCCAACCGCGGCACCGTCTGGCGCCCCCACGTCATGAAGAGCGTGAAGGCGCGCACCGGCGACGGCTCCGTCATCCAGTACAAGCCCAAGGCCGACTCCACCGTGGAGTTCTCCGACTCCTACTACGACGTGGTCAAGCGTGGCATGAGCGGCGTCATCTACGAGGAGGACGCCGTCCAGGCCCGCCACTGGACCAACCTCGACGTCAAGGTCTGCGGCAAGACGGGCACGGCCCAGAGGAACACCGAAAACCCCATGGGCTGGTTCATTGCCTACGCACCCGCCGACGACCCCAAGTACGTCATCGGTGCCAACATGGACGAGGTGCTCTCGGGCGCGACCTCGGCAATGTACGTCGTCAGGGACGTCTTTGGCGCCATCTACGGGCAGCCCGACGACTACATGGTCGAGTCGACCGTGGCAGACGGATAGGAGGGGAGAAGAGCATGTCAAACGATATGACCGGTCCTGGCACGGGCAGGGGAGTGCTCTCCTCCCTGGGTGACAGGATGATGGGTCGGGCCTCCGGCTCCCACGCCAAGGTCTCGAAGAAGGCCGGCCCCCTGGATGGCCTCTTCCTCTCGCAGCTCATCCCCTCGCTTCTCCTCGTGCTTGCCGGCACCATAACCATCTGGACGGCCTCCCTCACCATCGCCGACGCGAACTTCCCCCGCCACCTGGTGGGCGTCGCGCTGGGACTCGTGGTGGCCATGCTCGTCTGGCGCTACGACTACCGCAACCTCGCAGGCATGACCACGGTTCTGTTCGTGCTCACGTGCTTCCTCATGGTCATGCCCAAGATCCCTGGCCTCGGCGTCTCCTCGCACGGCATGACCGGCTGGGTCAGGCTGCCCCTCGTGCCGGTGCGGTTCCAGCCGGTTGAGCTCGGCAAGGTGGCCGCCATCTTCCTCATGGCCTCCGCGTCTGCGCAGTACAACGGAAAGATCGAGCGCTTCTCGGACTACTGCCGCCTATGCGGGACGCTGCTCGTGCCCCTGGCGCTCATCGTCATCACCGACCTGGGAAGCGGCCTCGTGGTGCTCTTCCTGGGCGCCACCATCATCATCTGCAGCGGCGCCCCCAGGAACTGGGTCCTGGCCACCATCGCGCTCATCGTGGGTGTGAGCGCCCTCGTCGTCATCACCTCGATGACCGACGGACTTCCCCACGTGCTCAAGGACTACCAGCTCAAGCGCCTGCTCGTCTTTGCCGACCCCTCCATCGACCCCTCGGGCGACGGCTACAACCTCCAGCAAGCCAAGATCGCCATCGGCTCGGGAGGTTTCTTCGGCAAGGGCCTGGGCAACGCCACACAGGCGGGCAACGGGTTTCTCCCCGAGGCTCACACGGACTTCGTCTTTGCCCTGTACGCGGAGCAGTTCGGTTTCGTGGGCTGCGTCGTGCTCCTGGGCCTCTTTGCCTGGATGATCTTTGCCACCATTCTGCTTGCCATGCGCATTGACGCGCCCTTTGGCAAGCTCGTCCTGGTGGGGTGCGCCGCGCTCTGGACCTTCCAGGTCCTGGAGAACGTGGGCATGTGCATCGGCATCATGCCCATCACCGGCATCCCGCTGCCGTTCATCAGCTTCGGCTCCTCGTCCATGCTCACGCAGCTCATCTGCGTGGGCATCGTCCAGTCCGTCTGGCGTCACCGCCAGAAGGCCGCCTAAGGGGGCAGCTTATGGCATCAAAGAAGAATCGCCACTCCACGCTCGGCCTCGGC
Organism: Paratractidigestivibacter faecalis; assembly: GCF_003416765.1. NCBI lineage: Bacteria > Bacillati > Actinomycetota > Coriobacteriia > Coriobacteriales > Atopobiaceae > Paratractidigestivibacter > Paratractidigestivibacter faecalis. Next base: position 883,168 of record NZ_QSNG01000001.1, on the reverse strand, counting down.
AACCTGCTCGAGGTGCTCTCCCAGGGAAGGGACTCCAGGGCAGACGCCGACGAGTCGGTGAGGATCTACGTGCTCGTGGACCTCGATGCCCCGCGTTATCTAGCCCTTGCTGTCCGGGACGCCCTCGTGCCCAAGACCCCCACGGCTGCCGTGGACGTCTGGCCCCTTGGCGTGCGGCTTGATGCGATTGACAAGGCGCCCGATGCCGCCGTCGTCATCCCCGGCGCCTCGGCGGCCGACTGCGCCGAGGCCGTCCGCCACATGGCGGGGCTCGCCGTGCCCGCCTGCCTTGTCGTGCCCTCAGCGCTCGACGCTCCCGATCTCGGCCTCGACGCCCAGGCCGAGGGCCTTGTCGGCGTCGTGGCCGCCTCTGACGCGACGGCGCTTCCGCAGAAGTTCGCCTCGTGGCTCGTGCGCGCGGTGGGGGAGAAGGACGTGGCGCTTGCGGCGGCCTTCCCGTTCTGCCGCCAGCAGGTGGTTGACGCCCTCGCGCTCCGCTGCGCCCTGGAGAACGCCGCCCTTGGAGCGGTGTCCCTCGTCCCTGGCTCGGACTTCCCGCTCATGACCACCAACCAGGCCAAGCTTACCGTGCAGATGTCGAGCTGCTACGGTGCGCCCCTCTCTCCGCGCCGCGCGGCTGAGCTTGTGGGCGTGGTGGGCGCCGGCGTGGCCTACCGCTCCTGCGCCCGCTCCGTGGCAGGGCTTCTTCCCGGCATAGGCAACCTGCTCAAGGCGGGTATCGCCTTCGGCGGCACCATGGCCACGGCGCGCGGCGTGAGGGCCAGCCTCGAGGGCTGGTCGCCGGCGGACGCCCTCGGGCAGGGCCGCCCGGCCCCCGCCGTGCCCTTCTCGCCAGCCGCGGCGGGGCCGCTTCCCGCCGCGGCTGGGCCGTCCAGAGACGAGCCCATCGAGTACCTGGAGATAGACCCTGACGGAAAGGCCCGCCCGTGAGACAGCCCAGAGAGAACCTCTTCCGGCTCCTGGAGCCGCTTCTGCCGCACGTGGAGCACCCCTCCCGCTACCTTGACCACGAGTGGGGCGCCTGCGAGGAGCAGGACGGTCCCTTCCACCTCTGCATGGTCTACGCGGACGCCTACGAGGTCGGGCAGCCCAACATGGGCCTCGCCATCCTCTACAACGCCATCAACGCGCAGAATGGCATGAGCTGCGAGCGCGCCTACCTACCCTGGAAGGACATGAGCGCCCTCATGAGGCAGCGCGGCGTGACCATGCTCTCCCTCGAGGGCGCCGCGCCCCTCGCCTCCTTTGACGCCATCGGCTTCACCCTTGCCCACGAGCTCATCTGGACCAACATCCTCGAGGCCCTTGACCTGGCCGGCATTGCCCTCGACGCCTCAGAGCGCGACAAGGACGACGCCATCGTCCTTGCCGGCGGCCCCTCGGCCTGGAACTGCGAGCCCCTCGCGCCCGCCCTCGACGCCGTCCTTCTGGGCGACGGCGAGCAGCTCATCGTCGACGTCTGCAAGAGCATCCGAGACTCCCGCGAGCGGGGCCTCTCCCGCGCCGAGCTCCTCCTGCGCCTCTCGCGCATCCCTGGCGTCTACGTGCCCTCCCTCTACGAGGTGGTCCACGACGAGGGCTCCACGCGCTGGGGCCGCGCCGTTCCGCGAGAGGGGACGAGCGCTCCGGCTGTGGTCACCAAGGCATGCATCCCCGACCTTTCTGCCACCCCGCCCGTCGCGCAGAAGATCGTGCCCTACATGGACATCGTTCAGGACCGCCTTGCCATCGAGGTCCTGCGCGGCTGCGCCCGTGGCTGCCGCTTCTGCCAGGCCGGCATGACCTACCGCCCGGTGCGCGAGCGCCCGGAGGACCAGATCGTCTCCGCCACCGTCGCCGGCCTTGCCGAGAGCGGTCACAACGAGGTCTCGCTCACGTCCCTTTCCACCACGGACCACTCGCAGTGCGCCCACATGCTCAACCGGCTTAACGACAGCCTCGGCGAGCAGGGCATCCGCGTCTCCATCCCCTCGCAGCGCCTGGACTCCTTTGGCATCGAGATGGCCACGGCCGTCGCGGGAGGCAAGCGAGGCGGCCTCACCTTCGCCCCCGAGGCCGGCACCCAGCGCCTGCGCGACGTCATCAACAAGAACGTCACCGAGGAGAACCTGGAGACCGCGGCGAGAAACGCCTTCGAGCTCGGCTGGCGCCGCTGCAAGCTCTACTTCATGATGGGCCTGCCCACCGAGACCGACGAGGACATCGTGGCCATCGCCGAGGCCGCCGAGCACGTGCTCGAGATCGGCCGGGAGGTCGTGGGCCGCGGCCGCAAGAGCGGCGTCTCGGTCTCCATCTCGGTGGCGGTCTTCGTCCCCAAGAGCTACACCGCCTTCCAGTGGGCCGGGCAGCTCGACCCCGAGGAGGTGAGGCGCCGCCAGCAGCTCCTGCTCCATTCCTGTCACGACCGCGCCATCAGGGTCTCCTACCACGACTCCCGCTCCTCACTCGTCGAGGGCGCCGTCTCCAAGATGGGCCGGGAGGGCTTCGCCCTCGTGCGCCGCGCCTGGGAGCTCGGCTGCCGCTTCGACGCCTGGACGAGCGAGTTCGACTTCTCGCTCTGGGAGCAGGCCGCCGCCGACTGCGGCCTTGACCTCGCCGACGTCGCCTGCGAGTCCTTCCCGCTCGACGCGCGCCTTCCTTGGGACCACACCTCGCCGGGCGTCTCCAAGGGCTTCCTCCAGAGGGAGTGGCGCCGCGCCGCCCTGGGCGTGACCACGCCCGACTGCACCCGTACGTCCTGCGTGGGCTGCGGCGTCTGCCCCACGCTCGGCGTGGCCAACGTCATCCAGGAGGCGCGCGCATGAGCCAAGACTGCCAGATTGCCCAGACGGACCGCGTGCTCACCAAGCGCGAGCTCCCTCGCCTGCGCTTCCGGTACGGCAAGGACGAGAGACTCGCGTTCCTGGGCCACCTCGAGGTCATCGGCACCATCGACCGCTGTGTGAGGAGGGCCCGCCTGCCCTTCTCCATCGGAAACGGGTTCGCTCGCCGCATGCGCATCCAGTTCTCGCAGGCCCTGCCCGTCGGAGCCTCGTCCTGCTGCGAGTACTTTGACGTTAAGCTCACCGAGCGCATCGACGCGGCCGAGGCCCTGGCCATGCTCGCCGTGGCCACGCCCCCGGCCCTCGCCCCCGTTGCCGCCGCCTACGTCGACGAGCCCCAGGGGGCCCTCGAGGCCTGGCTCACGCGAGCCGCCTGGGAGGTGGAGGTGCTCGGCGCCCCTGTGGGCGCGGCCGAGCTCTCCTCGGCCATCGAGGGGCTGCGCCAGGAGGGGGACCTCACCTACCTGCGCGGAGAGAAGGAGAAGCACATCGACCTCTCGCAGGCCCTCGTGGGCTTCTCCGCCAGCGATGCCGACGGATTCATTGCCCTTGCGCTGGACACGCGCTCCTCAAATGCCGGCGCGCTCCGGCCGCTCGTGCTCGTCGAGGCGGCGCTTGCCCGCCTGGGGGAAGGCACGTGCGACTCGGTGCGCGTCCGCAGGTGCGGTCAGTGGCACGAGGATGAAAGTGGTTGTCTTGTGAAACCGCTTTAGGCCATTTGGCACCCGCCGCCAACACCTCTATTCTTTACAAGGTTGTTGTGACGCGCACCCTGACGGTGGTGCCTGTTCAGTTTCCCTTACGGAATCCGCAGGTCAGGGTGAAAGTTCGTTGACGCGTCTAGGCTCCATCTGTATTATTAGGAACTGTTGCACTCACGCCAGCAATGAAGGGTTTCACACATGTACGCAATCATCGCAACTGGTGGCAAGCAGTATAAGGTTGCCAAGGGCGACGTCCTCGACGTCGAGAAGCTCGACGCGCAGCCTGGCGACAAGGTCGAGCTCCCCGTCCTTCTCCTGAACGACGGCAAGCAGACCATCGTTGACGCTGCCTCCCTGCAGGACAAGAAGGTCACTGCCGAGGTCGTCGAGCAGTTCAAGGGCGAGAAGGTCCTCGTCTTCAAGTTCAAGAAGCGCAAGCGCTATCACCGCGCCAACGGTCACCGTCAGAACCTGACGAAGATCCAGATCGTTGAGCTCCCGTAGTTTCACTTCAGAGTAGAAGAAGGCAGGTCCCACAATGGCTCACAAGAAAGGTCTCGGCTCCTCTCGTAACGGCCGCGACTCCCACGCTCAGCGTCTCGGCACCAAGCGCTATGGCGGCCAGGCCGTGAAGGCCGGCGAGATTCTCGTCCGTCAGCGCGGCACCCACATCCACCCGGGTGAGAACGTTGGTATCGGCAAGGACGACACCCTGTTCGCCCTCAAGGCCGGCACCGTCGAGTTCACCAAGGGCCAGAAGCACCTGGTGCACGTTCGCGAGGCCTAGTTGCCAAGCTTCATAGCTTAATCTTGGGACCCCGCTCGCGGGGTCCTTTTTGTATCTGATGCAAGCGGCGGGCACGTCTCGCCTGCCGTCCCAGTCCCACAGAGGGAGACCACCCGTGGAGAACACGTTCACTGACCTTTCCCACATCAACGTAAAGGGCGGCGACGGCGGTGCCGGCTGCATGTCCTTCAGGCGCGAGGCCTTCGTTCCCAAGGGCGGTCCCGACGGCGGTGACGGCGGCCACGGCGGCAACGTCATCGTCGAGGCCGACGCCCAGCTGAGCTCCCTCATTGACTATCGATACAAGCACCACTTCCGCGCGGGCCGCGGCACGCACGGCCAGGGTGCCCGCCGCTACGGCAGGGACGGTGAGGACCTTGTCCTCAAGGTCCCCCTGGGCACCGTCGTGCGCGAGCTCGACCCGCAGTCGCAGACGCCCATGTACCAGATCGCCGACCTCACGCAGCCCGGCGAGCGCGTCATCGTCGCCCCGGGCGGCGCCGGTGGCCGCGGCAACATCCACTTCGTCACCTCGGTCCGTCGCGCCCCGGCCTTTGCCGAGAAGGGCGAGCCCGCGCTCGAGCACTGGATTGAGCTCGAGATGAAGCTCATGGCCGACGCGGCCCTGGTGGGCATGCCCTCCGTGGGCAAGAGCTCCATCATCGCCCGCATCTCCGCGGCGCGCCCTAAGGTGGCCGACTACCCCTTCACCACGCTCGTGCCCAACCTGGGCGTCGCGCGTGCCACGAGCGGCCAGTCCTTCGTCGCGGCAGACGTGCCCGGCCTCATCGAGGGTGCGAGCGAGGGCAAGGGCCTCGGCCACCAGTTCCTGCGCCACATCGAGCGTACCGCCCTCATCATGCACGTCGTCGACGTGACGGGCGGCTACGAGGGCAGGGACGTCATCGAGGACTACGTCACCATCAACGCCGAGCTTGCGGCCTATGCCTCCGAGCTGGCCGTACGCCCGCAGGTGGTCGTGGCCAACAAGTGCGACCTGCCGGGCTGCGAGGAGGCCGTCGAGCGCCTGCGCGCCGCCGCCGAGGCGGACGGGCACGAGTTCTTCGCCGTCTCAGCCGCCACCGGCCTGGGCCTGGACGCCCTCGTCAACCGCGTGGCCGCCATGGTGGCGGACCTCCGCCGCGAGGTGGCCGCCGCCGAGCCTGAGCGCGACCTCACCGAGACCTGGGAGCGCGACCGCCAGCGCCGCGACAAGCGCATGGTCATCAGGCGAGAGGAGCGTCACGTCTGGCGCGTCTCCGGCGCCGCCATCGAGCGCATGGTCGTCCAGACCGACTGGGAGAACGACGAGGCTGTCGCCTTCCTGCAGCACCGCTTCGACCGCTGTGGCCTGGACCTGCAGCTTGCCAAGGCCGGCGCCGTCAACGGCGACGAGATACGCATCCTCGGCTTTGCCTTCACCTACGAGGGCGAGGGTGCGGACGACGAGTACTCCGAGGTCAACGAGGTCGAGGAGGAGCTTTTCGCGGACTCCGACGACGCCAAGGAACAGGAGTAGGCATGGCCGCCGCAGGCAGGCTCATCGTCTTCAAGGTCGGCTCCTCGACCCTCGTCGACGAGGCGGGCTCCCTCGACCGAGTCTTCATCCGGTCCCTGTGCGACCAGGTCGTCGCCCTTCGCGCGGCCGGCAACCAGGTCGTAGTCGTCTCCTCGGGCGCTGCCGCTGCCGGCCGAGACGCGCTGGGCCTCTCGTCCAGGCCCTCTGACATGGCGACGCTTCAGGCCTGCGCCTCCGTTGGCCAGACGGCCCTCACGGAGGCCTACGCCGAGGTGCTCAGGGAGCGCGGCGTCCTTTGCGGGCAGGTCCTTCTCACCCGTCGCGACGTCGTGGACCGCGATGCGTACCTCAACGCGCGCAACACCCTGACGCGCCTTCTGGAGCTCGGTGCCGTGCCCGTCGTCAACGAGAACGACACGGTCTCGGTGGCCGAGTTCACCTTCGGCGACAACGACATGCTGGGAGCCATCGTCTCTGCGCTGGTGGGGGCGGACCTCTACATCATCCTCTCCGACGTTGACGGCCTCTACACCGCCAACCCGTCCGTCGACCCCACGGCAACGCTCATCCCCGAGGTCACGCAGGTGGACCGCTCCATCTCCTCGGTGGCCGGGGACTCCTCCTCGTCCTTCGGCACGGGCGGCATGTCCTCCAAGGTGCGGGCCGCCCGCGGCATGATGGCGGCCGGCACCCCCACGGTCATCTGCGAGGGCAGGCGGCCGCGCGTCCTTTTGGACGTCGCTGAGGGCAAGTCGGTCGGCACGCGCTTCCGGCCGCCGGCGGACGCCACGCCCGAGGCCGGCCGCAAGCTTTGGATCGGCCTTGCGGAGGTCGTCCACGGCACCATCGAGCTCGACGAGGGCGCGGCAGCCGCGGTCCTGGGACATGGCGCCTCCATCCTTCCCGTCGGCGTCTCTCGCGTTGAGGGCACCTTCGAGGCCGGAGAGGTCGTGAACGTTACCAATCCCGCAGGGGAGCTCATCGGCCGTGGCGTCGTGGGATACTCCTCTGATGACATGCTCCGCGTCCGCGGGCTCAAGCTCGAGGTCATCGCGCGCTTCCTGGGCGAGGCCGCGGCCGTGCCCGCCGTGCACAGGGACGAGCTTCTCGTCCTGTAGAAGAGGGGAGAGACCCACATGGGGGAGGCACTGAGCAAAGCGAGGCTCGCGCACGAGGCGGCGCCGGTGGTTGCCGCGGCCGGCTCCGAGACGCGCTCGGAGGCCATCAGGCTCTGCGCCCAGGCGCTGCGTGACGGCGAAGGCAAAATCGTGGCCGCCAATGGGCAAGACCTCGAGCGTGCCCGCAGGGACGGCATGAGCCTCCCCCTCCAGGACCGCCTGGCCCTCACCCCCGAGCGCATCGCAGCCATCGCCGACGCCATGGACGAGGTCGCCGGCCAGTCCGACCCGCTCGGCCGCGTCCTCTCCGGGCACGTCCTCAAGAACGGCCTCTCCGTCGAGAAGGTCGCGGTGCCGCTCGGCACGGTGGCCGTCATCTTCGAGGCCCGCCCCAACGTCACGGCCGACGCGCTCGCCCTCTGCCTGCGCTCGGGCAACGCCTGCGTCCTCAAGGGAGGCTCCGCCGCGGCCGCCTCGTGCGAGGCCATCGCCGAGCTCTGCCGCGCCGCCGTTGCCAGGGCGGGGCTTCCCGCCGACGCCGTCCAGTACGTGAGCGACGACAAGACCCACTCCCAGACGGCGGAGCTACTGGGTGCAACAGGCCTCATCGACGTCCTCATCCCGCGTGGCGGCGCCGGCCTCATTCGCAGCTGCGTCCAGAACGCCAAGGTCCCTACCATCGAGACGGGCACCGGCAACTGCCATGTCTACCTGCACAGGGACGCCGATGTCAAGAAGGCCGTGGCCATAGTGGCCAACGCCAAGACCTCCCGCCCCGGGACCTGCAACTCGGCCGAGTCCCTTTTGGTGGATGCCTGCGCGGCTGAGGACGTCCTGCCCCCGGTGCTGCGGGAGCTCTCCCGCCTGGGCGTCGAGCTCGTCGGAGACGAGCTGGCCTGCGCCATCGCGGCCGCGTCCGGCGTACCCATGTCCGCCGCCACCGTGGACGACTGGGGTCGCGAGTACCTCGACCTCAAGATGAGCGTCTGCTGCGTGGAGGACGTCGAGGAGGCCATCGCCCACGTCAACCGTTACGGCATGGGCCACTCCGAGGCCATCGTGACCGAGAGCTACGCCGCCTCCCAGGCGTTTCTCGCCCGGGTTGACGCCGCCGCGGTCTACGTCAACGCCTCCACGCGCTTCACCGACGGCGGGGTCTTTGGCCTGGGCGGAGAGATCGGCATCTCAACCCAGAAGCTGCACGCCCGCGGCCCCATGGGCGCGGAGGCCCTCACTACCACCAAGTACCTGGTGCGCGGCTCTGGCCAGGTGAGGTAGGCATGTGCTCTGGCATTGACCTCACCGACCTGCCGCCGCTGGGCGCAGACCCCTCCCGCACCTACCGGCTCGGCATCATGGGCGGCACCTTCGACCCCATCCACTACGGCCACCTCGTCGCCGCCGAGCAGGCCTTCGATGACCTCAGCCTTGACGTCGTGGTCTTCATGCCCGCAGGCAGGCCCGCCTTCAAGCTCGACAAGAAGGTGACCTCCGGCGAGGACCGCTATGCCATGACCCTTCTGGCCACCTCCGACAACCCACACTTCCTGGCCTCGCGCTTCGAGGTGGACCGCGAGGGCGTGACCTACACGGCCGACACTCTCCGCCAGCTTCGGGAGCTCTATCCCGAAAACGTCGAGTTCTACTTCATCACGGGCGCAGACGCCATCACCGAGATCGTCGCCTGGAGGGACGCCGAGGACATCGCGCGGCTGGCCCACCTCGTGGCAGCCACCCGCCCCGGCTACGAACTTGACCGCGCCTGGGACGCCATCTCGGCCTCCGGCCTTGCCTTCGACGTCACGTACCTCTCGGTTCCCGCGCTTGCCATCTCGTCGAGCTACCTGAGGGAGCGCGTGGGCGCCGGCCAGAGCCTCAGGTACCTCACGCCCGACTCCGTGACCGGCTACCTGCACAAGCATGCCCTCTACGGCGCCAAGTCGAGCCGTTACGGCCAGACCGAGGAGGTGGTCGCGTGAGCGACCGAACGAATGGCGAGAAGACCGCGCGGGTGGTGGCCTACGCGCCCGAGCAGCAGGACCTTCTCGCCCGCATCGAGTCCGCGGTGAGGGTCCAGCTCGCGCCAAAGCCAAAGCGCCTCGCGCACTCGCTCTCTGTCGCCGACTGCTGCGAGGGGCTCGCCCTCACCTATGGCGTCGACCCCTTCTGCGCGCGTGCGGCAGGCCTCCTGCATGACTGGGACAAGGTCGTCCCGGCAGGAGAGCTCGTCTCCCGCGCCCGGGGCCTTGGCATTGACATGGGCGTTGACCTGGAGCTCGTCGAGCCCCTGCTCCATGGCGTCGTCGCCGCGCGCGAGCTTCCGGACGTCTTTCCGGAGCTTCCCCGCGAGGTGTGGCGGGCCGTCGAGGTGCACACCACGGCGGCGGCAGCCATGAGCCCGCTCGACCAGGCCCTCTTCGTGGCTGACGGCATCGAGCCGCTGAGGCCGGCCACCCCCGGCATCCAGACGGTGCGCGAACTCGTTGGCAAGGCCCCTCTCGAGGAGGTCTTCTGGACGTCCTTCGTGGGCGGCATCACCTACGTCCTCGAGGGCGGGCGCTACCTCTATCCTGGTACCATCGACACGTACAACTCGCTCGCCGCCGCCAGGCGCAACGCCTCGCGCGGCCCCGCCAAGAGCGCCTAGACCCCAAGAAGGAGAAGCACATGACCGCAACCTCACTGCAGATAGCCCAGGTGGCCGCCGCCGCGGCCGACTCCAAGAAGGCCGAGGACATCGTCCTCATCGACCTCTCCGGCAAGACGGACGTCTGCGACTACTTCCTCATCTGCACCGGCGGGAACAACCGTCAGGTGGACGCCATCGTCGACGAGGTCCGCGCCAAGGTGAGCAAGAACTGCGAGCTGCAGCCCATCTCCACCGAGGGACGCGAGGGCCTGCGATGGGTGCTCGTGGACTACGGCTGCGTCGTGATCCACGTGTTCACCCCCGAGATGCGCGACTTCTACCGCCTCGAGCGCCTGTGGGGAGACGCTCCCCGCGTGGAGCTCGACCTCGAGGGCGCCATGGCTCCGGGAGCCTTCGCCGCCGCTGCCGACTCCTCCGACGAGGACGATGCGGCAGACGCGCAGGCCGAGGAGTAGGATGGCAACTCGCCCCTTGCCCTAGGCCTCGTCCTTGTGCATTGGGGCGGTGTCGCTCACACGGTCCCGCAGCCTGAGGTCTCGTCCATAGGCCAGGGCCTCGTCTCCAAAGCGGTCTCGCAGCGAGTCCGTAACCCTTGAGAGCGCCGAGCGGTCGCGCATTTCGTGGCCGCCCGGCGCCTTCTCGTCAAAGAGGCCAAGCTGCTGGGGCCTTACGGTCTTCTCGCCAAAACCCGTGAGGCCGACGCCCACCAGCCGCAGGGGCATTCCCTCGGTCCACACCTCGTCGAGGAGCTCCTGGGCAACCGGGCCAAACTCGAGCTCGTCGTCGGTTGGGCGCGCAAGGCCCCTCTGCGCCGTCCTCGCGTGGGAGGCGTCGTACTTGACGCGCAGGGTGACCGTCGTCCCCTTGAGGCCCTTCCTCCTCAGGCGGCGCCCGGTGATGGCGGCGACGTGCATGATGGCCGCGAGGGCGTCCTCGCGCCTCGTCAGGTCCTCGCTGAAGGTCCGCTCGTTGGAGACGGACTTGGCGTCCTCTGGCGTGGCGGCGTCCGCGACCACGCTGTTCTCCAACCCCGCGGCTCTCAGCGCCATCCTCGGTCCCACGACGCCAAAGACGCGGGAGAGGCGATCCGGGTCGGTGCGGGCAAGCTCTCCCAGGGTGCGCACGCCCATCTCTTGCAGGCGTCGCTCCGTCGCCTGGCCGATGCCGCTCATCACGCTCACCGGCAACGGGGCCAGGAAGGCCGCCTGCGTCCCGGGAAACACCACGGTGAGGCCGCGCGGCTTCTCGCGCTCGGAGGCGATCTTCGCCACCGTCTTGTTGACTCCCAGGCCTATGGAGCAGGTGACGCCGAGCTCGCCCACGCGTGCCTGGACCCTGCGGCAAATGTCGACGGGGCTCTCGCGAGAATAGCGTCCGGGCGTCACGTCAAAGAACGCCTCGTCGATGGAGACCTGCTCGACCAAGGGAGTCTCGTCGTAGAGGATGGCCATGACCTGGGCGCTCATCTCGCGGTAGCGGTCGTGGCGGCCCTGCGTCCAGATGGCCTGCGGGCAGAGCCTCTCGGCCTGCCAGGAGGGCATCGCGGAGTGGACACCGTATCTCCGGGCCTCGTAGGAGGCGGTGGAGACCACCCCGCGGCGGTCTGCGGAACCGCCCACGATGACGGGCTTGCCACGCCACTCGGGGTGGTCGAGCTGCTCCACCGACGCAAAGAAGGCATCAAGGTCAAGCAGGCCTATCGCCTTGCCCTCCCAGGCAAAGGCGTCAGATGCGGACCTCGCTGTGTCAGCTCTCTTCTCCATGGGGGAGATTATAGGGCCCTCTACAGCGTGACGTGAAAGCACGTCCCCTCGGCGGCGTCGCTCGTCGCCCAGATCTTTCCGCCATGGGCCTCGACCGTGCTCTTTGCGATGGCAAGGCCCAGGCCGTAGCCGCCCGTCTCCTGGCGGCTCCTCGCCTTGTCGGTGCGGTAGAAGCGGTCAAAGAGGTGCTCCAGGTCTTCCGGCTCAATCAGTGGCCCCCTGTTTGCCACCGTGAGCTGGGCGTGGCTGCCCGCCTGCGTCAGGCGGACGTGTACCAGGCTGTTGCGCTCCGCGTACTTGGTGGCGTTGTCCAGAAGGGTCCGGACGACGCGGCCGAGCTGGTCCGCGTCCCCCCTGACGACGATGCCCTCAGCCACTTCCGAGTCTATCGAGCAGCCCCGCTCGAAGGCCACGGCGTCAAACTCCAGGGCCGCCTCGTCCACGAGCGACGAGAGGTCGACCTCGTCGTGGCGCAGGGCGTCCTCCGTGGTTCCCGCGGCTGCCTCGTCGGCGCGCGCCAGGGTGAGAAGGTCCTCCACCAGTCCCTTCATGTGGTCGGCCTCTTCGGCCGTGCTTTCCACCCACCTGCGGCTGCCCTCGGGAATGGAGGCGTCCCGCTGAAGGATCTGCGAGTTCGCGCAGATGACCGCGAGCGGCGTCTTGAGCTCGTGGCTCGCGTCGGAGATGAAGCGCCGCTGCTGGTCCCAGGCACGCTCGACGGGGGAGAGCGCCCACTTGGAGAGGATGCGGACGACCACGGCCAGGGCCGCCATGGCGCCGACGAAGATCGCCACGTCCATGCCGAGCTGCCGCGCTATGGCGCCGTCGCGCGACGTGGTGTCGCAGAGCGCGAGCGTGAATCCGGAGACGGTCTGGCGCTTCATCCACGCCACGTGGAGCTTCTCGCTGTGGCCGGAGTCGGAGGGGCTCTGGATCGCCTTTGCAATGACGCCGGCCATCTGGTCGCTCGAGACCTCGATGGCCGCGCCCGACCTGCTGAGGACCACGCCGGCGTCGCTCACGTCCAGCGTCACCACGAAGGCGCGGTCCGCGTTCTCGCCTTCGCCAAGGGTCGGGGGCTGCGCGTAGCCCTGCTCCAGGCTCTTCTCCAGCATGGAGCGTGTGATCTCGCCTTGGGTGTTCACGGCCGAGGCAAAGGTCGAGCCGAGGGCCGCCACCAGGACGAGCCCCACGAGCAGCAGCGTTATGGCACAGAACTTGCGGCGGAGCCTCTTGAGCATGGCCTTCTCCCAGGGTCTAGGCGACGTCGCCCCAGTCTAGTCCCCAAAGACCTCAAGGCGGTAGCCGAGCATGCGCAGCGTGGTTATCTGCACCTTGGAGCCCACGTGGTGGAGCTTCTTGCGCAGGAACGAGACGTAGGCCTCCACGGAGTTCTCCGAGGCCTCGGCGTCTGCGCCCCAGACGCGCGTGAGCAGGTCCTGCTTGGAGACCACACGCGCGGACGAGCTCATCAGGATGCTCATGACCTCGAACTCCTTGCCCGAGAGGTGCACCTTGCGCTCGCCGCAGGAGAGGTCGTGGGTCGAGAGGTCCAGACTCACGTCGGCAAAGCTCACCTCGTCAAGCAGCACGTCGCCGCGGCGCCGCGTGAGCGCCCGCAGGCGGGCCAGAAGCTCCTCGGCCTCGAAGGGCTTGGTCATGTAGTCGTCCGCGCCGGCGTCCAGCCCCTCCACCTTGTCGGCAAGGGAGGCCTTTGCCGTAAGCATGAGGACCGGTGTCGAGACCTGTTGCCTGCGCATCTCGTGGACGATCTCCGTGCCGCTCATGCCGGGCAGCATGACGTCCAGGACGACGGCGTCGTAAAGGCCGCTTGTCGCCCCGGCGAGGCCTGCGCGGCCGTCGTAGACGGCCTCTGCGTTGTACGACCCGTCCTCGAGGATCTGCACGATGGCGTCCGCTAGGTTCCTCTCGTCCTCAACGACAAGCACGTTCATGCTCGGACCTCCTCTGCCGGCCCCCTTGGGGCGCTCTTGGTTTAAGGGCTTTCAGGTATCGTAGGACGCGGCACTTAAAGCGGCCTGAAGGCCGTCCTGCCCGTCACATTGCGTACCACGTCCGTTCACAAAAACTGCACCTTGCGGCCATATTGAAGAGTCGTATGATAGGTAACTGTTTTGTGGCTTAGCGGCACAGCCTTCCTAACAACCACGTGTGCCGCATGTCTGGAGGAGTTACTTTGGCAGTCAAGATCCGCCTGGCCCGTCACGGTGCCAAGAAGCGTCCGTACTACCGCGTCGTCGTCGCCGACGGCCGTATGCCGCGTGACGGCCGTTACATCGAGGAGGTCGGCCGCTACAACCCGCTGACCAACCCGAAGGTCATCGACATCAACCTCGAGAAGGTTGACGAGTGGATTTCCAAGGGTGCCCAGCCCACCAACGCCGTCTCTCACCTGATTGATGTCGCCCGCTCCGGCGAGGTCATCACCGAGAAGAAGGCCAAGATGTCCAAGAAGGCTGCCGCCAAGGCTGCCGCTGCCGCCGAGGCTGCCGCCGAGGCCGCCGCTGAGGCTGCCGACGCCGAGTAGCTGCGTGGTCGATCAGATGGAGACCACGGGTAGCAGCGAGCTCGAGGGCGCCGAGGCCGAGGAGATGCCCTCCGACAAGGTCGCAGACCTTGTGGAGTACATCGTCTGCGGTCTTGTCGACGACGAGTCAGCCGTCTCCCTTGACGTGACCGATGGCGAGAGCGGCTCGCTCATCGAGGTCACGTGCTCCGAGGAGGACGCAGGCAGGGTCATCGGCCGCAAGGGCCGCACGATCAAGGCGATCAGGACCCTCGCGCGCGCCCTTGGGCAGCGCGTAGGCACTGCCGTCGAGGTCGAGGTCGTAGGCTAGGCCACGGTGCGAGAGCGCTATAGAGTCATAGCCCGTGTGGAGAAGACCCACGGGAGAAGAGGGGAGGTCGTGACGGTTCCCGTTCACGGCCTTCCCTCGCTTATGCGTGAGGGCCTCAAGGTGGCCGTCGTGCCTCCCCAGCTCAAGGGGAGCCGCTGGCACACGGTCGAGGAGGCCACCGACGACGGCCGAGCGGGACAGCTCGTCTCGTTTGCCGACGTCACCACCATCGACGGGGCGCAGGGGCTCGTGGGCCGCTACGTCCTTGCCAGCCGGGAGGACCTGCCCGACGACTTCGAGCTCAGAAACGTCGAGCTTCTCGTCGGGCGCCAGGTCTCAGACGAGGGCCTTGGCCTTTCCGGCACCATCGCCGAGGTCATGGTCGGCCCCGCCAACGACGTCTGGGTCATCGACGTCGCGGGCGAGGGGGAGCTCCTGCTTCCCGTCATCGACCAGGTGGTGGGGGAGGTCCCCGAGAAGGGGGCCATCCCGGTCAACGCGGCGGGATTCTACCAGGGAGGTGCCGACAGGTGAGGTTCGAGACGCTCTCCGTGTTTCCGGAGGTCTTTGCTCCCTACCTGGATGCCTCCATCATGGGCCGCGCCCAGAGGGCTGGCATCCTCGACTTTGCCGCGCACGACCTGCGCGACTGGACCCATGACCGCCACCGCACGGTCGACGACGCACCCTTCGGCGGCGGCCAGGGCATGCTCATGAAGCCCGCCCCCATCTTCGAGGCCGTCGAGGCCCTCTCCGCCGAGGGGTCGCGCCCGCACGTCGTGTTCTTCTCGCCATGCGGGAGGCGCTACGACCAGTCCTGCGCCGAGGCGCTCTCGCACGAGGAGCGCGTGCTTCTGGTCTGTGGGCGCTACGAGGGCATGGACGAGCGCGCCTACGAGCTCGCCGACGACGTCTTCTCGCTGGGAGACTACGTGCTCACCGGAGGGGAGCTCGCGGCCATGGTGGTCATCGACTCTGTGGTCCGCCTGCTGCCGGGCGCGCTCGGAGATGCCATGAGCGCCAAGGACGAGTCGTTCTCCGACGGCCTGCTCGAGTACGCGCAGTACACGCGCCCGGCCAGCTACCGCGGCATGGACGTCCCCGAGGTTCTTCTGGGCGGGGACCACGCCAAGGTGGACGCCTGGCGCCGCAGGAGCGCCGTAGAGCGCACCGCCCGCTGGAGGCCGGACCTCATCGAGGGGGCCGACCTCACGCCCGACGAGCTCGCGCTCGCGCGGGTGGTCATGGAGGGGGAGGGGGACCATGTCCTCTAGGGAGCGTGGCGGGTCCTCCATCCTGAGCCTTCTGGGCACGGTCGCCCTGGCCGTGGTCATCGCCGTCCTGCTGAGGACCTTCGTGGTGGGCGTCTACCAGGTCCCCTCCGGATCCATGCTCGACACCATCCAGATCGGCGACCTTCTCGTCGGCGAGAAGATCAGCCTTAGGTTCGAGCCCCCCAGGCAGGGGGACGTCGTGACCTTCGACAGTCCCCGAGACCCCGCGACCACGCTCATCAAGCGCGTCGTCGCCACCGAGGGCCAGCAGGTTGACCTTCGCGACGGCGTCCTCTACGTGGACGGCGTCGCCGAGGAGGCCGCCTACACCGAGGGCAAGCCCACATACTCGCTCTCGGACATGGAGGGATCTGCGGGCATCCAGTACCCGTACGTGGTTCCGGCCGGCTGCGTCTTCGTCATGGGCGACAACCGCACCAATTCCGCAGACTCCCGCTACTTCGGTCCCGTGAGCGTCAAAGCGGTAACATCGAGGGCATTGTTCATCTACTGGCCGCTCCAGGACGTGGGGACGCTCTGACCCCACGGCCCCGGCCGCAACAGCATCGCAAGAGAAGGGCTGCCATGAACGAAAACGCGCTTACCTTCCAGGACATGATCTTGGCCCTGGAGCACTACTGGGCCGACAAGGGCTGCACCGTCATGCAGCCGTATGACTCCGAGGTCGGTGCCGGCACCTTCCACACCGCCACCACCCTGAGGAGCCTCGGCCCCGCGGCCTGGCGCACCTGCTACCCGCAGCCCTGCCGCCGCCCCGCCGACGGCCGCTACGGCGAGAACCCCAACCGCATGCAGCACTACTACCAGTTCCAGGTCATCTTGAAGCCCTGCCCGACGGACTCCCAGGACCTCTACCTCGGCTCCCTCGAGGCCATCGGCCTGGACCCCGCCGAGCACGACGTCCGCTTCGTCGAGGACGACTGGGAGAGCCCGACGCTGGGCGCCTGGGGCCTTGGCTGGGAGGTCTGGATGGACGGCATGGAGGTCACCCAGTACACCTACTTCCAGCAGGTCGGCGGCATCGAGGTTGACCCGGTCCCGGTCGAGATCACCTACGGCCTCGAGCGCATCGCCATGTACGCGCAGGGCGTCGACTCCGTCTACGACCTGATCTGGTCCTACCTGCCCGACGGTACGCCCATGACCTACGGCGACGTCTTCCACGAGAACGAGGTGGAGTTCTCCGCCTACAACTTCGAGGTCGCCAACGTCGAGATGATGCGCCAGAAGTTCGACGACTACGAGCGCGAGTGCCACTCCTGCCTGGAGCGCAAGCTTCCGCTGCCTGCCTATGACTGCGTCATGAAGTGCAGCCACGCCTTCAACATCCTCGACGCCCGCGGCGCCATCTCGGCCACCGAGCGCGCCAACTACATCCTGCGCGTCCGTAGCGTGGCCAAGGCCTGCTGCGAGTGCTATCTCGCCGAGGTGGCCGGCAAGTCGGATGACTCTACCAAGAAGGGGGAGGTGGCCTAGATGGCGGACACCCTTGACTTCCTGCTCGAGATCGGCTGCGAGGAGATGCCTTCCGCGCCGCTCATGAACGCCGCAAAGCAGCTGCCCAAGCTGGTCCAGAAGAGGCTCGACGCCGCGGGGCTCTCCCACGGCAGCGTGCGCGTGGTCTCCTCACCGAGGCGCCTGGCCGCCATCGTCTCCGACGTGGCCGTCGCCACCGAGGCCATCGACGAGGTCATGCGCGGCCCCAAGGCCCAGATCGCCTTCGACGCCGACGGAAACCCCACCAAGGCAGCCGCCGGCTTCGCCCGCAAGTGCGGCATCGAGGCCTCCGAGCTCAAGGTCCGCACCGCCGAGGACGGCAACGACTACGTCTTCGCGCAGAAGAGCGTGCCATCCAAGCCCGCCATGCCCATCCTCTCCGAGCTCTCCCATGACGTCATCGCCGACATCGAGTGGCCCAACTACCGCTCCCAGCGCTGGGGCTCCGAGCACGAGACCTTCGTGCGCCCCATCCGCTGGATTTGCGCGCTCCTGGGCTCCGAGGTCGTGCCGGTGACCTACGCCGACGTCACGAGCGGCAACGTCACCCGCGGCCACCGCGTGCTTGGCCCCGGCGAGCACGTCGTCGCCGACCCCGCCTCCTACGAGTCCGTCCTCGAGGCCGCCTGCGTGCTCTCAGCCGAGCGCCGCGAGGAGGTCATCCGCAAGGGGATCGCCGACGTCGAGGCCGCCCGCCCCGGCTGCCGCGTGGACACCCCCAAGCGCACCTTCGACGAGGTCGTCAACCTCTGCGAGTGGCCGACGGTGCTCGTCGGCACCTTCGACGAGGAGTTCCTCAAGGTCCCGCAGGAGATCATCTGCGAGTCCATGCTCTCTAACCAGCGCTACTTCCCGATCTTTGACGCCTATGGCAAGCTGACCCGCGAGTTCGTCATCGTCTCCAACGCCGACCCCAAGGTCTCCGCCACGGTGGTCTCCGGCAACGAGCGCGTCGTGCGCCCGCGCCTTGACGACGCCAAGTTCTTCTTCGAGGAGGACCTCAAGCGCCCGATGGAGGAGTTCGTCCAGCGTCTGGGCATCGTCACCTTCCAGGAGAAGCTCGGCACCACGCTCCAGAAGGTGGGCCGCATGGAGCGCCTGGCCAAGGCCGTGGCCCAGGCTGCCGGCGAGGACGAGCAGGGCGTCTCCAACGCCGTCCGCGCCGCCCACCTCGCCAAAGCCGACCTCGTCTCGCAGGCCGTCGTCGAGTTCACGAGCCAGCAGGGCGTCATGGGCGGCTACTACGCCGAGGCCGCCGGCGAGCCCGACGACGTGTGCGCCGCCATCCGCGAGCACTACCGCCCGCGCTTTGCCGGCGACGAGCTGCCCAGCGGCACCTGCGGCAAGTGCGTCGCCATCGCCGACAAGCTCGACACCGCCTGCGGCATCTTTGCCATCGACGAGCCGCCCACCGGCAGCTCCGACCCCTACGCCGTCCGCCGCGCAGCCATCGGCATCATCGCCATGCTGCGCGCCATGCCCTCGGTCCACCTGAAGGACCTCATCGCCCTGGCCCTCTCCTCCTACGCCGAGCAGGGGCTGGAGTTTGACGCCGCCGCCGTACAGGCCGACGTCGAGAAGTTCTTCCTCGGCCGCCTTGCCGCCATCGCCAAGGAGGAGGGCGTGGCTCCCGACGCCATCGAGGCCGTCTCCTCCGTGGGCGTCATCGACCCCGCCGAGTTCCTGGCCCGCGCCGAGGCCCTGGACGCCGCCCGCTCCGAGCAGCCCGAGCTCTTCGACGATCTTGCCACGGCCTACGCCCGCGCCCACAACCTCGCCGACGCCTCCCTGGGCTGCGAGGTGGACGCGGCTCTTCTCGGCGAGTCTGAGCGCGCGCTGCTCTCTGCCTGCGAGCAGGGCGAGCAGAAGGTTGTGGCTTGTGTGGAGGCCTCCGACTTTGCGGGCGCCTGCAGCGCACTCGCGGAGCTGAGGGAGCCCATCGACCGATTCTTCGAGGACGTCCTTGTCATGGACGAGGACACTAGGGTAAGGGAGAACCGCCTGCGGCTTCTCAACCGCTTCGCATCCGTCTTTGCTGACGTTGCGAACATCGGGGCTCTCTCTCGCAAGAAGTAGGTTCGTGCGCTAAGGTTAGCTGGAGGCCACGGGGTCCCGAGGCCTCCAGCATCGATCAAACAGGGGGAACGCCATGGCTAAGCTTGACTTGGATGATGACATCTTCGGTGGGATCATCCCGCTCATCTACGTCCTGTCAGACTCTCGCGGCGAGACGGCAAACGCCGTCGTCATGGCCGCAGCCGCGCAGTTCGGCGACGGCTCGGTGGAGATCGTCCGAGTGCCCAACGTCAAGTCCGTGGACGAGGTCCGCGCCTTCTTTGACGAGAACTACGACGAGTCCAGGCCCACGGCCGTGTTCCACACGTTTGCCAACGGCATTCTGAGGCGAGAGATCAGGCGCGAGCTTGACGGACGCGGCATTCCCTCCATCGACCTTCTGGGGCCTGCCGTGACCATCCTCTCCACGCTCACCGGCGAGGAGCCCAGCCACGCGATCGGCGCCACCTTCAACCCGGACGCCGAGGCCAAGTAATCGGCCAAATCGGTTTCATGTTACTACCTGTCCGGCCCCCGCAACCGCGGGGGCCGGATTTTTTCTCGTCTGCCCCCGTTCACCTACTGACACGTGCCATACGGCCGATAGCTGGGGCTCATTTGAATTCTCGTTGCTACCATGACTGAGTGCCGCAAGGGGACAGGCCCCTTCGGCTCCGTGTTGTGAGTGCACGCAAAGCGCGTGTCGGGTTTCAAAGTAGCTTAGGGGACAAAATGGCTGAAAAGCACGTGTACCGCTTTGGCGCCGGCATTGACGGCGTCAACGCCACCGAGCCTGCCGGCGAGACCGTCGACCAGGCAAAGTGGATCGTCGGCGGCAAGGGCGCCAACCTTGCCGAGATGGCCAAGATCGGCCTTCCCGTTCCTCCGGGATTCTCTATCACCTGCCAGACCTGCGTTGCCTACGCAAACGCCGGCAACACCTGGGCTGACGGCGTCCTGGACGAGATCGACGCCGCTCGCGAGAACCTTGAGGAGCGCATGGGCAAGAAGCTCGGCGATCCCAAGGACCCGCTGCTGGTCTCCGTCCGCTCCGGCGCCCCGTTCTCCATGCCCGGCATGATGGACACCGTCCTCAACCTCGGCCTCAACGACGTCTCCGTCAACGGCCTCATCGAGCAGACCGGCAACGATCGCTTTGCCTGGGACTCCTACCGCCGCTTCGTCCAGATGTTCTCCAACGTCGTCATGGGCGTCGAAGGTGACCTCTTCGAGGACGCCATCAACGAGAAGAAGGCCGAGAAGGGCGTCAAGCTCGACACCGAGCTCACCGCCGAGGACCTTAAGGACCTCACCCAGACCTTCAAGCAGATCTTCGCCGTCAACGTCGACTCCCAGGCCCACCCCGAGGTCACGGTCGATGGCTGCGCCGCCTTCCCGCAGGACCCCAAGCTGCAGCTGCGCCTTGCCATCGAGGCCGTCTTCGGCAGCTGGATGAACGAGCGCGCCATCATCTACCGCAAGCAGAACAAGATCTCCGACGACCTCGGCACCGCCGTCAACGTCCAGGTCATGGTCTTTGGCAACAAGGGCGAGACCTCCGCGACCGGCGTCGCCTTCACCCGCAACCCCGCCGACGGCACCAAGGAGTTCTACGGTGACTTCCTGGTCAACGCCCAGGGCGAGGACGTTGTGGCCGGCATTCGCAACACCGAGCCCATCGCCGACCTCAAGACGGTCCCGGGCCTCGAGGAGGCCGGAAAGCAGCTCGACGAGATCTTCGTCAAGCTCGAGGAGCACTACCACGACATGATGGACATCGAGTTCACCATCGAGCAGGGCAAGCTCTGGATGCTCCAGACCCGCGTGGGCAAGCGCACCGCCATGGCCGCACTCGCCATCGCCATGCAGTTCGAGGCCGAGGGCGCCATCTCCCGCGAGGAGGCCGTCATGCGCGTGGCCCCCGACCAGCTCGACCAGCTCCTGCACCCGCAGTTCGACCCCAAGGCCGACTTCAAGGTCCTTACCAAGGGCATGAACGCCTCCCCGGGTGCCGCCGTGGGCAAGGTCGTCTTCTCCGCCGAGGAGGCCGTCCACTGCGCCAACAAGGACCAGCCCTGCATCCTCGTCCGCTGGGAGACCACGCCTGACGACCTCAAGGGCATGGTCGCCGCCGAGGGCATCCTGACCAGCCACGGTGGCAAGACCAGCCACGCCGCCGTCATCGCCCGTGGCATGGGTGCCCCCTGCGTCTGCGGCGCCGAGGCCCTGAAGATCGACGCCAAGGCCAAGGAGGTCACCGTCTCCGGCACCGACGTCGTGCTCCACGAGGGCGACATCATCTCCATCAACGGCACCACCGGCGACGTCATCCTGGGCGCCGTGCCCCTGGTGCGCCCCGAGCTAACCGGCGACCTCGAGACCATCCTCGAGTGGGCCGACGAGATTCGTCGCGACGCCTCCCGCGGCCGCATCTTCGGCGTCCGCGCCAACGCCGACAACCCCGAGGACGCCCAGCTGTCCCGCGACTTCGGCGCCGAGGGCATCGGCCTCGACCGCACCGAGCACATGTTCCTGGGCGACCGCAAGGAGATCATCCAGTCCTTCATCCTGGCCGACCGCACCGGCGCCAAGCAGCAGGCTCTCGGCCAGCTGCTGAAGGTTCAGACCGACGACTTCCTCGGCATGTTCAAGGCCATGGACGGCAAGACCGTCATCGTTCGCCTGCTCGACCCGCCCCTGCACGAGTTCCTGGACAACCCGCGCGACTACGCCGTCGAGCTTGCCCACGCCGAGGACCGTGGCGAGAGCGACATCCAGCTCAAGGCCCGTCGTGACCTTCTCGCCCGACTGGACTCCTTCCAGGAGGCCAACCCCATGCTCGGCCTGCGCGGCTGCCGCCTGGGCATTGTCTACCCCGAGCTCACCGAGATGCAGGTTCGCGCCATCGCGTCCGCTACCGCGCACCTCAAGAAGCGTGGCTTTGACCCCAGGCCCGAGATCATGGTCCCGCTCATCGGCACCGTCGAGGAGCTCAAGGTTGTCCGCGAGCAGATCGAGGGCGTCATCGCCGGAGTCTCCGAGCAGACCGGCGTCGAGCTCCACATCCCCGTGGGCTGCATGATCGAGATTCCGCGCGCCGCCGTTACCGCCGACGAGATTGGCAAGTACGCCGACTTCTTCTCCTTCGGCACCAACGACCTCACTCAGATGGGCTTTGGCTACTCCCGCGACGACGTCGAGAGCGCCTTCATCCCGCTGTACCTCAACAAGAAGATCCTCAAGGCCAACCCGTTCGAGACGCTCGACCCCGGCATCGCCAATCTCGTCAAGCTCGGCGTCGAGGGTGGCCACCAGGCCAACGAGAAGATCGTCTGCGGCGTCTGCGGCGAGACGGGCGGAGACCCTGACTCCATCCAGATGTACTATGACCTCGGCCTCGACTACGTGTCCTGCTCGCCGTACCGCGTGCCCATCGCCCGCCTTGCGGCCGCCCAGGCCAAGATCAAGTCCAACGGCGGGGCCCAGAAGCTCGCCTAGCCCTAAGGACTGCATGCTCTAGACACGATGGGGCGGGGTGCCAAGGCACTCTGCCCCGTCCTGCTATTTGGAGGCACGATGGCACTCGTCAGCAGGGTTGACCTCGAGGAGAGGGAGCGCGTCCTTCTCGGCCCGCTCGGGCGCCTGTCCGTGGAGTCCCCGGGAAGGACCGCCCCCGAGGAGCCGGACCCCTTGCGCACCTGCTTCCAGTGCGACCGGGACCGCATTCTCCACAGCAAGAGCTTCCGCCGGCTTGCCCACAAGACGCAGGTGTTTCTGGCCCCCGAGGGGGACCACTACCGCACGCGGCTCATCCACACCCTCGAGGTGGCCCAGGTGGCTCGATCCATCGCGAGGCCGCTCGGGCTCAACGAGGACCTGACGGAGGCCATTGCCCTGGGGCACGACCTCGGCCACACGCCCTTTGGCCACGAGGGGGAGCGGGCCCTCTCGCGCTGCCTTGCCCGCTGGCGGGGGATCGACCCGGAGGAGGGAGTCTCTCGACGCCTCTTTGCCCACAACGAGCAGGGCGCCCGCATCGTGGAGCTTCTTGAGCGCGAGGGCCGCGGCCTCAACCTCACCCGGGAGGTGGTCGACGGCATCCGCTGCCACTCGGGAGGCCTTCGCGCCATGACGGCGGAGGGGCGCGTCGTCGGCCTGGCGGACCGCGTGGCCTACGTGGCACATGACATCGACGACGCCAAGCGCGCCGGGCTCCTTTGCGAGGAGGACCTCCCCACCGATGCCTGCGAGGTCCTTGGCCACTCCTCCTCGGAGCGCATCGAGCGCATGGTCAGGGACGTGGTCGAGCGTACGGAGGCCACGAGCGAGGTGGGCATGACCCCGGAGGTGTGGCGCTCCATGATGGCCCTCAGGTCCTTCCTCTTTGCGAACATCTACTCGAAGGGCGAGGCAAAGTGGGAGGAGCCCAAGGCCAGCCGGCTCCTCGAGGAGCTCTTCTCGCACTTCTGCGCCCACCTTGACGAGGTCCCCGGGGAGTATCGGCTCCATGACGCCGACGCCCCGGAGGTCCAGGTGGCAGACTTCGTCTCCGGAATGACGGACCGCTACGCCATCAAGACCTACGAGGAGCTCTTCGTGCCGCGCGTGTGGAGCGTCTCCTGAGGCGTCCTTTGCCAGCCGCTCCTCTGGTACGCTCTTCTAATTGAACTCTTGCGGAGGAGGCCTCATGGCAGCACACGGCAGGCGCGGGCAGAAGGGCGCGGGCACCCTTGGGCTGGTCTTGGCCATCGTCTTCTTTGCAGCGGCGGTCTGCGCGGTGCTCGTTGCCTCGGGCGTGGTGAGCCTTCCCGGCTCTGTCTCCAGCTCGCAGGAGCCGGTCACCCCCGCCTCTCCCGCGCTTGAGGTCAAGGCCGCAGGCGACTACTCCTGGGAGGAGCTCTCGCAGGTCTCCGCCCTGGTCTCGGCCGCGCCGGATGACGCGTCGGGCCTGGCCATCGCCCGCGAGTACGGCCTTGTTGACCAAGACGGCGTTCCGGTCTCGGCAGACATCGAGGTCCCCCTCTCGGACGGCACGCTTGCCCATGCGCAGCTCGTCGGCGTGAGGCATGACGTCAGGGCGGACGGCACCCCGGCTGGACTCACCTACATGCTCTCCGTTGTGGCCGACCAGCCCATGTGCGCCACGGACTCCACGGAGGGCGGCTGGGAGAAGAGTGCCCTCAGGTCTTGGGCGGCCTCCGAGGGCAAGACCCTGCTTCCCGCGGAGCTCTCCTCGAGGCTGGTTGCCGTCGGCAAGGCCACCAACAACGTAGGCGTGACCGAGGACGCCGCCGCGGTGACCGTTACCACCGACGAGCTTTGGTGCTTCTCGGCGGTAGAGGCCTGCGGGCCCGTCACCTGGTTTGCGGACGAGTATGGCCCCACGATGTCCTCCTACGACGCCCTCGTCGACGCCGAGGGCAGCCAGTACGCCTACTTTGCCTCACGTGGCGTCACGGGCTCGACCGGCCTCTCCGCCACGCTTGCCCTCACGTACCGTGGGCAGGCGTGGCCCTGGTGGTACCGGACGCCCTATCCCTACGTCTTCATGGGGCGCGGGGACTCCGGGAGCTTCTTCCAGGTCACCGCCACGGGCTTTCCCTCATCGGTGGGTCTTGCGAGCAGCGCCTCTGGCGTCGTCCTGGGGTTCTGCCTGTGAGTTGTGTTCTTCTTGTACCGCGGCGCGAGTTCACGTATACTACCTCCTTGTGTGTAAACCTATGTGCCGTTCGCATTGGGCGTCGGCACCTCTAGAGATGGGAAAGAGCATGGACTACATTCGCGCCATCGAGCGTCAGCAGATTCGCGAGGACATCCCCGCGGTCAAGGTTGGCGACAACGTCAAGGTTCACTACCGCATTACCGAGGGTGACCGCACGCGTGAGCAGGTCTTCCAGGGCGACGTCATCCGCATGAGCGGCGCTGGCGCCCGCGAGACCTTCACCGTCCGCAAGATCAGCTTCGGCGTCGGCGTCGAGCGCACCTTCCCGCTTCACAGCCCGAAGATCGCCAAGCTCGAGGTCATCCGTCACGGTGACGTGCACCGCGCTAAGCTCTACTACATTCGCGAGCGCGTCGGCAAGGCCGCCCGCATCCGCGAGAAGCGCTAAGCGAGCACACGGTTTGGCAAGAGCCGCCCTTCGGGGCGGCTTTTTCTTTGGAGGAAGAAATGGCAACCAGGCCTACGAGCGCGAGGGAAATCGCCGCGGCGCTTTCGGACGCCCCCGAGGACGAGGCGCTCGTCCTCATGGAGAGGTACGCCGAGGACCCCAGAAAGCAGGTCCAGCATGCAATAGCCGCCGCGCGCAAGCGCATCGAGAGGGCGGCCGCTGAGCGCGACCGCGTCCACGGCATGTACTCGCTCATGCGCGAGATGGGTGGCGAGGGCATCGTCGTCGGCGTGGACGAGGTGGGCCGCGGCTCCATTGCGGGGCCGCTCACGGTGGGTGCCGTGGCGCTTCCCGACGACCCAGAGATCCTCGGCCTCAACGACTCCAAGCAGCTCACGCCCGAGCGCAGGGAGGCCCTTGCGGCACAGATCGCCGACGTGGCCCTCGCCATCGGCATCTGCCACGTCGAGCCCGCCTCCATCGATGCCGTCGGAATGGCGCAGGCCCTCAGGATGGCCATGGCGGGCGCGATCGAGGACACCGGGGTGGACCCCGACTGCGTGCTCATCGACGGAAATCCCATGCACGTGCATCCCAAGGAGAAGACCCTGGTGAAGGGCGATGCCCGCATTGCCTGCATTGCGGCTGCCTCCATTGTGGCAAAGGTCACGAGGGACTCCATGATGGTGGCCTACGACGAGGAGTACCCCGGCTACCACCTTGCCCAGTGCAAGGGCTACGCCTCCGCCGAGCACATTGCCGCAATCAAGGAGAAGGGCCTCTCGCCCATTCATCGCATCTCCTTCTGTGGCAACTTTCTGGAGACTCCGCCGCTCTTCTGAGCGCCCGTTTTCGACGATACCTGGACTCATGGCCCGACGGATGCGCCTAGCTGCGACTTCGTCGGGCCATTTTTGAGCCGCAAGCGTGCGGAAAGCCAGCGGTACGCGACCGGAAAGCTAGCCGCAAGTGCTGTCTGCCATCCTCGTCCTCCCGTTGGCGGAGGAAGGAGACAGCGATGGCGGAATTGGACGAGCTGACGTACGAGGCGGTCGAGGACGAGGATTCGTTTCTCGACCAGGAATGGGCCCCGACCGAGGCGGCGCATGCGCGCGACGAGGATGCGGCCTGCGAGGATGACTGCGAGGACGAGGGGGAGCTGGGCCTCACGCAGGCGCAGCTGGAAGAGCTCGCGCGGCTCTATCCGGAGCGCGTCCGCGTGCGGCGCCCGCTTGCCGACATGACGACCAAGGAGGTGGGCCGCGAGGGCGAGGTCATGGCAGCCGCGTTTCTGCTGTCCAACGACTTCGAGATACTGGACACCAACTGGCGCTGCGGAGGGCGAGAGGCGGACATCGTGGCACTCGACGGGGACGAGGTCGTCCTCGTCGAGGTGAAGACCAGGCGCCGTCCCACAGGCGGCAGGGACGAGATTCCGGAGCTTGCCGTAGACCATCGAAAGCAGGAGGGCTACCGCGCCCTTGCCCTTCTGTACATGGCATTTCACTCCGAGGTGAGGCACATCCGCTTTGACGTGATAGCGATCAACCTCGTCGTTGGCGGCGGAAGCAGGATCCGCCACCTCGTCGGCGCCTTCGTCTGGGACGAGTGAGATGGCCGGCGTCGATTCCGCGGACGTCAGCGTCTGCGTCATGTCAGCCACGCTCCGGGGCGTGGAGGCCCTTCCCATCACCGTCGAGGTGAGCCTTTCCGGCGGCATTCCCGGCATCGACGTCATCGGCACCAGGGACCCCTCCATACTCGAGGCACGCTCCCGAGTGCGCTGCGCAATCAGCTCGGCGGGCTTCGAGATGCCCAGGCTCAAGGTGACGGTCAACCTTGCCCCGGGAGACGTCCGGAAGAGCGGTACGGCGTTTGACCTGCCCATAGCCGTGGGAATCCTCATCGCCACGCGGCAGGTGAACCCCAGGGTTGCCGACGAGGCGCTGTTCTTTGGCGAGCTGGCGCTTGACGGCCGGGTCTGCCCTGGCAGGGGAGAGGCGGCCTACGTCCTGCTTGCCGAGAAGCTCTGCGGGCTGGCCGTCCTCTCCGACCAGACCGAGCTCATCGGCCCCTCTGCGGAGAGGGTGAGGCTCATCTCCAACCTATCGCAGCTGAGGGAGGGCCTGGATGGCCTGGGGCTTGCCGCGCGGGGGACGTTTGGCCAGAGCCCCCTGGCCTCGACGCCTTCGACCGACCTCGACTTTGCCGACGTCGTGGACCAGGAGATGGCCAAGCGGGCCATGGTCATAGCCGCCTCTGGGCGTCATGGCATGCTCATGGTCGGCCCTCCCGGGGCCGGCAAGACCATGCTTGCCCGCAGGATGCCGGGAATCCTGCCGCCCCTTACCGAGGAGGAGCGGGCCGAGGCGCTTCTCGTCCACTCCGTGGCCGGACAGCCCATCGAGGCCATAGCCCGGGGAGTGAGGCCCTTCAGGGCTCCCCACCACTCCATCTCCGCTGGTGGCCTCGTCGGGGGTGGCCGTCCAGTGCTTCCCGGCGAGATTTCCCTTGCGGACAAGGGCGTGCTCTTCCTGGACGAGCTCCCCGAGTTTGCCAACAACGTGCTGCAGTCCCTGAGACAGCCCATGGAGGACCGCGAGGTGAGGATCGTCCGCGTCGACGGCGTCTACACCTTCCCCTGCGACTTCCAGCTCGTGGCGGCGGCAAACCCCTGTCCCTGCGGGCACCTGGGCGATCCCGGCTACCAATGCACCTGCGCCCCCTCTCGCGTCCAGTCGTATCAGGCCAAGATCGGCGGCCCCCTCATGGACCGCATCGATGTCGTCTGCGACGTGGCCAGGCCCTCGAGCGACAAGGTCATAAAGGGCCGCGTTGGCCTTGGCACGGCTGAGATGGCCCTGATGGTGACGGAGGCGCGCGAGCGGGCGGACTGGAGGCGGGCGCGCCTGGACGAGCGCGACCTCAGGGACCCCGTGGCTTCGGCGCACATGGGGCCAAAGGCCCTCGAGACCTTCGAGACGTACGCGCGGCGGCTCTGCCTGGGAGGAAGGGCCATCGCGCGCGTTGCGCGGGTTGCCAGGACGGTCGCAGACGTCGAGGGGCATGACGAGGTGGTCACCGGGGACCTGGTGGAGGCCCTCGGGTTCAGGTCGAGGAACATGGGGTGAGGGCATGGTTCGATTGAATGGTCCCAGATGGGAGCTCGAACTGGGAGGGGAGGGGTATCCCCAGAGCCTCGTCGAGCTCCAGAACCCTCCGGAGGTCCTGCGGGGCATCGGAGACAGGGAGGTGCTGTCCGGCCCCTGCCTTGCAGTCATCGGCGCCAGGCGGGCGACGCCCTACGGGATAGCCGTGGCCGAGCTCGCCGGCAGGGTGGCGGCCGAGTGCGGGGTCACCGTGGTCTCGGGAGGGGCCATGGGCTGCGACTACGCCGCGGGAATGGCGGCCGCCGCCGCAGGCGGCAGGACCATCGTCGTGGCGGGCACGGGCGCCGACGTCCCCTATCCGGCGTCTTCCACGCCGGTCTTCCAGGCGGCGGTGGACTCTGGCGCCGTGGTCTCGCTCGAGCGCTGGGGCCAGACGCCGCGCAGGTACGCCTTCCCGCGCAGGAACGCGGTCGTGGCCGCGCTCTGCAAGGTCCTCGTCATCACCGAGGCCGGTCAGGTGTCGGGCACCATGTCGACGGCCGACGCGGCGCTCGAGCTTGGGCGAACGCTCTACGCAATCCCGGGCTCGATCTTCTCGCCAAACTCCTCGGGAACAAACCGGCTGGCCGCCGAGGGCGCGCGAATCATTCCGGATGAGGCGTCGCTGGAGCTTGCGATCTCGATGGACTTTGGCGTCGCGCGGTTCTGCTCTCAGGGGGAGAGGCCCGCCGCCGGCCCCGTGCTCTCGGCCCTCGTCGCATGCCCCTCTCGGCCCGACGAGCTCGCGGCGCGCCTCAACGAGGACGTCCTCACCCTCCTGAGGACCCTGACGGACCACGAGGCGCGAGGTCTTGTGGAGCGTTTGCCCGACGGCCGATACTCGCCGACCAAGGAGTACCTCTTGGGGCAAAATGGTTGAGCTGTCTATCCCGCGCGGGCGGGGGAAGGAGGAGCCGCATGGAGGGGCTCGTTACGGTCGTCGGGGCGGGCCTCGCAGGCTCCGAGTGCGCCCTTCAGCTTGCGAGGAGGGGCGTGCGCGTCCGGCTCTTCGAGCAGAGGCCGGCCTCGGCCTCGCCCGCCCACCACACCGACCGCTTTGCCGAGCTCGTGTGCTCCAACTCGCTGAAGTCCACCAAGCCGGAGACGGCCGCCGGCCTCCTCAAGACCGAGCTCTCCAAGATGGGGTGCGTGCTCCTGGACGTTGCCCGGCAGACGAGCGTGCCCGCCGGAGGGGCGCTTGCCGTCAACCGCGATGAGTTCTCTGCCGAGGTGACCCGCCTCGTGGAGGGCGAGCCGTTCATCGAGGTGGTCCGCGAGGAGGTGCGGCAGATTCCCGAGGGACCCTGCGTCATCGCGGCCGGCCCCCTCTGCTCCGACGCGCTCTTCCAGGCGGTCTCCGCGGCCGTGGGAACGGACTCCATGTCGTTCTTTGACGCCGCCGCACCCATCGTCGACGCGGACTCGCTCGACCGCGAGGTGATCTTCGAACAGTCCCGCTACGAGGAGACCGGGTCTGGAGACTACCTCAACTGCCCCATGAATAAGGAAGAGTACGACGCCTTCCTTGAGGCGCTTCTCTCCGCCGAGCGCGTCATCGCCCGCGAGTTCGAGCAGTCCGACCTCTTCTGCGCCTGCCAGCCCGTGGAGGAGGTCGCCCGCACGGGATACAAGTCCCTCTGCTTCGGCGCGCTGAAGCCCGTGGGCCTCACCGACCCCAGGACCGGCAGGCGCCCCTGGGCCGCCGTCCAGCTCAGGGCCGAGAACGCCGCACACACCGCCTACAACCTCGTCGGCTTCCAGACAAACCTCACCTGGCCGGAGCAGCGCCGCGTCTTCCGGCTGATTCCGGGCCTTGGGAAGGCGGAGTTCCTCCGCTACGGCGTCATGCACCGCAACTCCTTCGTGGACGCGCCCCACGCGCTTGACGCCACCTTCGGCATCCCGGGGACGCGCGCCCGCCTCGCCGGCCAGATCACGGGCACCGAGGGCTACGTGGAGGCCATCGCCTCCGGGCTTCTGGCCGCGCTCAACACCTACGCGGACCTCGTCGGCGTGGACCACGTGGCCCTTCCCGCAACGGGCGCGCTGGGCTCCCTGGTTGCCTACGCCACGGACCCGGCCACCAAGGACTACCAGCCCATGCACGTCAACTACGGCATCGTGCCCCCCATCGAGCTTGCCGGGAGGGTCTCCAAGACCCAGAAGCGAGAGGCCCTGGCGGCCCGCGCGGCCACGGACCTGGACGCCTACCTCGCCACGCGGCCGGAGCTCTTCTCGCTGTGAGGGAGGTTGGCCGTCAAGAGGCGGGGCTTGCCCCGGAGGCGTCCAGCTACCTCGTCCATCTGACGCGCTCGGGCACGCTCTCGGAGAACACGCTGAGGGCCTACTTCGAGGACATCCGCTGTCTCTGCCGCTGGCTTCACGGGCACGGCTTCTGCGTCTCCGACCTCGACCACGCACGGCTGAGGTCCTACCTGGGAGACCTCGTGCGGGCGGGCTACTCCGAGAGGACGGTCAACCGCCGCCTGTCCTGCACCCGAGGGCTTCTCCTCTGGCTTTCGCGCGAGGGGGTGGCCGTGGGCTCCGGCGTGGGGGCAATACCGGGAAGAAAGCTCTCCTCGCGCCTGCCGAGGACCATGTCGGACGCCGACGCGGCCCGCCTCATAGACTCCTGCGACGGGACCTCCAAGGGCGTGCGCGACCGGGCGCTCCTCGAGCTCCTCTACGCCACGGGCGCCCGAATCTCCGAGGCCTCCGCCCTTGACGTCCGCGACGTCGACCTGGCGCAGGGGCAGGTGAGGCTCTTTGGCAAGGGCTCCAAGGAGCGCGTCGTCCCCCTCTACCACTCCGCCGCCCAGGCGGTGGGGGAGTACCTCGAGGCGTCGCGCCCCCGCCTGCTGCGTCCCGGCGGCGAGAAGGACGCGCTCTTCCTGTCTTCCCGCGGCCGGCGGATGAGCGCGGCCGCGCTGAGGGACGCCTTCGAGGCGCACGTGGCGGCCGCCGGGCTCGACCCGGCCCTCACGCCCCACGCGATGAGGCACACCTTTGCCACCGAGCTTCTGGGCGGTGGGGCCGATCTCAGGAGCGTGCAGGAGCTTCTGGGTCACGAGAGCCTCTCAACGACGCAGATCTACACGCACCTTTCCGTGGAGGGCCTGAAGGACGCGGCGCGCCTTGCCCACCCGCGCTCCGGCAACGCCAAATGACCACAAAAGACCCCTCGACAGCCCAATTTGCTTGTTGCTATAATCTCTGATTGCTGTGCGCACGCATGGCGTGCCGCGTACCAGCGCGGCATCACATCACACACGCGTGACGACCCGTTCGCCGTGGTGCCCAGGACTTAAGCCAGGTCCGGGGTGGCGCTCCGGGGATGACATCGCGCGGAGGACAAACCAGGAGGTTTACCATGGCTGCTAAGATTACCATCCAGACCCTGCTTGACGCTGGCTGCCACTATGGCCACCAGACCCGCCGCTGGAACCCCAAGATGAAGTCCTACATCTTCGGTGAGCGCAACGGCATCTACATCCTCGACCTCAAGCAGACCATGCTCGGCGCCGACAAGGCCTACACCTTCCTGAAGGAGACCGCTGCCAAGGGCGGCAAGATCCTCTTCGTCGGCACCAAGAAGCAGGCCCAGGAGCCCGTCGCCACCCAGGCCCAGCGCTGCGGCATGCCCTACATCAACCAGCGTTGGCTCGGCGGCATGCTGACCAACTTCGTGACCATGCGCTCCCGCATCAACCGCATGGAGGAGCTCGAGGCCATGGTCGAGGACGGCCGCATGGCCACCCTGCCCAAGAAGGAGCAGGCCGTGCTGGGCAAGGAGCTCACCAAGCTCCAGACCAACCTCGGCGGCGTCCGCGACATGACCTCCCTGCCGCAGGCCATCTTCGTGGTTGACTCCAAGCGCGAGGAGATCGGCATCCGCGAGGCCAACCGCCTGCACATCCCCGTCGTCTCCCTCCTGGACACCAACTCCGACCCCGACGTGGTCGAGTACGGCATCCCCGCCAACGACGACGCCATCCGTTCCGTCTCCCTCATGTGCGAGCTTGCCGCCGACGCCGTCCTGGCCGGCACCGGCAAGGAGCAGATCTCCGCTGAGGAGATGGCCGCCCCTGCCGCCGAGGCTCCCGCTGCCGAGTAGCTCCCAAAAGAGCTGTCCGTATAACCACGTTCTAGATAGAGGAGTGCAAAATGGCTCAGATTACCGCCGCCCTCGTCAAGCAGCTTCGCGAGATGACCGACTCCCCGATGATGGAGTGCAAGAAGGCCCTCGTCGAGGCTGACGGCGACATCGAGAAGGCCGTCGACGTCCTGCGCACCATGGGCATCGCCAAGGCCGTCAAGCGCGCCGGCCGCGACACCAACGAGGGCACCATCGCCACCTACGTCTCCGAGGACGGCAAGACCGGCGCCATCCTGGAGCTCTCCTGCGAGACCGACTTCGTCGGCACCAACCCCAAGTTCACCGGCTTTGCCGCTGACCTTGCCAAGGTCGTCGCCGAGCAGAACCCCGCCGACGTCGAGGCCCTCAAGGCCTGCCCGATGAACGGCGAGACCGTCGACTCCGCCCTCACCGAGATGATCCACGTCATCGGCGAGAACATGAAGGTCCTGCGCTTCCAGCGCGTCGCCGTCGAGAACGGTGCCATGACCGGCTACATCCACCTCGGCGGCAAGCTCGCCGACATCGTCGTCTGCGAGTTCTCCAAGCCCGAGACCGGCGCCACCGACGAGTTCAAGACCTTCGCCCACGACGTCGCCATGCACATCGCTGCCACGGCTCCCGTCGCCACCACCCGCGAGGACGTGCCCGCCGCCACCGTCGAGCACGAGATGAGCATCTACAAGGCTCAGGCCGCCGAGTCCGGCAAGCCCGAGGCCATCCAGGAGCGCATGGCTCAGGGTCGCCTCGAGAAGTACTTCAAGGAGTTCGTCCTTTGCGAGCAGGAGTTCGTCAAGGACTCCTCCGTCACCATCGACGGCCTCGCCAAGAAGGTCTCCAAGTCCCTCGGTGATGACATCAAGGTCAAGACCTTCGTCCTCTATCGCTTCGGCGAGGAGGCCTAGTCCCTCACCCCAACGGGTACCTTCGGAGCCGGCGGCACTTGTCGCCGGCTCCTTTTCTATGTGGATGCTGACCGCCTGCCGTGTGGGGGCGGTCACGGGCATCGCGTCTGCTAGAATCCAAGGGATGCAAACGCATCCAACTGTTGCAGTTTTCGAGCGAGTGGAGGTTGGCTTGTCTGACTTCAAGTACAAGCGCGTGTTGCTCAAGCTCTCCGGAGAGGCCCTCATGGGCTCCCAGTCCTTTGGCATAGATCCTGCCGTCCCTCTGAGGCTTGCCGAGGAGATTCGCCCGGTCTACGAGGCCGGCGTCGAGGTCGCGGTCGTGGTCGGTGGCGGCAACATCTACCGTGGCGTCCAGGGTGCGGCTAACGGCATGGACCGCGCCCAGGGAGACAACATGGGCATGCTCGCCACCGTCATCAACGCCCTCGCCCTGCAGGACACCTTCGAGAAGGCCGGCATGGACTGCCGCGTCATGAGCGCCATCGAGATGCGCCAGATCGCCGAGCCCTACATCCGCCGTCGCGCCATCAGGCACCTCGAGAAGGGCCGCATCACCATCTTTGCTGCCGGCACCGGCAACCCCTACTTCACCACCGACACCGGCGCCGCCCTTCGCGCGTGCGAGATCAACGCCGAGATTCTGATGAAGGCCACCAACGTGGACGGCGTCTACGACTCCGACCCGCGCAAGAACCCGGACGCCAAGAAGTTCGACACCATCACGTACAGCGACGTGCTCAACCGTGACCTCAAGGTCATGGACGCCACCGCCACGGCCCTCTGCCGTGACAACAAGATGCCCATCATGGTCTTCGACATCAACGAGCCTGGCTGCTTCGAGCGCGCTGTCGGTGGCCAGAACGTCGGAACGACCGTCTTCGAGGAGGAGAACTAGACATGAGCCAGCACACTGACTTTGCCAAGTCCCACATGGACAAGTGCATCGAGGCCCTGAAGGCCAACTTCGCCCGCGTCCGCTCCGGCCGCGCCAACCCGCACATCCTCGACCCCATCAAGGTTGACTACTACGGTCAGCCCACCCCGATCACGCAGCTTGCCGGCGTGAAGGTCCCCGAGGCCTCCATGCTCGTGGTCGAGCCCTGGGACAAGACCGCCCTCAAGGCCATCGAGAAGGCCATCGAGGCCTCTGACCTCGGCATCACTCCGTCCAACGACGGCGTGAGCATCCGCCTGCCCTTCCCGCGCCCCACCGAGGAGCGTCGCCGCGAGCTGGCCAAGGAGTGCAGCAAGCTTGCCGAGGACGCCCGCGTTGCCGTCCGCAACGTCCGTCGTGACGCCAACGGCAAGATCGAGCGCGACGAGGAGCTTCCCGAGGACGCCCAGACCCGCGAGAAGAAGGCCGTCCAGAAGCTGACCGATGGCTACATCGCCCAGATCGAGGACCTTCTGAAGACCAAGACCGCAGAGATCATGGAGATCTAGGTGCGCTACGACGAGACTAAGCTTGCGGAGTACTTCTCCCAGGCACCCGAGGACGTCAGTCTTGCAGACATCGACATGGCCCGCATCCCGGGCCATGTCTCCATCATCATGGACGGAAACGGCCGCTGGGCGCAGGCCCGTGGCCTCGACCGCTCCCGCGGGCACGTCGCCGGTGTCGACTCGCTGCGCGAGGCCGTGACCACCAGCGTCCGCCTTGGTCTTGACGTGCTGTCCGTCTACGCCTTCTCCACCGAGAACTGGAAGCGCCCGCAGGAGGAGGTCAACATGCTCATGCACCTCTTTGCCACCACGCTCCTGCACGAGCTGCCCCTCTTCCACCAGGAGAACGTGCGCCTGCGCTTCTTTGGAGACCTCGAGGCCCTTCCCGAGGAGACCCGCAAGGTCTTCCAGCAGGGCCTTGACGAGACCGTCGCAAACACGGGCATGACCTTTGCCCTCGCGGTCAACTACGGCTCTCGCGCCGAGCTCGCCCGTGCCGCACGGGTCCTTGCCCAGAGGGTCCAGGACGGCGAGCTTGACGCCTCCGCCATCGACGAGAACGCCCTTGCCTCCGAGCTCTACACCACCGGCCTGCCCGACCCGGACCTCCTCATCAGGACCTCCGGTGAGCTGCGTCTCTCCAACTACCTCCTGTGGCAGCTCGCCTACACAGAGTTCTACGTGACGCCCACCCTCTGGCCTGACTTCTCTCGCTGGGAGTTCCTACGAGCCATCAAGTCCTTCCAGGGGCGCAAGCGTCGCTTCGGGGGTGTCGTCAACTCGTGAGCAAGCCCGAGGAGCGCGACGAGAGGCAAGAGCCGCGCAGCATTGGCATTGATCGCCAGATAGACAAGCTCGAGAGCAGGCGCGCCTCCAAGGAGGACCGACGCGCCTCCGGTGACCTTACCGGCCAGAAGGCCCGCGGCGTCACCGAGAAGGTCCTCACGCGGACCACGTCGGGCGCCATCTACGCCCTCGTGACCCTCATGTGCCTCTTCATTGGGCCCATCACCACGACGCTTCTGGTTGCCGGCATGGCGTGGCTCTGCTGCTCCGAGTTCTTCCGCATCTGCCGCATGGGCGGGCGCATGCCCAACGAGTCCATCGGACTTGCGGCGGCGCTGCTCTATCCGCTGGCCGCCTACGCCAAGGGCCAGGCCGCTCTGGTCATCGTGACGTTCCTGCTGCTCATCACCTGCGCCTGCTGGTACGTGTTCACGCCTCGGGCCAACATCGCCGACGTCGCCGTCACGGCTTTCGGCCCGCTCTACACCTCCCTGGCCTTCTCCGCCATCGTCCTCATCCGCAAGTTTGACCCGGGCGTGACGGGGGCTGCGTTCACCCTGGGCGTCATGCTCTCCATCTGGGCAAACGATGCGCTGGCCTACTTTGTGGGGTCCAAGATAGGCGCGCACAAGCTCGCCCCGCGCATCTCTCCCCACAAGAGCTGGGAAGGCTTCTACGGTGGGCTGGTGGCCTCCGTCGTGGTCTGGCTGGCCATGGGCGCCCTGGGCGTCGAGGGCCTGACCCCCGTGCCCTGCGTTCTCACGGGCCTTGTGGTTGGCACGGCGGGAGTCATGGGCGACCTCTTTGAGTCCCGCATCAAGAGGGGCGTGGGCGTCAAGGACTCCGGCAACCTGATGCC
This sequence comes from Paratractidigestivibacter faecalis, assembly GCF_003416765.1. Taxonomy (NCBI): domain Bacteria; kingdom Bacillati; phylum Actinomycetota; class Coriobacteriia; order Coriobacteriales; family Atopobiaceae; genus Paratractidigestivibacter; species Paratractidigestivibacter faecalis. The sequence goes on along the minus strand of NZ_QSNG01000001.1, from coordinate 846,689 downwards.
GGGCCACGGAGGCCTTCTCGACAGGTCCGACTCCCTGCTCTTTGGCTGCATGGCAGCCTATTTCCTGCTTCTCGTTGGAGGAATCCTTTGACGATCTTCGAAGACACGGCACCGCGCACCGAACGGCCACACGTTGTCAGGGTGGCCGTTCTTGGTTGCACGGGTTCCATAGGCTCCCAGACGCTCGACGTCTGCCGCAGGCACGCAGACCGCGTGCGCGTGGTGGCGCTCTCTGCCAACGTCTCCACCGCGGCGCTGGTCAAGGCGGCTCGCGAGTTCGGCGCCCGCCACGTGGCCCTTGCTGACGCGTCGCGCGCCACGGACCCCGTCATGAGCGAGCTTCCGCCCACCTGCGAGGTAGGCCTCGGCGAGGAGGCCGTGACCGAGCTCGCGGAGCTTCCCGACGTCGACGTGGTGGTGAACGCCCTGGTCGGCTTCGTGGGCATCCACGCGGGCTACGCCGCCCTCAAGGCCGGCAAGTCCCTTGCCTACGCCAACAAGGAGTCCGTCGTCTGCGGCGGCGACCTTCTCATCCCCCTGGCAAGCCCCGGCCAGCTGCTGCCCGTCGACTCCGAGCACAGTGCCATCTTCCAGTGCCTGGTGGGGGAGAGGAGCGAGGACGTGAGCCGCCTGTGGCTCACCTGCTCCGGCGGGCCCTTCTTCGGCCTTTCTCGCGAAGAGCTTGCCGAGGTCACGCCCGCGCGCGCCCTCGCGCACCCCACGTGGCACATGGGGTCCAAGATCACCATCGACTCCGCAACGCTCATGAACAAGGGCCTTGAGGTCATCGAGGCCCACCATCTCTTCCAGGTGCCCATCGATGACATCCGCGTCCTGGTCCACCGCCAGAGCAAGATCCACTCCATGGTGGAGTTCGTGGACGGCGTCGTTAAGGCGCAACTCGGCGGCTCCGACATGCGTGCGCCCATCCAGTACGCGCTGAGCTATCCCGAGCGCTGGGAGGCTAGCGTCCGTCGCGTCGACTGGTGCGGCGAGCCCGACTTCACCTTCGACGAGGCTGACGAGAGGACCTTTGGGTGCCTTGCGCTGGCCAAGCGGGCGGGCCGCGAGCACGGCACGCTCCCGTGCGCCATGAACGCCGCAAACGAGGTCGCCAACGAGGCCTTTCGCCGCGGTCTCTGCGGGTTTCTCGACATCGAGCGGTCCGTGGGGGCCGTCATGGACGCCTGGGACAACGAGGAGGTCCAGAGCGTGGAGCAGCTCCTCGAGGTGGACCGGCGCGCCAGGGAGATGGCCCGCGCCCAGCTGGGGGTGGCCCTTTGATGCAGGCCGTCTGGGGCTTTCTCTCGGCCGTCTTCTGGGGAGTCCTGCTCCTCTCGGTCCTGGTCTTCGTGCACGAGGGAGGCCACTACCTTGCGGCGCGCGTCTTTGGCGTCCGCGTGACGGAGTTCTTCCTGGGCCTCCCGTGCCGTGCGAGGCTCTCCTTCAAGAGCAAGAAGGTCGGCACCGAGATTGGCGTGACGCCGCTGCTCCTGGGCGGCTACAACCGCATCAGCGGCATGGAGCCGGTGACTGACGAGCTGCTGGCGCCCTGTCTTGCGGCCGTCATGCGCGAGGGCCGCGTCACCGTCGCCGACGTGGCCGCAGAGCTCGGCTGCGATGAGGAGCGCGTCTACGGCCTCATGGCCACGCTCGCCGACTGGGGCTCCATCCGTGCCTACTACGACGCCGAGCTCGGCGAGATCCCCAGCCAGAAGACCTGGCCCGCCGCCTTCGAGACCCTGGCCAGGGACGGCCGCGGCCTCACCGAGTACGATCGCGGTCACGACTTCTCGCTCGCCGGCTCCACGGCTGCCGGCGAGCCCTGCGACCTCGGGCTCTCCGCAGAGGACCTTCTTGCGCGCGAGCGCTCGCACACCTACCTGGGCTGCGGCTTCCTCAAGCGTGTGGCCATGCTCGTGGCGGGCCCCGCGGTCAACGTGCTTCTGGCCTTCTTCCTGGTGGTTGGCGTCCTCATGGTCCGGGGTGTGAGCGCCATCGACCCCTCGCCCGTGCTTGGCGCCGTAGAGGAGGGTTCCATCGCCGAGTCTGCCGGCATCAAGGCCGGAGACCGCGTGGTCTGTGTGGGGGAGGAGCAGACCCCCACATGGGCAGACGTTGTGACGCAGCTCCGAGCGCGTCTTGCCGAAGGGTCGGACTTCACGATGACCGTCGAGCGTGACGGGCGCGACGTCCCCCTGCAGGTCGACCTTCCCGAAGGCCAGCAGACCGACGCGATTGGTGTTCACGCCACCGTGGCGACGTATCACCCTACGTTTGCCGAGGCCTCTGCCGCGGCGGTGGGCTACGCGGGGCAGGTGGCGTCCTTTGCGGCCAGGCTCATAATGCCGCAGCACACCATGGAGGTCCTCGACCAGTCGAGCTCCGTCGTCGGCATCGCCGCCATGGCGTCCGAGGCCGCGAGCTCCGGGGTGTGGGACTTCCTCAACATCGCCGCAGCGATATCCATGTCGCTCGGCTTCATGAACCTTCTTCCCATCCCTCCCCTTGACGGCGGGAAGATCCTGGTCGAGCTCATCCAGCTCGCGCTGCGTCGCGAGCTCTCGCTCAGGGTGCAGAACGCCATCAGCTACGTGGGGCTTGCGTTCTTCCTCTTTGTCTTCGTATTCGTCCTCAGGAACGACATCCTGAGGCTGCTCTGATTGGCGAGGTGCAACCATGTTCGAGTCTTCTGATGCCCAGGCGGCGGTCCCCCGCAACCTCACCCGACCGGTCCGCGTGGGTTCGGTCCAGGTTGGTGGCGGTGCTCCCGTCTCCGTGCAGTCCATGTGCACGACGAAGACGGACGACCCCGCCTCGACGCTCGAGCAGATAGGACGCCTCGCCGACGCCGGGTGCGAGATCGTCCGCGTGGCGATCCCCACCGCCACCGCCCTTGATGGCTTCCAGGAGGTCTGCGCCTCCTCGCCGCTCCCCGTGGTGGCCGACATCCACTTTGACCATCGCCTCGCCGTCGAGGCGGCCCGTCGCGGCGCGGCGGGGATGCGCATCAACCCCGGGAACATTGGCGACTGGGACCGCGTGGACGCCTGCATCGACGCCGCGGGCGAGGCGGGCATTCCCATCCGCATCGGCGTCAACGCGGGTTCGCTCGACGCGCAGTTCGCTGAGCGCCAGGACCTCACGCTTCCCCAGAAGCTCGTGGCCTCGGCGTCGTCCTTCGTCGCCCACTTCCGCGACCGCGGCTTCGAGGACATTGTGCTCTCGGCCAAGGCCCACGACGTTCCCACCACGCTTGCCACCTATCGGGCCCTCTCGCGCGAGCTCCCCGAGGTCCCCCTCCACGTCGGCGTGACCGAGGCGGGCACGCTCCGTCAGGGCACGGTCAAGAACGCCTGCGGCGTGGGCATCCTGCTCGAGCAGGGCATCGGTGACACCATGCGGCTCTCGCTCACGGCAGACCCCGTCGAGGAGGCCAAGGTGGCCTGGGGCCTTCTCTCCGCCCTCGGCATGCGCAGGCTCACGCCCGAGCTCGTGAGCTGCCCCACCTGCGGACGCTGCCAGGTAGACATGATCCCCATCGCCGAGGAGGTCGCGCGACGCCTGCAGGGGGTTCGCGCCCCCATCTCCGTCGCCGTCATGGGCTGCGCCGTCAACGGACCCGGCGAGGCCCGCGACGCCGACATCGGCATGGCGAGCGGTCGTGGCCAGGCCATGCTCTTTGCCAAGGGAGAGCCCATCCGCAAGGTGCCCGAGGACCGCATGGTCGACGAGCTCTTCGATGAGATACGAGCGCGGTTCTCGTAGCCCTCATGGCGTAGAATCAAATCCGCCTGTCGCCAGACGGCGGGCGTTCCCAACCCGAAAGGCATTCACATGAAGCGCTACCAGAAGATGTCGAGGCTCTACGCCCCCACGCTCAAGGAGGACCCGGCCGAGGCCGAGCTCGTCAGCCACAAGCTGCTGCTTCGCGCCGGCATGATCCGCAAGACCGCCGCCGGCCTCTACAGCTACCTTCCGCTCGCCTGGCGCGTCATCTCCAAGGTGGAGGACGTCATCAGGGACGAGATGGAGGGCATCGGCGCGCAGGAGATGATGGTCCCCATCGTCACCCCGGCCGAGCTCTGGGAGCAGTCGCACCGCCTGGGCGCTTACGGCCCCGAGCTCATGCGCCTGAAGGACCGCCACGAGCGCGACTTCGTCCTGGGCCCCACCCACGAGGAGACCTTCACCGACCTCGTCCGCGACGAGCTGCGCAGCTACAAGCAGCTGCCCGTCACGCTCTACCAGATCCAGGACAAGTTCCGCGACGAGAGGCGCCCCCGCTTCGGTCTCATGCGCGGTCGCGAGTTCATCATGAAGGACGCCTATTCCTTCTCCGCCACGCAGGAGTCCCTGCAGGAGTGCTATGACGACGAGAAGGCCGCCTACGCCCGCATCGCAGAGCGCTGCGGCGTGAAGGCCCTGCCCGTCGTTGCCGACTCCGGCCAGATCGGCGGAGACACCTCCGTCGAGTTCATGGCCCTGGCCGACGCAGGCGAGGCCGAGCTTGTTTGGTGCGACTGCGGCTTTGCTGCCGACACCGAGGCCGCCACAGCCAAGATCGCCGTCGCCGAGGGCGAGGCCGGCGAGCTCGAGCGCGTCCACACGCCCAACGCGGGCACCATCGCCGACCTCTCCGCGCTTCTCGGCGTGGAGGAGTCCGCCACGCGCAAGGCGCTGGCGCTCGTCGACGGCGAGGGCCGTCCGACCGTCGTCTTTGTTCCCGGCGACCACGAGATGAACGACTGCAAGGCCGAGAACGCCTTCGGCGAGTACCACTTGATGACCGACGAGGAGCTCCGCGAGGCCGGCCTGGTCAAGGGCTTTATCGGGCCCGTGGGCCTGCCGGAGGGCATCCGCGTCTGCGCCGACGAGGCCCTGCGCGACTCTAAGTGGTGGCTCGTTGGCGCCAACCTGGCCAACTACCACTACCGCCACGCCCAGATGGGCCGCGACTTCACCATCCCTGAGTGGGTCGACGTGGTCTCCGCCAAGGAGGGCGACCTCTGCCCCAAGTGCGGCAAGCCCATGCACTACGCCCGTGGCATCGAGGTCTCCCAGGTCTTCCAGCTCGGCACCAAGTATTCCGAGTCCATGGGCGCCACCTTCATGGACGAGGACGGAGTTGAGAAGCCCTTCCTCATGGGCTGCTACGGCATCGGCGTCTCTCGCATGGTGTCCGCCATCGTGGAGCAGCACAACGACGAGAACGGCATTTGCTGGCCCGTTTGCGTCGCCCCCTACGAGGTCGAGGTCGTGCCGCTCAACGTGGGCGACGACCTCGTGTGGCCCGAGGCCCAGCGCGTGACCGACGAGCTCTCCGCTGCCGACCTCGAGGTGCTCCTGGACGACCGCTCCGAGCGCCCGGGCGTCAAGTTCGCCGACGCGGACCTCATCGGCCTGCCCTGGCAGGTCATCCTGGGCAAGCGCGGCGTCAAGGAGGGCAAGGCCGAGGTCAAGTGCCGCGCCACCGGCGAGCGGTTTGACGTCCCCATGGACGAACTCGTCTCCTGGCTCTCCGAGCGCATCGTTCCCGAGCGCGCGTAAAAGCTGACAAGGGAGTCGGCCCCTTTGTCAACTCGGAGAGTGGGACTGCCATAGGTCATCGGCCCCGGGCCCGTCATGGGCCCGGGGCCCTCTTGAAGGGATTCGCCATGGACTATCAGGAGCTTGCCGCGGCTGCCCGCGGAAACATCGGCCCCTTTTGCCGTGCCTGCCCCACCTGTGACGGCCGGGGCTGCAAGGGCACCATCCCTGGGCCCGGCGCCAAGGGCACGGGCACCGTTGCCATCAGGAACCACGAGGCCTGGCAGCAGGTCCTCGTAAACATGGACTGCGTGCATGCGACCTTTGAGGCGTCCACCTCAACGACGCTGCTTGGCCAGGACCTCTCCCTGCCGGTCATGATCGGGCCCGTGGGAGACGTCCAGCGCCACTACGGCCAGAAGTACGACACCGTGACCTACAACGAGTGCGCCCTGCGCGCCGCGGCGGCCGAGGGCACGCTCGCCCTCACCGGTGACGGCCTCAACGGGGAGATAATGACGCGCGCGACCGCCCTCATCGGCCAGCTCGGCGGGCAGGGCATCCCCACGGTCAAGCCCTGGGACCCCGTCACGCTCGAGCACAAGCTCGGAGAGGCCCTGGCCGCGCGTCCCGCCGCCGTGGCGATGGACATCGACGCCGCCGGCCTGCCCTTCCTGCGCGGCCAGCAGCCGCCCGCGGGTGCCAAGGACGAGGGTCAGCTGGCCGAGATCTGCGCCGTCTGCCACGACGCGGGCACGCCCTTCGTCCTCAAGGGCGTCATGACCCCCGGCTCGGCCGAGCGCGCGCTTCGCGCCGGCGTCGACGCCATCGTGGTATCCAACCACGGAGGCCGCGTCCTGGATGGCGTGCCGGCCACAGCCACGGTCCTTCCTGCCATCGCCGATGCGGTGGGCAATGACGCCGAGGTCCTTGTTGACGGAGGCATCAGGAGCGGCCTCGACGTCTTCCGCGCGCTTGCGCTGGGTGCCAATGGTTGCCTCGTGTGCCGCCCCTTCGTCGTGGCAATCTTCGGCGGAGGCGAGCAGGGCGCCCGCGACTACCTGCGTCAGCTTGCCGGCGAGCTCTCCGACGCCATGGAGATGTGCGGTGCCGCAACGGTGGCCGACATCCGCCCCGACATGCTGTACCGGTAGGGGAGAGACGCGTGGAGACAAGCACCAACAGCGACCTCGCGCTTCTCGCCACCTCGGGCATCAGGCGTTTTAACGCGCTGGCAGCCGAGGTCGATGGCTGCGTGAGGCTCACCCTGGGGGAGCCCGAGTTCCCGACGCCGGCCCCAGTGTGCGAGGCGGTCGCGCGCTCGCTGGCAAAGGGGCAGACGCACTACCCGCCCAACAACGGGCGGCCCGAGCTTTTGGAGGCTCTCTCGGCCTACATGGGGCGTCAGGGGCTTGGCTACGTACCCGACGAGCTCGTAGTGACCTGCGGCGCTACGGAGGCGCTTTCCGCCACGCTCATGGCCATCCTAGATCTCGGTGACGAGGTTGTGGTGCCCACGCCTGCCTTCGGTCTCTATGAGACCATCGTCCGTGCCGCTCACGGGCGCGTGGCGACCCTGGACACCTCCCGCTCCGGCTTTCAGATTCGCGAGAGGGACCTGCGAGGCGTGGTGGGACTCAGGACCCGCGCCATCGTCATCACGAGCCCCAACAACCCCACCGGCTGTGTCCTTGACTCGGAGTCCCTGGACGCGGTGGCTGGCGTGGCGGCCGAGCGCGGTCTCGCGGTGGTTTGCGACGACGTCTACAACCGCCTCTGCTACGAGGAGGGCTACGAGCGGTTTGCCTCGCGTCACCCGGAGCTGAGGGACCAGACCGTCGTGGTGGACTCGTTCTCCAAGCCGTGGGCCATGACGGGCTGGAGGCTCGGCTGGCTTGCGGCGGCGCCCGCGCTCAAGTCGCAGATCCAGAAGATGCACCAGTACCTGGTGTCTAGCGTGCCGTCGTTTCTGCAGGAGGCGGCCGTCGTGGCGCTTGGCTGCGACGTTGAGCCCATGCGTCAGACCTATCGCCGCAGGCGCGACTACGTGGTCGCTCGCCTGGAGCAGATGGGGCTGCCGGTCCAGAGGCCTGCGGGCGCCTTCTACGCCTTTCCGGACGTGCGCAGCCTTGGGGTGGGCTCCGAGGAGCTCTGCGAGCGCCTCATACGGGAGGCGGGCGTCGCGTGCGTGCCTGGCACCTGCTTTGGAGCCGAGGGCTTCATGAGGCTGTCCTACTGCGTGAGCGACGCCGATCTTAAGCTTGGCCTCGACCGCATCGAGGCTTTTCTCGCCCGGCTATAGGGGAGGGGGTAGCCGTTCAGTCACGCTTCCGCATCCCAACCGATGGCAGATTTGCCACCGGTTGGGTCTAAACTCTGCCCCGTCATCAGATTCTTAGAAGGGCGCCACGCCCGGAAAGAAGGTTCCATGTCACCCGAGTCCAAGAGCGTCAAGATGGTGAGCCTCGCCTGCTTGGTCATCGGCATCGTCGGCCTGGCCATCAGCGTCTACGTCTTTGCCACCACTTCCTACGAGCTCGCCTTCAAGTGCCTGTTCCTTGCGATGTCCCTGGAGGTTGTTGGGTACGGCTTCAACGGCGCCCGTGCAGCTAACGTCCCGTCTAACATCCCCGAGTTTGCCAAGCAGGCCAGCTGGTCGCCCCTTTTCTGCGCCGTCGTCCTTGGCTACTGTCTCCTGAGCCACAAGGCAGAGGATCCCCTGACCGTCGTCACCTCCGTCGTCTGCACCGTCTGCAGCATGGTCCTTGCCATCGTGGCCGCCAAGGCCGCCAAGGCCATCAAGTCGGCATAGAAGCGCAGGTCAGGGTGTGAATCCCCATTTTTCAAAAATTGGTGCTTCCATTCCTGTCGGGCTTTGTGTATAGTTCTTTCTTGCGCGGGCGATTGGCTCAGGGGTAGAGCACTTCCTTCACACGGAAGGGGTCGCTGGTTCGAATCCAGCATCGCCCACCATTTTGGGGAATTAGCTCAGTTGGGAGAGCGCGTGACTGGCAGTCACGAGGTCAGGGGTTCGAACCCCCTATTCTCCACCATGTAAACTAAAGGCGGCGGCTTCTGGTCGTCGCCTTTTTCATACGGGCTCATGGCGCAACGGTTAGCGCAGGGGACTCATAATCCCTGGGTTGCAGGTTCGAATCCTGCTGGGCCCACCATATTACCCGCATCCGAACCCGACTCTCCAAGCTAGGCGAGTCGGGTTCGTCGTTTCTCTGCATTGAGGATTTTGCCAATCAGAAAGGGCCTCGCATGGTGCTGTCGCTACAGGGATGCATGGCTGTGGGCAAGACGACGGCCCTGAACTACCTGTGCGAGAACGCTTCTTATGTGAACGTAAGCTATGAGGAGAACTCGGAAGTCGTCCAGGCTATCAGAGACCGAAAGCTCGATAAGAACAAGTACGAAGACTACCTTGAGATTCAGAGGCTATGGCTAGACAACGAGGTCAGACGATACGGGCGAGTCAAGGATTGTCCCTGCACCGTAATGGATTTTGGGGCGGAAGAGATCGAATTCCACACCATTAACTATCCCAAGGCCATCGGTAAGGACTGGGATATTGAGAAGGCGCTAAAAGATGAGCTCACAAGCATCAGGAAGTGCATGCCTGCGCGAATCCTGTTCTTGGATGCATCAGGCGCCACGCTCAGACAGCGCAAACAGGGTGATTCAACCAGAGCTAGGAACTCCTTCGAATACAATTTGAAGCACCTGATGCCGCTAAAGAGGGCATGGTTCTCAAAGATGGACAACGTTGACTACCTGTTTGTCGACAACATGTCTAAGCAGGAAGTCGCGCTGAGGGTCAAGCAGTGGGTGGACGACTGCATAGCCAGCAATTGCTAATACTTGAAAACGGGCAGGAGCGCTTATAAAGATCATGGTCATTGGCTACAGCGGTTCCGGCAAATCTACCATCTGCCGCAAACTCCAAGACCGCTATCAGCTTCCCGCCCTTCACCTGGACGCCGTTCAGTTTCTGCCGGGATGGAAGATTCGGGCCAAGGCGGGGCAGCAGCGCATCGTCCAGACCTTTCTCAACGAGCATCCCGATGGTTGGGTGATTGACGGCAACTACAAGGCCCTGAGTTACGAGCGTAGGTGCGAGGAGGCCGACGTCATCGTCCAGCTGCTCTTTGGGAGGCTGGACTGTCTTTCTCGGTGCCTCAGACGCTACCGCATCAACAAGGGAACCAACCGTCCCGACATGACCGAGGGCTGCGACGAGAAGATCGACTGGGAGTTCATTCGCTGGATTTTGTGGGATGGCCGCACAAGGCAAAGGCGGGGCCTCTATCGACGTACGCAGAGTCAGTTTCCCGAAAAGGTGGTTGTGATTCGCAATCAACGCCAGCTTGACCGCTATCTGAGGGGCTCTAGTCCGTTCCCTTCCTAAATCGACAAATGATGCCCTTCAGATAAGTATAAATGTCGATTTAGGAAGGGAACGACGAGGATGCGAAGCGAAAAAAGAGGCTCCGGATTGAATCCGGAGCCTCTGACAAAACATGGTGGAGAATAGGGGGTTCGAACCCCTGACCTCGTGACTGCCAGTCACGCGCTCTCCCAACTGAGCTAATTCCCCGTGCGTTGGTGCGAGAAGAACTATAGCAAGGCAATTTGCGGTGCGCAAGTGTCAAATCAGATTTTGCCAAGAGCGCCTACCGTCCCGTAATTGCCTTTCTGAGCATGAGGACGTAGGCCTCGGCACCCTCCGGCCTGAGGTGGGTGCCGTCGCTCCAGAAGTACTCGTCGTGGCCGGCGCTCTGTGCGTACCAGTCGATGACGTCAACGTTGTCGTACTGGGCGGCAACGTCCTTGAAGAGCTGGTTGTTCATGTCCTGCAGGGCCAGCGGCACGCGGACGGTGCAGAGGTAGACGTGCTTGGATGGATCCACCGCATCGATGAGCTCCTTGACCTGGCTCTCACGGGCCACGCCATTGTCTCCGATGGCCCAGACCACCACGTCGCCATCGTGACCGTTGGCCTGGCACTGGCGGTAGACGTCCACGCCCGCATAGAGCTGGCGGCCCACCTGCGCGTCGATGTAGCCGTTGGGGAAGTACTTGTAGAACTGCGTGATCGCTCCCGCTGGAACGGAGTCGCCGATGAGGATGACGCTCGCGTTGGTGGCGCCCGTGCTGGAGTCGACGGTGAAGCTGGTGGCGTTTATCTGGTCGATTGCGGCCGCAAAGGCGGTGCCCGCAAAGTAGGTCCCGCTCACGTCAAAGGTGGTGTTGTCCTGCTGGGGCTTGGCCGTCTGGGCGTCGTTGCCGCTCTCGGAGGCAGCGTTTGCGCCCTCACCAGACTGGGCGGCCTCGGCTGCGGCTTGCTGCTCGGCCAGGTACTGCTGCTCCTCGGCGCTCATCTGCTGCATCTCGGTGGGGACGCCCGTCTGCTCTGCGGGGATGGGCACAAAGAGAAGCACAAGGGCGCAGAGGACGCCCAGGGCACCAAACGCCACCTGCGGCACGGCAAGGCCCAGGGGCATGGGGCGCCCGGCGAGATCCCGAGGACCCCGGCCCTTCTCGAAGAGCTGGTAGGAGGCCTCGGCGCAGGCAAAGATGAGAAGGAACTCAAGCGCCCACCCCCAGACGGGAAGCTCGGTGGTTCTCGTCGCCGGGTTGAGGACCACCAGCAGGGGGTAGTGCCAGAGGTAGACGGAAAACGCGCGCTTGCCGGCCTCGGCCACGGGCCGCGCCCCCAGCACGTGGGCCAGGGCGCTCTGCGGCCTGCAGAGGCAAGAGACCAGGACGGCCGTGAGGACCGCGGCCAGAAGCATGCCGCCGCGGTACGCAAACTCCGAGTACCCGTTGAGCAAGAAGCACATGACGCCAAGGCCCGCCAGGCAGGCAAGCGCCACCGCGTCGCAGGTCCAGGCGGGCGCATCCTTGAGGCGCGGCCCCACCGCGGGAAGCACCCGCAGGTTGAGCCCGTGCCCACCGGTCCACAGGGCCGCAAGCGCACCCAGCAGAAGCTCGGCCGCGCGCGTGTCAGGTCCGTAGTAGATGCGGGCGGTGTCTCCGGTGGGGTCGTAGAGAACGGCCATGAGGACCGCAGAGGCAATGGCAAGTATGCCCATGGCCGAGCACGCCATGCGGCGGGACCTCACGACCTTGCGCATCCCCAGCAGGACGAGCGGCCAGATTACATAGAACTGTATGACGACGCCGAGGTACCAGAAGTGGGTGAGGGGAGAGGGGAGTCCCGCGTTGGCAAAGTAGGAGACGTTCCTCACTATGTAGAAGACGTTCTCCACAAAGAGGAGCGCGGGGACGGCGTCGGACTTCACCTTGGGAAGCAGGTTGGGAGCCAGGAACACGCACAGCATCGTGGTCACGCCCACGACGGCAAGCATGGAGGGCAAAAGCCTCGTCACGCGCTTCAGGACAAAGCGAGGGTAGTCGAGGCGTCCCGCGCGACCGATCTCGCGCTCTATGGAGAGCGTGGTGAGGTAGCCGGTGAGCACGAAGAAGACCGTCACGCCAAAGTAGCCGCCAGGAAGCCAGCTCGGGTTTGCGTGGTAGACCAGGACCGCAAGAATCGCCAGGACGCGCAGGCCGTCGAGCGCGCCCACGTAGTGGGAGCGCGGGGACCTTGCCGCCGGGGACTTCTGGGAGACGTCTTGGATGGGTGTCTCTGTCATATGGAACCTGCCTTTGCTGCCGGGAGAGTGAGCCCGGCGGAATTCTCAAACGCATTTCAGACTATCCCAAGTCGACTGCCTGAGTGCGCGGCAAAGCGAGGCAATGCGCTCGCCCTTGGTCTTTCCGTAGGCATATGCGAAGGAGGCCTTCCGGGCGCATATACTTATGACCGTTTGGAACTCTCGAGCACAAGGATTACCGCATTGATCGCACTCGCAGACAAGGTCTCAAAGTCCTTTGGCGGACGCACCCTCTACTCCCAGGCAACGCTGCAGCTCAACGCTGGCGAGCGCTGGGCTCTTGTCGGCCCTAACGGCTCCGGCAAGACCACCTTCCTCAAGATCTTCATGGGCCTCGAGCCCGCCGACGAGGGTTCCGTCACCTTTGCCAAGGAGACCACCGTCGGCTACCTGGAGCAGGAGACAAAGCTCGCGGGCAAGAAGACCGCCCTTGCCGAGGTCGTCGACAGCGCCCAGGAGGTCAAGCGCTACGAGCGCCTTGTCTCTGAGCTAGAGGAGAAGATCTCCGTCACCGAGCCCGGCCCCGAGCTCGACCGCCTTCTGGAGCAGTACGGCCACGCCCAGGACCGCTTCGAGCGGCTGGGCGGCTACGAGCTTGAGAGCCGCGCGCGCCAGATCCTCTCTGGCCTGGGCTTTCCCGTCGAGGACTTCGACAAGCCTGCGGAGGACTTCTCCGGCGGCTGGCAGATGCGCATCTCCCTCTCCAAGCTGCTCCTGCGCCACCCCGACCTTCTGATGCTCGACGAGCCCACCAACCACCTGGACCTCGAGAGCGTCAAGTGGCTCGAGTCCTTCCTCTCCAGCTACGACGGGGCGGTGCTCCTTGTCAGCCACGACCGCGCCTTCATGGACGCCTGCGTGAGCCACGTGGCCGCCGTGGAGAACCGCCGCATCACCACCTACACGGGCAACTACAGCTCCTACCTCAAGCAGCGCGAGGACAACCTTGAGCAGATGCGCGCCAAGCGCGCCGCCCAGGAGCGAGAGATCGCCCACATGCAGGTGTTTGTCGACAAGTTCCGCTACAAGCCTACCAAGGCCGCCCAGGCCCAGGAGCGCATGAAGAAGATCGAGCAGATCAAGAGCGAGCTCGTCATGTTGCCCGAGGGCTCCAAGCGCGCCCATTTCCGCTTCCCCGAGCCGCCGCGCACGGGTGACATGGTCATCAGCCTCAAGGGCATCTCCAAGTCATTTGGCGAGAACCACGTCTACTCCGACGTCGACGTCACGCTTTACCGCGGTGACCACGTTGCCCTCGTCGGCCCAAACGGCGCCGGCAAGTCCACGCTCATGAAGATTGTGAACGGCCGCCTTGCGCCGGATGCGGGCACGGTCAGCCTCGGCCAGAACGTCACCCAGGCCTACTACGCCCAGCACCAGCTCGAGCAGCTCAACGAGGCCAACACCGTGATGCAGGAGATGGACGCCGCCGCCCCCACCTGGACCACCTCCGAGGAGCGTCGCCTGCTGGGCGCCTTCCTCTTCCACGGCGACGACGTGGACAAGCGCGTGGGCGTGCTCTCCGGCGGCGAGAGGGCCCGCCTGGCCCTGGCCAAGATGCTCGTCTCTCCCAACCCGCTGCTGCTCTTGGACGAGCCCACCAACCACCTTGACATCGACTCCGTCGACGTCCTCGAGCGCGCCCTCGTGGAGTTTCCGGGCACCATAGTGCTCATCTCTCACGACGAGCACCTCGTCCGCGCCGTTGCCAACAAGGTCGTGGACGTCCGCGACCACAAGGTCACCATCTACGACGGCGACTACGACTACTACCTCTTCAAGCGCGCGGAGCTGGAGGCCCGGTCGAGCGGCCAGGAGGCTCCCGCCGCTCCGGCAAGGTCGGCTGCCGCGGCAAGCGCCCCACAGGCTGACGCCACGCAGGGCAGAAACGTCAAGACCAAGGAGCAGCGCCGCGCGGAGGCGGAGGAGAGAAACCGCCGCAACCGCGCCCTCAAGAAGGAGCGCGACCGCCTGAAGCAGGTCGAGAAGGCCCTTGAGCCCGCCCGCAAGCGCTACGACGAGCTCATGACCCTCATGGCCGACGAGGCCCTCTACAACGACGCGGCCAAGTTCGACGAGTGCATGAAAGAGTACACGGCGCTCTCAAAGAAGATTCCCGCCCTCGAGGAGGAGTGGCTCGAGCTCTCCGAGAAGCTCGAGGAGGCAGCCAATGCGTAGGGCCGTGACGGGCGCGGGCGCGGCGCACGCCCTTGCCGTGGCCTGCCGCGTGCTCGCATGGCTGCTCGTTGCCCTCACCGTCTGCGACGCCGTGCTCATCGGGGCGCCCCGCTCGGCGCTGCTGGGCGTCAACGGGGCCGTCCTGCGCGCGCTCCCCGGCGCCATCAGCGGGCTCTTTGTCTTCCAGACGCCCTTTGGCGGGGTCTTCCACGGGGACTTTGCCCTAGCTGCTATAGTGTTTTTGATCTTCGACTGGCTGCTCAGCCGTCTTTCATCCTCGTTGCGCTAGCGCCACGAGAGGGGAGTCTCGCTTGCTCTATTCCACCCAACGCCTTGTCTCCATGGCCATCAGCGTGGCCCTGGTCATGTTCTCTGCCATCGTGCACGAGGTGGCCCACGGCTGGATGGCCTTGAGGCTCGGCGACCCCACCGCCAAGGAGGCCGGGCGCCTGACGCTTGACCCCAGGGCCCACCTTGACGGGTTTGGCTCCATAGTGCTGCCGCTCATCATGGCGGCCATGGGCGGCCCGGTCTTCGCCTTTGCCAAGCCGGTGCCCTATGACCCGCGCCGCCTTCGCCATCCGGGCAAGGACGACGCCCTCGTCGCGCTGGCGGGGCCCGTCTCTAACATCCTGCAGGCCCTGCTGGGCACGGCTCTCGTCTACGCCGTCTGGAACCTCGGGTATGGCGCCGTCGTCGCGGGCAACGTGCCCTACGAGGCACTCTTCTGGGCCATGCGCGTCTGCACCACCTACGTCTACGTCAACCTGACGCTTGCGTTCTTCAACCTGATCCCGCTGCCGCCACTCGACGGCTCCAAGCTGCTGCTGCCGCTCCTCAGGGGGAAGGCCAAGATGGAGTACTACCGCATCCAGCACTACGCCATGCCCATCCTCCTCATCCTGCTCTACGTGCTGCCCGAATTTCTTGGCGTGGACCCGCTCGGAGCCTTCCTGGACCTCACGGCCGGCAACCTCTACGACCTTCTGCTCTCGGGGGTGTAGCGCATGTCGTTCAAGGTGAGGACCCAGTCCTACTCCGGCCCCTTCGACCTGCTCCTGCAGCTCGTGACCAGGCAGAAGGTCACCATCGGCTCAATCTCCATCTCGGAGGTCGCCAACCAGTACCTAGCTGAGGTCGAGCGCATGGAGGATCTCGACCTTGACGTGGCCAGCGACTTCGTTCTGGTCGCGTCCACGCTGCTGGACATCAAGGCGGCCTCCCTCGTTCCCGCCGAGCCCGTCTCCCGCAATGCGGACGTCGAAGACGAGGACGACGCGGACCTCGGGGGCCTCTCTCCCGACGAGGCACGCGAGGTGCTCATCGCCAGGCTCATCGCCTACAAGCAGTTCAGGAGCGCCGGGGCCGCGCTGGGCGCGCGCCTTGAGGCCGAGGGGCGCATGCTGCCCCGCACCGTGGGTCCTGACCCCGAGTTCCTGAACCTCATGCCCGACTACCTCGAGGGCATCAGCCTGCGAAGCCTTGCCGTCATCTGCGCGGACATAGACAGCCGCCGCGAGACGTTTCTTCTGGAGGCGGAGCACATCGCGCCCAAGCGCCTGCCGGTGGCCCTCACCGTGGCCTCCGTGGACCGCCTTGTGCGCAGCATGGGGCACCTGAGCTTCAGCCAGCTCCTGGACGGCGACACCACCCCCGAGGTTGTCGTCGTCAACTTCCTGGCCATCCTCGACCTCTTCAAGCGCGGCATGGTGACTGTGCGCCAGGACGAGCTCTTCGGGGACATTGAGATCACGCACATCGAGGGCGCGGACGCCTACGAGCTCGACGAGTCGGTTCTCGCCGAGCTTGACGAGACGGACGCCGAGGCCCTCGGAAAGGACGAGTAGTGGAAGACCTAGAGAACCTTGGCTCCGACACGCTGAAGTCGCTGCTCGAGGCACTTCTCCTGGTGTCTGACGACGCCGTGGCCGCAACCGAGCTCGCCCGAGCGACGGGCGCCGCTCCCTCCGAGGTGGCGGGTGCCCTGGCGGAGCTATCCGTGGAGTACCGGGAGGCAAACCGCGGCTTCCAGCTGCGCGAGGTCGCCGGCGGCTGGCGCCTCTTCACGCACCCCGCCTACCATGACCAGGTGGCAGACTACGTGCTCTCCTGGGACACGCGCAGGCTCTCCCAGGCGGCGCTGGAGACCCTGGCCGTCATCGCCTACCACCAGCCCGTGACGCGCGAGGGCGTCCGCGCCATCCGCGGCGTCAACTCCGACGGCGTCATCGGCTCCCTCAAGGAGAAGGGCCTCGTGCGCGAGTGCGGCCACGAGGCCGACCGAGGCCAGGCCATACTCTATGGCACCACCCGCCTCTTCCTTGAGCGTTTTGGCCTCAAGTCCCTGCGCGAGCTTCCGCCGCTGGAGGACTTTGCCCCCGACGAGGAGTCCAAGCAGTTCATCCGCGAGCGCCTCTCGGGCCGCCAGATGGAGTCCACGCTCGAGGACGCCATGGACGACATCGAGGACGAGCGCGAGCTTCTGGGCGGCGACCTGGGGGAGACCGACGGCGAGACGGGCTTCTCGCCTGACGAGGTGCCTGGGGACGGCGGCGAGGGGGTGTCCGAGGATGCTTGACGAGGGCGAGAGGATCGTCCCCATGCGGCTGCAGCGCTTCCTGGCGCGAGCCGGCGTGGCGAGCCGCCGCGGCTCGGAGCGCCTCATGACCTCGGGGCGCGTGCGCGTCAACGGCGTCGTGGTGAGCGAGCTCGGCAGCAAGGTGGACCCCAGCGTCGACGTGGTGACGGTTGACGGCAGGCCCTGCTCCATCACGGAGCGCAGCCGCTACGTCATGCTCTACAAGCCGCAGGGCTACATCACCACCATGAGCGACCCCCAGGGCCGTCCCACGGTGGCCGAGCTCGTTCCCTCCAAGGAGTTCCCGGGGCTCTTCCCGGTAGGGCGCCTGGACACGGACACCACGGGGCTTCTGCTCTTCACCACCAACGGCAACCTGGGCCAGGAGCTCCTGCATCCCTCCCGCCACGTCGACAAGCACTACGTGGCCCTGGTGAGGGGCGTTCCCACCAGGCGCGAGCTCGACGAGCTGCGCCGCGGCGTCATGCTTGAGGAGGGGCCCGCGGCTCCCGCAAAGGCCGAGCTCCTCAGTGAGTCCGACCCACTCTTCTCCGTGGTGGCCCCCAACGGCGCGGGCGTCGACGGTGGGGGCAACCCCAACTCCGTGGTGGCCCTCACCATCCACGAGGGCAAGAAGCACCAGGTCAAGAAGATGCTCATGGCCGTGGGGCACCGCGTGCTGCGCCTCCACAGGGACGCCTTCGGTCCCCTCGCCCTCACCGGGGTGGATGAGGGCCACTGGCGCGAGCTCGACGAGACCGAGGTCAGCGCCCTCGAGTCCCTCTGTACCCGCTAAGACACAAGAGACAAGAAATAGGGATTGTCCCTTTTTCTCACTGGAAAGGCAGCGCAATGATCGTAGCCATCGACGGGCCGTCCGGGTCCGGCAAGTCCTCCATCGCACACGCCATCGCCGACCGCTTTGGCCTCACCTTCCTGGACACGGGAGCCATGTATCGCTCGGTGGCGGCCGAGTGCCTTCGCCTGGGCGTTGACCCGGAGGACAGCGCGGCCGTGGCGGAGGTCGCCCGCGAGACAGTCATCGAGTTCGGCACCTCCGAGGCCGGGCAGACCGTCATCGCCAACGGGCGCGACGTCACGGCGGAGATCCGCACGCCCAAGGTGGAGCTCGCCGTCTCGCCGGTCTCGGCCAACCCGGCCGTGCGCGAGGTCATGGTGGCCCTCCAGCGCAAGGTGGGGGAGACCGGCGACGTGGTGGCCGAGGGCCGCGACATCGGCACCGTGGTCTTCCCCGCGGCAGACGTCAAGGTCTTCCTCACCGCAAGCCCGGAGGCCCGCGCCCGCCGTCGCGCCGTGCAGCGCAGCGGCGGCAACCTCGCCCAAGACGCCGCGGCCACGGCCGACCCCGAGGAGGAGCGCCGCATCCTGGCGGACCTTAAGCGCCGCGACGACTACGACTCCTCCCGCGCCACCTCGCCCCTGCGCCCGGCAGAGGACGCCGTCATCGTCGACTCCTCCGACATGGGCTTTGAGGACGTCGTCCGGAAGATCGCGTCCCTCTCGCCGGCCCTTCTCGCCCGCGCGAACGCCTAGGAGGCCCCATGTCTGACCAGAAGAGCACCAAGATGCGCGCCTTTGCGGGCAACTCCTACGAGGACTACTACGACCACGCCATGGCGGACTTTCCCTGGACGGCCCGTGTGCTCATGAACATCGTGGTGGCGGCCTGCTGGGCCTTCACCAAGCTCGTGTGGCCCTGGAAGATCGAGGAGGCGGAGCTGCTGACCAAGGAAGCCCGCGGTCGCGTTATCATCCAGAACCACGAGTCCATGGTCGAGCCGGTCATCATGGTGGTCACGCTGTGGCGCGCCGGCATCCATACGCGCATTGTCTACAAGAGCGAGTTCGATAAGATCGGCATCGCCACCTGGCTCTTCTCTCGCGTGGGCGGCTTCCCGGTCTCGCGCGGAACCGCCGACATGAAGCTGATCCGTCGCGCCCGCGCGATGCTGCAGCGCGGCGAGTGCGTGCTCATCTACCCCGAGGGCACCCGCGTCAAGGACGACGCGGACGCGGAGGTCCACGGCGGCTATGCGCTCATGGCCCAGATGGCCAAGGCGCCCGTCCAGCCGGTTGCCGTCATCGGCGCCCGCAACCTGCGCTTCCGCTCCCGCGTCTGGCTCAGGGCCGGCCGTCCCGTGGAGTGGGCAGAGATCGACGCCCCCAAGCGCCGCGAGCAGGTGGCCAAGATGGAGGAGGTCGGCATGGGCCGCGTCTTCGAGCTCAGGGACGAGCTGCGCCAGGCCCACCCCGGATTGGAGTAGCCCATGGCACGCATCGTTATTGCCTCCGAGGCGGGTGCCTGCTACGGCGTGGAGCGCGCCCTCCAGATGGTCGAGCACGCGGCCGACGAGGCCACGGGTCCCGTCCATACCCTCGGCCCCCTCATCCACAACCCGCGCGTCGTGAGCGACCTTGCCGCCCGCGGCGTGACCGTCGTCTCCAACCCCGAGGAGGCCGCCGGCGGCACGCTGCTGCTGCGCACCCACGGCGTCACCCCCGACGAGGAGGCGCGCGCCCGCTCACTCTGCAGTGAGGTTCTTGACGCCACCTGCCCCTTTGTGAAGAAGGTCCACCTGGCCGCCCGTCGCCTTGCTGACGAGGGCTACCAGGTGGTCGTCGTCGGCGAGAAGGGCCACCCCGAGGTGGAGGCCACGCTCCCGCACGCTCCGGGCGCCATCGTCGTCGGAACTGCCGAGGAGGCTGAGGCCCTGGCCCCCTGCAAGAAGCTCGGCGTTGTCGTCCAGACCACGCAGTCCCGTGCCCGCCTTGCCGACGTGGTGTCGCTCCTGCTGTCCAAGGCCGAGGAGGTCCGCGTGATGAACACCATCTGCGAGGCCACGAGCGGCCACCAGGGCGCCTGCGCCGAGCTTGCCGCCAGGGCAGACGTCATGGTGGTCATCGGCGGGCGCATCTCGGCCAACACCACCCGCCTGGCAGAGATCTCCCGCGGGCTCTGCCCGGCTACGCACCACATCGAGGGCGCGGACGAGGTTCTCCCCGAGTGGTTCGAGGGAGCCGATGTCATCGGCATCACGGCGGGCGCCTCCACGCCGGCCAGCCAGATCGAGGCCGTGCGGGGCGCCATCCAAGAGATGCTGGGAGCCTAGCGCATGGCAGAGCAGAAGCGCGCGGACTACGCCTCCACCCGCCCCCAGGCCGACGGCGCCTGGGTGGCCCGCGTGGAGGAGGGAAGCCCCGCCTGGGACGCCGGCATAGAGCCCGGCATGCGGATCGTGACGGTCAACGGCGTCGAGCCGAAAGACATCATCGACTGGCGCTGGGAGGCGGACGGCGGCTGGTGCGACCTCGAGGTCTTTGACCCCACGGATGGCACCACCGCCTCCTGCGAGCTCGAGCGCGAGCCCGGCGAGGACTGGGGTATCGAGTTCACCGACGTGCTCTTCGACGGCATACGCACGTGCCTGAACGCCTGCGTCTTCTGCTTCATGGCCATGCTTCCCAAGGAGGTGCGCGCCACGCTCACCCTGCGTGACGACGACTACCGCCTCTCGTTCCTGCAGGGCAACTTCGTTACGCTCACCAACGTCACCGACGAGGACGTGGAGCGCATCGTCACCTGCGGCCTGGAGCCCATGAACGTCTCCATCCACGCCATATCGCCCGACGTGCGGCGCAAGATGATCGGAGCTCATGCCGCCCGCGGCGTCGAGGTCCTGGAGGCCCTGTGCGAGTCGGGCGTGGAGGTACACGCGCAGATCGTCCTGTGCCCGGGGCTCAACGACGGCGACGAGCTCCACCGCACGCTCGACTGGGTGGAGGAGCGCTCCAACATCACGAGCCTTGCCATCGTGCCCATGGGCTACACCAAGCACTCCAAGCGCTTCGACCGCAGCTTCTCTGACGACGTCGAGGCCAGTCGCGCCGTCGTGCGTCTCATCGAGCCTTACCAGGAGCGCGCTCGCAAGGCCCTGGGCAACACCCGCTTCCAGCTCTCCGATGAGTTTTACGTGGACGCCGACCTGCCCGTCCCTCCCGCGGAGACCTACGACGGCTACCCGCAGTTCTACGACGGCATCGGCATGCTGAGGAGCTTTCTCGACGAGTCCGCCCTCGTGCGCTCCGAGCGGGCGGGGGAGTGCAAGGCCGTGGACGCCGCGCTTGCGGAGCGGGGCCTCGGGGTCCTCCTTGTCTGCGGGGAAGCGGCCGAGAAGACCATCGCCGTCTTTGCCGGGCTCCTCTCGCCGGAGGGGCGCGTCTGGACGCAGGCCATCCGCAACGACTACTTTGGCGGGGACGTAAACGTGACCGGCCTCATCGTGAGCTGCGACCTGTTGGCGCAGCTGGCGGACAACCTCTCCGACACCGTGGTGGTCCTGCCCGAGGTCATGTTCAACTTTGACCACGTGACCCTTGACGGGGACACGCAGGCCCACATCCTGGAGGAGATCTCCCTCCGTGGCGGCACGCCCGTGATTAGCGAGCCCAGCCCCGGCAAGCTCCTTGACTGCCTGCATGGTCTTTTGGTCTAGGGCTCATCGACGGCAGAATCCCAGCTCCTAGGGGCTGAGGGGGCATGCTATCCTTGCTCTGTCTGTCTAAGAGCTAGGAGAATCCATGTCCAAGCCCATCGTAGCCGTGGTCGGCCGCCCCAACGTGGGCAAGTCCACGCTCGTCAACCGCATCGCCGTCTCTCGCGAGGCCATCGTCCACGAGAGCCGCGGCGTCACCCGTGACCGCTCCTACCACGAGGCCGACTGGAACGGCCGCGACTTCGTGATCATCGACACGGGCGGCATCGAGTCCGTCAAGTCCCAGGACGTCTTCGCCCCGCGCATCCGCGAGCAGGCGCTTCTTGCCTGCCAGGAGGCCGACGTCATCGTCTTCGTTGTTGACGGTGCCACCGGCATCACCGACGAGGACGAGGAGGTCGCGCGCATCGTCCGCCGCGTCGACAAGCCCGTCTTCCTCATCGTCAACAAGAAGGACGACCCCGCGAGCGAGCAGGACGGCCTGTGGGACTTCTACGCTCTGGGCGTCGGCGAGCCGCGCCCGCTGTCCGCCTCCCACGGCTACGGCACCGGCGACCTCCTCGACGACATCGTCGCCTGCTTCCCCGAGGAAGAGGAGGCCAACGAGGAGGAGGACATGCTCTCCATCGCCATCGTCGGGCGCCCCAACGTGGGCAAGTCCTCGCTGGCAAACCGCCTCGCCAACAAGAAGCGCTCCATCGTCTCCGACGTGGCCGGCACCACGCGCGACGCCATCGACACCGTCATCCAGTGGAAGGGCATGCCCATCAAGCTGGTCGACACCGCCGGCATGCGCAAGAAGAGCCAGGTGCACGAGGACATCGAGTACTACAGCCTGGTCCGCGGCCTGCAGGCAATCGACCGCGCAGACATCTGCCTGCTCGTGGTCGACGCCACCGTGGGCGTGACCGAGCAGGACCAGAAGGTGGCCAACATGGCCGTCGACCGCGGTTGCGGCATCGTGCTTCTCCTCAACAAGTGGGACCTCATCGACTCGCAGCAGAAGCGCGACGAGGTCATGACCTCGCTCAGCAAGCGTATGGCCTTCGCCCCGTGGATCCCGTTCATCAACATCTCGGCCCTCACCGGCCGCGCCACCGACAAGGTCCTGGCTGCCGCCGTCAAGGCCGCCGAGGCCCGCGCCCAGCAGCTCAAGACCTCGGAGCTCAACAACCTGCTGGCAGAGATTCGCGAGGGTGGCCACACCCGCTCCGAGAAGGGCCGCCGCCTCAAGATCCAGTACTGCACGCAGACCGGCTCCAAGCCGCCCGCGCTCTCCTTCTGGTGCAACGCCCCCGACCTCGTGGACGACAACTTCGAGCGCTTCATGGAGAACCGCATCCGTGAACGCTTTGAGCTCACTGGCACCCCCATCCGCATGCGCTTCCGTCAGAAGAACGAGGGGGGCGAGAAGTAGGTGCTTCTCACCACAAACCTCACCTTCTGCGTGTGGACCCTGGCCCTTGCGCTAGGCGCCTACGTGGTCTGCGGAATTCCCTTCGGCCTCGTCATCGCCAAGCGCGAGGGTCACGTGGACGTGCGCACCGTCGGTTCCGGGAACATCGGGACCACCAACGTGGCCCGCAGCGTGGGCAAGAAGGCCGCGGCCCTGACGCTTTTGTGCGACCTGGGCAAGGGCCTGGTCTGGATGCTGCTCGCCCGCTGGGTGCTGGCGGCACTGGTCTTTGGCGGCGACGCCGCGTCCCTTGACCACACCACGGTCTTTGGCGCCTCGCTCTCCCTGGTCTACATGGGCTGCATTCTGGGTCACGTCTTCTCGCCATTCCTGGGCTTCCACGGCGGCAAGGGCATAGCCGTGGGCTTTGGCGCGGCCCTGGGCCTGTGGTGGCCCGTCGCGTTGGGCCTTCTGGTGGTGTTCCTGGTCTTTGCCGTGCCCTCCCGCTACGTGAGCCTGGGCTCGGTCTGCGCCGCGGCGTCGCTTCCCATCCAGTGCGCCCTCTGGGGCTTCCCGCTCATCTCCGTGGCGCCCATCGTGGTGGTGGCCCTGGTGGTCATCTGGGCGCACCGCTCCAACATCAGGAAGCTCGCCCGCGGCGAGGAGCGTCGCTTCGCCTTCCACAAGGACGGCGAGAAGCCCGAGAGCGGCTCCGACGCCACCGATGGCTCAGGCCAGGGAGGCGCCCGCTAGTGGCGGCCGGGCTTCTCACGGCCTGCATCGTGGGCTCGGGCTCCTGGGGGACAGCCTTCGCCGGCCTCATGGCCAGCCAGGCGGCAGAGGTGAGGCTCTGGTGCCGCAGCACCGAGGTGGCGTCTGCCGTCAACGCAACGCGCAGGAACCCGCGTCACCTCACGGGCTACGAGCTGCCGGGCAACGTCATCGCCACGAGCGACGCGGCCGCAGCGCTTTGCGGCGTGGACGCCGTGGTCCTGGCCCTGCCGTCCACGCACCTGCGCGACGTCTGCCGCGCGCTCGCGCCCCACGTCGCGCCTGACGTGCCCGTCCTCGTGCTCACCAAGGGCATGGAGCCGGGCACGCATCAGCTCATGCTGGACGTCGCCGGCGCCGAGCTGGGGCACGCCGAGCGCATGGCCGTGCTCTCCGGCCCCAACCACGCCGAGGAGATTTGTCTGGGTCAGGTCTCCGCCGCCGTCCTTGCCTGCGGGAGCCCCGAGGTCGGCGAGCGCCTGCGAGGCCTCGTGGCAACCCCCTTCTTCCGCGTCTACGCCTCCGACGACGTCACCGGAGTCGAGGTCTGCGGCGCCATGAAGAACGTCGTGGCCATAGCCTGCGGCATCGCGGCCGGCCTGAGCGCCGGCGACAACACGCAGGCCGTCCTCATGACCCGCGGCATCGCGGAGATAGGCCGCGTCTCAGACGCTCTGGGCGGAAGCCCGCTCACCCCGATGGGTCTTGCCGGCATGGGAGACCTCGTGGCCACCTGCACCTCCGAGCACTCCCGCAACAGGACCTTCGGCGAGGCCTTCGTGGCCGGCGAGGGGCTTGCCGCATACGAGGCCCGAACCGGCATGGTGGTCGAGGGGGCGCACGCGGCCCAGAGCTTCTGGGAGCTTGCGCGCGAGCATGGCATCGAGGCTCCGCTCACCTGCGCCGTGCATGACGTTCTCGTGGATGGGCTCGACCTTGCTTCCGCCAGCGCGTCGCTTCTCGGTAGACTTCCACGCGAGGAGTTCTACGGCCTGAGCCGAACAACCGAATCGAAAGGGATCATCTGATGCTTGAAGACGTTCTTGTCGCCCCGTCCGTCCTGTCTGCAGACTTTGCGCGCCTGGGGGAGGACCTCAAGAGCATCGAGACGGCCGACTACGTGCACTTTGACGTGATGGACGGCCACTTTGTCCCCAACCTCACCTTTGGCCCGGACGTGCTTCGCGCCATCAAGGCCACCACTGACGTCCCCGTGGACGCCCACCTCATGATCTCCAACCCCGACGAGATGACCCGCCTGTACGTGGAGGCCGGCGCCGACATGGTGTCCTTCCATCTGGAGGCCACCAACCACGCCCACCGCATTGTCTCCTACCTGCGCGAGTCCGGCGTGCGCCCGGCCGTGGCCATCAACCCCGCCACGCCCGTCTGCATGCTCGACTCCATCATCGAGGACGTCGACATGGTCCTGGTCATGACCGTGAATCCCGGCTTTGGCGGTCAGAAGTTCATTCCCAGCTCCGTGGCCAAGGTCGCCAAGGTGCGCGCGCTTGCCAAGGAGCACGGCGTGAGCCCCATGATCGAGGTCGACGGCGGCGTCTCAGAGCAGAACGCCGGCCAGATCTGCGCCGCGGGCGCCAACGTCATCGTGGCCGGCAGCGCCGTCTTCAAGAAGGACGACCGCGCCGCGGCCATCCGCGCCATCAAGGACGCCGGCCAGCTCGGCCTTGCAAAGAGGGCCTAGGCCGGGCATGCAGACGCGCAAAACCGTATACCTGGACCACGCGGCGTCCTCGCCCCTGCGCCAGCAGGCAAGAGACGCGCTTCTTGCCTACGAGGAGGCGCCCTACGCCGGCGCCAACCCCAACTCGCTGCACACCATGGGCAGGCAGGCCGCCCGTGCCCTCGACGGGGCCCGCGCTGAGCTCGCGCGCTGCCTGGGCGGGCGCGTCCGTCCCGCGGACGTGACCTTCACCTCCGGCGGCACCGAGAGCAACAACCTCGCCGTGCTGGGCATAGCCGAGGGCGCGCGCTCCCGCGACCGCCGACGCACCTGCGTGGTGCTCTCCGCCATCGAGCACGACTCCATCCTGGACCTCGTGCCCATGCTGCACGACCGCGGCTTCGAGGTCAGGCTCGCCAAGTGCGACCGCTCCGGCGTGGTCACGCCCGAGCTCCTCGGCGAGACCCTGGACGCCAGCTGCGCCCTCGTAAGCGTCATGAGCGCAAACAACGAGACGGGCGTGGTCCAGCCGGTGGGCCAGCTCGCGAGGGCCGCCCACGCGGCCGGGGCCCTCTTCCACACCGACGCCGTCCAGGCGTTCGGGAGGATTCCGCTCGACCTCGCCAACGTCGACGCGGTGAGCGTCGCGGCCCACAAGATCGGCGGGCCCGTGGGCATAGGCGCCCTTGCCGTGCGCGGCCGCGTCCCCCTGCGCCCGATGATGCTCGGCGGCGGCCAGGAGCTGGGACGACGCCCCGGCACGCAGGACGTCTCGTCCGCGCTGGCATTCGCGGCGGCGGCCACCTGGTGCTGCGCCAACCTCGAGCAGAACCGCGCCGCCACGGCAGGGCTCGCGCACGGCCTCTACGCGCGCCTCTGCGCCGAGGGGACGGGCATCCGGCCCACTGCCGGCACCGAGGTGGGCGCAGACCGCCTGCCTGGCATCGTGAGCGTGGTCGTGCCCTCCATGGACTCCGAGACCCTCATCCTCGCCCTCGACCAGCAGGGCTTCGAGGTCTCGGCGGGGTCTGCCTGCTCGTCGGGGTCGAGCGACCCCAGCCACGTGCTCTCGGCCATGGGCATCCCCAGAAACGACGCCTTGGGCTCGCTTCGCGTCTCCTTTGACGAGAGGTGCCCCAGGGAGGACCTCGACGCCTTTGCGGACGCGCTCCTGGCAATCGTGGCAGCGGGCCGCGCAAGGTAGCGGCGCATCAACCAACACAGGAACATCGGTGCCCCACGGGGCATAGGGAAGGCAGGAACAACCATGAGCGAATCCACCGCGCTCCTCAGGCTCCAGGAGATTGACCTCGCGCTGCTGAAGGACGCCTCCACGCTTGCGGGCATGCCCCAGCAGGCAAAGCTCAAGAACATCGCCGCGGCTCGCAAGAAGGTAGAGAGCCAGCTCACCAAGATCTTGGGCCAGCGCAAGGACGCCCAGATCGAGCTCGACGACCTTAAGGACGCCCTCCAGCACTACAAGGACGTGACCGCTGAGGTCCAGGCGGAGGCCGTCGAGGGCACCAAGACCCACCGCGAGGTCCGCGACATCGAGCTCTCCCTCACGCACCTTGCCAAGCAGATCGAGAAGACCGAGTTCGAGCTCCCGGTGCGCCAGGAGGCCCTCGACAAGCTCGTTCTTGCCGAGAAGAACGCCAACCTGATGCTGGAGCGCCTGGACGCGGAGCGCGAGGCCACGCAGGCCTCCTACGACGAGGAGTCCGCGGAGCTCAAGGCCCGCATCCGCTCGCTTTCCGCCGAGCGCGACCGCGAGAGCGCCCAGGTGGGCGCGGCCATGATGGAGCGCTACGAGGCCGCCCGCAAGCGCTTCCGTGGCCTTGCGGTGGAGACCCTGGTGGGCAACGTCCCCACGGTCTGTCGCGTCAAGCTGCAGCCCAGCCAGTTCCACGACCTCTCCCACGGTCCCGAGGTCACCGAGTGCCCCTACTGCCACCGCATCCTCATCGCGACCGAGCAGGGGGAGTAGCCTTGCCGTCCGAGTCCAGGCACGTCCTTCTCGCCGTCTGCGGCGGCATTGCCGCCTACAAGGCGTGCGAGGTGCTGCGCGGCCTGCAGAAGGCCGGCTGCGAGGTGCGCGTCACCATGACGGCCGACGCGGAGCGCTTCGTGGGGCCCGCCACCTTCGAGGGCCTCACCCGGCACGCCGTGGCGGACGACCTCTACGGCTACCCCGAGACCGCCATCCCGCACGTGGACCTCGCGGAGTGGGCCGACCTCGTGGTGGTGGTGCCCGCCACGGCCAACGTCATGGCCAAGATGGCCGCGGGCCTTGCCGACGACTGCCTTAGCACCACGCTTCTGGCCGCCGCCTGCCCCGTGCTGGTGGCCCCCGGCATGAACGTCCACATGTGGCAGAACGCCGCCACCCAGGCAAACCTGAGGACGCTCAGGGCCCGCGGCGTCGGCTTCGTGCTTCCGGTGGAAGGGCGCCTCGCCTGCGGAGACGTGGGCGCGGGCAAGCTCGCCGACGTTGAGGACATCGTCTCTGCGGCCCTGGCCGCCCTCGACGCCCCGCGCACGGAGAAGGACCTCCAGCTCACCAGGATCCTCGTCACCGCGGGACCCACGCACGAGGCCATTGACCCCGTGCGCTACATCGCCAACGCCTCGACCGGCAAGATGGGCTACGCCATCGCCGCCGCCGCGGCCCGTCGCGGGGCCCAGGTGACGCTCGTCTCTGGCCCCACGGCGCTCGAGGTGCCCGAGGGGGTCGTCCGCATGGACGTCACGAGCACCCAGGAGATGTACGAGGCCGCTATGGCGGCGTTTCCCGGGTGCGACGCGGCCATCTGCACGGCCGCCGTCGCCGACTACACGCCCGCCGCGCCCGCGGACCACAAGCTCAAGAAGGCCCACGAGCACCTGGACTCCATCGAGCTCGTCGAGACCAGGGACATCCTTGCCTCGCTCTGCTCCCAGAAGGGCGAGCGCGTCGTCGTCGGGTTTGCCGCCGAGACCAACGACCTTCTCTCCAACGCGCAGGCCAAGCTCGCGCGCAAGGGGGCGGACCTCATCGTCGCAAACGACGTCTCCCGCAGGGACTCCACCTTCGGCGCGGACACGAGCCGCATCGCGCTCGTCTCGCCCGCGGGCGTCACGCAGCGCGAGACCAGGCCGCTTTCCGAGGTGGCAGACGATGTCCTGGACGCCACGCGCGACCTTCTGAGGGGGCGTGCCTAGGTGAGCGAGAAGACCCTCTTCCTCGGCTGCCACCTCTCCACGAGCGGCGGCTACCTCGCCATGGGCAGGACCGCCCTGGAAATCGGCGCCAACACCTTTGCGTTCTTCACCAGGAACCCCCGAGGCGGCAATGCCAAGCCCCTGGACGCCGCCGACGTCTCCGCCCTGCGCGAGCTCATGGACAAGAGCGGCTTTGGGCCCCTGGTGGCCCATGCGCCCTACACCATGAACCTGTGCTCTGCCAAGGCCGAGACCGTCGAATTCGCCCGGCGCGCCATGGCCGAGGACCTCGAGCGCATGGAGTCCCTTCCGGGCAACTACTACAACTTCCACCCCGGCAGTCACGTCAAGCAGGGCGCCGACAAGGGCATCGAGCTCATCTGCGAGGGCCTGAACCAGGTCCTGGTTGCCGGCCAGAGCACCCGCGTGCTGCTGGAGACCATGGCCGGCAAGGGGACCGAGGTCGGGCGCACCTTCGAGGAGCTGGCCCGCATCATCGACGGCGTGGGGCACGACGAGCTCCTGGGCGTGTGCCTGGACACCTGCCACGTCTCTGACGGCGGCTACGACATAGCGTCTGACCTGGCCGGCGTTCTCGACGAGTTCGACCGCGTCATCGGCCTCGACCGCCTGTGCGCCCTGCACCTCAACGACTCAAAGAACCCCGTGGGCTCGCACAAGGACCGCCACGAGCGCATCGGCGAGGGCGCCCTGGGCGTAAGGACCTTCTCGGCCATCGTGGGCGAGCCGAGGCTGTCCGGGCTTCCCATGATCCTCGAGACGCCCAACGACCTGCAGGGATACGCTGGCGAGATCGCGCTGCTGCGCAGGCTTGCAGCCGAGGGAGATGTCAGATAGTGGGAATCCTCATAGGCCTGGAGTACGTCGGGCACGAGTGGCCCGGCAAGCACGTGCTCAGCGACCAGACGCTCGGCATCAACGAGGGCGAGCGCATCGGCATCGTGGGCAAGAACGGCGACGGCAAGTCAACGCTGCTGGACATCGTGGCCAAGCGCCTGGAGCCCGACGAGGGCTCGGTCACCTGGCGCGGCGGCATCCACGTGGGCTACCTCGGCCAGACCGACCAGCTCGGCGATGACGAGACGGTCGGGCACGCCGTGGTGGGTCAGACCCCCGACTACGTCTGGGCCTCCGACCCGCGCATCCGCGGCATCGTGGACGAGCTCATAGGGGACCTTGACTGGAACGGCCTGGTGGGCGAGCTCTCCGGTGGCCAGCGCCGCCGCTGCGACCTGGCCCGCCTGCTCGTGGGCACCTGGGACGTCATATGCATGGACGAGCCCACCAACCACCTTGACATGCAGGCCATCGAATGGCTGGCGGACCACCTCAAGGCCCGCTGGCCCCAAGGCCAGGGCGCGCTCCTGATGGTCACGCATGACCGCTGGTTCTTGGACGAGGTCTGCGAGCACATGTGGGAGGTCCACGACCGTGAGGTCACGCCCTTCGAGGGCGGCTACTCAGCCTACATCCAGCAGCGCGTGGAGCGAGACCGCCAATCCGCCGTCATTGAGGAGCGTCGCCAGAACACCCTGCGCAAGGAGCTCAATTGGCTCGCGCACGGCGCAAAGGCGCGCACGAGCAAGCCGAAGTTCCGCATAGAGGCCGCCCGAGCCCTCATCGCCAACGACCCGCCCCTCAGAAACCCGCTCGAGCTCAAGCGCCTTGCCGTGAGCCGTCTGGGCAAGAAGGTCATCACCATGAAGGACGTCGAGTTCTCCTACCCGGGCGCAAGCGCGCCCGTGGTGGAGAGCCTCGACTGGCTCATCGGCCCCGGCGACCGCTACGGCATCCTCGGCGCCAACGGCGCGGGAAAGTCAACGCTTCTCAAGCTCATGACGGGACACCTCCAGCCCACGCGCGGCTCCGTGCAGATAGGCGCCTCGGTCAAGTTCGGCTGGATGAGCCAGCACCTGGACGCGCTCTCCGACAAGGAGGACTGGCGCGTGCTGGAGATCCTCTCCCGCTACAAGCACAGCTATCTCGTGGGCGGCAAGATGCTGTCCCCCACGCAGCTGTGCGAGCGCCTGGGCTTCGAGCAGCGCGAGTTCCAGAACTTCGTGCGCGACCTCTCCGGAGGCCAGAGGCGCCGCCTGGCGCTTCTCTGCGTCATCCTTGACGAGCCCAACGTGCTGGTGCTGGACGAGCCCGGCAACGACCTCGACACCGACATGCTCGCTGTTCTGGAGGACCTGCTGGACTCCTGGCCCGGAACGCTTCTGGTGGTGAGCCACGACCGCTACCTCATGGAGCGCGTGACCGACGACCAGTACGCCCTCATCGACGGCCACGTAAGGCACTGCCCCGGCGGCGTTGACGAGTACCTCTCGATTCTGTCCAAGGCAGGCGCCACCGCTACCGGCACGAGGCCTGGCGCCGCCGCTGCCTCGCCGCAGAAGCCCGCGCGGCAGCCCTCAGACGGCCTTTCCAACGCCGAGCGGCGCGAGCTCAAGAAGCGCTTTGACGCGGTGACCCGCAAGCTCGACAAGCTCCGGGGCGAGCCCGACCGTCTCCGCGCCGAGATGGCCAGCGCCCCCGCGGACGACTTCGAGAAGCTCATGGCCCTCCAGCAGGAGCTCGACGCCACCCTGGCCCAGACGTCCGACCTCGAGGACGAGTGGCTGGAGCTCTCCGACCGCCTCGGCCTCGACTAGTCCCGCAAATTGGGGACGTGTTCGTTTTTGCGCAAGCGAGGGACAGGTTGAAAGCCTGTCCCTCGCGTTTTCATACCGCTCGCCGGAGGCGGAGCAATCCCGGGCATGCGCGGGGAAGACAATCTCCTAGGGTCCCGCCACCGCTCAGGAGGTTGCCATGCAACAGGCCTACTACGACGTCGCCATCATCGGGGCGGGCGTCTCTGGCTGCGCAATAGCCCGCGAGCTCACTCGCCTTGACGTGCGGACATGCGTCATCGAGGCGGAAGACGACGTCTGCTGCGGCACGTCCCGCGCCAACTCCGCCATCGTCCACGCCGGCTTTGACGCCCAGCCCGGCACACTCATGGCCCGCCTCAACGTCGAGGGCACTTCGCTCATGCCGGACCTCTGCCAAGAGCTTGACGTGGACTTCAGCGCAATAGGCTCCCTGGTGGTCTGCACCGACGAGAAGACCCTGCCTGACCTCCACGCCCTTCTGGAGCGCGGACTCGCAAACGGTGTCCCCGACCTGCGCGTCATTGGGCGAGAAGAGCTTCTGGACATGGAGCCCAACGCATCCGACGCCGCCGTCGCCGCACTCTGGGCCCCTACCGCAGGCATCGTGAACCCTTTCCAGCTCACCTGCGCGCTGGCCGAGAGCGCCGCCGCAAACGGCGTCGAGTTCCGCCTTGGCGAGCGGGTCTGCGGGCTCTCGCGCGGCGCAGGTGGCTCCCCGTGGCAAATCTCAACCAACAAAGCACAGCTCAAAGCACGTGTGGTGGTCAACGCAGCCGGCGTGCGAGCCGACGAGGTGCACGCCATGGCCAGCGCCACGCCACTTGCCATAACACCTCGCCGCGGGCAGTACTACGTGCTCGACACCTGTGCCGGCACTCACGTCCGGCACACCGTCTTCGCGCTGCCCACGCGCCTGGGGAAGGGCGTCCTCGTGACCCCCACCACGGCCGGAAACCTCCTCGTCGGCCCCACCGCCGAGGACATCGGCGACAAGGACGGCGTCGACACCACGGCAACAGGCCTCGCCGAGGTGCGCGAGAAGGCCGCCATCACCGTGAGAGACGTTCCCTTCCGCGAGTGCATCCGCACCTTCTCCGGCCTGCGCGCCCACCGCGAGGAGCATGACTTCCTCATCGGAGAGGCGCCCGATGCCCCGGGCTTCGTGGACTGCGCGGCCATAGAGTCCCCGGGGCTTTCCGCCTCTCCGGCGATCGGGCGGCACGTCGCGGGCATCGTCGCGGGCATTCTGGGCAACCCGCCGCTGCGCGAGGGGTTCGTTGCAACCAGAAGGGGCATTCCGGACGTGGTGTGCATGCCGCGCGAAGAGTGGGCCGCCCTCGTGCGCGAGCGGCCGGACTACGGTCGCGTTGTCTGCCGCTGCCGCACCGTCACCGAGGGGCAGATCGTCGACGCCATCCGTGCCGTACCAGGCGCCCGCAGCGTGGACGGCGTGAAGCGCCGCATTGAGGCCGGCATGGGCCGCTGCCAGGGCGGATTCTGCACTCCAAAGATCATGGAACTGCTTGCCAGGGAGGTCCCCGGGCTCGAGGAAGGCTCCGTCACCAAGGACGGCGCCGGCTCGCCCCTTGCCCTCGGCCGGACCAAGGAGGTCGATGCCTCGTGAGACCGAAGAGCCGCTACGACGTCATCGTCATCGGCGGAGGTCCGGCAGGCCTTGCCGCCGCCGCATCCGCCCAAGGCCACGGGGCCAATGACGTCCTGGTCATAGAGCGTGCCGAGCGCCTGGGAGGCATCCTCAACCAGTGCATCCACAACGGCTTTGGCCTCATCACCTACGGCGAGGAGCTGACCGGCCCCGAGTACGCCCACCGCGCGGAGCTTGCCGCCCGCGAGGCCGGCGTCGAGGTCCTCCTGGACACCATGGTCCTCTCGGTGGGCAAGGACAGGACCGTGACCTGCGTGGGCGCCGGGGGCCTTCTCGCGCTGTCCGCCGGCGCCGTGGTCCTGGCCATGGGCTGCCGTGAGCGCCCCGCGGGAGCGCTCGCCATACCGGGATTCCGCCCCGCGGGCGTCTACACCGCAGGCTGCGCGCAGAGGCTCGTCAACATGGACGGGCTTCTCCCCGGACGCGAGGTCGTCATCCTGGGCTCCGGTGACATCGGCCTCATCATGGCCCGTCGCATGACCCTCGAGGGGGCGCACGTGGCCTGCGTGGCGGAGCTCATGCCCTACTCGGGCGGCCTCAAGAGAAACATCGTGCAGTGCCTTGACGACTTTTGCATCCCGCTGCTGCTCTCGCACACCGTGACAAGAATCGAGGGCCGTCGGCGCGTTGAGGCGGTCTGGCTCTCGGAGGTGGGGACGGACGGTCGGCCCGTGCCCGGCACCGAGGTTCGCTACCCCTGCGACACGCTGCTGCTCTCCGTGGGGCTCCTGCCCGAGAACGAGCTCTCCCGAGAGGCGGGCGTGGCCCTGTCTTCCGTCACTCGCGGCCCCGAAGTCTCGCAGTCGCTGGAGACGAGCGTTTCCGGCGTCTTTGCCTGCGGAAACGTCCTTCACGTCCACGACCTCGTGGACTACGTGACACAGGAGGCCGAGGCCGCGGGGGCCAGTGCGGCGCGGTTTGCCACGGGCGGGGAGAAGGCCTTCTCCTCTGGCGGCATCGTGCCCGTCACGCCCGCAGGCGCCGTGCGCTACGTGGTGCCCCAGAGGCTTGACCTGGACGCCCTTCCCCAGGCGGTCACCTTCCGCTTCCGCGTGGGAGCCCCCGTGGACGCCGCCATGGTGAGCGTCGAGGCGGGTGGAAGAACGCTCCTGCGACGCCGTCGGCCCATCATGGTCCCCGGCCAGATGGAGCAGCTGACCATCGGTCGGGAGGACCTTCTCGCCGCCGGGGACTACGGGGTGACCATCAGAGTGGAGGGAGACGGTCGATGAGCGACGTCAGAAGGCTCACGTGCATTCGATGCCCCCGAGGCTGCCAGCTCGAGGTGGTCGTGGAGGGCGGCTCGGTGGCCTTGGTCACGGGCAACGCCTGCCCTCGAGGCGCCGCCTACGCCGTCGACGAGGTCTGCCACCCCATGCGCTGCGTCACCACGACGGTGGCCGTCGACGGCTCGCCCCTGGACGCGGTCGTCTCGGTCCGCACGGCAGGCGACGTCCCGCGCGAGAAGGTCACGGACGTGGTCAGGGCGCTCTCGGGCGTCCGCCTGACCTCGCCCGTCCACGTGGGGGACCTCGTCCTTGCCGACGTCTGCGGCACTGGCGTTAACGTCGTGGCAACGAGGGAGGCCTGACCCGGCAGGGCAGCTCCCGATGCCATAGAATCGAGCTCGATGATTGGAGCGTGATTCTAGTGTCAACCTTCCTCAACGACAGCCCCGTCTTCGGCCCGGTGAAGAGCCGTCGGCTCGGAGTCTCCCTGGGCGTGAACCTCATGCCCGCAACGGGCAAGATATGCACCTTCGACTGCCTCTACTGCGAGAACGGCCTCAACGCCCAGCGCAGGACGCCCGACGGCTACAACGATGCCCAGACGGTCCTTGACGCCCTGGAGGCCCGCCTGCGCAAGATGGCGGGGGATGGCGTGCTGCCAGACGTGATCACCTTCGCCGGCAACGGCGAGCCCACCGCGAGCCCCGCCTTTCCCGAGGCCATCCGGGGCGCTGTCCGCCTGAGAGACGAGCTGGCCCCTTCGGCCAAGATCGCCGTCCTCTCCAACGGCACGCGCGCTACCGTGCCCGAGGTCCACGACGCCCTCATGCTTGTCGACGACAACATCCTCAAGCTGGACACCGTCGACGCCGACTACATCGCGCTTCTCGACCGCCCCGTGGGTGCCTACGACGTCGAGCGCCAGGTGGAGGCCTTTGCGTCCTTTGGCGGTCACGTCATAGTCCAGACGATCTTCCTCACCGGCAGCGTCGACGGCGTCAGCGTGGACAACACTGGCGAGAAGTACGTCGACCCCTGGGTGGAGGCCCTGCGCCGCATCGGGCCCGAGGCCGTGACCATCTACACCGTCGCCCGTGAGACGCCGGTCGCGGGTCTCTCCAAGGCCGCGCCCGAGGTCCTGGACGCCATCGCCGAGCGCGTCCGCGCCCTCGGCATCCGCTGCACGGTGTCGTACTAGGGGAGTGATGCTCGGCTGACGCGCGTTTCTGGAATCCCCGTACCTTAACCCTGGTATGTACGCAATTCAATCAGTGATGTACTTGCTTCGACGGCCACCAACTTGGAAAACGCTCTATTTCGGACAGAATCAATATTCAAATGGCGTACATACCGGAGTAAGCTCGCCGACACAGCGACACCGTTGGCCCCCATTTTGGCAGCAGAACCGCAGCTTTGAATCAGAATCGAATCGCACGGTCCGATATTTGGAAAGCGTCTATCTATGGGTGCCGAAAACGATAAGAATACTGAAGGGCGACAATATCTTTTAGGGGGGTAGTCCAAGCTGCGTCTCGGCTCGTTCCTTTTCGGCTCGGAGCTGGTCGAGTTTTTTTCGGTTTCATTTTTCGTGACCTCCTTTTTGAAAATGGGGATAAAAAAAGACCGTTAACTTTTCGCACATTGCGACCAGTTAACGGTTTGATTTTCGGTATTCGGTTTTTCAAACTTGCGGTCCACAAGGGATAGACGCACAAGCGTCGCAAGGTCGCAAGGTCGCAAGGTCGCAAGGTCGCAAGGGAGTGTAGCTCCCTTGATGGAACGAAGTGACGAAACATTCTCAGTCATGCAGCTATTTTCTGCTGACCGGGAATGAAGCTCCGCAGGACGCACTACTCTCGATAGAGAGTATAGAAGTGCGCCCTTTAGTTCCTAAAGGGATTTTATCAGTTCGACAAACTTGAATTTTCAAATTAGTCTTTGCAAATAACCTTTGAACCTTCACCATCAATTACAATTCCCTGACGGTTGTTAATTGGGCATAGATTCAAATCCGAAAACTCAGTCATTATTTTCTCGGTAACTTTCTTAAATGGTGCTGTAAGATAATGCGGAAGGACATAGAAATCAATCAAATCAAGCCCTGCATCATCTTCTTGTGAGTAGTCCTCCGGCTTTTCATCCATTTGTTCAATATATTGGATGGTAGGAGCGCATATAATCGCACCTGCCGATTCACCGATCATCAGTTTTCCCTTTGCCAATTCTTTCTTCAACAGCTCATCCGTTCCCGTTTTACGGAGCTGGTCTATAAGAAAAAAAGAATTTCCACCGGTAAAATATATTACATCCGCATCTTCAAAAACAGATTGTATCGTTGAATAAGCCTCCGTTGAAATATCAATTTCAGTTACGGTTGCTCCCAGTTTATTAAATAGCTTTCGAGCCGAGCCGACATAACCGGTGTAGCCTTCACGCAGCGATGCTGTTGGAATAAATGCGACTTTTTTGTTATCAATTTCTTCTTTTATCAAACTTCCTACACTTGAAAAGTGCGAACACAAAAACAGCTTCATCCATATTCTCCTTTATAAATTTGTTGCTCAATTTCGTGTTCAAATCATGGCAATGGTCAGCTTGTCGAAGTTCTCATACCTCGGCTTGCTCCTTTGCGTATTGAGCGTCTAGAGTGGCGTATCTGCTGTCGGACAGCTTTCCCAAAATGCTGTCCTCATAGATTTTACAGGGCAGGACTTCCAGCTCGGAAACTCTCTGCTTGGCGGCAGCAAGGCGTGTCCGCTGTTTCTTAACCTCTGCTGTCTGCTGGCTGGACTGCGCTTCCTGTACCACACGGACAAACTCGGCTCGGTCATGCTTTGCATACTCGGAAATGGCTTTGAGCATTTCGGAGACAAGGGACAGTACCACATCTTCATTGATACGATGCTGGGTCTTGCAGAGCTTTCCAACTGGGACTTTGCTGTATTGGGAGCAGGTATATTGAGAAATACGCTTGCCGTTGTTGGTGCGGTGGACATACATCTTGCCACCGCAGTCGGCGCAATAGAGCAAGCCCGTGAGGGGAGCTGCTTCGCCCCAGCCGTCCGGGTAGCGTCTGACATTCCCACCCAACAAAAGCGGGCCCCGGAAGCACTCAACCGCCTCCGGGGCCCGCGCTCTTGTCGCCGCAAATGGGCGCTACTCCTCCTCGGAGTCCTCGTCCTCGTCGTCGACGTCGCCCTCGTCCATGAGGCTCTCGTACATCTCGGACACGGCGGCAAACTCCTCGTCATCCTCGATGTCGGCGAGCGAGAAGGTACCGTCCTCGTGCTCGTTGTAGCCGTAGAGGTAGACGGAGGTCTCGTCCTCCTCGGGAGCCAGCGCAACGTACTGCTTCTCCTCGACGTCAAAGACGCCCAGGACCTCGCAGCGCTCAGACGTGCCGTCCTCGTACTCCAGGGTGATGAACTCGGCGGACTCGACGTCCTCCTCGAAGGTGTTCTTGTCCTCGGCCATGGATCCTCCTTGTGTCAGGTTTGTCACGTGGCCACCATGCGCCCACGGACTCGTTTCCGCTCAGTTTACCCTGATTGCATGCAAAAGATAGCCCCGCCGCCATACGGCCGCGCCGGGCCCGCGCGCGGAAAGGCAAGCCCCATGGACACCATCGACGTCTACGCCCACTACGCAAACGAGGGCGACTATCCTGACCTGGACTATCTTTCCGCAGAGCGCCACCTCTCCGCGGCCCTTCGCTGCCGCACCGTCTGGGCAGGCGAGAAGACCGACCTCTCGCAGTTCGCCGCCCTCCACGACCTCATCCGGGACGCCTACCCCAACCTCATGGAGCGCGCCACCTTCGAGCTGGTGGGCCAGTCCGTCCTGCTGACGCTGCCGGGGACCGACTCCTCCCTCGAGCCGGCCATGCTCATCGCCCACCAGGACGTGGTCCCCGTGGTCGCGGGCACCGAGGGGCAGTGGGAGCGCGACCCCTTCTCGGGAAAGATCGACGACGAGTGGATCTGGGGCAGGGGGGCGCTGGACATCAAGGACATGCTCGTGGCCGAGCTCGAGGCCGTAGAGCACCTGCTCGCCCGCGGGGAGCGCCCGCGCAGGGGCGTCATCCTGGCCTTCGGCGAGGACGAGGAGGTGGACAGCCACGGGGCCACGGCCCTGGCCGCGCTTCTGGCCGAAAGGGGCGTCCGCGCCGCGTTCCTTCTCGACGAGGGAACAACCACCATGGCGGACGGTGCCGCCTGGGGTGCGCCCGGGTGCGTCATCTCGGACGTCTGCCTCAGCCAGAAGGGCTACGCCAACGTGCGCCTCACGGCCCGCGGCCAGGGCGGCCACTCCTCCAACCCCTTTGGCGGGACCTCCCTGGAGCGCCTCTGCCGCGCCGTCGCCCGGCTCTGCGACGCAAAGCCGGCACCGCAGCTCACCGACGTCATGAGGCAGACCTTCAAGGCCCTGGCGCCCGCCATCACGGCAGAGCCCCTCTCCTCGCTCTGCGCCGACGTCGACGCAAACGCGGGGGCCATCGCCAGCCTCTGCGCGAGCCGCCGGGAGCTCTTCCCCTTCGTCTGCACCACGGTGGCCCCCAACGTCCTGGAGGGCTCGAGCGCCGCGGCCAACGTCATGCCCGCCGACGTCAGTTGCACCGTCAACTTCAGGCTGCTGCCGGGCGTCACGGCAGAGGGCGTCGTCAGGCTCGCGCGCGAGGCCGCGGGCGATCCCGAGGTCGAGGTCGAGCTTCTCCACGCAACTCCGGCCGGCAGGCAGGACAGCCCCGAGGGAATGGGCTACGCGGAGCTCAGGGAGGCCATAGGCCACTTTCACCCGGGCGTCGTCGTGGTGCCCTCCATGGTCTGCGGCGGCACCGACTCCGTGCGCTACGAGGGCGTCTGCGGGTCCATCCTGCGCTTCTGCCCCGCGCGCCCCGCACCCTCCGAGGAGGCCGGGGGCGTCCATGGCGTCAACGAGCGCATCTCCCGCCGCACCTTCCGGCAGAGCATCAGGCTACTGGTGAGACTCCTGGAGAAGACCGTCCTCTAGCCGCGAGGGGCAAAGGGGCGCGCAGCCAAGGCACGCCTCACCTGTTTCACTTGCGCTAGAGTGGGTATCTTGTACCAGTAAGCGATTTTTCTGCGAGAGGGAACACGTGCCCACAAGAACCGAGCGACTGAGGGAAGCCATCAAGAACATCGCGGACTCTGACGCCGCCGAGCGGCAAAGGCAGGGACTCCAGGACGTGCCAGTCGGCTCCTCACAGAACCCCTCGACCAAGATTCTCACGGTTGCAAACGTCATCACGTTCTGCCGCCTCGCCCTGACGCTGGTCTTCCTCGCGCTCTTCATCAGGCACGAGCACCGCGTGGCCGCCCTCACCTGCTATGCCGTGGCGGCCGTCACGGACTTCCTCGACGGCCAGATTGCCCGTCGCACCCAGACGGTCAGTTGGCTCGGCAAGATCATGGACCCGGTAATGGACCGCGTCCTGCTCTTCACCGGCGTGCTCGGCCTGCTCTTCAACGGCGAGCTTCCCCTCTGGGTGCCCGTCTTCGTCATCGGGCGCGACGTCTACCTGGCCATTGGCGGCGCGGTCCTGCAGCGCTACCGCAAGCGTCCCGTCGACGTGGTCTACATCGGCAAGATCGCCACGGCCCTTCTTATGTTCGGCTTCTGCGACCTGCTGCTGGGCGCGCCCGTAGTCTCCGGCCTCGGGCTGGTCGGGGCGTCCTGGCTGCCGGGCCTCAACGCCGAGCCCGCCGCGGTTGGCATCTTCTTCGTCTATGCGGGCTGCGCCTTTTCATTTGTCACCGCATGCGTCTACACCAAGAAGGGGCTTGAGGTGAGGTCGCTCGCAACGGACGACGCCGCCTAGCCCCGCACCAAGCCCAACGTCGAATCGGAAAGCACCCATGAGTTCCCAGACCTTTGGCCCGCTCTATCGCGAGCACCTCCTGCTCAACGCCGTCTTCGAGGACCCCGAGGACGGAAATCCTCCCCGTCCGGCAACCTACCCGGGCTCCATGCCCCTTTCCTTCGTCCGCGAGGGTGCCTTCCTCGTTGACCTCACCGGCGCCACGTACGCGCTTCTCCACGGCGGGCCGGCCACGCAGCTCGCCGGCGCAGCCTTCTGCGGGCGCACGCTCGGTGTGGGGGAGTGCGCCTTCGAGCCGTCCCTCACCGGGGACGCCTCCGTCAACGCCATCCCGCTCTGCCTTCGCACCGGCGACTCCGAGTACGTCCTTCTTGACCCGACGGACAGGGGCGAGACGCTCCTGGCCTGGCTCGGGTTTCTCGCCAACCTGGAGCAGGACGGATGCGCCCCCTACGCGGGCACCGAGGTCGAGTCCGCCCAGGGCATGCTCGTGCCGCTCCTGCTGTGCGGCGCAAAGGCAAGGGACGTCCTCGCCGACTACGTGAAGTCTCCCTCCGACCTGCCACGGCCCGGGCGCGTGGCCCAGATCAAGCTCGACTCCATCCTCTGCGTCGTCGCGGCCGCGCCGCTTCCACACGCAGGCGTTGACGCCTTCTTGGTCTTTGTCTCTCCGGCGCAGGCCACTATCCTCTGGAGGAGCTTCCTCTCCTTCCAGGAGGTCTCACCGGCGGGCTCCGTCATCCTCGACCAGCTGGTGCGCCAGGGGCTTCCCTGGGGAGAGGACGCAAGCTCCCTCGGCCGCGTCGAGCCCAGCCAAGGGACGCTTTCCGGCTGGGGCCTCCTCAGGCCCGGCTCCGACTTCATAGGTGCGCGCGCCCTTTCGGGCCAGCGCTAGCCCGAAAGGAACGCCATGAAGTACTCGATAAACGCTCAGGGCGTGCCCGAGGCCTTTGGCCCCTACTCGCAGGGAACCACCGCCGGCCGGCTGGTCTTTGCCGCCGGGCAGCTGCCTATCGCCGAGGGCCAGACCGACGTCCTGGTGGAGGGCGGCATCACCGAGCAGGCCTCCCGCGTAATCGACCTCTGCGAGAGGCTCGTCTCGGAGGTCGGCTGCTCGCTCTCAGACGTCGCAAGGACCACCGTCTACCTCAGGGACCTCACTGACCTGGACGCCTTCAACGAGGTGTACGCGGAGCGCTTCGGCACGCCCGCGCCCGCACGCTCCGTCGTCGCGGTCGCCGACATTCCTCTCGGCGCGCTCGTGGAGATGGACTGCGTGGCCTGCCGGTAGCGCTATGATGGATACCGACTGAAAACGCGAGGGGAGAACCACATGCAGACCGAAGAGACCAACCAGAACCCCGGCGCCACCGAGATCTTTCGCATGCCCGCGGCAGACGCCACGGTGCCGGACCTCATGGCCCAGCAGAAGCCGGCCAACCCCACGCTCACCATCGTCAAGGGTCCCCAGATTGGCCAGACCTTCGAGCTTGACCAGGCCGAGATCACCCTTGGCCGGGACCCAAAGAACAGCGTCTTCCTCAACGACATGACGGTCTCGCGCCGCCACGCCAAGATGGACCTCACCAACGTCTCCGCCGGTCTCGTCACCATCGAGGACCTGCGCTCCCTCAACGGAACCTGGGTTGACGGCGCCATCGTCTCCCGCGCCAGCCTGAGGGACGGCTCAACGGTCCAGATCGGCACCTTCCGCATGGTGTTCCACACCAACGCGCGCCCGCGCAGGATCCAGACCGAGGCCTAGCCGCCATGGCCGACGCCAGCTACCTGACAATCGGCAAGGTCGTCAAGAAGCTACAGGCCCAGTACCCGGACCTGTCCGTCTCAAAGGTGCGCTACCTCCAGGACGAGGGGCTCCTGAACCCCTCGAGGACGCCCGGTGGCTACCGCCTGTACTCGCAGAGGGACGTCCGGCGCCTCGAGACCATTCTCTACCTGCAGAAGAACCGCTTCCTGCCCCTCTCGGTCATCAAGGAGGAGCTGGACCGCGTCGACTCCGGGCAGGCTCCCTCGGCCGACGTGCTTGGCACGGAGACCCTCCTTCTGACCGTGGATGACGAGAAGGTCGCCGAGCGCCTGCACCCCATTGACCGCATGCCCGAGCTCCTGGGCGTCCAGGTCTCGTTCGTGCGGCAACTCTCGGAGGCGGGCGTCATAGACCTGCGCAAGTCGCCCGCCGGCAGGGACCTCGTCGACGGCCACGACTTCCCGCTCATCCGCGTCTGCGACGAGCTCCGCCACTTTGGCATCGGCCCCAAGAACCTGCGCCAGTACGTCATCGCGGCCAACAGGGAGTCTGCCATGTTCGAGCAGGCGCTCATGGTCTTTGCCAAGAAGGGCGGCGTCGCGCGCGAGGCCGACGACGAGACCCGCCACCAGTTTGACCAGGCGTTTCAGCGCATCCTCGCGCTTACCGACTCAGTGAGGGACGAGCTCGTCTCCCGCAGAGTGAGGGAGTCCTTCAAGGACCTCCAGGGCTAGCATCGCTTTGCAGCACAAACCAGTCGAAGGGAACCACCCCCATGTCAGGCTATGACTACGAGAGCAAGGTCGTGAGCATTCCGGACTACCCCGAGCCCGGCGTCATCTTCAAGGACATCACGCCGCTGTTCAGCGACGCCGAGGCCTTCCAGGCCCTGGTAAAGGACATCGCCGACCACTTCAGGGACGCCGGCATCACCAAGGTCGTCGGCGCTGAGGCCCGCGGCTTCATGCTGGGCGCCCCCGTGGCGCTCGAGCTCGGTGCCGGCTTCGTGCCCGCCCGCAAGCCCGGCAAGCTGCCGCGCGAGACCTTCTCGGAGACCTACTCCCTGGAGTACGGAACCGACGAGCTCGAGATGCACGTCGACGCCCTCGCGCCCGACGACAGGGTCCTTGTCGTCGACGACCTCGTGGCCACCAGCGGCACCTCCCTTGCGACGGCCCGCCTTGTCGAGAGGAGCGGCGCCACCGTCGCCGGCTTTGGGTTCATCCTCGAGCTCGCCTTCCTGAAGCCGCGCGAGGCCCTTGCCGAGAAGTACCCCTCCGTGGACTTCTACAGTCTCGTTCAGGTTGCGTGACCTGCGCTGCATTTGCGTTGATACTGAGCACCTGGGACCACGTTCCCACGTCTGTGGTAACGTGGCTTTGTATGAAAGCGCACTGGGACAAGCGTCCCATGCTGAGACATAGGCCGAAAGGAACGTCTCATGAACTTCAGGCATCGTGTCATCTCGGCG
This sequence comes from Paratractidigestivibacter faecalis, assembly GCF_003416765.1. Lineage (NCBI taxonomy): Bacteria > Bacillati > Actinomycetota > Coriobacteriia > Coriobacteriales > Atopobiaceae > Paratractidigestivibacter > Paratractidigestivibacter faecalis. Next base: position 803,504 of record NZ_QSNG01000001.1, on the reverse strand, counting down.
GGGCTCGCCCTTGCCCTGACGGGAACGTGCGCCCTCGCGGCCCTTCCCGCGACGCCTGCCATCGCAGACCCCGCCGACGACCTCTCCGCTGCCGCAGCACAGCTCGAGTCGCTCGGCGCAGAGCTCGCGACCATGCAGAGCCAGCTGCAGGAGGCAACGGACTCCCTGGAGAGCACCGCCGTCGCCATCACCGACAAGCAGGCACAGATTGACGAGACCACGGCCCAGCTTGGGGACCTCAAGTCCCAGTTGGGTGACGGCATGAGGTCGACGTACAAGCAGGGCTCCCAGAGCGTCATCGACGTCGTCCTCGGCTCCACGAGCGTCGAGGACCTGGTCAGCCGCGTCTACTACCTCGATCGCATCTCTCGCCAGCAGGCGCAGACCATCTCCGAGGTCCTGGGCACCGAGCAGCGCCTTGAGGCCGAGAAGGGCGAGCTCGAGGACACGCAGGCAAGCCAGCAGCGCGCCGTCGAGGACATGCAGGGCGAGGTTGACGCCTACCAGGCCAAGGTGAACGAGGCCCAGACCTACTACGACTCCCTGGACGCCCAGGTCAAGGCCCAGCTTGCCGAGGAGGCAGCCCGCGCTGCCGAGGCCAACCAAACCACAAACGTCTCCACCGCGGTTGAGGCAATCCAGAACTCGCAGACCTCCCAGGGCTCCACGACGTCCGGCCAGAAGGAGAACGGCACCTCGGCGGGCAACCAGCAGCAGGGCGGCACCACTGGCGGTCAGACCGGCACCACCGGGAGCTCCACCGGCGGCACGACCTCTGGCGGCACCACGGGCGGCGGCCCCAGCTCCGGGTCCGGCGCGAGCGTCCCCCAGGGCGGCGGCGTTGCCGCGGCCTACGCGGCGCTCGGATGCCCCTACGTCTACGCCGCCGCCGGCCCCAGCAGCTTCGACTGCTCCGGCCTCATCTGCTACATCTACGGCTGGAAGTACGGCCACAGCGCCTCGGCCATGATGAACGGCGTCCGCGCCTCCGGCAACTGGAAGACCTCCATCGACGAGCTCTCCGTGGGAGACCTCGTCTTCCCGTACGCCAACGGCGGCCACGTGGGCGTCTACGTCGGCAACGGCGAGTACATCCACGCCGCCAACCCCAGCCGCGGCGTCGTCAAGGACAAGATCTGGTCCTTCGTCGGCGGCGGCCCCTACTAGGCAACCCAAGAGACTAGGCAGTGCTTATCGCATGACCAACAAGAACCTGAGCAGACGGGCCCTTCTCGCCACCGCCGGCATGGCGGCCACTTGGGCGGGCCTTCTGTCCACCCCGGCCTGGGCAGACCCAAGCTCCACGCAGCTCCAGGCCCAGCTTGACCAGGCAAGGGCGGACCTGGAGTCCATGGGCGATCAGCTCGCCACGCTGCAGAACGCCCTCTCCACAACGTCGGAGGCACTCGAGGCCACCCGCTCCCAGGTGACCGAGACCCAGGAGAAGATAGACGCCACGTCCGCGGAGCTTACGCAGAAGAGGGGAGTCCTCTCCGACCGTATGAGGAGCGCCTACAAGGGCGGCTCCGAGAGCGCGCTTGACGTCATCCTGGGCTCCACCAACGTCGAGGACCTGGTCAGTCGCGTCTACTACCTCGACAAGGTCAACGACTCCGACGCCAACGCCATCGACGAGGTGCGCTCCCTGACCGAGCAGCTCCAGCAGCAGATGAGCGATCTCGAGAGCCAGCAGAGCGAGCAGGAGGCCCAGGCCGCGGAGGCGCAGCAGAACCTCAGCAGCTACGAGTCCGAGGTCGAGCGTGCGCAGAGCTACTACAACTCCCTCGACTCCCAGGTTCAGGAGACGCTCGCGAAGGAGGCTGCCGAGGAGGCGGCCCGTCAGGCCGAGCAGGCCTCCCATGGCGCAGCTGCCGGTGGCATCTCCAACGCCGTCAGCACGGTCGAGAACACCAACGCCGCCCAGAACAACGGCGGCGTGGCAAACACCGACAACGCCACCAACGCCGGAAACGCCCCCTCGCACGAGGAGAGCGCGCCTTCCACGGGCGGCGGCTCCGGCGAAACCGGCAGCTCCGCGCCCTCCAAGGGAACCGCCCACCCGGGAATCGTCTCATGCGCGGCGCAATTCCTCGGCTACCCGTACAAGAGCTACTACCAGGGAGTCAACTACGGCCCCAACGCCGACGGCTTTGACTGCTGCGGCCTCGTTGCCACGGCCTACCACCTCGCCGGCTACTCTCTGCCGTACGCCACCACTGTGGGCGGCCTCATGAGCTACATCAAGGGGCGCGGCAACTGGAAGAGCTGCAGCCTCTCCAACTACCAGGACGTCCTCGCCGTCGGCGACGTGATCTTCTGCTCGCCGGGCCACGTCGCCATCTACGCGGGTGGCAGCACCATGATTCACGCACCCGTACCGGGCAAGTACGTCTGCTACGCCAACGTGTACGCCTGCATCGGCGGTGGCTTCGGAGGCTGACAGACGTTGGACGGCATTTCGTCTCAGAAGGGCACAGGTTCAGACAGCCAGGTCGGGCGCAGGCTCTCTCGCAGGTTCCAGGTAAACCTGGTCGGCGAGGGAGCCCTCGTCGGGCTCATCGGCGGGGGAGTGGTGACGCTCTACCGCCTCTCGCTCTCGGCCGCCGAGAGGCTGCTCAGGCATGTCACGGGCGCCGCAGCGGGCAACGCCCCGCTCATGGCCGCCTGGGCTGTGGCCCTTCTTGGCATCCTCCTTGTGGTGCGGGCGCTGATGCGCTGGGAGCCTGCCACGTCAGGCAGCGGGATTCCCCAGGTAGACGCAGAGGTCATGGGACGCATGGACATGCCCTGGCACCGCGTCGTTCTCGCCAAATTCTGCGAGGGCACATTGCTCACATTTGCCGGTCTCTCCATGGGCCGAGAGGGTCCTTCGGTCCAGCTCGGTGGCATGTCCGGAAAGGCCGTCTCTCGCATCCTGCATCGCAAGAGGGGAGAAGAGCGTCTGCTCGTGACCTGCGGAGCCGCAGCAGGCATGTCCGCGGCCTTTCACGCACCCCTCACGGGGGTTCTCTTTGCCATCGAGGAAATCCACAAGGAATTCACTGCACCACTCATAATCTCCGTCATGACGTCTTCTGTGGTGGCGGACTTCCTGGTCTCGCAGGTCCTTGGCATCAGGCCGGTCATTAGCCTCGCCTTTGCGGCAAACCTTCCGCACGCCGACTACGCCACCGTGGTGCTCCTCGGCCTTGCCTGCGGTCTGCTGGGTGCGCTCCACAACCGCGGTATGTTTGCCTGCAAGGCGCTCTACAACCGGCTGGGTGGCCGGGCTGCCCAGTGGAAGCTTGCCGTACCGTTTGCCCTAGCCGGAGTCTGCGCCTTTGCCTTCCCAGACCTCATGTGCGGCGGCGACGCCATCGTGGAGAAGCTCATGGCGCCCCGTACGCTCACGCTCGCGACGATGTTTGCCCTACTTGCGGGAAAGTACCTGATGACCACGCTTGCATTTGGCTCGAGCGCCCCCGGCGGGACGCTGTTTCCGATGGTGGTCATGGGCGGTCTCATCGGGGCCATCTTCGGCCTTGGCGCTTCTGCCGCGACGGGCCTGACCGACGCATACCTGCCAAACTTCATAGCGCTGGGCATCGCCGGGCTCTTCTCGGGAGCCGTGCGCGCTCCGGTCACGGCCGTGGTGCTGGTCTTTGAGCTGACGGGCTCACTCGACGCGCTGCTCTCCGTGACCATCGTCTCCATCCTGGCGTACGTCGTCGCAAACCTGCTGCGAGTGGACCCGTACTACGAGCACCTCCTTGCCGACCTCCTTGGCGTGACGCCCGACGATCCCTCGCTCAACGGCGAGCCGGGAGAGAAGGTTCTGAAGACCGTCTACGTTGGCTCCGGCTCAAGGCTCGAGGGGATGCGCGTGAGCGAGGTGCCCTGGCCTGACGGGACGCGCATCGTGACCATTGACCGCACGGGACAAGAGATCGTACCCAACGGCGAGACACGCCTGCTCGCGCTAGACGGGCTTCTGCTCATCATGGACTCCGAATTCGAGGACGACGTCATGCTCAAGGTGGGGTTGATGAGCGAGCAGAGGGTCTAGGTTCAGATTCAGAGTCACTGATTGGGAAGATTTGGGCTCCGTCAGAATGGCTTAGAATCTCTACTTTACATAAGATATATTATCGCGGCTTTATCGTTTGGAAGCTTTGCGGATTGGCCAGATACGAGGAGGCGCTCTCTGCCGCAATGGCACCGTCCGAGCAGGCGGTCACCACCTGTCTCATGGACTTGGCCCTGACGTCACCCGCGGCAAAGACGCCGGGCACGGCGGTTCTCATGTGATGGTCCGTGACGACGTGACCTTGCTCGTCAAGGATGCCGAGGTCCTTCGACAGAAACTCGGTGGAGGGCTTTCTGCCCACAGCGACAAAGACGCCGCAGCCCTCGTCCCCATAGTCGAGCGTCTCAGTCTGGCCGGTCCTGAGGTCCCTGAGCGCGACGGTCTCTACGGAATGGGCACCGTCTACGGACTCAATGACGGCCTGGAACCTCACCGAGATCTTGGGCTCTTCCAGGACCTCCCGTTGGCGAGCCCCGCTGGCGGCAAGATGGGGCTTTCTGACCACCATAGTCACGAATCGCGCCACCCTCGCCAGGTGCAGGGCCTCCACGACAGCCGAGTCTCCCCCACCAACTACGAACACATGTTTGTTTCTGAAGAACAGTCCGTCGCAGGTTGCGCAATACGAGACCCCACGTCCCGTGAACTGGGCCTCGTTGATAAAGCCAGCCTTTCTTGCGCTGGCTCCGGAGGCAATGATGACCGACCTCGACGTCAAGCGTTGGCCCGACTCGAGGATGCAGTCAATGAGCCCGTCAGGCACTGGGGAGAGGCCAGATGCCCTGTCCGAAAGGAACCGTGCCCCGAGGTCTCTTGCCTGGGTCTCCATGCGTTCGGCGAGCTCGTAGCCCGCAACGTTGCCAAAGCCCGGGTAGTTCTCGATGCCAGGGGTCAGAAGCATCTGGCCGCCAGGGGCCTCTTGCTCAAGAACGACCGTATCGAGCAGGGACCTTCTGGCATAGATAGCCGCCGTGAGCCCTGCGGGTCCAGCGCCAATGACCAAGACGTCAATCGGGTTCATATGAGCCTCCTTTGCCTCGCGTGTCTCTTGCTAGACATACCCAATCGGCACGAATCAGAGACCCGTTGCAACGAGCACAAACGCGAGCGAAGCCAAGCTAAGGACAAGAGAGGCGCCGCTCAGGGTACGCACCTTACCAGACCCCAGACGGATGCAGGTGTCAACAAGAACGCCCGCAGCAACGCCCCAGGCAGGGCTTCCTGAGACCAACCCGCAAGACACCATGGCCAGAACGGGAACGGAGGTCCCGAGGTCCTTGAGGTCAATGCAGGCAACGCGAGAAATCGGGCGCAGGCAGCAGGCGAGCAGAGGGCCAAAGGCGGCAGAGACGGGAATGCAAGCCACAAGCGGGGACAGACAGGCCAGCACCAGGGCAGACGCCGTCAGGCACGCCCCCTCCTTGAGGGGTCGCCGGCGGCTCTCCTTAGGCTGGTCAGCAGCCAGTCCGATCATTGGTATTCCCAGAAACGCAGAGGCCAGCATGCCGAGAGCACCGAGAACCTGGCCGGAGCGTCTTCCAGACGCGTCCCCGGGCTCCGCGTCAGAGGCCGAGAGCAGGCAGAGTGCAAGGGAAAGGATGAGCCCAAGGGACCGAGCGGAGAATAGGCCCTGGAGAAGACGGGCCGCCCCGGCCACGAGACCCGAGGATGAGGACGCAATCAACGTGACGTCAGGGGCCGCGAGGAACCCGGCGGGAGCCTGGGTCAGGCCGAGCGGGATGCCGGCAAAGGTTGCGATGCAAAGGCCAAGAATGCCAGCCGCGGGAACGCCAGAGCACCTAAGGATGACCGTCGCCAGCAGAGAGATGCTCGCATCGACGAAGGCGGGGTCAAATATGCCCACAAGGCCCAGAGCTCCGTTTGAGTTCACTGCGACCACACCGCAGAGCCCGAGGGCAAACTCGACCGAGAGGACTCCCAGAAGCGCAGACATGCCAACGCGAAGGTGGGCGGGAATGCCCGAGACCGCCTTGTTCCTTACCGGAGCAATCGAAAGCAGAAGAAGGGCCACCCCCACGGCAAGCGAGACGCCAAGCAATTCGGCGTAATCGCGAGCTCCTTCGGACGGCAGCACGGCACAAAGCGCCAGCAGACCGCAGAGCGTCGGCGCGGCGCTGTCGGGCCTGAGTCCACCCACGTAGACCAGCACGCAAGACACGGCAAGCGAGGCGCAAGCAGACGTGACAACGGAGGTCATGGTAAGCCCAAGCTGAGCGACGACGAGAGATGCCAGCACCGCGGCAAGAATCACAGTGCCGAGCCGAGAAAGGAGCCCGGAAGAGCCCATCTCAGAAACTAGGCCTTCGATTCGTCGCTCTCTCATCTCATCCCCCAAGGAAAGGCCCTCACACGGGAGGCCACCTGCCAATCAGTTGACGCCGCTGGAGCCAAAGCCACCTTCGCCGCGGTCCGTCTGGTCAAGCTGCTCGACCTCGCGGAGATGCACCTGGGGGACGCGCTGGATGACAAGCTGGGCAATGCGCTCGCCCTTGGAGATGACGATGGGCTCATGGGCATCGAGGTTGATGGCACAGACCTTGAGCTCGCCCCGATAGTGGGCGTCCACCAACCCGGGGGTGTTGGCCATGGAGAGCCCCTTCTTGAGAGCAAGACCACTTCTGGGCTGCACGAAGCCTGCATAGCCATCGGGAATGGCGATGGCAAGACCGGTGCCGATAAGTCTCCTCTCTAAGGGAGCCAGCACAACGTCCTCGTTAGACCTCAGGTCGAGGCCAGCGTCACCCTCGTAGGCATAGGCCGGGAGCTCGACCGTTGCGTCAAGCCGCTTAATAGGAAGGTCGATGGCGTCGAGCGTCATTTCTGAAGGCTCCTTAGCTCCTCGCTGAACTCGTCAATGTCCTTGAAGTCCCGGTAGACGGAGGCAAAGCGGATGTAGGCGACCTTGTCCATGTCCATCAGCCGCTTGAGAACCATGCTGCCGAGGTCCTCGGAAGAAACCTCCATGCAGCCCTTGTCTCGAAGCTCGGAGACGATGCCGTCGATGAGCGAGTTGAGCGTGTTGATGGGGATGTCGCGCTTGACCGTGGCCGCAACAAGGCCTCTCATGAGCTTCTGCCTGTCAAACGTCTCCTTGTGGCCGTCCTTCTTGACGACAAGAAGGGGCGTCTCCTCGCACCTCTCGTAGGTCGTGAACCTGAAGCCGCACCTGGTACACTCACGGCGCCTGCGAATGGCGTCGTTGCTCTCAGAGGGTCGGGAGTCGACGACCTTTGACTCCTCGCAACCGCACTTGGGACAGCGCATGAGACCTCCTAGAAGAATTTGTCCATCTAGGAAACATAGCACAGCGCCGCGAGCCTTACCGGGCTGAGACGACCCCACTGGGAACGAGAATGCGCTGACCCGCATAGACGGCCCCACCGTCAAGGGAGTTTGCCGCCTCGATCCAATCCACGACGTCACGCGTTGAGGTGCCGGGGACGTCGCACTCCTGGGCGATGCGCCAAAGGCTCTCTCCGTCGCGCACCACGCGCTCCGAGGCCTGCGCCTGCCCGAGGGCGCTTGCAACGACCTGCGAGGAATGCGCCTGGGCAAAGTAAATGCCGCCAATTACGGCAAGGCAAACAAGAACCCCAGCGAGAAGAACGCCGAGTCCGAGGGGCTTTGCGTTGTGCTGGCACTCGGAACGCCTGGCCGTGCGGCTGGCACCGCCCTCGTGGAGGACCAGGAACGGAGCATCAATCTTGATTGCGGCAGATCCGTAGCAGTAGGCGCTTGACTGGTTGCTCATCTTGGGTTTCCTCTCTTCCGCTTCTGTCTGTGGAATTTATACGGGAGGCATCGGACAGAAACTGAAGGCTTGAATTAGAACGCTTGTACCCTATTATGTAAGTACATTCGTTCGTGTCAAGTATCTACGAACAATTGTTTGCATCGCGGCGGAGATTCATCTAAGATGAAGGTGTCGAAAGGGGGCCACAATGCCCAGGGGAAAGATCAGCAAGCGCCAGCAGGAAATCTATGACTACATCAAGTCATACACGGAGGAGCACGCCTACCCACCTTCGGTCAGGGAGATAGGCACTGCGGTCGGGCTGGCCTCCCCCTCCACGGTTCACATGCACCTCAAGCAGCTCGAGGAGCAGGGGCTCATCCGCAGGGACTCCAAGAAGCCCCGCACCATCGAGGTCGTCCAGAAGGAGGAGCCCCAGCCCCAGCGACTGGCAGAGGTGACCCAGGACCTCAACCACAACCTCATCTCGCTGCCCGTCGTGGGCAGGGTGGCCGCAGGTACGCCAATCCTCGCCGAACAGAACGTCGAGGAGACCCTCACGCTGCCGACCAGCATCGTTGGCGACGCAAGCTCCTTCATCCTGAGGGTCCGCGGAGAGTCCATGATCAACGCCGGCATCTTCGATGGTGACTACATCATCGTCAAGGAGCAGCACGAGGCCCACAACGGTGAGATCGTCGTCGCCCTCATAGATGACTCGGCCACCGTCAAGACCTTCTACCGCGAGAAGGACCGCATCAGGCTCCAGCCCGAGAACGACAGCATGGAGCCCATCTACGCCGACAACCCGGTCATTCTCGGCAGGGTAACCGCCCTCATCCGCTCCATGTAGGCGGCCATGGCTAGGCGCGTCCGCTTCTTCGATTCGCTCAGGGGCCTCTCAGTCCTGTCCATGGTGGGCTTTCACCTCTGCTATGACCTGAGGTACCTGGCCGGGCTTTCCCTCCCCTGGTTCCAGGGAACCTTCCAGGACATATGGAGGGCCACCATCTCCTGGGTGTTCCTGTTTCTAGCCGGAGTGATGAGCTCCTACTCAAGGAACAACTATCGACGGGCAGCCAAATACGCCCTCTTCGCCCTTGCCATCTTTGCCGTGACGGCGATCGCCGCCGTTGACGATGCCATCTCGTTCGGAATCATCTTCTGCATGGCAGCCTGCACGCTTGTCACCGCCATCCTGGAGACCCTCCGGATTCGTCCCGGGGGCCTTGTGGCTGGCGCGGCATGCGTTGCCGCCTTTCTTGCGCTGCTGCACGTACCCTCAGGCTACCTCGACCTTGGTTTCACGCGGATGGCCCTACCACAAGAGCTCTATGCGACCCCTTGGCTCTCTTGGCTTGGGTTCCCAGGTCCGGGATTTGTTTCGGGCGACTACTACCCGGTTCTCCCCTACCTGCTCATGTACCTTGCTGGCGCCAGCGCAGGCCCCTCGCTGAAGGACTCCTTTTGCAGCGGCCGTGTCAGAGACCTTGGCCTTAGGCCACTTGAATGGCTCGGAAGGCACGCGCTTCTCGTCTATGCGGCTCACCAACCGGTGTTGCTGGTCATAGCGTCGCTTGTGTCCAGAAGGAGCCTCCTCTAGGCCAGGGCCTCCTCATCGACCTCGTAGGGGGCCAGCGTGGCGCTCATGCGAGCGGAGGCCTTGACCGTGGCAAGAAGGCCTCCCTGAACGTAGCGCTCCCTCATGACCTGGCACCTCTCGTGGACCATCTTGAGAAGAAGGCCCTTCTCGTAGGGAACGAGCACGGTCATGGAGACGTCTCCCTCAGACGCAACGGAGGAGATGGCGTAGAGAAGACCGGCCACGCCCGTGCCTTCAATGGCAGAGACCTGGACGGCGTCAGGGTGAGCGGAGAGCCTCTCTGCCATCTGGTCCTCGTCCAGAAGGTCGCACTTGTTGAGCACCATGACCTGCCTGATCTGTTCTGCGCCGATCTCGGAGAGGATGCCCCTCACGGCGGCAATCTCCTGCTCGCAGTGCGGGTCCGACGCGTCCACCACCAGAAGTACCAGATCCGCGGCCCTGACCTCGGCAAGCGTCGACTTGAAGGCCTCCACCAGGGTCGTCGGGAGCTTCTGGATGAAGCCGACCGTATCCGTAACGGTGATCTTGCGGCCCTCGTCGAGGACCATGGACCTCGTCGTTGGGTCGAGCGTCGCAAAGAGCTCGTCCTTGGCATAGACCTCGGACCCCGTGAGCCGGTTGAGAAGCGTCGACTTGCCAGCATTCGTGTAGCCCACCAGCGCCACGCGGTAGACTCCCGAGTCCCAGCGCGCCTTGCTCTGGACCCCGCGCCTCACCTCGAGCCGCTGGAGCTCCCGCCTGAGGTTGGAGATCTTGTCCCTCACCAGGCGACGGTCAACCTCAAGCTGGCTCTCGCCCTGGCCAAAGCGGCTGCCGATTCCACCCCTGGTCTGCTCGCCGACGAGGTGGCTCCACATGCCCCTGAGACGGGGCAGGACGTATTGGAGCTGCGCAAGCTGCACCTGCAGGCGTCCCTCGCGCGTCCGAGCATGGACCCCAAAGATGTCGAGGATGAGCGCGGTTCGGTCGATGATCTTGACCGGCTCGCCAACGATGCGCTCAAGGTTGGACTGCTGGGAGGGGGTGAGTTCCTCATCAAAGATGACCACGTCCGCATCCATATTGCGGACGTAGCTCACCAGCTCCTCGACCTTGCCCTTGCCGATGAACGTCTTAGGCACGGGAGCGTCGAGCCGCTGGCTCATGGTGAGGACCACCTCGGCCCCGTCCGTCTGCGCAAGGCGCGCAAGCTCTGCGAGCGATTCTTCGCACGACCAGTCGGACCCGCCGAGATCGACGCCCACGAGAATTGCGCGCTCGGGCACCGGCGCCGTGCTGATGGGCTTGAACCTGTCCGCAGACCTGCTCATCTGCCACCCCCATCGTCGTCCTGGCCAACGCCGAGCCCGGAAACCACAAGCTCGCAGGCCTCCTCAGTGGAGAGCGCGTCCATGTCAAGGACCCTGGCACGACCGTCTCGCCTGATCCAGGAGAGCTGCCGCTTGGCGTAGTTGCGCGTGCGGCGCTTGATGGTCTGGACAGCCTCCTCGAGGGAGCACTCCCCCGCAAGGTGGGAGAGAAGCTCCTTGTACCCGATGGCCTGCCCCGCGGTGGAGTCGGCCACGAGTCCGTCGTCTCTGAGCGCAGCGACCTCGTCAAGGAGCCTCTGCTCCATCATGAGGTCGACGCGCTGGTCAATGCGCTGGTAAAGACGGTCACGGCTCATGGAGAGCGCCCAGATCGATGCCGCGTAGTGAGGGCTGCGGCGCTTGAGCCCCTCGTGCTTCTGGGCATACGAGACCCCCTCGTCGAGCATCTCGAGCGCCCGCACCACGCGACGGGAGTTGTTGGGGTGGATGAGCTCCGCACTCCTGGGGTCTCGCTCGGCGAGAAGCGCGTGGAGCCCCTCGGGACCACGCTCCGCAAGCAGGTCCTCGTAGGCGCTGCGGGCGCGTCCGCCGACCTCGCCAGCCGGAAAGTCCATCTCGTCGATGACGGCATCGAGGTAGAGCCCCGTGCCACCGCACAGGACCGGAGTGCGCCCATCTGCAAGGAGGCCGTCCGCGCAGGAGCGTGCGTCAGCCTGAAAGCGCTGGACGGAGTAGCTCTCGGTGGGGTCGCAGACGTCGACCATCAGAAGCGGGCAGCGCCTCTCCCCCGCCGGGGTCTTTGCGGTGCCCACGTCCATGCCGCGATAGACCTGCATGGCATCGACGGAGACGACGGCGCTCTTGAGGCGCAGGGCCACGGCCTCGGCAAGAGAGCTCTTGCCCGAGGCCGTGGGGCCGACGATGCACACGACCTTGGAGGCCTCGCTCATCGAGGGTCGCCCTCGACCTCGCCGCGCAGATACCACGTCTTGGCCTCGCGCACGCGGACGTCGACGATCTTTCCGATGAGGTCCTTTGCGCTGAGCCCCTCGGGCAGGCAGAAGTGGACCGTCTGGTTCTTCTCGCTGTGGCCGACGAGGACGGAGTCGTCGCGCTTGGAGGTTCCCTCGACGAGGACCGTCGAGAGGGCTCCCAGGTCGGCCTGGTTGGCGTCGTGCGCCTGACGCGCCACCTGGTCGGCAAGGCGGTCGAAGCGCTCCTGGATGACCTCGTGGGGCGTGTCGTTGGGCATCTTGGCGGCAGGCGTGCCGGGACGCGGCGAGTAGATGAACGTGAAGGCAGACGAGAAGCCCGCCTCCTTGACGAGGGAGAGCGTCTCCTCGAAGTCCTCCTCGGTCTCGCCGGGGAAGCCGACGATGATGTCGGTCGAGAGGGCAAGGCCGGGGATGGCCTCCTTGAGGCGCCTCGCCAGGTCCAGGTACTCCTCTCGAGTGTAGCTGCGGTTCATCGCCTTCAGCACGCGGGTGGAGCCGCTCTGGACGGCCAGGTGAAGGTGCGGCATCACGGCGGGGACCTCCGCCATGGCGCGGATGGCCTCCTCGGAGAGGTCCTTGGGGTTGGACGAGGTGAAGCGTATGCGCTCGACGCCGGTCTGCCCGACGGCGCGCAGCAGCTCGGCGAAGCGAGGCTCCCCGTAGATGTTGCGGCCATAGGAGTTTACGTTCTGCCCCAGGAGCGTGATCTCGCGCACGCCGTCGGCCACGAGCTTCTCGCACTCGGCCACGACGGCCTCGAGCGTACGGCTCTTCTCGCGTCCGCGGACATACGGGACGATGCAGTACGTGCAGAAGTTGTTGCAGCCCTGCATGATGGGCACCCAGGCGTGGAAGCGCTGCGCGCGCCTGCTGGGAAGGTCGGCGGAGAAGCCGCGACCCTCCTCGCCGGTGTCCACCTCGACGACGGAGCCGTCGTCGGAAAACGCCTCGGCGAGAAGCTCGGGCAGGCTCGCGAGCGCCGAGGTGCCGAAGACGACGTCCGCCGCGGGTATGTTCTTGCGAATCTTCTCGCCGTCGCGCTGCGCGATGCAGCCGCCGATGGCAACGACCCTGCGGCCGCAGGGCGGCTTGGGAGCGCTCACCATGGCCGAGGCCTGGCCGTAGAGGCGCTGGTCGGCGTTCTCGCGGACGCAGCACGTCATGAAGACCACGATGTCAGCCTGGTCGGTCTCATCGACGCAGATGCAGCCGCACTGGTCAAGAAGGCCGCTCACACGCTCGGAGTCGTGCAGGTTCATCTGGCAGCCAAAGGTCTTGACGACGTAGGTCTTGCCAACAAGGGTCATGAGGTCGGCCATGCTAGGACACCATCCCAAGGGTATCGTCAACGGTTAGGGCGCCCGCCTGGGCGTTGATGCGGTGGACGTAGACCGCAATCCGGATTGCCGTGCGGCTCTCGCCGCCGATCTCCACGTCCGAGAAGGTCGGTGCGCAGGAGATGTCCACGCCGGTGGGGATGAGGAAGCCACGGGCAATGGCGACGGCCTTTATGGCCTGGTTGACCGCGCCTGCGCCAACGCACTGCATGTTGACCGGGACGCCGTCCTTCACCATGCCGGCGATGGCGCCCGCGACCGACGCGGGCGACGACTTGCTTGAGACTTTGAGGAAATCCATTTGTGGCTCCTGTGGCACGTTTCTGGTATGGGGGTTGTTCGAGTCGGGTGTCGTGATGGGTGGAGCGAGGCCTAGCGTCAGTCGCTCTCGTCAAGGTCGAAGGTCACGGTGATTCTATGGGGGGAAACCTTCACCTTGGGCTCGGCGGAAAGCGACAGGTAGTAGCGCTTGGCAACGTACGAGAAGCCCCGCTCCATGATGCGCGAGAACTCCTCGGCGTCGTCCCTGGAGATCTTGAGGCCGCGCCGGTCGCGCCTGAGGTCGACCTCGCGGCGCTCGGCGGGCTCGGCCTTGTGGGTGAGTCGGGAGAGGACGCTCCTCAGGGGCTTAATCTGCCCGGCCACGATGCGGTGCGCCGTGCGCTCTGACATCTCGAGCCCAAGGGCGCGGCAGACGTCGAGAAGCTCGCTCGCGTCGGCGGCGACCTTGAGGCGCTCGAGCACGGGAAGCTCCGAGAGGGAGTCGATGAAGAGAAGGTCGGCGCCATCGACGGAGGAGGCGGCCCTCATGCGAGCCGTGGCGGCGATCTCTGCCGGGGAGCCGAGGTACACCTCGCAGGTGCCGCGCTCCTCGAGGGCAAAGTCGCAGCAGGTCCTGATGATGTTGTGCGGGCCGCGCACGCAGGACTGAACTCCGTCCTCGTCCACGCCGACTGAGGGCCAGGTGGACTGGTCGCGTCTCTCGGAGAGCTGCGTGGCGTCGGTGACCACCTTGATAGAAGACCCAAGGCCCACGCCAGATGACGCCACAGCAGCGCTGACGGCGTTCTCCCTCACGGAGAACAGCGCCATGCCGCGGCCGTGCACGCCCCAGCGGTCCATGTGGACGCTCTCGAGCTTGGAGGTGACGCGCGCCTCGAAGATGCGGTCCTGCATGTCCTCCGGGATGCCGGAGCCGTCGTCGATCATGACGAGGGACCTCAGGTCTCCCTCGCGCGTAGTGGCCACGTAGATGTGCCGAGCGCCGGCGTCCCTCGCGTTGCGGAGCATCTCGATGACGACGTCCTCGACACAGCGAACGTCGTGCTTGGCCTGGCGCCTCTCGGCCTCGGCCACACGAAGGCGAACGTACCCCTCGCCGAGGTTCTCCTCGACGCGAAGGGCACGCTCGCCTCCCATGGAGGCGACGAAGCCAAGGAGGTCGTCGCTGCCATCAGCCATGGAGACGGTTCCTACTTTGCGATTCCGAGGGCGCGAGACTCGCGGATGACCACGACGCGGACCTGGCCGGGATACTCCATCTCGTCCTCGATCTGCTTGGCAATGTCGTGGGCGAGAACGGTGGCCTCGGCGTCGGAGATCTTCTCGGGCTCGACCATGACGTGCAGCTCGCGACCGGCCTGCATGGCATAGGTGCGCTCGACGCCCTCGTGGGCGTTGGAGATCTCCTCGAGCTTCTCGAGGCGCTTGATGTAGTTCTCGGCAGACTCGCGGCGGGCGCCCGGACGGGCGGCGGAGATGGCGTCGGCGGCCTGGACCAGGACGTCGAGCACGGTGTCGGGGTCGACGTCGGCGTGGTGAGCCTCGATGGCGTGCACGATCTCGGGGCGCTCGCCGTAGCGGCGGGCCAGATCGGCGCCGATCACGGCATGCGGGCCCTCGACCTCGTGGTCGATTGCCTTGCCCAGGTCGTGGAGAAGGCCGGCGCGCTTGGCGGGAGCCTCGTCCAGGCCAAGCTCAGAGGCCATGATGCCGCAGAGTGCAGAGACCTGGATGGAGTGCTGCAGGACGTTCTGGCCGAAGGAGGTGCGATAGCGCAGGGCGCCCAGGGTGCGGACGAGCTCGGGGTGCAGGTCGTGGATGCCGGCGTCGAAGGCGGCCTGCTCGCCGGCCTCGCGGACGCGCTCGTTCACGAGGTCCTCGGCCTTCTTGTACAGCTCCTCGATGCGAGCCGGGTGGATGCGACCGTCGGCGATGAGGTTCTCGAGGGCGACACGGGCCGTCTCGCGGCGAACCGGGTCAAAGCTGGAGAGGATGACGGTCTCGGGCGTGTCATCGATCACGAGGGAGACGCCGGACACCTGCTCAAAGGTGCGGATGTTGCGCCCCTCGCGGCCGATGATGCGGCCCTTGAGGTCGTCGGAGGGAATGTGGACGGAGGTGACGGTGATCTCTCCGGCCTGGTCGGCGGCGCAGCGCTGGATGGCGGTGGAGATGATCTCGCGGGCCGTCTTGTCGGCCTGGGCGCGCACGTTCTGCTCGGACTCGCGCAGGATCTGAGCCTCGTCCCTCACGCTCTCGGCGCGGACGCGGGAGATGAGCTCGTCGTGGGCGTCGTCCTTGGTGAGGCCGGCGATGCGCTCGAGTTCGGAGGTCTGCTTGGCCACGAGCTCGTCAAGGTCGGACTTGCGACGGTCCAACTGGCCCTGAAGGCTGGAGAGCTGGTGCTCCCTGCGGTCAAGGGCGTCATTGCGGTGGTCCAGGGACTCCTCGCGCTGCATGATGCGGTTCTCGAGGGTCTGGAGCTCGCCCTTGCGCTTCTTCTCCTCGGCCTCGGAGTTCTGCTTGAGCTGCAGGATCTGCTCCTTGGCCTCCAGGACCGCCTCCTTCTTGGCGTTCTCGGCCTGGCGGTTGGCCTCGGAGGTGATGCGCTCGGCCTCGCCGCGCGCGTTCTCGATCTGCTGGTCGGCGAGCTTAAGCTTGGACGTGCTCTTTCCTGCTAGCAGGGCATAGGTGACGCCGATGCCCAATGCCAGGCACACGACGCCGACAATGATTGCGACTTCCATGTTGTACTCCTCAAAGATGGCAAGCTTCTGCGTAGTTCAGGAGACCATGGCCACAAGGCCACGGAACCCGCCATCTGAGGACAGTCCGCCGCTCGGTCCGTTGCATAAAACTATGTACTACAGCTAACGAGTAGGACGATATAAGCATCTGCTGGTAGCCCAGCGGAAGAGATTGAGCCTCGATGGCAACCTTCATCCTATATTCCACAAGGGCAAACTGTCAAATCATATGTTCGGTCGGTGGACGGTGGTGGCCCCGCCTCAGCCCTGCTCGGCCTCCGCAAGGACCCTCTTTGCGGCATCCATGGCTACACCCATGGGAAAACCGCGCCCGCAGAGGAAGCGGACGAGCTTCTGGAAGTCGTTCTTGCCTGAAAGACGCCTGCGGGAGGCAAGGGCAAACGCTGTCTCGGACTCGTCCTCCTCAAGATAGCCGGAAGGCCACCCCTCAAGCTGTGTGGCGTCGACGCCACGACGGGCCAGCTCGCGCTCGATCTTGATGCGCCCCCATCCGGCCGCGGCCTTGGAGCGGGCGAACAGCTCCGCAAACCGCCCGTCATCAAGAAGGCCCACCTCGACGAACCTCGCAACGACCTCGTCGGCCACGGAGGGGTGGAACCCGGTCTCCCCGAGCTTGGCCGCAAGCTCGCTCGATGAGTAGTCCCTCCTGTTGAGAAGGTCCTCCGCCTTGGACCGGGCCTGCTCGAGCGAGATGGCCCGCACGCGATAGAGGAGCTCCGAGCGCCCAGACGGCTGCTCGCCGTCGGACTCCAGAAGCGAAACGAGCCTCCTGCCTACCGCCTTGGGAATTGGAATGCGCTCCTGCCCGTGGGACTCAGAGCAGATGACGAGGATCGCAAGGGGGCGACGCCCCCCGAGCGAGGCCGAACCCCGCTCGGGAAGCTCGACGTCCCAGCTGAAGCTGAGGTTGCACACCTTCTTGCCTACTCGGTCAGGCTGCCAGCGTCAGCGTCCTCAACGGGCATGCCGGCAGGCTCGTCGCCCAGCTCGAGGCCACAGGCCACGCGCACCTTGTGGTCAATCTCCGCCATGAGGTCAGGGTTGGTGGCAAGGAACTCCTTGGCCGCCTCTCGGCCCTGCCCGAGGCGCTCTGTGTCATAGGTGAACCAGGAGCCCGACTTGTTGACGATGTCGTACTCGACGGCCATGTCCAGAAGCGAGCCCTCCTTGGAGATGCCCTTTCCATACATGATGTCGAACTCGGCCTGCTTGAAGGGAGGGGCGACCTTGTTCTTGACGACCTTGACGCGGACGCGGTTGCCGATGTTCTCGCCGTTGACCTTGATGCTGTCGATGCGACGGATGTCCATGCGGACGGACGCGAAGAACTTGAGGGCGCGACCGCCAGGCGTGGTCTCGGGGTTGCCGAACATGACGCCGATCTTCTCGCGCAGCTGGTTGATGAAGATGCAGGTGGTGTTTGACTTGGAGAGGGAGCCGGCGAGTTTTCTCAGGGCCTGGCTCATGAGGCGGGCCTGCAGGCCAACGGTGGTGTCTCCGATCTCTCCCTCGATCTCGGCGCGGGGCACGAGGGCCGCGACGGAGTCCACGACCACGACGTCGATGGCGCCGGAGCGCACGAGCATGTCACAGATCTCGAGCGCCTGCTCGCCGGTGTCGGGCTGGGAGATGAGGACGTCGTCGATGTCGACGCCGATGCGCGCGGCATAGCCGGGGTCGAGGGCGTGCTCAGCGTCGATGAACGCAACGACGCCGCCCATGGCCTGGGCCTCAGCCAAGATCTCGAGAGAGAGCGTGGTCTTGCCGGAGGACTCGGGGCCGTAGATCTCGACGATGCGGCCACGGGGAACGCCTCCGATGCCCAGCGCGGCATCAAGGGCGAGCGAGCCCGTGGGGATGGCCTCGACCTCCATGCTGGGTCCGTCGTCTCCGAACCTCATGATGGAGCCCTTGCCGAACTTCTTGATGATCTCGTCCTCGGTTGCCTTGAGGACCTTCTCGCGCTCCTCGCCCGTGGTGGCGGGCAGGATCTCCTTGGACGTTCCCTTGGTCTTGGCCATGTGCGCTCCCTTGCTGTCTTGTTGCCTTGATGTTAGACGAACACCCGTTCTAAGTCAACATCCCTGGGCACACCTTAGGCTTGAGGACTTGCGGCTGGCGGACACCTGGCATACCGCAAACTTTCGGCCAGCGTACCGCGCGCTTTCAGCGACGGCCACCAAGCAGCCGCAACGCAACGTCAAACAGAAACGACCCGGCCTGCGGGCAATTGGCAGGTCTAGGAACTTTCCACAAGGCCTTCACAAAGAAGCTCAAGAGCCCTGGCCACGGCGGCGGAGCGGACCTGCGCACGGTCTCCGCCAAAGCGATGAAGCACGCTTCTGACGCCGGCAGCCGTGGAGAGCCCCATCCAGACGGTGCCCACGGGCTTGCCGGGCTCCTCTCCCCCAGGGCCGGCGATGCCGGTGAGCGAGACGGCCACGTCACACCCGAGGACGCGACGGGCGCCCTCGGCCATCTGGCAGGCGCACTCGGAGGAGACGGCGCCGACGCCGGGCTCGTCGAGGACCTGCTGGCTGACGCCCAGGACCTCGTGCTTGACCGGGACGGCGTAGCTCACCACGCCGCCACGCACGACCGAGGAGGACCCGGGGACGGCCGTGAGGCAGCCCGCCACGAGACCTCCGGTGCAGGACTCGGCGGTCCCCACGGTGAGCCCGAGCTCGGAGCCCTTCTCTACTACCTGACTGGCGAGCTCGTAGAGGCACTCGCTCTCTGGAAGGATCTCAACGCCCACGGCTAGTCCTCCTCCACGAGGTACTTCCAGGACTTGGCGAAGTAGTCGATGCCGGACCAGGCCGTGAGCGCCATGGCGACGACGAGGAGCAGCTGGAAGGCCAAAGCCAGCGGCAGGGCAGCGCAGCTCTCCGCCGGAAGGGCACAGACGAAGAGAAGGCCACAGATGGAGGTCATGGTGGTGGCCGTCTTCCACTTGCCGAGGTTGCTGGCCGCGATGACCACGCCCCTGGAGGCCACGACCATGCGCAGGCCGGAGACCAGAAACTCGCGCGCGACCACGACGAGAAGCACCCAGCTTCCCACCACGCCGTGCTCGAGCAGGAAGCAGAGCGAAACCACCACGGCGAGCTTGTCGGCGATGGGGTCGAGGAACTTGCCGAAGGTCGTGACCTCGTTGCGAGAACGCGCGAGGTAGCCGTCCACCTTGTCGGTGAGCGAGATGAGCAGGAAGAAGGCGAAGACGCCCATGGCGGACCAGCTCAGGGTCTCGCCCGAGGGGACGCCCACCAGCTCGGCAATCACGAGCCACAGGGGCACGAGCACCACCCTGGCGCAGGTGACGACGTTGGCGGGGGTCCAGATGCTCTTCTTCGCAGACAAGGCTACTCGGCCTCCCCTTCCTCGACGATCTCTCCGACGAGCTCGTAGCAGAAGGAGTCCACGAGGTCCACGGTCACGATGTCACCCACGGAGACCTCGCCCGCGGCGATGTGCACGGCGCCGTCGCAGTCGGGAGCCTGGAACCAGGCGTGGCCGATGAGCTCGGGGCCGTCCTCGCCCTCCTCGGCGCCGTCGATGATGACCCTCACGCGCTCGCCCACGTGCTTGGCCGTGGCCGAGAAGCCCAGCTGCTCGACGAGGTCCATGAGGCGCTGCGTGCGCTCCAGCTTGACGTCCTCGTCCACCTGGTCCTCCATGCGGGCGGCCTTGGTGCCGTCCTCCTGGGAGTAGGCGAAGACGGAGGTGTAGTCGAACTCCTCCTCCTGGATGAAGTCGTAGAGCTCGTCGGCCTCCTCGTCCGTCTCGCCGGGGAAGCCGCACATGCCCGTGGTGCGCAGGACCATGCCGGGAATCTCGCGGCGCAGGCGCGCGAAGAGCTCGCGGAGCTGCTCGGTGGAGCCGGAGCGCCCCATGGAGGCCAGCACGCGCTCGGAGCAGTGCTGGATGGGGATGTCGATGTAGGGCAGCACCTCGTCAACGTCGCGGATGGTGGCGATGAGCTCGTCGGTCATGCCCTCGGGCTGCAGGTAGAGCACGCGCACCCAACCGTCGTAGGGGCGCACGACCTCCGCCACCTGTCGAAGCAGCTTGGCGAGCGTCTGGTCGCCCTCGAAGTCTGAGCCCCAGATGCCGGTGTCCTGGCCGATGAGGACGACCTCGCGGACGCCGCCCTCCATGAGGTCGGCGACCTCGGCGCAAATCTGGTCGGCGGGACGGGAGTGGTAGCGGCCGCGGATGTACGGGATGGCGCAGAAGGCGCAGAAGCGGTCGCAGCCCTCAGAGATCTTGACGAAGGAGGAGGCGCCGTCGATGGTGCGCAGGGTGCCGGAGAAGTCGACGGGAGCGAGGTTGGCCTGGACGCCCAAGACGTCGGCCACGACGCCGACGATGCCGTCCTCGTCCTCGGAGCGCACGAACGCAGCCACCTCGGGGAGCTGCTCGGGCAGCTCGTCGCCATAGCGCGAGGGAACGCAGCCGCACATGACGATGGGGCACTCGCGAACGCCCTCGGCGCGGCCCTCCGCCAGTTCGAGGGTGGCCTCGACGGACTCCTCGGTGGCCGAGGCCAGGAAGGAGCAGGTGTTGACGATGGCGACGTCGGCCTCCTCGGGGTCTGCGGCCTCGGAGAAGCCGGCCTTGAGGAGAAGGGCGCGCATGCGGTCGGTGTCGACCTCGTTCTTGGCGCACCCGAGGGTCACGAAGAGGACGGAGGCGATTGGGGTCTGCTCTGCCACGGCTGCCTCCTAGCGGTAGTTGACGAACTGGAGGGGCTGGCCGTAGTCGTTGCCCTTGAGCGCGGCGATGACGGACTGCAGCACGTCGCGCGAGGCGGAGGAGACACGGAGCTTGTCACCCTCGACGGTCGCCTTGGCCTTGACCTTGAGGTCGCGGATGTCCTTGGCGATGCGCTTGGTGGTGTCCTGGTCGATGCCCTGGACGATGGTACCCGCCTGGCGGACGGACATGCCGGTGGCGGCCTGCGGGTCTGCCCAGCGGATGGCGGAGAGGTCGATGCCGCGCTTCACCAGCTTAGAGCCCAGGATGTCGCGTACCTGGCTCGCCACGAACTCCGAGGGGGCCTCGATCTTGAAGGCGCCGTCCTTCTTGGAGAGCTCGAGGGTGGCACCCGTGCCCTTGAGGTCGTAGCGCTGCGTGAGCTCGCGGGCGGCCTGCTGATAGGCGTTGTCGACCTCCTGCATGTCAACGGTGGAGACGACGTCGAAGCTTGATTCCTTGGCCATGAGTGCTCCTCTCGGGCGCCCCCTCGGCGCCTGGCTCTTGCGGTGGTTGGGAGTGGTTACTGGCTCTTGGAGCCAGAGGACTTTGTCGAAGCTGCGGATGCGGACGAGCTCGTGCCGGAGACGGTGGCGGAGGTGCCGGCAGAAGAGCCCGCCGAGGCGTCGCCCCCGGTCTCGTCGGTGGCCGGGGCGGGCGTGCCCTTGATGGTGAGCGTGCCCACGCCGGAGGTCTTGGACGAGAAGTCCACCTTCTTGCCGTTGTTGGTGACGGTCACGGCGTCGACGTTGCTCACCTGGATGGCGATGCTGTCGGTCACCGTGTACGTCTGGGACCAGGCTCCGGTGAGGTTGTCGGCGACGACGCTCTTGCCGTCGACCGTGACCTCGACCCAGGACGCCTCGCCGGAGGCGAGACTCACCTGGACGATGGTCTGCTCGGGCGTCGCGGCGGCGTCGGCCTGGGCCTGGTCGCCGGAGGCCGCGTCGCCCGTGGCCTTGGAGCCGGAGCCCGAGGCGTCGGAAGCGGCCTGGCCCTGCTTGGAGTCGGAGGCGGACGACGAGGTGTCAGAGCCAGAGCCGGACCCCTGCGAGGAGTCCTGTCCGGAGCCCTGAGCAGTGGTCACGTTGACCGTCTTGGACCCGGTCTGGGCTGACTGGGCAGAGCCCGTGCACGACTTGACGGAGAAGACCAGGATGAGCGTGAGGACCGCGGCGAGGACCAGAAGGAGCAGCAGCAGGGCGCGGCGCCTGTCCGAGAGGAAGGCGTCGACAAACCCGGCGACGCCCCCGCGACGGGCCGGCTGCCGGCGTCGTCCCCCCTGGGCACCGGACCTTTCGGAAGGCTGGCGGCGCCTCACGTTGGGCCGCTCGACAGAGGCGATGTTCCTTGAGGAGCGGCGCCCGGAGATGGTGGAGGCGCGCTCGTAGGGGCTGGCGACGCCGTCGTAGCGGAGGTCGTCGCGGTACTCGCCACGGCGCACGCTGCGGGTGCTGACGTCGTCCCTCTGGTAGAGCCTCTGCGTCCGGGCCTGCCCCGCGCGCCCGCGAGGCGCGACGAGGTCGCGGTCGCGGTCGACGACGCCCTGCTGGCCCTCGCGCAGCAGGCGGCCGGCGGGGTCGGACTGCGGGCGGCGCTGGCCGGAGGCGCGCCTGCGGGCCGTGCTTCTCTGCTGCCTTGACTCGTAGGCCTGACCGGAGTTGTAGGGGCGCTGTTGGCGCGGCTGCTGGTAGGCATGGTCCTCGCGCCCGTAGGCCGCGACGGCCGAGGGGCCCAGCCCAGCCAGGGGCACGGACTGCCTCGGGCGGGCGGGCGTCACCGTCGCGAAGTTGCCCATGTCGCCGGCCGGCCCTCCCGCGGTGGGGAGAAGGCCGTGGTACTCGACGTAGGCCTTGGGCCGCGAACCGGCCTCGTTGACCACGTCGTAGCCGGAGATGCCCCTGCCGGCGATGGTGTCCCTCGTGCGGCGGCGCAGCTCGTGCGACCCGGAGCCGTTGACGTACTCGTAGAGCTCCTCCTGGAAGAGGTCGACCACCTCGCGGGCGTTGAGGCCCAGGTAGCGAGCATAGGAAGAGAGCATTCCCTGGGCGTAGCCGCTCTGGGGCATGCTCTCGAAGTCCCCCTCCTCAAACGCGATGAGGACGTCCTCTCGCAGCTTGAGGATGCGAGACGCCTGCTCGCACGTGAGCCCGAGCTGGCGCCGGCGCTGAAGCAGCATCTCGCTGAAACGCGGACGTGGCACCTGCTACTCGACCTCCCTGTACGCAGCTTCCTGAACCTTCAGATCCTCGAGGGCCTCCTTGTCGAGAAGCACCTCGCGCGGCTTAGAGCCGTTGGCCGGACCGACGACGCCCTTTGCCTCGAGCATGTCCATGATGCGGCCCGCCCTAGCGTACCCCACGGAGAGGGCGCGCTGCAGGCCGGACGTGGAACCAAGCTGTGACTCCACAACTATGCGCGCGGCCTCCCAGACGAGAGGGTCGTCGTCCTTGCCGACCTCCGCGCCCGGGGCGCCCGGCGTGTTGGGCACCACGGCGGTGAGGATGTCCTCGTGGTAGTCGGCCGTGACCTGCTCGCGAACGAAGGCTACCGTCTGCTCGATCTCCTCGTCGCAGACCCAGCAGCCCTGTGCGCGCCTCGGCTTCTTGCCGCGCAGCTTGACGAGCATGTCTCCCCTACCCAGGAGCTGCTCGGCGCCCTTCTGGTCGAGGATGATGCGCGAGTTGAGCGCGTTGTCAACCGAGAGCGCGACGCGGTTGTCGATGTTGGCGCGAATGAGGCCGGTGACGACGTCGGCGGAGGGGCGCTGCGTGGCCACGATGAGGTGGATTCCCGCAGCGCGGCCCAGCTGCGCGATGCGCACGATGGAGCTCTCCACGTCCTTGCCGGCGACCATCATGAGATCGGCGAGCTCGTCAATCACGATGACGAAGTACGGCATGTGCTTGGGCGGGTTCTCCATGTCGGCGTACTTTCCGCCGTCGACGTTGCCGTTGTACGTCTTGATGTCACGCACCTTGTAGTGCTCGAAGACCTTGAGCCTGCGCTCCATCTCGGTCACGCCCCACTGCAGGGCGCTCGCGGCCTGGCGCGGCTCGGTGACCACGGGCACGTAGAGGTGGGGCAGGCCCGCGTAGCCGGTGAACTCGACGCGCTTGGGGTCCACCATGATGAGCCTGACCTGCTCGGGCGTGGAGCGCATGAGCATGCTCATGATGATGGCGTTGAGGAGCACCGACTTGCCGGAGCCGGTGGTGCCGGCCACCAGGAGGTGCGGCAGGCCCGCGAGGTCGACCACGATGGGCTTGCCCTCGGAGTCGCGGCCGAAGGCGCACTCCAGGGGTCCGCCCTGGGCGTAGGGGAGCACGTCGGAGAGAAAGACCGGCTGGGGCTTCTCGTTGGGAATCTCAATGCCCACCAGGGAGGTTCCCGGGATGGGCGCGAAGATGCGGACGGACTTTGCGGCCAGCGAAAGCGTGATGTCGTCCTCAAGGTTGACAATCTTGCTCACGCGCTCGCCCTCGCCCATGGAGATCTTGAACGTGGTGACCGACGGGCCGGCGATCCAGCCCGTGACACGCGAGGTGAGGCCAAACTCCCCCAGGGTGCCCTGGAGCCTCTGGGCGGTCTTGGCTAGCTCGGAGTCGTCGGCGTAGCTGCCGTCGGTGGCATCGTTCTTGCGCAGGATGGAGAGGGGCGGCAGCTCGTAGTCGGCCTGGGAGTCTCCGGGGCGGCTAATCTTGTCGCCAGTGGGGGCCGGGGCGGGCATGTGGGCGCGCTCCCCCCTCACGCCGGCGAGAAACTCCGGCACGGCCGCCTTGGAGCCGTCCGTGGACTCCTCGGCAACACCTGCGGACGTCTGGGAGGACGCCTCGCCTGGGGCCGCCTCGCCCTGGGCCTTGCGGCCACGGGACTTCCTGCGGCCCTTGAGCAGCTTGGTCTGGGCCGGCTCCCCCTCGTCGTCGAGGGGCTCGTCCCAGGGAAGGTCGACGTCAAAGAGCGAGGTGCCGTCGGCGGAGGACTCGACGGGCGCGTCCGGCTCGTCTGCAGCGGTCGCGGCCTCGGCGCCGGCGGCCTTTCCGCGGCGGCGCAGGACGCTCGTCTTGCGGTCTCCGATGAAGGTGGTCTCCCCCTCCCCCGTCTCATCGAAGAGCGAGGCCTGGGGGACCTCGACCTTGCCGCGGCGTCCCTTGGGGGCGCGCTCGCGGGTGGCGTCGCCCGCCTGGGCGGCAAGCTCGCGCTCCTGGGCCTTTGCCTCGGCGCGGGCGCGGTGGAGCTCGCCTGCGAGGGCGAGGCGCGAGTTGATCCTGGAGACGGCGTCGGAGATGGAGAAGCCGCAGATGACAATACCCGTCACCACGAGGCCCACCAGCACGACGTTGCCGACGATGACGCCGAGGAAGCGCAGGAGCGCGAGGGCGATGAACCCGCCCACATAGCCGCCGGCGCCCTTGACCACCGCTGCGCAGACCACGCTCTCGGGCATGGACTCCGCCCCGGGCAGGTTGAGCGAGAGCATGGCAAGCACGGCCAGCACGACGAGCGTGAGGCCGGCGGCGATGCGCCCGGAGACCAGGGTCCCGTCCTCTACGAAGAAGGTTGCCGAGAAGACGAGAAGCGCCAGCGGGAACAGGATGGCGCCCGCACCGAAGGCGAGCTCGAGCCCGTTGCCCACGGCGCTCGTTATGACGGCAGAGGACGGCGCCACGATGGAGACCACCATGGCGATGGCGACAACGGCCAGGGCGATGCCCACGAGGTCACCGGTGACCGAGCCCCTCTCGGGGGTCTGGGCCGCCTTGGAGGCGCGAGAGGACGAGCCCCTCGCGCCCGAGTTCTTCTTGGGTGCGTTTTTGCTGCGGTTGGATGGCATGCGGTGCTAGACCTCCAGCACGACCGGAATGACCATGGGCCTGGTGTGGGTCTTGTTCCAGAAGAGGTTGGACACGGAGTTGCGCACGTTGCGACGGAGCGAGTCGATGCTGGCGCCGTCGGAGTTGGCGAGCTTGTCGGCCTGGGCGCGGACGGTCGCGCGGGCCTCCTCCATGAGCTCCTCGTCGGAGCCGAAGGAGATGCCGCGGCACGTGACCTCGACGGCAGACACGTTCTTGCGCTTGCCGGAGATGGCCACGGTCACGGAGACCACGCCGTCCTGGGCGAGCTTCTGGCGGTCGCGGATGACCACGGGGTTGGCGTCGGTGACGTTTCCGCCGTCGACGTAGACCACGCCGGACTCCACGGCGCGGCCACGGCGGACCTTGCCGTGGCGCATCTCGAGGGTGTCGCCGTTGTCCAGCACGAAGATGTTCTTCTCGGGGACGCCCATCTTGACGGCGAGCTCGGCGTGGGCGCGCAGGTGGCAGGCCTCGCCGTGGACCGGCATGAAGTTCCTCGGCTTGACCATGGCCAGCATGAGCTTGAGCTCCTCCTGGGAGCCGTGGCCGGAGACGTGCACGAGGGCGCGGCTCTTGTCGTAGATGTCGCAGCCGATCTTGGAGAGCGAGTTGATGATGCCCTGGACGCTCTTCTCGTTGCCGGGGACGGGCGTGGCGGAGATGATCACCGTGTCGTTTGCGGTGATGGAGAGCGACTTGTGCTCGCCGTTGGCCATGCGGGCAAGCGCGGAGAGCGGCTCGCCCTGGGAGCCGGTGCACAGCACGACGATCTTGTCGTCGTCGATGCGGTCGACGTCGAAGGCGTCGATGATGTCCTCGTCGGCGATGTTGAGGTAGCCGAGCTCGCGGGCGACCTTGGTGTTGTTGACCATGGAGCGACCCGTCACCACGACCTTGCGGCCCACGGCAACGGAGGCGTCGCAGACCTGCTGCAGGCGGTGGATGTGGCTCGAGAAGGACGCGACGAAGACGCGGCCCTTGGCGTTCTTGATGATGTGGCGCAGGTTGGGGCCGACCGCGGCCTCGGACTGGGTGAAGCCGGGCCTGGTGGCGTTGGTGGAGTCGGCCAGCAGCAGGTCGACGCCCAGGGCGCCGAACTTGCAGATTGCCTGGTAGTTGGGACGACGGCCGTCAATGGGCGTCTGGTCGAGCTTGAAGTCGCCCGTGTGGATGAGGGTGCCGGCCGGGGTGTTCATGAAGACGCCGAGCGCGCCCGGGATGGAGTGCGTCATGGCGAAGAACGTGAGGTTGAGGGCGCCAAGCGTGACGTTGGAGCCGTCCTGGACCTCGCGGAACTTGGGCTGGCGAATGTTGTGCTCCTCCAGCTTGCCGGCAATCATGCCCAGGGTGAGCTTGGCGGCGTAGATGGGCACCTTGCGGGTGAGGTCCATGAGAAGGTACGGCAGGGCGCCCGTGTGGTCCTCGTGGCCGTGGGTGATGACGATGCCGCGGAGCTTGTGCTCGTTCTCCAGCACGTAGGTGTAGTCGGGAAGGATGAGGTCGATGCCGGGCTGGTCGTCCTCGGGGAACATCAGGCCGGCGTCCACCAGGACCATGTCGTCGCCGTACTCGAAGGCCGTCATGTTCTTGCCGATGCCGTCGAGTCCGCCGAGCGGGATGATCTTCAGTGCCGTGTCTTTCTTGGGCATTCCTATGGAATTCCTTTCGTTTGCGCAGTTCAAAGTATATGTACACGGTCTTAGGCGCTGCTGAGACGCCCGACCGCAACCATGCGATGCTCAAAGGCATACTTTCCCATTGTAGTCGAGAAGCGCTCGGCGAACGGTGGTTCCATAGGTGTTTCACGGCTCGTGGGCCCCGCGCCGCCAAAAAAAGAGGAGGCCCCGGACGCTTCTGGTCCAGGGCCTCCCCCAGGTTGCTACGCTACGCGCGACTAGGCGTCGTGGTGACGACGGGGCTGACGGCCGCCGTTGCCGGCACCCTCGCCCTTGTCGCCGGGACGGCGGCGCAGGGCACGGTGCTCACGGGGACGACGGTCCTCGCCGTCGTGGTGACGGCCGCCGTTGCCGGAGCCGGCGGGAGCCTCGGGCTTGTCGATGCGGTCGAGGCTGATCTTGCCCTTCTCGTCGACCTCGAGGACGCGGACCTTGACCTCGTCGCCGATGTTGAGGACGTCCTCGACCTTGTCGACGCGGCCCTGGGCGACGCGGCTGATGTGCAGCAGGCCGTCCTTGCCGGGGAGAAGCTCGACGAAGGCGCCGAAGGGCTGGATGCCGACGACACGGCCGGTGTACTCCTCGCCCACCTCGGGGACCTTGACGATGGCCTTGATGCGCTCGGCCGCGGCGTCGCCCGCGCCGTTGACGCCGGCGATGAAGACGGTGCCGTCCTCCTGGATGTCGATGGTGGCGCCGGTGTCCTCCTGGATGCCGCGGATGACCTTGCCGCCGCTGCCGATGACCTCGCGGATCTTGTCCGTGGGGATCTGCAGGCTGATGATCTGCGGCGCGCAGTCCTTGGTGGACTCGCGCGGGGCGGGAATGGCGTCGAGCATGGTGTCCAGGATGAACATGCGGCCCTCGTGCGCCTGCATGAGCGCGGAGCGCAAGATCTCGGGCGTGAGGCCGGTGGCCTTGTTGTCCATCTGCATGGCGGTGATGCCCTTGGTGGTGCCGGTGACCTTGAAGTCCATGTCGCCGAGGAAGTCCTCGAGGCCCTGGATGTCGGTCAGGACGACGGTCTTGCCCGCCTCCTGGATGAGGCCCATGGCAACGCCGGAGACCGGGCGCTTGAGGGGCACGCCGGCGTCCATGAGGGCAAGCGTGGAGCCGCAGGTGGAGGCCATCGAGGAGGAGCCGTTGGACTCCATGACCTCGGAGACCACGCGGATGGTGTAGGGGAACTCGTCCTCGGACGGGATCACGGGGAGAAGGGCACGCTCGGCGAGGTTGCCGTGGCCGATCTCGCGGCGCTTGGGGCTGCCCATGCGGCCGGTCTCGCCGGTGCAGAACGGCGGGAAGTTGTAGTGGTGGATGTAGCGCTTGCCGTCGACGGGCTCGATGGTGTCGAGGCGCTGCCACTCGTTGAGCATGCCCAGGGTGCAGACGGAGAGCACCTGGGTCTGGCCGCGCTGGAAGAGGCCGGAGCCGTGGACGCGCGGCAGGTAGTCGGGCTTGACCATCAGCGGGCGCACCTCGGTGGGGGTGCGGCCGTCGACGCGCTCGCCGGTCTCGACGACCATGAGGCGCATGGCGTGCTTCTCGAGGGCCTTGAGCTCGACGGGGATGGCACGGCTCCACTGGGCCTGCTCCTCCTCGGTGAACTCGGCGCGGATGGACTCCTTCAGGGCCTCGACCTTGCCGATGCGGGAGAGCTTGTCGGCGTCCTTGAGGGCGGCCTCCATCTCGTCGTAGTGGGCGAAGATGCGGTCGTGGACCTCAGGCAGCGGCTCGTCGAGGATGTACTCGCGCTGCTGGATGGGGCCGTTGGCCTCCTCGACCTTGGCGAAGAACTTCTTCTCCTCCTCGCAGAAGGCGGCGATGGCCTCCTGGCCGAAGGCCATGGCGGCGAGCATGTCCTCCTCGGAGATCTCGTCGGCGCCGGCCTCGAGCATGGAGATGAAGTCGGACGCGCCGCCGAGCTCGAGGTCGAGGTCGGAGTTGTCGCGCTCCTCGTAGGTGGGGTTCACGATGAACTCGCCGGTCTCGCGGTCGCGGCCGATGCGCACGCAGGCCAGCGGGCCCTCGAAGGGCACGCCGCCGACGGTGAGGGCGGCGGAGGCGGCCATGACGCAGATGGTGTCGACGGGGTTGACCTGGTCGGCGACGAGCGTGGTGGCCACGACCTGGACCTCGTTGCGGAAGCCGGCCGGGAAGCTCGGGCGCAGCGGGCGGTCGATCATGCGGGCCGTGAGGGTGGCCTTCTCGGACGGACGCGCCTCGCGCTTGAGGTAGCCGCCGGGGATGCGGCCGACGGCGTACATCTTCTCGATGAAGTCAACCGTCAGGGGGAAGAAGTCGTAGTCCTTGCGCTCCTTGGACACCACGGCGGTGAGAAGCACCGTGGACTCGCCGCACTTGACCAGGACGGCGCCCGTGGCCTGCTTGGCGAGCTCGCCGGTCTCAAGGACGTAGTGCTTGCCGTAGAGATCGAACTCGTGAGTTACCTTTGCCATGTCTTTTCCCTTATCTCCGCCTGCCCCATTGCAGACGGGCCATCTTGCGGGGCCCTTCCCCGCCGTGCGCGAGGGGCCAGTCCCCCCGAACACAACAAGGGGCGCCCTCAGGCGCCCCCGTTAAGACTCGCTCTGTGACTACTGGATGTTGTCGCGGATGCCGAGGCTCTTGATGAGGTTACGGTAGTTCTCGATGTCGTTCTTCTTGATGTAGGAGAGGAGACGACGACGCTTGCCGACCAGCATGAGGAGGCCGCGACGGGTGTGGAAGTCCTTCTTGTGGGACTTCATGTGCTCGGTGAGCTCCTTGATGCGGGCGGTCAGGATGGCGACCTGGACCTCGGCGGAACCGGAATCGTGCTCGTTCTTGCCGTACTGCTTGATGAGCTCGGCCTTCTGCTCCTTGGTGATCATGCTTTGATCCACCTTTCTTGGGACTGGCCCCTAACCGGGTGTGCCGTCGGTGGGGCGGGCAACCAGGTACGGGGTGCGTACAAAACCTGGTGAAGTCTATCACAGGCAAGGCGTCTGCACGACAAGAACACAAGGACGCGCGCGTACCCTACACGCTGAGGGCAAACTCCATGGCCCGAAGCCTCGCCTCCAGGTGCGTGGCGCACCAGACGTGGGCGCATCCCAGGAGCCACGCGGCGCAGGAGTCGTCCACCGGGGCGGACAAGAGCTCGTCGAAGGTGGAGCCCAGAAGGGCCCGCAGCCAGGCCACCTGTGAGGGGCTCACCTCCTCCGCGCCCGCCACGTCGCGCGCGCAGCTCTCGCAGAGAAGCCCGCCCGCAAGGGCCGAGAGGCGCGAGGGGGCGGGGTCGCCGCAGGCGCAGCAGGCGTCCAGGACCGGCCTCCAGCCGGCGTGCGCGCACACCTTGAGGCCGTAGGCGGCCGCCGCGAGGTCAAGGTGTGCCTGGTCGGCTGCCTCCTCGCAGGCGCGCAGGGCCCGGGCGCAGATGGCGTGCAGGAACGGGTCCGGCGCGTCCTCGTAGCAGGTCAGGCGGGCCACCTCGCAGACGGCCGAGGCCGCGCTCACGCGCGCGAGGTCGCCCCTCAGGCGGGCGTGGGCGTCAACCAGGCCGGCCTCCGAGACCACGTCCAGGCTGCGCCCCCGTGCCACCAGGAAGTCGCACTCGCAGAAGAGCTCCACGCGGGCGGCAAGCCGGCCGCCGGGCTTCCTGGCGCCCTTGGCCACGCAGCGCAGCTGTCGGCCGTCCTGGGCAAGAAGCGTCAGGATGAGGTCCGTCTCGCCGAGCTTGGTCCGGTCGAGCACGAGGGCGCGGGCGTGGTATGTGCGGGCACCCGCCAAGCTCTACTCCTGCTCCCCGTAGCCCAGGCGCTGGATGATGTTTGCGTTGCGCCTCCACTGGGGCTCCACACGCACGCGCAGCTCCAGGAAGACCTTGCACCCGAGGAGCTTCTCGATGTCGTGGCGGGCCTCGGTGCCCACCTTCTTGACCATCTGGCCGCCGCGACCCACGACGATGCCCTTCTGGCCCTCGCGCTCGACGAGGATGGTCGCGCAGATGGACGCGTGGCCGTCGTCGGCGTACTCGATCTGGTCGCAGAGCACGCCGACCGAGTGCGGGAGCTCCTGGCGCAGGTTGAGGAAGAGCTTCTCGCGGACGAACTCGGCCACGAGGTCCTCGTCGGTGGTGTCGGTGTCCATGTCGTCGGGAAACCACTTGGGGCCCTCGGGCAGGTGGGCGGAGACCAGCTGGAGGAAGGCGTCGACGTTGAAGCCCTCCTTGGCCGAGATCACGAGCTCGTCGTCGAAGGTGGCAAGCGCGCGGGCGGCCTCGAGCTGCTCGGCGACCTTCTGGGGACCGGCGATGTCTGCCTTGGTGACCACCAGGAGCTTGTAGTCAGCGTCGGCCTTGGCGACGTGGCCCGCCACCCAGGCATCGCCCGTGCCAACCGGCTTGGTGGCGTCAACGAGGAAGGCCACCACGTCGGCGTCGGCGAGCTCGGCCAGCGCGGCCTTGTTGAGCTCGCTTCCCAGGGCGTCCTTGGGCTTGTGGAGGCCCGGCGTGTCGATGATGACGAGCTGGCTCGCCTCGGTGTTGACGACGGCGCGCATGCGACGGCGCGTGGTCTGGGCGACGGGGCTCGTGATGGCGATCTTCTCGCCCATGCAGGCGTTCACGAGGGTGGACTTGCCCGCGTTGGGGCGTCCGACGAGGGCGACGAATCCGCTCCTGAAGGCGGGGGTGGTGTCAGTCATTTGCAACCTTCCTGGGCCGATGCCCTGGTCTAGTGGGTTCTGTGGGGAGTCGGGCCGGCACCCGCGCGCTACAGCCTGGCGAGAAGCGCGTTGGCAAAGACGGCGAGGCCGACGAGGGCCACCATGAGCGAGAGCACCCAGACCGCGGCGGCCGCGATGTCCTTGGCCCGGCCCGCCAGCGGGTGGAACTCCGGGGAGACGAGGTCCACGACGGTCTCGATGGCGGTGTTCACGAGCTCGGCGGAGATCACGACGCCGCAGCAGAGGAAGATGATGCCCCAGCTCAGCAGGTCGAGCTGAAGGACCAGCCCCGCCACCACGGCGAGCGCTCCCCCGCAGAGCATGACCTTGATGTTCCTCTCGCTGCGCACGGCGAAGCGGAAGCCCTGCACGGCAAAGAGGAAGCTCTTGAGGAAGCTCGGGTGGTCCGAGTCCGACCCGGGAATCATCAGTCCACCTCCGTGCGGTGCCGCGTGATGACCACGTGCCCCAGGGTCCCGTCGGTGGGCATGGCCGAGAGGATCTTGTCCTCCAGGGCCTCCATGGCCACGGCGTCCTCCTCGACGAGGTGGTCGTGGCCCAGGAGGTGGAGCGTGCCGTGGACCAGGAGCAGGCGGCACTCGTCCGCCGCCGTGGTGCCAAAGCGGGCGGCCTGCGCGGCGATGTAGGCCGGCGCCAGGACGATGTCCCCCAGCTCGCAGGGCTCGCCGGGAGCGAGGTCGGGGTCGTCAGGACGCTCGCACTCGAGGCTCACCACGTCGGTGGGGGCGTCAACGTCGCGCCACTCGGCATTGACCTCGCGGATGCGCTCGTCGGAGACGACGGAGACCGAGACCATGCAGGGCCTTCCCACGCCCTCGTGCGCCAGCACGGCGTCGATGCAGGAGGCCACCTCGTCGTCGCCCAGCGGGAAGTCCAGGCCGTCCTCGTTTGCGATGTCGTAGTCGTTTTCCATGACAAGCCTCCTTGTGGCCTAGGCCTCGCCCGAGCGGTCGTATGCGTCCACGATGCGCGCCACCAGGGTGTGCCTCACGATGTCGTTGCGGTCGAGCTCGACGAAGGAGATGTCCTCGACGTCGGCGAGCACGCGGCGGGCCGAGTCAAGGCCGGAGGAGCCGCGAAGGTCTCGCTGGGAGGCGTCGCCGGTCACCACGAACTTGGAGCCAAAGCCCAGGCGCGTGAGGAACATCTTCATCTGCTCGGGGGTGGTGTTCTGCGCCTCGTCGAGGATGACGAAGGCGTCGTTCAGGGTGCGCCCGCGCATGAAGGCCAGGGGCGCTATCTCGATGACGCCCTGCTCGATGAGGGCGTTTCCGCGCTCCATGTCGGTCATGTCAAAGAGGGCGTCGTAGAGGGGCCGCACGTACGGGTCGAGCTTCTCCTGGAGCGTGCCGGGGAGAAACCCGAGGGACTCGCCGGCCTCGACCACCGGACGCGTGAGGACGATGCGGCCGACCTCCTTGCGCTTGAGGGCCGCCACCGCCATGGCCATGGCCAGGTAGGTCTTGCCGGTGCCAGCGGGGCCGATGCCGAAGGTGATGGTGCTCCTGCGGATGGCGTCGATGTAGCGCTTCTGGCCGGCGGTCTTGGGCCTCAGGGCCCGTCCGCGGTAGGTGAGCAGGATGTCGTCGGAGAGGAGGTCGGCCCGCTGGGCGCCATGGCAGACCTGGTCCACCAGGAGGTCGACGTCGGACGCCTGGGGACACTCCCCCGCCTCGACGAGCCTGATGAGGCGCGAGAAGACCTGCGTCACGAGGTCGACCTGCTCGGCAGAGCCCGAGACCAGCACCTGGTTTCCACGCACGGAGACGAGTGC
Source organism: Paratractidigestivibacter faecalis (assembly GCF_003416765.1). Lineage (NCBI taxonomy): Bacteria > Bacillati > Actinomycetota > Coriobacteriia > Coriobacteriales > Atopobiaceae > Paratractidigestivibacter > Paratractidigestivibacter faecalis. The sequence continues at coordinate 769,597 of NZ_QSNG01000001.1, read as the reverse complement.
CTCGAAGGCGGCCTCGATCCGGCGCAGGTTGGCGTCGGCGGGCCCCATGAGGCGCGTGGGGTCTATGGAGTCGGGAATGCTGAGTCTGATGCTCGTGGGCTGCATGTTCCTCCATGGTCAGATGGCGCTGGCGCGACCCGGCAGCTTCGCTAGGACTCGATGATAGCCGCAAACGCGGCCCCGGTCACCTCGGGACGCCGACGAGCGTGCCGTCCGGCAGGACCTCGGAGAGCCTCACCGGCAGCAGCGTGTCGAGCGGCACCTCCTCGGGCACGCGCACGTCAAAGAGGCCGCCGGAGACGCCGCGGCCGGGGTACTGCACCACCACGAGGTCGTCCGTGCCCACGAGTGAGGCCGCCTCCTCGCGGCGCATCCGGCTCGCAAGGTCGCGCATCCGCGCCCCGCGGGCGGCCATGACATGGGGGTCGACCTGGTCGGGGAAGTCAGCGGCGGGCGTGCCGGGACGGCGGGAGTAGCGAAAGACGTGCATCTTGGCAAACCGCATCTCCTCGCAGAAGGCCAGGGAGTCCGCAAAGTCCTCGTCCGTCTCGCCCGGAAAGCCCACGATGAGGTCGGTGCCCAGGGCAAGGCGCGGCACGAGGGAGCGCGCCTCTTCCACCGCGCGCCGGAAGAGGTCGGTCCGGTAGACGCGCGCCATGCGGCGCAGGGTGCGGTCGGAGCCGGACTGCAGGCACACGTGCAGGAAGGGGGCGACGCGCTCCCCCGAACGCGCCATGGCATCGCAGAGCTCGGGCGTGACGTCGGGGGGCTCGATGGACGAGAGGCGCACGCGCTCCACGTCGGTCTTCTCCATGATGAGGTCAAGCAGCCCCGGCAGGCGCAGGTCGGGGGCACCGTCGCGCTCCCAGTGGTAGCTACCCAGGTTGATGCCCGTGAGCACGACCTCGTGGGCGCCCCTGGCCTGTGCGGCGCGGATGCCCGCGAGGACATCTTCGGGCGCGAGCGAGCGGCCGCGCCCGCGGGCCTTCCAGACGATGCAGTAGGTGCAGCGGTTGTCGCAGCCGTCCTGGATCTTGACGCCGGGGCGGGTGCGGCCCGTCGGCGTCGGCGCGGACACAAGGCCGCCCTCGTCGGTGACGGAGCCCGCGGCCAGGCCCAGGAGGTCGAGCACGCGTCCGGCCACCAGGGACTTGTTGGCCTCGACGACCACGTTGGGCGCAAGCTCCGAGAGCTCCGCCGAGAAGAGCGAGGCCACGCACCCGGTTGCCACCACGGCGGGAGCCTTGGGCATGCCGGCGGCGCGCCGGACGGCCTTCCTGGTCTTGGCCTCCGCCTCGCCCGTGACCGCGCAGGTGTTGACCACGATGGCGTCGGCCTCGGCCTCGTCCACCAGCACGGCGCCGGCCGCCTCGAGCTCGGAGGCCATGAGGTCTAGCTCCACGCGGTTCACGCGGCAGCCGAGGTTGAGCAGGCAGACGCCGGGACGCCCGCTCGCGGGGGCGCCAGGCGTCACTTGCGCTTCCCCTTGCCCTTGAACGGGTTCCTGGGCGCGTGCCACTTGTCGGACGAGAAGTGCTCGGCGACCTCCTCCTCGATCTCCTCCTTGAGCTTGGAGCCGACGCCGGGCTCCTTGGCCGCGCCCTCGGGGCCCTCCTCGGCCTCGGCGGCGCCGTCGCCCTCGTCCGACATGGTGCGCTCGGCCACGATGGAGGCGACCTCGAGCAGCTGCTTCTTGGTGAGGTCGCTGGGCGTCCTCACCTGGACGACGGCCACGAGGTTGCCGCGGGCGATCATGCCGACGCGCGGCATGCCGCGGCGCTCGACGATGATCTGCTGGCCGAACTGGCAGCCGGCCGGGACCTCGACGGTCACGCGCTCGCCCTCCAGGATGCCGTCCATGTGGACCGTGGTGCCCAGGATGGCCTCGAGTGCGTCCACCTCGACGGTGCAGTAGAGGTCGTCGCCCTGACGCTCAAAGCGCTCGTCCGGGAGAATCTCGACGGAGACGACGAGGTTGCCGGAGGCGTCTCCCCTCATGCCGGCCTCGCCCTTGCCCTCGACGGTGAGCGTCTGGCCGGAGTGGATGCCGGCCGGCACCTGGACCTCGACCTTCTCGCGGGAAGGGGTGCGGCCCTGGCCCTCGCAGGTCTCGCAGGGCTTGTCCACGACCTTGCCGCTGCCGTGGCAGACGGGGCAGGTGGACTGGGACTGCATCTGGCCGAAGATGGTGCGCTGGACCTCGACCACGCGACCGGAGCCGTGGCAGCGGTCGCAGGTCTTGGCGTGGCCGCCCTCGGCGACGCCGGTGCCGCCGCAGTCGTCGCAGGGCGCGAGGCGCTCGTAGGAGACGGTCTTCTTGCAGCCGGCGGCCGCCTCGGCAAGGGTGATCCTCAGATGGATGCCCATGTCGCGGCCGCGCGTGCGGGCCTGGGCGCCGCCGCGACCCTGGCCGCCGAAGAAGGAGTCGAAGATGTCGCCGAAGCCAAAGCCACCGCCGCCGAAGATGTCGGAGACGTCAACGTAGTCGGAGCCAAAGCCGGCGGGGCCGTTGGGGTCTCCGTAGCGGTCGTAGTTGGCGCGCTTCTGGTCGTCGGAAAGGACCGTATAGGCCTCGTTGACCTCCTTGAAGCGCTCCTCGGCGTCCGGGGCGTCCGAGACGTCCGGGTGAAGCTTGCGGGCAAGCTTCAGGAAAGCGCGCTTGATGGTCTTTGCGTCCGCGTCGTGGTCGACGCCGAGCACCTCGTAGTAGTCCTTCTTCGGTTCCAATCTGACCTATCTCCCACAAAAGCCAAGAAACGTTCAGTTACCCAACACCTGATACCCAAAAAGTCGGGGGCCGATGGCCCCCGACGAAGGTTTGCGCAGAGGAAATCTTATCAGCTGGCGGCCCGGCGCGCGCGGCTAGAAGCCACGTCCCATGTACCCGACCCGACCGAGTCCGGCCGTGCACGAGAACATCAGCGTGACGAACAGCGCGATGGTGAAGCCCTGGCTCGCGCCGTTGCCCAGCGCCATGCCCGCGTTTCTCCACCAGCGGCGGCTCAGCTTGACACCGCCGCGCACGACCATGACCAGGCCGGCCACCACAAGTGCGGCGATGAACAGCGAGAAGGACCCGAGCGAGCGCGTGAGCAGGCCAAAGACCACGAAGGGCACGGCAAAGCCGATGAGGGCGAAGCCGTTGGCCTGCGAGGGGGTGAGGCGCTCCTCCGGCACGCAGACGCGGCAGACGAAGTCACCCGCGGCCTCGCCGTTGGTGCCGGCGTTGCCCATTCCGGGCACGCGGACCTCGTCGCCGTCATGAGACCCGGCAGGGATGTCCACGACGACCTCGGAGGCGGTGAGGGTGCGCCCGGTGCCGCCGCAGACGTCGCAGGGGTCCGCCACCACCCGGCCCGTTCCCTCGCACTCGGGGCACTCCATCTCCATGACGCCGATGCCGAAGATAGAGCCGAGGTCCACGGAGATGCGGCCCCGACCGCCGCAGGTGGGGCAGGTCTCGGAGTGCTCGGCCTCGACCGAGCCCGTGCCGTGGCAGTGGTCGCAGGCGGCATAGCGCTGGTAGGTGACGCCGCGCCGCATGCCGGTCGCGGCCTTCTCCGCACCGACAGTGACGTCGATGACGACGTCGGCTCCCTGACGGGGCCGATAGGCCCTGGACTGCCTGCGCGTGGAGGCGCCGAAGGGGCCCCAGGCATAGGGGCCGCCGGTAAAGGGGTCGCCATAGCCGCCGCGCGGGGCCTGGCCGGAGTAGCCGCCGGCGAAGGGCACTCCGGAGCGCATGGCGTCGTAGCGGCGGCGCTTCTCGTCGTCGGAGAGGACGGCGTAGGCCTCGGAGACCTCCTTGAAGCGCTCCTCCGCGTCGGGCTCCTTGTTGACGTCGGGGTGAAGCTTCCTGGCCTTCTGCTGGAAGGCCTTGCGGATCTCCTCCGTGGAGGCGTCCTTGGACACGCCGAGAATGGCGTAGTAGTCCTTGTCGTTCATGGATGCCATGTGGCTGGTCCCTTTGTCCGGGGTGGGATGAGGGCCGGCGGGGGCGGGCCCGCCGGCGCATGGTTGGAATTATATCCGCGGCGCGTCCGGTCTAAACACGCCGGGCGGCAGGTCTACTCGGCCACGACCACCTGGCGGTAGGAGATGCCGCAGCGGTCCAGGATAGAGCGGGACACCACGCCGTCCTCGGTGTCGTGGTACTTGTCGTCGAGGTAGACCACCTCGCCTATGCCCGCCTGCACGAGGGTCTTGGCGCACTCGTGGCAGGGGAAGAGCGTGACGTAGACCGTGGCGCCCGCCATGTCCTTGAGCGACCCGCGGTAGTTGAGGATGGCGTTGGCCTCGGCGTGGATGACGTAGTTGTGCTTGTCGGTCAGCGGGTCTCCCGTGGACTCCCAGGGAAACTCGTCGTCGTCGAGACCGGCCGGGGTGCCGTTGTAGCCAACCGAGAGGATGCGGTGGTGCGTGTCGGCGATGCAGGCGCCGACCTGAGTGTTGGGGTCCTTGCTGCGCAGCTTGGCCGCAATGGCCACCCGCATGAAGAACTCGTCCCAACTGATGACGTCGTCGCGCTTTCCCGGCATTGCCTCTCCCCTCCTGGGTCCCGTCTGGTCAGTGGCTAGGATGCCACAAGAGCGCCGGAGAGGACCGCCTCAGGCGCCGCAATCCACAGATGCGACCTCGCCAGGGGCGAGGTCCCAGAGCCGCTCGTAGAGCTCGTTGCCCAGAAGCCAGCCGGACTCCGTGGGGGCAAGGCGGCCGTCACGCTCCGACAGCAGGCCGTCCGCGAGGAGCCCCTCCAGGCAGGCGTCGAGTGCGCCCGCCGAAAGCACCTCCCGCGCGTGGCCAAGAAGCCCGGGGTCCAGCCCCTCGACGAGGCGAGCACCAAGCATGAGGTCCTCGGCGACCGCCTGCGCCTCGCCGAGGAACTCAAGCGAGAAGGGCTGGCCCGCAAGCGAGGGGGCCTGTGCGAGGCGCCCTCTTTCCGACGTCATGGTCAGGCGCACCCGAGCCGTGCCGCAGGGAGGCTCCGGCAGCTGCCGCGCCAGTCCCCGAAGCCTCGAGTAACCATTGAGGGTGAGCATGCTTGAGGCTTGGGTGCCTAGCCCGAGGTAGGGTCTACCTGTCCAATAGGCCTTGTTGTGACGACACGCTTTACCAGGCATTGCATAGCTTGCGACCTCATAGCGGCGGTAGCCGTAACCCTCAAGCAGAACTTGAGCCTGTTGCATCCTGGCCGCCTGAACCTCGTCGGAGTTCCACGCGCAGGGGTCATGGGCGTACCGACGGTCAAGCGCCGTCCCCTCCTCGATCATGAGGGGGTACACGCTCACGTGGCCGACGCCAAGCGCGGCCGCCTGCCGCAGCGTCCGCCCCCATGAGGCGTCCGTCTGGCATGGCGTGGCGCACATGAGGTCACAGGAGACGTCCAGGCCCGAGGCCACCGCGGCAGCCACGCGCTCCTTGGCGCACGCCGCGTCATGGAGGCGGCCAAGCTCGGCCAGCTCGGCGTCCTCCAGGCTCTGGACGCCAACGGACAGCCGCGTGGCCCCGGCGCGAGCAAGGCCCTCGAGAAGGGAGTCGGTCAGGGAGTCGGGGTTGGCCTCGCAGGTGAGCTCGGAGACGCCCAGTGCGGCCACGCGGGAGACGAGGGGGGCCAGCCCCTCGCCCAGAAGGCTTGGCGTGCCTCCGCCCACGTAGGCGGTGTCGGCGTCCTGGAGAAGCCCCAGGCCCTCGGCCTCGTCGATCTGAACGGAGAGGGCATGAGCATAGGCGGCCATGAGCGGGTCTTGCGCCCGCGTGTCCCAGGAGGCAAAGTCGCAGTAGGCGCACTTGCGGGCGCAGAAGGGCACGTGCAGGTAGAGGGCCTGGGCCGAAGACGTCCTCAGGCGGCCGTCCCAGCCCCGCTCACTCATGAGCCGCGTCCTTTGAGGCGTCGGCCTCAGCCATGGCCCGACGAAGCTCGGCCGTCACGCCGAGGAACTCCTCAAGCGTGGAGCACTCGTTTGCCCGCCCGCGCCAGTAGGCGGCCTCGGGCATACCCCGCAGGTACCAGGTGGCAAGGCTGCGCCCGCGCTTGAGGTGGGCTCCCGTGGCGGCGAGGAGGCGCATGTGACACTCGAAGGCGTCGACGCGCCTCACCAGGCTCACGGGCTCGGGCTCATGGCCAGACAGGAGTGCCCTGGCCTGCGAGAAGACCCACGGGTTGCCATAGCTTCCCCGCGCGACCATGACTGCCGTGGCCCCGGTCTCGGTGAGCATGCGGGCCGCCTCGCGGGCGTCTCTCACGTCTCCGGAACCAATGACCGGCACGTCAACGGCCTCGACGACCCTGCGCACCACGTCCCAGTCCGCCTCGCCATGGTAGAACTGCGTGGCATAGCGGCCATGCACGGCCACGGCCTGCGCGCCGGCGTCTGCCATGCGGCGGGCGAACTCCGGCGCGACCTCGGCGCCGTCGCGCCGGCCGCGGCGGATCTTTACCGTCACGGGCACGTCGACGGCGCCCGCGCAGGCCGCCACCAGGGAAGCCGCAAGCTCGGGCGTCTCCATGAGCGCCGCGCCCTCGCCCTTCTTGGTGACCTTGGGCACGGGGCAGGCCATGTTGATGTCGATGAGGACGAGCCTCTCGCCCAGGCGCTCGGCCACGCCGGCCGCGGCCTCGGCAAAGAGCTCGGGCTTGGTGCCAAAGAGCTGGACGGCGAGGTCGGGCTCCCCGGGAGCCACGTCAACGAGCTCCCAGGTCTTCTCGCCGCCGTAGTGCAGGCCAGCGCACGAGACCATCTCGGAGTAGGCGAGGTCTGCCCCGCCGGCCCGGGCCATCATGCGGTACGCCGAGTCCGTCACGCCGGCCATGGGCGCCATGAGCAGCGGATGCTCGGCAAGTCTCTGGGCAAGCGGGAGGCCCGCACTGCCGCCCGCAAAGGGCGCAAGCTCCCCGCAAAGGCCGACGCCCGGGCCAAGGGCGGCCAGGACGTCGGCTGGGGACTGCGTCTGCGTGGGCGCCATCACTCGTCGTCCACCTTGAGCACGGCGAGAAACGCCTCCTGCGGCACCTCCACGCTGCCGATCTGCTTCATGCGCTTCTTGCCCTCCTTCTGCTTCTCGAGCAGCTTGCGCTTGCGCGAGATGTCTCCGCCGTAGCACTTGGCGAGGACGTCCTTGCGGCGGGCGCGGACGGTGGAACGGCTGATGATCTTGTTGCCGATGGCGCCCTGGATGGGCACCTCGAAGAGCTGCTGGGGAATGATCTCCTTCAGCTTGTCGCACAGGCCGCGGGCCAGCGAGTAGGCCTTGTCCTTGTGGACGATGAACGAGAGCGCGTCCACCTCGTCGCCGGCAAGCAGGATGTCCAGCTTGACGAGCTCGGAGGCACGGTACTCGTTGAACTCGTAGTCGAGGGAGGCGTATCCCTTGGTGCGGCTCTTGAGCTGGTCGAAGAAGTCAAGGATGAGCTCGGCCAGCGGGATGTCGAAGTGCATCTCCACGGACTTCTCCGTGAGGTAGACCATGTCCTGGGTGATGCCGCGGTGCTCGATGGCAAGCTGCATGACGGCGCCCGTGTACTCGGGCGGAACGATGATCTTGGCCTTGAGGTAGGGCTCCTCGATGTGGTCGATGCGCGTGACGTCCGGCAGGTCCTGGGGGCTCCTGACCTCCATCATGGTGCCGTCGGTCTTGTAGACGTGGTAGTCCACCGAGGGGCTCGTGGCAATGAGCGAGAGGTTGAACTCGCGCTCGAGTCGCTCCTTGACGACCTCCATGTGGAGAAGCCCGAGGAAGCCCACGCGGAAGCCAAAGCCCAGAGCCACGGAGGTCTCGGGCTCCCAGGTGAGGGACGGGTCGTTGACGTGAAGCTTGTCCAGGGCGTCGCGGAGGTTCTCGTAGTCCTTGTTGTCCACGGGGAAGAGGCCCGTGAAGACCATGGGCTTGGCCTCGCGATAGCCCGGCAGGGGCTCTGCCGTGGGGCGCTCGGCCAGGGTGAGGGTGTCTCCCACGCGCACCGCGTCGGGGTCCTTGAGGCCCGTGACCACGTAGCCGACCTCACCCACGCCCAGCTCGCCGACGGGCTGCTCGGCAGGGCGCTTGACGCCTACGCCGTCAACAAGGAAGTCGATGCCGGACTGCATCATGAGCAGCGTCTGGCCCTTGCAGATGGAGCCGTCAAAGACGCGCACCGTGGCGACGACGCCTCGGTACTCGTCAAAGTAGGAGTCCAGGATGAGGGCCTTGAGCGGCGCGTCCGCGTCACCCTTGGGGGGCGAGACCAGGAAGACGATGGCCTCCAGAAGGTCATGGATGCCCTCGCCCGTCTTGCCGGAGACGCACACGGCGTCGTCTGCCGGGATGGCAAGGTCCTCCTCGATCTCCTCCTTGACCTCGTCGGGGTGGGCGCTCGGAAGGTCAATCTTGTTGATGGCCGGGACGATGTCCAGGTTGGCGTTCATGGCCAGGTTGGCGTTGGAGACCGTCTGGGCCTCCACGCCCTGGGTGGCGTCCACGACAAGGACCGCGCCCTCGCACGCGGCCAGGGACCTCGAGACTTCGTAGGTGAAGTCGACGTGTCCCGGGGTGTCGATGAGGTTGAACTGGTAGGTCTGGCCGTCATCGGCGTCATACATCACCCTCACGGCGTTCGACTTGATCGTGATGCCGCGCTCGCGCTCGATGTCCATGGTGTCCAGGAGCTGGGACTCCATGTCCCTCTCCTGCACCGTATGGGTGAGCTCGAGGATGCGGTCAGAGATGGTCGACTTGCCGTGGTCGATGTGCGCAACAATCGAGAAGTTGCGGATATGTGAGGTATCGTTAGTAGACATAAGGTGAATGATAGCGAACTCCGAGTCTTCATGCTATACTCGCGAAGTTGACCTCGCCGTGTCTCAGCACAGAGGCCTCAGATATTAGAAACCGAAAGGAACTGCACGTGGCTAACATCAAGTCTCAGAAGAAGCGCATCATCACCGCTGAGAAGGCGCGTCAGCGCAACAAGGCTGTCCGCTCCGAGCTCAAGACCGCCATCAAGGCCGTCCGCGCCGCCGTTGAGGCCAATGACGTCGAGGCCGCCCAGGCCGCTGCCAACAAGGCTGGCCGTCTGCTCGACAAGGCTGCCTCCAAGGGCATCATCCACAAGAACCAGGCTGCCCAGCGCAAGTCCGGCGCCCAGAAGCTCGTCAACTCCATCAAGTAGCTTCTGCCACAAAGTGGCTTCTTGGGACCCCGACCTCGGTCGAGGTCCTTTTTTGTGCTCAAACGGTTTGCGCCCAGGCGAGAAGACCGGCCAGACGGACGGGGCGGGCATCCGGCAAAGCCGTGCCTAGCGGACGCCGCAGATGTGCGCCACGAGGACGGCCATGGTGGCATCGGCGTCGGCACCGGTCTTGAGGGCGCGGTCGGCACGGGCGCACTCCACCAGAAGGCCCTCGAGCTCCCCCTCCGCAAAGCGGCCGGCGTTCCTGGCGTGGCCGCGCACCTGCCAGTCGGCCTTGCCCAACGCAGCCGCGATGCCGCGGGCGTCCCCCCGCGCCATGAGGGCCCTGGCGCAGATGAGCTCGCGGATGCGGCCCGTCACCAGGCTCAGGAGGCCGATGGCGGAGTTGCCGCGCAGCAGGGCGAGAAGCTCGAAGGAGCGGCGCGCGTCCCTCTCCGCAATGCGGTCGAGGAACTCCCAGGGCTTGACCTCGGCCGTCCTGGCGACGTTCTGCTCGACGAAGGCGCGGGTGAGCTGTCCCCGCCCGCCCAAGAGCGCCGAGAGGGCGGAGAGCTGGTTGTCGAGCATCGTGGTGGACTCGCCGACGCGGCTCACGAGCTCGGACGCGGCGTCGGCGTCAATCCCGACGCCATGGGCCGCCGCGAGCTTCTGCACGTAGGGCGTGAGGTCACGCCGCTTGGGGGCGCCGCACTCGATGACGGACCGGGGACCGACCTTTGCCGCGGCCTTGTAGAGGCGCGTCGACTTGGCGAGGGTCTCCGCCACAAGCAGGAGCGTGCAGCTCTCGTTTGGGGCCTTGAGGTACTCGATGATGGCCTCCGAGACGGGCTTTGGGAGCTTTCCGGCGTTCTCGATGATGACGACGCGGAGGTCTCCCCCCATGGGCAGCGTGTTGAGGGACGAGAGCACCCCCACGGGCTCCATGTCCGCGGAGGCGACGAGCTCCTCAAGGTTGAAGTCGGCAAAGGAGCCCTCCACGTGGGCACGCAGCCTCGTCACCGTCTGCTTCCTCTTGAGCTCGTCCGGACCAACCACCAGGTAGGCCGGAAGAAGCCTTGTCGCACCCGCCATGCTCGCTCCCTTCGCTTCGAATACCCAACTTTGCCACAAACGGCGCATCCGCGCACGCCGGGTCAGGCGGCCGCGCGGGCGGTGGTGACGCGCGGTCCCAACTCCCCTGGCTCCACGGTCACGTCACCGACGTCCATCGTGCAGAGGAAGGCGGACCCGGCCTTCTCCAGGACGTCCACGCACTCCTGCCGAGGGTGACCGTACCGGTTGTTGGCGCCCGCGCTCGCAATGGAGACCTCAGGGCTTAGGGCCATGGCCTCGGCCTCGCCAAGAGAGACGGCGGACCCGTGGTGCCCGACCTTGAGAAAGTCGATGTCCCCGACGTCCCCGCGTCCCAGCTCGGCTGCGAGCTCGTCCTTCTCGCCGTCGCCGGTGAGGAGACCGGAGAGGCTGCGCGGGCCGTCCTCGAACGAGAGGGCCAGCTGCACCGAGTCCGCATTCTGGGACCCGTCCGTGGGCCCGACCGGAGAGACCACCCTGAGCGAGAAGCGCCCGACACGCAGAACGTCACCGTGGGACACCTCTGACACGGAGCCCGGGGCAAGCGCCGAGAGCTCGCCTTTGACCTCGTCGGTCAGCGAGCCGGAGACGCCCTGCCCGAACAGGACCTCTCCTCCGGAAAGCATAGGGCCAAGCGCGGAGAGGCCTCCGTAGTGGTCGTCGTGAAGGTGCGTGACCAGGACGGCGTCGAGGTGGAGGACGCCGTTTCTTGCAAGGGCCGCCTCCACGGCATCGCCGGGCCCCGCGTCCACCAGGATCGCGTTACCCCCGTCCTGCACCAGGATGGCGTCGCCCTGCCCCACGTCAAGGACGCAGACGCGCGGCGGCGCAAGCCAGCGCAGGCGGAGGAGAACGGCCCCCGCCAGGGCAAGCGCAACGAGCGTCCCGCCCGCAAGCAGGCGGCCGCTGGGCCTGGGCCACGCAACGAGAAGGACCGCAGACAGAAGAACGGTGACCAGGAGGGCCAGCCCAAGGTCCACCGACACGGGGACGCTCGCAAGGCCCAGAGAAGAGAGCCAGGAGACCCCCGCGAGGATGGGTTGGGCCACCGCCCCGGCAAGGCGCGCAAGGTAATCGGCCGCAACGGGGGCCGGGCTTGCGACCCCCACGGCAAGCCCCAGGGGCATGAGGATGCCCAGGACGGGAGCGGCGAGGAGGTTTGCCAGCGGCGCCACCAGTGAGACGCTCCCAAACGACGAGGCGCCGATCGCGAACGTTGACGCCTGGCAGACCACGCATACGGCCAGGGCATCCAGTGCGCCGCGGCCGACACGCCCGAACCTTCCAAGCGCCTGCCCAAGAGGCCGCGGCACGCCCCGACCGGCAGCCCCGGCGCCCATGGAGCCCAGCGCCAAAGCGGCCTCGCCCAGGGCAAAACGCGCGTATGGGCAGAAGAGCCCGATGCCAACGACGCTCGAGACCGAGAGGAGAAAGCCCAGCTGCCCCGAGAGGTTGGGATCAAGGAGCGCCATGGCCAGCCCAACCAGGCTTGCCGAAGAGAGCTGGTGGCCCCTCCTGCCGGAAAGGGCGACCGCCTGGGAGACGCACGCCATGGCCCAGGCCCTAACGGCCGAGACAGGCAGGCCGCAGAGCAGCACGAACCCACCCGTCACAAGGATCGACGCCACGGAGCGCACCCGGACCCCAAGGCAAAGCCCCTCGAGAACGGCGGATACGCACGAGGCGACGAGCGCCAGGTGGGAGCCGGACACGGCCGCCAGATGCGATATTCCCGCCCGCGAGAACTCCTCGGAGAGACCTCGCGCCCTCATGGGTGGCGCATACCCGCACACGCAGGCGGCCAGAAGCGCCCCAGAGTCAGACTCCCCGGGCCGCAGCACGTCAAGGGCGGCCCACCTGATGCGCCTGGCCAGAAGCGCCAGCCCCTCCGGCTCGTCACGTTCGGTCGCGAGCACCACCCGAACGGACCCGGACAGGCCCTGCGCGGCCGAGCTTCTGCCCCACTCGTCGTCAGCGTTGGGCGAGAACCTCCCGACACAGCGTATCCGGTCTCCCATGAGCAGCTCGTCCGGGGAGGTGAGCCAGACGTAGCCAGAGCACGCCTCGCCTTCCGCACGCGCGCGGCCCCGCCAGGTGCCCGTCGTAGTGGGCGACATGTCGCCGACGAGCTCGAACCTCCACCCTGAGACGGAAGACGACGCAAGCGCCTCCGAGACGCACGCCACCGACGCCCGGCAGGACAGGCCCGCGAGGGCCGCCGCCACGCACGCCGCCCCAAGCACAGGCGCGAGCGCGCGCAGTCCGCCCTCGCCCCTCTGTGCGGACGAGGAAGCGGCCCGCGCGAGCAACCCCGCAAGGAGAAGGACGACTCCAAGCGCCAATGGACCCCAGGTCACGACCCCCGTCATAGTCAGGCGCTCCACCGCGAGAACGACCAGCAGCGCCGGCAGGGCAAGCGGGACCGCGGGACGGCTGGGAAACTCCCTCCGAACGCGCCCCTCAGACACAGATCTGCCCCTTGAGCTTGTCGAACTTCTTCTGCCCTATGCCAGAGACCCGCATGAGGTCCTCGACCGACGAGAAGGGGCCGTGGGCCTCGCGGTCCTCCACGATGGCCCGCGCCGTAGCCTCGCCGACGCCCGAGAGCGCCTGGAGCTGGTCTGCCGTGGCAAGGTTGATGTTCACGAGCGAGCCTGCGCCCGTCTGCGAGGCGGTGCCTCCCCCTGGCGCAGCGGCGGCCGCGCCCTCCTCCGCCCGCGCCGGGACGAGCACCTTCTGCCCGTCGGCAAGCCCAGCCGCAAGGTTCATCTGGCTCGTGTCGGCCTCGGGCAGAAGGCCTCCCGCCGCCTCCACGGCGTCGTTCACGCGCAGGTCAGGACCCGCGAGCTCGTAGACCCCCGGCGAGGCCACGCAGCCGTCGACGTGAACGACGAGGACGGGAGCCACCGTCTCGGCGGCCTCTCCTCCCTCCGAGGCGTCCGCCTCCTGGCCGGCCGCCGCCTCTACCCCGTCGGAGCGCTCTATGGTCACCCCGCCGCCCCGCCCGAGCGTCAGAAGCACTCCCGCAAGGCAGATGACGACCAGAGCCGTCATCAGCGCCGGGACCCTACCCGCCAGAAGCCTTCTTGCAAGGCCTCCCTTTGCAGCCCTCTGCATGCGACCACCCCCTGGCACAACTCTGGGGCAAGGTCAGCGGCAGGGAGGCCCCGGTCGGCAAAGTCCCCTTTCGGCAGGCTTTCCGCAAGCTGACGGCATGCTTGCGGCCATTCGCGTTTCCGCATAAAGGCAAGGTCGAAATCAACTGGTACATACCAGAAAGTCATCACCGATTCGCCCGCAGTGAACGCCGCTCGCAGGCTCAATCGCACCTCTCGCCGAGCAACGTCAAAGCCCCATGCGCCAAAGGTGCAAGCGGCACCAAAAAGCCCCTTCCCAAAGGGAAGGGGCCATTCAACACAACGGGTGCCAGGGCTACTCGCCCTCGGGCCTCTCCACGTCCGAGAGCTCCGGCTCGATGGGAGCCAGCTCCGAGTGGTGGGCGCGAAGCCTACCCTTGGGTGCATGGTAGCTGGGGCACTGCGAGTAGTCGCGGTATTCCATGTGCTCCACGAGATCCGCGACCATGGCCTCGTGGTCAAAGCTCTCCCAGGCCTCGTGGATGTCACGCATGCGGGCGTGGGTCTCCGGGCGGCGCGGCATGAAGAGCGTGCAGCAGTCCGGGGCCGTCTGGCTGGAGATCTCGTACGTGCCGATCTGCTGCGAGCGGCGGATGATCTCCTGCTTGTCGGAGCCGATGAGCGGACGAAGGACGGGCATGGTGACGGCCTCGTTGACGGCGGTGATGTTCTCCAGCGTCTGGGAGGCAACCTGTCCCAGGGACTCACCGGTCACGATGGCCTTGGCGCCCTCGAGCTGCGCGATACGCTCGGCCACCTGGAACATGACGCGACGGTACATGAGGATGCGCAGGCTCTGCGGCACCGCAAGGGAGATCTCGCGCTGCCTGTCGCCAAAGGGCACCACGTAGAGGCGCCCGACGACGCCGGAGGGCGCCAGGGCGTCAACGATGTCCTGGCAGAGCCACTCGCTCGTGTCGGAGGTCTGCGGACGCCCCGAGAAGTGCACCGGGATGCACGTGGCGCCGCGACGGCCGACCATCCAGGTGGCGACCGGCGAGTCGAAGCCGCTGGAGAGCAGCGTCACGACCTTGCCAGCAGTGCCCACGGGAAGGCCGCCCACGCCCGGCGCGGAGGCCGCGTAGACGTAGGTGGAGCCCTGGACCACGTGGACGACCACGGTGACGTCCGGGTTGTGCACGTCGACCTTCTTCTGGGGGAAGGCCTCGCACAGCACCGAGCCCACGAGCTGGTTCATCTCCAGCGTGTGGACCGGATAGGTGGTGGAGGAGCGCCTGGCATGCACCTTGAAGGTGGAGAAGTCCCCCGCCTCGGAGAGCGCCTGGACGGCGGCCGCCTTGTACTCGTCCTCGTCAAGCCCGCACTTGTAGGCAAGGCTCACGCGAGCGACGCCGGGCACCTGGCGGATGGCCGCGGCCATGGCGTCGGTGGCGCGGTGGTCGGCGGCCTCCACGACGATGTAGCCGGAGATGCGGCCAATGTTGGCCACGTCGAACGGCTTGAGCGCACGGTGAAGGTTGGTCACGAGCTGGTTCTCAAAGGTCGCGCGGTTCTTGCCCTTGAGGCCGATCTCGTGGTAGTGGACCAGGCAAAGTCTCTGGGTCATGGCTACATCGAGATGGTGTTGGCGCCCTTGATGTCCTCGTCGAAGTCCTCCTTGACGAAGCTCAGGGTGCCATCCTTGATCTCCTCCATGGCAATGGAGACGGTGTCCTTGCCGGAGACCATGGTGGTGATGTCATCGAAGTCCTGGATGGCAGCCACGCGCAGGTGCTGGCCGCGAATCATGTTGTTGATGTCGCAGGCGCGCTTGGAGGCGAGGGAGCACAGCAGGAACGGGTTCTGCTCGGTCTTCTCGAGCAGGCCGTCAATCTGGGGCTTGGTAACAGACATCTTAGAAGGGACCTCCGTCAGTCTCGTACGTATCGATCACATGGGCCAGCTCAGCCACGGCGCGGTCGAGGTCGTCATTGACGATCCGGACGTCGTAGGAGTCCGCGTAGCCCAACTCCTTGGTGGCGTTGGCAAGGCGCATCTGGATGGACGCCTCGTCCTCGGTGCCACGGCCCCGAAGCCTCCTCTCGAGCTCCTCCGCTGAGGGGGGCTCGATGAAGACGAGAACCGCGTCGGGGTGAACGCGGCGGACGTTAATGCCGCCCTGCACGTCGATCTCAAGAACGACGGAGCGACCCTGGTCCATGAGGCGCTGTGCCTCGGCGCGCAGCGTCCCGTAGCGGTGCCCGTGCACGTGGGCCCACTCCAGGAACTCGCCGGCCGCCACGCGGCGGTCGAACTCGTCCTCGGTGAGGAAGTAGTAGGAGGTGCCCTCTACCTCGCCCTCCCTGGGTGCCCTCGTAGTGGCCGAGACCGTCAGGCCCAGGCCCGGCTCCTGCTCGCGCAGACGCGCGACCAGGGTACCCTTGCCCACACCTGACGGCCCCGAGACCACGAAGAGGCGAGCTCTTCTGGCCAACTTACTTGGAGAGCTGCTCGATGAGCTGCTCGCGCTGACGGGCGCCGAGGCCCTTGACGCGACGGGTGGCGGAGATGCCGAGCTCGTCCATGATCTTGGCGGCCTTGGCCTTGCCATAGCCGGGGAGGGACTCGATGAGCGTGGAGACCTTCATGCGGCAGGCGATGGGGTCGTCGGAGTCGAGGACCTCCTCCAGGGTGACCTTGCCGCTCTTGATCTTCTCGCGCAGCTCAGCGCGCTCGTGACGGGCCTGGGCAGCCTTCTCGAGGGCGGCCTTGCGCTGCTCGTCGGTAAGCTGGGGTAGAGCCATGGTTCCTCCAAACATCGAAAACACTTGATTGCCGCTGACCTGCGGAAACACACTCGGTCGGCTTTGCACTGTGATAGTTTGCCCATTTAGCTGCGGCAATGCAAGCACTATTTTCAAAAACCGCAGCTAAACGGTCTGTTTTGTGCAAAAAGCTGAAGCCCCTAGGCCATGAGCTCCTCGCAGATGGCGTCAAAGGCGGCCACCGGATCGTCGGCGGCGGTGATGGGGCGGCCGACGACGAGCTTGGAGGAGCCGGCCTGGATGGCGGCCGCGGGCGTGGCGATGCGCTTCTGGTCCCCCACCGCGGAGCCCGCCGGGCGCACGCCCGGGGTGACGATGAGCGCGTCGGGGCCAAGCAGCTCGCGCATCTGGGCGGCCTCCTGCGGGGAGCACACGATGCCGTCGGCGCCAGCGCCATAGGAAAGGCTGGCGAGACGCGCCACCTCCTCGGCGATGGGGGACGTGACGCCAATCTCTGCCAGGGCGTCCTGGTCCATGCTCGTCAGGACCGAGATGGCGACAAGGCGGCAGCGCTCGCGGCCGCACTTCTCGGCGGCCTCCTCGGCACCCTTGCGGGCGGCGGAGACCATGGCGGAGGAGCCCAGGCCGTGGATGGAGATGATGTCGGCTCCCGTCATGGCGGCGGAGCGCACGGCGCCCTGGACCTGGAACGGGATGTCGTGGACCTTGAGGTCCAGGAAGACCCTGAGGCCGCGCTCGCGCATGGCCTCCACGATGGCGGGGCCCTCGGCGTAGAAGAGAGTCATGCCGACCTTGACCCAGGTGGCCTTGCCGGCGAGCATGTCCGCAAGCTCGAAGGCGCGCTCGCGGCTGCAGTCCAGTGCGATGATGACCTTGTCGGAGGCTTGCTCATACGTCAGCATTCTGCGGCTCCAATCAGCTCGTTGATGTCGGATACTCCCTGCTCGACGGCCCAGCCGGCCAGTCCGTCCACGATCTTGCTAGCGGCGCAGGGGTCGTAGAAGTTGGCGGTGCCCACAGTGACGGAAGTCGCGCCAGCCAAGATCATCTCGGCCGCGTCCTCCCAGGTGGCGACGCCACCCATGCCGTTGATGGGGATCTTCACGGCATTGGCGGCCTCCCAGACCATGCGCACGGCGATGGCGTGGATGGCGGGGCCGGAGACGCCGCCGGTGGGCTTGGAGAGCATGCTCCTGCGCGTGTGGACGTTGAGGTGCATGCCGTTGATGGTGTTGATGAGGCACAGGGCGTCTGCGCCCGCCGCCTCGCACGCGCGGGCGATCTCGGGCACGCGCACCGGGGCCATCTTTACCAAGAGGGGCCTGTGCACGCGGTCGCGCACCGCCTCGACGACCTCGGAGGCGGACTCCGGGGTGCCGCCCACAAGGGCGCCCCCGCGTGCGATATTGGGGCAGGAGATGTTGAGCTCGATGCCGGAACACCACGGCGCAAGCTCCTCGATCTTCTCGACGGCGGCGATGTACTCCTCGTGGGAGTGGCCGGCAGCCTGCAAGATCACGCGGCAGCCGCGGCCCTCGAGCTCGCGAAGATAGTCGCCGCAGGCGTCGAGCATGCCGCCGACGCCGGGGTTGGCGAGGCCGACGGTGTTCATCATGCCGGAGGGCACCTCGCACATGCGGGGCTCGGGGTTGCCGAGCCAGGGCTCGGCGGAGCACCCCTTCGTCGTGATGGCGCCGAGACGCGACACGTCGAAGAAGCCCTCGAACTGCCAGCCGAAGCCGAACGTGCCCGACGCGGTGTTGACGGGGTTTTGCATCTTCACGCCGCCGAGGTCGACGGCCATGTTCACGCAGCTCTTCGCCATTACCACGCCACCTCCTCGGCGTCGAAGACGGGGCCGTTCATGCAGCACGACTTGTAGGTGCCGTCGGCCATGAGCACGTTGCAGGTGTTGCACGCGCCGAACCCGCACGACATCATGCGCTCCATGGAGACCTGGCACTTGATGCCCGCCTCACGGCAAATCGCGGCGATGCCGCGCATCATGACCTGCGGACCGCAGGTGTAGACCGTGTCGTAGTCTCCTTGCGAGAGCAGCTCACGCAGGGCGTCGGTGGTAAAGCCCTTGATGCCGAAGGACCCGTCGTCGGTCGTGGCAAGCGCAAGGCCTGCGCCGAGCTCGCCCAGGCGCTCGACGCCCCAGAGCTTGGAGGCGGTCTGCGCGCCGAGAACGCCGTCGAAGGCGACGCCCTTCTTTGCGAGGAGGCCGGCCGCGGCGACGGCCGGGGGCGCGCCCACGCCGCCGCCGACGACGACGGAGCGGCCCTGCCCCTTGCGGACGACCCAGCCGTTGCCGGAGGGCCCGAGGACGGAGGAGGACTCGCCCGCCGCCATCCTGGTGAGCGCGCGGGTGGCGTCGCCGACGACCGCGTAGATGACCTCTACGGTGCCTGACTCCGCGTCCGCGGAGGCGAACGAGAGGGGCACGCGCAGGATCTGCTTGGCGCCGGGGACGAGGAAGTTCATGAACTGGCCGGGCTCGAGGGAGCCGGCGAGCTCCGGCGCGCTGAAGACCATGCGCCAGATACCGTCACCGACCGCCTCGTTCTCGAGCACCGTGTAGGCGTGCTCTCGCACCCTGGACATGAGGGTCATCTTTGTCCCCTAGTGCCGCGGCGTGACGACGCCGTCGGTGAGCGTGCGCTTGCCGGAGACGAAGACGTCGGTGGCGACGCCGGTAAGCGTCTGGCCAAGCCAGGCGGAGTTCTTGGAGCGGCTCTGCATCCACTCGGGGGTCACGGTGACGGACTTGGCCGGGTCGATGAGGGTGAGGTCGGCGGCGGAGCCGGCCTTGACGCTGACGGGGTCAAGGCGCAGCAGGCGGCGCGGGTTGACGGCCATGACCTCGACGAGGCGCGCCCAGCTCATCTTGCCGCTGGCCACGAGGTTCTGCAGCATGAGCGGAAGCGAGGTCTCGAGGCCCACGATGCCGAAGAAGGAGATCTCCCACTCGCAGTCCTTCTCGTGCGGGGCGTGCGGCGCGTGGTCGGTGACCACGCAGTCGATGGAGCCATCGAGAAGGCCCTCGCGAAGCGCGGCCGCGTCGTCGGCGGTGCGCAGGGGCGGGTTCATCTTGAGGTTGGTGTCATAGGCGTCGGTGATGTCGTCCTCGCAGAGGAAGAGGTGGTGCGGGGTGACCTCGCAGGTGACGGGCAGGCCGTCGGCCTTGGCGGCGCGCACCAGGTCAAGCCCCTTGCGAGTGGAGATGTGGCAGATGTGCAGCGGGCACTTGGTGAGGCGGACGAGCTCGATGTCGCGGTAGATCTCGAGCTCCTCGGCCAGCGCCGGCCAGCCGAACATGCCCAGACGCGTGGAGGCGCGGCCCTCGTTGATGACGCCGTGGCCGGAGAGGGACTCGATCTCGCAGTGGGCGAGCGCGACGCGGTCGAACTGGGCGATGTACTCCATGCAGGTGCGCATCATGCCGGCGCTCTGGACGCCGTGGCCGTCGTCGGAGAAGGCGGCGGCGCCCTCGATGACCATGTCGCCGATCTCGGCGAGGGACTCGCCCTTCTCGCCGCGGGTCATGGCGCCGATGGGGCGGACGTGGCACAGGCCGGCGGCGTGGGCGCGGTCGATCTGGTAGCGGATCTCGGCACCGGTGTCGGTGACCGGGTCGGTGTTGGGCATGGTGGCCACGTCGGTGAAGCCGCCGTGGACCGCGGCCGCGGAGCCGGTCTCGATGGTCTCCTTGTACTCGAAGCCCGGGTCACGGAAGTGGACGTGCATGTCCACCAGGCCGGGAACGAGGTACTTGCCGGCGGCATCGATGACCTCGGCGTCGGCGGGAGCCTCGAGGTCCTTGCCGACGCATGCAATCTTCTCGCCGTCGATGAGGACGTCGAGGACGTCGTCGATGCCCTCCTGCGGGTCTACGACGCGGGCGCCCCTAAGCAGAAATGCCATTGTTCTCTCCTCCCAGCAGCAGGTACATCTCGGCCATGCGGGTGAGCACGCCGGCGTTGACCTGGGTCAGAATCCTGGAGCGGGCGCAGTCGGCGACGTCCGCGTTGATCTCCATGCCTCGGTTCATGGGACCGGGGTGGCAGATGATGGCCTCCGGGCGCATCTTGTTGACGCGGGCCATGTCCAGGCCCCAGAGGCGGTTGTACTCGCGGCGGGACGGGATGGACGCGCCCTCCATGCGCTCGAGCTGGACGCGCAGCATGTAGACGATGTCGACCTCG
This sequence comes from Paratractidigestivibacter faecalis, assembly GCF_003416765.1. Classification (NCBI taxonomy): domain Bacteria; kingdom Bacillati; phylum Actinomycetota; class Coriobacteriia; order Coriobacteriales; family Atopobiaceae; genus Paratractidigestivibacter; species Paratractidigestivibacter faecalis. The sequence goes on along the minus strand of NZ_QSNG01000001.1, from coordinate 749,289 downwards.
GGGATGACGGAGTCGAAGTCGGCGGTCTGCGGCACGCCGTAGTAGTCAGGGTCGTCGACCTGGAAGGTCGGGGGGCCGACGAGGGTGACGTCGGCGCCGACGGTCTTCAAGGCCGGCACCAGGGAGCCGCAGACGCGGCTGTGGGAGAGGTCGCCCACGATGGCGACCTTCAGGCCGTCCAGGTGGCCGAAGTTCTTGCGCATGGTGTAGAGGTCCAGCATGGCCTGGGTGGGGTGCTGGTGCTTGCCGTCGCCGGCGTTGATGACGATGGCGTCGGTGTGCTCGGTAATCTTCTGCGGCGTGCCGGCGAGCTTGGCGCGGCAGATGAACATGTCGACGTTCATGGCGTCGATGGTCTGGATGGTGTCGGCCAAGGACTCGCCCTTGACCACCGAGGAGGTGGAGCCGCCCATGGAGAGGCTGTCCGCGGACAGGCGCTTCTCGGCGAGCTCGAAGGAGCTCTTGGTGCGGGTGGAGGGCTCCAGGAAGAGGTTCACGATGGTGCGGCCGCGCAGGGCGGGAACCTTCTTGATGGCGCGGCTGTTGACGTCCTCGAACGCGCGGGCCGTGTCGAGGATCTGGTAGATGTCATCCTCGGTGAGGCTCGTCGTGTCGATCAAGTGCTTGACGGAAAGCATTTAGTTGGCACCTCCATCAACGCCTACGGTCGGCTTGGTCCAGATCTCGACCGAGGTGGTGTCGTCGTTGGGACGGATGTTGACGCGCACGTCCTCCTCGTGGGAGGAGGGCACGTTCTTGCCCACGTAGTCGGCGCGGATGGGAAGCTCCCTGTGGCCGCGGTCGACCATGACGGCAAGCTGGACGGTCTTGGGGCGGCCGTAGTCGATGAGGGCGTCGAGCGCGGAGCGGACGGTGCGGCCCGTGTAGAGGACGTCGTCGACGAGGATGACGTCGCGGCTGTCGATGGAGAACGGGATGTTGGTCCCGTGCAGCACCGGGGCGATCATGCGGGTGACGTCGTCGCGGTAGAAGCTGATGTCGAGCGACCCCACCGGCGGACGAACGCCCTCGATCTTCTCGATCTCGTCTGCCAGCAGCGGGGCCAGAACGGCTCCCCTGCTCTCGATGCCGACGATGCCGATCTTCTCGGCCCCCTCGTTGCGCTCGATGATCTCATGGGCAATGCGGGTGAGGGCGCGCGCCATCGCCTGCTCGTCCATGATCTGGGCCTTGAGCTTGGCCTGTTCCATGGGACTCCTTCCTTACAAAAAAGATGCCCTGACCGTCAGGCGGCACAGGACACCCAGTAGGAAGGCTATAAGTGACCCCGGAAGGGGTTGTCTCACCTTGCTGGTCTCACAGTACCGCTTAAAGGTTCTTGCATACTGTACGCCTGAGTCGGGCGGCGGGCAAGGCAAAAATCGAGCGGCACGGAAATGACGGCGGGCGGCGCAAGGAGAAGCGCCCCTCTCCCCCGCCGACGCTAGTCGAACTGGGCCCTGTAGGCGCGGCAGACCTCCTCGACGGGGCCGTCCATGCGCTGCTGGCCCTTCTCGATCCAGACGGCGCGGGTGCAGATGCGCTCGACCTGCTCGATGGAGTGGCTGACGAAGAGCACCGTCACGTGGCCGCTGTCGATGAAGGACTTGATGCGGGCCTCGCACTTCTCCTGGAAGAAGACGTCGCCCACGGAGAGGGTCTCGTCGACGATGAGGACGTCGGGCTCGGTCACCGTGGCGATGGCGAAGGCGATGCGGGCCACCATGCCGCTTGAGTAGTTCTTGAGCGGCATGTCCATGAAGTCCTGCAGCTCGGCGAAGTCGATGATGTCCTGCAGGTGGCCGTCGATGAACTCCTTGGTGTAGCCCAGCAGCGCTCCGTTGAGGTAGATGTTCTCGCGCGCGGTGAGCTCAGGGTCAAAGCCGGCGCCCAGCTCGATCAGCGGGGCGATGTTGCCGCGGACGGTGATGGAGCCCTCGCTGGGCTCGAGCACGCCGGCGATGCACTTGAGCATGGTGGATTTGCCGGAGCCGTTGGTGCCCACCAGGCCCACGACCTCGCCTCGGCTGACCTTAAACGAGACGTGGTTGAGGGCGCGGAACTCCTTGAAGAACAGCTCGTGCTTCATGGCCTTGATGAAGTACTCCTTGAGGTTGGTGAGCACCTCGGAGGCGATGTTGAAGATCATGGAGACGTCCTCGACCTCGATGGAGTACTTCTCCTGCGAGGAGGCGGGCAGAGAGTTGTAAGCCATGACTGGGCCGTGCCTTCCCTAGATGTAGAGGATGAACTTGTGCTCGGTCTTCTTGAAGACCGTGATGCCGATGACCAGGGCGATGACGGCCCAGATGGCGGCAAGCGCGAGCACCGTGACAGACGGGTTGTTCTGGTAGACGAAGGCCGAGCGCATGATCTCCAGGTAGTTGTACATGGGGTTGGCCTTGACGATCCAGACCACGATGCGCGGGGCGTTTGAGTTGGTAAGAAGCGACAGATCCCAGAAGATGGGCGTGAGGTAGGTCCACGCGGTCAGCACGACGCTCCAGAGGTGGATCATGTCGCGGAAGAAGACGGCCAGGGCGCCGATGAAGAGGCCGATGCCAATGGAGAAGAGCATGACCAGCACGAGGCCCACGACAAACCACAGAACGTGGATGGTGGGCATCACGCCGTCGAAGACCATGACGATGGCAACGGCGATGAGGCTGAAGGCAAAGTTGACGGCCGCCGAGAAGACCTTCTGGACCGGGAAGACCCAACGGTCCACCTTGACCTTCTTCAGGAGCGACGAGGCGTCGATGATGGAGCGCAGGCCGCCGTTGGTGGCGTCGTTCATGAGGGCGAAGGTGATGTTACCCACGATGAGGTAGAGCGAGTAGTGCTCCAGGTTGGAGCGCAGGAAGTACTGGAAGACGAAGCTCATGATGATCATCATGAGCAGCGGGTTGAGGACGCTCCAGACGACGCCCAGGACGCTCCTGCGGTAGCGGAGCTTGAAGTCCTTGGTGACGAGTTGCTGAAGGATGTAGCGGTCCTTGGAGAGGCGGCCGCCCACGTGCACCTTGGTGGGAGCGGTGGCTCCCTGGGTGTTCTGATCCAAGATTTCCCCCTAACGCGGACACGCCGCGCGAGACAGGTCTAGTGGTTGCAATAACTCATTGATGCTATCACAGCGCCATGGCGGCCATAGAATTGCCGCAGTTGTAGGAGGCAACAAAAAAGACCGCCGGTTTCCCGACGGTCTATGAAATTACTGGCTCCCCGGGCAGGATTCGAACCTGCGACACGCTGATTAACAGTCAGCTGCGCTACCACTGCGCCACCGGGGAATTGGTGGGTGCTCGTTCGCACAAGAAAGTAATATACAGGATTTCGCAGACGATGCAACCCTCAATCTCAACTATTTTGAGAAAGACTGCGGACGAGGTCTCCTACCTGCGGATTATTTGAGGCAAAGATCAGTGAGCGCTCGCTTCAGGCCATCGTCGCAGGACCACGTCCCGTCAGACTCCTTGGTGCAGCTGACCGAGGTCTGGACCTGCTGCGGCTCGGACCCATCCAGGAGCTCCCACAGCGTGGGGGCGGCGGCCTCCCACTTGCCTGCGCACTTCTCGACGAGCTGGGTCACGATGTCGCGCACGGGCCTGCAGGTGACGCTGACGCTCACCTGGGCGCTGTTGCCGGTGACCGTGGCCTCCCCGACCTCGAAGGAGAAGTCCCGGAAGTAGTCGTCCACCAGGTCCTCCGCCGAGACTCCCATCTTGGCGAGGGGCTTTTCCGCATGGGATTCCAGCTCGTCGAGGACGGCCTGGCGGGCGTCGGGGGCCTGCGTCCTCACGTCCTCCATGGCCGTCTGGACGCAGGCACGGGCCGCCTCAGCGTCGGCGCCGGTCGTGGTCCCGCCGCAGCCGACAAGCGCAAGGACAAGCGCGGTCAACAGGGCGAGAAGCGCGGGCGTGTGGAATCTTCTGGTCATGGGCAACTCCGGTGATAGTCGGTTACTGGCTGAGGAAGAGCTCGCTCATCTGCTCGGAGACCCCGTCGGCGTAGGACCAGTTGCCGTCGGAGTCCTTCTGGCACTGGACGTCGCACTCGACGGTCTTGGGCTGGGTTGCCGAGAGGCTCTCCAGCAGCGTCTTACCAGCGAGCTCGTAGAGGGCGTCGGTGTCCGTGAGGTCCTCCGCGTCGGCAAGGGCGTCGCCATAGGCGCCCATGAAGGCCTCCGTGGCCTCTCCCATGGAGCGGCAGGTGATGGACAGGTGGACCGTGGCGGAGTCGCCGTCGACCTTGACGTCTCCCACCGAGTAGTCGAAGCCGTCCAGGTACGCGCTCATGAAGTCGCGGGCGTCGATGCCAAGGGTCTTGAGGTCCTCTCCGGCGCCCTCCTCGACGGAGCTGATGAGCTCGTCGTCGCCGGCCTTGATGGCGGCGAGCTCCTCGCTCACGCCCTGCCTGATGACCTCCTCGTCGGACGGCCCGGACGAGCAGCCCACGAGTGCGATCGCGAGGGCCAGCAGTGCTGCGGCCACGGCCGCGGGTGCGAACTTCTTGCGCATGGTTGGTTCCTCTCCCCTAGCGCGCCTTTAAAGATGACAAGCATACCTGAAAGGCGAGCCGTCATACGCGGAGCGCCCCGGGCGGTTGGCCCGAGGCGCTCAGAGGCAACTTGAGGCTAGTCCTCGACGTAGTCCTTGAGGCGACTGCTGCGAGAGGGGTGGCGGAGCTTGGCCAGCGTCTTGGACTCGATCTGGCGGATGCGCTCGCGCGTGACGCCGAACTCGCGGCCCACCTCCTCGAGGGTGCGGGGGTGACCGTCCTCAAGGCCAAAGCGGAACTTGATGACCTTGCGCTCGCGGTCTGCCAAGCTGTCAAGCACCTGGTCGAGCTGCTCGCGAAGCATGGAGTCGGAGGCCGCCTCGGGCGGGGCCACGGCGGTGGAGTCCTCGATGAAGTCTCCCAGGGAGGAGTCCTCCTCCTCGCCGATGGGGGTCTCCAGGGAGACGGGCTCCTGGCTGATCTTCTGGATCTCGCGCACGCGGTCCGGGCTCATGCCCATCTCGGCGCCGATTTCTTCCGGGGTGGGGTCGCGGCCGAGGTCCTGGAGCAGCTGCCTCTGGACGCGGATAAGCTTGTTGATGGTCTCGACCATGTGCACCGGGATGCGGATGGTGCGCGCCTGGTCGGCAATGGCGCGGGTGATGGCCTGGCGGATCCACCACGTGGCATAGGTGGAGAACTTGAAGCCCTTGGTGTAGTCGAACTTCTCCACGGCGCGGATGAGGCCGAGGTTGCCCTCCTGGATGAGGTCGAGGAACAGCATGCCGCGGCCGACGTAGCGCTTGGCGATGGAGACGACGAGGCGCAGGTTGGCGCTGATGAGCTGCTGCTTGGCGTCAAGGCCGACGGCCTCCACGCGCATGAGACGGCGCTGCTCGGAGCGGGTGAGCTCAATCTCGCCGTTCTCGGCGGCCTCGAGCTTCTCGGTGGCCTCGGTGCCAGCCTCGATCTTCATGGCCAGGTTGACCTCCTCAGAGGCGGTCAGCAGGTCGACCTTGCCGATCTCCTTGAGGTACATGCGGACCGGGTCGCCGGTGAGCATGACGGTGGAGGTGTCGACGCGGCGCGCACGGGCGCGGCTGGAGCGCTTGGGCTTGGATGCCTTGGCCTTGGGCACGGAGCGCAGGGCCTCCTTGATGGCCTTGGCCTCGCTGACGGCCTCGGAGTCCTCCTCGTCGTCATCGTCCAGGGAGTCCTCGTCGGAGTCGGAGCCGGAATCGTCGTCAAAGTCGTCGGCGTCCTCGGACGAGAAGTCCGTGGAGGGGGCGCTCGCCTCGTTGCTCATGACCTCGACGCCACGCGAGCGGAGGCTGTCGTAGAGGTCCGAGAGCTCGTCGCCGTCGACGTCGATGTCCTTGAGGGCGACCTGGATGTCGTCCTCGCTCACCGAACCGCCCTTGCCCGTGCAGGCAACCAGGCTCTCAACCACACCGGTGAGCTCATCGGAAAGCTTGATGTCGTCCTTGCTCTTCTTTGCAGCCACGTATGTCCCTTCGACGCACAAACTTCTCAACACTATACCCAAAACCGTCAGTCGTTAGAAGAGGAAGACAGCTTCCTCACAAGCTCGTTCACCCTGAGCTGAAGGGAGGTGGCCTCCTCGAAGAGGCCCTCGGACTCTCCGTCGGGCGCCCCCTTGGAGAGGCTGCGCAGCCGCACGCGGATCTGTCTGATGCGACGGCGGCAGCTGCCGAGCTCCACCGTGTCCATGACCACCGAGAGCTTCCGCTCGTCGGGCATCTCCCGACCCTCCAGGGCGCGTCCGCCGGAGAGGATGGAAGGCGCCTCGGGCACCACGCCGGCGGCGGCTGCCACCACCTCGGCGGGGCTTGACCCCTCCGGGGCGGAGAGCATGGCCCAGGCCATGGCCTCGTGGCGCGAGTCCGTCCACGAGAAGGACGCGATGCGGTCCGCGTACGGCCTGACCTCGTCCGGCCTGGCCGCGAGCGCGCAGAGGAGCTCCCGCTCCGAGAAGACCTGCAGGCGCTCGTCGGCGGAGAGGGACTCCAGGCGCGGGGACGCCGGCGCCGCAGACGCGGCCTCGAGGGGGGCGCCGTACTCGGGCGGCACGTCCCAACCGCCGTCCTCCGTCACGGGGACGGCGTCGTAGGCGTCCATGGGCACCCCGTCGTCCCAGGAGGAGCCCGCCTGGGCTCGCGGCTTGCGGGCGGGGGCCGCAGCCTGGCGGCGCGCGCCGGAGCCCCCCGCGGCGCCCTGGGAGCCGCCGCCCCTTCTGGGCCTCTCGTCGTCGGCGTCCTGGACGGGGGCCTCGCGGATGGCGCGCTTGGCGTCCTCGACCTCAAGGCCCAAGGTGTCGGCCAGCCGCGTCGCGTACTCGTCCAGGAGGACGGAGTGCTTGAGCGGCGCCAGGAGCGACGCCATGTCCTTGAGGGCCGCCACGCGTCGGCCCGGAACGGAGAGGTCCAGGCCCTCCAGGCGCTTCGCAAAGACGAAGTCCATGAGCGGCTCGGCCGCCTCGAGGATGGGCCGCAGCTCGTCGGCGCCGCGGGCGGCCAAAAACTCCATGGGGTCCATGTCGTCCGGCAGCACCACGCAGCGGAACTCCGCCGTGGTCTTGTCTATGTAGCGCACGGCGCGCTCCGCGGCGCGCTGGCCCGCGGCGTCGCCGTCGAACATGCACGTGATGCGATTCACGCGCTGGCGCTCCATCAGCTTGACGTGGTCCAGCCTGAACGCCGTGCCCAGCGCGGCCACCGCGTTGGTGAAGCCCGCCTCGTGCATGGCTATGACGTCGGTGTAGCCCTCGCAGACTATTGCCTGGCCCGTGGCGGCCATGGTCTGCTTGGCGCGGTCGTAGGCAAAGAGGTGCTTGCCCTTGTTGAAGACGGCCGTGTCGCGCGTGTTGACGTACTTGGCCACGTCCTTCTTCTTGCCCATGATGCGCCCGCCGAAGGCGATGGTGCGCCCCAGCTCGTCGTGGATGGGAAACATCACGCGCTCGTAGAAGCGGTCGGAGGGGCGGCCGCTGCGGTCCACGGCAAGGTCGGCCGCCACGATCTCTCTCGCCGAGAAGCCCTTCTGCCGCAGGTGCGCCACCAGGGCGCCACGGCCGGGGGCGTAGCCCAGGCCCCAGCGGCGGCAGACGTCGCTGCCAAAGCCGCGCCCGGCAAAGTAGGCTCGCGCCTGGGCGGCGCCCTCCGAGCGGCTGCGCATGAGCATGGTCGAGTAGAAGGACTCGGCCTCGGTCAGGCACTCGATGAGGCGGTTCCTGCGCGGCCCGCGCTGGCCGCCGCGCTCCTCGGCGAGCTCTATGCCCGCGCGGTCCGCCAGGTAGCGGATGGCATCGGGAAACTCAAGGTTCTCGCGCTTCTGCACGTAGCTAAAGACGTCGCCGCCCTCGCCGCAGCCAAAGCAGTGCCACAGGCCCGTGTTGGGGTTGACCTTGAAGGAGGGGTTCTTCTCGCCGTGGAAGGGGCAGCAGCCCCAGAACTCCTGGCCGCGCTGGCGGAGCTCCACGGTCTCGGACACCAGGGCGACGAGGTCCGTTGCCTGGCGGACGCGCTCCTTGTCCTCGTCGGTGATCACGCGGCACCCCCTCCCATGACGTTGCCCTCGCCCAGAGACCGGGCCGTCCAGCCGATGTTGCCCCGAACCGTCCGCTCGAGCTCCTCCAGGGACGAGAAGGACCTGGAGTCGCGAAGCCACCGCACGAAGGTGACGTGCGCCACGCGCCCGTAGGCGTCGCCCGCAAAGCCTATGAGGTTGGCCTCGAGCAGCGTCCTCGCGTCCGGCGAGGACTGGCCGGCAAACGTGGGCGGGACCCCCACGTTGACGGCGGCAGGCCAGCAGCCAAGAAGCCCGCCCTCGCCCTCGAGGGTGACCAGGCACGCGTAGACGCCCTGGTCGGGCACGCAGGAGAGCGCGTCCACCATGACGTTTGCGGTGGGAAACCCAAAGGAGGTCCCCTCGCCGCGCCCGTGCTCGACCACGCCCGTGGCGCAAAGGCAGCGGCCGAGAAGGCCCGCCGCGGCCTCCACGCGCCCGGCGCGCACGAGGCACCGGGCGCGCGTCGCCGTTATGGCCTCGCCGCCGGCGTCCAGAAGGTCGAGCCCACAGACGTCAAAGCCCAGCGCCCTGCCATCGGCCGCGAGGGCCTCGACCGTGCCGGCGCCCGCGGCGCCCAGCCGGAAGTCGGACCCCACCACGACTGCGTCCACGTCCAGGACGGCCAGGAGGGCGTCCCCCATGAAGGAGAGGTGGTCCAGGGCGGCGAGGGCCGCGGTGAAGTCGAAGGCCACCACGGCGTCAACGCCCAGCGCAAGAAGCCCGCGAGAGCGCTCCTCGCAGGTGAGGAGCCTGGAGCGGCCCTGCGGCTCGCCCAGGACGTCTGCCGGGTCGGGGCTGAAGGTGACGGCGGCAAGGCGGCAGCCCCGGCAGCGGGCCTCCCCGCGGGCGCGGCGCAGCAGCTCCTGGTGGCCGCGGTGGAGGCCGTCGAAGGCCCCGATGGCGCAGACCCAATGCCCGGCCAGGTCGTCCTGGCCCGCCGCAGGCGCGATGGAGCCCGTGGCGCGGCCCCCGGCCACGCAGAAGGGCACGGGGCGTCCAGAGGCACCCCGCGTCGCAGGCAGCGACCCCTGCGCAAGACGCCAGGCGCCGCCCCGTGAGAGCGGCGCCTCGGGCGCTATGTCCATGAGCTCGCAGTCGAGCATCACTTGACCCCCTCGATGGCCTGCGGGAAGTTGGTCTGACAGGCAAGGCTCGTCCCCCGGCGCTCCCAGATGCCGGCAAGCGCCCCGTCAAACACGAGGGCTACGCGCTCCTCGGGGCGCGGCTCCCTCCGCTCCCCCCTCGCGAAGACCTCCCCCACCTCGATCTTGCGCCCGCAGGAGACGTCGGCAAGCTCCCCCAGGGCAAGGTCGCGCCTCGGCAGCCCCAGGAGGGCCACCGGGTCAAGGCAGCGCTCCACGACGAGCGACTTGCCGCCCTCGGCAAGCTCGTCCAGGTCGACGCAGTCTCCCAGGCAGACGCCGCCCGCCTGCGTGCGCACCAGGCCGCACAGGTGGGCGCAGGTGCCCAGGCGCTCGCCGAGGTCTCGAGCGAGGCTGCGCACGTAGGTGCCCTTTGACACATCGAAGGCGCAGGTCCAGACGCACTTCTCGCCGGACTCGACGGAGACGAGGCCGGCAGCGTGGACGGTCACGTGGCGGGCCGCAAGCTCGACCTGCTTGCCGTCGCGGGCCAGGGCGTAGGCGCGCCTGCCGTTGACGGAGATGGCGGAGTAAGCCGGCGGCACCTGGTCCTGCTCGCCGAGAAGCCCGTGCAGGGCCTCGGCGGCAAACGCGGGGTCGGAGAGCTCGTGCGGCACCGGGGCCGTCCGGACGACCTCGCCCTCGGCGTCGTCGGTGTCCGTGGCAGAGCCAAACTCCACCTGCGCGACGTAGGCCTTGCGGTCCAGCGTGAGCATGCCGAGGAGCTTGGTGGCCTGGCCGATGCCTATGACTAGCACGCCGGAGGCCGCCGGGTCGAGCGTACCGGCGTGCCCGACGCGCTTCTCGCCCACCGCGCGACGGACGCGGTTGACCGCGTCGTGGCTGGAGAGGCCGAGGGGCTTGTTGACGGCGACGAGCGCGTTCAGCGCGCTCGGGCCGCGGCTCAACGGACCTCCTGGGCGTAGAGCTCGCGCAGCATGGGCAGGACGGCGGAGAGCGCCTGGTCGATGTCCCCGTCCACGGTGAAGCCCGCGGCGGCGCGGTGGCCGCCCCCGCCCATCCTGCGGGCGATGCCGGAGATGTCCTTGTCGGACTTGGAGCGGAGGTTGCCGCGGACCTGGTTGCCGGGCACCTCCTTGAGGAAGAGCGCCACCTCGGAGCCCTCGACGCAGCGGACGAGGTCCACGAGGCCATCGCACTCGCTCACGGGGACGCCGCAGGCGCGGAAATCTGCGTCCGTGACGTAGCTGTAGGCGATCTTCCCGGACTCGAAGGTGGCGATGCGGCTCATTACCTTGGCGCAGAGGTGCAGGTAGGCCAGGCGGTCGCTCTGGTAGACGTTGACGGCCACCTCGTCGGGGCGGGCGCCAGCGTCGACGAGCATGCTTGCCACCTCGAAGGCCTCGCCGTTGGCGTTCTGGTACTGGAAGCGCCCGGTGTCGGTGATGACGGCGCACAGCAGGTTCTGGGCCATCGTCTGGGTGAGGTGGCCCAGGACGTGCTGGGCGTACTCGGCGACGATGACGCCCGCGGCCGCGGCGTCGGGCCTGACCACGCCGGCGTCCCAGAAGCGCTCGCCAGAGGGGTGGTGGTCGATGACCGCCACCTTGCGGGAGCGCTCCAGCACCTGGCGTGCCTCGTTCAGGCGGCCCGGCGCGGAGAGGTCGACGCAGAAGAAGAGGTCCGGGTCTGTGGCGTAGTCGTCCACGTGGACGAAGCGCTCGGTGCCCGGCAGGAACTTGTAGGTCCTGGGCACGACGTCTCGGTCGGCCAGAAGGCAGGTCACGTCACAGGCGGGCCAGGCCGTCTCGATGAGCTCGGCCAGGGCGAGCGCGGAGCCTATGGCGTCCCCGTCGGGGGACGTGTGGGCGCAGATGGCGACGGACGAGGCCTCTTCGACGAGCTTGGAGATCTCGTCGAAGAGGCCGGCCTGCCACTCGAAGTCGGAAACCGTCATTGTTCTGGGCTGTCCTCTATTCGGGGTCCTCGTCCTCGCCCACGGCGTCCTCGTCGGCAGGCTCGACCGGGTAGCCGAACTCGTCCTTCTCGACGCCGATGGTGGGCGGGACGTTCTCGAGCGCGCGGGTGATGCGCTCGGCCTCGTCGGTGGTGGTGTCGATCTCGAAGGCGATCTCGGGGGTCACGCGCCAGCCGAGGGCGTGGCCGAGAAGGCTCCGGATGCGTCCCTTGGCGCGCCCAAGAGCCGCGGAGACCTCCTCGTAGCGGGAGGCCTCGCAGCTCACGTAGGCGCGAAGGAACGACTTGTCGACCGAGACCTCCACGCCCGTCAGGGTGACGAGCGCGAGGTCGGGGTCAGAGATCTCGAAGAGCAGGATGCTCGCGAGCTTCTCGCGGGCGATCTGGTTGTTCCTGCGGGAGTTCTGGTTCTGCTTCATGGCTACTCCGTGCGAGCGACCTGGTCGATGCGGTAGGCCTCAATCTGGTCGCCAGGCTTGATGTCCTGGAAGTTCTCGAGGCCGATGCCGCCCTCCATGCCACCGCGTAGGCTCTTGGCCTCGTCCTTGTAGTGGCGCATGGAAGCGATCTTGCCGTTGTAGACCACGATGCCGTCACGCACCAGGCGCACGGAGTCGGAGTTGGCGATCTCGCCCTCCTCCACGCGGACGCCGGCGGCGATGCCGACCTTGGGCACCTTGAAGGTGTCGAGGACGACGGCCAGGCCCGTGGAGACCTCCACCTCGGTGGGCTTGAGCATGCCGATGCGAGCGGCGTCGAGGTCCTCGAGGGCCTTGTAGATGACGTCGTAGCAGCGGATCTCGACGCCGGCGCGCTCGGCGGCGCCGCGGGCCTTGGCGTCGGGACGCACGCCGAAGCCGATGATGATGGCGTTGGAGGCGTCGGCCAGGACCACGTCGGTCTCGTTGATGGCACCCACGGCGGAGTGGATGGTGTTGATGCGGACCTCGGACTGGTCCATCTTGTCCAGCGAGTCCTGGAGCGCCTCGATGGAGCCCTGGACGTCGGCCTTGATGATGAGGTTGAGCTCCTTGACGTCGGCGTCGGCCATGGTGTCGAAGAGGTTCTCCAGCGTGACGTGCTTCACGCGGTTCTGCTCCTCGATGCGGGCCTTGAGGGCGCGCTGGTCGGCCAGGTCGCGGGCCTCGCGGTCGTCCTGGAAGACGCGGAACTCGTCGCCGGCGTTGGGCACGGAGGAAAGGCCCAGGATCTCGACCGGGTCGGAGGGGCCGGCCTCGGTGACGGGGTTGCCCTTGGGGTCGATCATGGCGCGGACGCGGCCGTAGGACAGGCCCGCCACCAGGGCGTCGCCCACGTGCAGGGTGCCGCGGCTGACCAGGACCGTGGCCACGGAGCCGCGGCCGCGGTCGAGCTTGCCCTCGAGCACGTAGCCGGAGGCAAACGTGTCGGGGTTGGCCTTGAGCTCAAGGACGTCGGCCTCCAGAAGGACGCTCTCCAGCAGCTCGTCGATGCCCTGCTTCTTCTTGGCGGAGATGTTGACGAACATGTTCTGTCCGCCCCACTCCTCGGGGATGACGCCGTACTCGGTGAGCTCCTGGCGCACTTTGTCGGGGTTGGCGCCCGGCTTGTCGATCTTGTTGACGGCGACGATGATGGGCACGCCGGCGGCCTTCGCGTGGTTGATGGACTCGACGGTCTGCGGCATGACGCCGTCGTCGGCGGCGACGATCAGGATGACGATGTCGGTCACCTTGGCGCCGCGGGCACGCATGGCCGTGAAGGTCTCGTGGCCCGGGGTGTCGATGAAGGTGATGGTGCGGCCGTTGATCTGGACCTGGGAGGCGCCGATGGCCTGCGTGATGCCGCCAGCCTCGCCCGCCGCCACGCCGGTGTGGCGGATGGCGTCCAGCAGGGACGTCTTGCCGTGGTCGACGTGGCCCATGACGGTGACCACGGGGGAGCGCGGCTTCAGGTCCTCGGGGTTGTCGTAGAAGCTGAAGGAGTTCTCCTCCTCCTTGGTCATGACCTTGACGTCACGGCCGAGGTCGTCGGCAACGAGCTCGATGAGGTCGTCGGACATGGACTCGGTGAGCGTGAGCGGGGTGCCCAGCAGGAAGAGGCGCTTGATGATGTCGTTGGCTGGCACGCCGAGAAGCTCGGCGAGGTCGCTGACCGTGGAGCCCTGCGGGACCTTGACCGTGTCGAGCTGCGACAGGTCCTGATCGTTGGCTATGGCCTCCTCGATGCGCTTCTCCTGCTCGGCCTCGGCCTGCTGCTTCTGGCGACGCTCCTTGCGGCGCTTTCGGCGGCCGGTGGACTCGCGAGAGGCCTCCTCGACGGCCTCGCGGGCCTCGTCGAGGACCTTGTTGCGGTTGTAGGCCTCCGCCTCGCGGGCCATGCGGCTGTAGCGGTCCTCGCCGCCCTCCTCGCCGCGACGGCCCTTCTTGCCGCGACGGCGGCCGTCGGAGCGCTCGGAGTCGTTGGCAGCGCCGGCGTTGGCGGCCGGGGCGTTGCCGGAGGCCGCAGGGGCGGCGGACTGGCGGCTCTCGCCGCCGCGGCCGGAGCCGCGCTTGCCGCCGCGAGAGCCCTTGGACTCGGCCTTCTTCTGCGCGGCCTCCTCGGCCTGGTGCTTCAGGACCTGCTCCTGCTGCGCGATCTGGTCGAGCAGGCTGGAGAAGGACGGGACGGACTTGGGCGCGGTGTCGCGCACGCGGTTCTTCTCGGCCTCCTCCTTGGCCTTCTTCTCGGCGGCGAGGCGCTCCTCCTCCGCACGGCGGCGGCGCTCCTCCTCGGCCTTGCGGCGGCGCTCCTCCTCGGCGCGCTCGGCCTCGCGGCGCTTCTCGGCCTCGATGCGCTGCTTCTCGGCGCGCTCGGCCTCGATGCGCTCCTCCTCGGCCTTGGCCTCGGCCTCGGCGCGCTTCTCGGCCTCGATCTCTGCGGCGCGGGCATCGAGGATGGGCTTGAGCTGCTTGCGGACCATGGAGACGTAGGCGTCCTCCAGGGTGGAGGAGGCGCTCTTGGCGGGGATCTTCATGTCGGCGAGGTGACCCAGCATCTCCTTGCTGGTCATGCCGTATTCCTTAGCCAGGTCATGTACGCGTGTCTTGGCCATGTAACCTACCTTCCAAAGCATCGGGCGCGTGCCCGGGGACAGATCTTGGGTCGGGCATTGCCCTTAGATGAGGGAGTCGGGGTCGTCGGAGACCTCGACGTCGTCCATGCGCTCGTGCAGGCCGCAGAAGCGGGAGCCCGGACGCGCCATGTTGCGGCACTGGACGCCGTTCTCGCCCACGTACTCGCAGCGGTGGGCCTCCTCGTCCTCGTCGTCGGACTCGGCGACGGTGAGGGGCAGGTCGCGCAGGACGCCGGCGGCAAGCGACTCGTTCTTGATGTCGATGTGCATGCCGGTGAGGCGGGCGGCGAGGCGGGCGTTCTGGCCCTCCTTGCCAATGGCCAGGGAAAGCTGGTCGTCGGGAACGATGACCGTGGCGTAGTTCTTGTCCTCGTCGATGAGCACGCGAGAGACGCGCGCCGGGGAGAGGGCGCTGGCCACGCACTTGGCGGGGTCGTCGTGCCACAGGACGACGTCGACGCGCTCGCCGCGCAGCTCGGAGACGACGGTGCGGACGCGGCTGCCCTTGGGGCCGACGCAGGCGCCCACCGGATCGAGGTGGTCGTCGTTGGAGGAGACGGCCACCTTGGAGCGGACGCCGGCCTCGCGGGCCACGGAGCGGATCTCGACGATGCCGTCGTAGACCTCGGGCACCTCGACCTCAAAGAGGCGACGGAGCAGGTCCGGGTGGGTGCGGGAAACCACGATGGGCGGACGCTGGCGCTCGCCGCGGACGACGGGCTGGGCGTTGTTGGGGTCGCGGACCTCGATGATGAGGGCCTTGATGCGCTGGTTGTGGGTGTAGCGCTCGCCCTGCGGGCGCTCGTTGCGCTCGTCGGGGAAGCGACGCTGGTCGAAGTGGGGCAGCTCGGCCTCCACGCCCTCGCGGATCTTGATGATCGTGAAGTCGGGCGTGGTCTGGAGCACGGTGCCGGTCACGATGTCACCGACGCGCTGGGAGAACTCCTCGTAGATCTGGACGCGAGCGGCGTTGCGCACGATGGCGCGGATCTCGGCCTTGGCATGCTGCGCGGCGATGCGGGAGGTTCCGGGAGGGGTCACGTCGACCTCGTCGAACTCGGAGTACTCGCCGGTCTCCGGGTCCTCCTCGCCCTTGGGGACGAGCTCGTAGACGTAGACGCGACCAGAGGCGCGGTCGATGGTGACGCGGGCGCCAAACGGCAGGTGCAGCACGTCGGCGTAGCTCTTGGCCAGGGACTGCTCGAGGCGGTCCAGCAGGTAGAGCTGGTCGATGTGCTTCTCCTGGCAGAGAAGCTCGAGGGCTTCCATCATCTCAGATGCCATGGGTTGAATCCTTCCTTCCTACTTGCCCGAGTTGGAGAAGTCGGGCCTGACCTTGCACTTCTTGACCTCGTCGAGGGGGACCTCGACGCGCTCTGCGTCACAGGTGAGGACCACGCGGCCGTCCTCCACGCCCTCCAGGCGCCCGGAGAACTTGCGGCGCCCCTCGGTGGCCGTGGTGGAGAGGCTGACGTCGGAGCCGGCGAAGCGGACGAAGTCGCGCTCGCGGCGCAGCGGGCGGTCCAGGCCCGGGGAGCTCACCTCGAGGGTGAACGCGGCCGGGAAGGGGTCCAGCTCGTCGATGGCGTCGGAGATCCAGCCGGTCTCCGCGGTGACCTCGTCGAGCGTGATGGTCGGGGCCTGCTCGTCCGCGTGGTCGATGCGCACTCGGACGCAGGGGTTCTTGGTGGCACCCACCACCTCGACGTTGACGATGTCAATGCCGTGCTCTGCCCCCTTGGCCTCGAGCGCGGCGATGATGCCCTTCTCGGCACCCTCCTTGGGCATGTGACCTCCCTCTCACCTACATACAGAAAGGAAGCGGGGCCAGTGACGCAGCCCCACTTCCTACGGTTAACTACTTCGATTACGTGAACAATATACGCATTTGCCCAGCTAACGTCAAACTTTGCGCCAGCCAGAGGCATGCCCTTCTCCACCAGATGACCACAACGCAGCAGAGATTAATCGCGCTTTCCGAGGATTCGTCTGGAAAGAAGGACAATCCCAAAGATGACCAGCGCCACAACAAGAACCACGGCAAGAAAAATGCCGATAATCTCCCACGCGCTCAGGCCCTGAACCATTGATACACCTCCGAAAGCTACTTAAAGCTACCAACGTTGCTAAGCCAGAGCTTCTTTTGCCGCCCCGGCTTGTTTGCAAAGGTAATGCGGCAGCAACGACAACATATGTAGCAAAACGAGACTTGCCACATTTGCCACACCTCAGCGGAGGCAATAGACCCGTGAACGCGTCGCTAAACGGCGACCTCGATCAAGACAAAAGCCCTCCAATCACCAGACACGTTATAGCCAGACACGCTGCCCCCTTCCAGGCCACGTTTGACCGTTCCTGCTCAGCCTCCGTCATATCGCCCACCTCTGCAACGCAGAGAGCTGTGCCGGGGGCATCAGATGAGGCACAAGTCGAGAATTCTGGATAATAGCCCTCGCTTGCCAATGCGAGGGCTGCATTATCGGCGCGCATCCCCGTCACATTTGGAACATCGCCATAGGCAGAAGAGATGCAGCCGTTTGGAGATTCGAGATAACTGTACCTGGGCTGGAGAAGGACAAAAAGAGTGACAAAGGCGGAGACCATGGCAAAGCTGACAGCAAGACACTTCAAAAAGAGGAAAGCCAAACCGTGAGTGCGCTCGCAAGGAAGTTTTTCACTTGCGTGCTCAACTCCTCCACTTTGGCACTTTGACTCAGATGCATCAGAAACTTGAGTCTCACATCTTGTCCCAGAGTTCAAAGTGTCATTCGCAGGCCCCGCACCCTTGCCGTAAGCCCTCTCTCGTCTCAGACTCTCCCGCCAAGCAGCGCACGCAGGAAGTCTAAGGAATTCAGACTTAGTGGCAACGCCAAGCTTCTGGTAGGCGCGTTGTCGATAGCTGCCAACGGTTGATCCGCCAACACCGATAAGGGGGGCCGCTTCAGCGGCAGTCAAATCTAGGACAACCGTGCGAACAGCGTCGGCCTCACGCTCAGAGAGGCCTACACTTTTAAGCAAATCTTCAAACGGCTTGGGTCCCCGAGGTACGGAAGCAGGGTCAGACATGACGACTCCAGTCTTTTGGGTACACAATCCCATTCTAAAAAGCAATGCGATTAGCGGCACAACCATGACGAAGGACTTCATAATTGGCGTAGGAAAGCTGCCGCGCGGCACGCGAAACGCCATCACGGACGTGGCCGGCGTGCGTGTGGGCCACGCAACCGTTGATCATGGAGACGCGCACACGGGCGTGACCGTCATCGTGCCTTGCGAGGGCAACGTCTACGCACGCAAGCCCGTGGCAGCCGCGCACCTGCTCAACGGCTTCGGAAAGACATGTGGGCTCGTGCAGCTGGAGGAGCTCGGCTGCCTGGAGACGCCCATCGCGCTCACCAACACCCTCTGCGTGGGGCGTGTCGCAGATGCGCTGGTCACCCATGCGCTGCGCGAGGCCGAACGGGATGGCCTTGACCTGCCTGGCACCATAAACCCCGTCGTAGGCGAGACAAACGACGGGCGGATCAACAATATCCGTGCTCGCTCCGTAGGCGGGAGGGACGTGTTGGATGCCATCGATGCCGCTGGCACCGATTTCGCCCACGGAGCAGTCGGAGCCGGCCGCGGCACGGTCTGCTTTGGGCTCAAGGGCGGAATCGGAAGCTCTTCTCGTCTGATAGAGATAGGTGGGGCGACGTACACGCTGGGCGTGCTCGTACAGAGCAACTTCGGGCGCATGCCAGACCTCGCGGTCTGCGGTGAGCCCATCGGCAGGCGCATTGCCGGCAAGTTCGCCGTGACCGAGGAGCCCGAGCGAGGGTCGGTCATGGTGGTGGTCGCCACCGATGCGCCGCTCTCTTCTCGCCAGCTCGGGCGCGTCATCAGGCGGGCGACCGTGGGGCTCGTGCGCTGCGGCTCATATATGGGACACGGCAGCGGGGACGTCTTCATTGGGTTCACGACGGCAAACTACATGTCGGACTCCGCCAATGGGATGCCACTTGGACTGCAGGTTCTGCCTGAGGCGGCATTAGATGGGCTCTTCCGCGCGTGTGCGGAGGCAACTGAGGAGGCTGTGCTTGACTCGCTGCTTGCCGCCGAGCCCATGCGAGGCCTTGATGGCACCTTCTATCACAGCCTGTCTGAGTTCCTCTAGCGTCAAATAATCGAGGTTTGAAAATTTCGAGCGCTGGGCTGCGTCAGAATTTGGAGGTTTGTGCTCCCACACGTCCTCAACGGACATCCAGCCCTTCTAAACCTCGCATTTTTGACGCAGGCAAATGCAGACCGACGCCGCGCCAAGACAAAAGGGGCCGCGCAGAAGCGCGGCCCCAGCCAAATCAGAATGTCAGGTCAAAACCCTAGATGGCGACGATGTTCACCAGGCGACCCTTGACCACGATGACCTTCTTGACGGTCTTGCCCTCGAGCTGATCGGCGACGGCGGCCTTTGCGGCCTCGGCCATCGCGTCGTCGGAGGCGTCGGCGGCAACCGTGATGCGGCCGCGGACCTTGCCCTTGATCTGGACGGCGATCTCGACCTCGTCGCTCTTGGCGAGCTCGGCGTCAAACGCGGGCCAGGGCTCGTTGTAGACGGAGCCCGTGAGGTGCAGGGCCTCGTGGAAGAGCTCCTCGGCCCAGTGCGGGCAGATGGGGGCAAGCATGGCCACGACGTCGTGGGCGACGCGGAAGTCGAGCTCGTGGTTGCGCTCGACGGCAGGCGTCTCGTTCAGGTACTTGCTCGCGGCGTTCACGATCTCCATGGCGGCAGAGATGGCGGTGTTGAACTGGCCGCGGTCGAAGTCGCTCGTGGCCTTGACGCCCATGCCGTGCAGGGTGCGGAAGAGCTCGGCGCCAAGGCCCTTCAGGGACTTGGGGTCGACATCGCCGGGGACGGCACCGTCAGAGAGCTGCCAGACGATGTTCCAGGCGCGCTTGATGAAGCGATTGGCGCCCGCGACGGCCTTGGGGTCCCAGTCGAAGTCCTTCTCGGGAGGGGCGATGAACAGGATGGCGAGGCGCATGGTGTCCGCGCCGTAGGGCCCGATGACGCTGGAGGGCGGAACGACGTTGCCCTTGGACTTGGACATGACGTCGCCATGCTCGTCCTTGACCATGCCCTGGCAGAGCAGGTTGGTGAAGGGCTCGTCCTCGTCGATCATCCCGAGGTCGCGCAGGACCTTGGTCCAGAAGCGGCTGTAGAGCAGGTGCAGGATGGCGTGCTCGATGCCGCCGATGTAGTTGTCCACCGGCATCCAGCGGTCCACGGCCTCCTTGGAGAAGGGGGCCTCGTCGTTGTGGGGGTCGCAGTAGCGCAGGTAGTACCAGCTGGAGCACGTGAAGGTGTCCATGGTGTCGGTGATGCGCTTGGCCGGCTTGCCGCACTTGGGGCAGGTGGTCTCGTAGAAGGGCGCATACTCGGCGAGGGTCTCGCCGGCACCGAGGTCCAGGTTGTCGGGAAGCGTCACGGGCAGCTGGTCATAGGGCACCGGCACGTCGCCGCAGCAGTCGCAGTGGATCATCGGGATGGGGTTGCCCCAGTAGCGCTGGCGGGAGATCAGCCAGTCGCGCAGGCGGAACTGGACCTTCTCGCGACCAAGGCCGCGCTCGCCGAGCCAGCCGATGATGGCCTTGACGGCCTCGGAGTGCTTGCCGCCCTTGAGGCCGGTGAACTCGCCGGACTGCACGAGGTAGCCCTCGGCCTCCATGGCGCGGTCCCAGTCCACGGACGTGACCTTGAGCTCCTTCTCGTCCTTGAGCTGCTCGTAGAGGGGGTCGGCCTTCTCGCAGATGATCGGGGCAATCTCAAGGCCGTACTTCTTGGCGAAGTCGAAGTCGCGCTGGTCGCCGCAGGGAACGCCCATGACGGCGCCGGTGCCGTAGTCCATGAGGACGTAGTCTGCCACCCAGATGGGGGCCGGACGGCCGTTGATGGGGTTGATGACGTAGCGGCCGGTGAAGACGCCGTGCTTCTCGCGGTCGGAGCCCTGGCGGTCGACGGAGGAGACCTTCTCGGCGGCTGCCTTGAGCTCCATGAAGGCCTGCTCGTGCTCGGTGCCGGCGACGAGCTCGGCGGCAAGCGGGCTCTCGGGCGGCAGCAGGAGGAAGCTCACGCCAAACAGGGTGTCGGCGCGGGTGGTGAAGACGGTGATCTTGCGGTCGGTAGGCGTGACGCCGTCCTCGGCGGCAAGCGCGAAGTCAATCTCTGCGCCCTCGGAGCGGCCGATCCAGTTGCGCTGCTGGGCCTTGACGTTCTCGGGCCAGCCGGTCAGCTTGTCGAGGTCGTCCAGGAGCTCCTGGGCGTAGTCGGTGATCTTGAGGTACCACTGGGAGAGCTCACGCTTCTCGGGCACAGAGCCGCAGCGCCAGCAGCGGCCCTCGACGACCTGCTCGTTGGCAAGGACCGTGTTGCAGGACGGGCACCAGTTGACCGGGGACGTGCTGCGGTAGGCCAGGCCCTTCTCCCACATCTTGAGGAACATCCACTGGCCCCACTTGTAGTACTCGGGGTCGCAGGTGTTGAAGGTGCGGTCGTAGTCATACGAGAAGCCCATGCGCTTCATGGTCTTGACGGCCTGGGCGATGTTCTTGTGCGTCCAGACGCTCGCCTGGGTGTTGTGCTTGATGGCGGCGTTCTCGGCGGGCAGGCCGAAGGCGTCGAAGCCCATGGGGTGCAGGACGTCGTAGCCGCGCATGCGGGCCTGACGAGCCATGGCGTCGCCGATGGTGTAGTTGCGGGCGTGGCCCATGTGGAGGTCACCCGAGGGGTACGGGAACATCTCCAGCACGTACTTCTTGGGCTTGGAGGGGTCCTCGTCGGTCTTGTAGAGCTCCTCGTCGGCCCAGGTCTTCTGCCATTTGGTCTCGATTGCCTCGGCATCGTAGGCCGGGATCTCGAACGCGCTCTTATCGGTGTCGCACATGTATGCGCTCCTTTTGGCCGCAAAACGGGTAACTTCCAGAGTTTACCAGTAATCAAGCGAGAAGGGCCCCCGACATGAGCCGGGGCCCTTGGAAGAGCAGGCTGAGGTCCCTGGCGGCCGGGGGCTACGCCTCGACCCCCTCATTCTTCTCGTCAGCCTCGTCCTGCGCCTCGTCAGAGACCTTTGCCTTGGCCCTGCGCATGTTGCGGACGATTGCCCATGCGCCTGCGACCGCAGCGACGCCTGCCACCACATCGACGCCTGTCAGGGCCTACTGCCAGGTTGCCATTGCGGGGACCACCTCCGCAGTGGAGGAGATGCCGTTCATGGCAAGACTGCGGGAAACGGCATAGAGGATGTGGCGGGAGGCCTCGCGCAGCTGGCACATGACAGTGGGGTTGGAGGCGTAGCCATCGATCTGCCAGTTGTCGGTGCCGGAGTTGAGCCACAGGTCGGTGCCCGCCCCAAGTCCCGCTCGGATGGCCAGCAGCGGGAAGGCCTGCGGATAGGAGGCCTGGTCGGTGATGACCACGCCGTCAAAGCCCCACTCGCCGCGCACCACGTTGGTGACAAGGCCCCTGTGGTCGCCGGACCAGACCAGGCCCACGCGGTTCATGCTGAGCATGATGCCCAGGGTGCCCTCGTCGCCGCCCGAGACGCTGGGCTCGAAGGCGGCCAGGTACACCTCGCGGATTGCCTGCTCGTTGGAGAGCGTGGCCACCTTGGTGCGCATGGTCTCCTGGTCGTTGAGGGCAAAGTGCTTCACGAAGGTGATGACGCCCTTGGAGCGCGCACCGCGGACCGTGGCCGCGCCAAAGCGGCCGCTCAGGAAGCCGTCCTCGGAGTAGTACTCAAAGTTGCGGCCCGAGAAGGGCGTGCGGTGGATGTTCATCGAGGGGGCGAAGGTCTGGGACGACGAGCTCGGCCTTCGAAGGCTGACGCTTCTTGCCGAGAAGAGCGGAGGCACCGTCCAGGCCTTCTCCGAGGCGGACGTGGCGACCCTGATGGCAGTCATTCCGATTGCAAGGCAGCGCTCCTAAGAAAGGGCCCCGGCAAACGCCGAGGCCCCTCTCTTGGCTATCTGGAGATGTCTGCC
The DNA here is from genome assembly GCF_003416765.1 of Paratractidigestivibacter faecalis. Lineage (NCBI taxonomy): Bacteria > Bacillati > Actinomycetota > Coriobacteriia > Coriobacteriales > Atopobiaceae > Paratractidigestivibacter > Paratractidigestivibacter faecalis. The sequence goes on along the minus strand of NZ_QSNG01000001.1, from coordinate 727,011 downwards.
GTCTGACTTGCGGCTAGCGGTAGGTCACGCTCTGCTGGGAGTCCTTGACCACGACGTCATGGGCGCCGCCCTCGACGATGGAGGTGGAGCTGACGAGCGTCAGGCGCGCCTTCTGCTGGAGCTCGGGGATGGAGTTGGCGCCGCAGTTGCACATGGTGGACTTCACCTTGTAGAGGGTGCCGTCGACGCCGTCCTTGAGGGAGCCGGCGTAGGGAACGTAGGAGTCGACGCCCTCGACGAAGGAGAGCTTGGCCGCGCCGCCCAGGTCGTAGCGCTGCCAGTTGCGGGCGCGAGCGGAGCCCTCGCCCCAGTACTCCTTCATGTACTGGCCGTTGACGTTCACGCGGGACGTGGGGCTCTCGTCGAAGCGGGCAAAGTAGCGGCCTAGCATCATGAAGTCGGCGCCCATGGCCAAAGCCAGGGTCATGTGGTAGTCGTAGACGATGCCGCCGTCGGAGCAGACGGGCACGTAGACGCCGGTCTCCTCGAAGTACTCGTCACGGGCGCGGCAGACGTCGATGAGGGCCGTGGCCTGGCCGCGGCCGATGCCCTTGGTCTCGCGGGTGATGCAGATGGAGCCGCCGCCGATGCCCACCTTGACGAAGTCCGCGCCGCAGTCGGCCAGAAAGCGGAAGCCCTCGGCGTCCACGACGTTGCCGGCGCCGACCTTGACCTTGTCGCCGTAGTTCTGGTGGATCCACTCGAGGGTGCGCTTCTGCCACTCGGAGAAGCCCTCGGAGGAGTCGATGCACAGGACGTCGGCGCCGGCCTCGACGAGCAGCGGCACGCGCTCGGCGTAGTCGCGGGTGTTGATGCCCGCGCCCACCATGTAGCGCTTGTGCTGGTCAAGAAGCTCGTTGGGGCGGGACTTGTGGGAGTCATAGTCCTTGCGGAAGACCAGGGAGACCAGGTTGCCGTCCTTGTCCACGATGGGCAGGGCGTTGAGCTTGTGCTCCCAGATGAGGTCGTTGGCGACCTTGAGGGAGGTGCCGTCCTCGGCGACGATGGTCTTCTCGGCGGGGGTCATGAACTCGCGGACCTTCTTGTCGCGCGGGTCACGGGAGACGCGGTAGTCGCGGGAGGTGACGATGCCACAGAACTTGCCGGTGGGGGTGCCGTCCTCGGTGACGGGCATGGTGGAGTGACCGGTGCGGTCGACCATGTCGAGGACGTCCTCGAGGGTCATGTCGGGGGTGAGGGTGGAGTCGGAGACCACGAAGCCTGCCTTGTAGCTCTTGACCTCGCGGACCATGGCCGCCTCAGCGGCGGCGGGCTGGGAGCCGTAGATGAAGGAGATGCCGCCCTCCTGCGCGAGAGCGATGGCGAGCCTGGGGCCGGAGACGGACTGCATGATGGCGGAGACCATCGGGATGTTGAGGGTGATGGGAGACTCCTCGCCACGCTTGAAGCGCACGAGCGGGGTCTTGAGGGAAACGTTGGCGGGAATGTTCTCCGCCGATGAGTAGCCGGGAACGAGCAGGTACTCAGAGAAGGTGTGGGACTCTCCCTCGAAGAACGTTGCCATACGGTCTTGCTCCTTCCGTCCCGCGCACGCAGGACCCCAAAGTTCGCCAGATTGCACGGTATTGTAGCATCGACGCGCCAAACAAACCGTCAGGCACAAATAAGCCACGTACCAGCATTTTATTTAGCGTCCCAAACAACCGGTTAGTTAATTTGGCGGCAGCGGAGCGCGTCCGAGAAACCCAGGCCGCCCGCCGCTCATCTCCCCAAAATGAGTTCCGCAGGGGCCGAAGGCCCCTAAACGGGGCCTTCGTGCGAAGAGGACTGTCTTAAATTGTTCGAGAGAAGGGCGAGAGGGCCAATCCCCTACTTAGAACCCTCCGCCATCACATCGTCAAAGTTTACCGCGATGTCGTGCTTGGTGGGAACCCACTCGACCTTCTTGAACAGGGCCGCCACGGTGATGGGCACGTAGGAAATCATGAAGATGGGGAACGTGAAGAGGTTGGTGAAGATGCGCCACTTCTTCTTTGCGTGGATGTGCTCGCGCTCGGAGATGGTGGTGATGACCGCCAGGATGAAGAAGACCACATACATGGAGGCAAACGTCATGACCAGCGAGCCCGTGCACATGAGGAGCTCGCCCTGCGTGGCAATGAAGCCGTGGGAGAGGCTGCCCACGATGAGGTACGTGGCGTTGATGAAGAACGAGAGCAGCGTCAAGATCATGCCCGGGGCAATGGTCATCAGCATGTCGTAGGAGGCAAACTGCCCCTTGCCGATGCCGCGGACGAGGTCGCGGTTATACGAGAAGAACACCTGGTAGAAGCCCTTGGTCCAACGCATGCGCTGCGTCCAGGAGGCCTTGAAGGTGAGCGGCTGCTCGTCAAAGAACTCGGCGGGCGCGTAGCCGATCTGGATGTTGTTGGCGCAGCAGAAGGTGGAGAACTGGATGTCCTCGGTCAGGGTGTGGAAGTCCCAGCCGTGCATACCCTTGATGATGCGCTCGGAGACCATCCAGCCGGAGCCGGAGATGGCGCAGGAGGTGCCCACCATCATGCGGGCGTTGTTGAGGAACTTGGCCTCGCGGAGGAACCACGTGGCGTAGGCGGAGCTGATCCAGCTGGAGTCGAAGTTCTTGGAGTTGCGGTAGCTCGTGCAGACGAGGTAGCCGGCATCGAAGGCCTGGTTCATGATCTTGAGGTAGTCGGGCGCGATGATGTTGTCGGCGTCCATGATGACGAAGGCCTCGTACTTGTCGCCAAAGTCGTCGAGGATGCGGTTGAAGGCGTAGTCGAGGACCCAGCTCTTGCCCTTGCGGGCAAGGTCATTGCGGTCCCAGACGATGGCGCCGGCGCGCTCGGCCTCGCCATGGGTGTCATCGGTGCAGGCGTCGCAGATGACGAAGCAGTCCACGAGGTCGCTCGGGTAGTCCTGGGTCAGAATGGAGCGCACCAGGTTGCCGATGACCGGCTCCTCGTTATGCGCCGCGATGACGAAGCCATAGCGGTGGTTCTTCTTGGCCACCGGGAGCTTGACCGTGCCGCGCCTGATGACGCGGAGGATGTAGACAAGCTGATAGAAGTAGGCAAGCGTGAAAAACAGCCAGATGATTATGTTGAAGATCACGATGGGCGTGAGCCCGAGCCTTCCGAGCGTCGGCATGGTGGTTTACCCCTCCGTCGCGGCTTTCAGTTGCGTGGGAGACCTACCAAGAGGCCCCGAGCTGCGGGCAGATGCGCTCCCCCGCCTCGGTGCGTCCCATTGAGGTTTCCTTCAGTCCCTCAAGTATAGCGAGAAGGTCGTCCGGCAGACGGTCCGCCCGCTCAATGGGCTCCCCCGTCACCGGATGGTCAAACGCGATGTGCCAGGAGTGGAGGAACTGGCGGCGCAGCCCATGGTTGGTGCCGTCGTCTCCCCTGCCGTAGAGCTGGTCTCCCACGACCGGGTGGCCCGTGTGGCGCATGTGGACGCGGATCTGGTGCGTGCGCCCGGTGTAGAGGTGGCACTCAAGGAGGCTGTAGCCCTCGTCGCGCCGTCCCGCCTCAAAGCGCTCGAGCGTGGTGTAGGTGGTGATGGACTCGCGGGCGGCAGGGTCATCGGTCACCGTCATGCGCAGCCGGTCGCGCGTGGAGCGCGCGATACCCGTGACGATGGTTCCCTTGTCGTGCGCTACATACCCGTGGACCAGCACCACGTAGCGACGGTCGAGCACGCGCAGGCGGATGAGGTCCTGCAGGGCCTTCTGGACCTCGTCGGACTTTGCGGCCACCATGAGGCCGGAGGTGTCCATGTCAAGGCGGTGCACTATGCCCGGGCGATCCTCCCCCTGCAGAAGGCCCAGGTTGCCGTACCCGCAGTGGGCCACGAGGGCGTTGGCCAGCGTGTCGTCCACGTGCCCGGGGCTGGGGTGGCACACCAGGCCGGCCTGCTTGGAGAGCACGATGAGGTGCTCGTCCTCATAGCGGATGTCCAGCGCAATCTCCGGGTTGGGGGCGAGAAGCCCGGCCTCGGCGCCCTTCTCCTCAACCTTAAGCTCGCAGGTGACGCGGTCTCCCAAGAGGACCTTCTCGCTCTTGGATGTGGCCTCGCAGGTGTTGATGGTGACGGAGCCCTCCTCCACCAGGCGCGCGCAGGCGGAGCGAGACGGCATGTCGGGCCCCGTGGCCAGGAAGGCGTCGAGCCGCATGCCGTCCGACTCCGGCCCCACCAGAAGGTTCACAATGCGCGTGGCCACAGGGCCTCCTTTGCTTGTCATCAGATAGGTATTGAGAAGAGGATACACGAATGAAAACTAGAACACTAGTTCCCACTCGAACAAAACTAGGGTAAACTACAGTCACGGCAGGCGGCGCCCTCCGAGTCCCGCAGGAGACTGGAGGTGTACCCCGTATGACCGAGCTCACAGCGTTCGTCCTCTCCAACGCCACGCTGTTCTTGGCGCTGGCAGTTCTGCTTCTGATTATTGGTCGCAGATAAGCGCATTGGGCAAGGCCCCTAAACGGGAACAGCCGCCCCTGCAAAGCGGCTGTTCCCTGGGCATTGCCCAATGCAAATCCGTCTAACAGGAGGGCTTAGCCCCTGTCGCAACCCATAATACCCCAAATGGGCCTGCGCAAGAGGGGTTGCATGGGGGCACCGACCGGCGGTCACGAGGCCGTCGGCACGGGCCCCACGATCTTCTCGGCAGGAATGCGTCATGCAGGCCTGCGGTGTGTATTCCCTACAGAATGCCCCCGAGGTCTCCGCGGTCTCGTGCCTCCGCCAGAATGTGGCGGAATACCTCGCTGCCGTGGAGGCCGTCATGCTCGAACTCGTTTGTCACCCAGGCGTGCGAGCGATCCACGTGGGAGAGCGTGTCCAGCTGCAGGCCAGAGTCAACGTAGAGGTCGTCGAAGTAGACGGCTGCCTGGAGCGGGACCTCGTTTGCGGCAAGCTGCTCCTGGTCATAGAGGCGCCCGAAGGAGGTGTCCTCCATGAGAAGGTCCATTGCCTCGGCAAACGGCATGAGGGCAGGATCCTCGCGGAACATCCACGGAAACATGGCCTCGCCGAAGAGCATGAGCGGGCGCGCGTCCTCGTCGAACTCGGGCATGCTCGCCGCCTGGCGCGCCGCGGACCAGCGGATGGGCCGCTCAAGCTCGCCATCCGCATAGATGAACTCCTGGAGCGTCCAGTAGAGCGGGTTGCCCGCCGAGTCGGTCTGGGTCTGGACGTCCTCGAGGAAGCCGCGAAAGAGCGTGACCGCCTGGGGGTTGCCACCAGCGGCCGCAAGAGCGTCCTTGCAGCCGCCATCCCCGTCAACAAAGGCCATGTCAAGCATGTTGTGAAGGCGCTCGGGGGCAGGCTTCATGCCCAGGCCGCCACCACAGAGCTGAAGCCTGCGGACGGAAAGAGGGCTGCCGTCCGGAAGGGTCAGGTCGCCCGCGGCCGCGCAGTCGGCAATAAGGGACATGCGACTCGCGTCCTCCGGGTAGCGCTCGTACCAGCCGCGCGTCTTTGCCAGCATGCGCGGGAAGGTGTGGGCGTAGACCTCGTCGGCGCTCGCGGGCACGTGCGGGATGCCGCCGCAGGTGAAGGCAGCCGCAACGCCGGCGGGGAAGGTCGAGAGGTTGGCAAGCGTGAGGAAGCCGCCATAGCTCTGGCCAAGCGTCACCCACCTCGCTCCGCCAAACTCCGAGAGTCTCAGGTACTCGAAGTCCCTGATGATGGAGTCTGCCAAAAAGCGCTTGAGGTAGTCCGCCTGGCGGCATGCGGGGTCGGCGCCCTCGCGCCGCGCCTGCGCGGCAAGAGCCTCCATGCGGGCGCCGTCGACGCGAGAGGAGCGGCCGCAGCCTCGCTGGTCAGGCAGCACCACCCTGAAGTGCCTGATGGCCTCCTCCACCCAGCCGTCGCTCGAAGGGGAGGTCAGACGCGGGCACGCGCCGCCGGGACCACCCTGCAGAAACACAATGAGCGGCAGGTCACGGCCCACGTTCTCGGGCGAGCAGACCACGCGGTAGAAGAGCTTGATCTTCTGCCCCGCAAAGGCCGGGTCGGGCTCGAGGCCCGCGGACTCGGAGGCCAGGCGAGAAGGGCGCGGGTCAGCTACGCCCGCAAGCGCGGCCGGGGACGTGCCGCGCCAGTCAAGCGGCACCTCAATGGAATGGTCCTCGACGGCAAGGCCGGGCAGGTAGTACTTGGAAAGCAGCGGCAACTTGGCTCCTCCTTAGGCGATATGGCATAGACTGTTGCGAGTATTGCACACGAGGTCGGGAGGCAGGCATGAGGTTCCAGCATCCGGGTTGTGACGTCCACTACGAGCTCGAGGGGCCGACAGACGGCCTGCCCGTCCTCATGGTCCACGGGTTTGGCTGCCAGCTTGAGATCATGCGTGGCTGCATGGAGCCCGCCGTGACTGCCGCAAAGGCAAACGAGCGCCTGCTCAGGGTGTACGTCGACCTTCCCGGCCACGGCAGGAGCGCCAAGGCCGACCTCACCCTCGCCTCAAGCGATGCCCTGGTGGCGTGCCTTCTGGCCCTCATGGACCACGTGGCCCCCGGACGGCCCTTTGCCGTGGCGGGCCAGTCCTTCGGCGGCTACCTGGCCCTCGGCCTGGCGACGCAGCACCCGGGGCGGGTTATGGGCCTGGGCCTCGTCTGCCCGCTCACCCTTCCCGACCTTGGCGCCCGCCAGGTGGAGAAGCTCGAGCTCATCAGGCATGACGACGCCTTTCTGGCCACGCTCTCCGACGCCGAGCGCGAGAGCTTCCTGCAGCTCGCGGTGCGAGCCGACCGCCAGACATGGGAGCGCTTTGCCACCGAGGAGGCCCCGGGCTTCTCCGCTGCCAACCCTGCCTTCATGGACGCCGTCGACGAGCACCTGCCCCTCTCCCCCGACGTCGACGAGGCCCTGGCAGCACGCCCCTTTGCGGCACCCGCCCTCATCCTTTGCGGCCGCCAGGACGCTATGGTCGGCTACAGGGACCAGCTGAGGCTCATCCAGCACCTCCCCCGCTGCACCTACGCCGTCCTAGACATCTCCGGCCACAACCTCCAGTTCGAGCACTCCGAGCTCTTCACCTCACTGACCGCCGATTGGATAACCCGCCTGCTAAGCTAACCCGCTTTTGAGCCGTCACCCTCCCGGCCAGAATTAGGCGGAAGGAGTCAACCCTGCCACAGGAAGGGCCTCCCGCCCTTCTCCGGCGCAGTTCCGCACGAGCCGAAGGCCACTTAATGTGGCCTTCGTGCGAGCAGGACTGTTTGAGCACGGAGAAGGGCGGGAGGCCCAACCGTTCCTACAACAGGTACTCCGCAATCTGCACAGCGTTTGTCGCCGCGCCCTTCCTGATCTGGTCGCCGCAGCACCAGAACGTGAGGGAGTTCACGCCGTCCGGCGCAGAGAGGTCCTCGCGGATGCGACCGACGTAAACGAGGTCCTGGTCAGAGGTGTCAAGCGGCATGGGGTACACGCTGTTGGCAGGGTCGTCCACGACCTTGACGCCAGGCGCCGCCTCAAGGATCTGCCGGGCGCGTTCGGGGCTGAGCGGCTTCTTAAACTCCACGGTGATGCTCTCGGAGTGGGAGCGCATGACGGGGGCGCGCACGCAGGTGCAGTTGACGCGCAGCTCGGGCAGGTGCATGATCTTGCGCCCCTCGTTCTGCATCTTCATCTCCTCGGAGGTGTAGCCCACCTCGTTGAAGCCGCCGATCTGCGGGATGAGGTTCACGGCGAGCTGGTGCTGGAAGGGCTTGGTCTGACCCACGGGCTCGCCGGAGGCGACGCAGGCCATCTCGCGCTCGAGCTCGGTCAGGCCCGGCATGCCGGCGCCGGAGGCGGCCTGGTAGGTGGAGACGATCAGGCGCGTGGCGTGGGCCTCCTGGTGAAGGGGCCAGACGGGCACCAGGCCGATGATGGTGGCGCAGTTGGGGTTGGCAATGATGCCCTGGTTCTTGGCGATGTCGCCGGCGTTGATCTCGGGGATGACGAGGGGCACCTCGTCGTAGAGGCGGAAGGCGTGGGAGTTGTCCACGCAGGTGGCGCCACGCTTGACGGCCTCGGGCATGAGCTCCTTGGCCTGTGCGTCGCCGGCGGCGCCCAGGACAATGTCAACGCCCTCGAAGGCCTCGGGGCAGGCAAGCTGCACGGGGACCTGCTCGCCGCGGAAGGTCACGGTCTTGCCCACGGAGCGCTCGCTCGCCAGCGGGACGAGCTTGCCCACGGGAAAGTCTCGCTCCTCCAGGCACTGGAGCATCTGGGTGCCGACGACGCCGGTGGCGCCGAGGATGGCTACGGTCTTCTGGGCCATGTCTCTTCCTTTCGGTGGGCCCGCACGGGACGGGCCGCATCTGGGTCGACGGGCTTCTCGCCTCTTACGCCTTGCCTACTGGACCTCGGCCGCGCCGGCACAGACCATCTCGTCCGCGACAAAGCGGTCGTAGATGACCTTGATGGCGCGCTCGAAGTCCTCGTTGTTGACGCCCATGATGATGGAGATCTCCTGGGAGCTCTGGGTAATCATGCGGATGTTGATGCCCGCGTCGCCCAGGGCGCCGAAGACCTTGCCGGAGGTGCCGGAGCGCTTGGACATGTTGCGGCCGACCACGGAGAGAAGCGCGAGCTTGTCCACCATGGAGACGTCGTCGGGGCTTATCTCCTTGCGGATGTCCGAGATGATGGAGTAGATGGAGTCGCGCACGTCGGCGCCGTTGACGATGACGCCGAAGGAGTCGACGCCCGTGGGGATGTGCTCCACGGAGACGCCGTAGCGCTCGAAGATGGCCAGCGTCTTGCGGACGAGGCCCACCTCGCCGGACATGTGCGCCTTCTTGATGTGGACGGAGACGAAGTCCCTCTTGCCGGCGATGCCGGTGATGAGGTGCTCGTCCTCGCCGGCCTCGGCGGACTCGCGGATGATGGTGCCCTCGTCCTGCGGACGGTTGGTGTTCTTGATCTGGATGGGGATGTTGACCTCGCGCACCGGGAAGATGGCCTCCTCCTGCAGGACGGAGGCGCCCATGTAGGAGAGCTCGCGCATCTCGTCGAAGGTGATGCGCTTGATGGAGCGGGGGTTGTCCACGATGCGGGGGTCTGCGGAGAGGAAGCCCGAGACGTCGGTCCAGTTCTCGTAGAGGTCCGCGTTGATGCAGCGGGCCAGGATGGCGCCGGTGATGTCGCCGCCGCCGCGGTCGAAGAGCTTGATCTGGCCGTCCACGGTGGCCCCGTAGAAGCCCGGCAGCACGAAGGAGCCGTTGCGGACCATGACGTCCTTCAGGCGGACGGCGGTGCGCTCCATGTCGACGGAGCCGTCGTGGTGGAAGACCATGACGTCGGCGGCGTCGACGAAGGGAAGCCCCAGGTACTCGGCCACGAGGTTGGCGGTGAACCACTCGCCGCGGGAGACCACGTACTCCGGGGAGTGCTTCTTGATGTTGCGCGCGAAGGCCTCGAACTTCTCGGCAACCGGCCACTTGAGGCCCAGCTCGTCGGCAATGTCCTGGAAGCGCTGCTGGATGTCGGCGAGAAGCGCCGTGCAGTCCACGTGGTACTGCACGTGGGCGTTGACCAGCAGGAGCAGGTCGGTGATCTTGTTGTCGCCGGAGAAGCGCTTGCCGGCGGCGGAGACCACCACGAAGCGGCGGTCAGGGTCGGAATCGACGATGCCTTTGACCTTGCGGAACTGCTCGGCCGAGGCTACGGAGGAGCCACCGAACTTAGCGATCTTGATCATGTGCGTGGAAGCCCTTCCTATGCGAGCGCGGCCATGAAGGCGGCGGGGTCGGTCTTAAGCGCCTCGTCCAGAAGCGCGCGGGCGGCGGCTGCGGTGACGTCGCGGACGATCCAGGCGCCCTCGGCGTAGGGCTCGGAGCCTGCCGGCGCCTGGGACGCGCGGATGACGTAGCTGGCGCGCAGCAGCTCCGGGTCGTAGGCCAGGCCGCGGCTGAAGTCGTACTCGGGGGCGCGGGTGCCGCGCACACAGTCGAGCACGTCCTGGACGATGGCGTTGCCGGTGGGGAGGCTGCCCGCGCCCTGGCCGTAGAATTTGAGCTCGCCCACGGTGGTGGCGTCGAGGGTCACAAGGTTGAAGTTGCCGGGGACGTTGGCCTCCAGAGACTCCAGCGGCACGGCGACCGGCTCGACGGCCACGGCGTAGCGGCCGTCCTGCTGGACGCCGCGGCCCAAGAGCTTGACCGTGAGGCCACGCTCGCCAAAGAGGTCCAGGTCGGCCTTGGTGAGGTTGCGGATGCCGGAGACCGGGATGTCCTTCTCGCAGGCCACGTCGAAGGCCACGGAGGCCGTGATGACGGTCTTGTTCTTGACGTCGATGCCGTCGACATCGGCCGAGGGGTCGCGCTCGGCGTAGCCCAGGGACTGGGCCTCGGCCAGGACCTCGCCAAAGTCCGCGCCATCCTTGAGCATGGCGTAGACGATGTAGTTGGTGGTGCCGTTCATGATGCCCGAGAAGGACGTGACCTCGTCGACGCGGCGGGCCTTCTCGATGCCGGCGATCCAGGGGATGCCGCCGCCGACGGAGGCCTCGATGAACAGGCTCACGCCGTGCTCCAGGGCGCAGGCGGCAAACTCTGCAAAATGGGCCGCGACCACGGCCTTGTTGGAGGTCACCACGTGCTTTCCGGCCTCGAGGGCGCGCATGATGAAGGCGTGGGCCGGCTCGATGCCGCCCATGCACTCCACGACGATGCCAATCTCGGGGTCAGAGACGATGTCCTCGTACTCCGAGGTCATGCGGGGGTCGCTCAGGCGGTCGGGCAGCTCGAGGATGCGGGAGACCTCGACGTCGTCCACGCGCTCGCCGATGATCTTGTCGACTCCGCGTCCGACGGTGCCATAGCCGAGAAGGGCGATCTTCATGTTCGTCCAATCTTTCAAGTCTGTGTCCATGGTGCCACACTCAAAATCCTGCAGGTATGATGCTTGCATCATCTGCCGTAGTTGCCACATGACGCAAGGAGACCGCAGTGAACTCGTTCTACCACAGCACGCGTAGCAAGCTCGATTCCGTAACAAGCAAGCAAGCTATCCTTCGCGGAATCGCCCCCGACGGCGGCCTGTACGTGGCGGACTGGCTCGGTCAGACCAAGATGGACCTTGCGGCCGTCTGCGCCCAGGGCTTCCACCAGACGGCCCGCCAGGTGCTGGGCATCCTGCTTCCCGACTACGCCGAGGACGAGCTCGCGGCGTGCGTGGAGGCGGCCTACGGCAGCCAGTGGGACACCCCGGCCGTGACCCCGGTGACCCCGCTCGGCGCGGACTGGCTGCTTGAGCTCTACCACGGCCCCACGAGCGCCTTCAAGGACGTCGCCCTGCAGATGCTGCCGCAGCTCATGAGCGTCGCGCGCGCAGGCGACGGCCGGGACGTGATGATTGTCACCGCCACCTCCGGAGACACCGGCAAGGCGGCCCTGGACGGCTTTGCGGGCGTGCCGCACACCGGCGTCACCGTCTTCTACCCCGAGGGCAAGGTCTCCGACGTCCAGCACCTCCAGATGGCCACCCAGGCCGGCGACAACGTGGCCGTCTGTGCCATCCGCGGCAACTTTGACGACGCCCAAAGCGAGGTCAAGTCCATATTTGCCGACGAGGCCCTCGCCCAGCGCCTGGCCGCCTCGGGCGTCGCACTCTCCAGCGCCAACTCCATCAACGTAGGCCGCCTGGCGCCGCAGGTGACCTACTACTTTGACGCCTACGCGCAGCTCATGCGCGCCGGGGCGGTCAAGTTTGGGGAGAAGGTCACGTTCTGCGTTCCCACCGGCAACTTCGGCGACGTGCTGGCCGGCTACTACGCCAAGCTCCTGGGCCTGCCCGTGGCCCGCCTTGTTGTTGCGTCCAACAAAAACGACGTGCTCACGGACTTCATCACCACCGGCACCTACGACCGCCGCCGCGACTTTGCCAAGACCATCAGCCCCTCCATGGACATCCTGGTCTCCTCCAACCTCGAGCGCCTGCTCTACTACATGAGCGACGGCGACTGCGAGCTTGTTGCCAGCCTCATGGCCGACCTCGGCGAGAACGGCTTCTACCAGGTGCCCGAGGGGCTTCTCGCCAAGATCCAGGAGGTCTTTGCGTGCGGGCGCGCCGACGACGACGCAACGCGCGCCGAGATTGCCTCCACCTGGAGCGAGCTGGGCGCGCTCATCGACCCGCACACAGCCGTGGCCAAGAGCGTGCTGGACGCCGTGCCGGCAGACGGCAGCGTGCGCGTGTGCCTCTCCACAGCAAGCCCGTACAAGTTCAGCTCCGACGTGCTGGCCGCGCTGGGCCAAGACACCTCCGGCATGAGCGGCTTTGCCTGCATGGACGCGCTGGAGAAGGCCACCGGCACCACGGCCCCGGCCCAGCTCTCCGGCCTTCGCGACCTGTCCGTCCTTCACGAGGACGTCTGCGACCGCGCCAAGATGGGCGCCTTCGTGGAGAGCTCCTGCGCAAGGGTCTTCCTGTGATCGGGGCCGACGGACAGGCGCGCCCCATGGTCCTGGTGCGCGTTCCCGCCACCTCGGCCAACGTGGGCGTGGGCTTTGACTGCCTGGGACTGGCGCTCGACCTCACGGCCGCGTTCTTGATGACGCCGGCAGGGTGCCTTGAGATCGACGGCTGCGAGGAGCGCTTCCGTGGCGAGGACAACCTCGTCTGGCAGAGCTACCTCACCGCCTGCCGCGAGCTCGGCTGCAAGGCGCAGCCCCTCAAGATCACGATTCTCTCCCCCATCCCGCTCTCGGGCGGCCTTGGCTCCAGCTCGGTCTGCGTCATCGCGGGAGTCGCCTGCGCCATGGCCCTCTCGCCCTCCGGCTATGACCGCGAGAGGTGCCTTGAGCTTGCGTGCGCCATCGAGGGACACCCCGACAACGTGGCCCCGGCCATCATGGGCGGCCTGGTGAGCTCCTTCGTGGAGGGCGACGACACCACGAGCATCCGCATGGAGATAGCCCCCAACCTGCGCTTTGTTGCTGTGGCTCCTCCCTATGAGGTGCGGACGGCAGACGCCCGCCGCGTGCTTCCCACCGAGGTCCCCACGTCCACGGCCGTCTGGCAGATGGGCCGCTGCGTGGCCGTGGTGAGGGCGCTGGAGACCGGCGACGCCGCCCTTCTGGGAAAGGCCAGCCACGACAGGCTGCACGAGCCCTACCGCGCCAAGCTCATCCCGGACTACGAGCCCCTGCGCGCGTGCGCCCTTGCTGCCGGAGCCGCAGCGTTCATGATCTCTGGCTCCGGCTCCACGATGCTGGCCGTCTGCGACGGCGACGACGTTGCCGCCCAGGTGGAGGCCGCAATCCGCCAGCTGCGCCCCGGCTTCTGGCTCCACACCCTACCCGCCAACACCCTCGGCACCACCGTCGAGGTGCACTAGCGGCGAGGGGCGCTTCTCGGCTGACACTTCTCGACTGACGATAATGGCACCGCATATCGAACGCCCCTTCGTGTATTAACTAATTGATACACGAAGGGGCGTTTAGCACTAAAGAGGCGTGCATGAACGGCGCAAAAGATCTTTAGGGCATTGCGTGCATCAAGGTTTTAATACACGCAAATCCGTCTTCCAAGGCAGCCTCACCACCCGGCGAGAAGAACCCGGCGCAGTTCGGTCTGCGCCGCCCTAAAGGATTCGGTAGGCGGCCGCCAGGCAACGCCTAGAGCCGCAGAAATCGCCTTGGCAACGGCGTCAAGGCGAGAGAGCACCCTGACGTCCTCCTTGCCGATTTGGATAACCTTGAACCCTTCCGCAGCAAGCAAGACCGCCTTTCTTCGGTCCTGCGAGGCAGAGGACGCAGCGTCATGACACGCTCCTTGGTACTCGGCCACGACTCCCTGGGGCTTCCAAAGCAAATCGCAGGCAAACGAGGTGTTGTCGGCATCCACCAACCCGTTCAGAGAGGTCTTGGGAAGACCATAGCCGCCATACCGACGCTGCAGGCAAAGCAGAAGCGCGCAAACGGTCTCGGCTGGCGAGGCGGAGCGCTCGACCGCATGGGCGCATGCGAACCTGGCCTTTCCAAGGCCATTGGGAACCCTATGGTTTCCCTCCTTGCACAGGTGCTCAAGATCAGTGACATACGTAGAGAGTCCGCTCAGAGTCATCACCGGCGGAGAAGCGAGGAAGCCCGCATCGGAACCCGGAGCCTGGACATAAAAGCCACAGAGCTCGCAAACGAGCAGGGTCAATTCCAGCTGGCTAAAGACGTGTGCCGCCAGGACAACCAGCATCTCGGGAGACGGGACGAGAAGCCCCTCTCGCAAAACTCTGAGCGACCCATTGGGTAGAGGCGCCCCAAACACCGAGCAAGCAAGACCTTTGAAGTAGCGGCGGCCACTGGCCGCTCCGAGCAGGACTTCAACCCTCTCATTGTCTGGACCGAGAACGCCCAGGCTGGACGAGCACACCATTGCAGGCAGCTCTTGCAATGAGGATTCGGCTGGAAGGTCAACTAGATTCAGGCATGGGCCCTCACCGCGAATCAGGCGTGAGAGCAGCGGCCGAAACTTTGGGTCATCCGCATCCATCTGGTTGCCCAGAGAGACGCGTGCCCGCGCTTCTCGCCACGCCCTGATAGCCGACGTACCTCCCAGGCAGATGTCAACGCCCATGGTCTTCTCTCCCTCCGACCGCAACAGTCAGGCGAGAATACCCAAGAAGTTGGAAGCGTGACGCACAGATGGCGGAGCCCGCAGACGGTAGCAAATGCACCGCAGGCGGAAATCCGCTGAAAGAGCAATGCAGTCAGTTAACGGCCTTATGTACCTGCACGCCCAGTTGGCAGCGTACGCTTGCACGCGTCACAAAACCCACAGACGCTGCCCACCAGAGCAAAAAAAGAACGTGCATTTAGAATTTGATACAGGAAGCCTCCCTTGGCACATAACGGCCGTGCATGCACGGGCTGTATGTGCCAAGGGAGGCATTGTGTATCAAACTCTTAATACACGTAGGCCAGACACAAACGCAGGGCAACGCTCTTCTTCGCTAGCCGCCGAGGTAGGCCTTGCGGACATCGTCGTCCTGGAGGAGGTCGGCGCCGGTGCCGGTCTTCTTGATGGTGCCGATCTCAAGCACGTAGGCGCGGTCGGCAATGGAGAGCGCCATGTTGGCGTTCTGCTCTACCAGCAGGATCGTGGTCCCGGCCGCGTTGAGCTCCTTGATGATGTCGAAGATCTCCTGCACCAGGATGGGGGCCAGGCCCATGGAGGGCTCGTCAAGCATGAGCAGGTCAGGCTTGCTCATGAGGGCGCGGCCCATGGTCAGCATCTGCTGTTCGCCGCCGGAAAGCGTGCCCGCCATCTGGCCCACGCGCTCCTTAAGGCGCGGGAAGCGCTCGAGACGCGCTGTAGGGTCTCGCGGTTCTCGGCTTCGGAGCGGGTGTAGCCGCCCATGTCCAGGTTCTCGGAGACGCTCATCTGCGAGAAGACGCGGCGCCCCTCGGGGCACAGCGCCATGCCGCGCTCCACGACCTTGTGGGACTTCACGCCCACGATGCTCTGCCCCTTGAACTCTATGGAGCCGGAGTCGGGCCTGATGAGGCCCGCCACAGTGTTGAGCGTCGTGGACTTGCCAGCGCCGTTGGCGCCGATGAGCGTGACGATCTCTCCCTGCTTGATGTCAAAGGAGATGCCGCGAACGGCCTTGATGGCCTCGTAGCTGACGTGCAGGTCATGAACGGAGAGCATGGTCTCTGCCACGTTAGTTCACCCCCTGCTTGCCCAGGTAGG
Organism: Paratractidigestivibacter faecalis; assembly: GCF_003416765.1. Classification (NCBI taxonomy): domain Bacteria; kingdom Bacillati; phylum Actinomycetota; class Coriobacteriia; order Coriobacteriales; family Atopobiaceae; genus Paratractidigestivibacter; species Paratractidigestivibacter faecalis. Next base: position 711,342 of record NZ_QSNG01000001.1, on the reverse strand, counting down.
CCTCGATGACCTTGGGATCGTTCTGAATCTCCTCGGGCGTTCCCTTGGCGATGATGCGGCCGTAGTCGAGCACACCCACGACCTCGCACACGCCCATGACCAAGCCCATGTCGTGCTCGATGAGCAGGATGGCGATTCTGAACTCGTCGCGGATGCGGCGGATGTTCTCCATGAGCTCCTCGGTCTCGGCCGGGTTCATGCCGGCCGCAGGTTCGTCGAGCAGCAGCACCTTGGGGCCGGTGGCCAGTGCGCGCAGAATCTCCAGGCGCCTCTGGGCGCCGTAGGGCAGGTTTCCGGCCTTGGCGTCCGCGTACTTGCGCATGTCAAAGATGTCGAGAAGCTCGAGCGCCTTGTCGTGGAACTCCGCCTCCTGCTTCCAGTGGCCCGGAAGGCGGAAGACGTCGGTCAGCAGGTTGGACTTCATGGAGTGGCCAAAGCCCACCAGGACGTTCTCCTCTACCGTCATCTGGCTAAAGAGGCGGATGTTCTGGAAGGTGCGGGCGATGCCCATGTGGTTAACCTCGGTGACGCTCTTGCCGGCGGTGTCGTAGCCGTCAAGAAGGACGGTGCCGCGGGTGGGCTGGTACACGTTGGTCAGCAGGTTGAAGATGGTGGTCTTGCCGGCGCCGTTGGGGCCTATGAGGCCAGAGATCTCAGTGCGGCCCATGGCGATGTTGAAGTCGTCCACGGCAGTGAGGCCGCCGAAGTCGATGCCCAGGTGCTGGGCCTGCAGGACCGGAATCTGCCCCAGGTCGCGCTCGGGGATGAGATTGGGGGTCTCGAGCTGGACGAGCACGTCTCGCTTGGCGTTTGCGCTACTCATCGGTGCCCACCTCCTTGGTGTTCTCGCCGGGCTCGGATGCGGGCTGGGCGCCCTTCTTCCAGGGAAGGTCCCCGTTCATGACGCGCTCGATCACGCGGGAGAGCGAGAAGTCGTAGGAGCCGAAGAGGCCCTGCGGACGGAAAATCATGACCAGGATGAGGACGATGGAGTAGGCCAGCATGCGGTAGTCGGAGAAGGCACGCAACGCCTCGGGCAGGATGGTCAGGACCGTGGCGGAGACCACCGAGCCAAGCATGGAGCCCATGCCGCCCAGGACCACCATGACCAGGATCTCGACGGACTTCACGAAGCCGAACTTGGCCGGCGCCATGACGCCGATGCAGCCGGCGTACAGGCCGCCGCCGATGCCGGCAAAGAACGCGGAGACCACGAAGGCCAGCGTCTTGTAGTAGGTGGTGTTGACGCCGGAGGCCTCGGCCGCGATCTCGTTGTCGCGGATGGCCAGGACGGCGCGGCCGTGGCGGCTCTTCATGAACGTGTGGATGAGGAAGATCACGATGGCCACGACCACGAAGGTGTCAAGGAAGCTCGTGTACTTGGGGATGCCCGTGAGGCCCTTGGCGCCGCCGGTGAGGTCAAAGCCCAGGACGTTGTCGATGTTGAGCATGACCACGCGGATGATCTCGGCGAAGCCGAGGGTGATGATGGCCAGGTAGTCGCCCTTGAGGCGCAGTGCGGGGATGCCGATGACGAGGCCGCAGACGGCGGCGCAGACGCCGCCGAAGAGCAGGCCAAACACGAAGAGAAGGACCGCGGCGGGGCTGCCGGAGGCCATTTCGGTGGCGGAGACGCCCATGACGGGCATCATGCGCATGATGAAGACGGCAACGAGCGCGAAGTTGATGGCATAGCGCACGGGCGTGGGCAGGGTGCGGTAGGCGCCCTTGGCCCGGCCGATGCCGGTGGTGATGACGGGCTTCTCCTCGCCCATGGGGTTCTTGGTTGTCATGCTGCCACCCCTAGACCTTCTCCGTCATCGGACGGCCCAGAAGGCCCGTCGGCTTGACGATGAGCACGACGATGAGCAGCAGGAACACGACAGCGTCCTGCCAGACGGAAAGACCGATGGCAGAGACGAAGACCTCGGCGAACCCGACCAGAAGGCCGCCGATGACGGCGCCCGGGATGGACCCGATGCCGCCCAGGACCGCGGCCACGAAGGCCTTGGTGCCCAGCATGATTCCCATGGTGGGGCTTGCCTGCGTATAGGCCATGCAGTAGAGGACGGCACCGATGCCGGCAAGTGCCGAGCCCACGGCAAACGTGAACGAGATGGTGGTGTTGACGTTGATGCCCATGAGGCGCGCGGCGCCCATGTCCTCGGACACGGCGCGCATGGCCTTGCCGAGCTTGGTCTTCTGCACCAGGAAGGTCAGGACCACCGTGGCAACCGCCGTGACCACGACGGTCACGATGGCCGAGAAGGAGAGCGTGAGGTCCCCGACCTGGATGTTGCTCACGCTGGTGTAGGCCGGCACCACCTTGGCGTCCGCTCCAAAGAGCAGCTGGGAGCCATTCTCGAGGAAGTACGAGACGCCGATGGCCGTGATGAGAATGGAGAGCCTGGGTGCGTCGCGCAGCGGCGCGTAGGCCACCTTGTCGATAAGGACGCCGAGGAGCATGCATTCCACGATGGAGAGCACGACGGCGATGGCCGGATTGAGCCCCAGCTTGCTCATGACGAGCCAGGAGATGTATGCGCCGACCATGATGATGTCACCATGCGCGAAGTTGAGCAGCAGGATGATGCCATACACCATGGTGTAGCCCAACGCGACGAGCGCGTAGATGCTACCCAGCTGGAGGCCGTTTAGGACCTGCGTGATGAACGTCACGGCAAACACTTCCCTTCACACTCGGTTTGCCCGGCTCGCATTGCCCAGACACAGCGGTTATGCGAGGGGCACCGGGGGCAGGAGGCCCTCGGTGCCCGCGATGAGACCCAAAGCTCCATCAGACTAGGCGTCGATGGTGTCGAAGATCTCCTCCTTGCCATCCTTGAAGGTGATGATCAGGGTGGACTTCACCGGGTCGCCGGTACCAGAGTAGGAGATCTCGCCGGTGACGCCGGAGACCTTGGCGGAGGCGATCCCGTCGATGACGGCCTGCTTGTAGGCATCGGAGCCCGCGACCTCGCCGGTCTTCTCGGCAGCCTCAAGGCCGGCGGCCGTGATGGCGGCGGCGGTGACGCACGGCGTGTTGTCGGTCACTGAGGCCTGGGCGACGGCGATAGTCGGCGTGGAGGTGACGTCGCCGACGATGGCGGTCACGCCGTCCTGGACGAGCTTGTTATAGACGGAGACGGCCTCGGTGGCGTCGCCCTTCTCGTCCTGGACGTCCATGTTGATCTGCTTGCCGTTGACGCCGACCTTCTCGTTGAGCTGCTTGAAGTAGAGCTGGGCACCGTTGCGACAGGCAATGCCGTACTGGGCGACGTCGCCGGAGAATGGGCCCATGATGCCGACCTTGATGGAGTCGGAGCTAGAAGAGCCGGAACCGCCACCGACGCCCCAAAGGAATCGGCCTGGAAGGAAGGGTTTAATCCCCCGCAACATTTCATAACGGTGCCGCAACAAAGGAAGGCGGCTACGACGCCATACCTACCGCTCGCGGGTTCTTGCCCGGTGGAAGAGCCACGTTAGGAGAGCGCCCATCGCCGCTCCGGCAAGGTCAATGGCCACGTCGCGCGGAGAGCCGCTGCGTCCGGGCACAAAGAGCTGAATCGTCTCGTCAAGGCAGGGCACCAGTGTGGTGAGGACGAGCCCGGCGAGAAGGGCCCGGCGGCGCGACGAGGATGCGCGGGAGCCAAGCTCGCGGGACACGCGCGTCCAGAACGTCCGCGCAATGCCGCCCAGCACCGCGTACTCCGAGAAGTGCGCGCACTTGCGCACGACGAAGGTCATGAGGTCTAGGTCGGTCACGCCCGTCGCCTCGAAGAGCGGGTGCAGCAGGGCCACGACGCGGCCGCTCTCGGCCGAGGAAGCCGCACCGCCCACCAGCGAGTGGCCCCAGACAAAGCCGACCCACAGCAGAAGCGCCGCGCCCCAGGCGAGGGTGCGGCGAGAGAGGTTGCGCGCGAGGCCCATCAGGCCTCAGCTGCCTGGGCGGGCGCGAAGTGCTTGCCGGAGCGCGTGCGCACGTTGGTGGAGCCGGAGAGGTGGCGCATGCCCGTGCTGGTGGCCGAGGTGCCGCCCTCAAGGATGCGCAGGTAGCGCCTGGAGGTGCGACGCGCGGCCTTGGAGGAGTTGCGCCCGAACTCGTCTTCAATGAGGTAGTCGACGTAGCTCTCGGTGTCCACGACCTCCGGGTGGCCCGCCGGCGTGCGGAACGGGATGAAGGAGGTGTCGGGCTCCATGTTGTCCGGCTCGTCAAGCGTCTCGGAGTTTCCGACGGCGTCGATGAACTCGATGGGATCTTGGTTGGGCGTCTCCGGGTCCGCGGCGAGGTTCTCCTCCATGGAGCGAAGGGCCTGCTCCCAGTCGTCCGTGGCAGCCTCGGCCACGCTGCGGTGCTCGGGAAAGACGCCCTCGTCAATGAAGGCCAGACGGGAGGCAATGTCCATGCGGGAGCGGGACTGCTGCTCGCGCACGGCATCAAGAGCCGTTCGCGCCGCGTCAGCCGAGAAGGACGACGGGATGGAGATCTGCGCCACCTCGTCGGCGGCAAAGCCGGCGTTGGCATCGATGCGCTCCCGGCCGACCTCGGTGGTCCACCAGGAGGTTCCCACGTCGCCCACGGAGCCGTCGGCGCGCTCGATGACGGGCAGGCCGTCCATCATGCCGGAACCGATGCGGCCGGAGAGCGCCGCGGCGACGCCCTCGGCGCGACGGGCCATGCGCTCGCGGAACGTGATGCGGTTGACGTAGTTCTCGGCGATCTGGCCGTAGTCGTCGGTGGCGTGCGAGGGGACAACGGGAACCTGGGCTGCGGCCGAGACTGCGGTCTCGGCCTCGGGCCCCGGGGCAGCCTGGACGACGCGCATGTGGCGAGGCCTGGGGGCGTCAGCCGCGAACTTCTCGTCAAGATCGGTGGAGGGAAACTCGCTGGTGCCGGTGACGGGGGCAAAGCCAGCCGCGACCTGCTCCTCGTTGCGGCGGGAACGGGCGCGCACGGCGCAGAGCACACCGCAGGCGACGCCCACGGCAAGCGCGCCGCTGGCCACGCCGAGGGCAAAGGCGCGCTCGGGGCTGGCAAGCACGAAGTCGGAGGCTTGTTGCAGCGAGAGGGCGTGGGCCGTCTGCGGCGCAGCCAGCGCCACCGTGCCCATCAGTCCGGCAAGGACGGCCGGATTCCTCTTCACCTGCATGCTTGACCCCTCCCAGGCTCTGGCGAGCTGCGGAAGAAGAGTGAAGCTATGGCAACGGCTAGCGACCTGGACATGCCAGGCCAACTGGAATCCGCGGTTTTTGGCTTCGTTTTATCTTCGTGTGCCGCAGAGACGCTCTATGTGAACTTCCTTTCTCAACTATACCTGCGAAACAGCCGTTTTCAAGGCAGATTGTCGACAGGTTTTGCATCGTTAACGCAGACAGGGCCCCATAACACGTTTTGGGTTCGCGCTTTGAACAGAATCACTCTGTCGACACCCGCTCAACTGGGCAAACGTCATCGCACAGCGCCAAAGCGCCTCAGGCCCGAACCAAATTCCATATGCGATTTGGGTTCGGGCCGAGAGGGCATTCGGGAACAAAGGCAGCGTTTGCCCAGTTGGCAGCTAACCGTAGCGGCATAAACGCGAGAACCCCGAACCCAAAACGTGCAAGCGTCTGGGTCCGGGGCTCAAATGGCTGCTTCGAAGGCCGCTGGCCAGGTCTACGAGACGTACTCGCTCTGCTGGGCCTTCTTGGCGCTCCTGATGAGGAACTCCTCGTTGGTCTCGGTTCCCTTGAGACCCTTGACCAGGGCGTTTGCGGCGCGCTCGGTGTTGTTCATGTTGGCGAGGACGCGACGAATGCCCCAGACCAGCGGCTGGTACATGGGGTCGATGAGCAGATCCTCGTTGCGCGTTCCGGAGCTGATGGGGTCGATGGCCGGGAAGATGCGGCGGTCGGCGAGGTCGCGGTCGAGCTTGAGCTCCATGTTGCCGGTGCCCTTGAACTCCTCGAAGATGACCTCGTCCATCTTGGAGCCGGTGTCAACGAGCGCGGAGGCAATGATTGTGAGCGAGCCCCCACCCTCGATGTTGCGGGCCGCGCCCAGGAACTTCTTGGGCGGATAGAGGGCCGCCGAGTCGACGCCACCAGAGAGAATGCGGCCGCTAGCGGGCTGCGCGAGGTTGTAGGCGCGGGCAAGGCGCGTTATGGAGTCAAGAACCACCACGACGTCCTCGCCAAGCTCGACCAGGCGCTTGGCGTGTTCGATGACCAGCTCGGACACGTGGGTGTGGTTGTCGGCGGGCATGTCAAAGGTCGAGGCCACGACCTCGCCCTTGATGGAGCGCTCCATGTCCGTGACCTCCTCGGGGCGCTCGTCCACCAGCAGGCAGAAGAGGTGCACCTCGGGGTTGTTTGCGGCAATAGACTGGCAGATCTTCTTCAGGACGGTTGTCTTGCCGGCCTTGGGAGGGCTGACGATAAGGCCGCGCTGGCCCTTGCCGATGGGAGACACGAGGTCGATGGCGCGACCGGTCACGGAATCGCGGCCATGCTCCATGACCAGGCGCTCGTTGGGGAAGATGGGCGTGAGGTCGCGGAAGCGCGGACGGCTCTTGAGCCCCTCGACGGGACGGCCGTTGACGGAGGCCACGCTCTGTAGCGGCGGGTACTTGCTGTTGTTGCGGCCAGGCCCGACGGTGCCGGCAACGCGGTCGCCCGGGCGCAGGCCCAGGCTGCGGATCATCTGCTGGTGGACGAAGGCGTCGCCGTCGCCCTCCATGTAGTTGCCGGTGCGGATCCAGCCGTAGCCCTCGTTGCCGATCTCGAGGATGCCCTCGACGGAGCGGAAGCCCTCCGCTGCGGCGGCCGCAAGGTAGACGGCCTCGATGAGCTCGGGCTTTCTCACGCCGACGTACTCGACCCCGAGCTCGGCCGCCTTGGAGCGAAGCTCGGCGACCTTGAGCTCCTGAAGGGCCTCGCGGGTGAGGGAGGGCTCGGCCTGCACGTTCTGCTGGCTGCCCTTGCGGTTGCGGCGGCGGTTGTTGCGGTCAAAGCGGTCGTTGCGGTCGTAGCGGTCGTTGCGACCCTGGCGGTCATCACGGTCGCCGCGGTCACCATGGCCGTCGCGGCGGTCGCGCCCCTGACCCTGGCCGTCGCCGTCAAAGCGGTCGCGCCCGCGGCGGTTGCGGCGCCGTCCGCGCCCGCCCTCAGCAGACTCGCCCTGCTCGCCCTCGGGCTTCTCGCCATCAGATGCGGGGGCCTCGGAGGCAGCGGAGCCGTCAGGCGAGACGGACTCGGCCTTGAGCCTCTCCACCAGGGCAGCGGCGTCGGCCTCGGAGAGCGTGGCGGCAGGTCCGGCCACAGGCTCGGACGTGGCCTTGGTGGCCTCGGAGACCACCTCGTTCATGGCCTTGACGTCCTGGGCGGCAGCCTCTCCCCCGTCAGGAGCCGCGGCCTTGCGGGCGCGCGTGCGGCGCCCGCGGCCCGGCCTCACGTCAGACTCTGCGGCCGGAACCTCGCCGGCGACGGAGTCTGACGGGGCAGCCGAGCCCTGAGCCTCAGCGGCAGCGGCCTCAGCGGCGGCCGCAGCCTCGGCGTCCACCTTGCGCGGACGGCCGCGGCGGCGCTTGGGCTTCTCTACGGCAGCGGCATCGGCGGTCTCCGCAGGCGCGGCCTCGACGGCACCCGGAAGCTCCATCTGGCCCTCGGCGGCCTCGTCAGCCTTGGCCATGGTCCTGCGGGCGCGCGTGCGCTTGGGCTTCTCTGCGGCAGCGGCGTCCGCGGGATCGGCGCCGGCCGCGGCGGCCTTCTGGGCCTTGGCCTCGGCCTCGGCGGCTCGGGCGGCCTCCATCTCGGCCTTGGTGCGGCGGCGGCGACGCTTGGGCTTCTCTGCAGACTCGGCCGCCGGCGCGGCGGGCTCCTGCGTCATGGGGACGGCCGACGCCTCGACACCAGATGCGGAGGACTCTTCTGACATGTATTACCTCTCTTGCTCACCCGCGGCACGCCAGCGCCAGCGGAGAAATGCATTCAAATGGGGGCCTTCATGCGGCCGAGGCACGGTGCAGGATATGTGCTGTGGTGTATGTGCCGGCCGGAAGGGCGCGCAACGAGCGCTAACGAGTGAAATATAGCATTTTTGGTGCAATAATACAGTGATATATAGATATACAGACATAAAAAAGGGCGCCCGCAGGCGCCCTTCTTGAATTCAAGCGTTTATCCCCTGGCCTTGCGCCTGACGACGAGCTTGGTGATGTTGCCGGCAAGCTCGCGGGCGCGCTCCTCGCCCTTCTCGGTGAGGGAGACCGTGGTTGCGCTGACGCCAGCTCCCCTGCGCTCGCGCTCGACCATGCCGTCCTCTACCAGCGCGGAGACCGACATGGAGACCGTGGGCTGGAGAAGCCCGAGCGCCTCGACGATCTGCATGATGGTCAGGCCCTCCTCGTCGGCGGCGTAGATGCCGAGCAGGACGAGGTCACCGGCCTTGCAGAAGTAGGCACCCATGGCGTCCACGTACTTCTTGATGCGGTCCGCAGACGTGCGCGAGAGGGCACGGCCGGCGCCGATCTTGGCGCGGGTCATGTCGGCCAGCTCCTCCGCGTACTGGCGGCCCTCCTCCGAGATGGAGCAGACCACGTTCCTGCGGTCATTCTCGCCCTCGGAGCGGTCGATGAGGCCGAGACCGGCAAGGTGGTTGGTGCGGTGCGTCATGGTGGGACGCAGGGCGCCCTGGTACTCGGCGATGTCCGAGGTCTTCATGGGCGCGCCGGTAAAGTCCAGGCGGCACAAGATGGCAAACTCCTCGAAGGTCAGACGGCCCTCGGAGGGAACGGATTGCCTGACGGCGTTGTACGCGCGCCTCACTGACATGAACTCTTTAAGATCCATCTTGCTCTGCCTTTGACGTAGCGGATGGGCTGCTTTTCACTCTCCTAAAAACAGAGTGTATATCCTTGTTCAGTGATTGTACACAAAAGCAACGCTCAACGCCTTGTTGCACAACTTTTTTGCCATAAATTTGGTAGATAACAAACTACATGGTCTGTAATGCTGCCACGCCAACCATGGTGAGGGAGAGCGCAAGCACCCTGCGCGTTGCGTCGACGGCCGCGAGGCGGGCGCGGGACAGTCCCTCCTCCACCGGACGGCCCTCGCTCGGAAGCACCTGGCAGGCCGCGTAGAACGAGTGGAAGGCCGCCGCCAGCTCCTCGGCGTAGTGGGTGAGGCGGAACGGGGCGCGGTCGCGGGCGCAGCTCTCGATGAGCCCGCCGAACTCGGAGAGCTTGCGAGCGAGCGCTGCCTCGGTCGGGTCGGTCAGGAGGCCGAGGTCGTACTCGGCGCCGATGGCGCGGCTGGCCACCTCGTCCATGCCGAGCTCGGCCGCCTCCTCCTTGGAGACGCCGGCGGCCTTGCGCAGGATGGAGCAGGTACGAGCATGCGCGTACTGCACGTAGTAGACCGGGTTGGTGTTGTCCTGCTTCTTGGCGAGCTCGATGTCGAAGTCGATCATCTGGTTGTTGGACTTTGCCACCAGCGTGTAGCGGGTTGCGTCGGCGCCGACCTCCTCCAGGAGCTCGTCGAAGGTCACCATGGTGCCCTTGCGCTTGGACATGCGCACCGGCTGGCCGTTGCGCAGCAGGTTGACCAGCTGGCCGAGAAGCACCTCGAACTGCGTGGGATACCCCAGGGCCGTGCAGGCGGACTTGACGCGCTGGATGTAGCCGTGGTGGTCTGCGCCCCAGATGTCGATGACGTGGTCCACGCGCTGGAACTTGTTCCAGTGGTAGGCGACGTCGGAGGCAAAGTAGGTGTACTCGCCGTTGGTCTTGATGAGGACGCGGTCCTTGTCGTCGCCGAAGTCGGTGGAGCGGAACCACAGGGCGCCGGCCTCGTCCTTGTAGAGGTAGCCGAGCTCGTCGAGCTTGGCCAGGGCGCGGTCGACGGCGGAGGAGCCGGTCTCGTCCTTGACGTAGAGGCTGCGCTCGCTGAACCAGACGTCAAAGTCGCAGCGGGCCTCGTGGCAGGTCTGGCGGATGGACTCCAGCATCATCTGGTAGCCGCGCTCGCGGAAGTCGGCCATGCGCTCGTCCTCGGTGGAGTCGACCCACTTGAGGCCGTCGAGCTCGTGGAAGCGGACGGCCAGGTCGACGATGTAGTCGCCGCCGTAGGCGTTGCCGCCCAGATCGGCGTTGAAGGCGTCGGTGTAGGGGTGGGTCTCGGGATGCTCGTCGGCCTCGTCGGCGACAAAGGCCTCGCGGTCGGCCAGGAGGGCCTCGCGGGCGGCCGCAAGATCGCACCCATCCTTCTCCATGACCTCAACGAGCTGCAGGTAGCGCTTGGAGACAGAGTGGCCGAAGACGTCCATCTGACTGCCGTGGTCGTTGATGTAGTACTCGCGCTCCACGTCGTAGCCGGCGTGCTCCAGGATGCGGGAAAGCGAGTCGCCCAGGGCGGCCCAGCGGCCATGGCCGATGTGAAGCGGCCCCACGGGGTTGGCGGAGACAAACTCCACCTGGACCTTGGTGCCGTGGCCGAGGTCGGAGCGGCCGTAGTCCTCGCCCTGCTCGCGGATGGTGCGGAAGACCTCGTTGCTGGAGGCGGCGTTGAGGTAGAAGTTGATGAAGCCGGGGCCGGCCACCTCGACCTTGGCCACGGCGTCGCTGGCGGGCATGTGGGCCACGATGGCGCCGGCGATCTTGGCCGGGGCGCAGTGGGCAAGGCGCGCGGAGCGCATGGCGACGGTGGAGGACCAGTCGCCGTTGGCGGAGTCCGCCGGGCGCTCGAAGCCAAACTCCGTCACGTCGAAGGAGGGAAGCTCCCCGGCCTCCTGGGCGGACTGAAGGGCGGCGCGGACGAGTTCCTCGAGCTTCTCGGGCATGTTGTCTCCTTAATGGGGGGGTCTTCTTGGTGGATGGGGCTTCTCGCCTAGCCGACGGTGGGGCGAGAAGAGCCGGCGCGCTCCTCGTGGGCGAGGTCGTGGCGCAGCTGCGCCAGGCCGCCCTCCAGGCCGACGGGGTAGGCCTGCGGGTTGAGGAAGCGGGCCACGGCCGGGTTGAGCCGCATGAGGGCGCCCTTGCAGCGGTCGCGGGCGGCCTCGATGCCGTCCGGCTCCTTGGCGCGGCGTCCGTGCTCGACCACGCGCTCCAGGAGCTCCACCGGGATGCCGGAGAGCTCATAGGACGCAAACGGGTCGAGGATGTCGGTCATGCGGGAGGCGTCCGCCACGGGCTGGCCCTCGAGGCAGATCATGTCGGCCGTGGGGCAGCCGGCGTCGTCGTAGTAGCGAAGGACGCGCTGCACGCCGGGGATGGTGCGCTTGTAGGCCTGCTCCGAGAGCTTGATGACGGGGGTCCAGGGCTCGGTCGAGCCCCCGCGGATGGCGGAGAGCTTGTAGACGCCGCCCAGGGACGGCTGCGGGTCGCAGGTGGCGAGCTTGGTGCCCACGCCAAAGGAGTCGATGGGCGCGCCCTGCGCAAAGAGCGACTGGATGGTGTACTCGTCAAGGTCGTTTGAGACGGAGATCTTGACGTAGGGAAGGCCCGCCTCGTCGAAGGCCGCGCGGGTCTGCTTGGAGAGGCGCGCGAGGTCTCCGGAGTCAATGCGGATGGCGGCCAGGCGCTCGCCGGCCTGCTCCATCTCCTTGGCCACGGTAATTGCGTTCTTGATGCCCTGCCTCACGTCGTAGGTGTCAAGGAGCAGCACACAGTTCTTGGGGCTTGACTTGGCAAAGGCGCGGAATGCGTCGAGCTCGGACGGGAAGGCCATGACCCAGGAGTGCGCGTGGGTGCCAAAGACGGGAATGCCGTAGATCTTGCCGGCAAGGACGTTTGACGTGGAGGCGGCGCCGGCGATGTAGGACGCGCGGGCTACGGCCAGGCCGCCGTCGGGGCCCTGAGCGCGCCTCAGGCCGAAGTCGGAGACCGGGTGGCCCTCGGCCGCGCGGACCACGCGGGCGCACTTGGTGGCAACCAGCGTCTGGAAGTTCACCAGGTTGAGAAGGGCGGTCTCTATGAGCTGGCAGTCAATGACCGGGCCCATGACGCGGACCATGGGCTCGCGCGGGAAGACGAGCTCGCCCTCCGGCACGGCGTCGATGGTGAGGTCGAGGCGGTGGTTGCGCAGGTACTCCAGGAAGGCGGGCTTGAACATGGGGCCGCCACCGGGGGCCTCGAGGCCCGCGAGGTACTCCACGTCCTCGTCGGTGAAGACGAAGTTCTCCACGAGGTCGGCGATTTGGCCCATGCCGCAGGCCACGGCGTAGCCACCGTCGAAGGGGTTCTCGCGGAAGAAGGCGTTGAAGCAGGCCCGGGAGTCAACGAGGCCGGACTCCCAGAAGCCCTGGGCCATAGTGAGCTCGTAGAGGTCCGTGTTGAGGCAGACGTCGGTGGGACGCGTGGAGTCGGTGAGCGACATGGCCTACCTTCCGTCGAGGAACTGCATGAGCAGCATCACCACGACGACGAGGGCGATGATGCCCAGGACCATCTTCTGGCCGGCGGGCATCTTGAGGTCCTCGTCGTCCTCGTCGGGCTCCATGAGCTTGCGGCCGCGTGCGCGCGCCTCGGCGATGCTTGCGTCCTCGGCCGCCTCGCGGGCGGACTTGGACTTCTCGGCGCGCAGGCGCTCCAGCTCGGCACGCTCCGCGGCCTGGCGGCTTGCCTCCTCGCGGGCGGCCTTCTCGGCCCGGAGCTGCTCGAGCTCCGCTCGCTCGGCCTCGGTGAGGCCGTCGTTGTCTGCCATGCTTCCTCCGTCTCGAAGGGAAGGTGATTTCACATATGTGGTCAATGATACCCCTATGGCCTGCGGCGCGTCAGGCACGCGGCAGCTCGGGCCCCTCGACGCCCGTGGCGTCGAAGGCGGGCACAAAGCTCTCGGAGACCGTGCCGCCCTCCTGCCACCAGATGCGCTCGAAGCCCAGGTCGTCGGCGTGGCAGAGCACGATCTCGTACTCCTCCTCCGAGACGCCGTGCGAGAGCGCGCCGCCGGCGGCCCGGCAGGCCTCGTTGGGCGTGTACTGGTTCATGACCGAGAGGTCGGCGTCGTTGCCGCAGATCTGCCAGACGCGGTCCAGCACGCGGCAGGAGTCGTCCGCGTGGCCGGGAAGCACCAGGTGACGTACGACGATGCCCCGCTTAAGGCAGCCGTCGGGCCCCTCCTTGCGGCCGCCCTTCTCCCTGAGGTCAGCCACCATGGCGCCGAGGGCCGCGGCGGCCACGTCCGGGTAGTCGGGCGCGGCGGAGAGGCTGCCGGCCAGCGCGGGATCAGCGTACTTGAAGTCGGGCAGCCAGACGTCCACGACGTCTGCCATGGCACGGATGACCTCGGGGTTCTCGTAGCCGCTGGTGTTGCAGACTATGGGCAGCGTGAGCCCGGCCGCACGCGCGTCCAGAACCGCCTGGCGCACGTCGGGGGCGTAGTGCAGGGCCGTCACCAGGTTGATGTTGAGGGCGCCCAGGGCCTCAAGCTCGAGCATCATCTCGGAGAGGCGCGAGCGCGTGACCGGCAGGCCGAAGCCCTCACCGGAGATCTCGTGGTTCTGGCAGAAGACGCAGCGCAGCGGGCAGCCCGAGAAGAAGATGGCCCCGCTGCCGGCCTCGCCCGAGATGGGCGGCTCCTCCCAGAAGTGCAGGGCGCTTCTGGCCACGCGCAGCTCGGAGGTCATGCCGCAGAAGCCCGCGCGACCGGAGGCCCTTCTCGCCTTGCAGCGGCGCGGGCAGAGCTCGCACGCCTGGTAGGAGTCAGCGTCCATGAATGTTGCCTTGCCTTTCGGTGATGCGTCCTGCGATGGTGCGCCCTGCCGGCGGGAGGCGCGTGCGGAGGCAGCGCGGCCTAGCGCGCCCTGCGCCCGTGACGGCCATGGTGGTGGGCCTCCTGCGCGCGGGCCTCCTCCTCGAAGGCGGAGTCCGCGGGGCTCACCAGCTCGTCCTCGCCGGTCTTTGGGTCGTAGTGGTGGAGCAGCACCGGCTCAAAGAGGTGCAGGCGCCGCGCGAAGAGCATGGAGAGGGCCAGGAGGCCGCAGAAGATGAGGATGCGCGGGATGGTCTCCACCTGGGTCATGAGGATGGAGCCCACGCACAGAAGCGCCGTCCAGCCATACATGAGAAGCACGGACTGGCGCTGGTCGTAGCCCTCGTCCATGAGACGGTGGTGGATGTGGCCGCGGTCGGCGTGGCCGACGCTCACGTGGGCGCGCGTGCGGCGCACGATGGCCGAAAACGTGTCCAGGATGGGCACCGCGGAGATCACGAGCGGCACGGCGATGGTGGTGAGGCCGGCAAAGCGCGTGACAGAGAGAAGCGAGGACACCCCGAGCGCAAAGCCCAGCGTGAGGGAGCCGGAGTCTCCCATGAAGATGGACGCCGGGTGGAAGTTGTAGCGGAGGAAGCCCAGCGAGGAGCCCACGACGGCGATGGAGAGCGCGGCCGAGTCGAGCCTGCCGGCCCAGACCGAGAGCACAAACATGGTCATGCTCGCGATGGCCGAGATGCCGGCCGCAAGGCCGTCCAGGCCGTCGATGAGGTTGATGATGTTGACGTAGGCAACCAGGTAGACCACAGTGAGCGGGTAGGCAACCCACCCCAGGTGGATGAAGCCAGGGGCAAGCGGATTGGAGATGTCGCCGATGACCAGGCCGCCGGCGACGGCGATGACGGCCGCCAGGACCTGCCCGGCGAGCTTCTGCATGGGCTTCAACGAGAACTTGTCGTCAAGCAGGCCCGTGGCAAAGATCACGCAGAAGGCGGCCACAAGCATCCAGTAGTTGACCTGCATGCGCGGCGAGGGGACAAGCACCACGGGCCAGCCCAAGAACATGGTGCCGGCATACTGGACGAGAAACGCGGCGGCAATGCCCGCGAAGATGGCGATGCCGCCCATGCGCGGGACGGGCGTCTTGTTGATGCGGCGGGGGTTGGGCTTGTCGACGGCGCCCAGGCGGACGGCCAGGCGGCGCGCCAGGGGCGTCGCTATGAGCGCGGTGGCCAGCGCCGCCACAAACAGGCAGGCGAAGGGTATCCAGTCCGGGACCATGCCAGGCACGTTCGCTCCTCTCGCCGCTCTTCTCGCCGAATACATATGGGCGACATGATACAGGATTGACCTGAAAGGCGGCTGTTGGGGCCAAGTGTCCACAAGTCACAGAGCCACGCGGCATAAGTCAAGACTGGATTTGGATTGGCTGGGACGTATATTTGAGGTGTCGTCCCCCTGCGGTGCAAACTGGGTGAACCGACAAGCGTTACTTGGGAGTCCAACATCTCGTGTTCAGTACGGGGATCCTCCGTTGCTGAGGAAGCCGGAACGCGCGGTGAGGACACCCACCTTTTGGAAGGTGGGTTCATAATCGCATCCGCAGGGGGCGTCTTTTTTGTGCCGCTCCCACCATCCCCGCCATTGGGGACGGTGATTTGCAGGTAAAAGGGACAGGTCTAACCAATCGCCTCTCTGCCATCAGCCCGCTCGCCGACAATTTGCCACCACTCCCCATGGAGCGTCATGTCCCCCTCCCCGCGATGGGTATCCGATACCTTCACCAACGGAGTGAGGGGGCAGGATGGCACGGACAGCAAGGCAGAAATCGGAATCTGGCATATACCACGTGATGCTGAGAGGCTGCGGAAAGCAGTGCCTTTTTGAAGATGACGCCGATCGCATCAAGTTTCTTGAGATCCTCTCCTCAAACACCGAGAAGTACAGAGTTTCCGTTCTGGCCTGGTGCCTCATGGACAACCACATTCATCTCGTGCTCTCCGATAGGCAAGATGACCTAAGCCCTTGTCTCAAGGCAATTGCCGGTCACTATGCCATGTACTTCAACTCGCGAACCGCACACGTTGGGCATGTGTTCCAAGACCGATTTAAGAGCAAGCCAATCGAGACAGACGGATATCTTCTCCAGGCGGTTCGCTACGTGCACCGCAATCCGGAAAAGGCGGGAATTGCGGCCGCGGAAGACTACCCATGGAGCAGCTACGCGGAGTACTTGAGCCTGGGGTCATCCGAGATTCATGTTACAGACACCAGCCCGGTTTTGGGGATGATGGGCGGAACGGATGCCTTTGCCAAGTTCCACAGCGAGGCGGTCAAAGCTGACTCCTATCGGTTTGGGAACAGGCAGCGCCTGAACGACCAGGAGGCACAGGAACTTGCCCTGAAGTCCCTGGGCGGAGAGGTTCTCAACTCAATTAAGACACTAAGCAAAAGCCAGCGGGCCGAGCCGCTTAGGGCGCTATACAGCATCGGCCTGAGCGTGAGGCAGATAGAGCGCGTGACGGGAATTGGCAGGTGGTCAATCGAACGTGCGCTGGGATAGCCATCGGAAGGGACAACCTGTCCCTTTTACCTGCAAATTACCACCGTCCCCAATAGCATGCCAGGACACGAAAAAGCCCGGAGACGAATGCCTCCGGGCTGCAATTTCATGGTGGAGATAAAGGGATTCGAACCCTCGGCCTCTGCCTTGCGAAGGCAGCGCTCTCCCAGCTGAGCTATATCCCCATGCGTTCAGCGCAGAAGATATTTTGCCAAGACCGCGCTGCGCTGTCAACCAAAAACTAGTAGCGGGCGCGGAGGGAGTACCAGCCTTCGTGCTCGTCGACGGCCAGGGGCACGTCAAAGAGGTCGGAGAGGACCTCGTCGCGCAGTAGCTCCTCCTTGGGGCCGTCGGCAAAGATGGCGGAGTCCTTGATCAGCAGCACACGGCCGATCTCGGGGATGATGTCCTCCGGGTAGTGCGTCACCAGGATGACCGAGCGCCCCTCGGCGGCAAGCACGCTCATGGTCTTGCGCACGTGGTACATGCCCTCGGGGTCAAGCCCGGTGCACGGCTCGTCGTAGACAAGGACCTGCGGGTCGCGCACGAGCTCGCGGGCAACCAGCACGCGGCGCGCCTGGCCGGTGGAGAGCGTCATGATGTCCCGCCCGGCAATGCCCGCGATGCCCAGGCGGTCCAGGGCGTCCATGGCCGCGGCGCGGTCCGCCTCACTCAGCTCCGTGCGCAGGGGCAGGCCCAGCGTGCCGTAGAGCCCACCGATGACGACCTCCACCGCCGGGAGGTGAACGCGCACCTGGTCGTGCATGGTGGAGCTCACTATGCCCAGTGCGCCCTTGATGTCGGAGAGCAGCGGCCGCTCCTGGCCGCGGAAGCGCACCGGCGCCTCGGGACGCCACACGGGAAACACCTCGCGCGTGAGCAGCTGGATGAACGTGGACTTGCCGGCGCCGTTGGGGCCCAGCAGCGCCACGTGCTCGCCCTCGGCAAGCCGGAAGTCGTCGACGTGCAGGATGGTCCTGTCGCCGCGCACCACGTCGGCGTCGTGAATCTGGAAGAGCGGCGTCGCGCCCGGCGTCACGTCCGACGTCGCGCCCGCGGGAGTCTCAGGCTGCAAGGGTTTCTCCTCTCAAAAAAGGCGAGAAGCGCGTCCAGTCGGGAGCGCGCGTTGTTCTACTATAGGCAAACCACGCACCACAGGCCCGCAGAGACCCTGCGCAGAAACAAAGGATGCCCATGGCAGAGATGCTCACGCTCGAGGCCTTTGAGGAGGCCTCCCTCAAGGTCAAGGAAGTCACCCAGGAGACCAAGCTCATCGAGAGCCCCTACCTCAGCGCCCAGACCGGCAACCGCATGTGGCTCAAGCCCGAGAACATGCAGCGCACCGGCGCCTACAAGCTGCGCGGTGCCTACTACAAGATCTCAAAGCTCAGCCAAGAGGAGCTCGACCGCGGCGTCATCACGGCATCGGCCGGCAACCACGCCCAGGGCGTGGCCTACGCTGCCACCCACGCCGGCGCCCGCTCCGTGGTGGTCATGCCCACCACCACGCCCCTCATCAAGGTGGAGCGCACCAAGGGCTACGGCGCCGAGGTCATCCTCCACGGAGACGTCTTCGACGACGCCAAGAACCGCGCCGTGGAACTTGCCGAGCAGGAGGGGCTGACCTACATCCCGCCCTTCAACGACCTCACCGTGGCAACCGGCCAGGGCACAATCGCCATGGAGATCGTCCAGGAGCTGCCGCTGGTGGACACCATCCTCGTCCCGGTGGGCGGCGGCGGCCTGTCCTGCGGCGTCTCAACCTTCGCCAAGCTGCACAACCCCAAGATCCGCGTCATCGGCGTGGAGCCCTCCGGCGCGGCCTGCCTGCGCGCCTCGCTGGACGCCGGCCATGTGGTCAAGCTCCCCAGCGCCAACACCATCGCGGACGGCACCGCGGTCCTGGAGCCCGGCGACAAGGTCTTCCCCTACCTGCAGCAGAACCTCGACGACGTCATCACTGTGGATGACGACGAGCTCGTGGCCTGCTTCCTGGACATGGTCGAGAACCACAAGATGGTCGTGGAGAACTCCGGCCTTCTCACCGTGGCCGCGGCCAAGCACCTGCCGGCAGAGGGCAAGCGCGTCGTCTCCATCCTCTCCGGCGGCAACATGGACGTCATCACCATGAGCTCCGTCGTGCAGAACGGCCTCATCCAGCGCGGCCGCATCTTCACCGTGAGCGTGCTTCTCCCCGACCGCCCGGGCATGCTCGTGCGCGTGGCAAACGTCATCGCCGAGCAGAACGGCAACGTCATCAAGCTCGAGCACAACCAGTTCGTGAGCACCAACCGCCAGGCCGCGGTGGAGCTTCGCGTGACCATCGAGGCCTACGGCGAGAGCCACAAGGCCCAGATCGTGGGCGCCCTGGACGCCGCGGGCTTCAAGCCGGAAACCGTACAGACCTCGCTCTAAGACGCGCCTCCCTCAGGGCATGCCATTGGGGACGGGGGCGAATGGCACGCCCTGAGCGTGTGCCATTCGCCCCCGTCCCCAATGGCATGCCCGCCCCTCTCCCCTGCCGCTCACCCGCGCAACAAAACCGTTTGCCCGCGGCAACCCGTTCGAAACAGTCCCGCCGTTAACCTACAACCCACTGAGCAAATGCGATGACAGGGAAAGTACGGGCCGCACCCGTCCCACAGCAAGCGGGCACCATGAGAACCCGCGTCGGACGGCCCCGAACACGCCCTCGAGCAGCTCGCGAGAAAGCCCGTGTAAAAGCGGCCACCCCCGTCTCAAGCACGAGCCAGTACCTCGGGCCGGCACCCACCGTCTTGGGCATCGAGCAGCGCGCACCCGCGCCCTTCTCGCATTTCTCACGCCACACGCGCACCGCGCCAACGCAAGAGAAAGGCCAAGAAGAACATGCAGCTGCGAAGCGATGCCATAAAGCGGGGCCTGGCCCGCGCGCCCCACAGAAGCCTCCTGAAGGCCGATGGCCTCACCGACGAGGAGCTCGACCGCCCGCTCGTGGCCGTGGTCTCCGCCCAGAATGAGGTCATCCCGGGTCACCTCCACCTCCAGCAGATCGCCGACGCCGTCAAGGCGGGCGTTCGCATGGCCGGTGGCACCCCGCTGCAGGTCAACACCATCGGCGTGTGCGACGGCATCGCCATGAACCACGAGGGCATGAAGTACTCCCTCACCAGCCGCGAGGTCATCGCCGACTCCGTGGAGTGCGCCATCCAGGGCCACCAGTTCGACGCCATGGTCCTCATCCCCAGCTGCGACAAGATCGTCCCCGGCATGCTCATTGCCGCGTGCCGCCTGAACATCCCCACCGTGCTGGTCTCCGGCGGCCCCATGCTGGCCGGCCGCGGCCGCCACGGCGAGCAGACCGACCTCAACTCCCTCTTTGACGCCGTGGGGCAGGTCACCGCCGGCACCATGACCGAGGAGGAGTGCCACTGGCTCGAGGGCACGGCCTGCCCCACCTGCGGCAGCTGCTCCGGAATGTTCACCGCCAACTCCATCTGTTGCCTCTCCGAGGCCCTGGGCATCGCGCTGCCGGGCAACGGCACCATCCCGGCCGTCTACTCCGAGCGCATCCGCCTGGCCAAGCACGCCGGCATGAAGGTCATGGAGCTCCTGCGCGACGGCACCACCGCGCTCGACATCATCAACGAGAAGAGCATCAGGAACGGCATGGCCCTCGACATGGCCTTCGGCGGCTCCACCAACACCATGCTCCACCTCACGGCCATCGCTCAGGCGGCCGGCTGCCCCGTCAGCATGCAGGACTGGGACGACGTCTGCGCTGCCACGCCCAACATCGTGCGCATCGCCCCGGCGGGCCCGCTCCACATCGAGGACCTCAACGCCGTGGGCGGCGTGGGCGCCATCGTGGGCGAGCTCGGCCGCACCGGCCACCTGGACCTCACGGCCCAGACCTGCCACGGCTCCGTTGCCGACTGGGTGGCCGAGCAGCCGCCCGTGGACGGCGAGGTTGTACGCACCGTGGACAACGCCTACTCCCCCGACGGCGGCCTCAAGGTCCTGCGCGGCAACCTCGCGCCCAACTGCGGCGTGGTCAAGAAGAGCGCGGTCTCCGCAGACATGCGCCAGCACCGCGGCCCGGCCCGCGTCTTTGAGTCCGAGGAGGAGGCCTGCACGGCCATCTTCGGCGGCAAGATAAACACCGGCGACGTCATCGTCATCCGCTACGAGGGCCCCGCGGGCGGCCCCGGCATGAGGGAGATGCTCACCCCCACCTCCGCCATCTGCGGCATGGGGCTCGACAAGTCCTGCGCGCTCATCACCGACGGGCGCTTCTCCGGCGCCACCAAGGGCCCGGCCATCGGGCACGTGAGCCCCGAGGCGGCGGCCGGCGGCCCCATCGCGCTCGTGCAGGAAGGCGACGTCATCTCCATCGACATCGACGCCGGCACGCTCACGCTCGAGGTCTCCGACGAGGAGCTCGCCAGCCGCCGCGCCGCGTGGCAGCCGCCCGCGCCCAAGTACACCACGGGAGTGCTCTCCCGCTACGCAAGGCTCGTTACCAGTGCAGACAAGGGGGCTTACCTCTCATGACGACGCTCGAGGAGAAGATGGCCGTGCGCAAGCTGGCCATCGAGGGCAAGCCGTTCGGTCCCGGCAGCCACACCCCGCACGAGGGCAAGACCATGACCGGTGCCCAGGCCATCATCGCCTCCCTCGAGGCCGAGGGCGTGGACACCATCTTTGGCTACCCCGGCGGCCAGGCCATCAAGATCTACGACGCCCTCTACGACAGCAAGCAGATTCACCACGTGCTGGCCCGCCACGAGCAGGGCGCCACGCACATGGCCGACGGCTACGCCCGCGCCACCGGCAAGGTGGGCGTGGTCCTCGTAACCTCCGGCCCCGGCGCCACCAACACCGTGACCGGCATCGCCACGGCCTACATGGACTCCATCCCCATGGTGGTCATCACCGGCCAGGTCACGCGCGGCGTCATAGGCACGGACAGCTTCCAGGAGTCCGACATCGTGGGCATCACCATGCCCGTGGTCAAGCACAGCTTCCTGCTGCAGTCCACCGACGACCTCACCCGCATGTTCCGCGAGGCCTTCTACATTGCCTCCACCGGCCGCCCTGGCCCCGTCCTCATCGACATTCCGAGCGACCTTTCCGGCGCCGAGATGGTCTTCCACTACCCCGACTCCGTGAGCCTGCCCAGCTACAAGCCCACCTACCGCGGCAACGCGCGCCAGGTCAAGCAGGCCGCCGAGCTCATCCAGAAGGCCGAGCGCCCCCTGCTCTACGCCGGCGGCGGCATCGTGACCAGCCACGCCTGCGCCGAGCTCACCGAGCTTGCCGAGCGCATGCAGATCCCCGTGGTCACCACCCTCATGGGCAAGGGCGCCATGCGCTGCTCCAACCCGCTCAACCTCGGCCCCGTGGGCATGCACGGCTCCAAGTACGCCAACATGGCCGTCACCGAGTGTGACCTTCTCATCGCCGTTGGCGCGCGCTTCTCCGACCGCGTGACCGGCAAGGTCTCCGAGTTCGCGCCGCACGCCAAGGTCATCCACATCGACATCGACCCGGCAGAGATCGGCAAGATCATCAACCCGGTGGTGCCCATCGTGGGCGACGCCAAGGGAGTCCTTGCCGCCATCAACGAGCGCCTGGCCAAGGCCGACGCCCAGCCCATCGACCGCGCCTGGGTGGAGGACGTCTTCAGCTGGCGCGAGCGCTGGCCCTTCTACACCAGCGACTTCTCGGACTACCCCAATGCCATCGCGCCCGAGGTGGTTCTCCACAAGTTGTCCCAGAAGCTGGACCCCGAGGCCTCCGTCGTCACCACCGAGGTCGGCCAGCACCAGATGTGGGCGCACCAGAACATCCACCGCGAGCACGCGCGCACGTTCATCTCGTCCGGCGGCCTGGGCACCATGGGCTTTGGCTTTCCGGCGGCCATCGGCGCCAAGATTGGCTGCCCGGAGTCCGAGGTGGTCTGCGTGGCCGGCGACGGCTCCTTCCAGATGAACTCCCAGGAGATGGCGACCGCCAAGATCAACGACGTGCCGGTCAAGGTGCTCATCATCGACAACCGCGCGCTCGGCATGGTCCACCAGTGGCAGAGCCTCTTCTACAACAAGCGCTACTCCTTCACCGAGCTTGCCGACAACCCCGACTTCGTCAAGCTGGCCGACGCCTACGGCTGGCGCGCCCGCCGCGTGGAGAAGCCCGAGGACGTCGACGACGCGCTCGACGAGATGCTGACCTCAAAGGAGCCGTTCCTCCTGGACGTCATGATCCCGCGCGACCAGACCGTCTATCCGATGGTGGCCCCCGGCGCCCCCATCGACGACATCATCGGCGCGCTCGACGTCACCCTGGGCGGCGTCCGCGTCAGCGAGAAGGGCTTCGGCAAGCCGGCGGACGCCTCCGCCGCGCCCGAGCCCGACGAGAAGGGAGGCGACGAGTGATGCGCCACATCCTCTCCGTCCTGGTGGAGAACAAGTCCGGCGTGCTCTCCCGCGTGACCGGTATGATCTCTCGCCGCGGCTTCAACATCGAGTCCCTCACGGTGGCCCCCACCGAGGACGAGAGCCTCTCTCGCATGACCATCATCGTGGAGGCCGACGAGGTGGGCTTCGAGCAGATCACCAAGCAGCTCCACAAGCTGGTCAGCGTCTACAAGATCTCCGACTTCACCGACGAGGACGCCGTCGAGCGCGAGCTGGTGCTCTTCAAGGTCCAAGCCTCCCCCGAGCGCCGCCATGAGGTCATAGAGATCGCCGATGTCTTCCGCGCCAAGGTGGTCGACGTGGGCAAGAACACGCTCACCATCGAGGCCACCGGCGTCGCCAGCAAGCTGGACGCCATGGAGAACCTCTTCCGCGCCTACGGCATCCGCCAGCTCACGCGCACCGGCATGGTCGCCATGGGCCGCGGCCACGACGCGTAGGCGCTTCTCGCCCCACGGGACATCCGGCGTGCCATTGGGGACGGGGGTGAATGGCACGGGCTTCTCGGCGTAAAGCCAAAACCGCACGACCGTGCCATTCACCCCCGTCCCCAATGGCACGCCAACAATCACGGCAACGCCCGCCGTTCCCGCGGCGG
This sequence comes from Paratractidigestivibacter faecalis, assembly GCF_003416765.1. Lineage (NCBI taxonomy): Bacteria > Bacillati > Actinomycetota > Coriobacteriia > Coriobacteriales > Atopobiaceae > Paratractidigestivibacter > Paratractidigestivibacter faecalis. Next base: position 688,034 of record NZ_QSNG01000001.1, on the reverse strand, counting down.
CCTGCATACGGCAACGAACGGCAACAAAGCAAAGGAGCAAGACACATGGCCGTCACCATCTACTACGAGAACGACTGCAAGCCCGAGGTCATCCAGGGCAAGAAGATCGCCATCATCGGCTACGGCTCTCAGGGCCACGCCCACGCGCTGAACCTCATGGACTCCGGCTGCGACGTCCGCGTCGGCCTGCGCGAGGGCTCCGCCTCCGCCAAGAAGGCCGCCGAGGCCGGCCTCAAGGTCGTGGACATGGACACCGCCGCCGAGGAGGCCGACGTCATCATGATCCTGACCCCCGACGAGACCCAGCCCAAGGTCTACGAGGAGCACATCAAGAACCACCTCAAGCCCGGCGACACCCTGGCCTTTGCCCACGGCTTCAACATCCACTACGGCTACATCAAGGCCCCCGAGGACGTCAACGTCATCATGTGCGCCCCCAAGGGCCCCGGCCACATCGTCCGTCGCCAGTACACCGAGGGCTCCGGCGTGCCCGACCTGGCCTGCGTTGCCCAGGACGCCACCGGCGACGCCTGGGATGTCGCCCTGTCCTACTGCTGGGGCGTCGGCGGAGCCCGCTCCGGCATCATCAAGGCGACCTTCGCCCAGGAGACCGAGGAGGATCTCTTCGGCGAGCAAGCCGTCCTGTGCGGCGGCCTGGTCGAGCTGGTCAAGGCTGGCTTTGAGACCCTGACCGAGGCCGGCTACCCGGAGGAGCTCGCCTACTTCGAGTGCTACCACGAGATGAAGATGATCGTCGATCTCATGTACGAGAGCGGCATCCACTTCATGAACTACTCCATCTCCAACACCGCCGAGTACGGCGAGTACTACGCCGGTCCCAAGGTCATCAACGAGCAGTCCCGCGAGGCCATGAAGGAGATCCTGCGCCGCATCCAGAACGGCGAGTTTGCGCAGGAGTTCGTCGACGACTGCAACAACGACCACAAGTGGCTCCTTGAGCAGCGCGAGGCCATCAACTCCCACCCCATCGAGGTCACCGGCGAGAAGATCCGCTCCATGTTCTCCTGGATCAAGAAGTAGGTCACTGGCCCATCTGCCGTCACCAAGGGCGTCCTGTCGCAGGCAGGACGCCCTTTCTTTCGCGCCGGCACACACGAGCCGGTAAATGCGGCCGTTGGCACGGAATCTCTGCCAACGGCCGCATTTCCCGACTGCTTCTTCCCCTTTGCGTGCCAACGACCGCATTTCCCGTCTTTGATGCTCTTGCCCCTCAAATTGGGGACGTGTTCGTTTTCGCGCAAATTTGAACACGTCCCCAATTTGCGCGTCCCCAATTTGCGGGACGGCAGCACCGGACACAAAAAGGGAGGCCCGCATAAGCGGACCCCCCCTCTCAGCTCTTATATGAAGTAGGACTTAGAGCTTGTGGACGTTGGAAGCCTGGAGCTTGCCGTTCTGACCAGTGGTGATCTCGAACTCAACGGCCTGGCCCTCGTCCAGAGTCTTGAAGCCGTCCATCTGAATCTCGGAGTAGTGGACGAACAGGTCGTCGCCATCCTCGCGAGAGATGAAGCCGTAGCCCTTGTCCGGATTGAACCACTTAACAGTACCCTGAGCCATGTCGTGCCTTTCGTTCTTAGCCCCGCAGGGCCAAATTGCTGCGCTCACGCGCGATACCGTGGCGTTGAGCCACAAAGAATATAGTACCCCGAAACCAGTCGCCAAACCACAAGAAACCGCTGACAACCCATTTCGGCCCGTCCGGGGACGGAAAGAGGCCCCTCCCCCGGACGCCTGCTACCTCGCCGCCTGGCAGGTGGGCGTCGTGCGGACGGTGAGCGGCTGATCGCCTGCGGCGGAGGCCGTGGTCACCGTGTACGTGACGGTGGCGTCCGTGCGCGGCAGCAGCTCCAGCACGCCATAGAACACCTGCAGCCCGTTGTGCGCGTGCTCCTCGGGCGCCGTGGAGAAGGCCGCGGAGCCGGAAGTCGAAACGTCGCTGATGGTGCCGCCAGCCGGCGCGTAAAGAAGCACCGTGAGCCTCTCGTCGTTCCAGTCGGAGGCCTGGCGCCCGACGCCGGCCACGTACAGCGGCAGAGACTCCTCTTCCTCCTCGCTCATGACGGAAGAGAGCGTCACCGTCACCGGGTAGGACCAGCTGCCGTCGGAGTTGCGCTTGCCAGTGCCCACGGTGACGTCCTTGTTGAGGAACCAGTCAAGCTTGGAGCCACGGATGTTGTTGACAAAGACGCCAGCCACGGGTGCGGCGGAGGTGTCGCTGACATCCGGCAGCGCGGCTGCGAGGCCAAGCTCCTTGATGACATTCTCCTCGTCGGGGTTCTCCATCCAGGCGATGAAGCGGCCCTCCTCGCAGCCCCTCTGAACCGCGGCGCTCAGCTGCGCCAGGTCGGCGCTGCCAAGGCCGCCCAGGACCTTGTCAAACGCCGCGCCGGCAGCGGCCGCAAAGATGGCGTCCTGCGTGGACGGGTCGTAGTTCCAGTAGACGTCGTGCATGAGCACGCGCGCCGCGTTGGTGCCGTCGATGGAGCTGCCGTCAGGAAGCTCGACGCCGCCCACGACGCCCAGCAGGTACTGCAGGAAGACCGGGTCAAGCGCTACCACACCGTCCAGGTGCTGGCCGTACTTGATCTCCCACATCTGTGAGAGGAGCCCGGCCGCGCGCGGGAAGTCCGGCGTGAAGAGCGTGTCGCCGGAGTCCGAGCCCATCTCGTGCGTGGCCTGGTTGAAGAGGACCTCCTCTTCCTCGGTCACGGGCAGCGCGTTCTCGATGCCCAGGGACATCTTGGGCTGGAAGTCGCCGATCTCGAGCTTGCCGTCGGTGACGGAGATGACGCCCTGGCTGCCGCCGTAGCCGCCGTTGGCGCGGATCTCTACGTTGTTCTCGGCAACCACGAGGTAGTTGCGGGTCTGGCCCTCCGCGCCGAGCATCTGGGGCAGCACGGGCGCCACGCCCTTGGCGGTATCCACCGCGCCGGCAAGGGCAGAGAAGCCACCCTTGGCCTTGCTCACCAGGTCGCTCACCTCGGAGATGCTGGTCGGGCCGATGGCCTGGACCTTCTGGTTGGCGGTCTGCACGGCAGGGGCCGCCTCAGAGAACGTGTCCGCCACGGCCTGCAGCGCAGAGACGTTGACCGTGCCGTCGGAGAGGAGCTTGCCCGGAGTCACGTTCTGGAGGGCGTCCGCCAGGGGCAGCAGCGCAGACTCCGAGACGTCGGAGAGCGCGCCCACCAGCGTGCGGGCGGCGCTCACGTCCCCGCCGTAGACGGGCACAAAGGAGGCCACGGTCCACAGGGGGCCGCTGGTCTGGTCGTTGATGTTGTCGCACAGCGCGTCAAGCTCGCGCAGGTCGGACGAGACGGACGCAAAGTCGCCCTCCTTGACCGAGTCCACCGCGGAGGAGGCAAGGCTCATGGCGGTCTTGGCCTGGTCCTTCACGGACTTTGCCTGGTTGTAGAGCGTAAAGCCGCAGACGCCCCCCGCGGCGAGAAGCGCCACCAGCAGCACGCCTGCAACAATGCCCACCGTGCGGCCACGGTGGCGGCGACGCTTCTTGACGCGGCGGACGGGCTCCTGCGGCTGGGGGTCGTACCCGTAGACGCCGTCAAAGCCATAGCCATCGCCACCAGCGGCGGGACCGGAGGCCGTGACGTCGGCGTCGTCGTCCCAGCTGCGGCGGTGCGGCGCCGTGGTCTGCGCGGGCAGGGGCTCAAAGCGGCCCGTTGACTCGCGGCCCGCATCCCCCTCGGGGGTCTTGAAGTGCTTAGCCATCAACGCTCCTCACGTTCGATAAAAACTAAAAGCACGCTACCACAAGACGGACCCCGGGGGCCAAACTCCCCCTAACCCCTAGACCTGCGCCGCCGCCAGAGTGCCCATGCGCAGAGCCCAGCCGCGCCGACCGCGCTCACCGCGCACCCAGGCACAAGCCCAGGCGAGACAAACGTCATCTCAAAGCTGTTCTGGCCCGCTGTGACCGGCACCAGCGTGAGAGCGTTGCCAAACGCGCCACGGGTCTCCACCTGCGCCCCGTTGACCGTCACGGTCCAGCCGGCCTCATGCGGCACGGAGACCATGAGCCAGCCATCGGAGTCAGCCGTCACGGTCCCGCTGATGTCAGAGCCGGAGAAGGAGTCAAACGTTGCCTGTCCGCCGCCAAGCTCGGACGTGACCTGCTGCAGGACGGCGAGGTCAAGGCAGTAGAACGTGCGTGACGCGTCCTCCAGCGGCACGGCCACCTTGGAGTCAATGCCCGTCATGATGACGCGGTGCACGCCCGGGACCTCGCCCTCAACCTGCGCAAACGGGCGCAGCGTCTGCTGGAAGCGCCAACCCTCCTGCTGGCTCACGCCGTCCACGTCAAGCATGACGCCGTCGACGTAGCCCGTCGGCACGTCTGCGTACGCATACCCCAGGCAGCCGGCAGGCACCGTGACGTCCCACGCGCGGGCGCCCTCCCCGGCCTCGACCACCTCGGCTTCCACGGGCCTGAACAGCTCCACGTCATGCCCCACCAGCGCACTCGCCAGCTGGTTTTGCCGCTCGAAAGGGTTACCCCCGTCAAGCGACGCGTCCGCCGCATCGCCAGAGACCAGGTACCCCAACCCGAGCGCATAGGGGTTCTCGTAGGTTCCGGCGCCGCTCACCTGAGCAACGTCGCCAAGCAGGCGCTCCCCCGCCGCTGCCAGCGGAGAGCACACGTACCTCACGCCCAGCAGCGCGTCAGACGCCAGGAGGGGCTGCGCATACCGGACGGAGATCTGTCTGGGCCTGCTGTACCCAAGGGCGCTCAGGAAGTCCAGCGCGTCCTGATTGTGCGCGGAGGAGTACGACGAGAGACCCATGTACTCGTGACACATCTCGTCGTTCAGCGCCGCAAAGCCGGCGCGTGTGAACGTGCGGTCCGCGCGCCAGGTGCCGTCATCGCGATCCTTGAGGTCAGAGACCTGCTGCGCTGCCTGGGCCGCATAGTCGTCGTGGTACTCCTGGGAGTAGCCGCAGTAGAGCGTTCTCCACGCCAGCGCCGCACCCAGGGTCAGGTCAACCACGGCAAGCGCGCAGACGGCCCCCAACGCCATGCGAGACCCCAGGACCCCCGCCAGGCGAGAACTGCCGCCAGCAGCGACCTCCTCCGCCCAGAGCCACCCCGCAGCCCACATCAGCACCGGGGCCACAAAGACGCACACGCGGGAGTAGAACCCCGTGGGCGCGCGGAAGCCGCACCAGATGGCCTGCAGAGGCGTCAGCAGGATGCTCGCCATCATGACGGCTACCAGCATCCCAAGGCCCCGCTTGGCACGCGCCGGCACCCGGCCAGACACAAAGAAGCCCAGGAAGCAGCCCATGAGAAGCACGCCGCAGTAGAACTGTGGAACCGGCCTCAGGCGGTCGTAGAGCGCCGGGACGAAGCCGCGCACAAAACAGCCGGGCTTTGTGGTGAAGAGCTTCATGGCCACCCCAAGCGGGGAGTCCGCCCCCAGGATGGACTGGATGATGCCCAAAAGGCTCGTCTCCTCCACGCCGCCGCTCTCCAGCATGGCCATGACCGTGGGCACGAAGGTCCATGCGCAGAGCACCAGCGCCAAAAGCATGGGGTGGGCAAACTTCAGGGCAAGCCTCCAGAGCGGCACGCGCTCGCCAGATTCGTCACGGCATCCCGCACACCACCACTCCAGGATGGCCACCAGGATGAGGAAGAGCACCGTCATGTACGCCGTGTACCAGCAGCAGACCACGTCCGCAGCCGCGAGCAGGCACAGCGGCAGCCATCGCCCGCGGCGCACCAGCTCCCACACGGCCCACATGAGCAGCGGCAGAAGGATGAGCGCATCCAGCCACATGGGGTTGCGCAGGTTGGTTGCCGTCCACAGGCACCAGGTGTACCCCAGAGCCAGCACGCCCGACCACCCGCGGCCCACGCCAAAGCGCCGCCGCAGGTAGAACATGGCGGCTAGCTGCATGCACCCCAGCTTGAGCGCGTCCGCCACAAAGACGAAGAGCGTCAGGTGCTCCTGGTCAAACAGCAGCAGGAGCAGGTTGAAGGGGCTCGCCAGGTAGTAGCTGTAGAGGCCCCACGTGTTGGCTCCCAGCCCGCACGCAGTGGAGTAGAAGACCGACTCCCGCCCGGCAAGCACCCGCTTGAACCAGGCAAAGAAGTCCACGTACTGAAAGACCAGGTCCTCCGCAAGGAAGGACTGCGCGCCAAACGGATACACCCCACGCACGGCGGCCACGACGCACAGCATGGCAATGGGCACAACAAACCAGGCGCCCCAGAAGACCAGGGCTCCCAGCTTGGAGGAACGGAGATGCTCGGAACTCTCCCCCACTAGATGTCCTTGCGCTCGGTGGGCCTCAGCACGCGGCCGGCACGCTTGACCACGCGGCCAAGGCCATCGTTCTTGAGGGTATGCACCGTCTCGCCAGAGAGGTGCCTAACCCAGGGGCCTATCGGGAACCTCGGCACCTCAAGGCCGCGCTCCTCAAAGAAGAAGCGCTTGCGGTGCGGAGCCACGTTGCGCATGGCCTTGACCAGCTCGGAGTCCATCATGCCAAAGACCTCGCGCGTCTTGGCCTTGACCACCGGGTTGTCCCACCCGTCGTCGTGGATGGCGCCAAAGGTGTAGTTGAAGGCGCGCACGTAGTGGGCGGCAATGATGCGCTCGTCCGTGACGCCCAGGCGCTCCAGGACGTGCATCATGTCAATCCAGCGATCAAAGGGACGGGCCACCGCCTCGTCCGTGGCGTGGTGGAGCGTGGAGCCCGGAAGGTCGCAGCGGTAGTTGTAGTAGGGCTTGTCCAGGTAGACGATGGCCTTTGCCTGGCAGAGCGTCTCCACCAGGAAGGGGTTGTCCGCCCAGCCGGCACCGGGGAACGGGATGAACTTGATCCGGTTCTGCCGCAGGAAGTCCGTGCGGTAGATGGCAGACCAGATGGACGGGTGAAGCTCCATGAGCACAGGGTTCTGCGCAATGGAGAAGGGCGTGGCGGAGGTCTTCACGCGTCCGCACATGTCGCTCTTGCGGGCGTACTGGGTGGAGGGGCAGTCCCACTCGCAGATGTCTATCCAGGGCGTCTTGACGATGTCCACCGACTGCGAGAAGCGCCCGGTAAAGGCCAGCATGTCCTCGTACATGGTGGGGGCGATCCAGTCGTCCGGCTCGACGATGGAGACCCACTGGCCATGAGCCATCTCAAGTCCGCGGTTGCACGTGGCGCCATATCCCTCGTTGGGCTTGTCCACCACAACGATGCGCGAATCCCTGGCGGCATAGTTCTGGATGATGGCCAGCGAGGCGTCCTTGCTGCCATCATTGATGCAGATGACCTCAAGCTCCCGGTGCGTCTGCGCCAGGATGCTCTCCAGGCACTCCGCAAGGTACTTCTGCACGTTGCAGATGGGGACTATGACGGATACGAGGGTGGTGGGATCGCTGGACATGTACAAGTACCTCCGGATACATAGCATGGCGCCAGGCAAGCTCGAGAAGCGCAAGCGCATCTATAGTTCTGGTAGCGTTGGGGGCGGCAATTATCGCAAGAACCAACCCTGCTAAACTCATTATTGCAATAAATGAGTCTCAAGGAGTGTGCATGGTCTCTTCTTCGTCAAAGCACCCCGTCTTCGCCGTGGCGGGAACGGGCTACGTGGGCCTTTCCCTCGCCTGCCTCCTCAGCGCCATTGGCGAAGTCAGAGCTCTGGACATCGTTCCAGAGAAGGTAGACGCAATCAACCGCGGCGTTTCCCCAATTGGTGACGAGAAGATCATGGCGGTCCTCTCTCTCAAGCCCGACTCGCTGACCGCAACGCTTAGCGCAGAAGAGGCCTATAAGGACTGCGACTACGTCATCATCGCCACGCCCACAAACTATGACCCCGAGAAGAACACCTTTGACACTTCTTCCATCGAAGCCGTCCTCCAAAACCTTGTGGACCTTGGGTCCTCGGCATGCGTTGTTGTCAAGTCGACCGTTCCCGTTGGTTATACCAGCAGAATCTCTGAGCAATATGCGGAACTTGACATCATTTTCTCACCCGAGTTCCTCCGCGAGGGCCACGCTCTTGAGGACAACCTGAGGCCTTCCAGGGTCATTGTCGGAGTTCCATCGGCAACGACTGGGAAGCAGGCTCGTCTCCACGTCAGGGCCAAAGACTTTGCCGATGCGCTCATCGAAGGAGCCGATGAAAAGGTCCGCGATTCCATTCCCGTATTGATAATGGGATCAACGGAGGCCGAGGCAATCAAGCTGTTCTCCAACTCCTACCTCGCGCTGAGGGTCTCCTTCTTCAATGAGCTCGACACGTATGCGCAGGCAAACGGCCTGAATACCAGCGAAATCATTCGCGGCGTGTCATTGGACAGTCGCATTGGAGACTTCTACAACAACCCGAGCTTTGGTTACGGAGGCTACTGTCTCCCGAAGGATTCAAAACAGCTGCTTGCCAACTATGGCAACGTTCCCCAGAACCTCATAAAGGCCATTGTTGACTCCAACGAGACGAGAAAGGATTTCATCGCGCAAACGGTGGAAGACGCACGGCCGAGGAGGGTTGGCATATATCGCCTGGTCATGAAGAGTGGAAGCGACAACTTCCGAGAAAGCTCCATTCAGGGAATTATCAACCGGCTAGCAAGGCGAGACGTTGAGATGCTTATCTATGAGCCCCGATGCAAAGACTCCGAGTATCTGGGGGTCAGGGTGACGCAGGACATAGGCACGCTCAAAGAGTCCTGCGACCTCATCCTTGCCAATCGCATGTCCCCCGAACTTTTGGACGTTAAGCAGAAGGTCTATACGAGGGATTTGTGGCAACGAGACTAGTCGCTCTCATCGCAAAATCAATCCCAGCAGCTAATAGGAGTTTTAATGCCGGAAATCAGCATAATCATCCCCGTCTACAATGCCTCGGGCTTCATTTGCGAGACCTTGGATAGTCTGATTAACCAGTCTTTCTCGAACTTCGAGCTTATCTGTGTCGATGACGGATCATCCGATGAGACCCCGCAAATCCTCGAAGCCTATGCCAAGAAGGACCCTAGGGTGATTATCCTTCGACAGGACAACATGGGCCCCGGCGCAGCCCGTAACATAGGTCTCGATAACGCAAGGGGCACCTACGTATGCATGCTTGATGCAGACGACCTATACGACGGACACATGCTTGAGGTCATGCACACCCGCTCTCTGGAAACCAATGCCGACGTCGTTATTTGCAGATGCGAGATGTTCGACGACCGGACCGGAGAAAGCCTTGATGCCGAGTGGACAGTTAAGGACAACCAGCTGCCCGCAGAGAACACATTCACGCCCACGGACATCCAGGACTTCATTTTCACGGCATTCATGGGATGGCCCTGGGACAAGCTGTACAAGCGCGCATTCGTCGAAGAGAACGCCCTACGTTATCCCTCGCTCCAAAACAGCGAGGACCTTTACTTCGTCTTCCTCGCAAACGCCAAGGCAAACCTGATCAGCATCGTTGACCAGCGTCTCGTAAAACATCGAATGAACCGGAGCGATTCCGTCTCCACATCCAGGTCAAAGGCCCCCCTGGACTTCTACAGGAGCAGCTGCCTCCTGAAGAAGGCTCTCAAAGAAGATCCGATGCTTTACTCCAAGTTCTCTTGGTCCTTTTTCAACTGGGCCTTCGAGTACATGATTTGGAACATCAACACCATGACGGACGCCACGGCGCGCAAGTTGCAACTCAAAGCTCTGGGCAACGGTGACTTCGCTGAGCTAGAGCTAAACCACCATGCCGGAGCGTTCTTTGCGCTCAATCCCGTCCTATACGACGAGTATCTGGACCTCCTATGCGAGGCAAACGACCTGCCCAAGAACAAGGTGGAGCGGCAGTCGTTCTTAAACCGACTCGGCTGGTTCCTGCTCAGGGTGGATGAGCTCGGTTTTGGCAAGGCCATTAAGGTTTTCCTTGGCAATAAACTAGGTAGCGACAGCGCAGACCAAAATGAGAGTTCCAAACCAAAAATCGTACGTTCAAGCGACTATTTGATTTCAGACCGGCAAGCCCTCTTGCGTCACCTTGATCAGATGAATGGAGAGTCCAAGTGACAGATCAGCCCAAGGTTTCCGTAGTCATGCCCATATACAACGCCGAGCCCTTCCTTAGGCAAGCACTTGACAGCGTTGTGGGGCAGACCCTCAAAGATATTGAGATTGTATGCGTTAACGATGGCTCCAAGGATTCATCTCTGTCCATCCTGGAGGAGTATGCGGCAAGGGATGGCCGCATCAAGATCATCGATGGCCCAAACGGTGGCTACGGTCACGCAATGAACACCGGCATGGCCTCCGCAACTGGCGAGTACATTGGCATTCTCGAGCCCGACGACTACCTGATTTCCGATATGTACGAGACCCTTTACGTCAAGGCCAAGGAGAACAGCCTGGATTTCGTAAGGTCAAACTACAACAGGTTTACGACCGATCAGAACGGAGTCAAGTCTCTCGAGGAGGTCAAGATTGCCTCCAAAACGGAGTACTACGACGCAGTGCTCAACCCGCAAGACAACCTCGACCTCTTTAATGTCCGTATGGAGAACTGGACTGGTATCTATAATGCCGACTTTGTCCGTTCCAACAACATTAAGTTCAACGAGAGTCCCGGAGCTGCGTTCCAGGACAACGGGTTCTGGTTCCAGTCTTATTGCTGGGCAACCAGAATTGCGCTCATTGATCGCCCCTTCTACTGCTACAGAGTTGACAACGCTGCTTCCTCGATCAACCAGCCCAACAAGGTCTTCACCATGCTGGATGAGTACAAGTGGATTCAGTCTTGGCTTGAGGGCCAGTCGACTCTCTACGAGAAGTTCGTCGGCATCTTTGAGTACAAGAAGATTCACAACTGCATGTTTGCCTACAGCAGGCTCGCGGCTGAGTACCAGCTGCCCTTCCTCGAGAGGTACGCCAAGGAGTATCGCGAGGCTTTCCAAAAGAAGCAGGTCGACGAGACCCTCTTCTTCCCTGATGAGCTAGACACCCTGAAGCGCATCGTCGCTAACCCCAAGGAGTATCTGGACGAGTCCAGAAAGAAGGATGAATGGGAAGCCGGTTACCAAGCCGCTAAGTCTAAGGGTACGTTGGCTCTCTTCGCCTTCCACGCAAAGAACGATGGCATTGGCGGGGCACTGAAGCGGACTCTGAAGCACTTCACTAAATAGAACCAACCGAGGGGGCATCCGACAAATCGGATGCCCCCTCGGTTTTACCTTCCAACCTTACTCGGTATCAAGAATCTTATACAACCTGATATCGTCGACGCTGGCGATCAGCTCAAACCCAGGAGTATTCTCGTCAATGGCATTGATGCCATCCCATTCATCAAAGTTATTAGTGACGTAGGTAATCCGATATTCAGCCGAAGAGTCGCCACTGTCCAACTGCAAGACGTACTTAGCTCCAATTGAGCGAACAGTGCTTTGTACCTCAGGATTCAACGAATACTCGTTCAACTTGGTGCGGACCAGGTAGCTCGCTTCGGTTTCTGTTTCAGGAGAAGGCGTGTAGCAGTTTCGGTAGTACATGTTCAAGCCATATACCGAGTAACCGAAGATACTTCCGTCTTCTGGATTGTTCAGTATCAAGCTGTCACCGCACTCGCCAGCAACCGTTTCTCGGCAAAACGCCTCTTCAATTGGGCTCAGAACATCATAATAGATTAAGTCTTTATCATTTTGATTGGCAAGTTCGGTAACCTCGTATCCAAAAGCGGTCGTTAGAGAGCGACCGTGACCAAATGGAATAGAGGGGACAAATACTGCAAGAGCAAACAGCAAAGTCGACATTCCAATCGCTAGCGTCTTCGCCCAAGGAGACATGGCGTCAATCCGCGAGATGTTGAACATACAGACGCACGCTTTAACACCCAAGCAAGCAAGCACCGAAGCCATAAAGGCGACCATCGCGCCGGTGCGGTTGTAGTCCGTATACCAAAAACCTGAAAGCAAATGCTTCAGAAGACCGTCAGACCCCGCGTCAACCACGTAAATTGCGATGACAATTACATAGCTAATTGCAACCCAGCGATGTTCTCCTCGACCAAGTATCCAAGCAAGACCGAAAAATGAGAGCAGGGGAATTAACACCTGAATTGGGTGATTCGCAACGCCAAGAAATGCGGCATGCCTCAGCGCAGAAAGGGGTGAAGAGATTGCTGACCACCCCGTTGCAACGACTCCGCTAACGAAGGGCATGTTGTATACACCAAACCATACTCCGACAATCAAGGCGACTGAAATGAGCGGAACGGCCCATTTTGCCACGTTTCTCGAAGCACCCATGACTGATGCATAGCGACTGGCAAACACGACAATGTAGGGAGCAAGAATTACTCCGTAGGAGAATACGGCATTGGGGTGAGCGAGAGCCATTCCAACAATGTAAATGACCACAAGCGGAAGTCGCAGCCAAACTATTTTAGCTGAGCTACCGTCCTCAGATTTAAAAGAGCCTACGAATAGAGTTATCCCCGCAGGTATCAAAGAAAATCCCAACAAGTTCGGATACAAGGGACCAAACGTCATAAGTCCCCAGGTGGCCGCTGGAACTCCAACGCATATAACGCCAGCCATGGCGCAAGGTAGCTTTCCCCTTACCCCAAGAACCCTAATGAGCGAGAAGAAACCGAGCGAATAAACCAGTCCTATTACAAAAAAGTTCACCACATTCTCTGACATTGAAACCGGGATGTTGAGAGCAGAGACAGCCGATGCGCATAGCAGGTGCCAAGCGGAGGGATAAAAGGAACCAGAAGATAAGATGGGAGCAATGTCAGAAGAGGCGTAGTAGCTATTTGCGAATGGAGACCAGTCGCCAGAATTAATAAAGGTCCGAATCGTCGCCATATGAGAAACGTTATCCCAGGCCTGGTAATACGAGTCAAGGCCATCTAACCCTGTGTAAAACACGTAGATGGCTAGCACCAGGACGGGGATTGCAAAACAGAGTAAGTCACTCACCCGAAAGGAGTCAGACTCACTCGTAAGGCGCCTTAGTGGCCGAGTCGCAACAAAAATAAGTATTGCCATTAATATGATCGGAAGGCATAGCGTAAAAAAAGACGCCGGGATTGACAGCCTGGAATAAAGAATCGCCATGACAGACAGAAGAAATATAGAGAGTCCAGGGGCAACGCAGGCAGAATCCAATGGCGGAAGGCTAAGGAGTCGACCCACGGAGTAGCCCGGAACGACCATAATGGTCAATAACAGCGCGATTGAAATCATGAATTGAATTTTCATATCAGAGAAGCTCCAGGGAGTTAGGGAATAATTGCCTTAACAAGAGGCACCTTCTTTAGCAGAAACACAGTCAGCACGCAGGCGGTGTAGAGAACCAACACCCCCACTGTTCTTAGCGCAACGGACTGCATGGGGACGTTCATTAGTCCCAATACGACATGATCAAGAATGGGCTTGTGAATAAGGTAAACCCCGAAGCTGCACGCAGACAGCTCAGGCAAGACCGTTATTACACGTCCTTGAAGCCGCGATAGATTCAGGTTCTTAAAGAAGAGAAAGACAGCTACGGCCTGAAGAACCGCCGGGAAGGCAGAGTAGTTAAAGAAGAGTCTGTCTACAGCACCAATGGACTCAGACATGCCGGCCGTGTAGACAAACCTAAAGACGGTTCCCAGTATGCCCAACGCGTAGAACGTTCTTGTAGTCTTGTCGTCTAAATCAGTCGAAGCGAGCAGGTACCCCAGCCCGACATATAGAAGCATGCCCCCAAAGGAGGGAATGGAGATTGCCCCATTCCAATTAACCCCCCCCAGTTGGCAGAGATAGGGCAGAACGCTCACCAATGCAAACGAGACCATAACACCGTAGAGGATGACTTTCTTATTGTCAGCCAAGAGGGAAATCATCGGAAGCGCGAGGTAAAGGGAAAAGAGCGGGAAGAAAAACCAGTACACCTGTTCAATCTGGTTGTTAAGCATCATATTTAAGAAGGTACGAATGCCCAGGTGGGCTCCACCAAGAGGGACAGATACAACCAGGAACAGAATCAGACTCCAGGCAAAAAAGGGAATGACAGTCCTCTTAACTCGTTTCTCAATAAAGGTGCGGGTGTCGTACCTCTCCCGATAGCACATAAGAGTGGCACCAGTCAGCATAAAGAAGATGGGGACAGCCCAGTAGAAGACAGTCTCTATCGCCATAGCGAGCAGCCAGTTCTTACCAGGCTGCCATGTATGCACCATTTGATTGCAGTGAAGAGCAACGACCGCGATACAGGCGGCAACGTTCAACAAGTCAAAATACACAACACGTTTTGTAGACATTGGGTCCCAATCAATAGCCTAAGCCATTACACTTTCCAATAAGAATTCTAGCCGATTGCGGCCTTTGGCTTAATTGGAGGACCCATGCCTCTGGTGTCTGTCATCATTCCCTCGTACAATGCCGAGAGCTACATCGAAGAGTGCGTCAACAGCGTCCTGAGTCAAAGCCTTAAAGACTTTGAGCTGATTGTTGTTGATGACGGATCAACAGACTCCACGGTCAACCTGATAAAGACTTTCCAAGACAATAGGTTGAGCCTCATTGAGGCCCCTCACTCAAATGCTGGCAGGGCCCGCAATCTCGGAATGTACAAGGCAACTGGAGACTATCTCTATTTCCTTGATGCGGATGACTTCATTAGCGAAGACTGCTTGCTTAAGCTCACGGAATGTGCTAAAGAGTCAAATGCCGATGTCGTCATTTGCAAGTCGCATTACCTAGACGACAAGACAAAGGAAACCAGCCCGCTGACCTTTTCGATGATTGACGTCGAGACTAATAAGGTCCTAGCTGGCGACGCACTCCCCCATAAGCCCTTTCAGTCATTCGTCGGCTGGCCTTGGGACAAGCTGTTTAGGAGAGATTTCGTCGATGGACTTGGCATAGCCTTCCAAGAGCAGCGCACTTCCAACGATGCGCTATTCGTATTTGTGGCGCTAGCCAAGGCCGCGAGGCTTTACTGTACGAACGATGACCTGGTCACCCACAGGACAAACAATGTTGCATCTCTTGAGCACACGCGCTCTAAGAGCTGGCGTTGTGCCCTATCTGCCATGGAAGCCATCGGTTCTTATCTCAAGAACAACGAGGTGTCTCCGTCAGTCTGGAAGTCCTATTGCAACTGGGTCGCCCATTTCTCTCGTTGGAATATGGCTTCGCTGGACTCAGATGCTTTATCTCCCGATGTGGCAGATGCATTCTTTGAGTTAATCGGGAAGAACACTCTTCCCGCATCCGACTACTACAACCCCGTTGACGCCGACTTTGCTGCACTTGCTCACGCGACTAATAGCGAGATTCAAGCAGCCTATGTAAAGCTGTGGGCAGAGGAAGAGCGAAAGATAGCCGAGCTTGTCGGGCACATCAATAAGCTCGAATCCGAGAAGACTACTTTGGCTGACAGTCTAAGGATGGCAGAGGACCGAAACAGCAAGAACGCGGCGACGGTCGAAGACCTGGCAACAGAGATCAAAGCCGTCAGAAACTCACATTCCTACAAACTTGGCAACAAGTTGCTGGCTCCTCTGTCATTCATGAAACAACGTCTGAGTCTTTAACTTCAGTGGCTACCGCTGGCGTATCGCAATCTCAGACCGCATCTTGAACAGCCTCAGGTCAGAGCTCAACATCTGTCAAGGAAATTAGTCGCTTTCCCCAAATTACTAAGAGGTCTCCCCAGAGGCTTTAACACACGAATATAACAGGGCTGCCATTTCAGTAAAATCATAAACATGGGTTCCTTCGTTTTCAGTTGTCCCCCACGTCTGACCACCATACTGGAGCCACCCCTCTGATAGGAGACCAATTGCTTCGGCATCCTCCAATTCCACAGGGCCATCTCCATGCCTCTTAATAAGAAAATTCAAATCATCGTACATGCTTGACTCAACCATAAGAGCAAGACGCCTGTAGCTCTTGTGATCAAGGACACCCGACACACGAGCAGCAAAAACACTTGCGAGGATGTCAAGCTTCTCTTCTTCCTCGATTTTATTAAGAACGTTCAGAAGAAACACGTGCTCTCTCTGGGAAGTTAACTTCTCGATGTTCGTCACATATTTCTCTGATTCCTCTTTGGTTAAAGATTGAAGTCCCCTACAAAATCGTTCGATTTTTCGCATAAATAGCATGTCAGGAATCGACATTACCGTCTTTATAATTTTGATAGTTGCACCGCTGAGCGTCAGCCCCGGGACACTTTCTCCCCTCAGGCCCGCTGACACGCAGTCCCATAGATATTCAACGATAGAGCTTGCGAACTCAACAATCTGTTGGCCACTAAGTGTTGTTTCACACCGTACAGCATTTGGCTCGATAGGTTCATCCATCTTAACCTCCTTTGAGGGTCTAAGTGATCTTGAGCGCGCCAGGCCACCGCCACATTAGGCTTGAAGCGCCCCTAGGCTTTCTCGGCTTAAAGGCGCTCTATCGCAACTGCTTACCCCGCGTACACCGGGACCTCGAACTGCACCACGCCGCCAAACGGGTCAATGCCGTTGTCGTGGTACATCCAGTACATCGCGTAGCCGATGTACTGGAACTCGGTCAGGCCAGTGCAGTACTCGTGCCAGGCGTCGTTGTAAGCCTCGCAACCAGCGCAATCAAAGCGCTGCAGGTAGGGCGTGTTCTGCTTGTAGCGGCGCCTCACGTAGTTGTCAGAAAGCCACTTGGCAGAACCAATAATGGCCTTCTCGGGGGAGGTCCACCCCTCCTTGATAGACATGATGTGCGCACCCGTCGATGGATTGTTGTCGTAGGCGCCAATGCCAAAGAAGTTGTAGTAGGTCGTTCCCTTGTAGTACTTGAAGACCCGCCCCTTGACCTCGTACTGGCCGTCCTCCTCGGGAGACCAGCCATGCGCAAAGTAGGAGCAGCCCCAGGCGGACTCGAGCTTTGCGTGCGCAAGAAGATATGCCTCGTTCAGGCCCGACTGCTTGGCAGCGTTGATGAAGGCTTGGCCCATGCCCCTGAACGTGCTTCTCCAGCCATACTGGCCCTCCCAGTAGGTGCAGTTGGCCGCAATGTAGTCATCAATCTGCTTTGCGGTCAGGCCGCTGTAGCCGTTGTCCAAGACGGCAAAGGCAAAGAACGAGTTGTCGTGCCACTCGTAGTCGGCAGGATCGACGTAGTCCTTGTACTCGGAGTAGGAGTGGTCGCCGCGGGCCGCCTGTAGCTGGAGCATGTGCTCAAGCGTGAGGTTGTACCTCTTGTAGGTTGTATAGGGAACAAAGCGGCCCGTATAGGTAGCCCCAAGGCTCTTGCAGGTCTCGGCACGCGTCGTAGCAGTGAAGACGGCCTCACCGCCAAAGAACTTGATGGTGTCAATCTGCGCGTTGCTCGGGCATGTGTTGACGTTGCCCATGGACCCCTCGTCGGCAAGCAGCAGGACGGACTTGGCCTTGCCCTGGACCACGCCGCCACCAAGGGCGTCATACGGGGCGTTGCCAGAGGCAAAGGCAACGCCATCCCAGCTAAACCCGCAGTTCTCCACCGCATAGCGAGCGATCGCAGCACTCGTCTCGTAGCGGGTCTGGCCCCAGAGGCGCACGATGGAACCGCCGGCCGCGAGCGCCCCCTTTGCAGCGGAGAAGGCCGCATCAGAGACCACGGCAGTTCCGCCCAGCACAAGGATCTTCTTGGGAGAGAACGCCTTGAGCGCCGCAAGCTCCTCGGAAGAAAGGTCTCCGTTTCCGTTGACGAAGAAGAGCGGTGCCTTGAGGGCAAACGCAAGCGGAGAGGCAGAGAGGGCGTCCGGGAAATTCATGCCGGAGGCCACGATGGCATAGTCGCCGGCCCAGAGGCCGTTGTCCTTGCCGTACTTGTAGACGGCCAGCTGGGTCTCAAAGCGCGTGGGGCCGGCAATCCTGTGCACGATACCGCGGCCAGCAAGAGAGCCCTCGGCAGCCTGGGAGACCGCAGCCGTTCCGCCAAGAAGGTAAAACTCCGTTGCCCCCAGCCTGTCGATGGCCTCAAGCGCCGTAGAAGAGAGGCTTCCGGAGGAGGTCATCACAATGGGGCAATCAAGACCACCTGCAAGGGAGGAACCCGCAAGGGAGTCCGGGAAGTCCTCGCCAGAGGCAACGACAACCCGCCTGTTGGAGGAATAGCTGTAGAGGGCCTCCTCCCTGGAGGTCTCGTAGCGGGTCTGGCCCCAAAGCTCCACGACGTTGGTCGAGGGGGTGGCCGCCAGCGTGGCAATGCCGTAGTCCTGGCCGTCAACGCTCAGGTCGGCATCGTCGGGGGTAAAGGAGAACTCAAGGTCATCGTTGGCGTTGAGCGGAAGGGCCTCGGCGTCGGAGCCGTCGGACTGTTCTGCAAGGGCAAGCTGGGGCAGGCCGAGCCCGGCAACCACAGCAGACGACGCCATCGCAAAGCACTCTCGTCTCGTAAAGTTCATTATGTGATACGTCCAATCTACGTTTGAGCCACAAGTCATAGGCCATAGCATTGCTAGTCTACCAGCGTGTCGTCATGAAACAGGGAGTCAAGGCGCGCAATGCCCAGGTCCTTCTCGCAATATGCACGTACCTTGCGGATTGCGTCGTCGTTTCCGCCGCATTGGTTGGTCGCCCACAGCGAGGTCTCTTGGGAGCCCTCTATGCAGTCGACGCCCTGCCAGCCAGTAACGGAGACCGTGGGCCATCCAGCAATGGCAGTCATTGCCTTGAGCCAGACATCGTCCGCATTGGGGCAGGTCTCCCCTATCGCCCTTGTGTCAAAGGCCGCCGCTGGAAGGCTTCCCGGCGGAAGGAGCATGCCCGCCCCAGAGGTTCCAAACAGCCTCATGCTCGGGCGATCGCAGAGTTCGGGCCTTGTGTTACCCACTTCCATCTGCCAGTCAGAGTACGGGAGCAAGACACCGTTCGAGTCAAACTCCATGAGGTGGGTGCGTATGGCGGCAACCGCATGCGGGTGACGCGTATGGACGCTCAGGAGGTCTCCCACAAGCGTGTTTCTGCAGACGATGTCATCGTCGACGGTGATTACCAGATCCTCCGGGAAGTCCCTAACGGCGTAGAGGTACTTCTTGTGAGACCGCATGTCTCCCCTGACCCAGCGGATTTGGAAATCCCTGCCCAGGCAGGAAGTCAGGCTCGGGGGAAGAGACTTCACGCCATCAGGGAACTGATCCTCGGAAAGGTAGAGCACCGTGAGGTCGGGCAGCTGCAGCTGTGCAAACAGCGAACGAACAACGTCCGCCACGTAGTCAATCCTCTGAGGATACGAGGTCAGGCTGACGATGACCCTCTGTCGGTCACGGGGCCTCAAGGCAAGCGTGACCTCGCGTCGGAGCTTGTTCTTGGCACGGGCAAAACGCCCGTCATTCCTAAGTCTCACGCGCATCTCACCCCAGAGAGCAGACGTCGTAGCTCACGGCAACCGTCAGACGCCCAGGTGCCCGAGATACCCCATGTTCCCTCGTTGGAAGAAATGGAGAACACCTCGCTGGACTGCGAGCCGCTCAACTTGCTCAGGGAGCCCCCGTTCGCGGGGCCTGTATTCAAGCCATCAGAATCAGGGACGGAGTCAAGGGCGCCATCGCTGCCCTCCTGGGATTCAGGAGAGCTATCCTCGGTAGCCCCCAACTCTTTGAAAGTAGAGGACACGTCATCGGATGAAATCACGGGAGTAGAGCCTGACGTATCCACCGCCCCCTCCGCAGACGGCTGAAGCTGGTCAGCATATAGCGCAGTGGGAGTAAGGCACAGTGTGAGTGCGAAGGCTACAAAACCAGCCACGGGTCGTCTCATGAGTAATCCCCTAGCAATTCAAGAAAAGCGAGCTCGACAAGCGAGGACGCCATTTCGGACGTGCGGGCAGCCAAGTTCAATCGAAACGATAACCAAGGTAAGCATCCTTGATAGTAACCAAGAATAGGACTATCCGCGCTCCGAGGTTTATAAAATTCTCTTCAAATCAGAGGGGGTCACAAAACACCACAAGCAGCAGCTTTGCAAAAAGCCTCCAATCCGTTTTCCCAAAGCTAGACTCTTTTGGAGTAAGAAAAAACGTGTTTATGCAGTAAAACAGCTCAACAAGAGCCAAAGGCATCAAAACCAGATAAAGGCCCAACAGATTAGATGCATTTTTTGATACAAAAAAGCCTAGAACCGCAATCCCTATTGCGACTAAGATAGCAAGCGGATAGAGAGTCTTGCCAGCATGCTTTTTTATCGATATCAAAGAGTTTAAAATCCCTCCAACTGAAGACGGCTTTGCCCATTACTTAGTCAGATATTCCTCAACTTGCAAAGCACTTTTATCCCAAGAAAACTTTCCATCAACCTGTCTACGGCAGTTTTGAGACTGCTCGAGAAGAACGGAGCGATTGTCCACAACGAAAGCAAGTGCGCTAATTACTGCAGCAGCTTCTCTCGACTGGATGATTGTCCCGTAATGTTCGTCTGGAATCAGCTCACGCGCTCCGCCTATATCCGTGACAACGGCCGGGCATCCGCAAGCTCCCGCCTCAAGCAGAGTCGTAGAGAAGCCCTCAGACCTCGAAGGAAGACAGAGAGCATCGGATTGCTGCAAGAGGGCAGAGACGTCATCTTTGCCCAAGCGACCCATCCAGCACAGGTTGGGGCCTTCTGCCGCCTTAACCTCATCGGCCAGCGGGCCATCACCCGCCAGGGCAAACACCACGTGGCGATTGGAGAGCTCGCTAGTTCGAGAGGCCTCAATAATGGCGGAAAGACCCTTCTCGGGGATAAAACGCCCGACAAACGCCACGAGAAAGTCGTCCTCATCGAGCTCAAGTTCTGTACGAAAGTCTCGCTTGGAG
This sequence comes from Paratractidigestivibacter faecalis, assembly GCF_003416765.1. NCBI lineage: Bacteria > Bacillati > Actinomycetota > Coriobacteriia > Coriobacteriales > Atopobiaceae > Paratractidigestivibacter > Paratractidigestivibacter faecalis. Next base: position 667,244 of record NZ_QSNG01000001.1, on the reverse strand, counting down.
GCGCACTCGCGGAACTCGGCGGCATCAATTGAATTTGATATGACTCCTTCAGCCTCTATCCCAAACGTACGAAGCCATTCGACGCTCTTGTGAGAAATGCCGAAGTATCTCGGCTTATATCGCTTACCCAGCGTCGTCATAACGTGCTCATACACCCGCACGCAGGGATCAAGCACCGGATTGCTGAAGGAGAGGTATGCCGAGCCGTGGTCCAGCACCAACGGAGCTAGGCCCTTGGCGCGGGCAGTCTTCATGCCCAGGAGCGAATGCGGATAGAACCGCGCATTGACAAGCACTCCATCGAACTCGCGGGCATCGAGCTCCTTCAGAAGCTCCCTTCTCACCGCAGAGGGCTTAGGGAGCGGTAGCCTGCCATCCACCAAAGGAACGCAGGGCAGGCGAAGCACATCAAAGTTATCCTCGCGGTCCCAACCGATTCCAATGGAATTGGTATCATTGGTTACGACCGTCACAGCGTTGCCCCGATTTGCCAAGGCACGCGCGAGATTCCGGGTAAAGTTCTCGATTCCACCCATGTGAGGAGGGAATTGAGCAGAAAATATAGCAAGGTTCTTTGCCATGCTATTCCTCAGCCATCCATACTTCTCCGTCGCCAAAATCAAGCAGCAGAGGCAAGTGGGTGTGGCGATCTTTGGGAGCGGGAATCTTGTGCCAGTCACCATACATGATTGTCAGATAGGCATCCAGGTCTCGTGGAGCAGGCAGATTTACACCCTCGAACTTAACGAAGCGAGCGGGATACATATGCTCATACGGAACAAGCCCGTTTGGATAGTAGGTCATATTCGTTAGCAAATCACCCGCACATGGACTTGATTTTAAAATTGATTTGTTGAAATTCCGCTCAAGTTGCACACGATCTGAAATTACTGTTTTGATTAAACCATGCGCAAGTGCCGCCACGAATTTTTCAAAAGAGCCAAGAGCGCCTCCATGCGGGACATTAATGGTCGAAGAGTGATAGAGATAGGACAGTTTCTGCCATTTAGCGGCATTTAGAAGCTGTCTTTTCTGTTCCTTGGGGTCATTGGAAATCGCATCAAAGGGAATAATGTCAACAAATATCCCCTGCTCGCACCCTGCGCTCCGCGTCTCTGCAGTTTCGAACTTAGTTCCCTGTTTATAAACCTTACCGAAAAAGCCAGCAATCGCATCAGAGTTATCAAAACGCTTGAATACATACCCGTCAGGCAAGTATTCACCAGCCAAGGCGGAAAATTTCTCATAATGATCTCTTGGCATAGAGATGTCTATGTCGTCATCCCACGGAATAAAACCTCCGTGGCGAGCAGCACCTAATGCCGAGCCCGAATCCAACGCCCAGCAGATAGAGTGCTTTGCGCAAAACTCATTAAGCATCAAAACGATATCTAGTTCTGCCTTCTGCAGTTTCTTTAGGGCAGTTGAACTATCCATTTCAGCATCCCATCATGTAATTTGAAAGATGGCTACCTAACGTCGATCGAAATCTTCTCGATGGCCCCGTCGCAGCAGCTGAGCGCATCGTCTCTGTTGTCGCCCGAAGCAACCACAAACGCAAACCTCGAAGAATCGTCAACGGCAGCTTTATAATCCTTCCCAGCGACTCCGGTGGACTCTACATGAATCACGCCAGCGGTTTTTCTCGCCTCATCAATGCCATCAATACTTTTAATGGTTCCCTTAGAGGAAGGAATAAACTTTACGGCAAAAAAACGTCCACTGTTCGAATAGCTAAGAGACTGGAGCCTCTCTCCAAGTGCAAGCTTAATCGCCGCCTTGGTCATGTCTATCCCCGTAATCGATCCGTCAATCAAGTAGCTAGTAATACAGTCTCCGCCCAGCCTCGCACCGAGCTCGACCATCTTTGGACCATCAGCGGTAAGCATGATTTCGACATGAGCAGGCCCATTGTCTACACCTACAGACAAGACCGCCCGAGAAGCAAGGCTGGCGATTGCCTCTTTAGATGCAGATGGCAACGAAGACGGCTGCACGTGTCCCACTTCATAAAAGTGAGGAGCACCTGATGTAATTTTGTCCGTAATCTGAAGAACATGTGGGGCTCCATCAACGACCAGAACTTCGACACTGACCTCAGGGCCATGCATGCATTCCTCAACAAGAATATCACCAGACCTGCCGGCTCTTGAGCTGGAGAGTAATGCCGGAATAAGTTTGTCTTCAGATTCAACAAGGTTGATGCCTCTCCCGCCCGCGCTATCCGTAGGCTTCACGATGACGGGATATTCAAGCGAGGTGTCATAACCCTCCAAGGAATTTTTCGGAACAACTTCAAACGCAGGGTGCGAAACTCCGCTATGGGCGAACGCCTCGAGCATCGCAACCTTATCTGTAGCCCGATAAGCGCATTCCTCGCTGTTACCCGGCAAACCCAGCTTTGCGCAAAGCCAAGCTACAGTCCTCACTGAGGTGTCACAAGCGCCACTCATAATTGCATCGGGCTTAAACTCATGTGCAACTTCAAGCGCCGCGGCTTTATCCAGAATACTGCCCACAAAAAACTCGTCAGCTAATTCTGCTGCAGGAGCATCGTCGTTAATATCCATGAGACCAACGTAGAGACCCATCTCGTGCGCCTTCTCAACAACTCGCTTCTGAAACACGGGACCGCCAAGGATGAGCAGCCTTTTCATTCTTCCTCCTAGAACAGCTTTCTCGAAATCAACGATGCTGAGGCACATCGATGTCTTTTAATCGATATGTGCCAGTTCCGGCTTTGAATTCACCGACGAGTCTCGACAACGCAATCGAGACGCTTCTGTCTACCAAGGGCAGGTTATGACCGGTCTGAATCGAACGAGCAAAAGAGGCAAGTTCATTCCTGATTCCTTCGCCCTCTAATTGGTAAAAGTATCTTCTATTTTCAGATGGGTTCTCTCGCCTCACCTCAAAATAGTCAGTCTTCCACCATGGCGACGGAACCCAGATGTAACCGTCGGTCCCTGCAATGCAAAGCGATCCTTCCGACTTAACGGCTTTGCCAATTACGGCCGACCCAACCGCCTCTTCATAAACCAAGTCAACTTTCCCAAAAACATCAAAGTCCTTGTGACCAGAAAGATCAGAACGAACCATCAATTTGTCGCGATAGTCGCATCCAAGAAATTGAAGAATGGGTAGTAGCGCAGTTGGAAGCCACGTGTCAGCTGAAGGTAGCTTTGAATTCACAGATAAAGCGCCATGACTAAGGTCAGCCAAGCTAGTGCAAGTCGACTGCACCGAAGCAACTCGACCTATCGTTCCACTCTGAACCAGCAGAGCGAGACGATGGTAAGCCGTAGAGTAGGCGGTCTTTATCCCCTCCATCAAAACAAGACCTTTGGAGTCGGCGAGGCAGAAGAGCTCTTCCACATCGTGAGGCAGCAAGGCAAGCGGAGACTCACAGATTACATGCTTGCCTTGTTCAAGAGCTGCTTTAACATGTCCGTAGTGGTCAGCAGCTTTAGAGAGGACAAATACCGCATCCGATTTTGCAAGCAGTTCCTGATAGCTCGAGTAGCCTGTCTTGAATCCGTTGGAGGCAGCATAGGGGTCAAAGAGACCGCTCACGCTCATTCCGTTGACATATTTGACTTCCGCAGGATGCTTAACCGTTTCTTGAGCCGCACCGACAAATCCAATCGCAATAGGTTTTCTATCAGACCTGATCTCAGTCGAAGAGATTCCTTGAGTTCGATCTAGATAGACAACATCGCAGTACTCAGACAAATAGTCGAAATGACCTTGCCAATCGGACCCCACGGTGAAAACGTCAATTCCGAGACGTCGGATGTCATCGATTTTCTGACCCTCGTACTCCTCGACGATAATCTCATCAGCAAGGCCAGTCGCTCTAACGCCCTCGATTCGCTCATTTACGGATTGACTCACGTTGATTTTGCCCCGTGCTTGGTCAAAACCATCAGCCGTCACACCAACAATGAGATAGTCACCAAGTTCCTTTGCTCGCTCAAGAAGCCTGATGTGCCCACGATGAATTAGGTCAAAGGTACCGTAGGTGATTACTTTTTTCATATTAAGTCCTAGTACAGCCCATCTTCCATCATAGAGATTAGGACCTTCGTCAGATACCTGTTGTTCTCATCACTGATGTTTCCGATGTGTCCAATCCTAAATACATCGTTCGCGTAAGCTCCGCCATTCGGACATAGCCAAATCCCGTAGGACTCTCTGGCCTTGTCAATCACTGCCTTTGCATTGTGGGAAGGACAATAGAAAGCACTTACGGCATTGGAAGGATGTTGCGGGACCATCCGCAAAGATGTCTCAGCCAAAGCAAGGCGAACGGCTTTGGCACGCTCCGAGATACGATTGCGTTCACCCTCAATTCCCGTTCTCTCAATGTTCTTCAGTCTGTCAGCGATTTCGAGAATGGTCGTAACCGCAGGAGTCCATGGAGTCTGACCTCGCTCGCCGTTTGACAGGGCCTCTTTAAGGCTCAGATACTTGCAACGCTCAGGAATCGAACGAACTCGGTTCTGCGCCTTTGGGGAAAGCGCAATGATGGAGATGCCAGGGTGGCAAGCAAGTGCTTTCTGGGACCCCGTCAGAACAACATCAGCGGAGAGCCGGCTCATATCCAGCTCATCAGCAATAAAAGCGCTGACCGCATCGACAATCAGCAGAATGCCTCTCTCTCTACAGAACGAGGAGATTAAATCCATGTCATACAGCAACCCCGAAGAGGTCTCGTGCATATTAACGAGAAGAGCCCCACATTCAGCACCCACGCATGACTCAAGCCTGTCGAGAGTTATCTGAGTACCAAACGCAAGTGCAATTTCATTAACTTCATGGCCATGAAGCCGGCACAAATCCACAAAGCGCTGTCCGAAGCTACCTCCATTAACAACGGCAACGTGTTCGCGCGGCTTGAGAACACCCATAACAGTTGCCTCCATAGCACCGGTTCCGGAGGCAGTCAAAAAAACGCACCGCGATCCAGCCGGGGCGTTGAGAAGCGCTAGCATGCGTGATTCACAGCCCAAAACAACGTCTGAGAAATCCTGTGTACGAAAGTAGGGCGAGTTCTCCGAAGAAATACGAAGAGTATCTTCAAAACTCATCACAGGACCAACCGTAAAGTTAAGCATCTTTAATCCCTCCGTAAACGTTACGCATGAGCAAGGATATAGCTTTGCAGTTTTGCCATGTATAAGGGGCTTGCAGATGCATCACCTTTCTAGAAAACAACCCTCAATTTGTTTCAAACCCAAGTAGACTCGTATGAAAAAGGGACAACAACCCATTGAAAGGGCTGACTGCACTTGGAAAGCAAGTCGCTTAAATCAAACATGCTTTGGAACTCCGTCGGTTCCCTCTATTACTCAACATGCCAGTGGCTGATTACCGTATTAGTGGCTCGACTTTCTTCGGGATTCGATGCGGCAGGTATTCTGTCAATCGCCATGTCAGTATCAAATATCTTTTCTCAAATTGGTCTGTATCGAATAAGGTCATATCAGGTCTCAGATATCCACGAAGAGTACTCCTCGAGAGAGTACGTGGGTTTTCGCCTAGAAACGATAGCGGTGGGCTTTTTAATCACCATTGTCTACGCATTGATATCTTGCTCACTAGAAATGCTCGTTCCGATACTCCTCTATCTGTTATTCAGGGCTGGTGACACATTTGTCGACGTGCTGCACGGAGTGGACCAACAGCACTTTAGGATGGATTATTGCGGCAAATCGATGCTTATCAGGGCAACGCTATTTCTCGTCTCTTTTACGATAGGCCTAGCCTTTTTCAATAGCTTGAACGTTGCAATCTCCGGAATGGTTCTTAGCACGTACCTCGCAATAATTTATGACATCACGAAAACAAGAGGGCTCTCGGACATCAGGCCGTCAATCACCTTGGAGAAATCGAAGCGTCTTCTCCTGACCTGTCTTCCCGCAGTTATCGGAATGTCTTTATGCTCCGTGGTAGTAACTTACGCAAGACAATACCTGGGAGAAGCCTGCGGAAGCTCAGCTCTTGGAATCTATGCGACTGTTTGCACACCCATAGTGATTATCCAAGCATGTGCCAACTATGTATATGCACCTCTTCTGGGTATTTTTGCCGAGAGCTACGATACAGGAAGAACGAGTGACTTTATATCGCTCCTGATGAAGACGCTTTTCGCGCTTGTAGTCATTTTCGCAGTATGTGCAGTGGGGTTTGTAATGGTTGGAGACCAGCTTCTGGGCTTTATCTTCGGCCCAACCATCGCCGCCAACGGTAATCTTATTTACGCGGGCCTTCTTTGCTCAATGCTGACAGCGCTCGTCGCCTTTCTGAGCGATTTATTGATATCTCTCCGGGACATGAACGGTTGCTTTATTGGAAACCTTATCGGCTGCCTCGTCTCATTTCCAGCGACCCATATACTGGTGAGCCAATTTGGAATGAACGGGACAAGCTACTCCATATCTATCAGCTATATCGTTGTTTCAATCATTTTGTTATTTAGATTAGTTCGGCTGGTAAAACCCAAAGCGATTGCTTAAGCTGAACGCAGGATAGCAGCGCTTTTCCATTGTTCTCCTCAGCCCGCAATCACAGCGCTCATCCGAGATTTATGCCATGCATGCTTTGACAGTGAACAATAGCTCTCAGTGCCAGAGCCACACCACCAATCAGGTACTATCTGGTGTGCCAATTACCGAGCAGTAGGGCGGAAACCAACTTGAGGGTACTTGCAATAATCCCCGCATACAACGAAGAGGGGTGCATTGAGGCTACGGTGGACGAGTTCACGTCCGTCGTGCCGGAATGCGACTACCTCGTTGTTAATGACGGCTCCTCTGACCAGACTGAGGCAATCTGCAAACGCCGTGGCTTCAACTACGTGAGTCACCCCGTCAACCTTGGGCTCACGGGCGGATTCCAGACTGGATGCCGTTATGCGCTTGAGCATGGTTACGATGCTGTCATTCAGTTTGACGCGGACGGGCAGCACATGCCCAAGTATGTCACGCCGATGATTGAGCGCATGGAACGCGATGGGGCCGACATTGTCATCGGCTCCCGCTTTGTTGACGAGGAGAAGCCCGTCTCGGCGCGCATGATTGGGTCCCGACTCATTACGTCCATCATCAAGCTAACTTGCGGACAGACCATCAACGATCCCACAAGCGGGATGAGGCTCTTCAACCGCAAGATGGTTGGAGAGTTTGTTTCTCGCTTTGACTTTGGCCCCGAGCCGGATTCCGTCGCTTTTCTTCTGCGCAAGGGCGCAAAGGTCTCCGAGGTGCAGGTTCAGATGCGCGAGCGCCAGGCTGGTGAGAGCTACCTCAACGCCTGGAAGTCCATCTCCTACATGGCGCGCACTTGCATGTCCATCCTCTTCGTCCAGTGGTTCAGGTGATCTGCGTGAACATCACTTTGCGAATCTTCTTGCTTCTTGTTGCGGTATTCACGCTGCTGTTCGTTGTGCGCAAGCTAAGGAAGTCTGCGCTGGAGATCATCGACTCCATCTTCTGGGTGTTTCTTGCCGTGCTGCTCATCGTGGTGGCGGCGTTCCCGCAGCTGGTGTTCTGGGTGACCGGGATCTTTGGGTTCGACTCGTCTTCCAACTTCGTCTTCTTCTGCGGCATCCTGGTGCTTCTCGCCCGCCTGTTCACGCAGGACCTCAAGGTGGCCACGCTCAAGAGAAAGCTCACCACGCTGACGCAGACCGAGGCGCTGAAGGAGCATGAGAGGTAGGGTGCTTCTCGCTTGGGTTATGACTGGACTAGCATGATGTCATTGTGAAAAGCCGACTGGCTTTTAGCGGCTGCGGGCGCCTGCGCCTTCAGTCGCTTTTTCTATTAGGCAAGGCACCGGCACACAGTTGGTTCTGATGCGGCATAATTGGCACAGACAGAAAAACCTGCGGGTTTTGTAAGGCGGAGCTGCGAAAGTGGTTCCGCCTAGTTTTTTACGGCGATATCACCCAAACCTAAGTACGATAGAAACACACCGGGAGGAATGCGGCGTTCCTCCCGGTGTGACAAGAAGCAGCCAAACGTGTTATAGGGGATTCCAGAGGAGGCACAGATGAAAGCTTCCTCCAAGCGCCGGGGGCTTATCCTCCGGCATTTTTATTAAGGAGGCAACGAACCGACAGCCGAACTTGGCCTCCTCGCCACATCCAGGTAATGCTCCGCCAATAACTCAGCTACGTTTGCGTCTTAATTCGAGACCGTTGAGTATCGACTGCAAATTGGCAGCATTTGCCCAGTTGATAGAGGTACCATCTGGGCTTCTATCCGAAGCATACGCAACAAAACACAAACGTAGCCGAGTTTTGACGAGCTACGCTCTGTCCAAGTGCATTCAAGCGATCAAAACTACTCGAGTCCCAACTTTGGCAGTGAGGCCTCAAGGATTGCGCGTTGCCTTGCCTCCAGATAGGCAGGATTGAGGCTGGACTTCTCATAGGCAAGATAGCTTCCCGAGGTCAGCTCCACAAGCTGCCTGGTAAAGAAGCGCTCCCAGCTGAAGAAGTCGGCACTTTCGATGAAATCCGCTGGATGTAGAAGCATGTCCTGCGTCTTCTTGTCCTTGAAGAGGCCGGAGCTCAGCACCAGCCACTCGAAGGACTCAGGAAGAAAGAGCTGCAGTCTCTTGTAGCGAGCAAGCGCGAGGACCGTCTCGATCTCGGGTCCAAAAGCCGCACCGTCGGCGATGACCAGAATCGAGTTTGCTCCAGCGTCGCGAACCGTACGGAAGACGTTAGTCTTCCCCTTGGCACTCACGCAGGGAACTCCACTCTTCTGACAAAGCGCTGAGAAGAAGTCGAAGCCCGAGTTGCTGTCCTCGACCACCACAAGATCTGGCCGCGCGCCGTCAAACTGACGAGGTCCATAGACCTTGTGCGCCGAGGTGTAGGTCCTTGAGTAGGCGGGGTACTTCGACGATGAGCGGCCCGTGTTTCTGAGCTCGTAAATCTCGTCGACGCTGTAGGGCAGCTGAGGCAGGGCCTCACGTGCAACGAGCACGTAGTAGTTGTCGCTGTTCTTGGCCGCATGCGCAAACTCGCGCGACCTCATGAAAGCGTTGTCCTCATCAATGAAGACGATGCTTCCGCTGATGAGCTCAAGGTCGCGCTGCCAGTTTTTGCCGGAAAGGACCTTGCAAGGCACATCGCAGCTGACGACCACTCCACTGTCTGGACCAAGCTCGTCGAACTGGCCCACGAGGTCGATGAGCGTGGACTTTCCGGTTGCGCTTCTCCCCTTCAGGATGGTGAGATTGCGGCGAATGGGAAGCTTGATCTGCACCTTGTTGTTTCTGACGGTGACCAGGTGCTCGCCTCTCATGCCCAGTCCTCCCTCAGGCAGTTGGCGCCAATGATGGCCAGCTCATCCATGGTGTGAACGATCTGTCCCGTGTTGGCAACCTTGGCAGTGAACCTGCCGCCGCCAAAGTCCATGAGGTGGTAGAGGTTGATGGTAACGTCCTTCTTGGCGGCGATGCGCAAGATCCAGTAAGCGCAGTTGTCTCCGCAATTGGTGGCGTTGAAGACCCGTGTGGGGTCGAAGTTCATGAGCAAGAGGGTCTTGGTGCCGCTGGAGAGCTTCTCGGGCGGAATGATGCCCAGAACTTTGGTCTGTATGGCGTTGGGCCCCATCACCACGCCCTTGTCGACGGACTTGATGATTCTCTGGGCAAACGGGTCCTCAAGCCACTCGGGCGAATATGTGTTGTTGAAGTACGTCGACGTGTTGTAGACGACGCCGTCCATGTCTCCGTAGTGGATTGTGAGCAAGAGGTCCCTCCCTTGGTGATTGCGAGTTCCATTATGGCAAATCTGGGGACTTGAGCTTTTCGCAGAAGGCAAGTCGAGAGACGCCGGCCCAAGGGCATTGGCGAGGACGACCTTGCCCTTTGCGACACGTATGGGCGCTAGAGGCGTCATAGGTGTCGCAAAGGGTAAGGTCGGGGCTTTCGTCAGAACCGCTCTCTTATCTCTTCCTCGTTCTCCACCAGATACTTCCTCATGAAGGGAATGGCAAAGTCCACATAACCACGGCGAACGGGTTCTATAACCTGCCGCTGGATAAGTTGCCTCCTGACCGAAGAAAGCGACTTCGTAGACCTCCCGAGCCTTGCCGCAAGGTCCTTGGCCGAGGAGGGGCCAGGGTCCCTAGCCATGGCAAGGAGATAATCAACCGCTGTGGAACTGAGGCCGCTGATCGCTGGCTCGTGGACCGCCTCATGAAAGCGACTCATTGCAATGGAGACGCCTTCGGAGACGTCTTGGCTGGTGACGACAGGGTTGTCGTCATGGTGAATGCGGGCTCGTTGCCACACATAGTAGCCGACAAGCTGAATCAGGTAGGGATATCCGCCAGTCGCCTCGGCAAGCTCCGACAGCATGTCCTTTGAGACGTCCATTCCAGTACCTCTGAAACTGTCGCCGAGGGAGAGAGAAACCTCTTGGATATTGATTGCTCCCAGCTCCTCGCTCAGGGCGCGCCTCAGGAATGTCATTGCCTTGCCGTTGATGAGGTCCGCCACGCCCATTGGCAGCCCGGCGAAGACGAAGGCGACGTCCTTCCCCTCCCTGATGAGGTGCTGAACAGCATGGGCCACCGTCTGCATCTGTCCAAGCTCGGCATCCTGCACCTCGTCAACGGTCACCAAGAGGCCGGCAGAGGACTCGCTTGCTTTGCGGATGAGGTCACGCAGACTGGGCTCGTCTTGTACAAGAGAGACCTCCCCCGAGGCAAACGGCAGGTTGAGGCTGACCTTTGCCCCTGAAAGTTCCCGCTGGGGAGCAAGCTCGTGGAAAAGGTCGGATAGAAAGTCTGAGCCCGCAGAGACGTCAACGACCTTCCACCCTGCGTCGCGTGCACGGTCACCCAAATCATTGAGCAGAACCGTCTTGCCAGAGCCTCTTGGGCCACTGATTCGCATCAGACGCCCCGGCGCGCCGCATCCATTGTCGAGACCCTCCTCAAAGGCAAGGACGACGTCATCGCGCCCGATGAGGATAGGCGGCTCCGCTCCCGCAGTTGGCTTGAATGGGTTGCGCATGACGCTCCAATCTGAGGTTGTTGATGTCGACTGGCGATAGATTCTCCATCAATACGTTGGATTTCTATCCTTGTCGCTCTTTTCGTCTGAATTCTAGCGGTTTCTAGCGCTTTCGTTTGAATTCGTCGCGGTTCGTATGAATTCGTGACCATAGTCACTTTCGATTCATGACGAGCTGAAGATTTGCGACATCTATGCGCAATTGCGACGACATAGATGTCGCGGAAGGTAAGGACAACGCGGCACGCCGCGCCCACGGCGCGTGCTACCTGCGGTGCCTCCGGGCGTCGCGGATGATGTCGCGGGCGATCCAGATGCCCAGGAAGAACGCCGCGATGTAGCCCACAAAGCCGATGACCGGGATGCCGAAGATGACCGGCTGGATGCGGGCGTAGTAGACCACCGACGAGCCTATGAACAGGCCCGCCACGATGATGCCCATGGTCAGGCGGTTGGCCGTGCGGGAGAAGTCCTCCAGCGGGTCCTCGGTGCCGGCAAGGTCGAGGTTGACGCGCAGCTGGCCGCGGGTGAGCATGCGCATGGCAACCTGGGCCTCCCCCGCCGCGCCAAGAAGCCCGTGGGTGGCGGCAAGGGTCTCCTTGGCAAGGCGCCGCAGCTCGCGGCTGGCAAGCTCCTCGGGGTCGGTATGGGCGCGCAGGTGCCGCTTGATGATGTCCACCATGGAGGCGCCAGGCATGAGGTTGTCCACCACGCCCTCCAGGGTCACCAGGGCGCGAGCCAGCATGGTCACCGTGCCCGGCAGCTCGATGCCGTTCTTCTGCGCCATGGAGACCAGAGACCCCACGAAGGCGCCGATGTCCAGGTCAGACAGGTTGGCCGTGCCAAAGTCCGCCACAATGGCGTCCAGGTCGGAGAGCAGGTGCGCCTGGTCCACCTCGGCGCTGTCGGATATGGAGAAGCGCATGAGGCCGTCCGCCAGGCGCGCGGAATCCTTCTCGGCAACCGCGACGATCATGTCCGAGAGGGCGCCTCGGTCGCGCGAGGAGAGCCTGCCCATGATGCCCAAGTCCATGTAGACGATCTTGCCGCCGCTGACCACGATGTTGCCGGGGTGGGGGTCCGCGTGGAAGAAGCCGTCGTCTAGCATCTGGGTGGCGAAGTTGTCCACGAGCTTCTCGCCGATCTCAGCGCAGTCGTAGCCGGCCGCGGTGAGGGCGGCAGTGTCGTCTATGGCGATGCCCTCCACGTAGTCCATGACCACCACGTGGCGGGTGCACAGGGCCGGGTGGGGCTTGGGGCACTCCAGGTAGACGCAGCCGGCGTTGTTGCGGCGGAACTCCTCGAGGTTTCTGGCCTCCACGAGGAAGTCCGTCTCCTCGCGGAAGGACTGCCAGAGCTCGTCCACCACGGACTGCAGGTCAAGGAACTGGTTCTGCCCCATGAAGCGACTCATATAGCGCGCCAGCGACCTCATGATGGAGATGTCCTGCGCCATGGTCTCCTGCACGTGGGGGCGCTGGACCTTGATGGCCACGAGCTCGCCCGTGACCAGGCGCGCCTTGTGCACCTGGGCCACCGAGGCAGACCCCAGAGGGTTGTCGTCAATGGCGTCAAAGATGTCCTCGATGGGCCGGTCGTACTCGGCGCGCAGGGCGGCGAGCACGGTGTCGCGGTCCATGGGCTCCACGTCCGTGCGCAGGCGCTCCAGCTCGCGTGTGAAGCTCGGCGGCAGAATCTCGGACCGCATGGAGAGGATCTGGCCCGCCTTGACAAAGGTGGGGCCCAGCTCCTCCAGCATGCGGCGCAGCGTCTTGGGCGTGAGGCCGTGGAAGATGTCGTAGCGCCTCACGATGGCCAGCATCTCTCCAATGCGCCGCAGCTTGGAGCGGCGAGAAGGCCCCTGCGCCCCTGAGCTGCGGCCGCCGAGAAGGCCTATGGTCTGGCCGTCCGCGTCGGCGCCGTCGAGCTCCTCCTGGACGCTCGCGTACCAGGCGTCGAGGAGCTCCTGCGCGGACTGTCCGCGCGGGGGCTCCTCGACGTGCTGGCCCGTGGCCTGCCTGCTGCCGTTGTCCTGCGCCTGGGTCACGTTCTACTCCGCGGCGTCCTCAGCGGACTCGGCCTGGGCGGCGGGCTCCTCCTCGACGCCGTCCTCGACGTCGACAGTCACCTTGGCGGCCTCGATATCGGCCGTCATCTGGGCGACCTTGGCGGCGTAGGCGGCGCGGTCCTCGTCGGAGAGGGCCTCCAGGAAGGTGCGCAGCGCGGTGTCGGTGGTCTCCTGCGCGGCCTCCTTGGCCTTGCGCGAGAGCTCCTGGTTGAGCGACTTGCCCTGCTGGACGGTGAGCTCGCCCTTCTTGACCAGGTCCTCCACGGCTTGCTGAGACTTCTCGGCGGTGATGGCCACGGCGCCGACGGTTGCCAGGAACGCCTTGTTGAGGCCACCCATGATGTCAATTCCAGCCATGCTCTTCTCCCTTCTTGGCGGGCGCGGGGCGCGCCCCTCGTTTGTCTCACTGTACCCCTTGGCGCGGCGGGCAATTCCTGCCAGGCGCCCCCGTCCGGCAGACGGGGCCGCCCCGCGGGGCGGAAGGCTAGCCGAGAAGAACGCGCCGCAGGTCGTCCACGGTGTCGCACAGGGCGCAGCACCCGGCGTCAACGAGCTCCTGCGGCTCGCACGTGTGGCCCATGGTCACGCCCACGCAGGGCAGACCCGCCTCGTGGGCGGCCTCAACGTCAAAGCGGCGGTCCCCCACCATGACGGCCTGGTCGGGCGAGAAGCCCAGGCGGCCCAGGACGTCGCCAATGATCATGGCCTTGGTCTGGCCGTTGTCGCGCTCCTTGCCCAGCGGCAGGTCGAAGAGGTCGCGGACCTCGTTGGTGTCGATGCCGCGGTCCAGCAGGAACTGCCTCTTGGAGGACGCGATGGCCACCTTGCGGCCGGCGGCCCGCAGGTCCCCCAGCAGCTCGCGCATGCCGTCGAAGAGCGGCCAGCCGTCGCGCCCGAGGTTCTGGTAGACGGCGCGGTACTCCTCGGTGATTCGCATGGCCTCCTCGGGGTCCACGCCGTAGACCTCGGTGAACGCGGCCGGGAAGGGCGGCCCCACGATGCGGCGCATGTCCCCCAGCGCCTCGTCGCTCCAGCCGTGCCGGTGCATGACGGAGCGCGCGGTTCGGATGATGCCGGGCATGGAGTCCACGAGCGTTCCGTCGAAGTCAAAGATGACGAGGCCCTTGTTGGCCACGTCCTCGCCGGTGAGGGGCATGAGGAGTCCTTTCTGGTTGGGGTTCGCGCCTATGGTAACACGTGCCGCCCAGGCGCCCCGCGGCCTCGCGGCTCGCCGTCATTGCCCCGCAACATCCGAGTCGTATCATGGAGAGTCACCCTGCGTCACCCTACCAAAGGAGAGTACCGTGCACGCCGAGCCCTTTGCCTGCTACCGCCCCGCGCCGGAGTCCGCCGCGGAGTTTGCCGCCCTGCCCTACGACGTCTTTGACCGCGAGGGGGCGGCCGCCTACGTGAGCGAGCACCCCCGCTCCTTTTTGGCCATAGACCGCCCCGAGACGGGCTTCTCGCCTGACCACGACATGTACGCGGACGACGTCTACGCACACGCGGCCGAGCTCCTGCACGAGCGCGTGGCCGACGGCACCCTGGTGCGCGACGGCCGCCCCTGCTACTACCTCTACCGCCTGGAGCAGGACGGCCGCGAGCAGACGGGCATCGTGGCCGCGTGCTCGCTCGACGACTACAACAACGGCGTCATCCGCCGCCACGAGAGCACCCGCCGCGCCAAGGAGGCGGACCGCGTCCGCCACATCCGCGCGACAGGCTGCCAGACGGGTCCGATCTTCCTCGCCTACCGCGACAACCCGGCGCTGGAGGCGCTGGTGGAGGCCGCAAAGGGCGCGGAGCCCCTCTATGACTTCACAGACGGCGAGGGCGTCCGCCAGACCGTCTGGCGCGTGGCCCGCCCGGCCGCCGTCGAGGCCTTCCAGATGATGCTGGCCTACATCCCGCGCGCCTACATCGCCGACGGCCACCACCGCGCCGCCTCGGCCGCCCGCGTCTGCCAGGAGATGCGCACCGAGGAGGGACGCGAGCACACCGGCCGCGAGGCCTACAACTACCTGCTGTGCGTTCTCTTTCCGGCAAGCCAGCTCACCGTGCTGCCCTACGAGCGCGTGGTGGCGGACGCCGCCGGCATGGGCGAGGACGAGCTCGTGGCGGCCGTGGCGGCGACGGGCTTTGAGGTGGGGCCTAGGCGGGAGGAACCCGTGGAGCCAGGCGAGCGCGGGACCTTTGGCATGTACGCCTTCGGTGCCTGGCGCGAGCTGCGCTTCGTTGACGGGGAGGCCGTCGCGGCGGACCCTGTGGCGCGCCTGGACGCCTCCGTCCTGCAGGACCGCGTGCTGGGACCAGTGCTGGGCATCGGCGACCCGCGCGAAGACCCGCGCGTGAGCTTTGTCGGCGGGGCGGCCGGGCTGGGCGAGCTCGAGCGCCGCGCCGGAAAGACGGGCGTGGCCTTCAGCCTCCACGCCACCTCGGTGGACGAGCTCATGGCCGTGGCCGATGCCGGTCTGCTGATGCCGCCCAAGTCAACCTGGTTTGAGCCCAAGCTTAGAAGCGGCCTGTTCATCCGCCGCATCGCCAACAAGAACACCGTCATCGACGGCGTGGGCAGGCCCGCGCCCAGGGAGGACTAGCGTGGGTGCCGCCAAGGGGCCGCTTTCCGGCCTGGGCAGGCTCGTCTCGGCGCTTGCCGGAAGGGGCAGGGCCGCGGCCGAGAAGGGCACGGAGGCTGAGGACGCGCAGGTGGCGCCGGCCGCCGCTTCGCGCGAGGCCGGCGAGAAGGGCGCGGCGGGAGCCTCTGCCACGGCCGAAGCCGAGACCGAGGCCGCTCCGAGCGAGAGCGCGCTGGACATGGCCGCCCTGGTCAGGGAGCTGCTCGGCAGCAGGGAGCCACTGGGCCGGCTGCGCGGCTTCGTCACGGACGTCGAGGGGCGGGCCGCCGGGGACGCCTCACGGCAGGACGCGCTTCTCCCCTGCGGGCGGGAACGCCACCTGGCGCGGCGCCTGCGCGAGGCGGGGCTCTTTGACGACGACGTGGAGCTGCCCGGCTTGAGGGTCATCCAGCCGCGCATGACGGGACTGGTTTACCTGCGCGTGACCGACCGCGAGCTCCCCTACCTGGCTAAGCTGCGCGTCATGGCGCTCGAGGCCGCCCTCAACGAGGCCCTGCTCAGCCAGGCCATGCCCGACGCAAACCCTGCCGCCGGCGAGAGGGACCTCGTCCGAGACGAGCGCCTGCTGCGTCGCTCCATCGCCGAGCAGGCCCGGACCCTGGGGCCGGCCACCGAGCCCGACGACGGCTGCGGCGAGTGGGGGTGCCGTCGCGCGCTGGCCTACGGTATCGAGGCCTTCCAGCTGCCCTTCCGCCTGAAGGCCGACTTCCGTGTCAACGCGGCCGCCGGGGCCGCGGCCTTTGAGCTGGCGCTGGTGCCGCCCCGCGTCATGCCGGGCGAGGCCTGGGTGGACGAGCTGGGCGTCGTTGCCGCCACGGGCCAGATGCGCCGCCAGATGGCGTCCGACTACAACCTCAGGCTGGGTCTTCTGGTGGCCGCCTGGGCCTTCGAGGGGGCGCCCGCGCTTAACGAGGTCTGGGTTGCGGGCACGCTTGACACCGCCACCTCTCACGAGTGCCTCTACTGGGGCCGCCTCACCCGCTCTGACCTGGAGGGCATTGACCTTGGGCCGGGTCTTGACCCCGCGGAGGCGCTCCGTGCGGCAGGCGTCACCATGGAGCTCGACGACGGGGCGCTGCTGCCCGTGCGACAGGGCTTCTCGCTTGAGGACGAGCTCTTCTGCCCGCCCGCGCGCTACGACGCGCCCGAGACCTCCGACCGCGAGCTGCCCGCAGAGGCGGCCCGGGCGCTCGGGGCCTCCTGCGTGGCGGACCTGGGCATAGACGAGGCCTGCTGGCGCACCAGGGCCGCAGACGAGCTCACCCGCGGCATCACGGACTCCACCGAGGGCAACGTGCGCCTCCTGATGTCCCTCATGACGGACGGGGCGGACCCGGCCATGGACGCCGCCTGCCGCCGCGTGATGGAGGGCCTCATCGAGGGGACCCTGCCCGACGACGACCCGCTTGTCGTGGCCGAGGAGCTTGCGCACGGAGACGCGCTCTCTCGCGCCGTCGAGCTGGGCACCAGCCGCATGATGGCAAAGGACGTGGCCGGCGCGGGCCGCGCGGTCCTTGACGCGCTGGCGCCCGTCGAGGACGCCGGCACCTACGCGGACGGAGACGATGTGGCCTGGCGCGCCTTTGGCAGCTACGTCGACCGCGTGCTCTACAACCGCCTGACGGCGGGCGCCGGCACGAGGACCCGCCTTGCCCCCGCCGCCCTCTACCAGGCGCGGCTCATTGCCTCGCAGACCGAGCTCATCCAGGGCAACGCCGAGAGCGCCCGCGGCCTTGCCGCAGGCGCGGCTCACCTGGCTCCCCTCTCCGCCGAGGCGGCGCTGCAGCTCTCCAACTGCCTCTCCGCCCTGGGTGACAACGACGGCGCCACTGCGACCGTCCGCCGCATGCTTGCCTACGCGCACGACCCTGAGGCCATCGGCATGGGCTACATCCGCATGGCGCAGCTGCAGTGGGAGCGGGACCGCCCGCGCGTGGCCCGCGCGTGCCTGCAGCGCGCCCGCGAGTACGTGCCGGGGCCGCTCTGGGCGGCCGGCATGCAGGTCATGGCAATCATGGGCCACGCCCTTGACCCCGAGGGCGAGCCCACCGCCGAGGAGGCGCGGGCGACGCTGCTGGAGGCGGACGTTCCCCTGGCGCCCACGGACCGCGTGAGCGAGGTCTTCTTCGAGGGCCTGCGCGCAAGCCTTGACCAGGAGATCTTCCCCGTGGCCGGGGACTTCATGTCCAACCTGGGCACCATGTCTCGCGACGACGTCTACTTTGGCATCCTGCGCTCCCTCGAGGACGCGCCCGACCGCTAGGAGCCTCTGAGGCCATGGGTTTCTCGACTGATACAGGGTTTGATGCACAGAGGAACGGTGCGGAGGCGCTCTGGCCACCGGCGTTTGGCGCCGCGATCTTTGACTTTGACGGCACGCTGGCCGCGACCGAGGGCCTCTGGGAGGAGGTCGACCGCATCTTCTTTGGCCAGCGCGGCATTGAGTACGACGCCCTGGCGCACCAGACGCTGGCGACCCTCGGCTTTGCGGCCGGCGCCGAGTGGGTTCGCCAGACATACGGGCTGGACGAGCCGACGGCCGACATCTGCGACGAGTGGAACCGCCTGGGGCATGCCCTCTACGAGACACGCGTGGAGCTCAGACCCGGTGCGCGGGAGTACCTGGCCGCGCTGAGGCGGGCCGGCGTCCCGATTGCGCTGGCCACGACCAACGACCCGTACGTGCTCTCCGCAATGGCGCCGCGCGTTGACGTGGCCGAGCTCTTTGATGCCGTGGTCTGCGGCAAGGAGGTTGCCCACGCCACCAAGGACCACCCGGACGTCTACCTGGAGGCGGCCCGGCGACTGGGCGTTGACCCCGCTGCCTGCTTGGTCTTTGAGGACATCCTCCCCGGCGTGAGGAGCGCCCGCGGGTGCGGCATGATGGCCTGCGCCGTCCGCTGCGCCGACCCCCGCCAGCCCCGCGAGGCCCTCCGCCACGAGGCCGACCTCTGGCTGGACTCCTGGACCGACATCGCGTTCTAGCGCCACGTCCTTCTCGCCGCCCGCTCCGCGAGCCTTTCCCACGCGCCTCGCCGTTTGCATGTGAAAGCGGACGCCCACGATGGCGTGAGCGTCCGAAAATGCCGGCAAACCGCGGCGAGAGGTACGTTGGGCTGGCGGGTGCTAGTCGGAAGAGGCGTCGCCCTCTCGCTTGGCGTCCCAGCGGCACCAGAGGACGAAGGCCAGGATGACGCCGCAGGTGATGAAGACATCGGCCACGTTGAAGACGGCGAAGTCCATGAACGTGGTGGCAAAGAAGTCGGTCACCCGGCCGGCCACCACGCGGTCGATGGCGTTGCCGACGCCCCCGCCGCAGACACAGCCCAGCGTGGCCAGAAGCGCGGGCGGCATCTCCCTCTCGCGCCAGGCGAGCACGCAGCAGCCCACGCAGATGACGGCGCAGATGAGGACGAAGAGCGCACCCCTGCCCTCCCCCATGGAGAATGCCGCGCCGGTGTTGTAGACGAGCGACAGGTCCATGACGTGAGGGATGAGCGTCACGGGCTTGCCCGGCACGAGCGCGGCGCGCACCCATGCCTTGCTCAGCTGGTCGAGCACGACGACCGCGGCCGCGGCCCCGCCCAGAAGGGCAAGGCGCGCGGCCGCGGATTCGCGCAGCCTCTTGGCGGCCAAGCCGACCTACTCCGCGCTGGCGTCGGCCACGGCGTCGTGGCAGCGGCAGCAGAGACCGTCGGCACCCAGCGTGCGGTAGTTCCAGCAGCGCGGGCACTTCTGGCCGTCGGCGGGGGCGACGGAGCAGGAGAGCTCCTCGCCCTCGGAGACGCTGACCTCGGAGCACACGAAGACCTCGGACAGGTCCACGGCGCTCTCGCCGGCGAGAAGCGCGTAGGCCTCGTGCGGCAGGACCAGGGCGGCCTTGGCGCCCTGGGAGGTCTTCTCGGTCACGGCGCCAGCGACCTTGGCCTCCTCGAAGGCCTTGGTGAAGGCGTCGCGGGCGACGCTGAGCTCGGCGTAGGCGGCGAGCTCGTCCTTGCACTCCTCGGGCGTCCAGGGAGCCTGGTACCAGTCCAGCAGGGCGGCGTACTTCTGGCCGTCGCGCATGGACTCGGGCAGGAAGGCCATGACCTCGTCGCAGGTGAAGCACAGGATGGGCTGCAGGTCGTGCACGAGCATGGAGAGGATCTGGGCCCAGACGGTGAGGGCGCTCCTGCGGTCGATACCGTCCTTCTGGCCGCAGTAGACGCGGTCCTTGGTGGCGTTGAGGTAGCCGTTGGAGAGCTCGGTCACGTAGTCGTAGAGGTTGCGGTAGACAACGTTGAAGCGGTAGCCGCGGTAGGCCTCGGTCACCACGGAGTGGACCTCGCACATGCGGGCCAGGGTCAGACGGTCGTAGGGCAGAAGCTCGTCTACGGCCACGGCGTCGGTCGCCGGGTCAAACTGACCCTCGATCTCTCCCAGCAGGAAGCGCAGGGTGTTGCGGATCTTGCGGTAGGCCTCGCCCACGTGGCCGAGGATGGCGTCGTCGCAGGGGACGTCGGTGGAGGTGTCCACCGAGGAGACCCACAGGCGCATGACGTCGGCGCCGCGGGAGTCGCACTCGGCGTTGGGGTCGATGACGTTGCCCAGGGACTTGGACATCTTGCGGCCCTGACCGTCCAGGGTGAAGCCCTGGGAGACCACGGAGCGGTACGGCGCCACGCCGTAGGCGGCCACGGACGTCATGAGTGAGCTCATGAACCAGCCGCGGTGCTGGTCGGAGCCCTCGAGGTACATGTCGGCCGGGAACTTGAGGTAGCCGCGGTGCTTGCAGACGGCGGTGTGGGAGACGCCGGAGTCCCACCAGACGTCCAGGATGTCCTTGTTTGCCTTGAGGTTGTGGCCGCCGCACTTGGGGCAGGTGCAGGCGTCGCCCAGGTAGCTGGACGGCTCGTCGGTGAACCAGGCGTCGGAGCCCTTCTCGCGGAAGAGCTTGATAACGGCGTCAAGGGTGTCGTCGTTCATCACCGTCTCGCCGCAGTCCTGACAGGTGTAGGCCGGGATGGGCACGCCCCAGTTGCGCTGGCGGGAGATGCACCAGTCCGGACGGCCCTCGACCATGGAGCCGATGCGCTTGACCGCGTGCGCCGGGTAGAAGTCGACGCGGGAGAGCTCGTCGGTGGCCTTCTGGCGAAGGCTCTGGCCGTCGGCGAGCGGCTTGTCCATGGAGACGAACCACTGGCTGGTGGCGCGGAAGATGACGGGCTCCTTGCAGCGCCAGCAGTGCGGGTAGCTGTGGTTGATGTCCACGTGGGCCACCAGCGTGCCCTTCTCGCGGAGCCACTCGATGATCTTGGGGTTGGCCTCGTTGACGTCCATGCCGGACCAGGGGCCGCCGGTGCCGATGGTGTCGCCCACGTAGAAGCGGCCGTCGTCGTCGACGGGCATGACGAGCTCCAGGCCCCACTTGCAGCCGGCGTTGTAGTCGTCCACGCCGTGGCCGGGGGCGGTGTGCACGATGCCCGTGCCGTCGTCCAGGCTCACGTAGTCGGCGGTGATGAAGCGGCCCTGGAACTCGGGGAAGATGGGCTGCTCGTAGGTGTTCTCGGCAAGCTCGGCGCCCGTGGCGTGCCAGGGCTGGCCGTCGGCGCCCAGGGCCACCTCGCAGTCCCAGCCGGCGATCTCGCAGACGCGCTCCTTCAGGGCGTCGGCCATGATCTCGGCGCGGCCGTCGTGGACCACGGCGACGTAGTCAAAGTCCGGGCCCAGGATGACGCCGGTGTCGGCCGGCATGGTCCAGGGCGTGGTGGTCCAGATGACCACGTCGGTCTTGCCGGCGTAGTTCTCCAGGCCCGCAGGAGTGCTGGTCAGGACGAAGCGCACGTAGATGGAGGGGCTGACCTCGTCGCCGTACTCGATCTCCGCCTCGGCCAGGGCCGTGTGGCAGTGGGTGCACCAGTGCACCGGCTTGCGGCCGCGGTAGATGGCGCCATTGTCGAAGATGGCCTTGAAGATCTCAACGTCGGTGGCGTCGTAGTCGTTGACGTAGGTCAGGTAGGGGTTGTCCCACTCGGCCAGGACGCCCAGGCGCTTGAAGCCCTGGCGCTGGGTGTCGACCTGTTCGACGGCCATCTTGCGGCAGAGCTCGCGAATCTTCTCGGTGGGGAGCTGGTTGAACTTCTCGGTGCCGAGCATCTGCTCGACCTTGTGCTCGATGGGCTGGCCGTGGCAGTCCCAGCCGGGCACGTAGGGCGTCTGGTAGCCCTGCATGGCCCAGAAGCGGTTGATGATGTCCTTGGAGATCTTGTTCTGCGCGTGGCCGAGGTGGATGGGGCCGTTGGCGTACGGGGGGCCGTCGTGCAGGACGAACTTGTCGTGGCCCTCGTTCTTCTTGAGGAGCTGGGCGTAGACGTCGTTGTCGTACCACTCCTTGAGCCTCTTGGGCTCGTTCTGAGCCAGGCTCGCGCGCATCGGGAAGCCCGTCTGCGGCAGGTTAGTGGTCTTCTTGTACTCGTTTGCCACCTCTGTGACCCCTTTCTGGGCACCAAAAAAGCGCCCGTCCCGTCGTGCTGGGACGAAGCGCTCACGTCACACTTCGCTTGTTACCACCCAGCGAGCGGAATTACCGCGTAACTCGGCTGGCCTGTGACGGCGGCCACTCCGGCGACGCCTACTTGCAGGGCGCGTGCGCCTTGCTTTGGGGCCGCGGCTCGGGGGTGATCTTCTCCGGGACGCGGACGCGAGATCCCACCAGCCTCGCTCTCTTCTGACCGCGCGATCCCGGGTACTCTCCCCTTCATCGCCTATGGTCAAAGATGGTACCACGTTCTTCTCGCAGATTGGGGACGTGTTCGTTTTTGCGCAAACTAGGGACAGGTTGCGCGACGCGCGTCCCCGATGGCACGCCGTCACGACCGCGAGGTGAACCACCTCCCGCGCTCCCACCAGATGGTGCGGCGGACCTCCCGGCGACCCGAGCGCTTGAAGGCCACCTCGTACTGCTCCACCACGTTGCCCATCTCCCAGCGGCCCAGCGTGCGGATGTGGGTGGTGGAGGCCGCCGGAAAGCGCCTTCCGTCCGGCCAGAGCACCTCGTCCACCCGCACGCGGCCGTCCTCCGCGCACTCGGAGACCACGCGCAGGTAGGTGCGCCCGGCCTCCAGCGGTATGCCGTTGGTGCCCGCCAGCGAGTGCCGTCCGCTCATGCGCCCCTCACCTCCTCCTCGAGCACCTCGTCGGCGGGCCAGGGCGCCGGGTCCTGGCAGGCGGCCCTTGCCTCCGCGGCCCGCAGCAGCTCCTCAAGCCCCGTGAGCGCCGAGAAGGGCATGAACTGGGCAGCCCTCTGCGCGCGCGGCCGCGGCGGGTGCGGGCCCGCCCCCGCCGGCGGCGCGGGGCGCCCGTCCCCCCGTCCATGCGACGGCATGCTACCCAAGGTGACCTCCAACCTGCTCGTTTCTTGCCCTTCCCGTAGAGCCGGGCCTGAAGCTCGTGCCCCTCACCAGGGCGTTCTTGCCAAAGCGCCCCTTGACCGCGATTGTCGCCCGCGTAAGCTCGTGCTCGCGGGCCAAAGCCGCCCCGTCGTCAAAGAGGGAGGGCTGGGAGACCCCCGCCGGCACCAGCCCCGTGAGCGCCACGCCAAGGCGCCTCACGTTGCGCGTCGGGTCTGCCACCTCGTCCCACAGGGCAAGGAGCAGCTGGCAAAGCTCCGTGCGCGAGTCCGTGGGGGCGCCCAGCCTGCGAGAGGCGCTGGCCCCCGCCGGCCCCTCCTCGGCGCAGGAGTACCCCACCCAGAGCGCGACCCCCGTGCAGGCGACGTCCTTCTGCACGAGGTCCAGGCACGAAGCGTCCGCCATCTCCCTCAGCACAATGCGCGCCTGCTCAGAGGGGTAGTCCTGCATGAGGACCTGCCCATTGCTTATGGAGTGGGTCTGTGGTCGGAACGCGTGGATGTCCGCCATGGTGCAGGGCTCGCGCCCCCAGGCGTGGTCTATGAGGTACTCCGCGTTGACGCCAAAGGCCCCGTAGAGAAGCTCCTCGTTGACGCGAGTGACGCCGGCCAGGTCAAGGGCCCCGTAGCGCTCCAGCCTGCGGGCCGTGCCCGGCCCTATGCCCCAGATGTCCGTGAGGGGGCGATGGTGCCAGACGCGGCGCCTGAAGGTCTCCTCG
Source organism: Paratractidigestivibacter faecalis (assembly GCF_003416765.1). NCBI lineage: Bacteria > Bacillati > Actinomycetota > Coriobacteriia > Coriobacteriales > Atopobiaceae > Paratractidigestivibacter > Paratractidigestivibacter faecalis. The sequence goes on along the minus strand of NZ_QSNG01000001.1, from coordinate 643,400 downwards.
TCAAGCCAGCCGATGCCGTCTGGCTCGTGCTTGGCCAGCACGTCCAGCGCCACCTTGGCCAGGAAGAGGTTGGTGCCCACCCCCGCCGTGGCGCAGATGTGCCGCTCCCGCCTGATGATGGCCATGAGCTTTTTTGCCATGGAGACGGGCGTCTCTCCGTAGAGCCTGAGGTAGCCGGTGACGTCTATGAAGCACTCGTCCACCGAGTAGACGTGGATGTCCTCGGGCGAGAAGTACCTGAGGTAGATGCCGTATATCTCTGCGGACTCCTCCATGTACCTGCGCATGTGGGGGCGGCACTCTATGAAGTCGACCGACTTTGGTATCTCGAACACGCGGCAGCGGTTGCGGACGCCCAGGGCCTTCATGGCCGGCGTGATGGCAAGGCAGATGGTGCCCTTGCCGCGGCAGGAATCGGCCACCACCAGGTTGGTCCTAAACGGGTCAAGGCCCCTGTCCGCGCACTCCACCGAGGCGTAGAAGCACTTGAGGTCAATGCAGAGGTAGACGCTCCCCGTATCCGCCGGTCCCGTTGACATGGCACCCCCAATGCAAACGCGTGTTCTTGTCGTCTGACATCATGGTACCCCAACCGGACTCAAATACTAGAACAAATGTGCGTATTTCTTGGCACACACGTCACCCAGCTGTGATATGGTTGGCGACACACATTGCGAATAGAGACACCGTCCGGACCGCATCTGCGGCTGCGCGCGCGAGGTGACGCGCAGGGACGGCGTTGGGCACACGGAGAAGGCAAGCATCCCCTTGCCACGCTCCGCGTGCCCTTTCTCTTCTCGCCCCGTCGGCCCCTGGGGCCACAAGAAAGAGAGGAAGAGCCATGTCCGACGAGAAGAAGAGCAGCTGGGACGAGCCGCGCCGCGCCAAGTTCACCCACGAGGAGGACGTCGCGTTCCTGCGCCGCGCCATCGAGGTGTCCCGCCTCAGCCGCGAGCACGGCAACACCCCCTTTGGCGCCATCCTGGTGAACGAGGACAAAGAGATCGTGCTGGAGCAGGAGAACCGCGAGATCTCAGAGCACATCTGCACCGGCCACGCCGAGACCTCCCTCATGGAGGCCGCCAGCAGGAAGTTTGACCACGACTACCTCTGGCAGTGCACGCTCTACACCACCGGCGAGCCGTGCGCCATGTGCTCGGGCGCCATCTACTGGGGCAACGTCGGCCGCGTGGTGTACGCCATGACCGAGCGCGACATCCTCGGCCAGACCGGCGACAACGAGCAGAACCCCACGCTGGACACCCCCTGCCGCCAGATCTTTGGCTCCAGCCAGAAGGACATCGAGGTCGTCGGCCCCTTCCCCGAGCTCGTCGAGGAGGCCTGCGAGGTCCACAAGGGCTACTGGGACTAGCCTCGAGACGGCAGCGGCAGCCGCGGCAGCGCCCACGGGCAAGGGGCGCCGCAACCTATCCAGCACAAGGACGCCCCGACGAGAAGCGCTTCTCGCCGGGGCGTCCTGTTGCGTTCGGAATGGATGCGGGCCGTGGCCGCTACTGCTGAGGCTTGGGCATCTGGGGCGCGAAGCCGTCGTCGCGCGTGAGGATGTTCATGAACTCGTCGCCCGTGATGGTCTCCTTCTTCTGGAGGTAGTGGGCGATCTCGTGCAGCTTGAAGCGGTTGGCGCGCAGGGTGTCCAGGGCCTGCTGGTGGCCCTCCTCCACCAGGCGCCTGACCTCGGCGTCCACCTCCTGCGCGGTGCCCTCGGAGCAGGTGAGCTCGGAGCCGCCGCCCAGGTAGCGGTTGCGCTGCTGGCCTAGGGCCACCATGCCGAACTTGTCTGACATGCCGTACTGGGTCACCATGGCGCGCGCGATGCCGGTGGCCTTCTCGATGTCGTTGGAGGCGCCGGTGGTCTTCTCGTCCTCGCCGAAGATGAGCTCCTCGGCCGCGCGGCCGCCGCAGAGCACGGCGATCTTGTTCTTGGCCTCGGTGCGGGTGGTCAGGAAGTGCTCGTCCTCCTCAACCTGCATGGTGAAGCCCAGGGCGCCCGAGGTGCGCGGCACGATGGTGATCTTGGAGACGGGCGCGGAGCCCTTCTGCATGGCCGCCACGATGGCGTGGCCGGTTTCGTGGTAGGCCACGATCTCCTTCTCGTGCTCGGAGAGCACGGTGGACTTCTTCTTCTCGCCGGCGATGACCACGTCGACGGACTCGGCGAGGTCCTCCTGGGTCACGCGGTTGCGGCCGAAGCGCACGGCGCGCAGGGCGGCCTCGTTGATGATGTTGGCGAGGTCGGCTCCCGAGGCGCCCGGCGTGGACTTGGCGATGCCGGACAGGTCGATGGAGCCCTCCATCTTGACGTCGTTGGCGTGGATCTTGAGGATGGCCTCGCGGCCGGCGAGGTCGGGCAGCTCGACGGGGATGCGGCGGTCAAAGCGGCCGGGGCGCAGCAGGGCCGGGTCGAGGGACTCGGGGCGGTTGGTGGCGGCCAGGACGACGATGCCCTTGTGGTTGTCGAAGCCGTCCATCTCGGAGAGCAGCTGGTTCAGGGTCTGCTCGCGCTCGTCGTTGGAGTTGAGGGAGCTGTCGCGCCTCTTGCCCACGGCGTCGATCTCGTCGATGAAGACGATGCAGGGGGCCTTCTCGTTTGCCTGCTTGAAGAGGTCGCGCACCTTGGCGGCGCCGCGGCCGACGAACATCTCGACGAACTCGGAGCCGGCGATCTGGAAGAACGGCACGCCGGCCTCGCCCGCCACGGCCTTGGCCATGAGGGTCTTGCCGGTTCCCGGAGGGCCGACGAGAAGAGCGCCGCGCGGGCAGCGTGCGCCGATCTCGTTGTACTTGTCGGGCTTCTTGAGGAACGAGACGATCTCCTGCAGGGACTCCTTGGCCTCGTCCTGGCCGGCGACGTCCTTGAACGTGACGCCGGTCTCCTCGCCCTTGACCTCCTTGACGTTGGACTTGCCCAGGCCGCCGCCCATGCCGAAGCCGCCTCCGCCGAAGTTCATGGAGGGGCCGTCATCGCCCATGGCCTTCTTCATGCGGCGGTTGAACCACCAGCCGATGAGAAGGAAGATCACGATGGGCAGGCCGTAGGAGAGCAGCAGGTAGAACCACATGTCACCGGAGGTGTCGGCGATCTTGCCCACCATCTGGACGCCATGGTCCTCGAGCTTTTCGTTGAGGCCGTCGCCCGAGCCGAAGATGACGGTGCTGTACTTCTGCTGCGAGTCGCCCGAGCCGGTGGTGAAGTAGAGCTGGGCGTCTCCCTGGGTCTTCTGGACCTGGGTGACCTCGTTCTTGTCGACCATGGTGAGGAAGTCGGAGTAGCTGACCTCCTTGGTCTGGGAGTTGGTGAGAGCCGGGTACATGGTCTGGCTCACGGCGAGGTAGACGACGACTGCAATGAGGATGTAGAGCAGCATCGACCTTCTTCGCTTGTTCTCGTTCATGTCCATCGTGCGGGGACCTTTCGTCCGTGGTTGAGCGGCCAGCGTGCTGGCCCATGGGTTATGTGATACCCAAAACCGCACCCACCTGTCCAGACGCCCTCAATTTGCGGGGCGGGCGCGTCCAGCCCCGGTCAGGCGCCGGTGCGCTCCAGAACCTCGCCGGTGCGGTAGGCGTCAAGCAGGGCCCGCAGGTCGGCGATCTGGCCGCGGATGTCGGCGCCGGTGTCCGTGTCGCCAATGAAGAGCGGCCGCGGGTTTCTCTGGAAGCGGTCGTCGTCGCTCACGATGTCGGCGTTGAGGTCGAGCACGTCGGCGATGGACCCAAAGGGGCGGTGGGCCTTGATGCGCATGCCCTCCGGGTCGGCGATGAGCGTGTAGCCGGCGATGCCCGTCGTGGAGTGGTAGGCCTGGCAGAAGCCGCCGTCGATGACCACCAGCCTGCCCCCGGCCTTGACCGGGCTCTCCCCCGCCGCGGCGTGGACCGGCGTGTGCCCGTTGATGATGACGCCACGCTCCACGTCGGCGCCAAACTCCTCCAGCACGCGGGCGCACATGGCCGGGTCCTCCGTGTGCGAGAAGTACGGGTCGCGCGGCTCCTCCCAGGTGGAGCGGTCGGCAAAGTAGGTCCGCTCGAAGGTCTTGACCACACGGCCGGAAAGCGGCGAGAAGCGCCCGCACCAGAGGTACCACATCCAGTCGAGCGAGACCTGGTCGTGCTCGTGCCAGGCCCGGCGGGCCAGGCGGTCGGCGTAGTCGTAGTAGGCGCGGCCCGAGAGCATCTGGCCCTGGTGGTTGACGGCGCAGAAGCTGCCGTCCTCGTTCATGGGCACGCAGGCGTGGAAGAGCACGTTGCCGTTGTGCACGAGGTAGGTGGAGCCGTGCTCGAAGAGGAAGCCCACGTGGCGGCGCAGCTTGTCGGAGCTTCTCACCGCGTTCATGAGATTGTCCATGACGCGCTGCTCCTCGGGCGTGAGGGCGTAGGGGTCGTCCGCTTCCAGCGTCGGGAAGTCGCGCGTGCGCAGCTCGTACTCGCGGCCGTCCACCACGGCCACCCCGCGCTCGGCGTCCACGTGCTCCAGCAGCAGGCGGTCGTCCATGTGCCAGTTGGGGTGGCGGCGGATGGTCTGCCCCTCCAGCTTGAAGAGGATGACCGAGATGGCCTTCTCAACGGGGCTCATGCCGTCGTCGGCGCGGTAGGTGGCCTCGGCGAAGAGGGCCAGCTCACGCAGGCTGACGCCGTAGGCGCTCTCCAGGATCTTGAGGCTGTCGTAGTGGACGTTGTTGCGGATGACTGCGGCCAGGCACGCGTAGGAGCCCGCCGCAGCGCCCATCCAGACGATGTCGTGGTTGCCCCACTGCACGTCGATGGAGTGGTAGGCCATGAGGCGCTCCATGATCTTGTCAGCGTGCGGCCCTCGGTCGAAGACGTCGCCTACCACATGCAGGTGGTCCACGGCCAGGCGCTTGATGAGCGCGGCCAGAGAGCAGACAAAGTCGTCCGCGCTGCCGGTGTCCACGATGGTGTCGATGATGCGCTGGTGGTAGGCCAGACGCGTCTCGCGCTCGTCGGGGCTGATGTGGAGAAGCTCGTCGATGATGTAGGCGTACGCAACGGGCATGGCCTTGCGCACCTTGGAGCGGGTGTAGGAGCCGGAGAGGCGCCGCGCCAGGCGCACCAGGCGCGTGAGCGTGATGGCGTACCACTCCGAGGTGAGGCGGTCCTGCTCGCGAAGGCGCCTCAGCTTGAGCTCGGGATAGTAGATGAGCGTGCAGAGGTCTGCCTGCTCGTCTCGGGTGAGCTCCATGGCAAAGGCCTGCCCTACGCGCTCGCGGATGACGCCGGAGCAGTTGTTGAGGATGTGCTCGAAGGCCTCGTACTCGCCGTGCACGTCAGAGACGAAGTGCTCGGTGCCCTTGGGCAGGTTGAGAATGGCCTCCAGGTTGATGACCTCGGTGAAGACGGACTGCGTCGTCGGGAACTTCTCGGCGAGAAGCTCCAGGTACTTCCGCTCGGCCGGCGAGCGGCGTGCTAGGTCCTGCATGTGATGTGCCCCTTCCCCATTTGACACGTTGTTTAAGTGTGCCAACTGGTATCACCAGAAGAAACCATCATTCGGCGAGCGGCCCACCAGACAGTGGGGACGTTGTTAGCTGCCTGCCCTCAAATTGGGGACGTGTTCGTTTTTGCGCAAAAAGGGGACACGTTGCCGAGGGGCAGGCAAGCACGGGGCCGCGCAGCCCGCACCTGCACGCAGCCCGAACCTGTCCCAACTTTGCGCAAACTTGAACACGTCCCCAATTTGAGAAGAAGGGTGTCCCCTTTACCTGGTAATTAACAGCGTCCCCCTGTCCGCCCCTGTCCGGAAGAGCTGCCAGAAGGCGACGGCGGAGCTGGCGGCCACGTTCAGGGAGTCCACGCCGCGGGCCATGGGGATGATGAGGGCCTGGTCGCAGGCGGCAAGCGCGGCTTTGGTGAGGCCCCAGCCCTCGCAGCCAAAGAGGAGGGCGCGCTTCTCGCCAAGCCTGGCGCCAAGGCCCGGCGCGTCGATGGGCAGGGCGTCGTCGGTGAGCGCCAGGGCGCTAAGCGAGAAGCCCCGCCCCCGCAGCTCGTCAGCGCAGGCCGCGGGCCACGCGCCGGCCTCCACGCGCGCCCACGGCACCTGGAAGACCGTGCCCATGGAGACGCGCACCGCACGGCGGCAGAGCGGGTCCGCGCAGCGCGGCGAGAGAAGCACGGCGTCTGCCCCCAGCGCCGCCGCGGACCGGAAGAGCGCCCCCACGTTGGTGACGTCCACCAGGTCCTCCAGCACCACCACGTTGCGTGCGCCGTCGAGGACCTCGGCCACGCCGCGCTCGGCCGGCCGGCGGAAGCACGCCAGCAGGCCGCGCGTGACCTTGAAGCCGCACAGACGCTCCAGCTGCTCCTGGGGCAACACGAAGACGGGCACTTCCTCGGGCGCCCGGGCAAAGAGGTCCGCCGCGGAGGCAAGGTGGCTCTCGTCCACCAGGAAGGAGAGCGGCTCCAGGCCCTGGGCCAGCGCGACGTCGATGACGTTTCTGGACTCCGCCACGAGCATCGCCCGCTCAGGCTCCAGGCGGCTCCTCAGCTGGTGCTCGGTCAGGCGGGCGTAGGCGTCAAGCCTGGGGTCGTCCAGGCTCTCAAGGCGCACGGTGCGGGCCATTTGCGCTCCTCTCCTAAAGATTTAACCATTCTCGGACTTTGCGTCCGGGGTCTAGGCTACGATAGCCTGAGCGAATCCGCTCGGGCGGCAGGCGCCCGGAAAGGACCCAAGAACCACATGCCAGCGCACATGTCACCGCAGAAGAACGCCAAGGCAAAGGCGCCCCGGGGCGGCAGCCGCCGCCTCTGGGTAGTGCCCGTCGCCATCGTTGGCGTGACCGCCGCCGTCTACCTGGGCGGCGTTGCCGTCTTCAGCAACGTCTTCATGCCCCAGACCCGCCTGAACGGCCAGGACGTCTCGCTCATGCCGTCCGCAGACGCCGCCGCGCTGGCCGAGGGCCCGCTCTCCTCCTACTCCTTCCGCGTGACCGGCGACGGCCTTGACCTCACGGTCACCGCCGACGAGGCCGGCCTCACCCGCGACGGCCAGGCCATGGCGGCCAAGGCCCTCGCGGCCCAGGGTGCCTGGACGTGGCCGCTTGCCCTTGCGGGCTCGCGCGACCTCGAGGTGGAGTGTCCCGTCACCGCCGACGAGTCCAAGCTGGAGGAGCTTATCGCCAGCGCGGCCCAGGCGGCCGCCGAGACAGACCCTGGCGAGAAGGACATTGCCTTTGACGCGGCCAGCGGCACCTACGTGCTCTCAGACGCTGCCCTGGCGGCCCACGTTGACGCCAGGGCAGCGGCCGCCCACGTGGCCGAGGCCCTGGGCGACATGCCCCAGACCGTCACCCTCGGCGACGAGAGCCTCTCCGGCGGCTCCGAGCTCCATGACGCCCTGACCAGGCTCAACGCCTACGTAGGCGCCACCCAGGCCCTCACGCTCGGCGGCAACCAGGCCGCCACGGTGGACGCCGCGCGCATCGCCGGCTGGCTCAGCCAGGGCGACGACGGCTCCGTCACCCTGGACACGCAGGCCATCGCCGACTGGTGCCACGGCGAGCTCTCCGACCAGCTGGACTCCGTGGGCACCGAGCGCACCTACACCCGCCCGGACGGCAAGGTGGTCACCGTCTCCGGCGGCATCTACGGCTGGTGCATCGACGGCGACGCCCTTGCCGAGCAGATCGCGGCCGCGCTTGAGGCGGGAGCCGCGGGAAGCATCGAGATTCCCTGCACCTCCAGCGCCGCGACCGTCAACCCGCACGGCCAGGACTGGGGCGCCCGCTACATAGACGTCGACCGCACCGAGCAGCACGCCCGCTTCTACGGCGACGACGGCTCCATCATCTGGGAGTCCGACGTGGTCACCGGCCAGCCCAACAAGGGCCACGACACGCCCGCCGGCGTCTGGTCCATCACCAGCCGCGAGCACGGCGACATCAACCTGCGCGGCCCTGTGGGCGACGACGGCGAGCCCGAGTGGGACAGCCACGTGCAGTACTGGATGGGCGTCGTCGGCAGCGCCGTGGGCTTCCACAACGCGCCCTGGCGCTCGCAGTTCGGCGGCAACATCTACACCTGGTACGGAAGCCACGGCTGCATCAACCTCAGCATGGAGAAGGCCGACGAGCTCTACAACGTCATCCAGGTCGGCGACGTCTGCATCGTCCACGACTAGCCAACGACCAGACGGCGAGAGGGGCTTCTCGCCCAAGCAAAATCCCCTGGGCCGCAGGCGCAGCCCAGGGGATTTCTTTCAGACGCTCGTACGCTCAGCCGCAGCCGAGAAGCCCTACCAGCCGCGGCCGCCCATGCCCATGTTGCGCATCATGTTGCCCATGCTGCGGCGGGCCTTCTTGGAGTTGCCGGCAGACATCATGCCGCGCATCTTGCCCATCATCTTGTTCATCTCGCCCCACTGCTTGATGAGCTGGTTGACCTCCTGGACCGAGCGGCCGGAGCCCGCGGCGATGCGCTTGCGGCGCTGGCCGTTGATGACCTTGGGCTTGGCGCGCTCCTCCTTGGTCATGGAGTGGATGATGGCCTCGATGCGCGTGAGCTGGGAGTCGTCCAGGTTGGCGCCGGGCTGCTGTGCCATGGCGCGGTCCATGCCCGGGATCATGCTCGCAATCTTCTGCAGGCCGCCCATCTTGCGTATCTGCTGCATCTGGGCGAGCATGTCGTCCATCGTGAAGCCCTCGCGCAGCATGCGCTCGGCGTCGGCCGCCTGCTGCTCGTCGGCCACCTTCTGGGCCTGCTCGATGATGCCTACCACGTCGCCCATGCCCAGGATGCGCTTGGCCATGCGATCGGGGTGGAAGACCTCCAGCGAGTCGGGCTTCTCGCCCATGGAGACGAACTTGATGGGCTTGCCGGTGACCTCGCGGACCGAGAGCGCGCCGCCGCCGCGGGCATCGCCGTCCAGCTTGGACATGATGACGCCGTCAAAGTCCACGCGGTTGGCAAACTCGGTGACCACGTTGACGATGTCCTGGCCGGTCATGGCGTCCACGACCATGAGAATCTGGTCGGGCTTGACCGCCTGCTTGATGGCGACGGCCTCCTGCATCATCTCCTCGTCGATCTGCAGGCGGCCGGCGGTGTCCACGATGACAATGTCGTTCAGGTGGTCGACGGCCTCCTGGATGGCGCCGGACGCCACCTTGACAGCGTCCTTGCCGTCGCCGCGAAAGACCGAGACGCCGATCTCGCCGCCAAGGGTGGCCAGCTGGTCGGCCGCGGCCGGGCGGTGCGTGTCGCAGGCGGCCAAAAGCGGGCTGTGGCCCTGGCTCTTGAGGAGGTAGGCCAGCTTGGCGGAGGCGGTGGTCTTGCCGGAGCCCTGCAGACCCACCATCATGATGACGTTGGGCGTGCGGTTCTGGGCCAGGACCAGCTTGGACTCGGTGGAGCCCAAAAGCTGCGTGAGCTCGTCGAGCACGATGCGCACGACGTTCTGGGAGGGCGTCAGGGAGTCCAGGACCTCGGAGGCCATGCACTTCTCCTTGCAGCGTCCCACGAACTGCTTGACCACGCGGAAGTTGACGTCTGCCTCGAGAAGCGCCATGCGGATCTCGCGCATGGCGAGGTTGATGTCGTCCTCAGTCAGACGTCCCTTGCCGCGCAGCTTGTCGAAGGTGTCCTGAAGACGGTCGGAGAGCGAGTTGAACATGCGTTACATCCCTTCACCAACGAGCGCGGCACAGAAGTCGTGCGCGTCGAAGGACTGCAGGTCGTCGATGGACTCGCCCACGCCGATGCGGTAGATGGGCAGGCCCAGCTGGCTTGAGACGGCAAGGGCAATGCCACCCTTTGCGGTGCCGTCGAGCTTGGTGATGATGAGGCCGTCGAGGTCAAGGGCGTCGTTGAACTCCTTGGCCTGATTGAGACCGTTCTGGCCGGTGGTGGCGTCGATGACGAGGACCACGCTCACGGGCATCTTGGCACGCTTGCGGGTGACGTTGACCACCTTGGCGAGCTCCTGCATGAGGTCCGCGGAGGTGTGCAGGCGGCCGGCCGTGTCGATGAGCACGAGGTCGGAGTCCCGGCGCTCGGCCTCCTCGATGACGTCGTAGCAGACGCTCGCCGGATCGCAGCCGCGCTCGCGCGTGATGACGTCCACGCCAGCGCGCTCGCCCCAGACCTCGAGCTGCTCGATAGCCGCGGCACGGAAGGTGTCGGCGCCGCCCAGAAGGACGCGCCTGCCCTCCCCCGCCGCGCAACCGGCGAGCTTTCCGCAGGTAGTGGTCTTGCCGGCGCCGTTGATGCCCACAAAGAGCACGCAGGACGGCACGTCGTCAAAGGGGTCGCGCTCGGGCGTGGGAAACTCGGCGGCCAGGCGGTCGGCCAGGGCGCCCTTGAGCTGGTTCGCACGGGTGAGACCCTTCTTCGCGGCAAGCTCCCTCAGGTCGTCTGAGACGCGCAGGGCAAGCTCGGCGCCCATGTCGCCCATGACGAGGGTGTCCTCGAGGTCCTCCCAGAAGGACTCGTCCACCTCGCCGCCCATGTAGAAGACCTCGGAGATGGCCTCGCGGGACCGCTCGAGGCCGTGCTTCAGGCTGTCAAGAAAGCCCATCAGGCATCAACCACCTTTCCGGTTGCCTGGTCAAGTCTCTGCGAGACGACGTGGCTCACGCCGTCCGCCTGCATGGAGACGCCGTAGAGGACGTCTGCCTGCTCCATCGTGCGCCTCTGGTGCGAGATCACGATGAGCTGGGTGGTCTCCTTGAGCTGCTCGATGGCGTCGAGCAGCTTGGAGAGGTTGGAGTCGTCGAGCGCCGCCTCAACCTCGTCGAAGACGTAGAACGGCACCGTGCGCACGCGGTAGACGGCAAACAGCAGCGCCAGGGCCGTGAGGCTCTTCTCGCCGCCGCTCATGAGCATCATCTTGGAGATGCGCTTGCCACGCGGCTGGGCCACGATCTCGATGCCGGTCTCGGCCAGGTTGTCGGGGTCGGTCATCTCGATGTGGGCAGTTCCGCCGGGGAACAGCAGCGAGAAGATCTCACCGAAGTTCTGGTTGACCTTGTCGAAGACCACGAGGAAGCGGTTGCGCATCTTGCGGTCGATGGCGGCGTTGATCTTGCGCAGCGAGTTGCGGGCACCCTCGAGGTCCTCCACCTGCTCGGAGATGTAGTCCGCGCGCTCCTTGAGGCGCAGGTACTCGTCCATGGCCACCTCGTTGACGGGGCCGATGCCCTCGATCTGGCGGCGCAGAGACGCCACCTGGCGCTCGGCGACCTCGCGGTCATCCGGCGCCGGGATCTTAAGCGCCTCGTCCAGGATGGCGCCGGTGGCCGTGATGGCGTTGATGGCGCCCTCCACCTGGACCTCGAGCTTGCCCTTGTCCACGCGGACGTCCGCCGCGGCGGTCTTGGCGCGCTCCAGCTCCGCGCTGGCGGCGTTGACGGCCTCCTTGGCCTCGCCGATGGTGCGCTTGAGGGAGTCGGAGTCCGCCTCGGCCAAAGACGCGCGGTCCTTGAGGCGTGCCGCCCAATCAAGGGCGCGCTCGCGGATGGCCTGGTAGCGGTCGTGCAGCGGGTCAACGCGCAGGCGCACCACGTCCAGCGAGCGGCTTGCGCGCTCCGTGGCGGAGATCTTCTGCTCGAGCTCGGAGACGCGAGACATGCAGTCTGCCGTGCGGGTGCGCAGGTTGGCCACGCGCTCCTTGGCCATGGCCAGCTCAAGGCGGGCGTCGGAGAGCTCGTGGTTGGCACGTCCCGCCTCGCGGGCGGCCTCCTGCTGCTCGCCGGAACGCTGCTTGAGCTCCTCGCCCAGGGCCTCGGCGCGCTGGGTAGCGGCGCGGGCGGCGCTGCGGTGCTCCTCGATGTGCTCGCGGGCCTCCGCGGCACGGGCCTGGGAGGCCTCGCGCTTCTTGGTCACCTGGGCCTTCTCGGAATTGGCGGAGTTGAGCTGGGCCTGCAGGCGGCCGCGCTCGGAGGTGACGGAGGTGAGCTCGCCGGAGAGGCGGGCGACGTCGCCCTTTGCGGCGGCCTGCGCGTCGCGGGCCTCAGCAAGCGCGAGCTCCGCGGCGTGGACGGCCTCGCCAGCGGCGTCCAGCGCCTCCTCGAGCTCGGGCATTCCGGAGGCAAGCGAGCGGATGCGGCGCTTGCGCTCAAGGGCGCCGGCCTCGTTGGAGGGCACGGTGCCCACGTGGACGCGACCGTCCGGCAGCACCACGACGCCGTCTTCGGTGACGTAGGTGAGGGCGGGCGCCTGCTGGTGGGCGGCCACGGCGGCAGCCGCGCCCTCGACCAGGCGGACGTCCCCCAGAAGCGCTGTGAGCACGCCGCGGGCCTCGTCGGCTATGCGCAGGCGAGAGACGAGCGGCTCTCCGGGCGCGCCCTCGGGGGCGGCGGCGCGGGCGACGTCGCGGGCAATGACCGTGGCGCGGCCGTCCACGCCGTCAAGCGCGAGTGCCGCCTCGGCAAGGCGCCCGGCAGACTCGGCGTCTGCCACCACGAAGGCGGCGAGGTCGTCGCCAAGCAGGCGCTCCACCAGGCCCTCGACCTCCGGCGTGGCGTCGATGAGGTCGGCCAGGCGGCAATCGGAGGCGCCGGCCTCCTCGGTCTTTGCGAGCTTGGCCACGAGGGGGCTGGCCTTCTCCACGTCCGCGTCCACGGAGCGCAGGGCCTCCAGGGTGGCCTGGGCGCTGGAGAGGCGCTGGCGGCAGGCCGCCTCCTCGCGGCGGGCGTCCTTCACCGCCATGTCGCGCGCGGGCACCGAGGCGGCCAGCTCCTGGGCCAGCTCCTGGGCGCCGGCAAGCTCGTCCTCGAGCTCCTCGGCGCGCTGCAGGCGCTCCACCAGGGCCTCCTCGGCCGTGCGCACGGCCTCGTCGAGCTGCGCCAGACGAGAGGCGAACATCTGGTCCTCGACCTCGGCGTTTCCGATTTGGTCCTCGAGCTTGGCGTAGGCCAGGGTCTGCCTGTCGGACTCACTGCGGGCGCTTCTCTCCTCGGCGGTCAGGCGGCCGATCTGGGCGTCGAGCTCGCGGCGGCGGTCGGAGGCGGCGTGGGCCGCGTCGGAGAGGTCGGAGACCTTGGTGCGCAGGTCGGCCTCGCGCACGGTGGTGTCGGAGAGCTCGCCGGCAAGGCGCTCGTGCTCCAAGAGGGCGTCGGCGCGCTGCTTCTCCATGACGGAGAGCTGCATGCGCATCTCGGAGAGGCGCGAGACCATGTTCTTGCCCTTCTCCTCGAGAAGGCGCATGTCGGAGTCCATCCGGCCGAGGATGTCCTGCATGCGGCGGCGCTGCTCGCCGAGGTCTCCCACGAAGAGGCCCTTCTGCTCGAGGAGCGACTGGAGCTTCTCGAGCTCGCGGCTCTTCTCGTCAAAGCGGTACTGGGCAAGCTCGATGGCGGCGTCCGCCTCCTTGCCGCGGCCCTCCAGGCGAACGTAGGACTGCTGGAGCTGGCGCAGGTCGTCCACGGCCAGCTGGATGGTGAGCTCGGAGAGCTGGGAGTTGAGCTCGCGGGCGCGCTTGGCCTTGTCGACCTGGCGCTCGAGCGGCTTGAGCTGGCGGGAGATCTCGCGCGAGAGCACCTTGGCGCGGGCGAGGTTCTCGTCCATGGAGGCGAGCTTGCGCATGCTGCGCTGCTTGCGGCGGCGGTGCTTGGAGATGTCCGCGGCCTCCTCGATGAGCTCGCGGCGCTCCTCGGGGCGGCTGGAGAGGATGGAGTCCAGCTTGCCCTGGGAGATGATGGAGTGGGTGTCCTTGCCCAGGCCGGAGTCGTGCAGGATGTCCTGGACGTCCATGAGGCGGCTGGGGGCGCCGTTGATGAGGTACTCGGACTCTCCCGAGCGGTACATGCGGCGGGTGATGCCCACCTCGGAGAAGTCGATGGGCAGCGTGTGGTCAGAGTTGTCGAGCACGAGGGTCACCTCGGCCACGCCGACGGCCCCGCGCGCGGAGGAGCCCGAGAAGATGACGTCCTCCATGGCCTGGCCGCGCAGCATCTTTGCGCTCTGCTCGCCCAGGACCCACAGGATGGAGTCGGACACGTTGGACTTGCCCGAGCCGTTGGGCCCCACCACCACGGTGAGGCCCGGGTCAAAGACCATCTGGGTCTTGTCGGCAAAGGACTTGAAGCCCTTGAGCGTGAGTGACTTGAGATACACGGCCTGGTGCCTTTCGTGCGTCCGAGCTGCGATTGGTTTGCGCTAGTTGGTGATGCCCTCGCCCTCGAAGTCCTCCGGGGCGTTGTAGCCCATGCGCACGAGGGCGTCAGCCGCCGCCGCGCTCTCAGAGGACTTCTTGGAGGAGCCCTGGCCCTTGCCCACGCGGCGTCCATCCACCATGACCACAGAGGTGAAGGTGGGGTCGTGCGCCGGACCCTCCTCACCCAGGAGCTTGTACTCCGGGGCGCAGTGCATGTCTCGCTGGACGACCTCCTGGATGCGGGACTTGGGGCTTATGGGCTTGCGGGCGAGCTCCGGGGACATGTGGGGCTCCAGGGTGCGCAGGACGAAGTCGTGCGTCACGTCAAAGCCCGCGTCCAGGTAGAGGGCGCCCACGATGGACTCGTAGACGTTCTCGAGCGCGGAGTGCATGCCGCGCGCCCCGGTGCCGCGCTCGGACTCGCCCATGAGGATGAGCGGGGCCAGGCCCAGCTGCTCTGCCACCGGCGAGAGCATCTGGCCCGAGACGAGCGAGATCTTGAGCTGCGTGAGCTGGCCCTCGTCCATGCCCGGGAAGCGCTCGAAGAGGTCGGTGGCCACCATGGCCCCCAGGATGGAGTCTCCCAGGAACTCGAGGCGCTCGTAGGAGGCCGAGACGGGCCTTCCCTCCACGGCGGAGGGGTGCGTGAGGGCGGAGGCTATGAGGTTCTTGTCGGCAAAGACGTGGTCGACGATGCGCTCGGCCTCGGCGATTCTCTTGTGCATCTTCAAGGGCGTGCCCCCGGCCTAGAGCTCGGCGGCGATGGCGTCGACGGCCTGGCCGATGGTGGCGATGGACTGGACGGCGTCGTCGTCAAACTGCATGTCGAGCTCATCCTCGAGGGCGGTCACAAGCTCCAGGAGGTCAAAGGAGTCGGCGCCGAGGTCCTTGAAGCTGGTCTGCTCGGTGAGCTCGGTGCCATCGGCGATGTCCAGCGTGTCATTGACGACCTCGATGACCTTCTGAAGAATGGCGTCACGGTCCATGGTTCCTCCTTGGATGGGGCGCGTGCCCCGGGTGAGTTGAGTTAGCCCTTTGATTCTACCCGTTAGCCCGCGATCTCGCAGGCCTGGGCGATCTTCTCGCAGAGGTTGGCGCGGGCGTATGCGGCGCAGGAGAGCGTTCCGGCGCAGACGGCCTCGGCGGAGGTGGCGCCATGGCCCTTGACCACGGGGGCGCGCAGGCCCAGCAGGATGGCGCCGCCGTACTCGGCGCCGGAGAGCTCGCCCGCCATGGCCTTGAGCGGGCCGGCGAGAAGCGCGGCGCCCAGCTTGGCGCCCAGCGAGCCCTTCATGGCGGCCTTCACGCGCGAGAGCACGAACTTGCCGGTGCCCTCGATGGTCTTGAGGCAGACGTTGCCGGTGAAGCCGTCGCAGACGATGACGTCAAAGCGGTCTCCCAGGACGTCCGTGCCCTCCGCGTTTCCCGCAAACCCGCAGCTGCCGTTGGCCAGGGCCTCGTGGTAGGCAAGGGCCATCTCGGAGCCCTTGGTGTCCTCGCTTCCGTTGCACAGAAGCCCCACGCGCGCGTCGGAGACGCCCAGGGCAACCTCGGCAAAGGCGCGTCCCATGTGGGCGAACTGTACCATGACCTCGGGCTTGACGTCCGCGTTTGCGCCCATGTCCAAAAAGATGGTCTTGTGGCTGCCCAGGCCCGGGAAGGGCAGGGAGAGCGCCGGGCGCTTGACGCCCTTGATGCGGCCAACGCCAAAGGTGGCGGCGGTGAGCACGGCGCCGGTGGAGCCGGCCGAAAAGAGGCCGTCCGCCTCGCCGGCGCGCACGGCGGCCGCCGCACGGACGATGGAAGCGTCCTTCTTCTGGCGCACGGCGCTTGCAGGGTGCTCGGCCATGCCGATGACCTCGGTGGTCACCAGGGCGCGGGCGCGCTCGTGGGAGGCGCAGTAGGGCTCCACGACGTCGGCCGAGCCGGCGAGAAGCACGCAGAGGTCGGGGTCCTTCTCCAGAGCGCGGGTCACGCCCTCCAGAAGGACCTCGGGCTCCTTGTCGGCACCCATGACGTCGACGCAGATGGTGGTCATGCTCTCTCCTTCCTCCGCGCGCCCCGGGGGCCGCGCCTCGTAGCTAAACAAAAGAGGCCGACCATGCGGCCGGCCTCTCTAGCATGCTGTGTGATGTCACTACTCGGTGACGACGACCTCACGGTCCTTATAGAACCCGCAGTTGGGGCACACGTGATGCGGGAGCTTGGGAGCGCCGCACTGGGGGCAAACGGAACGAGAGGGCATCTCGAGCTTCATGTTTGCGGAACGACGGGTGTGGGTGGCGCCGCGGCCCTTCTTTTGCTTGGGTACTGCCATGTTGAACTCCTCTTAATCCTTCCAACGCCGCCGCAAGGAAACGCGTGACGTCCTTTCACCAAAAATCATGCGTTGACCACTATAACACGCCTTGGAGAGAAATGCACCCCATCGGCAATTCTCCATTACGCGTCCTTGCCATCATCCCCCTGGTCGAGGTTGAGGCCGGCGAGGGCGGCAAAGGGGCTGGCGGCCATGCGCTCGGCCTCGCGCTGGGCGGCGTGCCCGCAGTCCTCCTCGTTGAGGTTGGCGCCGCAGACCGGGCAGAGGCCGCGGCAGTCCTCGCGACACAGAACCACGAAGGGGGTCTCCATCACCAGGGCCGAGAGGAACGCGTCGGAGAGGTCGATGGTGTGGTCCTCCGAGACGAGGGAGAACTCCACGTCGTCGTCCTCGCCCTCAACGTGCTCAGGCTCCTCGAAGAGGTAGTACTCGTCCACCTCGGCGGAGACGTCGAACTCGGCGTCCTCCAGGCAGCGGTCACAGGTGCCCTTGACGTGGGCGCGCAGGATGCCGCTGGCCAGGATGCCCTCGCCCGCGTTGGTGAGGGCGATGTCGAAGTCGATGCCCCCCGGCAGGGTGAAGTCCTGGCCCAGCGTGTAGCCGGTCTCGTCCAGGTGGCCCGCCCAGGGCAGGGTGTCACCGGGGTTGGCGAGGCGCTCGTCGAGCGCGAAGATTATGGGCTGCATGGCGCGCTACCAGGGGACGTTGTTGGTGGTGTTGCGCGGGCCGGAGTTCTCGTCGAGCGTCTGGCGCACGCGTGTCACCGTGTTGGTCAGCGACTTGAGGTTCTCCTCGAGGTGGGCCAGGACCGTGTCGGCGTACTCCTCAGCGTTGTAGCGGGTGTCGCGCTCGTACTGGTCGGCCTGGTCGCGGATGGCGTCGGCCTGCTGCTGGGCAAGGCGGACGACCTCCTGGTCACCGGCGAGGATCATGGCCTGCTGCTGGGCGTCGGCGATGATGGAGTTGGCCTGCTGCTGGGCGCGGTCCAGGGTCTCCTGCTCCTCCTTGATGATGCGACGGGCGGTCTGGAACTCGTCCGGGAAGACGCTGCGCATCTCGTCCAGGATCTCGTAGAAGTCATTGACCTCGATGATCTTCCTGCCGGCACCACCGGTGAGGGGGCTCTTGGCCTCCTCGAGCAGCTGCTCCATCTCGTCGACGAGCTGGGCGATCTCTGCACCTGGCTCCATCCAGGTCTCCTTTCGAATCAACGTGCAAGCGCCCGCCGGGCGGCACGAGGCCAAGCCCCGCGGGCAGTAGTGTTCTTCATCCTAGCAGATTGGGGCGCTGCCGCCCAAACCTCACGGCAACGACAGGAACGGACCTGCGGCCCCGTCCGGCTAGGCGCAGTAGTGCTCCCTGAGGCGCTGGTTCACGCAGGGCGGGACCAGGCTGCTCACGTCGGACCCCATGGAGGAGATCTCCCTCACGATGGAGGAGCTCACGTAGCCGTACTTGGGGTTGGACATGACGAAGACGGACTCTATGTCAGGCGCCATGTGGCAGTTGAGGTCCGCTTGCTGCAGCTCGTACTCAAAGTCGGTCATGGCGCGCAGGCCCTTGACCACGCCCAGGGCGCCGATCCCGTGGCAGAAGTCCACAAGCAGCCCGGTGAAGGGCAGGACCTCGACGTCGGAGAGGCCCTCCTCGGCAAGCGCCTGGCGCAGCATCTCCACGCGCTCCTCCAGGGTGAAGGCGGTGCCGCGTCCGCGCTTGTTGACCGAGGCCGCCACGGCCACGGTGACGCGCGGGAAGAGCTTGCGCGTGCGGCTGATGACGTCCATGTGGCCTAGGGTCACCGGATCGAAGGTGCCCGGCACCACCACGTGGTCGATGCGGGCGGCGCCCGTCTGCTCGGTCGTGCTCACTTGGGGTCCTCCTCATATACGTGCAGGTCTACCGCGGTGATGCCGCGGGTCTTGGTCTTTGCCAGGGCAAGGCCGGGGCAGTCAAGCCCCTCCGCCTTGGAGGAGCGCTCGTACACCACGATGGCGCCGCGCTCGAGCTGTCCCGAGCTGGCGAGAAGCCCCACCAGCCTGGAAACCTCGCCGGCATCAAGGGCGTAGGGCGGGTCCAGGAACACCACGCCGAAGGGTGCGCCCGGAAGGCTCCTCTCGCAGAGCCTGAGGGCGTCTCCGCCAAGGGCGCTCACCTCGCCGGGGGCGGCACCCAGCGTGGAGGCCGTGCGCTTGATGCGCGCCACGGCGCGCCGGTCGCGGTCCAGGAAGGTGGCCCGGGCGGCGCCGCGGGAGAGCAGCTCCAGGCCCATGGCGCCCGACCCGGCAAAGGCGTCCAGCACAGACGTGCCGGAGAGGTCCAGCCCCGCCGCGGAGAGAATCATGGAGGCTATCTGCTCGCGCGTGCGGTCCGTCGTGGGCCGCGTGACGTCGCGCCCGTCCGGGGCCTCTATCTGCCTGCCCCTCCACTTGCCGCCTACGATCCTCATGCTCTCTCCAACTCCTCGAAGTACTCGTGAAACCTGTCTCGCGCCTCCAGCGCGAGGGGGCGGTCCTGCGCCCGCGTGAGGGCGGGGTCGGCCTCGGCCAGGGCCCGCGCATCCTCGTGGGCCCACTCGACGAGGTCCGCGTCGGTGGCCAGGTCCACCAGCCTGAGCGTGACGCCGCCGTGCTGGCGCAGGCCCAGCACGTCTCCCTCGTGGCGAAGCTTGAGGTCCAGCTCGGCCAGCTCGAAGCCGTCCGAGGTGGCCTCCAGCGCCTGGAGCCGCCTTCTGGCGACGCTTCCGCGCTTTGCCGCCGCGCTCAGGAAGACCGTGCCGGCGAGGTCTCCCCTGCCGACGCGGCCGCGCAGCTGGTGGAGGGTGGCCAGGCCAAAGCGGTCGGCGTCCAGCACCACCATGACCGTGGCGTTGGGCACGTCCACGCCCACCTCGACGACGGTGGTGGAGACCAGGACGTCGGTCGCCCCCTCGCGGAAGGCGGCCATGGCCTCGTCCTTCTCGCCCGCGCCCATGCGGCCGTGGAGAAGCCCCACGGCAAGGCCGGGCAGGACGGAGGCGGCCAGGGTCTCGGTCGTGTGGGTGGCCGAGTGGAGGAACTTTGCCGCGCAGGTTGCCTGCTCGGGCACGTCCTCCAGCTCGGAGCCGTCATCGGCGTCGTCCACAAGGGGGCAGATGACGTAGGCCTGCTGGCCCGCGGCCACGGCGTCGCGCACGGCTCCCCAGGCCAGGTCCAGGTTGTCGGGGGTCACCACCTTGGTGGAGACGCCGGCGCCCGCCCGAGGCCGGTGCCTGATCTGGCTGAGCGAGACGTCGCCGTAGACCGAGAGCGCCAGGGTGCGCGGGATGGGCGTGGCCGTCATGGCCAGCATGTCCGCGCCCGGCCCCTTGCGCCGCAGGGCCGCGCGCTGGTCCACGCCAAAGCGGTGCTGCTCGTCGATGACCGCAAGCGTCAGGGCAGAGAAGCTCACCGAGTCCGAGATGAGCGCCGTGGTGCCAAAGGTGACCGAGATGGCGCCGGACGCAATGCCCTCATGGGCGCGGGCGCGCTCGTCGGGCGGCGTAGAGCCCGTGAGCAGGCACCACGTGACGCCCGCGGCATCGAGCAGCGGGCCCAGCTTCTGGGCGTACTGCGCCGCCAGGACGGAGGTGGGCGCCATCATGGCGGCTTGGGTGCCGGTGTCTGCCGCGGCGGCCAGCGCCATGGCGGCGACGGCCGTCTTGCCCGTGCCGACGTCTCCGAGCAGCAGGCGGTTCATGACATGAGGGGCGGCCATGTCGGCCAGAATCTGGTCCACGGCCTGGCACTGCTCGGCCGTAAGCGAGAAGGGCAGCGCCGCCGCGAGGGCGTCCAGGTGCGGCCCGTCGGTCACGTGGGCGGTTGGCGTCACGCCCGCAAGCTCCACGCTCTGGCGGGTGAGAAGGGCCACCTGCAGGCAGAGCAGCTCGTCGTAGGCAAGCCGGCGCCGGGCGCGCTCCGCGGCCGCCATGCTGGAGGGAAAGTGCACCTCTCGCAGGGCGCGGCCGAGGCCCATGAGGGAGTGGTCGGCCACCAGGCGCGCGGGCAGCCAGTCGCAGACGTCGCCCACGTCGGCCAGGGCGGCGGAGACCATGCGGCGCATCCATGCCAGGGCGACGCCCTCCCCCACCGGGTGGACCGGCAGCACGCGGGCGTACGAGGAGGCCTGGTCCGCAGGGCCAAGGACCTCGTGGAAGGGGGCCTTCATCTGCTTGAATCCATACGAGAAGGTTACCTTGCCGGAAAGCGCGACGGCGTCTCCGACCTTGACCTGCTCGGCAATCCACGGCTGGCGGAAGAACGTGGCCACGAGGAGGCCCGTCTCGTCCACCACCGTGAGCTCGACGATCTGCATGCGGGGGCGCGGGCGCTTGAGCTGGACCTTGTCCACGCGACCGACCACCGTGGCGTCCTGCCCCACGTCAGCGAAGGCGATCTTGCTCACGCGGCTGAAGTCCAGGTAGCGGTGGGGCACGTGCAGCAGCAGGTCACGGACGCGAGAGACGCCCAGGCGCTCCAGGGCCTCCGCCCGTGAGGACGAGACAAACCGCAGCCTCGACACAGGGTCAGAGAGGGCGCAGGTTCTCTGCACCCTCTCTGAGGCGGTTCCTATGCTGGGTCCGGCGGCCACGCGGCGTGGGCCCTTGTCTACTCGATGGAGAAGATCACGGGGTAGAGGGGCTGCTCGCCACGGTGGGAGTCAATCTCCAGGTCGGGCTGGGCCTCCTCGATGCGGGCGATGAGGGCCTCGAAGGACTTGTCGTCCATGTCGGAGCCGGCGAGGATGGTGAGGGAGTCGCCCTCCTCGTCCTCCTGCATCTTGTTGATGAGCTCGATGGTGACGTCGGCCACGTCGGAGCCCACCACGTCGATGGAGCCGTCCTGGATGCCCATGACGTCGCCGTCGTGGATGGGCGTGCCATCGGAGGCGGAGGAGTCGCGCACGGCGCGGGTGACCTCGCCGCCGCGGACGTCGGCGATGGCCTCGGTCATGGCCTCGGCGTTCTCCTCGAGGGAGGCCTCGGCGTCCACAGCGAACATGGCGCTGAAGGACTGCAGCACGGTCTTGGTGGGAACGACGGCCACCTGGGCGGACTCGCACGCGGTGGCGGCAGCCTCGGAGGCCATGCGGATGTTGCCGTTGTTGGGCATGACGATGACGCTCTCGGCGTTGGCCTCCTCGATGGCGGCAAGGATGTCGGCCGTGGAGGGGTTCATGGTCTGCCCGCCGGAGACGACGACGTCGACGCCCAGGGACTTGAGGATGGACTCCTCGCCGGAGCCGGCGGCCACGGCCACGAAGCCCAGCGGCTTCTTGGGGGCCTTCTCGGCGGCCTTGTCCGCGGCAATCTTGGCGGTGCGGTCGGCGGCCTCCAGGTCCATGTTGTGGATGAAGACCTCGAAGATCTGGCCGTAGCCGAGCATGTACTCAAGGACGCGGTTGGGCTCGTTGGAGTGGACGTGGACCTTGTAGTCGGGGTAGGAGCCCACGACGAGCTCGCAGTCGCCGAGGGTGGCCAGGAAGGTCAGGGCCTCGTCGGGGTCGAAGGGCTTCTCGGCGTGGAAGAGGAACTCGTTGCAGTAGCGGTACTCGGAGCCCTCCCAGTCGTCGTTGAGCTCGATCTGAACCTTGGAGGAGACGCCGGCCTTGGCGTCATCGGTGGCGACGGTGGGGTCGAAGTCGGTGAGCTCGCCCGCCTTGCCGGCGGCGGCGTTGACGAAGGCCTCCAGGAAGGTGGCGAAGCCGTAGGCGCCGGAGTCCACCACGCCGTTCTCCTTGAGGACGGGCAGCAGGTCGGGCGTGCGGGCCACGGACTCGTAGGCCTCCACGACCAGGGCGTCCAGCATCTCCATGGTGGACATCTTGGACTTCTCGAGCTTGTCCGCACGGTTGGAGACGTCGCGCAGGACGGTGAGGATGGTGCCCTCGACCGGCTTGCGGACGGCCTTGAAGGCGACCTTCACGCCGCGGCGGAACGCGTGGGCAACGTCGGCGGGGGTAGGCTCCTCCTGGTTCTTGGCGTCGCACAGGCCCTCGGCGATGCCACGCAGGATCTGGCTGGTGATGACGCCGGAGTTGCCGCGGGCGCCCATGAGGGAGCCGTGGGTGATTGCCTTGGCGATGTCCTCCATGGAGGCGTCGGCGGAAAGGGCCTGGACCTCCTTGACGACAGTGCCGAGGGTGAGGGACATGTTGGTGCCCGTGTCTCCGTCGGGGACGGGGAAGACGTTGAGCTTGTTGATGTCCTCGGCCTTGTCGGCCACGACCTTGGCGGCCGCGGGGAAGCACGTGCGGATGACGGAAGAGATCATCTGGAGAAACCTCGGTTCTGTGGTCGGTGAGCCTAGCGGGAAGCGCGCAGGCCCTCGATGTGCACCTTGACGTCGACGCTCTGGAGCTCGGCGATCTGCTTGACGAGGTGGGTAACGGAGCTCGTCAGGTTGCGGACGACGGACGCCATGTTGACGCCCTGCTCGACGATGACGTGCATGTCGATGGTGACGCGGCCGTCGCAGGCGGCGACGTCGATGCCCTTGCGGATGCGGGCGCTGGGCAGCAGGCGGGCGACGCCGGCCTCCTGGTCGATCTCGGCCATGCCGACGACGCCGTAGCACTCGAGGGCGGCATAGCCCGCGAGGTCGGCAATGCAGTCATTGGACACACGAAGCGTTCCTGGAACGGCACCAGACATGAGGTCTCCTCTCGCTGAGTGACACCGTGATAGCGGCTGAATCTCAAAGAGTATAGCGCAGGCCGGCCTCTCGGCGAGCGTGTCGCGCCCAGACGCGAGCTTCTCGACGTTGACAACACAACATCGAGCGCAGGCACGACACGCGGGAGCCGCGTATTGCGGGGTTTGGCAGAGATTTGCGCGGATGAGCCGCGGATTGCGGGGGGTTGGCACCCGATCTGGTGCCAACCCCCGCATTTTGCGGCTCATCGTCGATCGGGCATGCCAAAGCCCACATACTGCGGCCTCCCGTCACTGGAGCGTGAGAAAGGTCGCGCAGAACTGGCCTTCGTGTGAGGAGTTTCCAAACCGTTGCGCAGAAGTCCGCTTCGTGCGAGCCAGTTTTCCGGCCAAGAACGCAATATCAAAATTGCAGTGAATAAGCCAGCTTGAAAACCGCAGGCAGATGCGTTGCGCAACTTAGAGAAGTGCATAAAATCAGCCGTCACCCTCCGTGAGCCCGAGAAACAGGCTCACACGAAGCGGACTTCTGCACAGCCGCCGGACAATCGCTCACACGAAGGCCCGTTCTGCACAGCGAAGAGCCGTCCCGTCCCACCGAAGGGGCGGGCAGCGTCTGCACGTTAGGAAAAACCGCGCCGACGCCCCACCTACACCAGGCCGTTTGACTTGAGGAGCCAGATCCAGAAGGTGAGCGTCACGGACGAGAGCAGCGTGGTGAGCATGACCACGCTGGAGTTGACGGTGCCCTCGTAGCCCATGTTGCGCGCCATGACGTAGCCGGAGACCGTGGAGGGAAGGCCCAACATCATCATGATGGCAACGAGCTTTTGGCCCGTATACCCCAGGGCCATCGCGCAGGGCAGAAACACGAGCTCAAGCCCCACGAGCTTGATGGCAGAGGAGACCAGCGACGGCACGCCCACGGCAAACGCCTTCCTGAAGCTGAAGGAGGCGCCCAGCGCGATGAGCCCGAGCGGCGTGGCAATGCCTCCCACGCTCGAGACGGCCTTTCCGAGGATGGCGGGCATGGGCAGCCTGAGCAGCGCCCAAGCGCACCCGGCGACGATGCCCAGGATGATAGGGTTGGTGGCTATGCCCCTGAGCGTCCGCCTGAGCAGGCCCGCGTCAAGCCCCTCCCCCTCGCGACGGTCCGGGCTCATGAGCTGCAAGATCGCCACGGCAGACACGTTGTAGACGGGCACGGCCCCAATGACCATAAGCGGAGACACGCCCGCCTCGCCATAGATGCTCTGGATGAACGCCACGCCCAGGAAGGCCGCGCCGGAGCGATAGGACGCCTGGATGAACTCGCCGCGCCACGGCACGCGG
The DNA here is from genome assembly GCF_003416765.1 of Paratractidigestivibacter faecalis. NCBI lineage: Bacteria > Bacillati > Actinomycetota > Coriobacteriia > Coriobacteriales > Atopobiaceae > Paratractidigestivibacter > Paratractidigestivibacter faecalis. The sequence goes on along the minus strand of NZ_QSNG01000001.1, from coordinate 618,956 downwards.
CCAAAGGCCCTGGAGACGAGCCAGCACAGAAGGATGCTCGCCAGCGTGGCCAGCGCGCAGAACGCCACGAAGCCGCCGTCCCAGGAGGCCACGATGTCCATGCGGCAGAGGTCGTCGAAGAGCACCACCGGCAGCGCGACCTTGAACACAAAGCCGTTGGCCAGGTCGGCGAACTCCTGGGCGACCAGCCCCACGCGCCTGAGGAAGTACCCCAGCATCATCATGAGGAAGATGGGAAGCGTCGCGTTGAGGCTGAAGATGAGGTCGTCCATGTTCCGAGGTGCTCCTATGCCGTCCTAAAGCTGCCGTCCCGGATTATGTCGCAACGGCGAGAAGCGCAGGCGCCCGAGAGCCACTCTCGACACTAGGGGTTGACAAAGCGACAGAATCAGCCCTAGGCCAGGCCCAGCGCCAGGCCGGCCGCGTGCACCAGGAAGGCCACGACCCAGGCCACGCACACCTGCAGTGCGAAGACGGCCACCGCGTAGCGCCCGCCCAGCTCGCTCTTGACGGTGCTGATGGCGGCCACGCACGGCGGGTAGAGCAGCGTGAACGCAAGGAAGACGTAGGCCGTGAGCGGCGAGAAGATTCCGGACAGTGCACCTGCGGAGGTGGCGCCCAGAAGCACCGTGAGCGTGGAGATGACGCTCTCCTTGGCGATGAGGCCGCAGACCAGGGCGCAGGAGACCCGCCAATCGCCAAAGCCCAGCGGCGCAAAGACCGGGGCCAAAAGCCCGCCCAGCCCGGCGAGAAGGGACTCGGACTGGTCCGCCACCACGTTCAGGCGGATGTCGAAGGTCTGCAGGAACCAGATGACAACGCTGGCGGCGAAGATGATGGTGAACGCCTTGGTGATGAAGCCCTTGGCCTTGTCCCAGGCAAGCAGCAGCGTTGTCTTGGGGCTGGGCAGGCGGTAGTTGGGAAGCTCCATCACAAACGGCACCGGGTCTCCCTGGAATGCCGTCCGCTTGAGCACGAGAGCCACGACCATGCCCACCAGGATGCCCAGCACGTAGAGGGAGACCATGGCCGCCACGCTGCCGCGCCCGAAGAACGCCGCACAGAGAAGCCCGTACACCGGGAGCTTGGCCGAGCAGCTCATGAAGGGGGTCAGCATGACCGTCATCTTGCGGTCGTGCTCGGAGGGCAGCGTGCGGGTGGACATGATGGCCGGCACCGAGCAGCCAAACCCGATGAGCATGGGCACGAAGCTCCGTCCGGAGAGGCCGAAGCGACGCAGGACCTTGTCCATGACGAAGGCCACGCGCGCCATGTAGCCGGAGTCCTCGAGGATGGAAAGCAGCAGGAACAGCACCACGATGATGGGCAGGAAGGAGAGCACGCTGCCCACGCCGGCGCAGATGCCGTCCACCACCAGCGAGTGGACCACGGGGTTGGTGCCAAAGGCGGTGAGCCCGGCGTCGATGCCCGCCGTGACCCAGGCCACGAGCTCCTCCATGAGGCCCTGCAGCCACGCGCCCAAGACGCCGAAGGTGAGCCAGAAGACCAGGCCCATGATGAGCACGAAGGCCGGGATGGCGGTATGGCGGCCGGTGAGCACGCGGTCGATGCGGGCGCTGCGGGCGTGCTCGCGGCTCTCGTGGGGCTTGACCACGCAGCTGCCGCAGACCTCGCCGATGAACGAGAAGCGCATGTCGGCCAGGGCGGAGAGGCGGTCGGTCCCGGACTCCTCCTCCATCTGGCTGATGATGTGCTCGATGCCGTCGAGCTCGTTGGCGTCGAGGGCGAGGGCGCAGGTGACCAGCTTGTCTCCCTCGACGAGCTTGGTGGCCGCAAAGCGCACGGGGATGCCGGCGCGCTGCGCGTGGTCGTCCACCAGGTGGCAGATGCCGTGGATGCAACGGTGAAGGGCGCCGCCGTCGGGCCCGTCGGCCGAGCAGAAGTCCAGGCGGCCCGGGCGCTCGCGGTAGCGCGCCACGTGCAGCGCGTGCTCCACGAGCTCGGAGATGCCCTCGTTCTTGGCGGCGCTGATGGGAACCACCGGGATGCCCAGCAGGCCCTCCAGCCGGTTGACGTCCACGGTGCCGCCGTTGGCCGTGAGCTCGTCCATCATGTTGAGCGCCAGCACCATGGGCCGGTCGAGCTCCATGAGCTGCAGCGTGAGGTAGAGGTTCCTCTCTATGTTGGTGGCGTCGACTATGTTGATGATGGCATCGGGGTTGGAGTCCAGGATGAACTGGCGGCTCACGATCTCCTCGCTGGTGTAGGGAGACAGCGAGTAGATGCCCGGCAGGTCCGTGACCGTGGCCTCGGCGTGCCCGCGGATCTGGCCGTCCTTGCGGTCCACGGTGACGCCGGGGAAGTTGCCCGCGTGCTGGTTGGAGCCCGTGAGCTGGTTGAAGAGGGTGGTCTTTCCGCAGTTCTGGTTGCCGGCGAGGGCAAAGGCCAGGGGCTGCCCCTCGGGCACGGGGGAGCCGGAACGTCGCGGCGAGAGGCCCTTCTCGCCTAGGGCCGGGTGGGCGCTGGGGGCCTGGCGGACGGGCTCGGCGGCGACGCCGTCGGCGTCGTGGACGCCCCTGACCTCGATGCGGGCGGCGTCCGCCCGGCGCAAGGTGAGCTCGTAGCCGCGCAGGCGCAGCTCGAGGGGGTCTCCCATGGGCGCGTACTTGACCATGGTGACCTCGGTGCCGGGTGTGAGGCCCATGTCCAGAATGTGCTGGTGCAGCGCCGCGTCGTCGGAGCTCACCTGCGCAACCACCGCGTCCTTGCCAATCTCGAGCTCGTCAAGCCTCATGCGCAGCGTCCCTCTCCCCGCCTTGCGTCCCAATCGGACGGATGAATCCGTTTGGACGCAATGCTAGCACGCCGGGGCCGCCTGCCCGCGGGGCCGTGCGTACGCGACGCCCGTCACTCCTCAGACCAGGACGAGAAGCACGCCAGAAAGCGCTCGCCGGCCGGGGAGAGTCTGCGGCCCCGCTCGCGAACCAGGGCAAGCCGCGTGACCAGGGCCTCGTCCGCAACGCGCTTGGCGAGAAGCCCCTCCATGTTGACGGTCTCGCACATCTGGAGCGGCACGAGCCCCACGCCGAAGCCGCGGCGGGCCCAGTTGCACGTGGTGCGGGAGTCGTCGTTCAGGCACGCCACCACGAGCCTCGCCCCCGCCTGGCGGAACCGCTCGGAAAGCAGCGCCTGGTAGCGCCGGTAGATCACGAGCGGCACGCCCGACAGCTCGGCGAGCGTCACCACGTCCGGCCGCTCGCCCACGGCAAAGCGAGCCGGCATGACGGCCGCCATGGGCACGGGCGCGCCGTAGCGGCAGGAAAGCTGCCCGCGCTCGAAGGGCGTGCGAACAAAGCCCAGCTCGACGATGCCGCGGTTGAGCATGTCTATGACCTCGAAGGTGTTTCCCTCGTGCACGTCAAAGCGCACGTTGGGGTAGTCGTCCACGAAGGGGGCCATGGCGTCGGACGGCACGGACGCCCCCGAGGAGCTGACCAGCCCCAGCGAGACCACGCCCGAGCCGCCCGAGCCGAAGCTCTCCACCTCGCGCTCCATGGCGCCCGTGAGCTCCAGCACCTCGCGGCAGCGCCGGTAGAGGAGCTTGCCGGCCTCGGTGAGCTCCACGCTCCTGGGTCCGCGCACCACCAGGCGCACGCCCAGCTCGCGCTCCATGCGGGCGAGCTCGCGCGAGAGGGGTGGCTGGGAGATGTGCAGCCGGGCCGCGGCGGCCGTGATCTGACGCTCCTCGGCTATGGCCACGAAGTACTCCATCTGGCGGGTGTTCACGCGCCTCACCTCTCCCCTGACGGGCCGAGCGAGAAAAAGGGACTGTCCCCTTTTCTCATCCATACCTTGAGAGTATAGCGGCAGGCAGAAACTGGTATTTCTCGCATGGCGATGACGGGTTTAGGCTTGAGGGCGGTCCCAAGCATAGGAGGTCACGTGTTCAAGCTCAGAAGGTACCTTCGCGGGCACTACCTGGAGTGCGTGCTCGCGCCCACGTTCAAGGGGCTGGAGGCCATTCTCCAGCTCATCGCGCCCCTGGTCATGGCACAGATCATCGACGTCGGCATAGCCAGCCGCGACGCCGGCTTCGTCGTGTCGCACGGCGCCGTCCTGGCGGCCATAGCCCTGGTCTGCTACGTGGTGGCCATCGTGGCCCAGTACTACTCGTCAAAGCTGGCGAGCCACTTTGGCACCGGCCTCAGAAGCGACCTCTTCCGCCACGTGCTGAGCCTGCCGCGCGAGGACGTTGACGCCCTGGGCCGCGCGAGCCTGGTGACCCGCATCACCAACGACACCCAGCAGGCCCAGGACGGCCTCAACATGTTCTTCCGCCTCATCCTGCGCATCCCCTTCGTCCTGGTGGGGTCGGTGGTCTCGGCCTTCCTGGTGGACGGCTGGGAGGCGGCGTGCCTTCTGGCCTCGTCCGTCGTGGCCGTGGGGCTCATCCTGGCCTTCATGCGCGTGACCACCGGCCGCTACCGCAAGATCCAGCAGGGCCTGGACGAGGTCACCCTCAAGACCGCCGAGAACCTCGAGGGCGCCCGCGTGCTGCGCGCCTTTCGCCAGGAGGGCGCCGAGAAGGACACGTTTGCCCAGGTGGCAGGCGGCGTCCGAGACATGCAGGTGGGGACGGGCGACATCTCTGGCGTGGTGAACCCGCTCACCTACGCCGTGGTCAACTTCGGGCTCATCGCCCTGCTGTGGGTGGGCGGCCTGCAGGTTGACGTGGGCGGCCTCACCCAGGGCCAGCTCGTGGCCCTGGTGAGCTACGTGTCCCAGGCGCTCATCGAGCTCCTCAAGCTCACCAACCTCATCACCATGCTCTCCAAGGCCTCCGCGTGCGCGCGCCGCATCAACGACGTCTTTGCCACCGTCCCCTCGCAGGCGGACGGCACCGCCGAGGCGCCCTCCCCCGCCGAGGGCACCCCCGCCGTGGAGCTCGACGACGTGAGCTTTGCCTACCCCGGCGCCTCCGGAGACTCCCTCTCCCACGTGAGCCTCAGGGTCATGCCGGGCGCCACGCTGGGCGTCATCGGCGGCACCGGCGCGGGCAAGTCCACGCTGGCGGCCCTCCTCATGCGCTTCTACGACGCCACGGGCGGCACCGTCCGCGTCAACGGCGCCGACGTGCGCGCGGTCACGCGCCAAAGCCTGCGCCGGCAGGTGGGCATCGTGGAGCAGAACCCCCAGCTCTTTGGCGGCACCATAGCCTCCAACCTGCGCTGGGGCGCCCAGGACGCCGGCGACGACGACCTCATGTCTGCCGTCGAGACCGCCCAGGCCGCCGACGTGGTGGCCTCCAAGGACGAGGGCCTCGGCTCCCGCGTCGAGCAGTTCGGCCGCAACTACTCCGGCGGCCAGCGCCAGCGCCTGGCCATAGCCCGCACCCTGGTGCGCCGTCCCTCCGTCCTCATCCTGGACGACGCCGCGAGCGCCCTCGACTTTGCCACCGACGCCGCCCTGCGCCGCGCCATCCGCCGCGACTGCGCCGGCACTTGCGTCGTCACCATCTCGCAGCGCGTGGCCGCCGTGCGCTCCTGCGACCAGATCCTGGTCCTGGACGGCGGGGCGGTGGCGGGCCTCGGCACCCACGAGGAGCTCCTGGCCAGCTGCGAGGTCTACAAGGAGATCTGCGAGTCCCAGCTCACGAGCGAGGAGGCAGGCCGATGAGCAACAAGAACGCAACCGCCGCCACGGCCGGCAAGGCCGGCGAGAAGGACGTGCGCGCCAGGAGGTCCACGGTGCGCCGCATGCTCGGGCTCTTCTCGGCGCACCCGGCAAAGCTCGCGGCCACGTTTGCCCTGGTGGTGGCCGTGGTGGTCTGCACGCTCGCGCTGCCCACCCTCTCGGGTCGGGCGGTGGACTGCGTCGTGGGGCCGGGCGAGGTCGACTTCGCCGGCCTGACGGCGAGCCTGCGCGCCATCGCCCTCACCATCGTGGCCATCTTCGCCTGCCAGTGGGGCCTTGCCGCCGTCACCAACCGCCTCTCCTTCGACGCGGCCTGCGACCTACGCCGCCAGGCCTTCGACCACATCCAGGAGATGCCGCTTTCCTACATTGACTCCCACGAGCACGGAGACCTCACCAGCCGCATAGTGACCGACGTGGACCAGCTCACCAACGGCCTGGTCATGGGCTTCCAGCAGCTGCCCACCGGCGTCCTCACCATCGTGGTCACCCTGGTCTTCATGTTCCGCCTGAACGCCACCATCGCGCTGGTCGTGACCTTCCTCACGCCGTTCTCGGTCTGGGCGGCCAAGTTCATCTCGTCCCACGCCAGCCGCCACTTTGCCGGGCAGACCCGCCTGCGCGGAGAGCTCACCGGCCTCACCGAGGAGATGATCGGCGGAATCTCCAGCGTGGAGGCATTCGGCATGGCCGAGGCCGTGAGCGCGCGCTTCGACGAGGTGGACGCCGCCCTGGGAGACGAGAACTTCAAGGCCGTATTCTTCTCGTCGCTGGCCAACCCCACCATGCGCTTTGCCAACGCGCTGGTGTACGCAGCCGTGGGCGTCTTCGGCGCCTTTGTGGCGCTCTCCGGCGGCATCACGGTGGGCGGCCTTTCGGCCTTCCTCTCCTACGCCGACCAGTACGCCAAGCCCTTCAACGACATCACGGGCGTGGTGACCGAGCTGCAGAACTCCGTGGCCTGCGCCGAGCGCGTCTTCGCGCTCGTCGACGAGCCCGCGCAGCTCCCGGAGGCCGAGGGCGCCCTGGAGCTGGGGGAGGTCTCGGGCGCGGTCACCCTGGACCACGTGCGCTTTGGCTACGCGCCGGAGCGTCCCGTCCTCACCGACGTCGACCTCGAGGTGGCACCCGGTCAGCGCATCGCCCTGGTGGGCCACACCGGCTGCGGCAAGACCACCCTCATCAACCTGCTCATGCGCTTCTACGACGTGGATGCGGGCGCCGTGCGCGTGGACGGCCACGACGTGCGCGACCTCGCCCGCGCGAGCCTGCGCGGCACGTGGGGCATGGTCCTGCAGGACACCTGGGTGCGCCGCGCCACCGTGCGCGAGAATATCGCCATCGGCCGGCCCGACGCCACCGACGAGGAGGTGCGCGAGGCGGCCCGCGAGGCCTTTGCCGACGGCTTCATCAGCCGCCTGCCCCAGGGCTACGACACGGTGCTCGACGGCAACGAGTCCATCTCCGCCGGCCAGCGCCAGCTGCTCTGCATCGCCCGCGTCATGCTCGCCCGGCCACAGATGCTCATCCTGGACGAGGCCACGAGCAACATCGACACCCGCACCGAGGTCCTGGTGCAGCGCGCCTTCGACCGCCTCATGCGCGGCCGCACGAGCTTCGTGGTGGCCCACCGCCTCTCCACCGTGCGCGACGCCGACCTCATCTGCGTGGTGGACCAGGGCCGCATCGCCGAGCGGGGGACCCACGAGGAGCTGCTGGCCCAAGACGGCCTCTACCGCCAGATCTACGAGTCGCAGTTCGCCCCGGCGGAGTAGGCGGGCCGCAAGGCCGGGACGGTCCGCACGGCGATAAGGACTTATCACTTACGGCCATTTTTTATCATTTTGCAGGTCAGGCGCCCGGCGAGAAGAACACACTTCTCGCCGGGCGCCTTTTTGCGGCTGCGGCGGGCCAACGTTGAAGTCGTGAAAGTGCAACGAGCGTTGCCCGTCTTGCTGAATGTGGCCTCTCACCTGCGCTATCATGCTGAGGTTCAACCCATGACTAGAACGAGGAGGACAAGTGCTGCGCTTTGACCAGTACGTCCGACCCAAGACCACGCGGGAGGCATACGACCTCCTGCAGCAGAACCGCCTCGCCACCGTCATAGGCGGCATGATGTGGCTGCGCCTCTCGGACCGCACCGTCCCGATGGGCATCGACCTCTCCGGCTGCGGCCTCAACGAAATCGAGGAGACCGAGGACTCCTTCGTCATCGGCGCCATGGTGACCCTCGGCCAGTTGGAGCACCACGAGGGCTTCCGCCAGATGACGCGCTCGGTCTTCACCAACGGCGTCCACGACATCATCGGCACGCAGTTCAGGAACCTCGCCACTGTGGGCGGGTCCGCCTACGCGCGCATGGGCTTCTCCGACATCGTGACCTCGCTTCTGCCGCTTGACACCTACGTGGAGTTCACCGGCGCAGGCACCATGCGCTTCGCCAACTTCGTCAACGGCGGCGCGGCGCGCGACGTGCTCGAGCGCATCGTCGTCAAGAAGCACGACTACCGCGCGAGCTTCCAGTGCCTGCGCAACTCCGCGACGGACTTCTCCACGCTCAACGCCTGCGCGGCGCTGTGGGACGGCCAGTGGCACCTTGCCGTGGGCGCGCGTCCCAAGAAGGCCAAGTTCCTCGAGGGCGAGGACCTGGGGCTTCCCGCGCGCTTCAGCCCGGAGGAGCTCGACGCCGCCTGTCAGCGCGCCCGCGACCTCAACTACGGCACCGACCGCCGCGCCAGCGCCGCCTACCGCGCCGAGCTGGCCGAGGTCCTCTCCCGCCGCGCCATCCTGGAGGCAGCGGCCCAGCAAGACGTCGCCACCGAGCTCAGGCTTGCCGCGGAGGCGGCCAAGCCCAAGGGGGTTTCCGCCTGATGATAATCAGCTTCACGCTCAACGGGCGTCCGGTCACCGAGGACGTCCCCGCAGACCAGACGCTCTTCTCCTATTGCCGAGAGCACGCCCTCAAGTCCGTCAAGTGCGGCTGCGAGACCAGCTCCTGCGGCCTGTGCACCGTATGGATGGACGACGAGCCGGTGCTCTCCTGCTCCGTCCTCATGGCCCGCGTCGACGGCCACAGCGTCACCACGCTCGAGGGCGTGGGCGCCGCGCGCGAGGAGTTTGCCCGCTGCATGGCCGAGGAGGGCGCCGAGCAGTGCGGCTTCTGCTCCCCCGGCCTCGAGATGGACGTCCTGGCGCTCGACCGCAAGTATCCCGACGCCGACGACGAGACCATCCGCCGCTTCCTCTCCGGCAACCTGTGCCGCTGCTCCGGATACGCCAGCCAGATGCGCGCCATCCGCCGCTTCCTGGCCCGCCACAAGAGCCCCGACGGAAGGATCTCCGCGCGCTCCGAGGCAGCTGCGCAAGCCGAGGCGCAGGTCAAGGCCGCGAGCAAGGGCGTGACCGCGGAGGACCGCGGCAGCACCCTCTCGCGCCCGGTGGTCAAGAAGGACGCCGAGAGCCTCCTTGCGGGACGCCCCGTCTACACCGACGACCTCGCGCCCGAGAACGCTCTGGTGGTCAAGCTCGTCCGCAGCGGCCAGGCGCACGCCCTGGTGACCAAGGTCGACACCGCCCGCGCGCTCGCCGTGCCGGGCGTGGTGGCCGTCTACACCCCCGACGACGTGCCGTCCAGCCGCTTCACGCTGGCCGGCCAGTCCTTCCTGGAGTGCAGCCCCTACGACACCCGCATCCTGGAAACCCACGTGCGCTACGTGGGCGACGAGGTGGCCATGGTCGTCGCCGAGACCGAGGAGGCGGCCTCGGAGGCCGTCAAGCTGGTGAAGGTGACCTACGAGAAGCTCCCCGCCGTGCTTGACATGGAGAAGGCGCTGGACAACGCCACCGTCATCCACAACGAGGCCGACTGGTCCTACGGCGCCGACCGCACGGGAGACCCGGCGCGCAACCTCGTGGCCCACGACGTCCACGAGCACGGCGACGTCGACGCCGCCCTTGCCGAGGCCGACGTCGTCATCGAGAACGACTACCACACCCAGGCCGCCGAGCAGGCCATGATGGAGACCATGCGCTCCTACGCCTACGTGGACGCCTTCGGGCGCCTCACGGTGGTGGCCTCCACGCAGGTGCCCTTCCACATCCGCCGCCAGGTCGCCAATGCCCTGGGCATCCCCAAGAGCCAGGTGCGCGTCATCAAGCCGCGCGTGGGTGGCGGCTTTGGCGCCAAGCAGACCGGCTGCAACGAGGTCTTCTCGGCGTTTGCGGCGTGGAAGACCGGGCGCCCCTGCAAGTGCATCTACACGCGCATGGAGACCATGAGCTGCTCCAACTCCCGCCACAAGATGCGCATGCACGTGCGCCTGGGCGCCAAGAAGGACGGCACCATCACCGGCATCGATCTCTACGCGCTCTCCAACGCGGGTGCCTACGGCTACCACGGGACAACCACCATCGGCCTGGTGGGCGCCAAGTCCCTGCCGCTCTACAACCGCGCCGCCAGCCGCTTTGCCTACGACGTGGTCTACACCAACATCATGCCGGGTGGCGCCTACCGCGGCTACGGCGCAACGCAGGGCTGCTTTGCCGTGGAGTCCGCCGTCAACGAGCTTGCCGACAAGCTGGGCATGGACCCCTGCGAGCTGCGCCTGAAGAACCTGGTCAAGCCCGGCGAGACCCTCTGGCAGCTGGGCGAGGAGCCCCTCCGCAGCTGCCGCGCCGACGACTGCCTGAAGCGCGTCATGCAGCTCACCGGCTGGAGCCGTCGCCCGCTTCGCGAGGACCTGGGCGACAAGGTCCGCGCCATCGGCGTGGCCCTCACCATGCAGGGGTCAGGCATCTCCAACTGCGACATCGCCAACGTCGACATCACCCTCGAGGACGACGGCTTCTACGTGCTCAAGATCGGCGCCACCGACGTGGGCACCGGCGCGGACACCATCCTGGCCCAGATCGCGGCCGAGGTCCTGGGCTGCGACGTGGACCACGTGGTCACCAAGGGCGTCGACACCGACACCTCGCCCTTCGACACGGGCGCCTACGCCTCCTCCGGCACCTACACCACCGGCGGCGCCGTGGTCAAGGCCGCCCGAGACCTCATCGAGAAGATCCGCGCCCAAGCCGCAGCCTGGTGGGACCTGCCGCTCGACGCCGTGGAGTTTGACTCCGGCACCGTCTGCACCGCCGACGGCAAGCAGCGCATGTCTGTTGCCGAGCTGGCCAACCGCGCCATCGGCTTTGGCCTGCAGCCAGGCATGCTGTCCGGCCACGGCTCCAACACCCAGCCGCAGTCTCCCCCGCCGTTCATCGCCGCCGTGGCCGAGGTCGAGGTGGACAAGCTCACCGGCAAGTACGAGCTCACCGACTACGCGGCCGTCGTGGACTGCGGAACGGTCATCAACACCAACCTGGCGCGCGTGCAGGTGGAGGGCGGCCTGGTTCAGGGCATCGGCATGGCCATGAGCGAGGACGTCTCCTATGACGCCCGCGGCCGCATGCGCACGGACTCCTTCATGCAGTACAAGATCCCGACGCGCATGGACGTGCCGGACGTGCGCGTCGAGTTCATGCCCAGCTACGAGCCCACGGGCCCCTTCGGCGCCAAGTCCATCGGCGAGGTCGTCATCAACACGCCGTCGCCGGCCATCGCCAGCGCCGTGGCGCACGCGACGGGCAACTACGTGCGCACGCTGCCCATCACGCCCGAGAAGGCCCTGCACGGCGACCCCACCGAGGCGCCCGCTCCGATGAGCCCGAGCCCGGCAGCCAAGTAGCGCAGGTTCTCGACCCGAGACAGGCGGGAAGCAACCTGCGACATGGGCCGCCCGCCCGCTTGCACACAGAGGCAGTTGAACAAAGCCTCGGCTTAGCAAGTGGGCGGGCGGCCCTCGTTGTGGATATGGGCTTTGGCTGCGCGGTCAGGGCATCACTTGCACAGAACTCCCCTTCGTGTGAGTGTTTTCCAAAAGCTTGTGCAGAGCCGGCCTTCGTGTGAGCCATTTTCGGGACTCTGCCGAGTATCGGGTATTTGCCAACTGGGCTTTTGTTGGCCGAAGAGGGCCAGAGTCAGCAATTGCCCTCAAAACAGGCTCACACGAAGGTCGCTTCTGCACGCCAAAATCAAAATCACTCGCACGAAGGGGAGTTCTGCGCAGAGGAAGCCGATGTGGTGGCCTACTGGGCCAGCGCCTGGGCCAGGACGTACTGCCCCTCGTTGGTGATGGAGACGAGGACGCTCGTGACGCCGGCCTCGGAGAGGACGGGGGTGAGGGCGCCCGCAAGGCTCACCTGGGGCTGTCCGGTCGGCGCGTCCAGCGTCTCGACGAGGCGCAGGTCAAAGCCCTCGTCCGTGAGCGGGGCCACAGCCTTGAAGACCGCCTCCTTGCAGGCAAAGCGCCCGGCGAGAAACTCGCACGGGTCATGGCGTCCCGCCGCCTGGGCAAGCTCGGCCGCCGTGAAGGTGCGCCTGACGAAGGCGTTTGCGATGTCCACGCCCGCCCGGCCCGACGCGCCCCAGTCGTCGCAGATGCGACGGAACTCGGGAAGGCTCACCAGGTCTATGCCGATGCCTTTTACCAAAACGTCCTCCAGGAAAGCGTATCCGCAGGTAGAATGGGCCGCAACCAACCATTGCAACCCAAGGTTGCGCACTGCCGGCCACATTCAATCCCAAGTTGGTGGCATGTGCGGCGCCTCCAGAATAGCATCGGCCACCACACGGAGCGTTCGGACCCAGGAGGTCACATGGACATGCAGATAGCAGAGCGTCTGGTCGCGCGGAGAAAGGCGGCCGGCTACTCGCAGGAGGCGCTTGCCGCGGAGCTGGGCGTGAGTCGCCAGGCCGTGAGCAAGTGGGAGCGCGGCGAGGCCTCGCCCGACACCGATAACCTCATCGCGCTTGCGGGCCTCTACGGCGTCACGCTGGACGAGCTTCTCTTCGGGAAAGCCTCCCCGGACCCCAAGGACGCTGGCGAGAAGGACGAGAACCCTGCAAAGTCTCAGGTCAGGATCTCTCTTCGCGAGGGCATCCACGTGGTGGACCCAAAGGGCGAAGAGGTCCACATGGGCTGGAACGGCATCCACGTGTCCGACGCCGAGGGCAACACCGTGGAGAGCGACCCCGAGGGCGAGGGCGTGACCATCAACGGCACGCACTACGATAGCTGGCACGACGCGCACGAGGAGCTCGGCCATGACCTCAAGGGCAAGAGCGACTTCAGGCGCAGATGGGACGCCTTCCCCTTCCCCGCGCTGGTGCTGGTGGCCTACCTGGCCGTGGGCTGGGCGACGGGCCAGTGGGTGGCGGCGCTGCTGCTGGGCTTCCTCGTTCCGCTCTACTACGTGGTGGGTGCGGCACTGGGCGGCGAGGGACCATTCTCGCTGGTCAGCGGGGCATGGCCGCTCCTGGCAACGGCCTACTACGTCTGGCAGGGCATCTTCTTCGACCGCTGGGGCAGCGCCTGGCCGGTCTTTCTGACCATCCCGCTGGTGTGCATCGCCTTCGACAGCCTGGACAAGTGGTGGAGGCACCGCAAGTAGCCACGGCACTGGCGCCCCTCCCCTCACAGGGTGTACAAGAAGGGGTTGTCGTTGCCGCAAGAGGAGTGGGGAGAAGACCATGGACGTTTTGGTGCAGCTGCCGCTGAGCAAGGAGCAGAGGGCACGGCTCGAGGCCGCTGTGCCCGGGGCGCGCTTTGAGTACGTCAAGCCCAGGACCGTGACGAGGGAGCAGGTGGAGGCGGCCGATGCCATCGTGGGCAACGTGCCCACCGAGATGCTCGCCGGCGCGTCCAGCCTGCGCCTGCTGCAGCTCAACTCCGCCGGCTACGAGCAGTACGCCGCCTCCGGCGTGCTTCCGGACGGCTGCGCCCTGTGCTGCGCCACCGGCGCCTACGGCCAGGCGGTCTCCGAGCATCTCTTTGCCATGGTCCTCTCGCTGGTCAAGCGCCTGCCCGCCTACCAGGACCGCCAGCGTGCGCACGACTGGTGCGACCTGGGCCCCGTCACCACCCTCAGGGGCGCCCGCGTGCTGGTGCTGGGCGCTGGGGACATCGGAACCCACCTGGCGGGGCTCTTTGCCGCCATGGGATCCTCGGTCTGCGGCGTCCGCTCGCGCGAGGCCGCCCCGCACCACCCATTCGACGCCATGGGGACCCTCTCAGACCTGCCGAGGCTCCTTCCCGAGGCGGACGTGGTCTGCTCGGTGCTGCCCAGCACGCCCCAGACGGCAGGCATCGCCGACCAGGCCTTCTTTGACGCTATGAGGAACGGCGCCTACTTTGCCAACGCCGGCCGCGGGGACCTCGTGGACCAGCGGGCGCTCGTGGAGGCCCTCGCCTCGGGCCACCTTTCCGGCGCGGCGCTGGACGTCTGCACGCCCGAGCCCCTGCCTGCGGAAAGCCCGCTCTGGGACGCGCCCAACCTGCTGCTCACGCCCCACGTCTCGGGCCAGTTCCACCTGGCCGTCACGCTCGACAACATTGTGGGCATAGCGGCAGAGAACCTCGCCCACCTTGCGGCAGGCGAGGCCCTCAGGAACCACGTGAACGCCTAGGGGCGTGCCCCGTGGTGGGCGTGAGCGTCTGAGCACCGGAGGGCAAAGCGTAGGTGGAGACGCCGCCGGCGGCGCACGCCATACCCCCGGGTCACCGCAAACGGTCGCACGTGGGACGCGCCCGGCGGGACCGGCGGGCCTGGCGCGAGCGGCGCCGCTAGTCCTCGTCAACGCGGCCGCGCAGGCGCTTGATCTGTCCGCGACGGCTCTTCTCGTCCATGCGGCGGGCGCGGGCGGCGCGGCTGGGGCGCGTGGCGTGGCGCACCTTGGGCGGCACGGCCCGGCGCTCCAGCTCCGCACGGATCTTCTGCAGGCAGAGCTGGCGGTTTCTGTACTGGCTGCGGGACTCCCGCGAGGTCACGGTGATGCCCGTGGCGCGGTGCGTCATGCGCACGGCGGAGTCCGTGGTGTTCATGCACTGCCCGCCGGGACCCGAGGCGTGGAAGGCCTGTGCCTCGCAGCCGGCCGCAAGCTCGTCTAGCGGCAGCCGCGCCAGGCGCGCGTAGTCCCTGTATGTGAGGTTGCTCTTCTCCATGAGCACATATTAGCCAAGAAATGCAGGGAATCTGCCGGCAAACGGTAGGTTTTGGCCCCGCAACGGCTGCGAACGTGGCATTATGGACTGCAACCGTTTTTTCAGGATTGCACACCACAAGCCGCTCAGGAGGACTTCCGCATGAAGGAGCTCGAGGACCGCATTCGCCAGGATGGCATCGTTCGTGAGGGCAACGTCCTGAAGGTCGACAGCTTCCTCAACCACAAGTGCGACGTCGCGCTTTACGACCAAATGGGCGCCGAGTGGGCCCGCCTTTTTGAGGGCAAGAAGGTCGACAAGATTCTGACCATCGAGTCTTCCGGCATCGGCATCGCCTGCGTGGCCGCCACCCACTTCCACAACGCGCCTGTGGTGTTCGCCCGCAAGACCGAGTCCAAGAACCTCGACGGCGAGCAGTACCGCACCCAGATCAAGAGCTACACCAAGGGCCGCACCTACGAGGTCATCGTCGCCAAGCGCTTCCTCGAGCGCGGTGAGCACGTCATCATCCTCGACGACTTCCTGGCCATGGGCTGCGCCCTCAACGGCCTGCTCGAAATCTGCGAGGAGGCCGGCGTCGTGGTCGAGGGCATCGGTATCGCCATCGAGAAGGACTTCCAGCCCGGAGGCAAAAGCCTGCGCGAGCGCGGCTACCAGGTGGAGAGCCTGGCCATCGTCTCCGGCATGAACGCAGAGACCGGCGAAATCGACTTCGCCTAGCACTCCCCCGCAACAACCTGACTTGCATCGAGGCCGCCCCAACCGGGCGGCCTCTTTTCTCGCCGCCCCCCCCGCAAATTGGGGACGTGTTCGTTTTTTCGCAAACTTGGGACAGGTTGCTTCCTGCCGGCGTTACGGCCAGCTAGCCTGTCCCCTTTTTGCGCAAATTTGAACACGTCCCCAATTTGCGAGGACGGTGAGATTCCTATTGACATGTGAACACATGCTCATACAATCAATGGCATGTAGTATCGATTGAGAGTTTGCTCATATGTTCAGAAAGGAGGAGGCATGTGCGAGGGAATCCCGGTCGGAGAGTCGCCAGAGGAGCTGCCCGACGAGGAGCTTCTCTATGACCTGGCCGACCTGTTCAAGGTCTTCTCGGACACCACGCGCATCAAGATCCTGTTCTGCCTCATGGGACGCGACCTCTGCGTCGCGGACATCGCGGACGAGACGGGCACCACGCAGAGCGCCGTCAGCCACCAGCTGCGCACGCTCAAGCAGGCCCACCTCGTCAAGTGCGAGCGCGACGGCCGCAACGTGGTCTACTCCCTGGCCGACGACCACGTCTACACCATGCTGAACGTCGGTCTCTCCCACGTCTGCGAGTAGCGCGACGCGGCGAGAAGCACCCGGCGCGGCACATCAACCCTGGAATCAGCCCACAACGGAAGGGAACCCACCATGAAGAAGGCATTCAAGCTCGACGAGATCGACTGCGCCAACTGCGCCCGCGAGCTGCAGGAGGGCCTGGCCAAGCTCGAGGGCGTGACCTCGGTCTCCGTGAACTTCATGACCCAGAAGCTCACCCTCGAGGCCGCCGACGCCGAGTTCGATGACGTGCTCCAGCGCGTCATCGACTACACCGAGGAAGCCGAGCCCGATTGCGAGATCCTGGTCTAGTCACCCGGCCGCACCACGTTGCGGCCTTTCTTGCACCGTATGTATGAGCGCATGTTCATATGTTCAGCCTTAAGGAGAGATCGATGGCTGCCAGCAGCACCAACAAGAAGAAAAAGAAGCGCAGGAAGAAGGAGTCGTTGGAGCACAAGGCGCGGCGCATCGGCGTGGCGCTGGCCGTGTTCTTTGCGGTCCTGGCCGCAGACGAGCTCGGGCTTCTCGCCAGCCTCTTTGGCACCACGGGCGCGGTGTACGCGAGCTTTGCGCTGTTCCTCGTCCCCTATGCCATAGCCGGCCACGACGTCCTGCAAAAGGCCTGGGGCAACATCCGCCACGGCAAGGTCTTTGACGAGAACTTCCTCATGACGGTGGCCACCATCGGCGCGTTTGCCATGGTGCTCTTCCCCCAGACCGAGCCGCACATGGCCGAGGGCGCGGCCGTCATGCTCTTCTACCAGGTGGGAGAGATTTTCCAGGCCTACGCCGTGGGCAAGAGCCGCAAGTCCATCGCCGCCATGATGGACATCGCGCCCGACTTTGCCAACGTGGAGCGCAACGGCGACCTTGCGCAGGTGGGCCCCGACGAGGTTGCCGTGGGTGACGTCATTGTGGTCAAGCCCGGCGAGCGCGTGCCCATCGACGGCGTCATCTTGGAGGGCACAACGCAGCTGGACACCGCCGCCCTCACCGGCGAGTCCGTCCCGCGCCACGCCGAGGCCGGCGACGAGGTCATCTCAGGCTGCATCAACATGACGGGCGTGCTGCGCGTGCGCACCACCAAGCCCTTCGGCGAGTCCACCGTGAGCCGCATCCTGGAGCTCGTGGAGAACGCCAGCGAGAAGAAGGCCCGCACCGAGAACTTCATCACGCGCTTCGCCCGCGTCTACACGCCGGCCGTCACCGGTGCCGCCGCGCTGCTGGCCGTGGGCGGCGGCCTTCTGACCGGCGCCTGGGCGGACTGGATCTTGCGCGGCCTGACCTTCCTGGTGGTCTCCTGCCCCTGCGCGCTGGTGATCAGCGTGCCGCTCTCGTTCTTCGGCGGCATCGGCGGCGCCTCGCAGATCGGCGTCCTGGTCAAGGGCTCCAACTACCTGGAGGCTCTCTCTGAGGTGGACACCGTGGTCTTCGACAAGACCGGCACCCTCACCAACGGCACCTTCGACGTGGTTGCCGTCCACCCGGCAGACGGCGTCCAGAGCGACGAGCTGCTGGAGCTGGCTGCGCACGCCGAGTCCTTCAGTGACCACCCCATCGCGGCGTCCGTCCGCCGCGCGTACGGAGCCCAGGTCGACCAGGCCCGCTTGAGCGACGCCGCCGAGGAGTCCGGCCACGGCGTCTGTGCCCGCGTCGACGGGCGCGAGGTGCTGGTGGGCAACGCCAAGCTCATGGCCGCCCACGGCGTGGAGGCGCCGGCCTGCGACGTGGTTGGCACAATCCTCCACGTGGCCGCGGACGGTCGCTACCTGGGCCACGTGGTCATCGCCGACACCGTCAAGGACGACGCCGCCCGAACCATCGGCGACCTGCACGCCGCCGGCGTCCGCCGCTGCGTGATGCTCACGGGAGACCGCGAGGAAGTGGCCGCCGCCGTGGCCGCGCAGCTGGACCTGGACGAGTACCACGCGCAGCTCCTGCCCGCGGACAAGGTCGAGCGGGTGGAGACGCTCCTGGCCGACGAGGAGGGCCACCACAAGCTTGCCTTTGTCGGCGATGGAATCAACGACGCGCCGGTGCTCACCCGCGCGGACGTGGGCATTGCCATGGGCGCCATGGGCTCCGACGCCGCCATCGAGGCCGCCGATGTGGTCCTCATGGACGACAAGCCCTCCAACATCGCCCGGGCCATGCGCCTGGCGAGAAAGACCATGGGCATCGTGTGGCAGAACATCGTGTTTGCCCTGGCAGTGAAGCTGGTCATCCTCGTCCTGGCGGCCCTGGGCGTGGCCAACATGTGGCTGGCCGTCTTCGGCGACGTGGGCGTGGCGATCATCGCCATCCTGAACGCGATGAGAGCGATGAGAGTGTAAACGCAGGTCCGCGCTCCTGCCACCACGCGGACAGGCACTTCTCCGCTGAGGCCCGCTTTGTGTATTGAGAAGTTGATACACAAAGCGGGCCTGTTTGCTTTTGGCGCGTGCATGCACGGGCCTTTTGCACCAATTGGGGCTTCCTGTATCAATGATTTAATACACAAAGCCGGAGGGCCCTGCCGGCGAGAAGCTGCCAAGGCCCCGGGCGCCCCGCGCCGCTACCCCACCGTGACGGTGCCGTCGGCCTCGACCCTCACGGCGTCCCCCGTGCGGACCGCCTCCAGGAACTCGTCTCCAAGGCAGTCGACGGTGGGCATCGCGGCCTCGGCCCACACGCCCGTGAGGATGGCCCCCGCCGCGGCAAGGCTGTCTATGGGCTTGGAGAAGAGCAGGCACGCGGGCTGCCTACCCATCTTGGCCGCGCAGAAGAGCACCATGCCCCCCGTGGTGGAGCCGATGGTCATCGGCAGGCAGAGCGCCTTGCCCGCCATCGCGCGGCCGTAGAGGTCGGGGTTGTTCTGGTCCGAGCAGGTGGCCTTCCCGTCGCCGAACATCAGCGCCTTCTGGAAGGACGCCAGCGTGTTGAGCCCTCCGTGCGAGACGAGCGCCTCCGCACTCGCGGTGCCCGGGACCACCACGCGTCCCTTGAAGACCTTGGGCATCAGCGGTCGCCTCCCCTCTCGTCGGCGTGGCCGCGGGTCACCAGGGCCAGCACCTCGTCGTCGGTGTAGTAGCGCGCCGTGGAGTAGGTGCGCAGCTTGTTGGAGTTGGTCGCCATGGGCATGCGGCCGCACAGCGGGTTGTTGGTGTACATGAGCGGGCAGATGCTCGAGACGACGGCGCCCGTCGCCGCAAGGCGCTCCGCGGCCGCGGTCCCCTCGAAGGAGCGGGCCACGGCCGGGGCGGCCGTGAGGACGGTCGGCACCTGGACGCGCCTCTTTCCTGCGGCGGCAAGCCCCTCGACGATGCGGTCAGACCAGTCCGCGAGCTGCGCGGACGAGAGGTGCGGGCAGCCTATGAAGCAGAGCTTGGGCTTGTCCGCGGGCCTCTTCCACATGACGGGGTAGCCGGAGCGCACGCGTTCGAGCTCCGCGTCGTCTATGCGGTAGACCTTGGCGCCCGGCGCCACGAGGCCGGACTCGCCGAGCTCGACGGCCTCGGGCGTGAGGCCGTCAACGTGGTAGAGCCCCACGGCGCCGTTGGAGGCGGCTGCGGCGCCCATGTCCTTGAGGTAGTCCTCGGCGCTGCCGTCCAGGGAGTCCCCCAGCCAGCGGCCGAGGCCCTTGATGTAGGGCACCTCCTCCATCACCCTCATGCCGATGGCGCTTCCGAGCACCTGCGGCTCGGGCCGGTGCTCGCACGCCACCTCGACGACCCAGGTGGCCCTTCTCCCCTCGTCGGTGAGAAGCCCGAACTCCGGCACGAAGCCCGCGATGGAGCCGAACATCTCGATGATGCCCGAGTTGCGGTTGCAGCGGGCGCCCAGCACCGAGTTGGCAAAGACGACGGCGCTGCTCTCGGCCCAGCTCAAGACGTCGCCGCGGCCCGGGCGGTTTCCGACCTCGGGCATGTAGCAGGTGCAGGTGAAGGCGTCGCCTCCCATGAGGCCCATGGCCCCGAGCTGCGCCTCGTAATCGGCCTGCTTGGAGTACATCACCTTGAAGACGAGGCGCTGCAGCGGGTTTGCGGGCACCGCAGGGTCAAGCGGCCGCGGGTCGGCGCTGAACTCCTGGCCGCTCACGGCCCCTCCCGCCACGAGCTCGTCCATGAGGTCGTAGACGGGCTTGAGCATGCTCAGCCCGAAGCTCGTGACCAGATGGCCGCGCGCCCCCGTCACCTCGACCATCCTGCGGGCGCCAAAGCACTCGCCGTACATCACGAGCGTCCGCACGACCTTGGCCATCGCCGGTCCGCGCGAGCCGTCCAGGAGCGCCTGCTGAGCAGGCGTTAGCTCCATAGCCATGTTCCTCCCTTCGCGCCAGGGGCCACGCCTCGGCGCGTTCGCATTTCTTGTCAACAACGTGCCTGCGGCCGCGGGTCCCTAGAGCGCGCAGCCGAGCCTGTACGCCGCCCGAACGGCCTCCAGAACGCGCCCCGGGGCAAAGGCGTCCCCGAGGTTTCGCAGCTCGGGGGCCGCATGGACCTTCTGAAGCTCGAAGAAGAGCCCGTCGTCCGCGCGCCCGCCGCAGGCGAGCACCAGAAGGTCGCAGCGCAGCCCCTCCTCGCGCCAGTCGTCGCCGATCCTGGGCTCGAGCGGGTTCACCACGTTCTTGGGCAGCACCGGCGTCCACGAGACGTAGGGGTCGGGCACGTGCCTGTCGTGGTTGCGCGAGACGCGCAGCGCGATGGCGCCGTCGGGCGCCGCCGCGTCCTCGAGGCGCACCTCCTCGACGCGTGCCATGTTGAGCAGCCGCACGCCGCGGCGGGCGAGCACGTGGAGCAGGTGGCCCCTGTTGGCCGTGCAGGCGCCCTCCATCATGTGCGGCAGTGCCTCCACGACGCAGACCCTCTCCACGCCGCGCTCGACGCTCAGCCACTGCGCGCACTCGCAGCCCACGGCGCCGCCACCGACGACCACCACCGACCGCGCGCCGGCAAGGGCCACCGGGTCCCGCATGAGCTCGGAGGCCTGCCGCGCCCGCCCGCTGGCGAGAAGCCCGTCCACCCCCGGAATCGGCGGGACCGCGTCGGTGGCACCCGTGGCGCACACGATGGCGTCAAAGCCGCCGGCCGCGAGCTCCCCCGCGCCGGCGCGGTGCCCGAGCTCCACGGCAAGGCCGCCCTCGCGCTCTGCGGCGCGCAGCTGCCCCACGAGGTAGGAGCGGTAGTTCTCCACGTCAAACTTTATCCGGGCGGCACCGGCGCAAAGCAGCTTTCCGCCCAGCTCGTCGGACGCGTCCATGAGCGTGACCTCGTGTCCGCGGCGCGCCGCCACGAGCGCACACGCCATGCCCGCGGGACCGGCCCCCACCACGGCCACGCGGCGTGGCGAGGCGGCGCGCGGCGGGATCTCCGGCATGGCGTGCTCGAAGGAGCAGCGGGGGTTGACCGCGCATTGCGGGTGGCCGCCCTCCACGAACTCGTTCACGCAGCCCTCCTGGCAGCCGATGCACGGCCTGATCTGGTCGACGCAGCCCGCATAGGCCTTGTTGGGCCACTCGGGATCGGCCAGCAGGGGACGTCCCAGCATCACCATGTCGCAGGCGCCCTCGCGCAGGGCGCGCTCGGCCACGTCGGGGTAGCCTAGCTTGCCGACCGCGACGACAGGCACGGGAAGCCCGGCGTTGGACTTGACGCCGTCCCTGGCAAAGCGCCTCTTCACGGCCTCGGCCAAGGGCACGAAGCAGCCCGCCGGCATGCTCGCGGGCGGGTGGGGCATCCACCAGTTGTCGTAGCAGCCCAAATCGACGTCGAAGAGGTCCACGCCGGCCGCCACGAGCTCCTCCATGTAGCCGAGCGTCTGCTCAACCGAGCGCCCGCCGCGCATGCGGCCCAGGTAGGTACCGTCGAGGACCTTCTCGCCATAGGTCTCCTCCAGGGCGAGGGAGAGGTCGATGCGGTACATGATCGGGAGGTCCGGCCCCACGCGGCGGCGAATCTCGCGCACCGCGTCCAGGCCAAAGCGGCGCCAGTCGGCGTAGCGGCCCAGCCTGCGGTGGTTGAAGGCGGGGTTGGCCATCTGCTCGAGGAGATAGCCCTCGTGCCCGTGGAGGTAGACGCCGTCAAGCCCCATGGCCGAGGCGTCGGCGGCCGCCTGCCCGAGGGCCCTCACGATGCGGCCGAGTCTGCGGTCGGAGAGGCGCATGCACGGCACCGACGGCATGTAGTAGTTGGGAAGGACGCTCGCCGAGGCCGGGAACCTCTTGAGCGTGAGGAGGCACTGCGGGTTGCCGACGCGGCCCAGACCGGCCGTGAGCTGCACGAATATGCGCGAGCCAAAGGCATGGACGCCCTGTGCCAGGTCGCGCCAGCCGGCCATGACGGTGCGACTGCGGTCGATGCGCGGAAAGTAGGTGAGCCCGCCCGGCTCGGTGACCGTGGCGTCGATGCCGTGGCTCACGGGCACGAGGCCGGTCGTGATGAGGCCGCAGCCGCCCTTGGCCCGAGCAAAGAAGTAGTCGAGCATCTTCTGGTTGGGCCGGCCCGTCTCCTCGCACATGTCGATGTTGCCCATGGGCGCCATGACGATGCGGTTCTTGAGGGTGAGGCGGTTCACCCTGATGGGCGAGAAGAGCGCGTCGTAGGGGTAGAGCTCGCTCGTCATGCGGGCTGCGCCGCCGCACGATCCGGCGGACGCCGACTCCTCGGGCCGCGGCCGCGCGGGCCAGTCGTCAAACCCGTCAACCAACTCCTGCACCAGGACGTCCTTGGCCATCGTGTCCCCTCTCGACATTGCTCCGACGCAAAGACTCTAGCCCTCGGTTGTTGAGACGTCAACATTTCTTGCTGCAAGACGTCGCGCGTCGCGCAACAGCGGCACGGCGTGTCAGGCGCCCGGCGCAACGGGAGGGGCTCCTGGCCTGGCGGGCGCACGGCAAACGCGAGAAGACCCGCTTTGTGTATTAAGAAATTGATACACAAAGCGGGTCTTCTTGCTATTGGCGCGTGCATGCACGGGCCTTTTGTGCCAATTGGGGCTTCCTGTATCAATGATTTAATACACAAGAAGGCGGCGGGCGGCGGCCTGACCAACGTCCCACAGGCGCCCCACAAACGAAGGCGCCCCCGTCGCTGGAGGGGCGGCGGGGGCAACAAGGAAAGAAGGTGACTATGGTTTACCACGGTTTTCTCCCCCTCAATCAACCGCTGGTCGGATGCACAATCTGACCACGCTCGCTCCACGTTGGCACCACAAACCACAAAGCCCGCCCCCGAGCGCTACCATTGAGCAACACCCCCAGTCGAGAAGGACGGACGCACCATGGCCCAGGCCCACAGCAGCAAGCGCAACCCCCAAAGCCGAGGCGGCCAGAACGGCCGAGCCGGCCAGCGAGGCCAAGGCAGCCAAGGCGGCCAGCGCTCCCACGCGCGCCGCAGGCCGGCCGCAGCCGCTCCCGAGCCCGCCCGTCCCCCACGTGAGGCGTTTCTCCCCGTCAGCCGCGCCGACATGGAGGCTCGCGGCTGGGAGCAGTGCGACTTCGTCTACGTCTGCGGCGACGCCTACGTTGACCACCCCAGCTTTGGCATGTCCATCATCACGCGCACCCTGGAGGCCCACGGCTTCAAGGTGGGCGTGATCTGCCAGCCGGACTGGCACGACCCCAAGAGCGTTGCCGTCCTGGGCGAGCCCCGCCTGGCCTTCCTGGTCTCCGCCGGTAACATGGACTCCATGGTCAACCACTACACCGTGGCCAAGCGCCGCCGCGGCAAGGACTTCTACACCCCCGGGGGCGTCATGGGGGCGCGCCCGGACCACGCCTGCGTGGTCTACTCAAACCTCATCAGGCGCACGTACAAGCACGCGGCCATCGTGCTGGGCGGCATCGAGGCGAGCCTGCGCCGCCTTGCCCACTACGACTACTGGTCGGACTCCCTCAAGCGCTCCATCCTGCTTGACTCCGGTGCCGACCTCGTCCTCTACGGAATGGGCGAGAAGTCCATCGTGGAGGTGGCGGAGGCCCTGGACTCGGGCCTTTCCATCGACCAGGTGACCTGGATCTGCGGCTCTGCCTACAAGGCTCACTCGCTTGACGAGGTCTACGACTACGACCTGCTGCCCTCCTTCGACGAGCTGCGCGCGGACCGCCTCAACTACGCCCGCAGCTTTGCCGTTCAGTACCGCAACATGGACTCCGTGACAGCCCACCGCCTGGTGGAGCCCTACCCGGCCGACAACCTCTTCGTGGTGCAGAACCCGCCGCAGCCCCCGCTCACCACCCCCGAGCTGGACGGCGTCTACGAGCTGCCCTACGCCCGCGCGTGGCACCCGGACTACGACGCCGCGGGCGGCGTGCCGGCCTTCGACTTTGACGAGGTGCGCTTCTCCATTGCGGCCAACCGCGGCTGCTTTGGCGAGTGCAGCTTCTGTGCCATCACCTTCCACCAGGGCCGCGTCCTGCAGGTCAGGAGCCACAAGAGCATCATGGAGGAGGCCCGCGCCCTCACGGCAGACCCCCACTTCAAGGGCTACATCACCGACGTCGGCGGCCCCACGGCAAACTTCGGCCGACCCGCGTGCGACAAGCAGGCCACCCGCGGCGTGTGCAGCAACCGCCGCTGCATGTGGCCCACGCTCTGCAAGAACATGGTGGTCGAGGAGGACTCCTACGCCGAGCTCCTGCGCGACCTGCGCCAGCTTCCCGGCGTGAAGAAGGTCTTCGTGCGCAGCGGCGTCCGCTTTGACTACACCCTGGCCGACAAGTCCGACAAGTTCCTCGAGGAGCTGGTCAACCACCACGTGAGCGGCCAGCTGCGCCTGGCGCCCGAGCACGTGAGCGACACGGTCCTAGCCGCCATGGGCAAGCCGCCCCGCGCGGTCTACGATGCCTTCTGCCGCCGCTTCGAGCAGGTCACGCGTCGCGCCGGCAAGGAGCAGTACGTGGTGCCCTACCTCATCAGCTCGCACCCCGGCAGCACCATGAAGGAGGCCGTGGAGCTGGCCGAGGCCGTGCGTGACATGGGCTACATGCCCGAGCAGGTCCAGGACTTCTACCCCACCCCGTCCACCATGAGCACCTGCATGTACTACACGGGCGTGGACCCGCGCAACATGCAGCCCATCTACGTGCCGCGCGACCCGCACGAGAAGGCCATGCAGCGCGCGCTCATCCAGTACCGCAAGCCCGAGAACTGGCGCCTGGTCAACGAGGCCCTGCACAAGGCCGGCCGCACCGACCTCATCGGCTTTGGCGAGAAGTGCCTGATCCGCCCCTACCCGCCCAAGGAGACAGACGAGTGCGGGCGTGGCCCCCGCGGCAAGAAGCGCACTTCTCGACGGTAGCCAGAGCGGAGCTGGCGGCGGCGTTCCCACTGCAGCGATGCCAACAATACCGAGCTGGGTATGCGTCCATGGATGCCCAGCTCGGTTTTCTTGGTCAAATGGCGAGAAAAGCCGACTTGGGTGTCCGAGTGCGAACACCCAAGTCGGCATTTGCGGCCTAACAACGCCGAGGCTCGAGCGCGCACCGTTCGGGTATCCTAGTGGCCTTATGCACATCGGCACCAACAGTAGACGGGGGCATAAAACATGGACATAGTTTCCACGCTCGCGGAGGAGCTGGGGCTCAAGCCGGAGGCCGTCAGCGCGGCTGTCGGCCTCATCGACGAGGGCAACACCATCCCCTTCATTGCGCGCTACCGCAAGGAGGCCACCGGCGGCATGGACGACGTCGCCCTGCGCGCCCTCGAGGAGCGCCTGGGCTACCTGCGCAACCTCGAGCAGCGCAAGCGCGACGTCCTTCTCCTCATCAAGGTCCAGGGCAAGCTCACGCCCGAGCTCGAGGCAGAGATAAACGCCGCCACGCAGCTGCAGCGCGTGGAGGACCTCTACAAGCCCTACCGCAAGAAGCGCCAGACCCGCGCGCAGAAGGCCCGCGAGGCAGGCCTGGAGCCGCTTGCCAACATGATGATCATGCAGGTCAGCCCCAGGGGAGGAGCGCTGGCCGCCGCCGAGGGGTACGTCAACGCCGAGGCTGGCTTCGACACCGCCGAGAAGGCCCTTGCGGGCGCCCAGGACATCGTGGCCGAGACCGTGGCCGAGGAGCCGGAGAACGTGGCCGACCTGCGCGCCTTCACCGAGGCCACCGCAGACGTCAGCTCCGTGGCCGTGGACGCCGCCGAGAAGACCCCCTACGAGCCCTACTACGACTACGCCGAGCCCCTGCGCAAGGTTCCCAACCACCGCGTCCTGGCCATGGACCGCGGCGAGCGCGAGGGCAAGCTGCGCGTCCGCGTGGCCGTGGACCAGACGGCCGCCGTGGCCCGCCTGGGCGCACGCTGGCCTCGCCGCCAGGGCCCCTTCGCGCCCTACCTGGACGCGGCCGTGGCCGACGGCTACAAGCGCCTCATGGCCCCCTCCCTTGAGCGCGAGGAGCGCGCCCGCCTGACTGTGCGCGCCCAGACCGAGGCCATCAAGGTCTTTGCCAAGAACCTCGAGGGGCTTCTCTCCGCGCGCCCCGTCCGCGGCGCCCGCGTGCTGGCGCTTGACCCGGGCTACCGCACCGGCTGCAAGGTGGCCGTCATGGACGAGACGGGCAAGCTTCTTGACCACGGCGTGGTCTTTCCCACCAAGCCCCGCCACGACGTGGCCGGCACCAAGCGCGAGCTTGCCCGACTGGTCAAGAAGGACCAGGTCAACACCATCGTCATCGGCAACGGCACCGCCAGCCGAGAGACCGAGGAGGTCGTGAGCGAGTTCATCGGAGAGTCCGCGCCCGACCTGCGCTACACCATAGTCAACGAGGCCGGCGCCTCGGTCTACTCCGCCTCCGAGCTGGCAAGCCAGGAGTACCCGGACCTGGACGTCACCGTCCGCGGCGCCATGAGCCTGGGCCGGCGCCTCCAGGACCCGCTGGCCGAGCTCGTCAAGATCCCGCCCCAGTCCATCGGCGTGGGCCAGTACCAGCACGACCTTGATCAGGCCGAGCTCTCCCGCGCGCTGGGCAACGTGGTGGAGGACGTGGTCAACCGCGTGGGCGTGGACGTCAACACCGCGAGCGCGAGCCTTCTGGGCTACGTCTCTGGCATCACGCCGGCCGTGGCCAGAAACATCGTGGCCTACCGCGAGCAGAACGGCGCCTTCACTGACCGCCGCCAGCTCCTCAAGGTGCCCAAGCTGGGCCCCAAGGCCTATCTCAACGCCGCGGGCTTCCTGCGCATCACGGGTGGCAAGAACCCGCTCGACGCCACGAGCGTCCACCCCGAGAGCTACCCGGTGGCAACCGAGGTCCTGCGCCGCGCCGGCGTGGGCGCAGACGAGCTTGCGCGCGGCGGCGTGCCAGACATCGAGCGTCGCGTGGGCAGCGTGGGCACCCTGGCCAGCGAGCTGGGGTGCGGCACGCTCACCCTGGTGGACATCATCAACGAGCTCAAGAAGCCCGGCCGCGACCCGCGCGACGACGCCCCCGAGGTGGTCTTCAACCGCGCGGCGCTCACCATGGAGGACCTTGAGCCCGGCATGGAGCTCAGGGGCACCGTTCGCAACGTGGTGGACTTCGGCGCCTTCGTCGACGTGGGCGTCCACCAAGACGGCCTCGTGCACATCTCAAAGATGTCGAACCGCTTCGTCAAGCACCCCAGCGACGTGGTGCGCGTCGGCGACACCGTGACCGTCTGGGTGGAGAAGGTCGACCTCCAGCGAAAGAAGATCTCGCTGTCCATGGTCCAGGGCAAGTAGCGTGCGTGGCGGCCGGAGCGCCTTCCGGTCGCCACGCTCTTCTCGGCGAGAAGGGCGTGTCACAACTTGGTGGCTCCGCGCCGGTAAAGCGCTTTGCATCAAAAGTTGTGACACGCTATTTTGCTGGCAGCGCTTGCCCGCGGGCCGCCACTCACCCCTCCAGCGTGGCGAGAAACGCGCGTGGCGCCATGGCGGGAACGCTCGAGCGCGAGTACGCGGCAACGTCGCGCGTGACGATGGCGCGGGCCCCCACGAGCTCGGCCGAGGCGCGGACGAGGGCGTCCTCAAGGTCTGGCTCGTCGCTCGCAAAGGCGGCGTCCAGCACCGCGGCGTCCAGGGGCAGGACACGCACGATCTGCCGGAAGTCATCGAGCCGCTGCCGCACCACGGCCTCGTTGCGATACCTCCGGCACAAGATGTAGTAGACGTCCTTGAGGCACCCGGCCGTCACCACCGGCTCCAGCTCGGCGTCGTCGAGAAGCTCGTAGATGACGTCGACGGCGGCACGGTGCTCCGGGCGACTGGCATCCAAGTAGTCGAGAAGAACGTTAGTGTCCAGGACGACCTCAGCCAAAGCGCCTCACCCGCTCCTCGCCAAGCAGCTCCCGGTCACGCTCGATGCTCCCCCAGGCAGCGCCAACCCCCGCGGGCTTCTCGGCCTCAATGGACGCCGTGAGGGCGCGGAAGGCCTCGAGCTTGCGGCGCCTCTCCGCAGCACCGGCGTCGGCCGGCTGGATGACCACCCATGGCCTGTTGTTCTTGAGCACCGTGAGTGGCGCACCCAGCTCGTTCACCGCCTCGGTGAGCGAGCTGAACCTGGCCTTTGCCTCCCTGACCCCAACGGGCTCCAGCGTAGCCGTGGTATCCATCGAAACCCCCAATCCTCGCGTTTGTGACTACATTATAGAGATTGTGGTCACCGTTGGATAGTGAGCCAGGGCGCCCTTCTCGGCAAGAAGAGCGTTCCTGCTCCCTACGCCAACTTGGCCTCGATGAGCTCCTCGAGGACGTCGCCCAGCTCGTGGCCGGCGACGCGCATCATCTGAGGGAAGCGGCTGTAGTACGTGAGGCCCGGCGTGGAGTTGACCTCGTTGAAGACCACCTCGTGCTCGGGGGTGACGAACAGGTCAACGCGGGCGAAGCCCTCGCAGCCGAGCGCCTCGTACACGCGCCGGGCCGCGTTGCGCACCTTTGCCAGGACCGCGCCGTTAAGGTCGGACGGGCAGCGCAGCTCCGTGTTCTGACCGGGGTTCTTCTCCAGGTGGATGCGGAAGAAGCCGTCTCCCAGGACCTTGATCTGGTCGACCTCGCCCATACGCAGGCCGTTGACGGCGTCGCCGACGATGGCGCAGCCCACCTCGTCGCCCACGATGGCCTCCTCGACGGCCACCTTGGGGTCAAGGGCAAACGCAGCGTCGAGCGCCTCGCGGAAGCTCGCCTGGTCAGAGGCCTTGGAGACACCGATGGAGGAGCCGCCGCGCGCAGGCTTCACAAAGACGGGGAAGCCGCCGCAGGCCTCAACGGCGGCCTGCCCCTCGGCCTCGGAGGCGCCGCGGTAGAGGACCTCGCACTTGGGCGAGCGCACGCCGGCCGCGGCGGCCAGGCGGTGGCTTGCGTCCTTGTCCATGCAGACGGCGCTGGCCAGCACGCCGCAGCCCACGTACGGGATGCCGCAGGTCTCCAGCGTGCCCTGAAGCGTTCCGTCCTCGCCGCCCTGGCCGTGCATGACCGGCAGGGCAACGTCGACGTCAAGGCGCTCCAGGCAGCCGTCACGCAGCGAGAAGAGCCCGCCGGGCGTCCTGCCACAGCCGGGCACCAGCGCCACCGGCGTCACGTCGTGAGTCTCCCACGCGCCGGTGACGTCGGCCGCGTCGCCGGCGTAGTGGAGCCACTCGCCCTCGCGCGTGATGCCAATGAGCACCAGCTCATAGCGACCGTCGAGCGCCTTGATGACGTTGTCGGCAGACTTGCAGGAGATGTCGTGCTCGGTGGAGATGCCGCCGAAGATGATTGCGACCTTTTTCATGATGACTCTTGCCCTTCCCTACTGCGCCACGTAGGCGTGCTCGATGTATGCGACGTACATGGTGTGGTAGTCCCCGTCGGCGTACCACCGCTCTTGGTCCACCACGCCGGGCACAAAGCCCTCCGGGCCCAGGTAGGTGGCGTAGGCCTTGCGGCAGACCAGGGTGAGGCCCGCCTCGGCAAACGTGGTGGTGCCGTCCACGGCAACCGGCGTGAGGCCGCAGGCGGCAATCTTGTCCTCGTCACGGCCGGAGACGCGACCCAGGTAGCCCAGCTCGCGGCGATACCTTGCCGGGTCCAGGAAGCTCAGCGTGAACGTCTGGCTGGCGTCCACGAACTCCTTGGTGTAGCGGCTCTGGCGGATGTAGCAGGTGGCCACCGGGGCTCCCCAGAGCTCACCCAGGCCGCCCCAGCTGGCGGTCATGGTGTTGTGGGAGTCCTGGTCACCGGCAGTAACCAGCATCCAGTCGTCACCGATGGCGGTAAAGGGATTTATGTTCAGGGACTTGACGTCCACTTCCTTCAGAGGCATGCGCCCTCCTTGGTCTGCGTGATGGGGCCAGAGCATTATAGAGCCGGAAGGCCTGCCCGGCCCTAGAGCTCCTCCGGGTAGGTGACGCCCCACTCGCGGCGCAGGCGGGTCATGAGGTCCATCACGTCCGAAGCCACGTCTATGAGGCCGGCGGCCGCCTCGTCGCCGGCGGCGGCGCGTTCGAGGTCGGCCATCTCGTAGCAGAGCGCGTAGGCCTCCTCGCCCGCGCGCACCTCCTCGCGGCGACCGTCCTCGGTCCAGGTGATGACGGCGCGGTCGGCGCGCGGGTACTCCATGACCTCCACGTAGCAGCGGTCAAAGGAGAGCACGGCGCGCTTGGGCTGCTTGGAGTGGAGGGAAAGCGAGAGCACGGCCATCTGGCCCTGCGGGTTTCTGGCCACGATGCCGCTCGTGACGTCCACGCCCGTCTCGCAGCGGTTGGCCAGGCTCACCACCTCGTCGGGCGCCTGGTCCATGAAGAGGCGGGCCAGGCTGAGCGCGTAGACGCCGATGTCCAGCATGGCGCCGCCGGCGAGGTTGGGGTTGTAGAAGCGCGTGGCTGGGTCGTAGGGCTTGTAGCTGCCAAAGTTGAGCTGCGCCAGGTTCATGCGCCCGAACTCGCCCGTGCGCGCGCGGGAAAGGAGCTCCTGGTAGAGCGGCATGTGCAGGATCGTGGTGGCGTCCATGAGCACCACGTGGTTGGCACGGGCAAGCTCGCGGGCCTCGTCGAGCTCCTCGGAGTTGAGCGTGATGGACTTCTCGCACAGCACGTGCTTGCCGGCCGCGAGGGCGCCGCGGAGAAACCCGATGTGGGTGTTGTGCGGCGTGGTGATGTAGATGGCATCGATGTCGGGGTCCGCGTAGAGCTCCTCGAAGGTCTGGTAGACGCGGGGCACGTCGTGGGCGGCGGCAAAGGCCCGGGCCTTCTCCGCGTGGCGGTTGGCCACGCCCTCTATGCGGCGGCCGGCAAGCGCCAGGGAGTCCGCCATCTGGTTGGCGATGACCCCACAGCCGATGACGGCCCACCTGAGCTGGGGCGCGCAAAAGACGTCGGTCGGAAACTCCCTGCCGATGGCGGCCTCGTAGGCGGCCTTGGCAAAGCCGGCGGAGTCAAGCGGGCGTTCGGACTCGGGCATGGTCTTCTCCCCTCCTGTTAAAAGAGCAAGTCAACTCATTCTGCCATGGCAAATTAGGCTTGAATGGAGCAACACGCACTCATCACACGCGTCAGAGGAGCCCACATGAACGCAGCCAGCCCGGCACCCGCGGCCCAGCCCATCCCCGTCTTTGACCTGCACTGCGACACCGCAGACCGCCTGAGCTGGCAGACCCCTTCCGGCAGCCTCAGGAAGGCCGCCGGCATGCACTTCTATGGCCCGGGAGACGAGGCCGACCCCGCCGGCTGCCGTCAGCTCGCCCGCAACCACGGGGCAATCTCGGTGGAGAAGGTCGGGGCCACGCCGTGGGCGCAGTGCTTTGCCTGCTTTGTGCCGGACGAGCTCTCGCCCGAGGAGGCCGTGGCGTTTGAGGCCCACGTGAGCGCCTACCTGGCCGACCAGGTGGCCGCCTGCGCCGAGCTGGGCGCCGTTGCCGTCACCCGCGCGAGCCAGATCCGCCCGCTGCTCGAGGGCGCGCCGGCTGGCGAGAAGGCCGCGCGCCTGGTGGCGGTGCGCACCATAGAGAATGCTCGGCTCTTTGCCGCTGACCTGGGCCTCGTTGAGCGGCTGGCTCGCCAGGGGCTCCTCATGGCGTCCCTCAGCTGGAACGCGGCCGGCCCCTTGGCCAGCGGGCACGACACGCACGAGGGGCTCTCTGCCACAGGCGCGGCGGCGCTGGCCGAGATGGAGCGCTGCGGCGTGGTGATGGACGTCTCGCACCTCAACGACGAGTGCTTTGCCGACGTGGCCGCCCGTGCCAGGCGTCCCTTTGTGGCGAGCCACTCCAACTCGCGCGCCGTCTGTGGCCACCTTCGCAACCTCACAGACGACCAGTTCCGCTGCATCCGCGACGCTGGCGGCGTGGTGGGACTCAACTACTGCACGAGATTCCTGGTTGACGGCGCCCGGGGCGAGGCCGGGCGCGCGGTGACGCCTGCCCAGATCATGACCCATATCGAGCACTGGCTCGACCTCGACGGCGAGGACGTGGTGGCCCTGGGCGGAGACCTCGACGGCGCGAGCGTGCCGGACTGCCTGTCCGACGCGGCCGCGATGCCCGCCTTCCAGCAGGCGCTCCTGGCCAACTTTGGCGAGACCCTCACGCGCAAGCTCTGCTACGGCAACGCCCTCGCCTTCTTCGAGCGCATGGAGCTGCCCGCCTAGGTGCGCGGGAGTGCTTCTCGCCGTTTGCATGTAAAAATGGACGCCCAGCGCGTGCCGAGCGTCCACAAACACATGCAAACAGCGAGAAGCCCGTGCGGGCGGAAGGCTACTTCCTAATGCCGGGGAAGGCCACGGCGAAGGAGCCGGGGCCGCAGTGGGACGTGATGACGTCCTGCGTGTCGTACCAGCGGAAGGACTCAAAGCCGAGCTCGCGGGCGTGCTTCTCGGCGGCCTGCTGGACGGAGAGCGGAAGGCCGCTGGAGCGCACGAAGTAGATCACGGACGTGTCGTAGTCACCCTGCAGGGCCATGTGGTCCATGAGGCCCAGGGCGCAGGTCTCCATCTTGCCGCGGAGCTTCTTGGTGGCGGTGAGCTTGCCGTCGATGAGCTCGATGATGGGCTTGATGCGCAGCAGCGTGGCGCCCAGGAAGGCGGCGTTGGAGAGGCGGCCGCCCGCGCGCAGGTAGCCAAGGTCGCCGGGGATGAAGCCCATGCGCATGCGACCGGCCAGGTCCTCCGACCAGGCCATGAGCTCCTCAATAGAGACCTCGGGGTGCTCGCGCAGGTAGAGGGCGGTCTCGCGCACCACGAAGCCCTGGCCGATGGTCACGTGCGTGGTGTCAAAGCTGTAGACGTATTCGCGACCCTCGGCGGCGGTGCGGGCGGACTCGTAGGAGCAGGTGGTAACCGCGGAGTAGGCAATGTAGAGGATCTTGGCCTCGGGGCACCGCTCGTGAATGCGGTCGAAGACGCGCTGGAAGTCGATGGGCATGCAGCCGCTCGTGCGCGGAAGGACGCCCAGCTGGCGGCACTGCTCCAGCATCTCGGCCGGGTCAAGGGTGCCGTCGTCGATGGTGGCGTCGCCAATGGAGACGTGCATGGGGACGAGCTCGATGCCCAGCTCGGCCGCCTCGGAAGCGGGAATGTCGGAGCCGGTCTCTGCAACGATGACGATGTCGCTCACTGTATGACCTCCAGTTTTGACGTTAGGTCGGTTTTGTTGACTGTAGTTTAAATCTGATAGCCAGCGTTTCCGCAGCTAGACAAAGCGGAGCAATTGTATGCGGCACGAGCGGTTCAAAACAAGCCCGAGTTGGCCGAAGGGTCCTTCTCCACGCTTAGCCCATCAGCCACGCCCAAGACATGGGTCCCTGGGGCGAAAAAATCCGAGCATTGCGGCTACGTTTGCGTCTTGTTGCGAACTTCCGAGTAGCCCGGGCAATTTTGGCCTCGTTTTCCCAGTTGGCGCAAACTGCGACCAACCGTCCGTGGCGGCCGCAGAGCTGCTCAGCTTGTACCAGCAGTCTGTGTTCCAGGTGTCCGTCGGTGCCGGGCACGGGGGTCTTGACCGTGACCTCGACGTTCTTGCCGGCAGGCCAGAAGCACACGCGTCTGATTACCGGCGCCCCTCCTGGGGCATAAAGTGTGGGTACGCGCGAGTCCGGCCGCGTCCCGGCCGCACTTCTCGCCGCACCAATCACGCCATAAGCAACCGCCGCGAGCCTGGAGGCACCCATGTCAGATCAGAGCAGCGCCATCGCCGGGGCCGACCAGCCGTCTGCCCGCAGGTCCATCATCTTCACCGACGGGACAGACGCCATCGGCGAGGTCGTGCCCGCCGCCGACGGGCCCTCCCCCATCGAGGGGCGCCTCCGCAAGGCGCCGCTGCGCGTGCCCGAGGGCTACGGCGAGTGCACGGGCTTCACGCTCTTCGGGCGCCGCATCCGCTCGCTGCTCTACTCCACGGACGTGGCCGTCATCCGCAACTCCAACGCAGACGCCATCTTTGCCGTCTACCCCTTCACGGCGCAGCCCGCCATCACGCAGGCGCTTCTCACCGTGGCCGAGGCCCCGCTCTTTGTGGGCGTGGGCGGCGGCACCACCACCGGACGTCGCGCCGCCGAGCTGGCCGCGGTCTCCGAGATGCAGGGTGCCGCGGGCGTGGTGCTCAACTCCCCCGCCACGCCGGACATGGTGGCCCAGGTGGTCTCCACGGTGGACATCCCCGTGGTGGCGTCCATCACACGCTTTGACGAGGTGACCCGCCAGAAGGTGGAGGCGGGCGCCCGCATCATCAACGTGGCGGCCGGGCGCAACACCGCCGCCGTCATCCGCGAGCTGCGCGAGGCCTACCCCAACCTGCCGATCCTTGCCACCGGCGGAAAGACGCCCGAGGTCACCGGCGCCACGGTCGAGGCCGGCGCCAACGCGCTCATCTGGGCGCCGCCCAGCATCACCGAGCTGCAGCGCGACATGATGGTGCGCTACCGCGAGCGCGAGGCCGTCGAGGCCGTGGGCCCCGAGGACGCCGGCGCCGCTGCCGGCGTGGGCGCCGCCGAGGCCGAGCCGGCCGTGTCGCCGATGCCCGACATCACCGACATGCCCGTGGCGGACGTCCCCGCCGGCGTGGTGGACACGGTGCCTCCCGAGGCCGAGGCCGCAGTCCCGGCCAGCAAGCCCTTCGTGAGCCCCTTCAAGAGCCGCCTGCCGCGCCTCCCCTTCCTCGGCCGCCACGGCCGCTAGGAGCTCTTCGCACCC
Organism: Paratractidigestivibacter faecalis; assembly: GCF_003416765.1. NCBI lineage: Bacteria > Bacillati > Actinomycetota > Coriobacteriia > Coriobacteriales > Atopobiaceae > Paratractidigestivibacter > Paratractidigestivibacter faecalis. The sequence continues at coordinate 583,851 of NZ_QSNG01000001.1, read as the reverse complement.
ACAGGGCGCCCCGGCGAGAAGCCCTTCTCGCCGGGGCGCCCTTTTGTTTGCCGCGCCGCCCGCCTGCCGGCCGCGCGGCCAATCGTGTCCGCTGCGGGGCCGATTGTGACAGGATGGCGGCGCGGGGGCGGCCCCCGTCTATCATCAAGGCTGTCGTATAACGCAAGAAGGAGCTCCCATGAAACACGAGGACATCATCGGCAAGCTCAGCCTTGAGGAGAAGTGCGCCCTGCTCCAGGGCGGCACCACCTTCGGCAGCTGGGGCATCGATCGCGCCGACATCCCGGCCATCGAGTTCTCCGACGGCCCCAACGGCGTCCGCCACCAGGCTGGCGCCGCCGACCACCTGGGCCTCAACGGGTCCGAGCCCGCAACCTGCTTCCCCACCGCCGTCACCGTCGCCAACAGCTGGGACCCCGAGCTGGGCGAGCGCGTCGGCGCCGCCATGGGCCAGGAGGCCGCCAGCCAGGGCGTGGACGTCCTTCTGGGACCGGGCCTGTGCATCAAGCGCAACCCGCTGTGCGGCCGCAACTTCGAGTACTTCTCGGAGGACCCGTACCTTGCCGGCAAGATGGCGGCCGGCTACGTGCGCGGCATCCAGTCCAACGGCATCGCCGCGTGCCCCAAGCACTTTGCCGTCAACAGCCAGGAGACCCGCCGCCAGGCGTCCGACTCCATCCTGGACGAGCGCACGCTGCGCGAGATCTACCTCACGGCCTTTGAGATTGTGGTGCGTGAGGCGCAGCCCAAGACCATCATGAGCTCCTACAACCTCATCAACGGCACCTACGCCAACGAGAACGCGCACCTGCTGGACGACATTCTGCGCAAGGAGTGGGGCTTTGACGGCTCCGTCGTCACCGACTGGGGCGGCTCCAACGACCACGCCGCCGGCGTGGCGGCCGGCTCCACCTTCGAGATGCCCGCCCCCGGCCTGGGCTCCGTCCGCGAGCTCCTGGACGCCGTGGCCGCCGGCACCCTCAGCGAGAAGGACATTGACGCGCGCGTGGACGAGGTCATCGACCTGGTGCTCTCCGTCCACCCAGCCACGCTTGCCGCACCCAAGACCTTTGACCAGGACGCCCACCACGAGCTAGCCCGCGAGGCCGCCGCGGAAGGCGCCGTCCTGCTCAAGAACGAGGCGATCGCCGGCGGCGCCCCGCTGCTGCCGCTTGCCGAGGGCACCAAGGTCGCCCTCATCGGCGACTTTGCCCAGACCCCGCGCTACCAGGGCGCCGGCTCCTCGGCCGTCAACTCCACCAAGGTGGACTCCCTGCTGGACATGGTCGGCGAGACCGACCTCACCCTCGTGGGCTACGAGCCGGGCTTCGAGCGCCACGGCGGCCAGAACGCCAGCAAGCGCGCCGCCGCCCTGGAGCTCGCGCGCCACGCCGACGTGGTCCTTCTCGCCCTGGCCCTTGACGAGATCGCCGAGTCCGAGGGCGCCGACCGCCTCAACATGAAGCTCAACGAGAACCAGGTGGAGCTCGCGCACGCGGTGGCCCAGGTCAACCCCAACGTGGTCGTACTTCTCTCCGCCGGCTCCTGCGTGGAGACCGACTGGGCCGACGACGCCCGCTCCATCCTCTACTGCGCCCTGGGCGGCCAGGCCGGCGCCGGCGCTGCGCTGGACATCGTCTGCGGCAAGGTCAACCCCTCCGGCAAGCTGACGGAGACCTGGCCGCTGCGCCTCGAGGACGTGCCCTCCTTTGCCTCCTTCCCCTCCGACGAGAAGCGCGCCGAGTACCGCGAGGGCCTCTACGTGGGCTATCGCTACTTCCAGACGGCCAAGAAGCCCGTGGCCTATCCGTTTGGCTACGGCCTGTCCTACACCACGTTTGCCTACGGCAACCTCGAGGCCAGCGAGTGGGACGCCACCTTCACGGTCACCAACACCGGCACCGTCGCCGGCACCGAGATCGTCCAGCTCTACGTCTCCAAGCCCGACCACCAGGTCTTCCGCCCGGAGCAGGAGCTCAAGGGCTTTGCCCGCGTGACGCTCGAGCCTGGCGAGAGCAAGGTCGTCACCATCGAGCTCGGCGACAAGGCCTTCCGCTACTTCAACGACAAGACCGGCAACTGGGAGGTCGAGGGCGGCACGTGGGAGCTGCGCGTGGCCTCCTCCTCTGACGACGTGCGCCTGACCGCCCAGGTCGAGGTCGCCGGGACCGACGCCCCCAACCCCTACGAGGGCCGCGACGTCTCCTGCTACGAGGACGCCAGCGTAGCAGCCGTCAGCGACGCCAGCTTTGAGGCGCTTCTCGGCCACCCCGTGCCCGCCGACGGCCCCGTCATCGGCCGCAACATGTGCTTCCGCGACCTCAACCACGGCCGCTCACTCATCTTCTGGGTTGTCTGGGCCGTCCTCAAGGCCCTCAAGACCGGCGCCGACAAGTCCGGCAAGCCCAACCTCAACGTGCTCTTCATCTGGAACATGCCGCTGCGCGCGCTGGCCAAGATGACCGGCGGCATGGTTGACATGGGCCTCGTCGACGCGCTGGTCCGCGAGGTGCGCGGCTTTGGCTGGGGCGGCGTCATCCTGCTGGCGGCCGCCATCGCCCTTGGTTGGGGCGTGGGTGCGGGCATCGGCCTGTGGGCCCTGTGGATCTTGGTGCCCATCCTCTACGCCTTTGTGATGAACCTCGTCAGGAACTCTGGCGTGGCCAAGAAGCTCGCCTAGCACCCCGCGCGGGCAACGACCGTCCGACCAACGATTAGGAGCACGCAATGAACTTCTGGAACTCGTTTGCCGAGAAGCATCCCTCAGCCGCGACGTGGATTCGCGAGGGCGGCCTCTTTGTCATCGTGTCCAACCTCGTGACCGTCTTCAAGTACCTCATCCTGCAGTTCCTGCCGATGATCTTCTCCGGCCTGTCCCACGCGGCCTTTGGCTTCCCCGGCATCACGCTCACCATCGCGGGCATCAGCTTCCCGTGGTACATCATCGGCTACGGCGAGGAGGCCGGCGGCTTCTCGTACTTCTGCGCCTATATGGTCGCCATGATCATCGGCGAGTGCATCAACTTCCCCATCCAGCGCAACTTTGTCTTCCGCTCCAAGGGCAACCTCGCCAAGCAGATCATGTGGTACGTGCTGGCCTTCATCGTGATCACCTGCATCGTTAACTCCATCAACTGCATCTGGGTTGCCGTTGCCGGCCAGTTTGTGCCCGACTTCGTCTACAACATCGGCACCACGGTGCTGAACGGCGGCATCTCCATGGTGATCTTCTTCTTCGTGAACAAGATCATCTTCCCCGAGGGAGAGCAGCAGACCGCCAAGTAGCCTCGACGCCACGGAGCGATCGCTTTCAGGGAAGGCCCCGCAGTCATCCGGCTGCGGGGCCTTCTTTTTGGCGCTCCCTTACGCAGAAGTCCCCTTCGTGTGAGCAATTGGCGCGCCGTTGCACAGAAGTCCCCCTGGTGTGAGCCACTTTCGGGGGTGGTCCAAGTATCCGCAAGTTATCAACTGGGGTTTTGCGAGGGGAAAGGTCCAGATGCGGCGCAAACCCGCCGAAAGGCACTCGCACGAAGGCCGGTTCTGCACGGCCGAGCGCGAATTGCTCGCACGAAGGGGACTTCTGCGCAAGATATGACGCCGACCAGCCTCGACGGCCGACCGGCGTCATATCAGGTTTTAAATCACCAGCCCAAAGGGCCCGGTAATACCGGCTATTCCTGCGGATTTGCCCCCGTAGGGTTCTCGCCGGCAAACTCGCCGCGCTCGTAGTCGCTCACTGGAGCCAGGAAGCCGCGCTCCCCCAGGGCCCGAACGACCTCGTCCAGGGCCTCCTCGCAGTCAGCGGTGACGTGGTGGAAGTGGTAGCCGCTCGTGATGAGCATGAGCGGGCTCGACTTGCCGGAGCGGATCTGCGTCATGTAGTTGGCAACGTCGCGGCGGCTGGCAATGCCCAGCTCACACGAGAGCCTGCCATAGACGCGATGGTTCACCAGGACGTCTCGAACGTGTCCACCCAGGTCAACAATGGTATTAAGCTCCTCGGGAGTCTGCTCCACCGTGTGGTGGCACTTGATGAGCCGCGAGGGGCGTGTGGCCTCGCGCTCAAGGACGTAGCCCCGGTTGGTGGATTGGATGGGCCATCCCTGCGTGCGCAGCAGCGCGATGTCCTGCACCACCACCTGGCGGCTCACCTCGCACGCCCGCCCGAGCGCCGAGCCTGAGAGTGGCGCCTCGGCGGCAGACAGGGTGGCGAGAATCTTCTCGCGGCGGAGCTCTCCGGAGATGACGGCGCTCACCCCAGCACCTCCAGGTGCTTGAGCGAGAGGTCCAGGATGCCCGCCGAGTGCGTGAGCGCGCCGCAAGAAACGATGTCTACGCCCAGGTCGGCGTACCCAGCGGCATTCTGGGCCGTGACGTTGCCGGAGGCCTCGGTGATGGCTCGGCCGCCGATGAGGGCGATGGCCTCGGCCATGGCGTCGTGGGTCATGTTGTCGAGCATGATGATGTCGGCCCCTGCGTCCACGGCCTCGCGCACCATGTCCAGGCTCTCGCACTCCACCTCGACCTTTGTCACAAAGGGAGCCGTCGCGCGGGCGGCCTCGATGGCCCGGCGCACGCCACCGGCGGCGTCGATGTGGTTGTCCTTGAGCATGACCGCGTCCGAGAGGCCGTAGCGGTGGAGGTGCCCGCCGCCCAGGCGCACGGCCTCGCGCTCAAAGAGGCGCATGCCGGGCGTGGTCTTGCGGGTGCAGACCAGACGCGTCCCGGTGCCCTCAAGCACGCGTGCGATCCGTGCCGTGTAGGTGGCGATGCCGCTCATGCGCTGCAGGTAGTTGAGGGCCACGCGCTCTGCCTCAAGCAGGACGCGCACGTCGGCATGGACCGTGGCCAGGTGCTGGCCGCACGTCACCGCGGCGCCGTCCTCCACCAGGCGCTCCACGCGAGCGGCAGGGTCAATGAGCTGGAACGTCCTCTCGAAGACGGACAGCCCCGCCACCACGCCGTCCTGCTTGCAGATGAGCTGCACGCGGCCGGGACGGGGCTCTGGCATGACCGCCATGGTGCTGACGTCGCCAAAGGGCATGTCCTCCTCGAGCGCCGCGCGAATGGCGGCGTCCATCTTTGCCAAGATCATGGGGTCGGTGGTCATGGTGAGTCCTCCAAGGTCGGGAATGGGGCAATCGGGGCGAGAAGAGCGGGCGGCGCCCGCGTCCGCTAGCAGTCGGCGCCGCAGAGCAGGCTCACATCGGTCACGTCGCGCGAGCCGGCGATGAAGCGGCTGCGGGCCGAGGCAGCCACGGCAAGCTGGGCGGCGGAGTCGTCGGCAAAGCGGTCCCGCATGATCTTGTCGGCGGCCCGCTGGGCAAAGACGAGGCTCTCCAGCAGGCTGTTGGAGGCCAGGCGGTTGCGCCCGTGGACGCCATTGCAGCACGTCTCGCCCGCGGCAAAGAGGTGCGGCAGCGTGGTCTCGGAGTCGGAGTCCACGTGGATGCCGCCCATGAAGTAGTGCTGCGCGGGCACGACGGGAATGGGCTGTGAGAGGATGTCGTAGCCCTCCTCGGCGCACTGCTCGCGGATGTGCGTGAAGTGGTTGACCACCTCGCTGCGGTCCACGTGCTCGAAGGAGAGCCACACGTGCTCGGAGCCCTGGCGGCGCATCTCTGCCAGGATGTTAGCCGAGACCACGTCGCGCGGCTGGAGCTCGTCGCAGAAGCGCTCGCCGGCGTCGTTGAGCAGGATGGCACCCTCGCCGCGGGCGGACTCGCTGATGAGGAAGCTGCGGCCGGGCTTGTTGGTCCACAGCGTCGTGGGGTGAATCTGCACGTAGTCCATGTGCTCCAGCAGCACGCCGTGCTCGGCGGCAACGCGGCAGCCGTCGCCCGTGAGGCACGGGAAGTTGGTGGAGTGCTTGTAGAGGCCGCCCACGCCGCCCGTGGCCATGACGGTGGCGTCCGCGTTGATGACCAGGCGGTCGCCGGCCGCGTCCTCGGCGACTATGCCGCGGCAGACGCGCCGCCCCGCCCCGTCAAAGCCCTCGATGACGTCGGTCATGCAGGTGTTCTCCATGACGCGCGCGTTAGGCAGCTCGCGCACGCAGGCCAGGAGGTGCGTGGTGATCTCCTCGCCGGTGATGTCCTCGTGGTAGACGATGCGCGGGCGAGAGTGGGCGCCCTCGCGGGTGTAGTCCAGCTCACCCGTGGCCGTGCGCGCAAAGCGGACGCCGCGCTTGATGAGGTCGTCGATGATGGGGCGGCTCGCGCGGATCATCATGTCCACGCTCTCCAGGCGGTTCTCGTAGTGGCCCGCACGCAGCGTGTCCTCGAAGAACGACTCGTAGTCGTCCGGATCGTGCAGCACGCAGATGCCGCCCTGGGCGAGCATGGAGTCACAGCTGGCCACGTCCTCCTTGGAGAGAAGGACCACATTGAGGGCCCTGGGCAGGTTGAGAGCGCAGTACAGGCCCGCCACGCCGCACCCGGCGATGACGACGTCGCAGTCGATGGTCTTGGTTGCCATGTTGATGCTCGCTTCCTTAGTGTTGGCAGTCGTGCCGGGCGAGAGGGTTGACAAAGGGACTGTCCCTTTGTCAACTCTTGGCGTAGTCGAGCATGAGGTCCAGGGCGCGGGTAGAGCCGGCGATGACGGACTCGTCGGGCAGGCCCACCTCGCCGGTGCCGTCGCGCAGGCACGCAAGGACCTTCTCGGCGGTGACGCGGGCCATGTTGGGGCAGACGGGCGTGGTGGCCGGGAAGTAGAAGCGCTTGCCGGTGCCGGCCGTGCGGGCCTCCAGCTCGTGGATGACGCCGTGGACGGTGCAGACGATGAACTCGCGTGCGTCGGAGGCCACGGCCGCCTCGATGATTTGCGAGGTGGAGCCCACGACGTCGGCCTCCCTGAGCACCCAGTCGCCGCACTCGGGGTGGGCCAGCACCAGGGCGCCGGGGTGCTCGCGGCGGGCGGCCTCCACCTCGGCGAGCTCGATGGCCTCGTGCGTGGGGCAGAACCCGTCGTTCAGGATGACGTTCTTCTCGGGAGCCTGCAGCGCCACGTAGTGGCCGAGGTTCATGTCAGGGATGAACAGCACGTTCTTCTGCGGAAGGGCGCGCACGATCTTGACGGCGTTTGAGCTGGTCACGCAGACGTCTGACCAGGCCTTCATCTCGGTGGTGGAGTTGACGTAGCAGGCCACGGCAAGGTCGTCGCCGTACTTGGCGCGGGCGGCGTCCACGGTGGCCTTCTGCACCATGTGGGCCATGGGACAGTCCGCGCTGGGCTCCGGCATGAGCACGGTCTTGCCAGGCGAGAGGAGCTTTGCGCTCTCGGCCATGAAGCGGACGCCGGCAAAGACCAGCGTCTTGCAGTCAAGCGTGGCGGCCTTCTTGGAGAGGAAGAACGAGTCTCCCACGTAGTCGGCGAGCTCCTGGGCGTCGGGCGTCACGTAGTAGTGGGCCAGGACCACGGCGTCCTTCTCGCGCTTGAGCCGCTCAACCTCCGCGCGCATCTCGTCAGATACCATGCCATCCCCTTCTTCGTCTCAACGTAAACGGACAGCAGTATGACACTTGACTTTACAGGTGACAAGACAGTGACGAGAAGAGCAAGAAATAGCGGGGCGAGGGAGACTCTCCCCCGCCCCGCTTCCCCGTGCCCGGCGCGCCTACCTCATGGCGGGACGCAGGACCATGGCCTTGGAAGTCTGGTAGGTCAGCAGGTAGTAGCCGCCATAGAGCGCCAGCACGAAGAGCACCGTGGCCACCAGGGCGTTGCTGATGTCGAAGCCCGTCATGAGCGAGATCAGGCCGTTGATGCTGGTGAGCGCGCAGGCCGCGTGGCAGACGGCCACCACCAGCGGAAAGACGAAGTACACGCCCACCTGCACCATGAGCGCGCGGCGGATCTGGGCGGGCTCGGCTCCGAGCTCGGCCAGCACGCGATAGCGGCTCACGTCGTCGGCCACGGCGGAGAGCTGCTGGATGGACAGCACGGAGGCGCAGCTGATGAGCAGGATCACGCCGATGTAGATGGCCAGGTAGGTGGTCACCACCGTGAGGCCCACGGTGCTGTCGGCAATGGCCTGGCGGGTCTCCATGAAGCACACCGGCCAAGCCTCCACGCCACGCGAGTTGGCGGGTCCGCAGGCCTTCTCGCAGGCGTCTTGGAAGCGCTGCTCGCACTCCTCGACGGAACCGGAATACGTGACGTCCAGGCTGGTCACGGAAGGCACCAGGTCGGCGGGAAGGACCTCGTCGGCTACTACGAAGACGCCCGTCACCGAGGCGGCGGAAGTGTTGTAGAGCGTCTCGTGGGCCATGCCCCGCGGGTGAAGCGTGGTCCCCAGTGCCTCGAAGCCGGGATGCTGCTCGATGAACGCCTCCCAGAAGCCGTCGAGCGGCGCAAAGTCACTCCAGACCAGGCACTCGTCCCGTCCCAGCTCCACGGGCTTCTCGCCGAGAAGGGCGCGCAGGGCGTTGTACTGGGAGACCCTGACAAAGGCAAAGCGGGAGTCGTTCTGCCCCAGGACCTCGTCAAGCGTGGCGTCGGCCGCGTAGCTCGTGGTCTCGTAGGCCCACCGCTGGGAGATCCCGCCCTGGAACCCGAACGGCATGTACTGGTTGACCTGCGCGGACGCAGAGACGATGTCGTCCCAGTCGGAGACCTTGCGGCGCATGCCGGCCACCATGTCAAAGCCGTCTGACGCCGCCTCCTCGTTGACCTCGGGCAGGTCGTAGTCGGCGTCGTCCATGCCCGCGATCATCAGGCCCCTGGGGTACGCGCTGATCGACGCGTCATACGGGCTTCCCTTCTCCAGCGCGTCGGAAAGGCCGCGGCTCACCGAGAAGCCCGTGCACACGCCGCAGATGGCCACGAAGAGCATGGCGCAGACCAGCGTGATGGAGACCCAGGCCGTGTTCACGCGGCTGTTGAGCTGGCGCAGCGTGAAGGCGTTGAGGCCGCGCAGGTAGACGCCGGGACGGCCCTGTAGGAAGCGCAGCAGGAAGCCGGAGACGCTGAAGAAGAACAGAGCCGTGCCCACCGTGACCAGGGCCGTGGCCAGGCCAAACTTGTCGGACATGATGCCGTTGTCGAGCAGCGTGCGGTAGGCCACGCCCATGAGGACGAGCGAGACCACAAAGAGCACCACCGAGACGGGCAGGCACCTCACCTTGACCTTCTCGCTGACCTTGTCCGCGTTGATGAGGTCGATGAGCTTGTAGCGGGAGACCTCGCGCACATTGAGCAGGAGCGACAGGGCAAAGATCGCCGCAAAGCACACCAGCGTAGAGAGCGCCGCCCTCGGCGAGAAGACAAAGGCAAAGCCCGGGATGGTGGCCTCAAAGAGGTTGGCCGTGACGTACATCATGACCTGAGAGAGGAGCACGCCCAGCGCGAGGCCCACCACCAGGGCCGCCACGCCCACGGCAAGCGTCTCCATGACCATGATGGCCGCCACCTGGGCGCGACCCATGCCCAGCGTGAGGTAGATGCCAAACTCTCGCTTGCGCCTCCGCACGAGGAACCGGTTGGCATACACGACGAGAAACCCGAGGATGACGGCGACGAAGAGCGAGACCCCCGAGAGCATGCGCGTGACGGTGGCGACCGCCGCGGACTGCAGCTCGTTGAGGTCGATGACGGCGGTCTGGTCGTTGATGGAGGCAAAGGCGTAGAACACGCAGACGCCAAAGACCAGGGTGATGAAGAAGACGGAGAAGTCCCGCAGGGACTTGCGGACGTTTCCGAGCGCGATCTTAGGCAGCATCTCCGTCCTCCCCTCCAAGGAAGCTCACGACGTCCATGATCTGGTCGAAGAAGCGGCCGCGCGGGGCGGCGCCGCGGGAGAGCTCGTTGAAGAGGCGGCCGTCTTTGATGAAGAGCGCGCGGTGGGCATAGCTGGCCGCAAAGGAGTCGTGCGTGACCATGATGATGGTGGCGCCGGCCTCGTTCATCTGCGTGAGGCACTCCAGGAGCTTGCGGGAGTTACGAGAGTCTAGGGCGCCGGTGGGCTCGTCGGCCAGGACCAGCGCCGGGTCGCACACGATGGCGCGGGCGCAGGCCACGCGCTGGCGCTGGCCGCCGCTCATCTCGTGCGGCATCTTGTCCAGGACCTCGGAGATCTGCAGGCGGGCGGCCACGGCCTCCACGCGGGCGCTGACCTCGCGCGGGGCCACGTGGTTGATCGTGAGCGCCAGGGCGATGTTCTCGCGCGCGGTCAGGGTGTCCAGCAGGTTGGCGTCCTGGAAGACAAAGCCCAGGCGCTCGCGGCGGAAGCGCGCCAGCTCGCCGCGACGCAGGTCGCAGACGTCCTGGCCGTCAACCAGGATGTGGCCGGCCGAGGGGCGGTCGATGGTGGAGATGCAGTTGAGCAGCGTGGTCTTGCCCGAGCCGGACGGGCCCATGACGGCCACGAACTCCCCCCGCGCCACGTCGAGCGAGATCCCGTCCAGGGCGCGGGTGACGTTCTCGCGGCTTCCGTAGTACTTCTCCACCGCCTGCACGCGCAGGGCGGGGACGCTTGAGGTCGAAGGTGAGGATGAGGTCGAAGGTGCCAAGGCGGCTCCTCTCGTTGCGCTTTGTATGACGAGAAGATACTCCCGCAGCGGCTCCTCCCCCGCCATGTCTCCAGGTGAGCCTCACCTTACGGTTTCCTCACCTGCCAGTGGGGACGTTGTCGCCGCAAATTGGGGACGTGTTCGTTTTTGCGCAAGCCGGGGACACACCTGCGCCGCAAGCGGAACGCCATCGGCGGCGAGCGGCGCCCCAACCTGTCCCAAACTTGCGCAAAAACGAACACGTCCCCAATTTGCGCGGCTAGGAGCGGCGGGCGCTGGCGGGAAAGGCGAGGGTCACGCGGGTCCAGTGGCCCTGCTCGGAGTCTATGCCCACGGCCAGGCCCATCTTGCCGGCAAGCTCGCGCACCAGGTAGAGGCCCATGCCGGTGGAACGGGCGTAGCGGCGGCCGTTGGAGCCGGTGAAGCCGCGATCAAACACGCGCCCCAGGTCCTCGGGCGGGATGCCCACGCCGTCGTCCTCCACGAAGAGCAGCGTCTCCCAGGCGTCCATGCCCGTCTGCCGGCGCTCGGCCCACAGCCGCAGGCGCCCGGCCTCCCCGTCCTCGCGGCGGTACTTGGCGGCGTTGCCCATGAGCTGCCCCAGCATGAACTCCACCCACTTGGGGTCGGCGCTCACGGTGAGGCCGAGCTCGCCCAGCTCGGGCGTCACGCGCGCGTCGATGAGCGTCCGCGCGTTTCTCCGCAGCGCCGCGCGCACCACGTCGGAAAGCTCCACCTCGCGCACCTGGAAGTCGCGGTCAAGGGTGGTGGAGCGGGCGTAGTAGAGCGCCTGCTCGACGTAGCCCTCGATGCGCCCCAGCTCAGCGTCCATGGCGTCGGTCGCGGGCCCTGGGTTGTTGGCGGCCACCAGGCGGCCGGCGGCTATGGGGGTCTTCACCTCGTGGACCCAGGTCTCCACGTAGTCGCGGTAGTCGCGCTGCTCGGCGCGCATGGCGGCCACCTGGTCGGCCATGGACTTGGAGGCGCGGCGCAGCGCGTCCAGGAAGGCGGCCTCCTCCAGCGTGGACGGCTCCTGGGTGAGCTCGGGCGCCAGGTAGCCCACGCCGTGCTCGCCAAGCCCCTCCATCGTGCGGTCAAGCCGCCGGTAGAAGCCCCGCCGCCGCCAGAAGTCCAGCAGCAGCGCCGTGGCCTCTCCCGCCAGGAAGGCCACGGTCACGAACGCCAGCACGCCGGACTCCACGCCATAGGCGGCAAGCGCCAGCACGACCAGTCCCAGCGCCGCCGCACGCACGAAGGCCGAGGGCAGCCGGTCCCGCAGGTAGGTCGCAAGCGACACGGGCTTCTCCCCTCCCCTACTCCACGATGTAGCCCAGGCCGCGCCTGGTGCCGACAAAGCCCTCCACGCCGATGCGGCCGAGCGTCTGCCGCAGGTGGCTCACGTTGACGGTGAGGGTGTTGTCGTCCACGAAGTCGTCGGACTCCCAGAGCTCCTCCTGGATGCGCTGCCGGCTCACCACGGAGCCCGCCGAGCGCATGAGAAGCGCGAGTATCCGCAGCTCGTTCTTGGTGAGCTCGGCCGTGCGCCCCTCGAAGGAAACCTCGCAGCGGGCGGTGTCCAGCGTGACCCCGCGCACGCTGATGCGCGCCGAGGCGGCCGCCCCCTCGCCGTAGCTGCGCTTGAGCACCGAGGATATGCGGGCGAGAAGCACCTGCTCGTTGTAGGGCTTGGTCACGAAGTCGTCCGCGCCGGCAGACAGCGTCACCAGCTCGTCCATGTCGGTGTCGCGGCTGGTGACGGCGATGATGGGCACCTGGCTTGAGGCGCGCACCTCCCGGCAGATGAAACCGCCGTCCACGCCCGGCAGGTTGAGGTCAAGAAGCACCAGGTCGGGGGCCGCGGCAAGAATCTGGCCGGCAACGTCGGCAAAGTCCGTCACGGCGGCCGCAGCGTACCCGTTGCGGCGCAGCAGGCAGACAATGCCGTCCCTGATGGCGGCGTCGTCCTCAACCACTAGCAGCCTTCTCATGGGATCTCCCTCCTCGCGCTTTCTGCGTGGCAGCGTAGCACAGGCGCACCATTGGGGACGGGGGTGAATGGCACGCTGGGACACCCGCGCCATTCACCCCGTCCCCAACGGCACGCCTCGCCGCCTACAATGGAGAAGGACACCCCGAGAGGAGCAACATGCCAGACAGAAGGACCATCGCCGTCATAGACGGCAACTCGCTCATGCACCGCGCGTTCCACGCCATTCGCCAGCCCATGAGCGCGCCGGACGGGCGCTCCACCAACGCGCTCTTCGGCTTCTTCAACATGTTCATCAAGCTCGTCGACACCTTCCGGCCCGACGGCGTCATCTGCGCCTTCGACAAGGGCAAGCCGCGCGTCCGCATGGAGATGCTGCCCCAGTACAAGGCCCAGCGCCCGCCCATGGACCCCGCGCTTCACGAGCAGTTCCCCATGGTGAAGGAGCTCCTGGGCGCCCTTGACGTGCCCGTCTGCGAGCTCGAGGGCTGGGAGGGAGACGACATCCTGGGCACCCTGGCCCGCCGCGGCGAGGCCGCCGGCTACGAGATGCTGCTCTTCACCGGCGACCGCGACATGTACCAGCTGGCCACGGAGAGCGTCAAGATCGTCTCCACCAAGAAGGGCGTCTCGGACGTGGTCATCATGACCCCGGAGAGCGTGGACGACCTCTACCACGGCATCACGCCGGAGCTGGTGCCGGACTTCTACGGCCTCAAGGGAGACGCCTCCGACAACATCCCCGGCGTGCCCGGCATTGGCCCCAAGAAGGCGGCCGCCCTCATCGTGCAGTACGGCAACCTCGACGAGATCATAGCCCACGCGGACGAGGTCAAGGGCAAGATGGGCGAGAACCTGCGCGCCCACGTGGACGACGCCCTGCTCAGCCGCAAGGTGGCGACCATCCGCACGGACGCGCCCATCGAGCTGGACCTGGCCGACGCCAGGTTTCCCACCTTCGACCCGGCCCGCGTGGTGGCGGCGTTCTCAGCCCTGGGCTTCACCGGCATGACGAGCCGCCTGGCCAAGCTCTCCGGCGCAAGCGCCGCCGACGTGGCCGCCGCAGCCGGCGCCGCGTCCGCAGCCGAGAAGGACGTGCCGGCGCCCGCCGCCCTTGACCTGCCGCGCGTCGTCACCGGCGCGGACGCCGAGGCCGCGCTTGCCGCCGCCATGGAGGCCGGCGCCTGGGTGGGCTGCTCGCTTGACGACGACCGCGCGGCCGGCGCCCTCTTTGGCCTGGGACACACCCTCTGGGCCGCCACCGAGGGCGCGCTCTGCCGCTTTGACGGCGCCGCCGCGGACGACGCGCTGGAGCGGCTCTTCCGCCAGGGGCGCCTGGCCGCCGCCGGCGTGAAGGACCTTCTCCACGCGCTCTGCCCCATGGACTCCGCCGAGTCTGCCCGCCTGGCCTGCGCAGACGTTGACCCCAAGCGCATCTGGGACGTCTCCGTGGCCGCCTACCTGCTTGAGTCCGACGCCTCCGACTTTGACGCCGAGGCCCTGTGCGAGCGCCACCTGGGCTGCCCCCTGCCCGAGCCAGAGGCCGCCGCAGGCAGCCAGGCCGCGTCCGGCGCCGACGACGCCCCCACCCGCGCCGCCTACGCCGCCGAGGTGGCCCGTCTGCTGGTGCCCGTGCTTGGGGACGCCCTTGCCAAGGACGGCTCGGCCGAGCTCTTCTCCGCAATAGAGATGCCGCTTCTGCCCGTGCTGGCGCAGATGGAGCGCGAGGGCCTCTCCGTCGACCCGTCCATCCTGGCCACCCAGTCCGCCGAGCTCGGGGCGGAGATCTCTGCCATGGTGGACAAGATCCACGCGGCCGCAGGAGAGGACTTCAACCTGGACTCCCCCATGCAGCTCTCCCACGTGCTCTTTGACGTGCTGGGGCTTCCCACCAAGGGCCTCAAGAAGACTTCGCGCGGGTTCTACTCCACCAACGCCAAGGTGCTGGGAGACCTCGCGCGCGACCACGAGGTTGTGGCCGAGGTCCTGGAGTACCGCGAGCGTGCCAAGATCCGCTCCACCTACCTGGACGCGCTGCCGGCCCTGGTGCGTGGGGACGGCCGCATCCACACCACGCTCAACCAGACCGTGGCCGCCACGGGCCGCCTCTCCAGCTCCGACCCCAACCTGCAGAACATCCCCACCCGCTCCGAGCTGGGCCACCGCGTGCGCCAGGCCTTCACGGTGCCTGAGGGCAGCGTGTTCCTGGCCTGCGACTACTCCCAGATCGAGCTGCGGCTGCTCGCCCACCTCTCCGGAGACGAGCACCTGGTGGCGGCCTTCAACAGCGGCGCGGACTTCCACGCCGCCACCGCCGCGCGCGTCTTTGGCGTGCCGGTGGACGAGGTCACGCCGCAGCTACGCAGCCGCGCCAAGGCCGTGAACTTTGGCATCGTGTACGGACAGCAGGCCTACGGCCTGGCCACCTCGCTCAAGATTCCCCGCGCGGAGGCACAGGAGATGATCGACCGCTACTTTGACGCCTACCCGGGCGTGCGCGCCTACCTGGACGAGTCCGTCCGCCTGGCGCACGAGCGCGGCTGGGCCACCACCATGTACGGCCGCAAGCGCCACATCAAGGAGTTCAGGCAGAAGAACAAGCAGCTCATTGCCTTCGGCGAGCGCACGGCCATGAACCACCCCATGCAGGGCACGGCCGCAGACATCATCAAGATTGCAATGGTTCAGGTGGAGAGGCGCCTGCGCGAGGAGGGGCTTGCCTCCCGCCTGGTGCTGCAGATCCACGACGAGCTTGACCTCGAGGTACCCGTAGGCGAGCTCGAGGCCGCAAGCGAGCTCGTGCGCTCCACCATGGAGGGCGTGGCCCAGCTCAAGGTCCCCCTCATCGCCGAGGTGAGCTACGGCAGCAACTGGGCGGAGGCAAAGTAGTGGCAAGCTGGAACGACTTTGCCCAGGACGCCGGCGAGAAGCTCGTGGAGGCCGCGGCTCCGCGCGGGGGCGCGGCCGCGGCCGGCGGCGTGGCTGCCGGCGGGGCACGCATGCAGGTGACCTGCTGGTCGGACGGGTCTTCTCGCGGAAACCCGGGGCCGGGAGGCTACGGCACGGTGCTGCGCTACGTGGACCCTGCCGGCGGCGTGCACGAGCGCGAGTTCAGCCACGGCTACCGGCGCACCACCAACAACCGCATGGAGCTCATGGGCGCCATCGTAGGCCTGGAGGCGCTGCGGCGCCCCTGCACCGTGACCATGGTCACGGACTCCCAGTACGTTGTCAACGCCTTCAGGCAGCACTGGATCTCCGGCTGGATCAAGCGCGGCTGGAAGACGGCCAGCAAGCAGCCGGTCAAGAACGTCGACCTCTGGAAGCGGCTGCTTGCGGCCGCGGAGCCCCACGACGTGAACTGGCAGTGGGTGAAGGGTCACGCGGGGCATCCCGAGAACGAGCGCTGCGACGCGCTGGCCACGGCCGCCGCGGACGACCGCGAGGGACGCACCGAGGACGCCGGGTTTATCGACTAGACCCAGACCGGGGCGGGCCGCGGGTGCCCGCCGGGGAGGAGAACACCGTGAAGGACTACACCGAGGACAGGGACCTGTCCGACATCAAGCTTTTGGCCGTTGACATGGACCTCACGCTGCTGGCAAGCGACGGGAGCCTGCCGCCGCATATGGACGAGCGCATTGACGCGCTTGCCGAGGCGGGCGTGCTCTTCTGCCCGGCGAGCGGCAGGCCCGCACCAACGCTGCAGATGATGTTCCCCGCGCACAAGGACAGCATCGCCTTCTGCGCGGACAACGGTGGCTGGGTCATCTACCAGGGGCGCACTGCCTTCCGCGACCTCATCAGGCCCGAGCTCTGGCACGAGGTGCTGGACTTTGCCGCCGCCGACGGCAACTGCGCCCCGGTGCTCTGCGCGTTTGACAAGGCCTACGTCCTGGAGCGTGACCGCCAGTTCCACGAGGACATCTACAAGTACTACAAGGACATCCACTACGTGGGGAGCTTCGACGAGGTGGACGACGAGGCGGACAAGGTCACGATCTTCTTCCCCGACTACGACGCCGAGCCGCGCTTTGCCAGCGTCTACGAGCCGCGCTTTGGCAGCCGTCTCTACGTCACCAACGCCGGGCGCGAGTGGATCGACTTCATGAACCTGGGCGTGAGCAAGGGCTCCGGCGTGGCGCACCTCTGCCGCCAGCTGGGCATTGGCCTTGCGGATGCCGCCGCCGTGGGCGACACCTACAACGACATCCCCATGCTCTCGGCCGTGGGCCACAGCTTTGTGGTGGCCAACGCCGAGGAGCACATGCATGCCCACGCCGACTACCTGGTGCCCAGCAACGACGACCACGGCGTGGCCACCCTCATCGACGCCATCCTCGCCGCCAAGGGGCGGTAGGGGCGCTCCAGGAGGTGCCTCAGAGCGGGTCCTCCCGCGTACGCCTCTCCTCGTGTCCCCCAAGACCCATAGCCAGGAAGTTCATGACCAGCGCAACCATGGCGTCCTTCTCATCGGGCTCGCTTTCGGCAATCATCACGGTAACGGCAACTATTGTGCTGTCATCCATTACCTTACGACCGCCCACAAACAGGGCGTTATTGCGGTCCAGAAAGTACAGGAACATGGTCGCGGCAATTCGCTTGTTGCCGTCTAGGAAGCTGTGGTTCTTGGTGACAAAGTAGAGCAGGTTCGCAGCCTTTTCTTCAAGCGACGGGTATATATCTTCGCCCGCGAAGGTCTGATAAATGTTACCGATGCTTCCCTTGAACGAATCATCCTTCTCAACGCCGAACAGGGTGCTCTCGTCCCCGAACTTCATGGATTTAATGACCCGTGCACACTCATCGTATGTAAGCCTATAGGTAGCTCTCCCGCCTTCCGGGAGGACAATCCGCTGATGGTCATAGTCATCAAGCAGATCAAGCGCGATTGTGTAGCTCTGCACGATATCGAGCACCTGTTGCGTCTCGAGCTGCTCTGGGATACGAGCCATTACCTTGGCGACCTGCCCCAATTGGCGCAGCCGTTGCTCATTGACCGCGTTCCCGTCAACGATGTACCTGCGCAGCACATCGGTTGCCCAGCGTCGGAACTCAACGCCCCGCTTGGATTTGACTCGATATCCTACCGAGATAACGACATCCAGGTTGTACAGTTTTGTCCTGTACCTCTTGCCATCGGTCGCAGTTGTCAAGGATTCCTTGACAACTGCGTCTCGCTCAAGCTCGCCTTCCTTAAAGCAGTTGTTCACGTGGAGGCTTACGTTCTGCTTGGTTGTGTTAAACAGCTCGGCCATCTGAGCTTGGCTCAGCCAGACCGTATAGCCATCAAAACCAACCGACAGAGAGACCTGCTCATCCCCCGACTCAAATAGAACGATTTCGTCTGCCATCATTGCCTCCCATCACGCTCCGTCTCAAATAGTATAGTACATATGTTCTGTTATCAAGATATGAGCCTTACCTGGATTAAGACAAGCTACTAGGAGGTTCCCCTACCGACCCTGCCGCCCATAGCGCGCTTCGGCCGCCTGCTTGGAGGGGCGCCACCAGGGCTCGTTGGCCACGTACCAGTCGATGGCCTGGCGAAGGCCCTCGGCAAAGTCCGCGTGGGCGGGACGCCAGCCAAGCTCGCGACGGAGCTTCGAGGAGTCAATGGCGTAGCGGCGGTCGTGGCCGGGACGGTCGGGCACGTGGTCGAAGTCGTTGGGGTCGCGGCCCATGGCCTCCATGATCATCCGCAGCACGTCGATGTTGCTGCGCTCGCCGTCGGCGCCGATGAGGTAGGTCTCCCCAACCTGGCCGCGAGTCAAGATGGCCCAGACGGCGCTGGAGTGGTCCTCGACGTTGACCCAGTCGCGGACGTTGCGCCCGGTGCCGTAGAGCTTGGGCCTGACTCCATCAATGATGTTGGTGATCTGCCGTGGGATGAACTTTTCCACATGCTGGCAGGGGCCATAGTTGTTGGAACAGTTTGAGATTGTTGCACGCAGGCCGTAGGTGCGCGTCCAGGCGCGGACCAGCAGGTCGGAAGCGGCCTTGCTGGAGCTGTACGGGGAGCTCGGCCGGTAGGGAGAGCCTTCGGTGAAGCGGGACGGGTCGTCAAGGGCGAGGTCGCCAAAGACCTCGTCCGTGCTTACGTGGTGGTAGCGCGCGCCGCACCTGCGCACGGCCTCGAGCAGGCAAAACGTGCCGTCGACGTTGGTATGCAGGAATGGCGCCGGATTCGCGATGGAGTTGTCATTGTGCGTCTCGGCCGCAAAGTGCACGACGGTGTCATGCCCGGGAACCAGATCTGCCAGGAGCTCGGCGTCGCAGACGTCGCCCACCACAAGCTCCACACGCTCGGGCGGCAGGCCCGCGATGTTGGCGGGATTTCCGGCGTAGGTGAGCTTGTCCAGCACCGTAACGTGCACGTTGGGGTGCTCTCGCGCCACATAGCGCACAAAGTTGCTGCCCATGAACCCGCAGCCGCCCGTGACCAGGACGTTATGTGGCTCAAACACGGCCGTCATGCGATTCATCCCCTCCAAATACCGCCGTCTACGGCAGGCCCCAGCCAGAACTCGCCTATGTTTGGCTCTTGATTTGAGAGTCCCAAGTACCAGCCTAATATCGCCAACGCTTGCCCAGTTGGCAAGAAGTCAACGGCGTCCGATACTCGCCAAAGCCAAAGCAAGAGCCAAACATAGGCGAGTTTTGTAAGTCCGGAGCCGGAAATCGCCGCCTTCGCGCCCTCACATCCCTACGTTTGCGTTTTAATCCGGACACCCCAAGTACAGCGCCAAAATCCCCTGCGTTTGCCCAGTTGGCGAGCGGGCAAAACGCCGCGCTACTCGCCAAGTCACAACAAAACGCAAACGTAGCAAGGCCTCACTCAGAGACGCTGTTAGGAAGCCCATTAACTCGGCTATTCATCTCATAAAAATAGGGGCACTCCCCCTTCGGAAGCCCCCCTTAAGACGGCGAACCGTTTTGCGCAGTGCGGAATACCAGTCGCAATTGTGAGCAGCCGGACAATCAGCCTGCCAAGCTCCTCGCCACGGCACCGCTTCATCGTCTCTGGAACAAGCTTCTGATGCAGGCAGAGCGTTGTTGCCAAATGCTGAATCCACTCTTCCTTTGACACGGTGATGAGAAGAGCATCCGGTGCATGGGGCGGGCGGGGCATGCGGAGCTCGCACTGGATTGCGAGCCCGGAAGAGCCCACCTCTTCGCCCGCGCGCCCTCACCTAAGCAAATCGGCCAGCGCCAGCTCGCCGGGCTTGCGCTGGCAGTTTTCGGCATACGCACGAATGGCATCAACAAGGTCCCCGGGGTTGCCCCAATACTCCCTAAGAAACTCCCCCTTCTTGACATCCGCAAAGCCAAGCTGCTGTTTGCAGAAGTCGCTAGGCTTGAGCTGTCGGTTCCTCCTCGACGCCTTCAGCCAGTCGGAATAGGCGGACTCCGCATGAATTAGCAGCATCTCGATCTCTGGACGCGTGAGAAAGCTGAGAACCTTGGTCCCGTTCTGCTGACGCCGAGGAAATTCAAACTTGGCGGCATGGCTGTCCACAATCCGCGCAACCGTGAGCCCCTGAGCCCCATCGGTTTCATAGTCCATTGAGAAGTACTCGTTTGCAATCTCCCCCGCCTTGCGCTTGCGCGTATACGGGCGGTTTGTAATTACAGAGTCCATCACCACACGGCTTTGAGGCACAACCATCAAGTCGTTGTCATACAGCGCCTGGACAACAACGCCCTCGGCAGTGCCTTCGCAGCTGAACAACACATATCGGTTGATAAGGGCGTCAAGCGCCTGGCTATCCATTGACGTGCTCGCAAACGTAGCTGCGCATCGCCTGGACGTCGGGATACTTCGGCATCGACCCCTTAATCACATTGTTAATGATTACATCGCTCTTCTTATTCTCAATCCGCTCAATGCGGTCAGAGTACTTCACCACCTCGGTCTTGAACGCATCGTCACGCACCAGAACGTAGACGTTGTCCTTTCTTTGCAGCGCGTCAAGCAGCTCAGAGTAGTGCGTAGAGAACAGCAGCGTAGCGCCACGGGGGTTGGTGACGGGCGACGCAAACAGCCCGATCACCGTGCCGACGAGCGAGCGGTTAAGGCCGGTCTCGATCTCATCGACAATGAGATACCCACCGGACTTGAGCGCGCTGATAGCACGGTCAACCAACTCGGCACCCAAAATGGTTCCGTTGGAGAGGATGGAGGTGGCTACGGAATCGCTGACGACTCGCTCCCCCGCCTCATTCTTGAACTTGAGATGGAACACCTGGTTTTCCACGTTCCAGTTGAGGTACTCGATGCTCGGATCAAAGGCCTGCAGGACGGGAGTTGGCATGCTGATGAGGGGCAAGGCCCTGTCGGGAAACTCAAGCGGAATCGATTTTCTGCCCGTGACAATCGAGACGATCGACATGCTGTCGCCCAAAAAGGTCCTCTGCCTCGGATCCAGGGTCATCTCGTCGTCAGGCGAGCCGTTGCGGACAAGCACCAACTCGGACGCCCGCTTGAAGGCCTCGATGTCCGTAACCAGGCCCCTGGTCATCCTGATTGGGGGAAGCGAACAAGACCACAGCCACTCGTTGTCAAACACGTAGGCCTCTGCCATAGAAGCGTCCCTCAGACGAGAAGAGCCCAGGTCGTCATCAACCCGCCTAAGCCTCGACTCTATGAGATAGAACTTGCCCTCCTCGTAGAAAACGCATGCAACGGAAAACGTATCCCCCAGCTTTCCAAGACGGTCCGAAGAAGTCGCAAAGCGACGAATGGCATACGTGCCAGACATGTAGCCAAGCACAAACCTCACCACGTTGAGAGCGGTGGTCTTGCCGGAAGCATTGACTCCGACGATGCCCATAACATTCTGAGTGTAGAGAGACGAGCCCTTGGGCAACTTGGACACATCCGCAATGTTGCCCTCCTCATCCTTTGGAACCCGGTCGGTTGCGACAAAGTCAATCTCGAGCCTCTGATTTCTAAATAGCTCGACGCCGTCGACCCTTACCTTAAGTAGCCGCATGGCTTCCCCTTTCCACACTGAGTATTATAAACAAGAATCTTGTTCATACGCTATGAGCAACCCAAGCCACTCGAACCGCTCGAACCTGCAGAAGGGAAGATACCAATGAACGATGAAACCACAAAGGAGCTCGCAAGGCAGACGTCCGGGGTCCTGGAAAAGGCCTACGACGACGCGCTCCACCCCTCCGCGGTGTCCATCGGAGATACCGCCAGCCTGATTCCCAGGACCGTCGGGGTGCTGCTCGGCCGCTGGAAGGTGTGGGTCGTCAACGGCGAGAGGAGCATCGACCTAGCCATCAGCCAGGTCGCAGAGAGGCTGGAGGGAGTGCCGGAGGAGCGCCTCTGCGAGCCCGCCCCAAACGTCGTGGTGCCGGCAATCCAGCAGCTCTCCTACTCCTATGACAGCGCGGAGCTGCGCAGGCTCTACGTCAACCTGCTCGCGGCCTCGATGGACCGGGAGAGGCGCGGCGGCGCCCACCCGAGCTTTGTGAACCTGATCGGCCAGATGACGCCCGACGAGGCAAAGATCATGGCGTGGTTTGCCGCCGGCGAAGGCCGCGACTACATGCCCATCGTTGACCTGCGGCTGGTCAGGACCGACCAGATCATCAAGCACACGTGGCGTCCGCTCCTGGAGAACTATACAAACGTGTTCGACGGAATCGTCGAGGAGCCCGGAAACGTCCCCCTCTCCCTCGACAACCTGGAGCGTCTGGGGCTTATAAGCGAGGAGGAGTTTGCGATAGACGAGGGCGGCGAATATCCCAGACTGGAGCAGAGCGAGAAGATACTGCGACTGAAGGAGACAACCGCGCTGGACGAGGGCTGGTGCTTTGACATCACGCGCAACGTCTACCGCCTCACCCGCCTAGGCAAGCGGTTCGTTGAGTGCTGCGTTGCGTGATGGGCGGTAGAGGGTCGTCTTGTGGCCCACGTCCCGTACCGGCACAATGCAATGCCTGCATTTGATTGCCCTGCACTCATGAGTGCAGGTCCAAAGGCCAAAATCGCCCTGCACTGGATCGCGCGCCCGGCGAGAAACCCCAGTTGACCCCTTCCAGCCGCAATCCAGTGCAGGCCCGCGACCCGCACTGGATTGCACCCACCCCTAGGGCCTAAGCTGTTTCCACGACGTGTCCCAACGAAAGGCCGCTCGCGAAGTCCGTGCCATCAACCAGACTTGGGCGAGTGTTGCGACAAATGGTTCTCGAGAACCACGTTGGAGAACCACCATCCCGAATTTCCAATTCTGTTCCAACCGTCCGACTCGAAGGTATGGCACACATTCTCAGAGGGTATGAATTGCTTCCGTAGGATGAAGTGTATAAGCGGGAGTGCAACGGCAATGTCGAAAAGGTCATTGCCATAACCGATGACCTTCCCAAAGACGTCAAGCGGAGTCAGGTGACAAGGCCTCTGAAACGTTACATGAAGCAGCTGTTCCAAGATTCAAACATCCCCTATCAGCTGCTCCACCACAAGTCATGCAGTGACCCAAACCTTCAGGCAGTTGATTACTTTTGCTGGACTGCGCATCGAGATCTGACGCAGAACAAAACCTGGCCGCTCAGCAAATGCGTGAACTCTTTTCGCGAGGTAGGAGAAATCGTCTTCCCTGATTAAAAGTTAAGGCCAAGCTGCGCAGCTTGGCCTCAACTGACCTCCCCATCTATTTCCCTAGGGAAAAGAGCCCCATGGGCTCGTGTCAACGAGGCGGAACCTTTTCGTAGTTATCCCATTGCGACAACGGAATTAGGCAAATTACCGAAGCTAGCGATAATTGTCAGACGTTTCTCTAGTAGCGAAATTAATTCGCCATAGACGAATTAATTGTGTTATAGTCTCCACTGAGGTGATTCACGGGTGGAGCAAGGCACCCGTGAAAGGTCCTTTCCCAGCTCTGGGCAGACCGACAATCTGCCGCGGGGCGCTTCGGCGCCCTACCTTTGTTCCGCCCCCGACCCCGGCGCCCGCGTTGGGACCGCGGGCGCACGAAGCTGAGCGGACGTCTCCGGAAGTACCTCCTCCTTTCTTTGGGACGCTGCAGCCGCAGCGAGAAGGGAGGTGCATTCCATGCAGAATTCATCTCGTTCTGGAGACCGCCGAGTTCGCTCGGGAGTCAGAGTTCGAGTCGAGAAGAAGGCGCCCCTGTTCTTTAGGGTGTCCATGAAAGCGCTCGAACGCCTCGGCCTCCTGATTGGATGCCTTGGTCCCCTGCTTGACGTTCTTCTGAAGTTCAAGCAGCTGCTGACTTCCTAGAGCTCCAGACAGTCCGCTCAGTCTTTGACATCTGACCCCTAGGGGTTGCAAATAGAGGGAGTAGACATGCTCGGCGAGACATTGAAGCGGTTGCGAGGGATATACGGGTATTCCGCTCAGGAGCTAAGCGAGTGCCTGGGAATCTCAAAGAGCTATCTCTCTGAGATCGAGAACGGGAAGAAGAAGGCCTCAATCGACCTGCTTCAAAAAAGCGCCGATCTATTTGGCCTGCGCTTGTCCACCCTACTCCGTTTCTCTGAAGACTATGAAGAGGCCTACGACAACAACGCTGCTCAGGCCTTCATCACGGGCCTCATGTCAAAGCTAATCAATAGCTATGCAATTGGAAGCCAAGTTGACTCATCCGATTGACCAAAGTCGCTTCTACAAGCTCAGGAGCAAAAGAAAGCTTGCAGAGGTGCTCTGCACTAATCCCCAGGAGCTGAAGAGGACTTTGCGAAACGCTAGCTACAGAATTTCGCAGACTCCAAAGGCAGACGGAACATTCCGCACTATTTACAACCCCAATCCATCGCTCAAGAGGGTCCAGCACAGGATTGGTAATCTGCTGTCAAGAATTGAAATGCCTCCATGGGCTTTCTTTGCCAGAAAGGGAGTCTGCTATGTTGATAACGCACGTTATCACGAAGGAGCTCGTTACCTGGTGAAGTCAGACCTCTCCTCCTTTTATGACCACTGCGACAGAGAGCACGTATATCGGTTCTTCAAGAACACCATGAAGTGCTCACCGGACATCGCCGAAGCTCTATGCGACCTGACAACCTACACGCTCCAGGATGGCTCGACCATCATTCCGACCGGTTCCCCTTCGGCCCAAATCGTCGCATTTCTTGCCTATAGGGAGATGTTTGATGAAATCAAGGCCGTCGCAGACCTTTACAAATGCAAATTCTCCTTATACGTCGACGACCTCACTTTCTCCTCCAGAAGCGGCATTTCAAATCCAAGCAACCTCGAACGCTCTATCAGCCACATCGCAAGGCAGTACGGACATTGCATCAAGGCCGAGAAGACAGTGTACCTAGATGCGAGCACCTCAAAGATAATCACAGGCG
This sequence comes from Paratractidigestivibacter faecalis, assembly GCF_003416765.1. Classification (NCBI taxonomy): domain Bacteria; kingdom Bacillati; phylum Actinomycetota; class Coriobacteriia; order Coriobacteriales; family Atopobiaceae; genus Paratractidigestivibacter; species Paratractidigestivibacter faecalis. The sequence continues at coordinate 559,020 of NZ_QSNG01000001.1, read as the reverse complement.
TCGCGCTTACGCCAAGCGGAGAGCCGAAGGCACCAAACGCCCTAAGGGAAGCCACGGTCAGCGATCTCACTCAGATTAGCAGTGGCGACCTCAGCAAAATCGTCAGTTGCCTGGGAAGAATCAATGCCGCGCAAATGATTGAGCGGAACCTGTTTGCCGACTCAAAGCGTCAGGTGGAGCAGATTCTAGCATCCGCATAGCAAAGCAATTAGAGAGCGCGGGCGAGAAGATTGACCTCATTCGGTCCGACTTTTCGCCCGCGCCCCCGTACCGGGAATCAGTTGTCTACCCAGTATTTCCAATGCAATCGGATTCTCAATCAGACCACATTTGATCCAACTACTTGTCAGCATCCTCTCATCCTCAGTCGCGGCCAATTAATCATTACTCAGCTTCTGTATCCTTGCACTCGGCGCCTCGCTAATTACATAGCACGGATAGCCATCACTGTCATAGGCTATGGTGGTCAACGTTTCGTTCACCGCATCGCAAATTTTGAACAGCCTTGAATGCTCGCTTTCCTGATACCCGTCTCTGTCAAGCTCTCGCATCATGAGCCGGTTAAGCGGGATCAGCGCGCCCATAGCCTTGACGAGCGCGCCTTGATTTGCCTTTGCATAATTGGCAAGACCTCGTCGAGCATCGAGTGAAGTCCGCCGATGTTTTATTTTGTTGTAATCAGCCCACCAAGTTAAACGCTTCGATTCCGGCTTAAGAGCGAATGACTCTTTTTTCCATTTTTATTGATTGCCTTCTGCAAATGCCAACAATCAAATGGCCTGAACTGGTAACCGCTTTTGAACTCAACAATCTCGTTGCTAATGTTAGTTAGGCTTTCTCCAACGTAATATCCCCATTTAGGCATCGAGGCCTTGTCCAAATCAATATCAGGAAAGAAGTGAGATGCAATCGCCTTGCCGAGAACATCTATTTCTCCACAGGTCGATAGGATGAGGCTCAGATATTCAATGGAATACGCATTCTTATTGCACGGGGAGAACGCGCAGAACCGCTCTGTTTCCAGAAATCGATTTTCAAGCGCCATGTAATATGACCAATACGCGCGTTTAAACGTATCAAGCTGGTCTTGCTCAGATTGATTACACACCTCGCTCCTTTCGATAAGCTAGACCTTATAAAGGCCCTCATCACTCGTTGCGATAGCGAGCGCCGCTTCACCGTCAATTGCATCCAAGAGCTCTAATTTAAGCGGGTTATATAAAACGAATGGTTGGGAGGCGGTAGATTTCCGGTTGGGTCCAGCAGCCATTTAACCAGCACGCTCAGCTATCCATTTAACAACTCAAGGCGCCAAGCTCAAACCTTTTAGCCATCGTCTTTGCCAATCAAATCGAAGTCAATCAGTTCGAGCTGATTGACGAACTTCTCAAGATGCGAGACGACCTCCTCGTTGTTCACGAACAGCGGCCTGTCCTGCGTCAACTCGCCCGTCTTGTCCCTCGGGTATCGGAGGCTGATGCCGTTGTCGTCGATGTCGGCAATGGACCTGACGAATGCACCCATGTTCTTGATGACCCTTCGGTCCTCACGCCCCCTCTGCCCTGAGAACTCCGAGAGAAGCGAGCTCCAGAGCCCCGAAAGGCTGTGGTCCCTCTTTGGCTCACGCCCACACTTCCTGATCGCCCGTTTTATGGCGAGCTCCATGCAGTGCCTCGTTAGAAACAACACGGGAATCGCATAGGAATGGTAGTACATCACGTACATGCCAGGTCTGTCGACAGCCTCTCTGCCTGCAGCAGCCAGCACCTTGGCGGCGTTGAGGAACGAACTAATGAACTCGTCTTCGAACATCCCGTCCTTGAGCTCCGCCTTCATCAGGGCCGATGAATCTAGCAGCGAGAAGCTTTTGAGCGCCGGGTCCCCGAAGCCCTCCATCTGCGACCTCATGACGCGCCTCTTCTCGTATTTCGGGAAGACGTAGTCTTTGAACATGTCAGCCACCTAGAGCACCTCCCCGCTTGTCACGTCAATCCTCGCTTCAGAACGGGAGTGACGCATAATATCATTCGCAAATTGGCAGCCGCACAAGAGAGCATGGCCCGCGTCTCATCATATAGCTTCAGGCAATCAGTCACAGACGAAAGGGGCGTGGACCGCATCAGGGGACATCTTTGCGGTCAAAGAGGGGCTGGTCAGGAGGACCATCGAGGGCACGTCGAACGAGAAGGCATTCGCCTCCATTGAGGCCTGGGGCACCTGCCCGCCCGGGGCGACCGCCCTCACCTCTTCGTCGACAGTACCTGCCTCAAGCGCAGCTGGGGCGGCTCCTATGAGAACGTTGCCGTGCTGGTTACCATCGGTGTCAGCTCCTCCGGCGAGAGGGAACCCGTCGGCCGCGCCGAGGGCTACACGGGATCCGCAGACTCGTGGCGCAAGTTCCTTTCCTGGCTCAGGGAGCGCGGGCTGTCAGGTGTGTGCCTGGTCGCCGGTGACAAGTGCACGGGGATGCTCGGAGCGCCAGCCGAGGTGTTCCCCGGGACCAGCTACCGGCACTGCACGGTCCACTTCTACCGCAACGTGCTGTGGAGAGCACCCGCGACCAAGCGGAAGGAGGCAGCCCGCATGCTCAAGGCGGTCCACGCCCAGGAGTCCAGGGAAGCCTGCGAGAGGAAGGCCGCGGAGGTAGCCGGCTCGCTCGACGAGATGCGCCTGGGCGCCGCCGTCGGGGTCGTGCGCGACGGCGGGCCGAGACGCTATCCTACACCGGCTTCCCGCCCGAGAAATGGCGCCGCATCCGGACCAACAATGGGAGCGAGCGAATAAACCGCGAGATTAGGAGGCGAACCCGGGTCGTCGGAGCGTTTCCCGACGGCAACTCTGCCCTCATGCTCGTCACCGTAAGGCTGAAATACATAGTCGAGAACGAGTGGGGGAAGAGGAGGTACCTGAACATGATGAGGCTGGAGGGGATGGGCGAGTTGGTGAGGGGCGAGGGACAGATAGACGAGGCGGAAGGTTAAGAGGTGGCGGGGTCGCTGCCGTGCGAGTCAATTTGCGAAAGATCCTTGACGGTACCGTCGCCGGAGTTGTAGCTCCAAATCAAGCGATCATGGTCCGTTACGAGATGGCCAAATGGTAAGGTCGTGGCAATTAGGGCCCAATCACTTACGTCAAATTGCGTAATGGCGATTTTTACGATGTTTTGAAGTCTCTTGATATTTGATTCGCTCTCGTAATTCATCGTCCACTTTCAATCGGTTACCACCATATTTTCGTTGTGGGACTACTTGCGTGAGCGGTATCTTACAAAACGCTAAAGAGTGTGCTTTATGCCACTGCCATGACGCCCTAACGCTAGCGCTCTTCCAAGCACCCATAGAAAGCAAGGCGACAACTAAAAGCATCTATCCCGAATTGGCCGCAACAAAACGGAGCATGGCCCGCGCCTCCGCATATGATTTCAAGCGACCAAGCAATCAACCACAAGCGGAAGAGACACGGGCCATGTCGGAGAGCACCTTAGCAGCCAGCGGGGAGTTATCGTTGCCACTGCAAAGATAAAATCAAGCGGACTGTTGGAGGCACACTCTGCATAGCAGTCGCTCTCAGTTTGCCAGTACGCCCCCGCTAAAACAACCAGCCCTTAACAATTCAACCGTTCTTCTGGTACCTTCTTCAAGCGAATAGCGTCCCGACCAACCAAGGGCTTGAAGTTTAGAAGAATCAAGAGCGGAATTATCCATCATGTTATATCCACGCTTCTCATCTGAGCTCGACTCAGACCTGACGAGTTTTGTTCCACCAGCCTTGGCAAATGCCTCCGCAAGCTCGGCTATGGTGCAGTCGGAATCAGGATTTGAAATATTGTAGGCTTCGCCAGAGCGCCCATTCAGAGCAACGGAAACAATGGCAGTGACGCAGTCAACAACATAACAGTAAGATCTGAACTGTCGTCCATCACTCTTCATAACAATATTATCGCCAGCAGCCGCATTACGAGCAAACTGAGCGTGAGCACGGGAATCAGAAGTAGACATTGTTGGTCCGTAAATATGTCCCGGTCTAACAATGACAGAATCAACTCCATATTCGGCAAGATATGCCGCACATAAATTTTCGGCCATCCTCTTTGAAGCGGGGTAACAGGAACGGGGATTCAGCGAATCGACGGGGTAGGAATCCTCTTCAACGTACGGCTCGGCACTCTTTCTTTGTCCATACACCTCGCTACTGGAAATATAAACAAGGCGCCCACCACTGGAGGCGCGAAGCATACCAAGCAGGTTATTTGTGCCTAAGGTATTTGTCAAAGCCGTCTCAACCGGCTGAGATGCGTAGGCTTTTGGATGAGCATTAGAGGCACAGTGAAAGATGAAGTCGAAATCTACTTTAGGAAGATCGGCTTTCAGAGCATCGTATTCCACGGGGGTAAACTCGCCAACGAACTCAGAAAAACGCTGTCGGAGTCGATTTGCATCTCGAGCACCAAGATAAATTTGACATTTAGTTTGAAAGTTCCTATTCAACGCAAGAAACGCTTCGGAGAGACATGAGCCAATCAGACCACAGGCTCCAGTAATAAAAATCCTTTGACCCTCTAAGGAGCCGATGAGAATCGAATCAAAACTCTCCGAAAGCTCTTCTATATACTTCCAATACGCATTCAACTTTATCGCTCCCTCATGCTAATTAACGCTTTAAACATTTCAAGGTCGCCTGGAGTTGTAATTTTGAAATTAGTCTCATCACCCAACGAAAAATTAATTGCGCGACCACTCAATGTGAGCAACTCAGGAGCGGCGGCGGCCTCTACCCCATTCTCGCGAGCCCAACTGTGTAGCTCCATGATGTCTCCGAACTTAAAAACGTGTGGAGTCTGCGTACGCTCGAGGCTATCCCGGGGAATCGTGACATGAGCAGTCTGTGCATCGGGCGCATCGCGCTTGGCAATTACCTCAACGCATGGGATGCATGCAATTGCATTTCCCTTCGATTCGGCAACGCTAATGGCATTAGAGATGATGTCAGGGGAGACGTATGCACGATTACCATCATGGATAATTACCATGTCGTCATCCAAAGCAAACTCTTTCAATTTAGTGAGCGCATTGAAAATTGACTGTTGCCCTGTCTCCCCACCGGGGACAATGGCTTTCAGCTTGGTAATACCGAACTCTTTTGCATAAGCCCGAAGAATTAAATCCCATCCGCTGAGGCAAGAAACAACAATTCCGTCGATGCTCGGATGACTCTGAAATGCCTCCATTGTGTAGACAATGACTGGCTTATCGTTAACATTAATAAACTGCTTAGGGATTTCGTTTGCCATACGAGAACCTATACCACCAGCAGTTAGAACCACATAATTTGACATTTTTACTCCCTTGCCTAGTCTAAAGCCCAGACTTTCATTCCATGAGTCACTCTTTGATCTACAGGAGGAAGCTGCATGTAGTCGCCATATAGACGAGTAAGGTAGTCATCCCAGTGTCGACAGGCTTTAAAGACATGCCCCTCGAATTCAAGCTCAACAAGATTGTTAAAATCTTCAAGGGGGAAACCAGGCTTATCTTGCTTATAAGGTCCCCACACCACATTACCGATTTCTTCTGTAGATCCAAATTGTGTCGCGCGCGCGCTGTATCGGTCATTTTTTGATACTCATACAAAGATGAGTGAGTAGCTTTATATATAGGAAGATAGAATTTTTTTAGGCTCTTTTTTATAACTCCTCTGGAGGCTGAGATCGCAGCATCAATATTAATCACCGAACGAGCGGCTGCCTTCTGTTGCTTTTGCTGTTTACGCATAAGCCCAGCCCTCTCATTGAGATCTTGAGGCATCGAGTCTGCCGGGAAAATGTCTACCCACAAATGCTCTTCAAAGGCCCCTTCATATGCTGCCTCTTGTGCTCGGAATTTAGGATTAGCTAGCTTAAGAAAGGGAAGTGGGTTTCCATTAATGCCCATGCCCTCAAGCATCATCCCATCAGGACACCAATCAGGATTGTTCAGAAGCAAGTCAAAATCAGGCCTGGGGACAAGGATATCTATATCATCATCCCACGGAATGAATCCTTTGTGCCTTACCGCTCCAAGCAGTGTTCCTCCGTCAAGAGAATAGCGAATTCCATGCTCATCAAACACCTCGGAAAGTGAGAGAAGCATAGAAAACAGCTCTAGTTGTATTTCTCTGGTTGATAGTTCTCGCACACCCATACTCCTTAGATCAATGAGATATTCCATTTTGTGAAGCGCGAATCTTCCGTATGTAGTAAGACCTAGACGCAAGCAGAAGGGCATCTGTTGCCCAACGAACAAAACAAATAGCCTCGATATCTGCTCGATCAGATAGATACAGACACATCAAGGTAGCAATGTTTATAAGGCCAGTAAAAACGGTTGATGTGGTCAGCTCTTTAACATATCCCATGGCTCCGAGAACTGGCCATCCAATTAACATAGAGTAGAAGGAGAACAGGAGAACGGGAGAAACTAGGCACATAATACGTGCTCCGGCCACGTATTCTGTTCCTCCAAGCAGAAGCATTATGGGCTTAGATAAATAGCAATAGGCTAGGGTTCCAATCAAAAGGACTGGTAGCGCCATTAGCGCTAGTTTTTTTGCAAAAGAATAGTCGCTGCTATTCAACATATGAGGGTAGAGACTATTAGTAATAGGCGTATACAGTGCCTGAACAGCATTAACAGTAGTCAGAGTTAACGACCAAAAAGCAATACTTGATTTATCAGTAATTGCGAGTCCAATAATTATCGTTGTAAACCCGGAGAACAGCGATGAGCTGACGTTTGAAATGCAATAAATTGCGGAAGTTCGCAATTCGCATAACGTTGCTTGGATTGAAGGAAATGAGATCCATACTCGGAATAACCTTCGCATCGCCAGGAAGCTCCAGATAAGCCCCACTATGCCTCCTGCTATATCTGCAATAGCAACAAGAAGCAAATCTTCCGGTGTTTTTACGAATAGAAAACTAAGCGCGACAGTAAGGCCTTTTGAGACAAAATAGCGAGTCGTCAAAGGACCCATCTGCTCGTAGCCCTGAAATACAAAATCAGGCAGCAATGCCCTTAAAGATACCCCCACAAATGCCAACATTACATAGGTTAAGTTTTCACTCATAATTGGGATGAAATAACTAGCAACTAAAACAACCGCTACGAGAAATGCAAGTAGCAACAAACGAGCAAAGGTGATTGCCCCGACAAGCTGGGACACGGAGATCGTATCATCCCTCTTCTTTACAACGCCTTTTGTGCCAGACAATGTAAAACCAAAGTCCGCTATCGTCTGAATAATCCCCATAAAAGAAAGTACATAGGCATAAACTGCATAAGAGTCAGTCCCGAGCACTCGTGTAAGATACGGAACCAGCAGAAGCGGGAATATATACCTCAGTCCCTGAAGTCCGTACTGCCAAAATAAATTTTTATAAAAAGAAATATGTTTCATACTGACACTTCCAGAACCCTAAAACTTAGTGCAATAAATGACTTGAAGCTAAATTGCAGGTCACTTCTTCAGAGCCTCTACCAACAGAATTAGAAACACAGCAAGCTTTCTAAATCGGCACTTAAGAGCAACACAGAGAATCAAGTTGTCAAATCTTAAGTTTCGTAAATACACGCGATCGAATGCACCTTCACGTTTCATCGCTGAAGAAATGGATGAAAAGTTCGTGCTCTTTTCCGAATCATCCGAATCAGATAACTCACTTAGCTTCAGGAGATATAGGTATTGATTTACCTCTCCGACCGATGCTTCTATAGAGCAGGGCCCGCCCCACTTGTTTCCATAATCGATAAGTCGACGGTTTACGCGAATAATATCTTCAAGCTGGCTAGGTTTATATCGAGCTGTACTTGACGAGTCGTTAGGTCGGTAGTAATAAAGAACATCGTTGAGTTGCATGAGCGACGAAGAAGAGTCAACAATTGGAAGCAATTGAAACAGGTCTTCCCCATGCATCAATCCTCTATATGCCCCATAGGTTGTATTTAAATCTATGTGGCAAAGCCGTATGGCTTTGCCACATAGATTGTTAAATCGTCCCCTACAGACGTAAGACTTTACAGACTCATATTTCTCATTCTCGTATAGACCAGCCGGAAGCCCGAGGCCGGACATAGTCTTAAATGAGGAGTCACGGGAGTACTGAAAGGAAACGATATCTGCATTAGTCTCCTGAATAGTCTTAGATAGCAGCATGAGAGCATCACTGCGTAGACAGTCATCAGCGTCAACAAAGACAACATATTCGCCCTGCGCATTGAGAAGTCCTCTTCTTCTTGCAAGAAGAAGACCTTGATTCGAGGTGTGAATAACCTTGACCGACCTTAGACTGTCAGCAAACTTATCTGCCATTGCAGAAGTTGAGTCACTAGATCCATCGTCAATTATCACTACTTCGAAATCTTTAAATGTTTGTTCTTTGATTGAAGACAGACACTCTGAGAAATATTTTTCGGCATTATAGGCTGGAATAATTACAGAAAATAACATTATCGAATTCCCAATAGCGTTGAAGTGTATGGATATACCTGATTACCACCATTAATTACAGTCGTCTGAACGAAATAGGCAATTAATAGCAGTAGAAGAAATACCGTGCTGTACGATTTCTTTCGAGAAGTCTTATTGGCTAGGCCCGATGCAAACAATGGATAAAACGACAAGGCGTAGTAAGAAAATCTCATAAGGCTGTTGGCAATTAGATTTAGCTGAATCAAGGCTGCGCCGATTATCGAGAAGAGGGCAAAGACGCACACATCCCTCCTGTCTTTTCCTTCATTAATTAACGAAAGCTTATTAGTTTGATATATTATCATTGAGCCAAGTAACAGCACAACTGCTGAGTAATTAAGTCTTGTCCCAGAAGCATTCAATTGATAGGAGTAGGAATCTTTTAAGAAGGAGAACACGGATATCAAGCGCTCACCAAATACGAAAACAAACAGAGCTATCAAAATGGCAATCATGATAAGCGCTAAGCTTTGAACTCTGCCGAAAAACGCTCTAGATTCGCCAATGGATTCAATCGCTTTGGATGCAGGCCAATATAACAGCGCAACAACTGCTGTTTGATGAAACAAGAACGCGGAAGCAGCAACAGTAAGACAAAAAGCAACGGGCTGCTTCTCATCAAAATACTTAAAAGCGGGGACGCACAGCGCTACTGCTATCATTTGCTTCATGGCATTTAATGACACAGGGAATAGCAGGAGCATATACGCTGCAACTGCAACCCAGGATGATCTCGGATATCGTCTCTTTGCATAGAGACAGATTGGCAATACGGTGAGACCTTGTATTAAAGCTAGATACAACTCAAACGAGCCAGTCCTTGCAATTAACCAGCTGAATAAGTTAAATCCAAAAGCTGAAATACTTGAATATGCATTTAAAAAAGACAGTAAGCTTGCCGACTTTGCAAAGTTGAAAGTCCAGTAACCATATGTCATCACATCAGTACCGATAGATAAATCTCTAACACCTGCAAAGAAGCATGGAACAAGCATTGCGCAGCAGAATAAGAGTTTTGACAAGAAGCCCCTTGTATAGTCGGAGAGAAGGGCAAGAAAAGTCGGCAACCCTATTATAACTATATAAATCATCGCATCAATCCGAAAGCTCGGCACAACAAACAGAAGATACGGAAAGGAGTCTTTCCAAGGTGGGCAATTCCAGCAGCAAAACGTTCGCGCTTTCTGGCTCTGCCATCGAACAAAACCACCCGACGATATTCTTTTAATACATGCCAAAGTTCATCTGAATCCCCACGAACAAGAAAATCGTTCGCAAGTATAGGAATCTGTGCAAACACCATTCTGCATACTGAAAAGCAGCGAGATGCAGCAGCTTTGCTTAGGTTCGGATACCAATTGCAAATATCACGATAAAGTTGATCTGCAATTTTCAGCGCTGACTCGCCTTTAATGTGTTTGTACTCTTGTCTGATAATGCTATCGCTTCTCATGCGATATGCGTACAAGTCACGACAGTCGACAATCGCAACGGAATCAACCCCGTGAATAATTTTGTAGATGCTGGCAAGATCCTCGTAATACAGTCCCCTTGGAAACGGATCAGTGCCTAATAAATCATTTGCGTAGAGGCGCCATTGGGCGGCAGTGTCCAATGCCTGATATAGCATCAAGTTTTGAACATTTGATGAGAGCAGAGCTGTTGCAGCCACCACAGAGTCAGCTGAGTTAACAAGAGCGCACTGATCACCATCATCAAAGGGTTTTCCAAAAGGAACTGCAGATATCTGGCAACCCGTCTTAAGACATGCTTTAAGAAGAACCTCAACGAAAACGGGCGATATAAAATCATCACTATCGACAAAAGAGACCCAGTCGCCGTTTGCAAAGCGAAGACCGTAATTTCTAGCATCAGACAGTCCACCGTTTGGCTTGTGGAGCACCCTTGATCTCAGATCCCTCTTTACAAGCTCATCGCACAAATCTCCTGAGCCGTCTGTCGATCCATCATCAACGAGAATAATCTCCAGGTGTTGATAGGTCTGATTGCAAATGCTGGTAAAGCACTCCTCAAGGTATTGCTTTACGTTGTATACCGGCACGATGACCGAAACGAGATCGTTAGGCCCCATCTAACAGTCCTTATATAGCTTTTCGTATTTCTCGGTCAGTAAATGAGCTTGGGCATTGATGTCATAGTTAGCGAACCGACTGGGAATAGTCAACTCCCGCGACACCAAGCCATTGGTAGACAAATTGCACAGTCCATCAACCCAAGGCGCGAAATCATCGATCGTGAGAAACTCGTTCTTCCCCGACATGTCAACCTCACGGGTAATCGCATCGCTGAAAAGACAAGGCAGCCCAGCAGCCTGCGCCTCGACGCCGACGACGCAGAGTCCCTCGTAAAGGCTCGGCAGCACGAACACGTCGAAGGCCGAGTACAGCCGGTCAACGTCATCCCTTTGCCCCAAGAACTTCACGCGATCCGCAAGGCCACGTTCGGTCACTTTGATCCTTATGGAGTCTTCGTCTTCGCCGGTGCCAACCAGCAGGAGAATTGCGTCATCGCAGCACTTGGCCACCTGCTCGAACACATCGATTAGGAATCTATGGTTCTTCTGGGCCGTGAAGCGACCAACGTGACCGATGGCAAACTGATCGTCGACTAGGCCCAGGTCAGCCCGTACCTGCGCGCGGGCCTCGGCATCGAAAGAGAAGCGGTCCAAGTCTATGGCATTGTAGATGATATCGAAATTCGTGTCCTTACCGAATAGCCACTCGCCGGCACGTTTGCCGCAGGCAAAGCAATGCGTGGGATAGCGGTTGGCCTGGGTCTTGAGCATAGCTTTTAGAGTATTTTTTACGTACTCGCCCTTGCCTGAGGTGCTGTGGCTGTGGGCGATACGCACAGGAACGCCAGCCTTCTTTGCAGCACGAAGCGGGAACACTGAAAGGGCGTTTATATGACTGTGGACAATCTTCCAACCCTCCTGCTTGAAGAGACGCTGAAGACCACGTTGGTATTTGAGGACGTGCTGGTACGGCGATATCTCAAAGACACGACCTCCCAGTGACTCAATCTCCTCTCGTGGCACGAGAGTCGAGTCCGCATCAACGAGGAAATCAAACTGCACACGGGAACGATCAATGTGGCGATAGTAATTCATCACCACAGTCTCAACCCCGCCGCCATTCATCTTACCAACGACTTGCGCCACTCTAATCGGTTCAGGCATGACTACTTCCCCGTCTTCTTTTTGCCGAACATCACACCAAAGGTGCCGAAGAACACGTCTACGTCGGACTTAAGACAAGCAGTGCTTGCGTAATTAACCTCAATGCGCTGACGCTCGCCGTTTTCGAAGGTAGCCTGATTGCGAGGACCGGCTTGCCATGCACCCGTAATGCCCTGAGGCACGCTCAAGAGCTTTGCGCAGTCCTCGGGCGTGTAGTTGTTGAGCTCGTCAAACGTAATGGCCCTGGGCCCGATGACGCTGAGCTGTCCGACAAAGACGTTCAGGAACTGCGGGAGCTCGTCAAGGCTCGTCTTGCGAATGAACTTGCCGACCTTGGTGATGCGGGGATCGTCATCAACCTTGCGCTCGCGGTTCCAGACAACGAGCTGCTCGGGCGTCAGGTACTTCTCCACATCGTCAGCATCGGCAACCATGCTACGGAACTTGTAGATGCGGAAGGGCTTTCCGTTCTTGCCCACACGTACCTGGGAATACATAGGAGCGCCCTTGGTATCAATCGCAATGGCGACCGAAAGGATGGCACAAGGAATCAGCAAACCGGCAACGGCAAAGCCACTGAAGACGATGTCAAACGAGCGCTTGACGACCTTGTATCCAAGGGACCTTGTATCAAGAGACTTGCTAGCCTCAGCAAACTCTGGCGTCCCAGGCTCAGGAAACGTCTTTGCGCTCACCGTCTTGTTGCTCTGACTTTCCAACAATTCCAAGACCAACCTTTATCGTGACCGTTCTGCCACATATCTGGAGCTCCAAGATGGCAAGGCTTTTGTGGCGGTTGACGCGCTTGATGAGCGCGTCTCGCCCGACGAGGGGTCCCTCGGTGACCACGACGCGGTCACCCTCCATGACTCCCATGGACATGGGGATGATCCTTCTGCCCTTCTGGGTGAAGGTTCCTATCCACTCTACGTCGCGCTCTTCCAGGGGTGCGAAGGTCTCTCCCATGGTCAGCAGGCGCGTGAAGTCCGGGATTTTACGGAGCGTCTGCATGAGGAGCTCCGGCTTGGCGGTGTCTACGATCACGTATCCGGGAAGGAGCAGCTGCTCAACCTCTAGCCACTCTCCCTGGAACTTCTTCTGCGTCTGGTACCTGGGAGTGAAGCACTCCCCCACCAGGCCCTTGGGCGCCACGCGCTCTATGAGCTCGCACATGGCGCGCTCCCGGCCCGTCTGGACCTGTACCACGTACCATGTAACCTTTGATGTAGCCATCCTTGGAACTCCCTCAATGCCTAGGGCTCCGCCCTTGGCTCCATCGCTAGGTAAGAGACCTATTCGTCCTCCTGGCACCTCAGGCGTCCTGCACCAGACACGGTCCACCTCGGAGCAAGATATGTTGGATCAGGCGTGGGCCTTCTCCCTTGGGCTCGCTCCGTCCGCTGGGACCAAGTGAGCCCAAGGGAACCTGCCCGCGCACGCGCTAGACGCGCATGTGGGCTCCCCTCGTGGGGTACTCCGCCACCGCCTTGGCAAGCAGGGCGTAGTGCTCGGGCTTGTGGGCGTCGCTCGCAATGTAGCGGTAGAGGAGCTGGTCAAACATCTTCTGCGCGGGCTTCTTCGCTCTCCCCATGCGGCCGCCGGCGATGAAGTCCGCGGAGGCCTGGAGCTTGCAGCCCATCTTGAGGAGGTTGCGGGCAATCTCCGTGTTCTGCTGGATGGCGCGGTAGCGCTCCGGGTGGGCGATGATGACGTCATAGCCCATGCCCTGCAGGACAAAGATGGTGCGCTCGTAGTCTTGGAAGTCCGCCTCTGTGCAGCGGGTGTCAAGCTCCAGCAGGAACTCGCCCGTGCCCTCAAAGCCCAGATAAGGCGCCCACTCCTCAAGGCCCAGCTCCATGAGCTTGGTGTGGTTGACCTCAAAGCCCATGGTTATGGGGAAGCCACCGGCCGCCTCCTTGAGGCGGTGGTAGGCATCCCACAGGACGTCCAGGTCCTTGAAGTAGGGGCTGCGCACGTGGGGAGTGCACACGATGCTGGTCACGCCGGCCTGCTTGGCAGCGTCCAGCATGACGAGGCTGGTCTCCATGTCTGGGGACCCGTCGTCAACGCCGGGCAGGATGTGGCAGTGCATGTCTCTCATCGTGCGTCACTCCCTTCTGGGTGCGTGTGGTGGGTGGGTGCGGCGGGGGCGCGTGGCTTCCGGAGCGCCGGAGTGGCCGGGCTTCTCGCCTTTGGCTACTCCTCGGTGTAGGTGCGCGGGGCGTAGCCGGTCTGAGCCAGGAACTGGGAGGTGGAGTCGGGGGACGCCACCGGCTGGCCCTGGGGAATGGGCTTCAGGCCCGGAGCCGTGGTGGGCTGGCTCTTGGGGACCGCAGGCGTCGTCCTGGGGCGCGGGGTCTGCTGGGCCGGAGCGTTGCTGAGCTGCGGGGCGTCAGCGTCGGCGCCGCCCTTGCTCAGCTTCTTGCCGTCCTTTGAGTAGTACTCGTAGTAGTACTCGGACTTCTTGTCCTCGCAGTAGTTGAGGACGGTGCCCAGGACGTTGGCCTCGGCCTTCTTGAGCTGCTCGTAGGCAGAGAGGACCTCCTCGCGGCGCACAAAGTTGCGGCGCACCACCAGAAGCGTGCCGTCTGCGATGGAGCCAATGACGGCGGCGTCGATGAAGGCGGAGAGGGGCGGGGTGTCAAGGACCACGTAGTCGTACTCGTCCTTGAGGCGCTCGATGAAGGAGCAGAATCGCTTGGAGCCCAGGATGTCCACTGGGTTGGGAATGTGGGGCTCTGAGTCAAGGAACCAGACGTTGCGGGTGGACGTGCGTACCACGGCGTCGTCAAGGTCAACCTGGCCGGAGAGCACGGCGTAGATGCCGTTGCGGGCGTGGGTGCCCAGGGCAGCCGCAAGGGAGCGACGGCGCATGTCGCACTCCACGATGAGCACGGTCTTGCCACCGGAGGCGAGGGCCTGGGCGAGATTGGTGGCGATGGTGGTCTTGCCCTCGTTGGGGATGGACGACGTCACCACGATGGAGCGGACGGGGTTATCCACAGAGGCAAAGCGGATGTTGGTTGCGAGCGTCTTGACGGCGTTCTGGATGAAGACGCGATCGTCCTGTGCCTTCTTGGCCATGGATTATCGCCCTCCCTTCATGGCGGGAATGCGGCCGATGACGGGGACGCCAAGGAGCTCCTCGAGGTCCTCCTCGCCGCGGACCTTGGTGTTGAGCATGTCGGCAACGACCACGATGGCCACGGCGGCAAAGAGGCCGGCGAGAAGGCCGACGGCAATGTAGAGCGGGCGCTTGGGGCCGCTGGGGCTGGTGGGCACCTTGGCGGAGTCAACGACGTTGACGGAGTCCACGCTCATGACCTCGCGGGCCACGCCAGAGACCTCCTCGGCCATCTTGTTGGCGACATCGGCGGTGCGCTGGGGGTCAGTGCCGGTGACCTCGAGCGTGAGGACGCGGGAGGTGGTGGAGCTGGTGATGGAGGTGGTGTAGCCCTTGAGGTCCTCAAGGCCCAGGGCCTTTGCGGTCTCAAGCACCACGCGGTCCGACTTGAGGAGGGTGGCCACGTCGTTGGTGACCATCTGGGAGGCGGAGAGGTCTGAGCTCAGCGAGTTGCTGTTGGCGTTGTCATGCTGGACGAGCACGTACATGCTCACCGAGGCGGTGTAGGTGTTCTTCATTGCCACGAAGGAGTAGCCGCCCACCGTGAGGGCACATACCAGAGGCATGATGATTACCAGTTTTAAATGCTTCTTCAGCAGGTGCAACAGTTCCAACAGTGTCATGGCGCGCGATTCTCCCATAGGCCGTCTTTCCCACGTCTGGCCGGACGGCCCGTCCTGACGTGAACTGCCTCCCATTTCTTGGACACGAGAAATGGGAGGCTTTTTATGCGTGTCGACTTGAGGGTGAAGCACGACATCGAGGCCAGGAAGGCGGCGATCGGGCTCTTCGAGCGAGGCAACGGCTACAAGTCTGCGGCGAAGGCGCTGTCGGTCCCGCGCGGAACCGTGAGACAATGGCTCTGCGTATACCGGTCGTTCGGAAGCGGGGTGCTGCTATCCATGGACGGCAAGCAGGCCAGGTACACATACGAGCAGAAGGTCGCCGCAGCCTCCGCCGTGGTCGACGGCGGCATGACGAAGGCCGAGGCGATGGCGGCGTTCGGCATAATGTCGATGTCGCCGCTCAAGAAGTGGTGCGCGCTATACCGCCGGGGCGGCGCGGAGGCCCTGCGCCCGAGGCCCAAGGGCCGGCCGAGCGGTTCCAAGGCGAGGCCGCGGACCCGCGAGGAGGAGCTCGAGGAGCGCTGCCGAAGGCTCGAGACCGAGGTGGCCTACCTAAAAAAATTGCGTGCCCTGGTCGAGAGGGACGGGCTCTGACCAGGGCGAAGGTCGAGGCCGTGAGGGTCCTGCGCGAAGAGGGGCACGGGCTGGGGCGCCTGCTGGAGTGCGCCGGCATGGCCCGGTCCAGCTACTACTACGCGCTGTCGCACCCGAAGGCTCCCACCAGGCCCGAGCTCTGGGAGGCCGCCGCCGAGATATTCTCGCGCACCGCCAACGGGTGCGGCCACAGGCAGATCGCCATGTGCCTGCGCGCCGAGCAGGGCGTGCGCATAGCCTACAAGACGACGCTGAAGATGATGCGCGAGATGGGCATCAGCTGCGGGATCCGCCGCGAGACCGACTACCACAGGTACAACTCGTACAGGGGCAAGGTCGGAAAGACCTTCGAGAACGTCATCGGCAGGGACTTCGCCGCCGACGGGCCGTGGGAAAAGATGGGCACCGACGTCACCGAGTTCAAGCAGCCCTGGGGCAAGGCCTACTTCGCGCCGGTCTACGACTTCGGCAGCAAGGAGATCGTCGCCTGGTCCACGTCGCTGCACCCCAACATGGCTCAGCAGCACGAGCTGCTCGACCAGCTCGTGTCCAAGAAGCCCAAGGGCTCCAGGCCGATCCTGCACTCGGACATGGGCTGGCAGTACCAGCAGGCCGGTTGGTGCAGGCGGTTGGAGGAGGCCGGCGTGGTGCAGAGCATGTCCCGGAAGGGCAACTGCATCGACAACGGCGCGACGGAGCAGGTGTTCGGCCACATCAAGGACGAGTTCTTCCGTGGAAGGACGTGGCCGGACTTCGAGTCCTTCAAGGCGGACCTCGACGACTTCGTGGTCCATTGGAACACGAGGAGGCGCCAGGTTAAACTGAAGGGACTGACCCCGGAGGAGTTCCGGAGACAGTCCCTTGCGGCGTAGTTCTTATTTAAGCCGTCCAAGTTTTGGGGTGCAGTTCAACGTGGGAGGGGGTATTTTGCTCCCTTTAAGATACCGCGTGTACCCCGGGGCACACAACATAAACTTATTTCTAATTCGACGAGGGGGGGGGGGGCAGGTTGGAAACCGGTTGGCCAGCGTAGCGTTGTACCTGCCTTTTGCTTCTGATTTTGATTGGGTTTTGTTGATGCGGGGCCACAAAACAGCAGGTAGGTTAGGACGCACCCGCAATTATTAGCCGCTTGTACAACCATGTTTGGACAAACTGGAGGCGGGGGTCCGCGCAATGGCCACGACGCCGCTTTGGCAGGCTTTTGTTGCGCAACTTTTGCGTCTGCGGTGTGGGCGGATCGCAGGAGCCGTAAGGCTGGCCGCACACACAAAAGCGCCCCGCCGGAGGAGGACTCCGACGGGGCGCAGACTTTGTGGTGGGCGTTACAAGATTTGAACTTGTGACCTCTTCCGTGTCAGGGAAGCGCTCTCCCCCTGAGCTAAACGCCCGAACTTTGGTGACTCGCTGCTGGGGTTGCAGCAAGGGATAGAATAACCCAACGGCGTCCGCCAAGGCAAGAAGTATTTTCTACTTCTTTTTGGCGGCCGCCTTGCCGGCGGCGATCTTTGCGGCAACGTCAACCTTGGCGGAGCCCGTGCCGGAGACCGAGGTCCTTCTCGCCTTTGGCTTGGCTGCCGCGCTGGCGCTGGCACCGCCCGACTTTGCCTTGGGCCTGATGGTCACGCCGCCGGAGGCCTTGCGAGCGCCCGCGCCCCTGAGGCTGCCCGTCTCCACAAACCCGTTGATGCGGCCAGTGATGCCGCCCCACAGGGCGTCCCAGCGTCTGCGGATGCTCACGCCGCCGTTGGAGCGCATGCCCATGCAGGGCGCGGCGATGAGGACCGGCAGCAGGTACTCCACGGCACGCCAGATGACAAAGCCCGCCGCCAGGTGCTGGCCGAACATGTCGCGGAAGAGGTAGGCAAAGCCCACCTCCGCGCCGCCCGTGCCACCGGGCAGCGGGATGGCGTTGATGAGCAGCTCCAACATGGAGCCGCTGGCCAGGCAGACGATGAGGTCGGCGGGCTCGCCAAAGGCCCTCAGCACAAAGAACGGCAGGGCGTACATGCAGCCGAGCTGCAGGAGGGTGACCACCTCGGTGGCCAGCATCTCGCCAACGTTTCCGCAGGCAGAGCGGAAGGCGCTGGCAAACTCCATGACCTGGGTGTTGACCATCTCGTAGTACTTGTTGAACTTCTCCTCCTTGAGCCAGCCGTGGCGGTTGGCAAAGCGCAGGGCCCAGTTGCCAATGGCCATGACGGGCTTGGGGAAGAGGCACAGGAAGAGCACGGCGCCCACCTGGACCACCTTGAAGCCAAAGAGGAAGAGGCCGATGAGCGTGACGTCGCCAAACTGCTCGTAGAAGTAGTTGCCGCAGAAGAGCAGCATGATGGCCGCAAAGACGCCCTCACCGGCCTCGTAGAGCACGAAGCGCGTGAAGTTGAGGGCGCTGGCCTGGCCCACGGAGAGCCCGGCGCGCGTGAGGCGGTAGATCTGTGCCGGGGGCGCCGCCGCGCCGTTGGGCGTGAGGCGCATGAAGAAGACGCCGGAGGCCTCCACGCTCATGAGGTCGCGGATGCCCACCGGGGAGTCCGGGTCTGCGATGACGGAGAGCACGTAGGCCAGCACGCCAAAGACGTAGTAGAAGAGGAAGCAGACGACGCCCGCGGTGACCCAGCCCAAGTCGACGCCGGCAAGCGAGGTCACAAACTCGTCAAACTGGCCCGAGAAGACCAGGTACGCCACGTAGGCAACCACCACGAAGGCGAGAAACACCAGGCTCTTGCGCACCTGGCCCATGGACTCGCGGTCAGCCGCGGCGTCCTCTGCGGCCGCCTTGGTGGAGCGGGCACCGCTGACCTTGAGCTTGACCTTCTTCTTGGGCTCCTCGGCCACGCCGACTCCTTTGGTAGTCCCTTGCGCGCAGGGCGCCTAACTCTCCCATGATACCCCCGGCTGGGCTTGGGCCGTCGGCTGGGAGCGGCGCGGCGAAAAGTTGACAAAGGGACTGTCCCTTTGTCAACTCTTAGAGACGATGCCGCCGCCCAGGCAGGTGAGGCCGTCGTAGATGACGGCGGACTGGCCGGGGGCCACGCGGCGCTGGGGTTCCGCAAAGGTCAGGTGTGTGGTGCGGCCGTCCGGGTCGGGCTCCACCCGTACGGGCGTGAGGGGACCGGTGTGGCGGGTGCGCACGAGGTACTCCCCCGCCGCGGGCGCCGAGCCGCCAATCCACATGGCATCAGTCAGATCGACCTCCGCCGAGAAGAGCGCAGGGCTCTGGTGGTCTGCGGTGACGTAGACCACGTTCTTCTGGACGTCCGTGGAGACCACGTAGCGGGCGGGGCCGCCGCCCAGGTCAAGGCCCTTGCGCTGCCCCACGGTGAAGAGGAAGGCCCCGTCGTGGTGGCCCAGGACGCGCCCGGTCTCCCACTCCACGATGTCTCCCGCGCGACGGTCCAGCGTGTCAAGCAGGAAGGTCCTGATGCCCACCGGCCCCACGAAGCAGATGCCGTCGGAGTCCGGCTTTGCCTCCACGCCCAGGCCGCGCTCGGCGCACATGCGGCGAACCTCAGCCTTGCTGGGGACGTTCCCCACCGGAAAGAGCGTGCGGGCCAGGACGTCCGCGCCCACGCGCCACAGGAAGTAGGTCTGGTCCTTGTGCTCGTCGGCGGCGCGCAGGAGGCAGACGGGCCTCTCGGCTGCGGACTTCTGGCCCGTGCCCTTCTCGGCGGCAGGGGCCACGCGAGCGTAGTGGCCCGTGGCCACAAAGTCCGCGCCCGCGGCAAAGGCGCGCTCCGCGAAGGTGCCGAACTTGACGGTCTGGTTGCACATGACGTCCGGGTTGGGCGTGTAGCCGCGAGCGTAGGCGTCCACCAGGTAGTCCACGACGGTGGCCTTGTACTCGGCCTCGCAGTCCCAGACCTTAAGGTCGATGCCCAGGGTCACGGCCACACGCTCGGCGTCCGCGAGGTCATCTGCCCAGGCGCACTTGAAGCCGGGCAGGTCCCGGGACCAGTTGCGCATGTAGACGGCCGTGACGTCGTAGCCCCGCTCAACCAGCAACGCGCAGGCAAGCGCCGAATCCACGCCGCCGGAAAGGCCGGCAAAGACCCGCTTGCCCTTGCTTGCGTTTGTGCTCACTGGCGCCTACCTCCCATGATGCGGGCGGCGTTGGCGGCCGCCTGTCCGTCGGAAATCCCCAGGCGGGACATCTCGGCCCGCACGACGCGGGTCACCGCCGCAACCGCGTAGTCCACCTCGGCCTGCGTGGTGGGGCGACCGAGCGTCATGCGCAGGCTTCCGGCGGCGGCCTCCTCGGGCATGCCGATGGCACGTAGCACGTGCGAGACGCGCATCTTGCTGGCCGCGCACGCGGAGCCCGTGCCCACGCTCACGCCCTCGCGCTCGAGGCCAATCACCAGCCGGCGTGCCTCCAGCCCGGGAAAGCTCACGTGCAGAAGCCCGGGCAGGCGGAACTTCTCCTTCTTGGGGCCGGAGACCAGCGCCCAGGGAAACTCGCCGAGAAGCCCGCGCTGCAGACGACCCCTGAGCGCCGACAGGCGGCGAGACTCCTCCCGGCGGCGGCCGCAGGCAAGCTCCAGGGCACGCGCGAACCCAACGATACCGGCGACGTTCTCGGTCCCGGAGCGCAGGCCGCCCTCCTGGCCGCCGCCCAGCACGAGCGGGCGCAGGACCACGTCGTCAGAGGCCCAGAGGAGCCCCACCTGCTTGGGGCCGCCGATCTTTGCGGCAGAGAGCGTCAGCAGGTCGCAGCCGAGCGAGCCCACGTCCACGGTGAGGCAGCTTGCCGCCTGCGAGGCATCGACATGCAGATAGGGCGGGGTGAGGTCGCCGGCGGCAAGGCGCTTCTCGCGAAGGCCTGCCATCATGCGGGCAAGCTCGCGCACGGGCTGCACGCAGCCGATCTCCCCGTTTGCGAGCGAGACGGAGACTAGCTGCGTGGCGGGCGTCACCGCGGAGAGCACGTCCTCGGGGTCGACGCGGCCGTCCGGGCCCACTCCCACGATGGCGTGCGAGCGGGCCTCGGCGCAGGCGAGGACGCTCTCGTGCTCGATGGCGTCTGTGACCACGTGGCCCTCGGTGGCGGCAAACGCCAGGTTGTTGGCCTCGGTCGCACCGGCGGTGAAGGTCACGTTGCCCGGACGGGCGCCGATGCACCGGGCCACCGCGGCTCGGGCGGCCTCCACGTCCGCGCGGACGTTGCGGGCCAGCGCGTAGGGGGCGGAAGGATTGTAGAAGCGGCCCGTGAGGTAGGGCGTCATGGCCTCCAGGACCTCGGGGTCAAGGGGAGTTGCGGCGGCATAGTCCAGATAGGCAGAGGTTGCGGGCTCTGCGGACGCGGGCTTCTCGACAATCACTGGGCGGCCTCCCCAGACTGGTCCTGCTGGGGGGCGCCGCTCTCTATGACCATGTTCTGGAAGCGACTGGAGATGAACTCGTCGGTGTAGTTGGTGTCCACCCAACGCTCGAAGGCATTGGCCGCCGGGACGCCTGCGTCGCGAGCGGTCTTGCGGTTGAAGCAGACCAGCGTCATGCCGATGTCGGCCACCAGGTAGACGGCCACGAGCGTGACGAAGAGCACCTGCCGCTTGGAGGTGGGCATGCCGATCTGGTAGAGCAGGCGCGGCATGACGCTGCGGGCCCAGACCAGGCCGAGGATGCCCCAGAAGAAGAGAAAGCGCCAAGCGACCCACTTGGTGATGTGGTCGGGCAGGAACTCGTAGGTCCAGGAGGTGGCGTTGAAGAGCTCCTCCATGGCCCAGCCGGTCAGCTGCTCCAGGCCGCCGCCAATGCAGGCGGAGGCCAGAAAGATCTGGAGGCTGCCCGCGCCGTGGCGGCGCAGCTGGAAGCACAGGGCGGTGAGAAGGACCGCACCGGTGCCGTAGAGCGGGCTGAAGGGGCCCCAGACCAGGCCGACGCGGTTCTCGGTGAGGCCCGCCGTGAGGAGCATCCAGATCTCCTCGAGCAGAAGGCCGGCCATGCAGCCGACGAAGAAGATGATGATGACCTGGTACCAGCCCAGGTGCATGCGATCCAGATACTCGTTGACGGCCTCCTTGGAGGCGCGCCAGCGGGCAAAGACGCGGCCGAAGCCGCGGACGTCCTTGGCACGGGCGAGCTCGCGCTCCAGCACGTCCTCGGAGCCCTCGAGCGCCTGCTCGGCACGGCTTACCTCGTGGCGGTCGAGCTTCTCGCCCTGAGAGAGCCAGTCCCAGAAGTACATGACCACGCGAACGAAGCCCTGCACCACGGCAAGGAAGAACATGAGCGAGACGATGGCAAGAAACATGGGACCCTCCGAGACCCCCTGGCGGGCGGCAGAAGCTGACGTCAACCTTAACCTTACCCGCTATGGGGCTCGGGTGTCGACCATATGCAAAAAGGGCCGGTCACCTAGATGACCGGCCCTTGTGCTCTCATGGAGCGGGCTACGGGGTTCGAACCCGCGACCTCCACCTTGGCAAGGTGGCGCGCTACCAACTGCGCTAAGCCCGCGACGCAAGGAGATACAATACGGGAATCTTGCCTCCCGCGCAAGTGGGAATCTCAACTTTTTTGAAAAACGGAGGGTCTACGCGAGAGATTTGAGGGCTCGGACTACTACGTTTGCGTTTTGTTACAAGGGCCCTAAATATCAGCCCTTCGGCCCCTTCTGCCAACTGGGCAAATGCGCGGCAGTTTTGCTTGCTTCTTGGCAAGCCCAGAGCAAAAACGCAAACGTAGCAATTTGCACGCCGCAAAGGCCACTCAAACGTGGTGGATGGTCTCCCAGGGCGCAAGAACCTCAGTCCGAAGCCCAACGGTCGCCTTCTTCACGGCCTCCGTCCGACTCTCCAGGGTCAGTCCCAGCATGCCAACAAGGACTTTGACAAACGAGTCGAACCTGGCGGAGTCGCTTAGCTGGTCAAACGTAATGGGGAGCACATCCAAGCCCATGCCCCTGAGCGCCGTGGTCCGCTCGGAGTCAGACAAGAAGCTGTCGGCGTTCTGATGAACCATGGTGCTCTGACATTCAACGTCAATCCCCGCCTCTTCCCAGAACAGATCGCAATAGCAGGCGCTCTTCTTAGAAAGCAACCTTCCTCCGGTGTTGAGCCTGACCTTCCTGTTAGCCTCAAAGCCGCCAATGCCATACCCGCCCATGCTACTAGGAAGGCCAAGGAGCATGGCCGTCTGGACCTCGAGGGGTGAGGCAGCGTTTGGAACCAGGAGCTCGGTCGCCTTGACAAGGCGCACGACTCCCCTCTTTGCCCCTGAGTCAGCGGCAAAGGCGGCAAGTTTGTGGGGAGTCGTCAGGGGTGGGCGGCTCCATAGGTTCCCGAGGTTGCCGCTAGCGTCCACAAAGGGCTTCCACCCATTGACCGTGGGAATCTTCTTGTCTGCCTTGATGATTCTCTGAAGAAACGCCTTGATGGGTTGGGAAGGCTCATGGACGGCGAAGGAGCCACAGAGCTCGGAGGCCATCATGATAGTCAGGGGAAGGCTGGCCCTTGCGGCAAGCTGGAGCATCGCAAGCTCCGGGGAGGTAACGCACACTTCGTCGTAAATCTCCACGGTAGAGCCAAGCGGAAGCTTGCGAGTCCAAAGGCGAGGTCGAATGAGAGTCGAGGAATGGCAGCCCGAATGGCGGTCGGTCAGGACGTCGACCGCTCCCTCGTGACCCGCGGCAAGAATGGGAGCTACGGGAAGCAGCTCCTTGGCAGAGGCGCCGAGGTGCCTTGTGCGAGGACTGGGCCTCAGGAAAGAATTGCACAGGGGAAGCGTCTCGACGACCTCGGACCTCAGCGTCCTCAGCTGGTCGGGCGTTGCGATTTTGCGCAAGGTAGCATCATCTTCCTCACCTACGAGAAGAAGACGCACTATCGGCGGGATGCGCCAATAGTCAAATGCCGTTATGTCGCAAATTGTGGTAGCCATTTTCAGAAGCTAGCACGTACGTGAATCCGGGTAACCCAGAGCCTCCGCAAGTCCGCCAAACGGTGGGAAAACGACCGGAAACGCTCGAGTTGGGGCTTCCGCGGGCTCCGCTGATGCTACGTTTGCGTTTTGTAACGGACCTTCCAAGTATCAGCGCGCCATACGTCGCCGCCAACTGGGCAAACGGAGCAAGAGAGTGTTTGATACTCATGGGGTACACAACAAAACGCAAACGTAGCAATTAATTAGGTGGAACAAGCCCCTATAACGCAAAAAGGGCGCCTGCGAATGCAGGCGCCCTGTGCGCTCTTGGAGGCGAAGCCCGGATTCGAACCGGGGGTGAGGGCTTTGCAGGCCCCTGCCTTACCACTTGGCCACTTCGCCGATATGAAAAAGGCCGATCGAGACCGGCCTTGGTGCTCGCATGGAGCGGGCTACGGGGTTCGAACCCGCGACCTCCACCTTGGCAAGGTGGCGCGCTACCAACTGCGCTAAGCCCGCGTGCGCAAGGAGTAATATACGGAAACTCAGCCGCCCGCGCAAGCAAAAATTTGGACTTCTTTGCAAAAAAGTTCGTTTGCGCAGGTAGATGCCATAGAAATAATCAACGGGCAACAACGCTGTTAGAGAAGAGCTTGACCAGGTGCGTAACCGAGCCCTCGCCCGTGCTCTTGGGAGAGATGCTCGCCGAGTCCGTGAGCATGCGCATGAGCTTGATGCCGCGCCCGCGCTCGGCGTCGGCGGCCGCCTCCGGCAGTTCCTCGTCCGGACCAAGCGAGAAGCCCTGGCCGCAGTCGGCGACGTCGACGACGACGCGGTCCGCATAGGCGGCAACCGTCACCAGCACCCCACGCTCGCCGGCGTGGTCCACGGCGTTTCCCAGGGCCTCTCCCACCGCGAGCGTGAGGTCAAAGACCTCGTCAGCCTTAAGCGGCAGTCCCTCGCAGAGGCACTCGACCCGCCCGCGGACCTGGGCCATCTGACCTGCCGCCACGCGGAAGGTGCGCCTCCACTCCGGAAGCACCGAGGGGTCGAGTTCGCGCACGCTGCGGCGCACGCCTGCGCGAGAGACGGGCATGAAGTCCATCACGCGCATGAGCGCGAGGGCGCGGTACACGCGCGGCGCCACGTTGACCAGCGAGATGAGCCCGCCCTCCTGGCGCATGTGCTTGAGCTCGCAGATGATGGTGCCCATACCCGCAGAGTCCACGTAGCCGGCATTGGCCATGTTGACCACCACACGGTGACAGCCCCCGTCGATGAGCCCCTCCAGGGAGCGCTTGAGGGCGGGCGCCGCCAGGACGTCGAGGTCTCCCGGGACGGAAATGGTCGCTATGTTGGCTTCTGTTTTCATAGGGGGTTTATTCCCCTGCGCGCGCCGTCCTATGCCCTCGTCGGCGTCACTTGTAGCTCATCTTTGGCGGGAGGCCTCCCAGCTCGTCAAAGCGAACGGCGACCATGGCCACGTCGTCGTCCAGGCGCTGGCCCGTGAAGGCGTCCAGGGTGGCCAGCAGGCGGTCAAGAAAGCCCTCGAAGGGCTTGTCGGGCGCGGACTCGCGCATGAGCATGTCTCGCAGGCCCTGCTCGCCAAAGAAGGCCCCGCCGGGGTCTCTTGCCTCGGTGGTGCCATCGGTGTAGAGCATGAGGACGTCGCTCTCCCCCACGCTCACCACGCCGTCCTGGTACGAGATGTCCGCGAAGGCCCCCACCACACCGGACTGAACATCCAGCATGGAAATCTCCTGCGCGCCGGCACGCACCAGCAGCGCGGGCGGGTGACCCGCCGAGCAGTACGTAATGGTGGCCGCCCCCAGGTCGATGATGCCCACAAAGAGCGTGGCAAAGGTCTCCAGCCGAGAAAAGCCCAGAAGGAAGTCGTTGAGCGAGCGCACCATGCGCGCGGGGGTCAGCCCCTCCCAGGCGTAGGCGCCCAGGGCGGTCTTGACGGCGGCGGAGACCGAGGCGGCCTCAACGCCCTTGCCCGAGACGTCTCCCATGATCACGCAGGCGCGCCGGTCCGGCAGGCGGATGAGGTCGTAGAAGTCTCCGCCCACGAAGGCCGCCGCGGTGGCGGACGAGTAGAGCCCCTGGGCCGTGAGTCCTTCCACCTTCTGGAGCTCGTTTCTCATGCCGCGCTGCAATGCCTGGGATATGCGCTTGTCCTGGGCGCGCTCGGCCTCGCCGCGGTAGATGTCGCAGACGTCCTGGGCGAGGCGGAGAAGAAACCCGTGCTCGACCTCGTCCAGGGGCTCCTCGCCGTCGGGCCGCAGCACCAGGAAGGCACGCCTCTCCCCGGCCAGGTAGCCCATGTCCACGAGGGCGCCCACGCAGGGCTCCCCCAGGTCGCGCAGGGTCTGGGCGAGCGGGCTCTCCGGGCCGACGTCGGTCACGCAGGCGCCCTCCTCATGGGCGGCCACGTCCTCGCCGAGGGTCTCGGCCACCGGGATGGCGCGGTGGCCGCACAGCGGTAGGTCGGCCACGACGACGCTCTGGTGCTCGTTGACGCCCAACGGCACGAGGGCCGCCTCGAGGGCGTCGGCGGCATCCGCCAGGACGTCACGAACGCGCTGCTCGACGTCCTTCTCGCCCGAGGCTCCCATGAGCTCCTCGCGCAGGTCCGTTCCCAGCGCGTCAAAGCTCTGCGCCCGCTCCGCCCGCATGGCCGAGAGGGCGCCCACAAGCTGCACCGAGAGGTAGTGGGCCACGGCGTCCAGAAGCTTGGCGTCGTCCTCGCGCAGGGGGTGCATGCGCTCCCAGCCGACCTCGATCATGGCGATGGCGCGACCGTCAAACCAGACGGGCACCACGATGAAGCTGGTGAAGGGCGGCAGGCGTCGGGCGGAGATCTTGAGGACCTCGTGGGTCTCCTCGTTGATCACCTCGCGGTTGGAGAGGCGACCCTGGCGCAGGGCCTCGCCCGCGGGCGGCAGGACGCGGATGCGCTGGGCCATTCCCGAGCGCGCGGCAAGGGTCTCCAGACCGCGGCCGTACTCCATGAAGCGCGGGGCGCGGGAGGCGTCCACGCCCTCGGTGGCGCCGCGGAGGTGGAACCCGCCTACGTCGGCGATGTAGGCCAGGACGCCGTCAGCCTCCATGGTCTCGCAGATCTCCTCCAGAGCACGGCCAAAGAGGCTGCCCACGTCCTCGTAGTCCAGCGTGTCCAGCACGATGTTCATGGCGCCCGCCAGGCGCTTGTTGGCGCGCCGGAGCTCCGCCACGGTCCGCTCGGTCTCATGCGCGGCCGCCTCGGCGTCGCCGGCAAGCCTCGCCACCAGAAGGTAGGTCTCGCCCGGGGCATGGACGGCGTCGCAGCGGACGCGCACGGCCGAGAGGTGCCCCCCAGCGGTGCGGCAAAGCACCAGGGCCCCGGAGCCGTCCACGGGAAACGGCAGGTCCTGGGCGCAGAACGGCACGTCGGCAACATCTGCCTCAAGCTGGAAGAGCCCGCGGACGTCAGAGCCCACAAGGCCCTCCGAAGCCGAGAAGAACAGGGACGCCGCCTCGTCGTTTGCCAAAAGCACCCTGCCGGCGCCGTCGAACGCCACGACGGCGTCGCCGGTGAGCTGCAGCAGGCGCGCGAGGGTTCCCGAGAGGCTCCCCTCGCCGATGCCCTCCACGTGACGCTTTCCCAGAGCCTTAGGCACGTGCCACCTCGTCGGGGTCGTAGAGGTCGGCGGCCGTCAGCAGCGCCAGACCGCTCTCGCGCAGCTTGATCTCAAGGGGCTCGCCGGTGACCTTGATGATGTCCGCCGTGCGGGAGTCGACGCAGCAGGTGTAGGCGTACTCCACGTTGAGGTCGCAGGAGGAGAGGCGGTCAAGTAGGGTGCCCAGGGCGCCAGGGACGTTTTGCACCTCGACTGCCACCACGCGCGTGCACATGGCGTTGTAGCCAGCACCGCAGAGAAGCTCTGCCGTGTGGCGGGGCCTGTCGCAGATGACGCGGATGATGCCAAAGTCAACGGTCTCGGCAACCATGAGGGCGTGGATCTGAACGCCGTTGTGGCCCAGAAGGCCGCACATGGCGGCAAGCTTGCCGGGGCCATCGGGAAGGCAGACGGTGAGCTGCTCGATCATGGGACGCTCCCCTCTCTTGGGAAACCTGCTCCTGAGCGAATCTTACGGCCGGACACGGCGCGCGGCCCCTTCCGTAACAATGATGACGCCACGGAACCGCATTGTTAACGAAAAAGCGGGCCACCCGAAGGTGACCCGCTTGATTTCGTGGTGTCGGAGGCGGGACTTGAACCCGCACGACCTTTTAGTCAGTCACTAGCACCTCAAGCTAGCGCGTCTGCCAATTCCGCCACTCCGACTTGCTTGCTCGGTTGCTGCGTTGCCGCCGCCCCCTTGCGCGAGGAGTAATATAGCACGCTCCTTTTGAGAGGCGCAACCCCCAATTTCAAAAAAGTTTGGATTGCCAAGAAGTGCCTGGTCAGAGCCCCACCAGAACAAAAAAGCGGGCCGAGAAGAGCAGGTCTTCTCGGCCCGTGGCGCTAGAGCTCGATGGAGCTCTCCTTGATGGGGTTGGGTGCCGCAAAGTGGCAGGCGCAGAAGTGGCCAGGCTCCACCTCGCGGAACTCCGGGCGCTCCTGGGAGCACTTCTCGCACGCCATGGGGCAGCGCGTGTGGAAGCAGCAGCCGGAGGGAGCGTCGATGGGCGACGGCGGGTCTCCCGCAAGGACGATGCGCTTGCGCGTGGCCTGGATGTCCGGATCGGGCACCGGCACGGCGGAGAGCAGCGACTGCGTGTAGGGGTGGTGCGGACGGTCGTAGAGGGCCTTCCAGTCCGCGTACTCCATCATGTTGCCCAGGTACATGACGCCGATGTTGTCGGAGATGTGCTGGACCACGGAGAGGTCGTGCGCGATGAACAGGTAGGCCGTTCCGTACTCCTTCTGCAGGTCGTTCAGGAGGTTGAGCACCTGGGCCTGGATGGAGACGTCAAGGGCGGAGACGGGCTCGTCGCAGATGATGAGCTTGGGCTTGAGCGCGAAGGCGCGGGCGATGCCCACGCGCTGGCGCTGGCCACCGGAGAACTCGTGCGGGTAGCGGTTGATGTGCTCCGGGTTGAGTCCCACCACGTCCAGCAGGCCGCGGACGTACTCCTCGCGCTCCCTGGCGTCGGGCATGACGTTGTGGATGATGAGCGGCTCGGAGACGATCTCTCCAATGGTCATGCGGGGGTTCAGGGACGCATAGGGGTCCTGGAAGATGAACTGCATGTTGCGGCGCATCTCCTTGAGCTCCTTCTTGCTCATCTTGGAGACGTCCTTGCCCTCGAAGAGCACCGTGCCGCTGGTGGGACGGGTGAGGTGCATGATGCAGCGGCCCGTGGTGGACTTGCCGCAGCCGGACTCTCCCACCAGGCCGAAGGTCTCGCCGGCGTAGATGTCAAACGATACGTCGTTGACGGCGTGGACGGCCCTCTTGGAGAAGCGCTTGCCAAAGACGCCGGACTCGACGGGGAACTCCTTGCAGAGGTGCTGCACGGAGAGAAGCGGGGTTCTCTTGTCTGCCATTAGGCCTCCCCTCCCTTCTTGGCGCGCGAGCTCTCGGGCGCGTTGGCGGCGACGAAGGCCTCGTCGGCCGCGTAGTGGCAGCGGGCAAAGTGGCCGGGGGCCACCTCGACGCGCTCGGGCTTGCTGGCGCGGCACTTGTCGGTGGCGTAGGGGCACCTGGGCGCGAAGGAGCAGCCGGTCGGCAGGCTCATGAGCGAGGGCGGGTTGCCCTCGATGGGCGTGAGCGGGTGCTTCTCGTCTCCCTCGGGCTTGGGGATGGAGCGCATGAGGCCCCAGGTGTAGGGGTGGTGCGGCTGGTAGAAGATCTCGTCGGCGGTGCCCATCTCCACGGGGGAGCCGGCGTACATGACCATGATCTTGTCGGCGACGTCTGCCACCACGCCAAGGTCGTGGGTGATCATGATGATGGCGTTGCCGTTCTTCTGCTGCATCTCCTTCATGAGCTCGACGATCTGCGCCTGGATGGTGACGTCCAGGGCGGTGGTGGGCTCGTCGGCGATGAGGATGTCGGGGTCGCAGGCCAGGGCCATGGCGATCATGACGCGCTGGCGCATGCCGCCGGAGAACTGGTGCGGGTAGTCCTTGACGCGCTGCTCCGGGTTGGGGATGCCCACCAGGTCAAGCAGCTCGATGGCGCGGGCCGTGGCCTGCTCCTTGGAGTAGCCGCGGTGAAGGCGCAGGCCCTCGCCCAGCTGGCGGCCGATGGTGTAGACCGGGTTCAGCGAGGTCATGGGGTCCTGGAAGATCATGGCGATGTCGTTGCCGCGGATCTGCTGCATCTGGGCCTCGGACATCTTGAGCAGGGACTGGCCGCGGTAGCGGACGTCGCCGCCCTCGATGCGTCCCGGGGGCATGTCGATGAGGCCCATGATGGTGAGCGAGGTCACGGACTTGCCGCTTCCGGACTCGCCGACCACGCCGAGGGTCTCTCCGCGGTCGAGGGTGTAGCTCACGCCGTCGACGGCCTTGACCACGCCGTCCTGCGTGTGGAAGTACATCTTGAGGTCGTCCACCTCAAGCAGGTGGGAGCCCTCGGGAACCGGCTGGTTCTTGAGGTCCTGGCTCGGGTCGACCTTGGTCTTCTTCTTTCCAAACATGGCTATGCGTCCTTCATCTTGACGTCGAGGGCATCACGCAGGCCGTCGCCCAGCAGGGTGAAGGCAAGGACCGTCGTGAGGATGGCCAGGCCCGGCATGATCATGAGCCAGGGCTGGGTGGCCAGGTAGGTCTGGCCGTCGGAGATGAGGTTGCCCCACGAGGGGTCGGGCGGCACGACGCCCATGCCCAGGTAGGACAGGGCGCTCTCAGTCAGGATAGCGCCGCCGATGTTCATCGTGGCGTAGACCACGATGGAGGCCACGGAGTTGGGGAAGATGTGGCGCGCGATGATGCGAAGGTCAGAGGCGCCCATGGCGCGCGCGGCGTCAACGTAGTCGTTCTCCTTGACCGTGAGGATGGCGCTCCTGAAGACGCGCGCGATGGAGGGCCAACCCAGGATGCCGATGGCGATGAAGACGTTCTGGATGCCGTTGCCCATGACCGCGATCATGGCAATGACGAAGAGCGTGTACGGGAAGGCCATGAAGACGTCGGCCAGGCGCATGATGATGGTGTCCCAGATGCCGCCGTAGTAGGCCGCGAGGGCGCCCATGACCAGGCCGATGGCCGTGGAGATGGCAGTGGCCAGCACGCCGACGGCAAGGGAGACGCGGGCGCCGTAGACCACGCGGCACAAGACGTCGCGGCCCAGGGTGTCGGTGCCGAAGGGGTGCTCCAGGGACGGGACCAGCCGGGAGTTGGCCGTCATGGTGGCGGAATCGGCGGCCGTCGGGTCGCCCAGGACGGACGGAGCCCATAGCGGCGCGGACACAGCCACGATGACCATGAAGATGATCCAGATGGCTCCCAGCATGGCAAGCTTGTTGCGCTTGAGGCGCTTCCATGCGTCGCTCCAAAGGGTGCGGGACGGGGCAGCTGCCTCCTCGGCGGCGTCCTTCTGGACGTCGGCGGCGTTATTCTCAGACATCAGGCACCTCCCTACTGCTCGCTCTTCGGGGCGCCAAAGCGAATCCTGGGGTCCAGGAACGCATAGGAGACGTCCACGATGAGGTTGATGATCATGACAAGCACGACGATGACCGTGACGGAACCCAAGACGATGGGCCAGTCTCGCTGGGAGATGGCGCGGTAGGTCTCATAACCGACACCAGGCCAGTTGAAGACGGTCTCGGTCAGGATGGCGCCGGCCATCATCGCGCCGAAGTCGTTGCCGATGTAGGTGACGACGGGGATGAGCGCGTTCTTGAGAGCGTGGTGCCAGATGACGTCGCGGCGGGAGAGGCCCTTGGCGCGCGCGGTGCGGATGTAGTCCTGGTTCATGACCTCGAGGAGCTGCGAGCGCATGATGCGGGCGGAGTAGGCCGTGGAGACGGCCGCCAGTGTGATGGCCGGCAGGATGTAGTACACCCAGCTCTGGAACTCGGAGTACGGCGAGAAGTCCGCGGAGATCGGCAGGTAGAAGGCACCTCCAGTCAGGTCCTTCAGGACGACGCCAAAGAAGAGCTGCAACAGCATGCCCAGCCAGAACGCGGGCATTGCCACCAGGACGGAGGTCACGAGGGTGACCAGGACGTCCCAGAACGAGTAGCGCTTGATGGCAGACACCATTCCGGCGCCGATGCCCACCACCGTCTCAAGGAGGATGGCCACCACGGCCAGCTTGATGGTGTAGGGGTACTTGGCGGCCAGGATGTCGGTCACCGCCTGGCCCTTGCGCTGGTAGGACGTACCGAGGTCGCCGTGGAGAAGCCCGTTCACGTAGAGAACGTAGCGCTTCCACAGGGGCGTCTCGATGGTGTTGCCGCCCTCGTCGTACAGGATGTTGCCATCCTCATCGGTCTCGATGAGGTGATAGGTGGCACGCAGGTTGGTCTCGGTGACCGGATCAAGCTTCTTCTCTCCTGCCATGAGCTTGATGGGGTCTCCCGGGACGATGTTCTCCATCGCAAAAAGGATGAGCGTCACGCCGAGAAACACCGGTATGAACTGGAGAACACGCTTGAGGATGTACTTTCCCATTTTTTCCCCTCTAGTGTCGGATAGATGCGTCGGCCTTCTGCGCCATCGTCCCCTCTTCGAGAGGGTCTGGGGTCACGTCCGCCGAAGCGGAGAGGATGACGCAGCGAGCCCGGGCTGAACCGCATGTGCGGGGCATCGGCACACAGGCGCGATGCCCCGCACGCAGTTGCGGCTCTAGGCCGGCCTGCTCAGGAACTTAGGCCCTGAGGGAGGCGTGACCGAGGTCAGCGATGCTCTGGGCGTTGTAGAAGAGCTCGTTGACGCGGTCGGAGGCCACGTGGTTGTGGCAGTAGAACATGATGGGGATGATGGGCATGTCGTCGGCGACCATCTTGTTGATGGCGCGGTAGGCATCCTTGCGCTCGTCCTCGTCGGCGATGGCGCGGGCGGCGTCGATGGCGGCGTCGACCTCCGGGTTGGCGTAGCGGGAGTAGTTGTTGTCAGCCGTGGAATAGAAGTTGGGGAAGATGAAGTTGTCCAGCGTCGGATAGTCGGCGATCCAGCCGAGGCGACCCATCTGGAAGGTGCCGTCGGTCAGGCCCTGGAGGTAGGCAGCCCACTCCTTGGTGTCCTGCTCGACGGTAAGGCCCACGGCCTGCAGGTCGGCCTGGATGCAGGACATGATGTCCTCGTGGCCGCCGCCGGAGTTGTAGCTCAAGGTGACGGAGGTGCCGGCAAGGCCCTTCTCGTCGATGATCTGCTTGGCCTTCTCGGGGTCGTACTCGGCGAACTCCCAGCTGCCGCCCTTCTTGTCGATGATCGGCGGGAAGACGTTGTCAGCGGGCTCGCGACCGCCCTCGAAGAGGGTGTCGACGATGTTCTGGCGGTTGATGGCCAGGGAGATGGCGTGACGCAGGTCCTTGTTGGCCATGGTCTCGTCCTCGAGGTTGACCGCCAGGTAGTAGACGGAGGCCTCGGCGCCCAGCAGGGCCTGGCGGCTCGGGGAGATGGTGTAGCCGTCGACGGACTTGCCGAACTTCTCGGTCAGCTCCTGGATTCGGCCGGTCGGCATCTGGCAGAAGTCCATGTTGCCGGCCTCAAGCTCGCTGTAGGCGGTCTTGGGATCCTTCTGGATGGAGAAGTTGATGGCGTCCAGCGCGGGCTTGTCGCCGTAGTAGTCCTCGAAGCGCTTGACGTTGATGTACTGGCCGGACTCCCACTTGCCGTCCATCATGAAGGGGCCGTTGCCGATGGGGGCCAGCAGGAAGCTGTCGGGGTCGTCGATGGCGGCCTGCGGCACGGGGGCCAGGCCCGGGTGGCAGCAGACGGCCAGGAAGTCGGCCATGGGGGCAGAAAGGGTCACGACGAAGGTCTTGTCGTCCGGGCAGGTGAGGCCGGAAATCTCCTTGGCGGAGCCGTTAGCCATCTCGTCATAGCCCATGACGGGAGACAGGTGGTAGCCGATCTCGCCGGGGGTGGTCATGGACGGGTCGACGAGGCGCTGCCAACCGCGCTTGAAGGACTCGGCGGTCACGGGGTCGCCGTTGTGGAACTTGGCGTCCTTGAGGTGGAAGGTGAAGACGGTGTTGTCGTCGCTGATCTCCCAGGACGCGGCAGCCTTGGCCTTGACGTCGGACTTGTCCCAGTCCCACTCCACCAGGGAGTCGAAGAGGATGTGGCCGACCTGGGTGCCCTCGGACTCCTGAAGGTTGTAGGGGTCGATGGCGACGGGGTCGGAGATGTAGTACTTGAAGGTGCCGCCGTCAGTTGCCTTGACGGCGGAATCGCCCTGGGCGGACGCGGCGTTCTCGTTCTTGCCGCAGGCCGCGAGGGCCGCGAGGGCGCTGGCGGCCAGGCCACCCTTGACGAAGGTGCGGCGAGTGACGCCGCCACCGTTCCTGTCGAGAGTCATAGACGATCCTCCTCTTGCAGTCTTCGGGGTGGACAACCTGTTTGTCCCATCCCCCGATCTTGTCTAGCCAGAGGACAGACCCCTGACTAATACAAGTTTTCTTACTTTAGGCGAAAAAGCGCCATGTCATGCGCTACGACACCATTACGTAACGTTATCTATTCGTTTTCACAACACGAGTTGTGGATTTACGGGGCCCATGGGCGGAGAAAGGGCCAAGCCCGGCAAAAAAAGGGGGCGCCCGAAGTCGGACGCCCCCACCAGGTTCAGTGTTGCCAAGCCTAGCCGATGGCTCCCAGCGGGAAGGAGAGGGCCATGACGATGACGCAGACGATGAAGACCGTGGCGGTGATGACCGTCAGACGGTCCAGGTTCTTCTCGAGGATGCCGGAGCCGGTGCCGGCGTTGTAGAGGGAGGAGGCGATCATGTCGGAGACGCCCGTGCCCTTGCCGGAGTGCATGAGAACGAGGATGACGGTGAGGACACCGGAGAGGAACAGCAGGATGGTGAGGATGATGTTCAGAGGATTCACGTAGAGCTCCTTATAGGGGTTTCACAGTCAGTGGTTCAGAATATCACAACCCGCAGCGACTGTCCCCTACCCCATAAAAAGAAGACGCCGGGCCACCAGGACCCGGCGTCTGTCTGCCATTATCTGGCGAGAAGCGCGTGCTCCTTAAAGCTACATGGCAGCCTTCACCATGGCGGAGAAGGAGTCGGCCTTGAGGGAGGCGCCGCCGACGAGGGCACCGTCGACGTCCTCCTTCTCGAGGAAGCCGGCGACGTTCTCGGGCTTGGCGGAGCCGCCGTAGAGGACGCGGATGCCGTCGGCAGTCTCCTGGCCAAAGACCTCGGCCAGGGTCTTGCGGATGGCGCCGCAGACCTCCTGGGCGTCATCGGCAGTGGCGGTCTTGCCGGTGCCGATGGCCCAGATGGGCTCGTAGGCGACGACGTACTTGGAGGGGTCGGAGATCTCCAGGCCCTCGGTGTCGGCCTTGATCTGGTTCACGACAAAGTCAACGTGCGTGCCGGCCTCGCGGACCTCGAGGGGCTCGCCGCAGCAGGAGATGGGGACGATGCCGTGGGCCATGAGGACCTTGGCCTTCTTGTTGATGTCCTCGTCGGTCTCGCCGAAGTAGCCGCGACGCTCGGAGTGGCCGATGATGCAGTAGGTGGCACTCACGGCCTCGAGCATGTTGGGAGCGGTCTCGCCGGTGAAGGCGCCGGACTCCTCGAAGTAGACGTTCTGGGCACCGAGGGCGAAGGGGGCCTCGGACTGCTCGATGACCTCGGAGACGCCCTTGAGGTCAACGGTGGGCGGGCAGACGACGACGTCGACGTCGCCGGTGCCATCGGCAAGCTGGTCGGCCAGACCCTGCGCGAGCTCGACGCCCTCGACGTAGGTCTTGTTCATCTTCCAGTTGCCAGCGATCATACGGTTACGCATCGAGAAGCGCCTCCACTCCGGGAAGGGCCTTGCCCTCGACGAGCTCCATGGAAGCGCCACCGCCGGTGGAGATCCAGCTCATCTTGTCGGCCAGGCCGAACTTGTTGACAGCGGCGACGGAGTCTCCACCACCGATGATGGACGTGCAGTCAGACTCGGCCACGGCGCGGCAGACGGCCTCGGTGCCGTGAGCGAAGTTGTCGAACTCGAAGACGCCCATGGGGCCGTTCCAGAAGACGGTCTTGGCGCCCTTGATGGCCTCGGCGTAGAGCTCCTCGGTCTTGGGGCCAATATCCATGCCCTCGCGGTCATCGGGAATGGCGTTGGAGGGAACGACCTCCGGCACGGCGTCCTCGCCAAAGTGGTCGGCGACGCGGTTGTCGATGGGGAGCAGAATCTTGACGCCCTTGGCCTCGGCCTTCTTGAGCATCTCGCCCGCGCGCTCGACCCAATCCTCCTCCTTGAGGGACTGGCCGACGGTCATGCCCTGGGCCAGGAAGAAGGTGTAGGCCATGCCGCCACCGATGATCAGGGTGTCGGCGGAGTCGATGAGGTGGTCGAGGACGCCGATCTTGGAGGAGACCTTGGAGCCGCCGACGATGGCCACGAACGGACGCTCGGGCTCGGCGAAGATGCTGGTCAGGGTGTCGACCTCCTTCTCGAGCAGGAAGCCGGCGTAGGCGGGCAGGTAGGCGGCGGGGCCCACGACGGAGCCCTGGGCGCGGTGTGCGGTGCCGAAGGCGTCGAGGACGAAGATGTCGCCGTAGGAGGCAAGCTTCTTGGCAATCTCCGGGTCGTTCTTCTTCTCGCGCTTGTCGAAGCGGACGTTCTCGAGGACGAGGATGTCGCCATCGTTGAGGGCGGCCACGGCCTCGGTGGCCTTGTCGCCGTAGGTGTCCTCGACGAACTTCACGTCATAGCCGGTGAGCTCGGCGAGCTTCTCGGCGGCGGGGCGCAGGGAGAGCTCGGGCTGGAAGCCGGTGCCATCCGGACGGCCGAGGTGGCTCATCAGGATGATCTTGGCGTTGTGCTCCTTGAGGTACTGGATGGTGGGGATGGCGGCACGCACGCGCGTGTCGTCGGTGACCACGCCGTCCTTCAGGGGCACGTTGAAGTCAACGCGCATGAGGACGCGCTTGCCCTCGACGTCGGCGTCGCGGACGGTCTTCTTGGTAAAGGCCATGCTTACTCCTTAGCTGGTGGAAGGTGCAAACACAAAAGGGGCGCGGCCGCGGCCCGAGAGCTGCGACCGCACCCCCTAGATGCAAAGCCGAGGTACCGACTAGGCGACGAACTTCTCGAAGTACTTGATGGTGCGGACCATCTGGGAGGTGTAGGAGTTCTCGTTGTCGTACCAAGAGGTGACCTGGACGAGGGACTGGCCGTTGCCGAGGTCCTGGACCATGGTCTGGGTGGCGTCGAAGATGGAGCCGTGGGTCTCGCCGACGATGTCACGAGAGACGATCTCGTCCTCGTTGTAGGCGAAGGTCTCGGGGATGGTCTCGGCGTAGGCCTTCATGGCAGCGTTGACCTCCTCGACGGTGACGGTCTTGTCAACGACGGCGTAGAGGTTGGTGAGGGAGCCGGTGGGCGTGGGAACGCGCTGGGCGGCGCCGATCAGCTTGCCGTTGAGCTCGGGGAGAACCAGGCCGATGGCCTTGGCGGCACCCGTGGAGTTGGGGACGATGTTCTCGGAGCAGGCGCGGGAGCGACGCTTGTTGCCCTTGCGCTGCGGGCCGTCGAGCGGCATCTGGTCGCCGGTGAAGGCGTGGATGGTGGTCATGATGCCGGAGACGATGGGGGCGAAGTCGTTCAGGCCCTTGGCCATCGGGGCGAGGCAGTTGGTGGTGCAGGAGGCAGCGGAGATGATGTTGTCATCAGCGGTGAGCTGCTCGTGGTTGACGTTGTAGACGATGGTGGGCAGGTCGTTGCCGGCGGGAGCGGAGATGACGACCTTCTTGGCGCCAGCGTTGATGTGGGCCTGAGCCTTGGCCTTGGAGGTGTAGAAGCCGGTGCACTCAAGGACGACGTCGACGTTCAGCTCGCCCCAAGGCAGGTTGTTGGCGTCGGCCTCCTTGTAGATCTTGATCTCCTTGCCATCAACGATGATGGAGTCCTCGGTAGCCTCGACCTTGTGGTCGCGAGCGTAGTTGCCCTGCGTGGAGTCGTACTTCAGCAGGTACGCGAGCATGTCGGGGGAGGTGAGGTCGTTGATGGCGACGATCTCGGAGCCCTCGTGACCGAACATCTGGCGGAAAGCCAGACGGCCGATGCGACCAAAGCCGTTAATAGCAACCTTTACTGCCATGCCTTCTCCTTTCACATGGTCCTTGGGGGCTTCTCCCCTTGGGCCTGTTTGCGATTGGCAAAACATTGCCGTTTTGGAGTGTACCGCAATCAGGGCCGACTTTATACCGCGCTCAGCAAATTGAATCGCCGATGTCGGGCAAAATCGCTAAAAAATAGCCACAAAATTACCCGTCTGCCGATATTTTCGAGCCTTTGAGCGAAATTTGACCTACTCGGATGAGGTTTTGGCTTCATCGGCAAGCTGTCGTAGACGCAGCGCGGCCTCGGAGCGATCCGACGCGGCATTCCCCACTAGAACGCGCGGACGTCCTCGGGGGTCATGCGCTCGGCCACCGCGACCGCAACCTCCGCCGTCATCTTGACGTCGTAGAGCGTGCACAGGGCGGTCCCGGAGTGGACGTAGCGGCTGGGAACGCCGGCAACCACACAAGGCACGTCAAGCATGTGGATAGGTCCGCCATCGGTGCCGCCGCCCTCGCGAACGCTCGTTTGGCACACAAGCCCCGCCTCTGAAGCGCACTTGAGAACGAAGCGCTGGTAACGCGGATTGGTGATCATGCAGCAGTCGAAGTAGCGGAACATCGGGCCGTGGCGGAAGGCGGTCTGAACGTCATCGGGAATGGTGAAGGTGTCATCGGCCGGGCAGCCTTCGAACATGAAGGCGACCATGGGGTTGAAGCGCATGGCCGCTGCGAGCACGCCCCGCTCGCCTACCTCTTCCATGGCGCTCACCGACGCCACGACGTCGAAGGGAAGATCATCGCGGCCGGAAAGCTCACGCAGGGCGAGAAGCTCGGCGGCGACTCCTGCGCGGCAGTCGAACGCCTTGCCCAGCGCAACACCGGTCGCCTCGTTGTACTCAAACTTCGTAGCGGGCACAAAGGGCTCGCCCATGCCCATGTGGAAGACGTTCACCGCCTCCTCCTTGGAGGTGGCACCGACATCCAGGATGAGCTGGAGCTCCCCGGTCGCGCGCTCGGCAGTGCTCATGAAGTGCGGCGGCTTCACGCCGATGACGCCGTGCACCCACTCGCCGAGCGTGTTTCTGACCAGGACATCCTGACCAGCGAGCACGTTGGGAGAGAAGCGGCCAAGCTCGACGAACGTCATCGTGCCGTTGGAGCGGATGGACTTGACCATGCCCCCGACCTCGTCGCCGTGCGCGTCGAGCATGAGGACGGGCTTATCGCCCGTGAAATTGTTGGGAGTGATGAGAGCATCGTGGACGGTGTTGCTCTCGACCTTTGCCCACCCGCTGCAAAAGTCACGCACGACGTCAACGACCTCGTCCTCGAAGCCCGAGGGAGACTTTGCGTTAGAAAGCCTGCCAAGAAGGTCCGCGACCTCGCTGTCATTAAATTCCATGGTTGATAGCCTTTCTCACTAGTACCTACTGTCGCGTACGCGCCGATATCACTTGTTGCCGACTTCGCTGTATGCCTTGGTCGTGCGGACAGGCATGGGCGCTGGAAGCGGGGCACGCCCGAGGGCTCCGATGAAGTCGACGAGGTACTCGGCGACGCCGTCCATCATCTGGCCTCCCCACTCAGAGTCGGCAAGAACCGGGTCATCGGGGCCTATCCAGCCGTTGCCAGCATAGCGGCAGGCATCGCGGGGGACCGCAACGTGGGCCCCCTTAAACTCAACGTTGTCCCATCCAGAGGTGGGAAGCTCGTCTGAGATATCGTTTGCCAAGGCCATGGGGCCGATCTCGGAGACGTCCACCAGCGAGGGGTCGACGGCCATCACGGCAGCCGTCTCCTCCGCCCCGCCATGTCCCCCGCGCCATGCGGGGTTGAGCTCGCCGGCCATGAGCCACCAATCCGCCCTGGCGGCAAGGCACCCGCGCCGGTTAAGCTCCTCGCACACGCTTGAGATGGGCTTGATGTTGGGCCCGTGGCCGTTTATGAAGAGGAACCTTCGCGCGCCGTAGTCATAGAGCTGCATGCTGAGCGTCCGGACCAGCGAACGGAGAAGGTCGTAGCCTATCGAGAGCGTTCCCGGGAACCCCAGGAGGTCATCGGCGTTGCCGAAGGGAATTGTTGGAGCGATGAGAACGTCCTTGCCAAGGGCGGCCTCGATCTTGTCGAGCAGCAGGTTGGGAGCGAGGGTGTCTGTTCCCAGCGGGTTGTGCCTGCCGTGCTCCTCCGTGCTTCCTATTGCCATGACGACAAGATCGTTTCCCCGCTGGAAGTAGTCTTCGACCGCAGGCCAAGTACTTAGTTCGATGCGCATCTTTCCTCCTTGACTCCAGCCTGCCCTGCGGCAGGTCGGAACATATTGTTCTAGGCATGGCCGTCGGACATGCCCACGTTAGCGGTCGAGGCGGTCCGTCTCGTGGGAGAAGTCGATCGGTTGGGGCAGCTCCTCGGCCTCCAAGGCGTGCGTAAAGCCCTGGAGCCACGTTGCCGTGCCCTCGAGCATCGCGGTGCCAAGCTCTGCGCTGGCGCCACTCGGGTGGTCCTCATGCCCCTCGGCAACCCACCCGGAACTCGCAAAACGCGCAAGCCGGCGTGGGAACTCGACCTCGGCTCCGCCAAAGCTCACGGTGTTCCAGCCGCACGAGGGCATATCCTCTCCGATGTCGTTGAGCAGGCCCTCGTCGGTCACCTGCGACATGTCGACGGAAGCGGGATCAATGGCGAGATTGGCGCTCGTCTCCATGGCGCCGCCATGCCCGCCGCCCCATGCCGGGTTAAGCTGCGGAGCCACCTTCCACCAGTTGACAACTGCCGCGAGGCACCCGGCGTCGTTCAGATCCATTGACACCATCGAGAGCGACTTCACGTTGCCGCCATGGCCGTTAAGGAAGACAAAGCGACGCGCGCCGTAGCTGACCAGCTGCCGCGTGATGCTCGAGAGGACATCGTAGAGCCCCTGCACGCCAAGGCTCACCGTGCCCGGATACCCAACAAGGTCATCCGTCGCACCATAGGGAAGGGTCGGCGCAACGAGATATGTTCCATCACGCACTTCCAACAGCTCGAGGATTCTGTCTGGCGCCATGGTGTCGGTGCCCAGCGGATTGTGCCTGCCGTGGCACTCGGTCGAGCCGACCCCAATAATCACCAGGTCATGCCTCTTAAAGTAATCACGAACCTGTGTCCAAGTGCTTCTCGCCATGTACATGTGACTTCCTCCTTATAACAAAGCTTTAGGCTAGCAGCTTAGACTCGAAGGTGTCGGAGGAAACTGACTTCGGGTTCAACGGCTCATCTATTAACTTGAACGCGACATTACAAAATAGGGTTGGAGGGCAAGCTCCACCCCACCTTTGAATTGTGAAGTTCATATGGAGCAAACAGCAAACGGTAGGAAGGCTGAGGTGGACGCATTGATGCGGAAACAATTGCTTCAAATCTGTTTCATTCTTCCGTCACCCCTCCCCAATAGGAAGAGTATTAATCCCACGATGCGGGCTTTCGCGCTGCGCGCCGCCTGCAAGGCGACAGACATATAGGAGGAAGCTATGGATCACTCGATGAATCGTCGTACCTTCATCAAGGGCGGAGCCGCCGCAGTTGCGGCAACCAGTCTTGCCGCCTGCGGGCAGCGTTCGTCCGGCGGCGGGAAGCCCTCCGGCGGGACCATCAACTATGCAATCACGAACCCCACGTCGATCGACCCCTTCGACATTGAGGAGTTCTATGGCGCAGCCGTTGCTTCCCAGCTCTTCGACCAGCTCACGACCTACGACTATGACACGGAAGAGATCAAGCCCAGCGTTGCCGAGTCGTGGGAGTCGTCCGACGAAGCAGCGACGTGGACGTTCCGTATCAAGCAGGGGCTCAAGTTCCATGACGGTTCCGATGTGACGGCCAAGTCGTTCCAGTACGCGTGGAACCGACTTTGCAACCCCAAAACCACCGTGGCGCCTTCCGTGGTCTCGTACCACCTCGCAATGGTCAAGGGCTACGACGATGTGGTAAATGGAAAGGCCGAGGAGCTTGAGGGGCTTTCTTGCCCCGATGATTACACCCTCAAGGTTGAGCTCGACGAGCCCTACGCCGACTTCCCCTTCGTTGTGTCCTGCGCACCCCTCTCGCCCATTCCCGACTGCGCCAAGGGCAACTTCGATACTTACTCCAAGTCGCCCGTAGGCAATGGCCCCCTCCAGATGGACGGCGCCTGGAACGATGGCCAGTACATCAACATGACGCGCTATGAGGGCTACGCCGGCGACAGGCCCGTCAAATGCGACGCCATCCGCTACAACATCTACAAGGACACAACTACGGCATATCGCGAGTTTGAGGCCGGCAACCTCGACATTTGCGACATCCCGGCAGGACGCGTCAAAGAGACGGTAGACAAGTACGGCCAGTCGGATGACGGCTACACCACCTCCCCCAACAAGCAGACGTTGGTCGGCGAGGTTCTGTACACGGAGTACCTCGCGTACAACGTCAACGATCCCGTCCTCTCTGACAAGAGGGTTCGCCAGGCAATGTCGCTCGCCATTAACCGCCAGAACCTCTGCGACACGCTGTACGAGGGCTTCGCAAAGCCCGCAGGCGACATCGTCCCGCCGGGAATCAAGGGCAACGACGAGACCACGTGGCAGTACTGCGGCTACGACGTCGACAAGGCCAACAAGCTTCTTGACGAGGCGGGCTATCCCGCTGGCCCTGACGGGATGCGCGGAATCGAACTCACCGTCATGGTGTCTTCCAACGTCAAGACGGATGAGAGCGAGATCCTTCAGAGCGACTGGAAGGCGGTGGGCATCGAGGTGACCATCGACCAGAAGGAATACGCAACGATGCTCGACGACTACATTGCCGGCAACTTCCAGATTGGCTTCCGCGGCTGGACGGCGGACTACCCCATCATGGACAACTTCCTGCAGCCCCTCATGTACACCGGCGTGGGCGATAACGTCTCGCACTACTCCAACGCAGATTTCGACGCCAAGCTTGACGAGGCGAGAAGGACCGTCGACGAGAGCGAGCGTATCCAGCTTATGCACGAGGCGGACGTGATTGCTGCCGAGGATATGCCCATCATCCCCATGCTGCACAAGACGCTGAACAAGGTGACCTCGAATAAGTTCACCAACATCAAGGTCAACGCCGCGCGCCTGCCCGAGCTGCAAAACGCAACGCTTGCGAAGTAGTTCCGAAGCCCCAAGGTAAACAACGGGGCCCATCGGCAGATGCCGATGGGCCCCGTTTATGTATAAAAGCAGGAGCGAAGGACCAGACGCCGGCAAGAATTCAGTAATCGAAAGGATATGCCTCGTCCTTCTTGTCTAACGATCCACCTGGGGAGGAAGCGGGGACTGAGCAAAAGCGTCCACAAACTTGACTGCCCAGTCCGCAAAGGCGGTGAGCATCTGCTCCCCCCACTCAGCGGATGCCTGCCTGGGATCGTCCTTCCCAATCCACCCATTCGTTGCGTACCTGCGAGCACGACGAATGAGCGACGGGTGAACCCCCTCAAACTCCACAACGTCAAACCCCTGCGTCTTGATATTGCTTCCGCCGTCATCCACAAGGCCCATGGGTCCAAGAGCCGTCATATCCACGGATTCTGGGTCTATCCAGAGATCTGCCGAAGTCTCCTGCGCGCCACCGTGGCCGCCGCCCCATGCGGGGTTAAGTTCGCCTGCCAGCTTCCACCAGTTAAGAAGCGCTACTTGGCAGCCGCGGTCATTGAGCTCATAGCCGGTCATGGTAAGGGCGCGGGTGTTGCCGCCATGACCGTTGACGAAGCAGAAGTGCCGAGCGCCGTAATGGTAGAGCTGACCGCAGATGCGCGCGGCGACCTGGTGCAGAAGGTCGTCCCCAAGGGACAATGTTCCGGGATAATCGATGAAGTGGTCGGCAGACCCAAGTCGAAGCGTCGGCCCATAGAGAACTTCAGGGCGACGCTCATCCATAAGGTCCACTATCCTCTGGGGTGCCATCCAATCGGTACCCAGGGGATTATGCCGTCCATGATTCTCCGTGCTGCCAAAACCAAGAACAACTAGGTCGCTGTTTGCGAAGTAGGCCTCAACAGCTGGCCACGTAGATTTCTCGAGAAGCAACTTTTTCGCCACCTTTCCGGGGTAGAGCCAAGGCTCTCCCCATGAATGGGTCCCAGCGCGGCAATCCATACCGGGGCCGGTCGAGACAAGCACAAATAGAAACGGGATCAAGTTCATATTTTACGCCGCCGCATTCCTCACCGTGACTGTGAAGTGACGGTCTCAAAGTTCCCGAGGGCTTCTTTCCAGGACCTGTTTGCCGAGGTTTGGGCACCTTTGGCGATTATTGGCTACTCGATTTACGATTTCGCTTCGTCCACGAGCTGCTGCAGGCGAAGAACCCGGTGGTACATCGCCGACTTGGACGCGGGCGGGTCCATCTCCTGCCCGAGGGCAGCGAGGCTAAGCTCGGGGTTTTCCCGACGTGCCTCGCAGAAGGCCCGCAGTGCAGGCGGCAGAGAGGCGAGGCCGATGGTCTTCTCGGCGCGGTCTATGAGCTCGAGCTGGGCCACGGCGGCGCCGGTGGAGCGCGCCTGGTTGGCCATCTCGGCGTTGACGCGGCGGTTGACGTCGTTCTTCACGGACTTCTTTGCCTGCGCCACCCTGACCACGCGCGCCATCCTCCCGGCGCCCATGGCCACCAGCAGCGTGACGATGTCCTCGAAGCTCTTGACGTAGATGGCAAAGGCGCCGCGGCGGCGGTTGAGGCGCGCCGCCACGCCCAGCGTCCCCATGACGGCGACCAGGC
Organism: Paratractidigestivibacter faecalis; assembly: GCF_003416765.1. NCBI lineage: Bacteria > Bacillati > Actinomycetota > Coriobacteriia > Coriobacteriales > Atopobiaceae > Paratractidigestivibacter > Paratractidigestivibacter faecalis. Next base: position 514,165 of record NZ_QSNG01000001.1, on the reverse strand, counting down.
CCTGGGCAAACTCCTCCCCCGTCACGGCGATCTCCAGGTGGAAGTCCCCGCGTGGGTCCGCGATGAAGCCGCCAGCCATGAAGGCGCCGCGCACGAAGGCGCAGCGCGAGGCGCGGCTGCCCAAAAGACGCGTGGGCACGCCCGCGGCCAGGCCGTGGCCCGGCGCGAGGATGCTCAGCTCAAGGAGGGCGTCTGCCAGCTCGTCCTGCTCGGGCATCTCTATGAGGTAGTTCCTGGTCTTGTGCAGGACGCTCCTGCGCACGGTGAGGGCCGTGTCCAGGTCAAAGAGCTTGTGCGTCATCTTGATGACGGTGCGCGCGACGGCGCCCGTCTCGGTGGCTATGCGGATGGAGTAGCGGCCGCTGCCCCTGAAGGAGAGCGTGCCGCAGACCCGCATGAGGGCGGAGAGCTGCGCCAGCTGCGCGCTCTTGTCGCGGTCCTCAAGGCGGGAGAGCTCGTCTTTGACCTCGGCGGTAAACGACATGCTAGCTCGTCCTCACGTTGGCCAGGGACAGGTCGCGGTGGGAGAGGCTCACATGGTAGCCGGCCTTCTCCAGGTAGGCGGCCGTGGCGTTGGCGATGGCCACGCTCCTGTGCTGGCCGCCCGTGCAGCCCACGGCAATGGAGAGGTGGCTCTTGCCCTCCGCCACGTAGCCGGGCATGGCCACGTCCAGCAGCTGGTACCAGGCTTCCAGGAACTTGGACGTGACCTCGTTGTTGAGCACGAAGTCCGCCACCTTGCGGTCGTTGCCGGTGAGGCGGCGCATCTCGGGGTCGTAGAACGGGTTGGGCAGGAAGCGCACGTCGATCATGAGGTCGGCCTCCACGGGCATGCCGTGCTTGAAGCCAAACGAGAAGACCGAGACCTCCATGAGCTGCTGGTCGGTGAGCTCCGAGAACGCGCGGCGCAGGCGGGTGCGCAGGGCCTGCGTGCGCAGCTTACTGGTGTCGATGACCAGGTCGGCGGCGTCGCGCACCGCAGAAAGCTGGGCGCGCTCGCGGGAGATGGCGCTGGCAAGGGACTCGCCGGGCTTGGCCAGCGGGTGGCGGCGGCGGTTCTCGTCGTAGCGGCGCATGAGGACCTCGTCGGAGGTGTCCAGGAAGACCACCTGGCAGGAGAGCTCGTGCTCGCGCAGCTGCGAGAGGGACTCCGTAATCTCGTCAAAGAGGCCCTGGCTGCGCAGGTCGCACGTGACGGCCAGGTGGCGGCCCACGCCCGAGTTGATGCCCACGAGCTCGGCCAGCTGGAGCATGAGGCGCGGCGGCAGGTTGTCTATGCAGAAGTAGCCCATGTCCTCGAAGACGTGGAGCGCCTGCGTGCGGCCGCTGCCGCTCATGCCGGTGATCACGACGACGTCCGGGACGCGGTTGCGGATCTCCGCCACGCGCATGCTCTGGCTATCCCCCATGTTGGTCTCCCCTGCCCTGGTTTCCTTCGTCTGAGTATACAGGCGAGAAGGCCGCGGGGTCGGGCATCGCAGGCCGCAGGCCCCCGCCCTTCTCGCAAAAGTTACGCTGCGCAAAGAACTTTTGCCGAGAAGGACGGGGGCCTGCGGCCTGCGGTGACGGAAGCGCGACCGGCCGCGAGCTCAGACGGGAGCCCGCGGCCGGATGAGAGTGCCGCCTCTTGTTGAACCTGGGAGGCTAGTCGGTGTTCAGGGGTTTCTTCCAAAGGGAGAGGATCAGGCAGCCGACGATGGAGCCGACGAGGCAGGCGACGAGCCACATGACAGGGTTGCCGATGACGGCGGTGACCCAGGCGCCGCCGTGGGGAGCGGGGCTCGTGCAGCCAAAGGCTGCGGAGAGGCCGCCGGCGATGGCGGAGCCGATGATGCAGCTGGGCAGCACGTGGCCGGGGTCGGCGGCGGCAAACGGGATGGCGCCCTCGGAGATGAAGGAGAGGCCCATGATGTAGTTCACCAGGCCGGCGTTGCGGTCGGACTTGCTCCAGCGGTTCTTGAAGAACGTAGTGGAAAGGGCGATGGCCAGCGGCGGGACCATGCCGCCCACCATGACGGAGGCCATGATGACCTGGCCGGTGGCGCCCAGGCCGGAGCTGGGGTCAAGGGCAGCGGTGCCAAAGACGTACGCGGCCTTGTTGAAGGGGCCGCCCATGTCGACGGACATCATGCCGCCGAGCACCATGCCGAGGATGACGATATTGCTCGTGCCCAGGCTGGCGAGAAAGCCATTCAGGGCGGTGTTGATCCAGGCAAAGAGCGGGTTCAGCGCGAGCATGACCACGCCGATGGCAAGGACGCCCAGGATGGGATAGATGAGCATGGGCTTGATACCCTCGAGCGAGCTGGGGAGCTTGTCACAGGCGCGCTCGATGCCCAGGGTGATGTAGCCGGCCGCAAAGCCCGCGAAGAGCGCGGCGATGAAGCCGCCGGAGACGAGCGCCGTGGAGTCGAGCGTGCCCAGGTAGGCAAAGTCGTAGCCCGCCTTGGCAAACAGGCCGCCCACGAAGCCCGGCGCCAGGCCCGGCCTGTCGGCGATGGAGCTGGCGATGTAGCCCGCCAGAATGGGCAGCATGAGGCCAAAGGCCTCGCCGCCGATGGTCTTGAACAGGGCCGCCGCCGGAATGGAGGAGCCGTAGGCCGCGGTGCCCAGGCCCGGCTGGTCAACCAGGAAGGCAATGGCCGTCAGGATGCCGCCGCCGATGACGAAGGGCAGCATGTGGCTGACGCCGTTCATCAGGTGCTTGTACACCTTGTGCCAGGCGGACTCGGCCTCGCCGGCCTCGATGGGAGCGGCAGCGCCGCCGGCGTTGTGATGGATGGGAGCCTTGCCGGAGAGCACCACGTCGATGAGCTTCTCGGCGTCGTTGATGCCGGCGGAGACGTTAGTCACGTAGACGGGCTTGCCGTCAAAGCGCGAGAGGTCGACGTTCTTGTCCGCGGCGATGACGACGCCCTTGCAGTGGGCGATCTCCTCGGCGGTGAGGACGTTCTTGGCGCCCGCGGAGCCCTGGGTCTCGGCCTTGAGGGTGACGCCCAGCTCGGCGGCCTTCTTCTCGAGGTTCTCGGCGGCCATGTAGGTGTGGGCGATGCCGGTGGGGCAGGCGGTGATGGCCAGGACCTCGGGCCAGTCGGAGGCTGCGGCCTTGGGCTGGGCAGCGGCTGCCTCGCGCGTGGCCTCGGCCTCGTCGCGGGCGGCCTCGGCGGCGTCGATGGCGGCGAGGAACTCCTCAGGGGTCTTGGCGGCGCGCAGCTCGGCCGCAAAGTCCTCGTGCATGAGGAGGGCGGAGAGCTTGGCGAGCATCTCGAGGTGCAGGTTGTTCTTGCCCTCGGGGGCCGCGATCATGAAGACAAGATCGCAGGGCTTCTCGTCGGGGGCGTTCCAGTCGACGCCAGCGGGCACGGTCATGGCCGCAAGCCCGGCTTGGGCGACGGCGGCCACCTTGGCGTGCGGGATGGCGATGCCCTCGCCCACGGCGGTGGAGAACTCCGCCTCGCGGGCCAGTACGCCCGCCTTGTACGCGGTGGCGTCGGTGACGTTGCCGGCGGCGACGTGCAGGGCCACTAGCTGGTCGATGACCTCGTCGCGCGTCGAGGCGCTGGCGTCGATGGCCACGGCCTCAGGCTTGAGCAGGTCGGTGATTCTCACTTCAAAACCCCTTTCCTTATTGGCTGGCCCCGCGCTAGCGGGACATCAGGTCCTCAACCTCAGGGCGCGTTGCCAGGTGGTCGCTGAACGCGCTCGCGGAGCCGGCGGCCAGGCCCATCCGGAAGGCCGTCTGGTAGCTGCCGGTCTCCATGAGGCCGGCGAGGAAGCCCGCCACGCAGGAGTCTCCCGCGCCGACGGAGTTGACCACGGTGCCTTTGGCGGCCGGGCTCTGGTAGACCTGGCCGTCAGCGGCCACGAGCACGCCACCCTCCCCCGCCATGGAGACGAGCACGTTCTGGGCGCCCATCTCCTGCATGCGGCGGGCGTAGGGAACGACCTCGTCGCGGGTCTTGAGCGTGACGCCAAAGATGTCCCCGAGCTCGTGGTTGTTGGGCTTCACGAGGAAGGGGCGGTAGGGCAGCACGCGGGTGAGCAGATCGCGCTCCGCGTCCACGACGATGCGCACGCCGCGGCCGGCCAGGCGCTCCATGACCTGCTCGTACATGTCGGAGGGCAGCGTGTTGGGTACGGAGCCGGAGATGACGAGGGTGTCGTCCTGGCCAAGGACGTCCAGCTTGGAGAAGAGCGCATCCACGTCCTCGGGGGCAATGCGGGGGCCCTGGCCGTTGAGCTCGGTCTCCTCGACGGCCTTGACCTTGGCGTTGATGCGCGTGAAGCCCTCCTTGACGTGGACGAGGTCCGCGTCCACGCCGGCGTCCGCAAGGAGCTTCTCCAGCGCGACCCCCGTGACGCCGGCGCTGAAGCCCAGTGCGCGCGAGGGGTGGCCGAGGTTACCCAGGACGATTGAGACGTTGATCCCCTTGCCACCGGGAAGGAGCTGCTCGTAGTTGGTGCGGTTGATGGTGCCGAGACGCATCTCGTCAACGCGGACGATGTAGTCCAGCGAGGGGTTGAACGTGACGGTGAAGATCATGCGGTGCCTCCGCCCTCTCCTCTGGCCCTTGTGGGCGCTTGTCTTGCTCGTTGTTGGGTATTATTGCGCATTCTTGCGCGTTTGTGCGCAGAAATTTGCAAAAGTCGGCAATTTCTTTCAACGGCGAGCGGAGGCGAGAAGGGCGCGGAGCGCAGCCTGCGCGGCTAGGCGTCCACAACCATGACGTTCTCGCAGCCCAGGAGCGCGGAGCTGGCGGGAAGGGCACTCGTGACCAGGGTGGCGTCCTCGAAGTCCGCAAAGGTCACGCGGCTCACGCGGTCCGCCTTGCTGGCGTCCGCAAGCACGAAGCGGTGGAGGGTCTGGCGCATGGAGAGGCGCTTGACCTCGGCCTCGGCAGCGTCGGGCGTGGTGAAGCCGTCCTCGCGCGTGATGCCGTTGGCGCCCCAGAAGCCCAGCGTGAAGTGGTAGCGGGCGATGGCCGAGTTGGTGTCGGGACCGACGACGGCCTGTGTGGCGCTCTTGAGGCTGCCGCCCAGGACGATGACCTCAAAGCCGCGCGAGGCCAGCTTGAGCGCGTGCGAGACGCTGTCGGTGGCGTAGGTCGCGCGCATCTCGTCAAGGCAGTCAACCAGCAGGTCGACGGAGGAGCCGGCGTCCAGGTAGACAAAGTCCTGCGGGCCCACCAGGCGCGCGGCGGCCTGAGCGATGGCGCGCTTCTGGGCCACGTTCTTGGCGGAGCGCTCGGCCACGGGCACGTCGTGCTGGACGTCCTCGGCGTCAAGCGCCACGGCGCCGCCGTGCACCTTGTTGAGCTTGCCGGCGTCGGCGAGCTGGGCCAGGTCCCGGCGGATGGTCGACTCGGAGATGCCAATGCGCTCGGCGAGGTCCCCAACGGTGGCCGAGCCCTCGTCGTTGACGATGCCCAAGATCTTTGAGTGGCGCTTGTCCGCGAGCATAGCGCTTCTCCCCTTCCAATTTCTTCCAACTTCGCGCAAGTATACGCCGAGAAGTGCGCCGACAGCCGGCACGCCGCGCCGCTTGCCGGGCGTTCCGTCTCCATCCGTCAATCCAGTGCAGGCCTGACCACCTGCACTGGATTGGACCCGACGAGACCCACCTGCGGTTTTCTCGCCAGAGCGGCATCCAGTGCAGGGGTTTCTCGCCAGCCCGACCTGCACTGGATGGGGCCGCACTCATGAGTGCAGGGACTTGTCGCCAGCCGGGGCCCGCTTCTTGTCCTCACGGCCCTCCGGTCGCGACGGAAGAAGCTGCGAGAGGAGCGTGGTCCGCATCGAGGAGGCCGATGAGTCTTGGAGGGCCTGCTCCACCAGCAGCATGAACCCAGACTCCTCGCAGGGAGCCAGCCTGAGGGCGACGAGCCGCATCAGTCGCTCGAGGGCATGGGCACTTCTTAGGTCATCTGCCTGCGAGGTCACGAGCGCGATGTCGCACGCGGCGTAATCCTGCTGGCGCCGGTGGTCCTCGCGGACGTTCTTGCGGTCCTCGTGGACGGCGTCGTCATACTCCAGGGCCACGGCGTGACGCGGCCAGTAGAAGTCGGGCGTCATGGTCTGGTGGTTGACCAGCTGGCGCGTGCCCTTGGGCCAAGCCAGTTCCTCGTTGTGCAGGAACGCGGACATGGGCACGCCGCCCAACTCCACAGGCAGGCTCATCGCCATGGCAAGGAGGCTCTCCGTGGGCGAAGCCGACCCGCCGACGACCAGCGACGCGACCCGCCTTGCCTCGGCCACGCCGCGAACGCCAGAGGCCAGGGACAGGGACCTTCGCAGCTCTTCGGGCCCGCAGAGGACGTCGACCTTCCACGCGCAGTCCCCCGACGCCGGATTGGATGGATCGCGCGCATAGGTTCCGCAGAGCTCCGAGGCAAGTCCCATCAGCCTGAAGAAGGCGGCCGTGCGCGTGAGCGACCCATGCCCCACGGCAACCCTCAGCCTCTCGGCCATGTGCGACAGCGTCAGCGCGGGACCTTCCACAAAGAGCCGTACGCCATTCTCGCCAGCTCCTGTGACCAGCAGATACGTGTCCTCCAATACGGGCGAGAGATGCGTCACCGCATGGACCGCCGCAAGGAAGGGGCGCTGGCGCCGGGAGAAGTACGTCAGGTCAAGAGGGGTCTTGCTGCCAAGGGGGCGAAAGCCGTCCGGAAGGACGTCCGCTATGGCGGCAAGCTCGGCGGCACGGGTCTTTGCGGGCGCGGGGACGCCCCGTGCCAGCCCAAGTGCCGCATCTGACCTTGCCCTTCTCAACACCCAAAGCGAGTCTGCACCAGCAAGCACCACGTCCACGGCTGCCTCCCCCGACGAATGTGACGAAAGAGCCTAGCCGATGCCGCTTGCACAAAGCTTGCAGAACGCGGACGGCTGACTTTCCGGGAAGCGCCAAAGGGGCCGTTCAGGCGGCACGCCCGGAGCTTGATTCCACACTTTATGACTCGGAAAACTCCAGAGGACCTCCATGGCGCCCGTAGAGTGTCAACAAAATAACGGGGCCCGGAGGAGTCCGGGCCCCGCGGGGGACGCGCGTATGGTGAGAAGCGCCGGCAGGGGCTACTCCTCGATGGCGGCCTTGAACCAGCTGGTCAGGCTCGTGGGGTGCGTGATGCCGGTGCCCACGACCACGGCCCAGGCGCCCTCGTCCATGACGAGCTTGGCGTCGGCCGGCGTGTGGACGTGGCCCTCGCAGATCACAGGGAAGCCGGGGAACTCCTCGAGCGCCTGGCGCAGGATGGGGATGTCCGGGCCGTCGTTCATGGTGGTGTCGATAGCCGCCTTGTTGTGGCTGAGCGTGGTGGAGACCAGGTCGCAGCCGCAGGCGACGCCGCGGCGGATGTCCTCGATGGTCATGCAGTCGGCCATGATGAGGGTGTCGCACTGGGCGCGCAGGTCGCGCACGGTCTCCTCGAAGGTGCGGCCGTCCGGGCGGGGGCGGTCGGTGGCGTCGAGGGCCACCACGTCGGCGCCGGCGTTGACGCAGGCCACGGCGTGGCGCAGGGTCGGGGTGATGTAGACGCCCTCGTGGCCCTCCTTCCACAGGCCGATGACGGGCACGTCGCAGCGGCCCTTGATGGCCGCGATGTCAGAGAGGCCCTGGCAGCGGATGGCGGCGGCACCGCCAAGCTCACAGGCGCGGGCCATCTGGGCCATGGTCTCCGGATGGCGCAGAGGCTCGCCGGGGTACGCCTGGACGCTAACGATGAGCTTGCCCTTGATGGACTGGACGAGCGGACTGATTGCCATGCTTGCTCCTTTCAGACCGACACGGCGAGAAGTGCCCACCGCATCGGCAGCTGGCGCGAAAATGATACGAAGGGACTGTCCCTTCGTATCACGTTATCGCGTCACTCGAACTCGACGTAGGCGGACTTGACGATGTTCTCGGCGGCGCCGACGAGGGGCGCGTCGCCGCCCAGGTTGCCGGAGACGATGGGCGTCTTGGCGCACGGGGGCATGACGGCCTCGGACCAGCCGGCGGCCATGGCGTCGTGCCAGGCCGGGCCGCACTGGGCCACGGAGCCGGAGAGGATGATGCAGTCGGGGTCGAGCATGTTGACCAGGCTGCCCAGGACCTCGCCGATGGCGTGCCCGCTTCGGGCCTCGGCGTCGATGGCGGCCTTCTCGCCTGCCGCGGCGCGGCGGTCGATGACGGCGCCGTCCACGTCGTTGCCGTCCTCGTCCTTGGGGTCTCCGCCCAGCTCCAGGTAGCGGTTGATGATGCCCGGGCCGCAGGCGATGGTCTCGAGGTGGCCGGTGGCACCGCACTGGCAGGGCACGCCCGCCGCGTCCGTGCAGCTCACATGACCGATGTGGCCGGCCTCATTGTGGGCGCCCAGCATGATGGAGCCGCGCTCCACGAAGGCGCCGCCGATGCCCGTGCCCACGGCAACCACCAGGCAGCTTGAGGCGTCGCGGCCGGCGCCCCAGCGGGCCTCGCCCAGGGCGTGGGCGTGCACGTCGTTCAGGACGCGCGCGGGAAGGCCCGTGGCCGCGGTGAGCTCGACGCCCAGGTGGGTGCCGCCCCAGCCGGGCATCATGTCGTTTGCGTAGGTGACGTCGCCGGTGCGCGGGTCGATGACGCCGCCGGACGAGACGCCGATGCCGCAGACATCCTCGCCGGCAAGCTCGATGACGCGCCTGGCCATCTTGATGGCGTTGGCCAGGACCTGCTGGCCGCCCTTCTTGGCCTCGGTCGGAATCTTGTCGTAGAACTCCACGACGGGCTTGGCGCCCTTCTCGAGGGTCACCAGAGCGGACGCGATCTTGGTGCCGCCGATGTCGATGGCCACTACCTTCTTGCCCTGTGCCATGGTTCCTCCTACACCAGACGTTCTGACGTGTCGATAAGATCGGGCGGCCGCGGCGCGCATGGGTGCCTGCCGCCCCAGAGGACGGGCGGGCGCCGAAAAGGACGCCCGCCCGCAGGGGGATGAAAAGGGTGCGCCCGCGGGTTGGGCGGCCGCTCCCCTCTTCTGCCGCTTAGAGCAGGCCGTTGTCCGCGAGGACCTTGCGGATGGCCTCGACGTTCTCGCCGGTCATGGCCTTGACGGGACGGGGCATCGTGGGGCTGTCGAAGACGCCCATGAGGTTGAGGGCGGTCTTGAAGGCGCCCACGCCGCCGGCGTAGCCCTGGACGCCGGAGGTGACGTCCCAGATGTGGGAGATCTCGTTCAGGCGGTCCTGCTCGGCCTTGACGGTGGCCCAGTCACCGGCCTGGGCGGCCTTCCACATGCGGACGTAGCCCTCGGGCTCGACGTTGGCCAGGCCCGGGACGGAGCCGTCGGCGCCGCCGAGGTAGGCGCCGTCGACGACGACCTCGTGGCCGGTGAGCAGCGTCAGCGGGTGACCGAGCTTCTCGTTCTCCTGGACCAGGTAGCGGAAGGAGACGTCGTCGCCGGAGGAGTCCTTGACGCCGGCGAGCACGCCCTCGGCGCCGAGCTTGGCGAGGAGCTTCCAAGGAAGCTTGGTGTGGACGCAGACGGGGATGTCATAGGCAAAGATGGGGAGGTCGAGCTCCTCGTGCAGGATGCGGAAGTGCTCCTCGACCTCGGTCATGCCCTGCAGGGCGTAGAACGGGCAGGTGGCGACGAGGGCGTCGGCACCGAGCTCCTGGGCCTGCTTGCCCTGCTCGATCATGCGCTCGGTCTCGGTGTCGATGATGCCGATGAGGACGGGCACGCGGTGGTTCACGATGCGCACGGCCTCAGAGATGATCTGGCGGCGACGCTCGTCGGTGGAGAAGACGACCTCGCCGGAGGAGCCCAGGAAGAACAGGCCGTCCACGCCGGCATCGATGAGGCGGTTGATCAGGCGCTCGAAGGAGGGGACGTCCAGCTCGTGGTCGGGCGTGTCGGGAACGACGACGGGCGGGACGACGCCGCGAATCTGGAACTTGTCAGCCATGGGAGAAAACCTTTCTGTTGGCGGCGGGGGCTTCTCCCCCGCCATCGGCCCTTGCGGGCCCCAGTGATACTAGACCTCAGAGGGCGACGGGCGTCACCGCTCGCCGAAATGCATGAAAGCAAGGAGTCTGTCCTCGAAGTCGTTGATGCGCTCGTGGACAAACTTGGGGTACGTGGCCAGCTCCTTCTTGGCGCAGGCCGCGCGGTTGTAGGCGGCGTAGCACCCAAGCGGCGGCTGGGCCGCGTCCATGAGGCCGCAGCCGCAGAGAAGCTCGGTGCCCGCGGGCAGCAGCGCGGCAAAGGACGCCGCGTCCACGTACCCGAGCGCGCCGAAGAACTCCCCAAGCCGCTCGGCCGCCGGGTCCTCCTCGCGGAAGTGGCGCGTGACGCCCGAGAAGGCCAGGTCGGACGCGCCCGCCTCCCAAGAGCCACGGAAGTCCGCCGGCGTGGGGTTGAAGGCCGCGCACTTGGCCACGCCGGGCACCAGCGCCGCGCAGGCCAGGGAGAGAAGGCCACCCAGGCCCTCGCCCCAGGTCACGACGCGGCTGGCGTCCACGCCCTCGAGCGTGCGGGCGATGCCGGCCATGGCCAGGGCGTCGTCCACCAGCTGCGCCAGCACGAGGCCGTCGGCCCCGTCCTGCCAGCCGGCCGTGACGTCCTTGGCCCACGGGCGGCACCCAAGGTGGCAGACGGCGTAGCCGGGTGCCAGGTAGCGCGTCAGGTGGTGCCAGCCGCGCACGCCGCGGTCCATGTCGTGGAAGACCAGGATGAGCGGGTGCGGGCCCTCCGCCTTGGGGAGAAGTACGCGTGCGCGCACCCCCTGCCCGTCGGTGGACGCGAAGGAGAGCTCGCGGTAGGCGGCCACCGGGGTGTCGATGCCAACCTCGGCAAGCTCGTGGGGCCTGGCCGCCAGGGCACGCCCGGCGCGGGCGGACCAGTAGGACGCAAGGTCCTCGGGGGCGGCGTCTGCGCCGAGGTACTTCTCCCCTGCGGCGCGAATCTGCGAGACCGTGGCCATCAGAAGTCAACCTCCCCCTGGTAGAAGCCGATGATCATGTCGTCGTAGGCCTGGATCTCCTCGTGGCCGAAGTCCGGGAAGAGCACGTGCCTCTTGGGGCACGTGAGGGCGTTGTAGACGGCAAACTGTGTCTCCGGCGGGCAGACCACGTCGGCCAGGCCCGTGCCGAAGAGGACGGGGCAGCGGACGAGGTGGGCGAAGGAGAGCGTGTCGATGTAGCCGAGCGTGTGGAAGCACTCGTCGAGGCGGGCGCCGTCCGGGTCGAACCAGCGCGAGTAGTAGCGGATGCCGTCGTAGGCGATCTCGTCGCGGCCCAGCTCGAAGACCTCGCGGAAGTCCGAGAGAAAGGGATAGAGGATGGATGCGCGGTTGACGAGGTCGCTGTTGAGGGCGCAGCAGGCAAGGCCCATGCCGCCGCCCTGGGAGCTGCCGTTGACGAAGACGCGCGAGAGGTCGACGCCGTCAAGCTCGCGCGCAATGCGGCAGAGAATGCGCTGGTCTTGGTAGAGGCGAACGTAGTAGAGGTTCTCGGGCCCTCCGTCCAGGCCGGCGATGAGGTGGCCTGAGACGGTGGTTCCCTTGAAGCCGCCCACGTCCTCGCTGCGGCCGCCCTGGCCGGGGTTGTCCATGGACAGGATGGCGCAGCCCATGCCCGGGAAGGAGGACTGCTCGGCCCAGCTGCGCGTGCAGCCAGGGTACCCGTGGAACTGCAGCACCAGTGGGTGCTTGCCCTCGGTCTTGGGCACCACGTACTTGGCGTAGACGCGGGCGCCGCCCATGCCGGTGAACCACAGGTCGTAGTAGGTGCAGGTGTCAAAGGTCGGGATCTTGGAAGGCACTATCTCGTAGTCGAGGTCGACGGCGTCGGCCTCGACCATCCGCTTGGCCCAGAACTCGTCAAAGTCCTCCGGAATGGGGTTTGCCCCCCTGCAGGACTCCAGCTCGCGCAGGCGACTGGCGGAAATCGGCACGTGTCTCATCCCCTTTCATGCATGCGGGCGCGCCCGGGTGCCGGACGCGCCCGCGGGAAGGTGCGTTACTACTGGCCGAGGTTGGGGTGCAGCAGGGACGGGGCCGCGGCGAGGAGCGTCTTGGTGTAGGCGTCCTGCGGGTTCTCGAAGACCTGCCTGGCGGGACCCTCCTCCATGATCTGGCCGTGGTTCATGACCACGATGCGGTCGGAGATGTAGCGCTCCGTCTGGATGTCGTGGCTGATGAAGACCATGGCCAGGCCGAGCTCCTTCTTGAGGTCCGTCAGCAGGTTGAGGATCTGCGCGCGGACGGAGACGTCAAGGGCGCTGGTGGGCTCGTCGGCGATGATGACGTCGGGCTGCAGCGAAAGTGCGCGAGCGATGGCCACGCGCTGGCGCTGACCGCCGGAGAGCTGGCCGGGAAGCGCGTACATGGCCGACGTCGGCAGGCCGACGAGGCCAAAGAGCTCGCGGATGCGGTCCTCGCGCTCGTCCTCGCTGCCCACGGAGTGGACGATCAGCGGGTCGAGCAGCTGGTCGTGGACGGCCATGCGGGGGTTCAGCGCGGTCGCAGGGTTCTGGAAGACCACGGAGACCACGCGGCCGATCTTCTTGCGGAGCTCGGCGGTGCGCTTGGTGACGTCCTCGCCCTTGAAGTACACGTGGCCGCTCGTGGGCGACTGCAGGCCGCACATGACGTTAGCCGTGGTGGACTTGCCGCAGCCGGACTCGCCCACGAGGCCGATGGTCTCGCCGGGCATGAGCTTCAGGGTGAGGCCGTTCACGGCGTGGACGAGGTTGGGGTGCAGGATGGAGCCGGTGCGGGTCTTGAAGGTGACCGAGATGTTGTCCAGGAAGATGATGGGCTCCTGGGCGCTGCTCTTCTCGTCGGCCATCTACCTCACCTCCAGTCGAGAAACGAGGCCGTTCTTGGCGAGCTCCTCATCGGGGATCTCCGCGACGAAGTGGTGCTCCACGCCGGGGACCGGCTTGAGGATGGGGTGCACGTCCAGACCAACCGTGGGGTGGCTGGAGCGCGGGGCAAAGCGGTCTCCCGCGGGGAAGTCCGCCGGGCTCGGCACGGAGCCGGGCACCTGGTGCAGGCGGCTGCCGTCGTGGGCCTCGATGGAGAGCACGGAACCGAGCAGGCCCTGCGTGTACTCGTGGATGGGGTTGGTGAGAAGCTCCTTGGTGGGGGCGGACTCAACGACCTGGCCGGCGTACATGACGGTGATCTCGGAAGCGACCTCGGCCACGAGGGCAAGGTCGTGGGACACGAAGATCATGGCGAACCCGAGCTTCTTCTGCAGGTCGTTCAGGAGCTTGATGACCTGCTTCTGGACGGTCACGTCAAGGGCGGTGGTGGGCTCGTCGCAGATGACCAGGGACGGGTCGCGCGTCAGGGCCATGGCGATGATGACGCGCTGGCACTGACCGCCGGAGAGCTCGTGCGGGTAGCTCTCGAGGGTGCGCTTGGGATCCAGGCCGACGAGCTCGAGCAGCTCCTCGGCGGAGCGGGTGCCGCCGCGGCTCGTCAGCTGCTTCATCTGGGCAGAGATGAGCATGGACGGGTTGAGAGCGGAAAGCGAGTCCTGGTAGACCATGGCGATCTCGGTGCCCAGTAGCTTGCGGTGCTCCTCGGGGCTGAGCTTGAGCAGGTCCTGGCCCTTGTAGAGGACCTCGCCCTGGATGCGGGCGGTGTCAGGCAGCAGGTTCATTATCGTCTTGGTGGTGATGGACTTGCCGCAGCCGGACTCGCCGACCAGGGCCATGCACTGGCCGGGGCGCACGTCAAAGGAGACGTTGTCGACCACGTTGACGTCGCCGTGGCGCGGGAAGCCGATGGAGAGGTTCTTGACCTGCAGCAGGGGCTCCACGGAGTAGTCGGGCACGCGGCGGTCGGTGCGGGCGAGCTCGACCTCGCGCAGGGCGGACAGGCGGACGGCCAGGCTCTCGGCCTGCTCCTTGTAGGCGCGGACGGGGTCTGCGACCAGAAGGTCGGCCTCGCGGCGGCTCTCGGAGTTCTCGGTGTCCACGGGAGCGGAGGGGGCCGCGGCCATGGCGTCGGTGATGCCCTCGGACAGGATGTTCAGGGCCAGGCAGGTCAGCATGATGGCGATGCCCGGGTAGAGCGCCTGCCACCAACGGCCGGACAGCACGCCAGCGCGGGCGTCGGCGAGGATGTTGCCCCAGGTGGGCGTAGGCTCGGCGATGCCGGCGGAGAGGAACGTCAGGGACGCCTCGAAGATGATGGCGTCGGCCACGAGCGTCACGGTGAAGACCATGATGGGCGCCGCGCAGTTGCGCAGGACGTGCTTCATGAGGATCCACGGGGCGCGGGCGCCGGAGACGATGACCGCGCGGACGTAGTCCTCGCCGTACTCGCTCACGATGTTGGCTCGCACGATGCGGGCGATCTGCGGCGTGTACATGAAGCCGATGGAGAAGATGATGGCCGGGACGGAGTTGCCCAGGATGGTCACCAGCACGGCCGCCAGGGCGATGCCCGGGACGGACATGATGATGTCCAGGATGCGCATGATGACCTCGGAGACGGCCTTGCGGGAGACCGCGGCCAGGGCGCCGACGATGGAGCCCAGCACGAGGGCGAAGAGCACGGAGCCAAAGCCGATGACCAGCGAGATGCGGCCGCCGTAGAGGATGCGGCTCAGGATGTCGCGGCCCTTGTCGTCGGTGCCGAAGATGTGGGCGGCGTCGGGGGCCTGGCGGGCCATGCCGATGGCGTAGGGATCATACGGGGCGATGACGGGCGCGAGGATGGAGATGAGCACCACGGCCACGAGGATGACCAGCGCGATCTTGGAGCTCGTCTTCATGTTCTTGAGGCCGGTGAACTTGAGGCCCTTGGACTTGGCCATGCCCTCGAGCTTCTCCGCCCCCTCTTTTCTCTGGGTAAGCATGGCTACACGCTCCTGATCCTGGGGTTGATGAGCAGATACAGCATGTCAACCACGATGTTGATGATGATGAAGGAGAGCGCCACGACTATGACGACGCCCATGACGAGCATGGGCTCGTTGCCAGAGACGCCGTCGAGGATGGCCATGCCCATGCCGGGCAGGTTGAAGATGACCTCGATGACGACGGCGCCGCCCATGAGGTAGCCGATCTTCATGCCAAGGGTGGTGACGGGCGTGATGAGGGCGTTGCGCAGGACGTTGCGGGCGATGATGACCTTCTGCGGAAGGCCGGAGCCCTTGGCGGTCTGCACGTAGTCCTTGTCGAGCTCCTCGACCATGGCGGTGCGGACGATGCGGGTCATCTGGCCCGTCAGGGGCACCGCGAGGGCCACGGCCGGCATGATCATGCGGCCCATGTAGCCGCCGAAGTTGGTGGCCGGGTCGGGCAGGGCGCCGGAGGCGGGCAGCAGGTGCAGGTAGGACGAGAAGACCAGGATGAGCAGGACGGCCAGCCAGAACGAGGGGGTGGCAAGGCCTGCGATGGAGACTATTCGGATCACCTGGTCAGGCCAGCGGTCACGGTAGAGGGCCGCGATGATGCCCAGAAGGAACGAGACCACGGCACCCAGCAGCAGGCCGAAGAAGGTGAGCTGCATGGTGACGGGCAGGGCGGTGGCCACGCGGTCGGCGACGGAACTGCGGCGGGCGCTGTAGGTGCCCAGGTCTCCGTGGAGAAGGTCGCCCATATAGCGGACGTAACGGACGGGCCAGGGGTCGTCCAGGCCATACTCCTCGTGGTACTGCTGGATCTGCTCCGGAGTCGCGCTCTCGCCAAGGGCCTTATATGCAGGGTCGATGGGCGAGAAGGACATGAGGAAGAAGATCAGGAACGTCACGCCAAGCGCCATGATGGGCAGGGCGACGAGACGCCGACCGACGAGTCGCAGGAGGTTGTTCATGCGATTCTCTCCTCTCAGTAAGACGTTGAACGTCCAAAAGTGCGGGGGCCCGAAGAGTTCATGTCTCGGGCCCCCGCGATCAGGCGCTCATTGCGACGGAGCTATGGCCCCGCCGGTTTGCAAAGCTAGGCGGTGACGGTGTTGATGCCGGTCAGCTGAACGCCCGTGGTGCCGATGCCCTTGAAGTCGGAGCTGACGGACTCGCCCTTGGGGCTGGCGGCGGAGCGCCAGGAGCCGGTCGGGGTGACGACCTGGAGGACCGGGTAGAGGACGACCTGCTCGGACAGGATGTCGAAGCACTGGTTCCAGCAGTCCTGCTGGTCGGAGCCGGAGGTGGCCAGGGCGTCGGACATGAGGCCGTTGAGCTTCTTCCACTCGTCGGAGGTGTTCCAGGCGCAGCGGGTCTTCATCCAGACGTTGTCACCGAACCACCAGTTGAGGAGCAGGTCGGTGTCGCCGCCGAAGCAGGACGGGTCGCCAGGGGCGATGAGGATGTCCCAGGAGTCGTCGGCCTGGTCGATGGCGGCGTAGGTAGCCGGGGACTGGTCGGAGGTCAGGGTCACGTTGAAGCCAAGGGCCTTGAGGTCCTCCTGGGCCTGGGTGCCCATGGCGACGACCTGGGCGTTGTCGGTGGTGCGAAGGACGAGGTCGCCCGGGGTGACGCCGGCCTCGGAGAGCATGCTCTTGGCCTTGTCGGCGTCATAGGTGTAGGTGTTGGCGGCCTTGTGGTAGTTGGTGAAGGACTCGGGCAGGTAGCAGGTCGGGATGGCGGCCAGGCCGGAGAAGGCGTTGGCGATCATCTGCTCGGTGTTGAGGGCGTACATGATGGCCTGACGGACCTTGACATCGTCCCACGGGGCCTTCTTGACGTTGAACATGATGAAGCGGGTGCCGAAGCCGTTGACCTGGTCGACGTCACAGCCGGCGGCCTTGAGCTGGTCGATGGACTCGGGAGGCACGGACTCGGTGACGAGCGTGGTGCCCTCCTGCTGGGCGGTGACGCGGGCGGTGGTGTCGGTGAGGGACTCGATGCGCAGCTCGTTGTCCTTGGCCGGGAACTCGCCGTTGTAGTTGGGGTTGGGGGCCAGGGTGGCGTAGGTGTCGGAGA
The DNA here is from genome assembly GCF_003416765.1 of Paratractidigestivibacter faecalis. Classification (NCBI taxonomy): domain Bacteria; kingdom Bacillati; phylum Actinomycetota; class Coriobacteriia; order Coriobacteriales; family Atopobiaceae; genus Paratractidigestivibacter; species Paratractidigestivibacter faecalis. The sequence continues at coordinate 497,268 of NZ_QSNG01000001.1, read as the reverse complement.
CCTCGGTGTACATCCAGGGGCCAGAACCCACGGGCTTGGCCTTGGCGTCGTCGGCGGAGAGGGAGGACGGCATGACCTTGATGATGGCCAGGCGCTCCTTCAGCAGCGAGAAGTTGGGGATGCTCACCTTGACGGTGACGGTCTTGTCGTCCTTCTTCTCGATGCCGTCGAACATGGTGAGGAAGGAGACGTACAGGCCGCCCTCGGCGGTGGCGCGCTCGAAGGAGCTGACCACGTCGTCAGCGGTGACGTCGGTGCCATCAGAGAACTTGGCGCCGTCACGCAGGGTGACCTCGTAGGTGTTGGCGTCGACCTCGACGGGGTCGCCGGCGGCAAGGCCGGAGATGACGGAGTAGTCGGTGAAGTCGATGTTGTACAGGCCCTCCATGACGTTCATGTTGGCGCTCAGGCAGAACGCGGAGGAGCAGTTGGCCGGGTCATAGGAAGACGGGGAGTAGGCGGAGCCGACGGTCAGGGTGCCACCGCCCTCCTTGCCGCCCGTGGTGGTGCCGGCGTCGGTCTTGGCGTCGGAGCCGCTGTTGCCGCCGCAAGCCGCGAGGCCCAGAGCCGCGGCGGCCGCAGAGCCACCGAGGAACGCGCGACGGGAAACGGCGTGGTTCGCAAAGTTCTTCATGATTGCCTCTATTTCTCCTCCTGCGGGCGCAGGGCCCTTTGCCCTACGTCCCGTCCTTGATTGCAACCTACCCGCACCCGGGTGGAATCGGTTTCACGCACCGCCGAACGGCGGGTTAGGTTGCCCCCAACGGTAGATTTGCGAGCGCGAATGGCTCTGGTTGTTACCTTACTTAGGAACCAGTCGGAAGAGGTTTCCCGGGCTTTTCTGGAGTATTGAGTTTTGTTCCAGTGGCATTACGTTCTACGTGCGGCTCATTTGAACTGGTATTACTCATGGAGTACCTTGCGTGCTTAAGGCGCGCGCCAGGCGAGAAACACGTCTGAAACCGTTTTGAGCCGCGCCACTCGCCGTTTGTGCCACGGTCCGATACCAGTTGCAAGGCAAGGGAGAATCGCGTGTCATTGGGGACGGGGAGCGAATGGCTACTCGGGCTTGGCGGCCTTCTCGGCGACGCCTGCGGCCTCGGCGTCCCAGGCACGCAGGGTCTGCCAGACGGAGTGGGCCACCTCGGCGGGCACGCCGGGGATGGCGGCTATCTCCTCCTCGGAGGCGGCCTTGAGGCGCTTGAGCGAGCCGAAGTGGCGCATGATCTGGCGCTTGCGCTTGGGGCCCACGCCCGGCACGTCGTCCAGTACGGAGACCGTCATCGCGCGGTCCCTGAGCTCGCGGTGGAACGTGATGGCAAAGCGGTGGGACTCGTCTCTGACCTGCTTGATGAGGTAGAGCGAGGCGGAGCCGGAGGGCAGCACCACCGGGGTCTCGTCCCAGGGGACGAAGACCTCCTCGTCGGACTTGGCAAGGCCGCAGACCGGGATGTCCAGCCCAAGGGCCGCGAGCTGCTCCATGGCGGCCGTGAGCTGGGGCTTTCCGCCATCGACCACCAGCAGGTCCGGCCGGGAGCCAAACCGCTCGTCGTCCATGCGCTCGGGAGAGTAGCGGCGGCCCAGGACCTCGGACATGGAGACGAAGTCGTTTGCCTCGTCGAGGTCGGCCTTGATCTTGAAGCGGCGGTACTGGGACTTGTCGGGCCGGCCGTTGGTGAAGACCACCATGGAGGCCACCGTGAAGCGGCCGTGCAGGGTGGAGATGTCGAAGCACTCTATGCGCATGGGCGGGGCGTCCAGCGCGAGCGCGCTCTCGAGCTGGAGCAGGGCCTTGTTGGTGCGGTCGTCGGCATAGCCGGTGCGCACCATGTAGCGCATGAGGGCGTGACGCGCGTTGGCGGCAGCCATGTCAAGAAGACGCTTCTTCTCGCCGCGCTGAGGACGGTGGAGGCGGCAGAGGTGCCCGCGCTTCTGCGCGAGCCAGCCCTCCAGGACCTCCGCGTCGGGGAGGTCGCAGGAGAGGCAGACCTCGGCGGGGATGTCAGCCGTCTCGTCGTAGTAGCGCTTGAGGAAGCCGCCCTGGAGCTCCTCCTCCCCCACGTCCAGGCCCTTGTCGAGGATGAACTCCACGGAGCGGATGACGCGGCCCTCGCGCACCACGAAGACGCAGGCGGCGCTGATGGTCTCCTCGCGGTACACGCCGATGGCGTCAAGGCTCGTGTTGTCCGGGAACATCACCTGCTGGCGCACGTCAAGGGCCCCGATGGCGTCCAGGCGGCGCTTGATGCGGCCGGCACGCTCGAAGTCGAGGTCGGCCGCAGCGTCGGTCATCTGCTGGGTGAGCTCGCCCACGACGCCCGCTCGGTGGCCCTGCAGGAAGCGCTCCACCTGGTCCACGTGACGGGCGTACTCCACGGTGTCGATGGCGCCGCAGCAGACGCCCGGACCCTTGCCAACGTGGGAGTTAAAGCAGGGCCGGCACTTCTCGGCAAGCATGAGGTTGGCAACGGAGGCCTGGTCAGGGGCCTTCTCGAGCAGGCGCTTGGCGCGCTTCCACTCCGCGCAGGTGGCCACGCAGATGGGCACGCACTTGCGCAGGGTGTCCATGGTCTCTCGCGCGGCCTTGGCGTCGGTGTAGGGGCCAAAGTAGCGCGTGCCGGCGCGGTGGCGCTCGCGCGTGTACTTGATGGCCGGGAATACGTCAGACTCCGTGATGGCAATGTAGGGGTAGGACTTGTCGTCCTTGAGGTCCACGTTGAAGTAGGGGTGGTATTGGGCTATGAGGTTTCTCTCCAGCACCAGGGCCTCGTGCTCGCTGCCCACCACCACGTAGTCAAAGCCGCGGATGACCTCCATCATGAGGGGGATCTTGGCGCGGTCATCCTGGAGCGTGACGTACTGGCGCATGCGGGCGCGCAGGTTCTTGGCCTTGCCCACGTAGACCACCTTGCCGGAGGCGTCCTTCCACAGGTAGCAGCCCGGGTCCGTAGGAACCTGGGCCACCTGCTCGGCCAGGGAGGGCGCGCTGTCTGCGGAGGGCTCTGCCACGGCTAGAACGAGCTGTCCGTGCGCTCGGGGTAGAAGCGGGCGAACTTGCGGATCTGGTTCTTCTCGGTGAGCTCCACGTCGAGCATGCGGCGCAGGCCGCGGTCGGCGTCGTAGCGCTGCGGGTCAAAGCTGCGGCCCTGGGCCACGAGGTCCCTCACCTCGGCGAGAAGCGCGGGGTCCGCTATGTAGCGCTCGAGGAGGGACTGCGGCACCAGCGTGTAGAGGGCCGGTTCGTCGGCCACCCAGAGCTTCTTGCCTCGGCCGTCCACGAGGTCAGTCACCATGGCGCGCATGGGGTTCACGCCAGCCGCCGCCATGTAGTAGGAGTTGCGGCCCGCGCGCGGGTTGAGCTCCAGGAAGAGCCACTCCCCCGTCCTGGGGTCGCGCTTGACGTCGACCTCGCCCAGGCCCGTGTAGCCGAGCTCGGCCACCAGGCGCTGGCACTTCTCCATGAGGTCGGGCCAAACGCGGCTGACCATGGCCACGGAGTTGCCGCGCATGGTGGGCGCGTGGTCCTCCAGCAGCGCCTGGGCGGCGCCGAAGGCCTGCATCTGGCCGTTTGCGCCCACGTAGAACGTGAGGGCGCCCATGTGGGTGTCGTCGCCGTCTATGCGCTCCTGGACGAGGAAGTCGCCCGCAAAGCCGGCGTCGCGCAGGCTCGCCCAGAGGGCGTCCAGCGCAGCCTGGTCGTCGCAGGAGTAGATCTTCTTGAAGCCCTGCTCGTAGAGGTGGCTGTACTCGGCCGTGCGGGCCGGCTTTGCCACCACCGGGAAGGGCAGGCCGCAGGGCGCGGGGGCCGCAGGCCCGGCAAGGCTCACGACCTCGGTTGCGGGCGTGGGCAGGCCGAGCCTCTCGCAGGCCTCCTGGAAGGCGCGCTTGTCGCAGACGCGGGCAAAGGCCTCGGGCGTGGGGATGGGCAGGACCACGTTAGCCGGGAGCTCGTCGCGAATCTGTTCCAGAGAGGCCACGAGGGCGTCCGTGGAGGGGATGACCGGCAGCTTCTTTGCGGGATTGGCCTCTGCGAGCGCGGAGATCTTCTGCCTGAGCTCCGCAGGCTCGATGGAGGAGGTGACCGTGAAGTCAAAGAGCGCCGAGTGCTCCAGCGCACCGACGAAGGCCTGGTTCATGGCGTGGGAACGCACGTGGAAGGCCTCGTGGAACTCGCGGCCGTAGGCGTAGGCGGAGATGTCCCCGCCCAGGATGACGGGGAGAAGGTCCTCGCGCGGGCGGGCCTTCTGGGCCTCGGCGGCCTTGGCGCGGGCGGCCTCGCGGCGGCTGCGGCGGACCGACTGCAGGGACTGCAGGGCGTTGTAGAAGCCGCGCTTGACGGGAAGGTCGCGGTCGGGGGCCACCACGGTGACCTCCTTGGCAAACTTGGTCTTGAACATGTTGAGCCCCAGCAGCGCCGGCGAGAAGTCCGAGCCGATGCCCATGAGGTCGTACTGGGTGCAGCCGCGACGGCCCAGCTCGCAGCACTCGAAGTAGAAGAGCTTGTCGGTCACGAACTGGCTCTTGGTGGCGCCGCGGGAGGCGGCGTAGTAGTAGACGGCGTGGGTGCCCGAGATGGTGGAGATGGCCCAGGTCACGACCTTGCCCTCGGGGTCGCGGCCGGCAAAGACGCGGCAGTGCTCCGGGCCGAGGATGCGAATCATGTCCTGGTAGTCGGACTTGGGGGCGGGGCTGAAGCCGTCACGCTCGGCGGTCTCGACCATGACGTCGTAGTACTCGTCAAAGCACTCGGTGGCGCGCTCGGTCTCGTCCGCGCAGGTCACCGGGGACTCGCGCAGGGCCTTGCGCACGTCTCGCCTGCCGCGGGTCTTCATGCGGTCAAGGATGGCCTCGTCTCCGCCGGTGAGGTCCACGACCACGGTGTTGTCGTAGGGGATGCCGGAGAGCACGGGGCTGGTCTGGGGCAGCTCGGCGGCAACGGCCAGGCGCACGAAGGCCACCTTGCGGTCCCGGCGGCGGACGTAGGAGGCAATGGCGTCGAGCGCCTCGGACTCTTGCTCGGGCGTGGGCGCGCCGCCCACCCAGACGGGGGCGTGGTGGGCACGCAGGTAGTGGTAGCCGTGCGTGAGGTAGTCCGCAAAGGAGATGAGCGCGACGGTCTTCTCGCCGCCATCGGCCGCGGGCTCGGTGATGCGGAAGCAGCCCCACTGGGAGCGGCCCTCGATGGTGGCCTCAAGGCGGGCCCAGGCCGAGGTCTGCTCGATGGGAAGGCAGACGCCCAGCTCCTGGGCCTCCTCCTCGAACCTCTGGAACGTGACCTCTCTCAGCTGCATGCGGACTCCTCGCGTTGGCGTACGGTCTTTGCGACCTTTTATTGTACGCCGAGAAGCCCGCCACCCCCGAAACACCAAAAGGGCGTGCCAAAGGGGACGGCGCCAGGCGAGAGCTACTTGTGGCGGGCGTCGAGCTCGCCGGCGAGCTCGGGGAGGGTCACGCCATAGCGCTCCAGGGTGACCATGAGGTGGTAGACCAGGTCGCCCGCCTCGTAGCGGATGTGGTCGTGGTCGTTGTCCTTGCAGGCCATGATGACCTCGCTGGCCTCCTCGGCGATCTTCTTGAGAAGCTCGTCCTCCTCGCCCTGCAGCAGCCTGGCGGTGTAGGACTGCTCGGGCGAGGCCTCGCGGCGCCCGTGGATGACCTCGGCCAGCCCGGTGAGGGTCTCCCCGATGTTGCCGTCCTGCACGTTTGCTGTCCTGACGCCCATGGCGGGCCTCCTTTGCGGTATGTGGGTTGCGGCCGGCCCCGCGACCGGCCTAGCGGGAGATCTCTCGGAAGAAGCAGCTGCGGTGGCCGGTGTGGCACGCGGGGCCCGGCGAGTCCACCTCGACGAGCAGCGTGTCTGCGTCGCAGTCCACCAGAAGGCGCCTCACCTGCTGCATGTTTCCGCTGGTGGCGCCCTTGTTCCAGAGCTCCTGGCGGCTGCGGCTCCAGAACCAGGTGGTGCCGGTCTCAAGCGTGAGGCGCAGGGACTCCTCGCTCATCCACGCCACCATGAGGACCTCACCGGTGCCCGCCTGCTGCACCACGCAGGGCACCAGGCCCCGCTCGTCGAACTTCACGCGGGCGTCCGCCAGGTCCACGGCCTGGGGCCTCTCGCCAGCGTAGGTATAATCCTCTGAACCTGATGACATGGGGCCTCCTTTGGTCCCTTGCCACTTTAGCAAACTAGAGTGCCCGCGACGCAGGGAGCGCATGCCATGACCAGAGTTGTAACCAACGGGACGGACGGCTGCTGCGACGTGCTGGTGGTGGGGGCGGGCATCGCCGGGACACAGGCGGCGCTGGCCGCGGCGCAGTCAGACGTCCGCGTGGCGCTGGCAAGCGCGGGTGGCACGTTCTCGGGCTCGAGCTTCTTTGCCGGCACCTGGGGGCTAGGGCTCATCGCTCCCGACGGCAAGAATGACGTGGACGACCTTGTGGATGCCATCTGCGAGGTCGGGCGCGGCGTGGCCGACCCCGCGCTGGCACGCGTCCTTGCCGCGGGAGCGGGACCTGCCGTGGCACGGCTCCAGGCCCTGGGCTGCGAGCTCCAGGAGGCAAGCAACGCAGGCGAGAGGGACTTCATCCCCTGCTTTGACCGCAAGCACAGGAACTGGCACGGCCTGGGGCGCGAGTCCTACCGCGGCGCCATGGGCGCGGCCCTTGCCGCGGCGGGCGTGGAGGTACTCCCCCACCGCGAGCTGCTGGACCTCGTCAGCAGCAGCTCCCAGGACGGCGAGAAGTGCGTGACGGGCGCCGTGCTCTATGACTCGGAGTCAAACGAGCTGCAGGTCATTGGGACCAAGGCGGTGGTGCTTGCCACCGGCGGCGTGGGCGGGCTCTACAGCCGAACCCTCACCATGCCCGACGTCCTGGGCACGGCGCAGGCGGTGGCGCTGCGGCATGGGGCGAGCCTCGTCAACCCGGAGTTCATCCAGATCATGCCGGGCCTCACCGAGCCCGTCCAGAACGTCGTCTTCAACGAGAGGACCTTTCGCTACGCACACGTCGAGGGGCTGGACGGCGGATACGCCGAGGAGCTCCTGGACGAGCGCGCAGGCCACGGCCCCTTCACCGCAAGCCTTGCGGACAGGGCCGTTGACCTGGCCGTGGTTGCCGCCGGAGACGCCGGCGCCCAGGTGGGTTACCACCTGCCGGAGCGCCTTCCGGAGTTCATGCAGACCTACTTTGACTGGTTCCGCGCCTCCTTTGGGCGCGACCCCGCCGACGGCGTGCGCATTGCGCCCTACGCGCACGCGTCAAATGGCGGCATCCGCATAGACGCCGCTGCCTCGACCGGCGTCGCCGGGCTCTACGCCTGCGGCGAGTGCACGGGCGGCATGCACGGTGCGGACCGCATCGGCGGCCTCTCGAGCGCAAACGGCCTGGTCTTTGGGCACATCGCCGGCACGAGCGCCGCAGCCTGGGCATTTGGCACCCACCACACGCCCGAGCCTACAGGCGAGAAGGACGCGCTTCTCCCCTGCCTTGCGTCGCGAGAGGCGGCAGGCGCGCTGGCGGGGCTCAGGGGCCTCATGCAGGAGCGCTGCATGGTCGTGCGCAGCGAGGAGGGGCTTCTGGCCTGCCTTGCGGGGCTACACGAGCTCGAGGAACGCATCCAGGGCGCCCTTGAGCCCTGCGAGGACGCACGCCAGCTGGCCGAGACGCGCCGCGCGCAGGACGCGCTTCTGACCGCCCGGGCTCTGGCCACGGCAATGCTGAACCGCCGTGAGAGCCGCGGCGCACACTTCCGCGCGGACGCTCCCGACGAGGACCCGGCACAGGCACGTCCCACCATCATGCGGCTGGCCGACGTGCTGTAAAAAAGGGGCCACCCCGACGCGAGGTGGCCCCAGTGCTTCAACCGCTTGCAACCCGGCTACAGGACGTGCACGTCCTCCTTGCCAAACTTGACGAAGGCCTCGTCGCCAACCTCGAAGATCTTGTGGTTCTTGGGGTTGAAGTCGGTGATCTTGACGAGGGTGTCGCCAACCATGACCTGGTAGTTCTGGTAGTTGCCCATGAAGCGGGACAGCGTGACCTTGCAGGGCAGCACGCCTTCCTCGGCGAGCTGGGCGCTCTCGGGACGCAGAACCAGGACGCACTTGTCGCCCTCGGAGAGGTGGCCGATGCTGGCGACCTCGACCTCGTGGCCCTCGATGGTGGCAAGGCCGCTCTCGCCGTCCTTCTTGGAGATGGAGCCGCGCAGGAAGTTGGACTCTCCGATGAAGTCGGCCACGAACTCGTCCACGGGGTGGTAGTAGACGGTGTGCGGGTCGCCGATCTGGTCTACGACGCCCTTCTTCATGATGATGATGTTGTCGGAGAGCGCCATGGCCTCGGACTGGTCGTGCGTGACGTAGATGGCGGTGATGCCAGCCTGCTGCTGGATGCGGCGGATCTCGTTGCGCATGTCGACGCGCAGTTTGGCGTCCAGGTTGGAGAGCGGCTCGTCAAAGAGGAGGACACCCGGCTCCAGGACCAGGGCGCGCGCCAGGGCGACGCGTTGCTGCTGGCCGCCGGAGAGCTGGTTGGTCATGCGGTCCTCCATGCCCTCCAGGCCGACCATGCCCAGGATGCCGTGGACCTTCTCGGTGATCTGGTCCTTGGGCAGCTTGCGCAGCTTCAGGCCGTAGGCCACGTTGTCAAAGATGTTGTAGTGCGGGAGAAGCGCGTAGCTCTGGAACACCATGGCGGTGTCGCGCTTGTTGGGGGTGAGCTCGTTGATGGGCTCGCCGCCGAGGTAGATCTCTCCCTCGTTGGGGCTCTCGAAGCCGGCGATCATGCGCAGGATGGTGGTCTTGCCGCAGCCGGACGGGCCGAGCAGGGTGACGAACTCGCCGGGCTCAATGTTGATGTTGGCGTCGTGGACGGCGTAGAAGTCCTTGCCGGTCTTGGGGTCCTGGTAGATCTTGGAGACGTGGTCCAGACGGACGCCCTTCTTCTCCTTAGCCATTGCTAGTCCTCCTCAGTTGCGAGCTTCTTGCTGGTACCGAAGTGCTTGATGGCAAGGTTCATGAGGAGAACCGAGCCGTACGTGATGACGATCAGGATGGTTGCGAACGCGCAGGCGATGCCGTAGTTGCCCTTCTCGGCGAACTCGTTGATCTGCACCGTGATGAGGAAGAACTGCGGCGTGACCAGCAGGATGATCGCGGAGATTGCGGTGATGGAGCGCACGAACGCGGTGACGAGGCCGCTGAAGAACGAGTCCTTGATGAGGGGCAGCGTGACCGTGCGGAAAACGGTGAAGCTGTCGGCGCCCATGTCGTAGGCGGACTCCTCGATGGACTTGTCGATCTGCCTCAGCGCCGAGATGCCCGAGCGGGTGCCGGTGGGCAGCGAGCGCACGATGAAGACGATGATCAGGATGGCGGCAGAGCCGTAGATGCCCTGCAGGACGCCCGTGTGGAAGATGCCGCCGGAGAAGCCGCGGATGTAGCCGACGCCCAGGACGGTGCCGGGGACGGCCATGGCGAGCATGGAAACGGCCTCGATGAAGCCCTTGGTGCGGAAGTTACGCTTGACCACGAGATAGGAGATGACCATGGACAGGATGGCCGTGATCGGGGCGGCGATGAGCGACAGCAGGAAGGAATCGCGGAACGCCTGGAAGCCGTGGTACTTGGTGAAGACTTGCTCGAACCACTTGGTGGTCAGGCTGAAGTCGTAGCCCCAGGTCTTGAACAGGGCGCCGAAGGGCACGCAGAGGTACATCACGACGACGAAGATGGCAAGCGCGCAGCAGATGACGGTGAGCGGGATGCGCACGGAGGCGTCAGTGATGAGCATGCGGGCGCGGCTGGCCTTGCCGGAGAGCGTGGCCGTGGACTTGGCCTCCAGCACGTACTTCTGGACGATGAACATCAAAAGCGTGATGCAGAGAAGCACGACTGCCATGGCGGCCGCGCCCTGCTTGTCGTAGGCGCCGGTGATCTGCAGATAGATGGTGGTGGCCAGCGTGTCGTAGGAGCCGCCGATGATCATGGGGTTGGCAAAGTCGGCGATGGACTCGATGAACGTGACCAGGAAGGCGTTGCCCAGGCCGGGAAGGACGAGGGGCAGCGTGACGCTGGTGAAGACCTTCCAGCGGGAGGCGCCCATGTCGCGCGCGGCCTCCTCGAGGGAGGGGTCGATGTTCTTGAGCAGGCCCTTGAGCATCATGTAGCAGACCGGGAAGAAGGTCAGGGTCTGGACGACGAAAATGCCCCAGAAGCCGTAGACAGAGTTGTCGTACATGCCCAGCAGATAGCGGGTGATGAGGCCAGACTTGCCGAAGAGCATGATGATGGAGAGCGAGAGCACGAACGGCGGGGAGACCACGGGCAGCATGGAGACGACCTGGAACAGGCCGCTCATGAACTTGGTCTTGAGCTTGACGTAGACCTCAACGTAGGCAAACAGCAGGCCCACGAGCGCGGACACGATGCTCACGAGGAAGCCGACGGCCAGGGTGTTGGTGATGGCCGTGGTGAACGAACCCATCTGGAAGATGCGCGTGAAGACCTCGAAGCTCGGACCGGAGTCCGTGACGAAGGAGTCCACGAGCAGGATTGCCAGCGGGTACAGGATGAACAGGGTCAGGAAGGCGATGAGCACCACGATGGTGGTCACCATGATGGGGTCGCCCATCAACTTCTTACGGTCGAGAGCCGCGCCTTGGTCCTTTGCCATACGCTTGCTCCTCTCTCTTGCGGACGGTCGAACAAACCCTCGCAGCACAGAGCCGGGCGGACCATCAAAGCGTCCGCCCGGCACTTAACCAAAGTCAAATTCTACGCCTGCGCGCAGAGCTTGGGAGACTCCGGGCGCCTACTCGGTCTGGAAGCGGTCGTCGCCACCGCCGAGGGCGGCCATGACGTCCTCGACGTTCTGCTTGGTGTCAGCCTTGGCCTGGTCGAAGTCGTAGTCCATGGTGTTCTTGGGATCGAGGCCGTACTCGGTGGCAACCGCGGGCTGCTCGGCGTTGTCGATGACCAGGAACTGGTAGGAGCCGTTCTTGGCGGCCAGCTCGACGCACTCCGGGGACAGGGCGTACTCAATCCACAGCTTGGCGGCGTTCTCGTGCTTGGCGCCCTTGAAGATGGCGGTGGCACCAATCTCGCAGGAGGTGCCGGACGTGGGGACCTGCAGGCCGATGTTGTCGTAGCCGTTGTCCACGATCTGGTAGATGCCGTCGTGCAGGAAGCCCAGGCCGATGGTGCACTCGCCGGTGCCGATGTTCTTGGACGGGCCGGAGCCGGACTTGGTGTAGACGGCGATGTTCTTGTCGAGGTCGACGAGGAACTTGATGCCGTCGTCGTGGCCGTACTTCTGGATCATCGTGTTGACGATGAGCTTGGCGGTGCCGGCGGTGTTGTAGTTGGAGGACCAAATCAGGCCCTTGTACTTCTCGTCGGTGAGGTCGGCGAAGTCCTTGGGGGCGTCCAGGCCCTTGCGCTCGAGCTCGTCCTTGTTGTACATGATGCCGAGCATACCGGTATAGATGCCGAACCAGTTGTTGTTGGCGTCCTTGTACTGCGGAGCCGTGATGTGGGAGGCGTTGGCGGCCTCGTACGGCATGAGCAGGTCCTCGGCGGCGGCCACGTTGTAGGGGTCGGAAGTGCCGCCGAACCAGACGTCGCCGGAGGGGTTGCCCTTCTCCTCCTCGATCTTGGCCTGGACCTCACCGGTGGAGAGGCGCTGGTACTGGACGTCGATGCCGTAGAGCTCCTGGAAGTGGTTGCAGGCGGCGGCGAGGTAGTCCTCCTCGCAGGAGCCGTAGACGATGAGCGAGCCCTCGTCCTTGGCGGCCTTGACCAGGTCCTCGGAGGCGCCGACCTTGTCGGTGGTGGCGTCGGACTTGCCGTCGTCCGTCTTGGTGTCGCTGGAGCCGGAGCCGCCGCAGCCAACGAGGCCGAGGCCAGCGGCCGCGATGCCCGCGACGCCGATGAAGTTCCTACGAGTGAGGTTAGTCATTGCTTTCCCCTTCTGTCGGTTTCCCCTTGTCGGAGAAACGTCCGCGCCACGTAAGGGTTACGTGGCGTTCTCCCTGCAAAGTGTTGTAACCCTTTTGCCCCTGGTTAACAAATGGTTTCTGCCGAACGGTACCAGTCAGCCCGTGACCTGCCGCTCGTTTGAGCGAACATGCCATTTAAACGGTTAGAGCGTTCGTAAGCGCGTTGTCAGACGAGAAGCGCGCGGGGCTCACGCGGGCCGGCGCCGGGATGTTTGGGGTACCCTAGAGTCTTGCGGACAGAGACGAGGAGGGCCCATGCCTGCCATCATCACGCACCACATCTTTGGCGAGGACGTCCTGAGGACGCTGCCGGCCGGAATGGTCGAGGGCGAGGAGGAGGTCCTGGCGTTCCTCCTGGGAAACCAGGGGCCCGACCCACTCTTTGCGCGCTTCTCCACGGCGCCCTCGGTGGCTGTGCGGTGCCGGCGCCTGGGGCACGCCATGCACGACGGGCGCGTGGTAGAGGCCGCCTTTGCCATGAGGGACGGCGTGAGCCACCTGCCCGTGGCAGACGAGCGCGTGGGGCGCGCCTTTGCCCTGGGAGCGCTCGGCCACTACGCGCTGGACCGCACGGCGCACCCCTTTGTCTTCGCGCAGCAGGAGGCGCTGGCGGCCGCAGAGGCCTCCCTCGCGGGGGCGGGCTCGGAGCTTCACGCCGTCATCGAGAGCGACATCGACACCTGGATTCTGTGGGAGAAGCGCCGCGCCACGGTGCTGGACCGCCCCGCCGCGGACAACCTCATGCGCACCGAGCGCATCGACCGCGTGGCGGGCGCGCTGCTCAGCCAGGTGGCCTACGCCGCCTTTGGCGTGGAGCTTGCCGCCGAGGAGTACGCCGGCTGCACGGCCGACTACGAGCTTCAGTACCGCCTCATAGACCCCGCCGAGAAGCCCCTCACGCGCGCCGTGGGCGTGGCGGAGCGGCTGGTGCGCCCGCACTCCTTTGCACAGTCCATGGCCCACCGCGTGGTGCGCACCTGCGACTGCCCGGCGGCCAACCTCGCCCGCCACGAGTGGTGCGACCCCCAGACCGGACGCGTGCGCCACGAGAGCATGGCCGACCTCTTCGACGAGGCGCTGGGCTACTACCCCGCCCTGGCCGAGGCCCTCGTCCGCGGCGAGCGCAGCCGCGTGGAGGAGCTCGTGGCAGGTGTCAACTACAACGGCCGCGTGGACGGGGCGTAGCCGGCGGCGATGCCCCGCAGCTTGCATGTGAAATTGGACGGAGAGGTCACGCTGACAGACCAATTTCACATGCAAACGGCGGAGCAGGTAAGAAGCGCACGGCGAGAAGGGACGAGCCCCTAGACCCACAGGAGGGTCGGGGGCTCGTCTTCGTCGTGATGGTCGCGGGGGCGCAGGTGCTCGACGGGCGCGTCAGGGGCGTCCGATGAGGCCTCCAGCCAGGGGCGAGAGGCGCCCGCGTCGCAGAAGGGCACCTCGAGGCCGTCCTCGAGCCAGACAAGGCCCGGCGCGGGCCCGGGGTCGGCGCCAACAGACGCACCGCCGGGGCCCGAGTCCGCGACACCGGGGATGGCACCGCGGGCGAGGACGGGAATGTCGCCCAGGTCGGGCATGGCTAGAGCCCCAGCTCTGCGGCAACCTCGGAGGCGCAGGCCATGGCGTCGGCGATGGCGGAGACCACAAGGGAGCTGCCGTTGCGGGCGTCGCCGGCAACGTAGACGGAGGCCTTGCCCGCGCGCTTCTCCCCCGCCGCGCGGTGGGAGCAGCGGCAGGCCATGACGGGAAGCGGACGCCCCTCGTGAGCAAGCTCCACGCCCAGCGCAGAGAGCACGTCGGTCTTGGGGCCGGTGAAGCCGCAGGCAATGAGCACCAGCTGGGCGCCCATGACGCGCTCGGTCTCCATGCGGCGCTCGGGGCGGCCGGCCGACCAGTCGAGGTCCACGACGCGGATGCCGCTCACGGCGCCCTTCTCGTCACGCAGGACCTCGAGGGTGTCCACGGCCCACTCGCGCATCTCGGCCCCCATGAGGGCGATGGCCTCCTGCTGGCCGTAGTCGGTCTTCTTGACGTTGGGCCACTGCGGCCAGGCGTTTGTCGCCGCCGGGACCTCGGGCGCGTAGGGCATGAACTCCAGCTGGCGCACGCTTCTGGCGCCCTGGCGCACGGCCGTGCCCAGGCAGTCGTTGCCCGTGTCTCCGCCGCCGATGACCACGACGTCCTTGCCGACCGCGTCGATGGCGGGCGCGCCGCCGCCCAGCACCGCCTTGGTCGCTGACGTGAGGTAGTCCACGGCAAAGACCACGCCGCCGGCGGCCAGGCCCTCGGCAAAGCCCTCGGCGCCAAGCCCGCGCGGGGCACCGGCCCCTGCGGCCACCACCACGGCGTCAAAGTCGGCAAGCAGCCCCTCGGCCACGTCAGCCTCGGAGGCATCGGTCTCAAGGCGGAACTCGATGCCCAGCTCGCGCATGAGCCCCACGCGGCGCTCCACCACGTCCTTGGGCAGCTTCATGTTGGGGATGCCATACATGAGCAGGCCGCCCGCGCGGTCGGCCTTCTCCACGACGGTCACGCGTGCCCCGCGGCGCGCGAGCTCCCAGGCGCTCGCCAGGCCGGAGGGGCCGGAGCCCACCACGGCCACGCGCGGCGCGTCTGGCGCGGCAGGCGAGAACCGCATGGGCCCGCCGTGCGCCCACTCCCAGTCGGAGATGGCGCGCTCGTTGTCGTGGATGGTCTCGGGCTCGTCGTCGCGGCCCAGGTTGCAGGCCGCCTCGCACAGGGCCGGGCAGACGCGGCTCGTGAACTCGGGCAGCGGGCTCGTGAGCGAGAGGCGCTTTGCGGCCTCTGCCCACTGGCCACGGTAGAGCAGGTCGTTCCACTCCGGGATGAGGTTGTGCAGCGGGCAGCCGGAGGGGCGCGCCTTGCCAAAGGAGGCGCCCGTCTGGCAGAAGGCCACGCCGCACATCATGCAGCGGCTGGCCTGCGCGCGCTGCTCCTCGGCGGGAAGCGTCACGTAGAGCTCGTCGTAGTCGCCCGTGCGCTCGACAACGGGACGAAGGTCGTGGGCACGGCGGCCCAGGTCAAGGAATGCGCCGGGCTTGCCCATGCTACTTCCCCTCCTTCATTGCGTCGAAGGCGTACTGCAGGGCGTCGGCATGGGACATGCCCCTGCCCTCGGCCTCCTGCGCGTGCGCGAGGACGCGCTCGTAGTCCCTCGGAATGACCTTGACGAAGTCCTTCGCCACGGCCTTGAAGCGGTAGAGCATCTTGATGCCACGCGGGCTCTGGGTGCGCAGCGCGTGCTCCTCGATGAGCTCGTGGATGAGGTCGAGCTCGGCCTCGGTGGGCTGCCTGAGGTCAACCATGTCCAGGTTGCACTTCTGCGCCAGGGTGCCGAAGGCGTCGTAGACGTAGGCCACGCCGCCGCTCATGCCCGCGGCAAAGTTCATGCCCACCTCGCCCAGGATGAGGGCGAGGCCGCCGGTCATGTACTCGCAGCCGTGGTTGCCGCAGCCCTCCACCACCACGGTGGCGCCGGAGTTGCGCACGGCAAAGCGCTGGCCGGCCAGGCCGTTCACAAATCCGCGGCCGCTCGTCGCGCCGTAGAACGCCACGTTGCCCACCACGATGTTCTCGTCGAACTTGAACGTGGCATCCTCGGGCGGGCGCACGGAGAGCACGCCTCCGGAGAGGCCCTTGCCAAAGTAGTCGTTGGCGTCGCCGCAGATGTTGAGCGTCACGCCCGCCGGCAAAAACGCGCCGAAGCTCTGGCCGCCCGCTCCCTCGCAGTCCACCGTGACGGAACCCTCGGGCAGCCCCTCGGGGTGGCTCTTGGTGACCATGGAGCCAAGCAGCGTGCCCACGCAGCGGTTGACGTTGGAGATGTCCGCGTGGAAGCGGATGGGCGTGAGGTGGGCGCGGGCGCTCTCGGTGTAGGGCACAAAGAGCGTGGCATCCAGCGTCTTGCCAATGCCCAGGTCAGGCGCCATGGACTGCAGGAAGTGGCGGCCGTCGGCGCCCGGGATGTGCCGTCCGAACTCGCAGGTTCCCTCGGCGAGAAGGTCGGAAAGGTCCATGCGGTTGGCCTTCCAGTTGCCCTCGACCTCCACCTGTCGCAGGCACTCGGGGTGGCCTACCATCTCGTCCACCGTGCGGAAGCCGAGACTGGCCATGATCTCTCGCAGCTCCTGGGCCACGAAGGTCATGAAGTTGACCACGTGCTCGGGCTTGCCGGCAAAGCGGCCGCGCAGCCTGCAGTTCTGCGTGGCGATGCCCGCCGGGCAGGTGTCCTGCTGGCAGTCGCGCTGCATGAGGCAGCCGCAGGCGATGAGCGGCATGGTGGCAAAGCCGAACTCCTCGGCGCCCAGAAGGGCGGCGATGGCGACGTCTCGGCCGCTCATGAGCTTGCCGTCCGTCTCCACCACGACGCGGGAGCGCAGACCGTTGCGCACGAGCGTCTGCTGGGTCTCGGCCAGGCCGATCTCAAAGGGGATGCCGGCGTGGTAGATGGAGTCGCGCGGGGCCGCGCCGGTGCCGCCGTTGTGGCCCGAGATGGTGATCTTGTCGGCGCCGCCCTTGGCCACGCCGGTGGCGATGGTGCCCACGCCCGCCAGGGCGCAGAGCTTGACCGAGATGCGCGCATCGGGGTTGGCGTTCTTGAGGTCAAAGATGAGCTCGGCCAGGTCCTCGATGGAGTAGATGTCGTGGTGGGGAGGCGGGCTGATGAGACCGACGCCGGGCGTGGACTGGCGCACCTCGGCAATCCAGGGGTAGACCTTCTTGCCGGGCAGGTGGCCGCCCTCGCCGGGCTTGGCGCCCTGGGCCATCTTGATCTGGATCTCTATGGCGCTCCTCAGGTAGCGGCTCGTGACGCCAAAGCGGCCGGAGGCCACCTGCTTGATGGCGCTCTTCCTGGAGTCCCCGTTGGGAAGCGGGGTCTCGCGCGCGGGATCCTCTCCGCCCTCGCCGGTGTTGGAGCGGCCGTGGATGCGGTTCATGGCGATGGCCAGGCACTCGTGCTGCTCCCGGCTGATGGAGCCGTAGCTCATGGCGCCGGTGTTGAAGCGGGTGAGGATGCTCTCCACAGGCTCGACCTCGTCAAGCGGCACGGGCGCGCCCTTTGGCGAGAAGCCCATGAGGTCGCGCAGGGTGACGGCGCGGCCGGGGCGGTGCACCCAGGCGGAGAACTCCTTGAACTCCTCGTAGCTTCCCTCGCGGCAGGCATGCTGCAGCAGGTAGACGGCCTTGGGGTCGATGAGGTGCTCCTCGCCGCCCTGCGGACGCCACTTGGTGAGGCCCAGGGAGGGCAGCTGGTCGGGCGCGGGGGTCTTGGCCAGGGCGCGGGCGGAGTCATAGCGTTCGGAGAGCTCGCGCTGGACGTCACCGATGCCAAGGCCGCCGATGCGCGTGGCCGTGGACGTGAAGTAGCGCTCAACCAGGTCCTCGGAGAGGCCGAGCACCTCGAAGATCTGGGCGGAGTGGTAGCCCTGCATGGTGGAGATGCCCATCTTGGACATGATGGAGACGATGCCTGCCGTGACGGCGCGGTCATAGTTGGCCTGGGCCTCCTCCACGGGAAGCTCGATGGCGCCCCTCTCGCAGAGGTCTGCGATGCACTCGTGGGCCATGTAGGGGTAGATGCCGGAGGCGGAGTAGCCCACCAGGCAGGCAAAGTCGTGCGCGTTGATGGCGTCGCCGGTCTCCACCACCAGGTCGGCGTTCATGCGCAGGCCCACGCGGATGAGGTGGTTGTGCACGCAGCCCAGCGAGAGCAGGGACGGCACCGGCACCTCCCCGGCGGCGGCGCGGTCGGAGAGCACGACGATGTTGGCCCCGCCGCGCACGGCGGCCTCGGCGTCGGCCGCCAGGCGGTCAAGCGCCGCGGCGAGGGCGCCCTCTTGGCCGTCCCTCGGGTAGGAGCAGGTCAGGCGCACCGTCTTGAAGCCCACGCGGTCGATGGCGCAGATGCGCTCGAAGGCGTCCCTGGTGAGCATGGGGCCCTGCAGGCGCACCAGGCGGCAGGTGTCGCGGCAGTCCTCCAGGAGGTTGCCATGGTTGCCCAGGTAGAGCACCTGGCTGGTGACCAGGCTCTCGCGCAGGGCGTCGATGGGCGGGTTGGTGACCTGCGCAAAGAGCTGGTTGAAGTAGTCAAAGAACGAGCGGGTCTTCTTGGAGAGGCACGCCAGCGGCGCGTCCACGCCCATGGAGGCCAGGGGCACCTTGGCCGCGGTTGCCATGGGGCGGATGGCCTCGTCCACGTCGTCGTAGTGGTAGCCCAGGCGAGCCATGCGCTCGGTCAGCGGGATGGCCCCGTCGGGGGCGTCGGGCAGCTCGGCCTCTCCGGGCTCGCGCAGGTCGGAGATGTCGAGGGTCTCCTCGTCGAGCCAGTCTCGGTAGGGCTTCTCGTTTGCAAAGCGGTCGCGGATCTCGTCGTTCCAGATGACGCGGCCCTGGGAGGGGTCGACCTCCAGCATCTCGCCGGGGCCGAGGCAGCCCGTGCGCAGCACGTTTGCCGGGTCCACGTCGATGGTGCCCACCTCGGACGAGAGGATGATGCGGTCGTCGCGGGTGACGTAGTAGCGCGCCGGGCGCAGGCCGTTTCTGTCGAGGGCGGCGCCCAGGATGCGGCCGTCGGTGAAGGCGATGGCGGCCGGCCCGTCCCAGGGCTCCATGAGCATGGACTGGTATGCGTCGTAGGAGCGGCGCTTGTCGGAGATGTTGGGGTTCTTGTCCCAGGGCTCGGGAATCATGAGCGTCACCGCGCGGTCCAGCGGGCGGCCGTTCATGGTCAAAAACTCCAGGACGTTGTCCAGGATGGCGGAGTCCGAGCCCTCCTTGTTGATGATGGGAACGACCTTCTCGAGGTCATGCCCGAGGACGGGGCTGTAGAGGTGCGGCTCGCGGGCGCGGATCCAGGACACGTTGCCGCGCAGGGTGTTGATCTCTCCGTTGTGGATGATGTAGCGGTTGGGGTGCGCGCGCTCCCAGCTGGGCGTGGTGTTGGTGGAGTAGCGGGAGTGCACCAGGGCCAGCGAGGTCTCCACCGCAGCGTCGTTGAGGTCGGTGAAGAAGCGGCGCATCTGCGTGGCCACGAGCATGCCCTTGTAGACGATGGTGCGACTGGACATGGAGCACACGTAGAAGATCTTGCCGGCAAGCGCGGGGTTGGCGTCGGCCATGCGCTCGATGGTGCGGCGGCAGACGTAGAGCTTGCGCTCGAAGTCCTGGCCGCGCGGCGTGGACTCCGGGCGGCGCAGGAAGGCTTGCAGGATGGTGGGCATGCAGGCCTGGGCCGTGCTGCCCAGGTCGTGCGGGTCCACGGGCACCTCTCGCCAGAACATGAGGGGCACGCCGGCCGCGGCGCAGCCCTCCTCGAAGACGCGGCGCGCGTCGGCGACGCCCTGGGGGTCGTCGTGCGGGAAGAAGAGCATGGCCACGCCGTAGTCGCCCTCGTCGGGCAGGAGCTGGCCCTCCTTCTGCGCCTCCTTGCGGAAGAAGCGGTGCGGGATCTGGAAGAGCACGCCGGCGCCGTCGCCGGTGTTGCGCTCCAGGCCGGTGCCGCCGCGGTGCTCCAGGTTGACCAGGACGGACAGCGCGTCGTCCAGGGTCTGGTGGCTGCGCTTGCCCTTGAGGTGCGCGATGGCGCCGATGCCGCAGGCGTCGTGCTCGTACTCGCTGCGGTACAGGTCGCGCGGCTGGGCGGGCTCGGCGTCGCCGGACTGCGCGGGCGCCTGCGCGGATGCAAGGTTCTGGCTCATGGGACTCCCCTCAAAACGATGTCGGGGAGAAGTCTACGGGGCGTCCGGAGGGCGGCGAAAAAGCGAGACCAAGATGCTACGCGCCCGAAGCGAGGGCGTTTCTCGCCTGACGCAGGGCTGACGCGGACGGGAAACGGGCGAGAAACGTTTGGTGACGCAAGGAAGCCCCTGCTCCGTCTGGCCCCGCCACAAAAACCGGGGTATGGCAGGAGATTGCCGCCATACCCCGGTATTTGTGGCGCTTTAGGGCCGAGTCAGGCTTCTCGCCGCGAGTATGCCATTGGGTGAGTGCCATTGGGGACGGGGGCGAATGGCACGCCGCGGTTTGCACGCGCAACAAAAAAACGCGTCGCCGGAGTTCTCCGACGACGCGCAGACTTTGTGGTGGGCGTTACAAGATTTGAACTTGTGACCTCTTCCGTGTCAGGGAAGCGCTCTCCCCCTGAGCTAAACGCCCGAAGCTTGGTGACTCGCTGCTGGGGTTGCAGCAAGGGATAGATTACAGGAGTCGTCAGGGCAGCGCAAGAACTTTTTTGAGAGAATCTGCCGCGAGCCGGGCGCAAGCTGGACACGAGCTAGCCGCGCTTAATCCAAGAAGACTCCGGACGGCAGATCAGGCGCGCGTTGTTGTAGGCCATGTCCAGCGTGAGGCAGGTGCGCGCCGAGTAGAAGCCGTCCTCGCGCTGGATGGTGAGCGCGAGCTCGGGCTCGTCTCCCGTGAGACACAGCGGCAGGAGCAGCTGAATCCGCCCGTTGTAGAACTGCGGAACGGCAAGCGTGTAGTTGGCCGCTGCACGGCGCGCCGCCTCCACTACGGCGCCCTCGAAGGCACGTCGCAGCAGCAGGGAGTTCTCTTCTCCCTTGAGGCTCGCCGGGATGCGCGTGAGGTTGCGCTCATCCCCCAGGATGTGGTCGATGTTGGAGCGGATGGGCAGGCGATA
Organism: Paratractidigestivibacter faecalis; assembly: GCF_003416765.1. Classification (NCBI taxonomy): domain Bacteria; kingdom Bacillati; phylum Actinomycetota; class Coriobacteriia; order Coriobacteriales; family Atopobiaceae; genus Paratractidigestivibacter; species Paratractidigestivibacter faecalis. The sequence continues at coordinate 476,614 of NZ_QSNG01000001.1, read as the reverse complement.
GTCAAAGACCAGCTCGGACGGGTCCTCGGCAAAGCGCACACGGCAGGGCAGGTACTCAAACGAGAGCAGCGCCGGGTCGCTCTCCTTGAAGAAGCCCTTGAGGAACCACCTCTGGCGAGCGTCCTCGCGCGTGTTGGGCTCAAAGAGCGCGTAGACGGTCTCGTAGCGGCGGGTGTAGAGGCCGGTGTTGAAGAGGCAGAGTCCCTCGTCAAAGACGATCGGCAGGGCCGAGGGCGCGGCGGCCGTGGTGTGGTCCCGCTTGGTCAGCTGCACTGCCCGCTTGAACGAGAACAGCAGGTAGTTCTTGAGGACGCGATTGCCCTCTCCCCACGGCTCGGGGTTTGCGAGGTCAACGAGCCGCTCATAGCAGGGCTCGGGGCAGAAGGCAAAGTCGTAGAGGTCGGCGGCGAGCGTGTCGGGCAGGTCCATCGTGGCTCCTTTGCTGGCGAGAAGTGCGCGGGGTCGGGAGATCTATGGTAGCAAGGGACGGCAGGACGGCTACTCGCCAAGCGGCCTTAGACAGCGCCTTGCTCAAATGGGGCTCCCGCTGGAAGGCGATTCCGCGCGTCAGATATAACCTCTGCCATTCGCTCACTTTGCCGTTCCAGTGGAAGCAATAAGCGAGCGACTAGATGCCCTTTTGGGTCGGCGCTCAGAATGGCGTTCCAGCGGAAGGTGGGGGGTGCGGACGAAAAGTTGGACGCCGACAGGCGTCCGGATTGGAGCCCGCAATGTACTCGAGCGACGAGAGGGACGCCATCCTGGGGCTCTGGCGCGAGTCCGGCCGGCCGGCCCACAGGTTCGCCAGGGAGTCGGGGCTCGCCTCCGCCGAGTCGATCAGGCGCTGGGCGTCCGGCGACCTGGGCGTCGGCTGGCACGCCCCCTATACTCTTGCCCAGAGGGCCGACGCCGCGCGCAGGGCGCTCGCCGGGGAGGACCCCGCCGAGGTCGCCGCGTCGATCGGCTGCCACCCGGAGACCGTGCGCGGCTGGGCCCGCGCCGCGGGGAGGGAGGGCGAGGTGTCGCTCGCGAACGGACGGGGCGCCCCGCGCGTGCCGCCGCCGGCCGACCCCGGGGACCTGGAGGCCCTCAGGGCCGAGAACCGGGCCCTGAGGCTGGAGCTCGCCAGGGCCGAGGCGGTGTTGGACGTCCTAAAAGGAGGCGGCCCGGGGCGGGGCCCGGACTCGCTGACGGCGGCGGAGAGGGCGCTGGTCGCCGACGCCCTTAGGCCCGGGTTCGGCCTGGAGGACGCCCTGCGCGCGGCCGGCGTGGCGCGCAGCACCTACTACTACCACCGCGCCCGCAGGGGCGCCCCCGACCGCCTGGCCGCCCTGAGGGCGCGGGTGCGCGCCCTGTTCGAGGCCGGGGGCGGGGCCTGGGGCTACCGCACGATATGGGCGAGGCTGCGCCTGGACCCCGACGAGCCCCTGGCGGTCTCCGAGAAGGTCGTGAGGCGCGTCATGCGCGAGGAGGGGCTCGAGGTGCGCTACCTGAGGCGCCGCAGGCGCTGGAGCAGCTATGCCGGCGAGGTCTCCGAGGCCCCTCCCAACCTGCCGCTGCGCCCCGACGGCACCCACGACTTCTCCGCCTCGCGCCCCAACGAGCTGTGGGTCACCGACGTCACCATGTTCACGATAGGGTCGGGGCGCTGCTGGCTGTCGCCGGTGGTCGACTGCTTCGACGGGGCGGTCGTGGCGTGGACCCTGTCGGAGTCCCCCGACGCCCGCATGGCCGACTCGATGCTGGAGGCGGCGGCCTCGACGCTCGCGGCCGGCGAGCGGCCCGTGGTCCACACCGACCGCGGCTGCCACTACAGGTGGCCGGGCTGGGCGGCGATATGCGAGCGCCACGGCCTGGTGCGCAGCATGTCGAGGAAGGGCCGCAGCCCCGACAACGCCGCGGCCGAGGGCTTCTTCGGCCGGCTCAAGCAGGAGTTCTACCACGGCAGGGACTGGTCCGGGGTGGGCTTCGAGGAGTTCCGGCGGCGCCTGGCGGGCTACCTCGCCTACTACAACTCGGGCAGGATCAAGCGGAGCCTGGGGTGGAGGAGCCCGGAGCAGTACCGCAGGGACCTGGGGTACTCTCTCCGTAGTGTCTAAGAAATTGTCCGCACCCCCGTGTAATTCGGCAAATCCCACTCAAGGTCAGAGCGCCGTTGACGTCACGGCTGCACTCGCCGGCGACCTCATGCGCCTGGAGGGCGTGGACGAGAAGCTCGTACGGCTCTTGTCCCTCGCCGCATTTCTCCCATGTGGTGACGACGACGGTCTCAATGGACGGGTCCTCGGGCTTCCACTCGAGCATCTTCCGATACGAGTGCATCCCTCACACGGAAGTGGTCGCTGCTCAAATCCAGAATCATCCCTCGCGTACGAGAGTCACAATTGGCGCAAACACGACGGCCCCTATGCTACTGGCGGATGCAGGTCCCAGTCGGGAAAGCAGCTCGCAAAGCCCGTGAGGTTCTGGCTCAAGACGTTGGCCTCGGACTCCTTGATCTTCTCGTCATCCTCAGAGAAGAGGTCATTGAGCTCCGCAAGGGCGTCCATGCCCTCGGTCAGGGAGGGGCTGGAATCCGTCACGTTCATGTTGTCAGACATGTCACGCTCCATTCCTCGCCGGCATGCGGCGATTGTCAATTAGGCGACCTTCTCCATCTTGAGCAGGGAACCGCGCTCGCTCGCCTCGGCCTTGGCAGCCTTCCACTGTCCCAGCGCAAGGTCAATCTCCCTGGCGCCATCCTCTGTCTTGGCCCCATACTTTGCGGCAATCTCCTCAGCGCCCTTCACGCGAGCCTTCTCCTTGCCCTTCAGGGTCACAAAGCAGACGGCCGCCGCCAGGAGCAGAGCGATGCCCAGCGTCGCATTAATGAAGAAGAACACAATGCCCGCGACCGCGCAGACCATGGCCGCGACCTTGAGGTTCTTGGGCTCAGTCTTCCTTTGGAGCTCGGCAAGCTCCGCGGCCTTCTGTCCCTCCATGAAGGTGGCATAGTCGCTCTTCAGAGCAGCAGCCTCATCCCCCGTCGTGGCCCGTCCGCTCCAGCCGTCAAGCTCGAGCGTGACCTCCTGCGGGAAGTCAGGCGTCTCCTCATCGCGATACCTCGCAAAGCCATCGTTGATGTATCCGCCCAGGAAGCGCAACGCAGTCTTCTTGTGGTGATCGACGCCGCGGCTCTTATCCCTCGCGACGCGCGTCATCTGCTCGACGATGCTCACGGTCTGCTCACGCTTCTCCTGCCTGCGCTGATTGACCATGCGACGAGCCTGTGTCACGTCACCCTCGCAAGCCTTGACCGCAAGGAGGTACTCTTCCTCCTCCCGCAGCTGGCGTTCCTTGGGATCGTCGGAGTTGACGAGCTCCATAAGGTGACTGTCCACCTGCTCGGCCAGCGTGCGGGAGTCGATCTCAGCATTCCTGATGCCCTCGAAGCCCGTCGAGATCTTCTCGATGGCATTGATTTTGCCCAAGTACTTGTCTATGTAGCCAAACTCCTTGACCACGGCCTTGAGCGCGGGGTACTTGGAGCCGCCGTCGGTCTCGTAGGTCCGGAAGTACTCAGCCCAGGACTGCGACTGCTTCTCCTCAAACTGTGGGGTCTGGCTCTGGATCTGAGCGATCCAGCGAGTCATGTAGTCGTCGCAGAGGTGCTTCTCGTCTGGTCCAAAGATTCCGTTGACGTAGGCGTCGATGTAGACCATGGAGTCCATGTCTATCTTGGCAGCATTCTGCGTCGAGAAGTACCGAGCAAGCCACTCGTAACACGTGCCGGTACGATGGTTTCTTCTGCAGATTAGTGCCATGGCCAGGGAGGAATGCTCGTTGTCGCGACGCACGGCCTCGGTAATGGCGCGCTCGGCCAGGTCTCGGTTGTTGTTGATCCACGCCGCCAGCGCCACGAGGACCGGGGCCAGCCAATAGTCCGGGGTAGAGATCATGAGCTCTTCTGAGACCGTGGAGATGGTGGCCTTCCTGACCAGTGCCGCATCGGTGGCCTGCAGGATGCCGACCATGGTGTTGCGCACGACGCCGTAGTTTCCGAACTTCCTCTCCATCTCCTGTCTGACGCTAACCAACTCGGTGGCGGCCTGCTCCAGGGCGGAGGCACGTCGTTGCTCCTCCATCATGGTCAAAAAGTCATTGCGTAGAGCAGCGAGGTCATCCCTGACCTCGGAAATCTGGGACTCCACGCTGGAGACGTGAGAGCCCAGGGCGTCGACCTTGTTGCCAAGACGGGCAAGCTCGCGCTCGACTCCGCCAAGGTTGATGACTTCAGTTCCCATCCTTGCTGTCCCTTCTGGGTATGTCCCAATTGCAAAACATTAAGAAAGAAACTAAGGAAGCGGACTATGCCGACTGCGACATAGCAGCTAGGTACTTCTCGTGCTCCTGAGCGTATGCCTGCAGGAACTTTGGCTTGAACTGACCGTCCCTCATTGCCGAAACGACCCTTCCCACCGGCTCGACGTAGTGCTCAAGAAAGTACGTCGCCCTGGCCCTCATGGCGAAAGAGCCCGCCTTCCAGGGAGAGCTTGGAATCTCGCGGATTCCCCTGAGAAGAGCCAGGCAGGTCTTGGGCACATCGCAGTGGCCGGCGACGTCACGATAGAAGTCCTCGCGCTCAGGCGTCATGAAGTCCTCGGACGCATAGTGCAAGATGCAGTACGGACACACACGGTCGATGAACTCGCTGAGCCTCGCACGGTCATCAGGGCTCTGGAGGTTCTTGACCACGAGCGTCACCATCTGGACCTCAAAGTCACGCAGGTTGGGCAGCTTGTCCTCGAAGAGCGCCATGAGGTCCTTCACCTCGTCTGACTCGAGCGGCATGGGGTCCGTCCTGCGGAAGAACCCTTCCATTGCGCCCGCCTGCCCCTCGACGAATTCGTCGCAATACGCCACGATGAAGAGGGCTGCAGCGTTGTCCTGCATGACGTTCAGCACGTCAACGGCAAACTCGCGCGCTCCCGAAAGGTTGCCTTCCCCAAAGAACTTGATGGCGTTGTCCTTGGCAATGACAATCTTGCCCGTAGCGCCCAGCTGCGCCCTGGAGTAGTACTCCACCTTGCCACACTGGTTGCAGGTGACCTTCCTAGTCTCCGTGTTGAAGTCGACGTCGGTGCTGCCGCAACCAGCGCACGTGAGCCCGAATACCTCCAAGACAAGCCTCCGTTCACCTAACCGGGATGCCACTTTGGGTATCCCGGACGCCTACTTGATCGAGGTCAGCGCCGCATTGCGCTTGCGCCACGTAGTCCTCGCTTGGGCCACCAGGCCAAGCGTCTCCTCAATCGGATCATTCTTCTGGATGGAGGCCTCTATGGCGCGGAGCTCCGACGCAAACTGCCCTTCCAAGTCCAGTGTGTGGGGCTGAGAGACATTCGAGCTCATGGAGACGTCCTCCTTGAGGGCGAGAAGGGCAGCCCTGACCTCGGGCTCGTCCGCCTGCGCCAGAAGATCGCCCAGACGACCGGAGAAGCCAGCGAAAGCCCCCGTCTTTGCCGCCGCCGAATTGACGTTTGCCTGGGCCGTCTTTGCGTGAGAGTCAAGCCCCACACGCGCAATCACCATGACGGCCAAGATGGCCACGTTCACGACGACCGGCAGCGTAGTGGAGATCCAGGCAAAGGAGGCAAAGCAGAAAACCGTGTTGACCAGAAGGAGCACTGCAAAGAGCCCGACGGAGAGCACCGTCGAGAGCCCAAAGCCGGTCTCCGTCATGGCGCGAGACCCTCCCTGGCGGTCTGCCAGCGCCATGGAGACAGCAGACACCACAAAGGCGAGAAGCCCAAAGAGCAGAGACGTATAGAAGACAAAGGGGCTCATGAGGACGTTCTGGCAGGCCAGCATGACGATGAGCCAGGCTACGAGCGCAACGGCCTCTCCCACCACGACGCGTTTAGTCATTCCGTTCACGACACGCCCTCCTTACTGGATCTTTCTTCCGCAGTTGGGGCAGAACTTGGTTCCCCCAGGCAGCTGGGTACCACAGTCGGGACAGACAGGAACTCCCAGCCTGGCGCCGCACTCCAGGCAGAACTTTGCCTCGGGCGGATTGACGTGGCCGCAGGCAGGGCAGGCCTTGCCTCGCTCGAGCTTGGTTCCACACTCCAGGCAGAACTTGGCGTCCGCGGGGTTGGCATGTCCACAGGCAGGGCATGCGGTACCCTGGGCAGAAGCAGGCTGTGTGGGTTGCGTCGCCCCCGCCCCCATGGATTCGACGGCTTGGTTTGCCAGGTTGGCAAAACCCGCTCCAAAGGCACCGCCAACGCCGACGCCCATGCCCAGACCCATTCCGGCACCCATGAGACCCGAGGCACCACCGCCCTCGTTGGACGCGGCGCTCTGCATGACGTCCATGCCGCGCTCCTGCTGATAGGTGAACCCCTCGCGGGCACGCTTCCTCGCAAGAGCCTCGGACTCTATGTCCATCTTGGCGGCGTTGCCCTGAGCCTCGAGAATGCTCGTCTGGCGAACAATCTTTGCCTGATTGAGCGCGGCAAGGTCATCCTCGAAGGGCTTGATGCTGTTGAACGAGAAGTTGTCCAGAGCAAGGCCGAAGGAGTCAAAGTGAGCAGAGAGTCTCTCCTGAAGCAGAGACGAGAACTCGCTGAGATACGCCGAGATCTTGAGGACCGAGATGCCCCTCTCGATGATGGACTTTGCCAGAAGGTCGGGCACGTACTCGAGAATCTTGGCGCGCATGAAGGAGGTGAGCTCCTCGCGAGTGTACTGGCTACGCGTGCCAACGACCTTGACCAGGAACTTGCGCGCCTGGATGGGGGCGAGGCCCGGGTCATTCTGCTCGATGTGCACGCCAAAGAGGCCATAGGCACGCACGTGAACGTTGACCTGCTCCTCTGGGTCCTGGACGATGATGGGATCGGTGGTGCCCCACTTGAGCTCGTTCATGTAGTTGGTATTGATGAAGTAAACCACCGAGTGGAATGCCGAGGAGCCGCCAGTTAGCGCATGAGTCACGTTGCGGAATGGTGCAAAGCGGCTATCTCCGGTGTCCAGCTTGATCTTGCACGGTCCGACGAAGACGCTGACCTGGGAGTCCCCCGCTCCGGTGGCATCAAGGGAGCTGCCAGCCTCCATGTTGTTGGTGAAAACCGCCACCTGAGACTGGGCCACGTGAAGGTAGGACCCGTTGGGAAAGTCCTCGTACGGGTAGCGGAAGGCAACGAGAGAGGCGCCCGCCTCGTCACCCGGCTCCCACTTGATGTTGTCTACAGAGAACGCGCCGAGGATGCCCGAATGCTGCTCTTCCTTGGGGTTCTCGCTGTGGAACAGGGACATGGTTGCATTCCTCCCGCAAGACTTGGCCTAAGGGACGGTACGAAACACCTCGCCATGGTACGCCGAACAGGCAGCGGGGCGATTCGCCCCCTTGTTCAGCGGACGTCCCGGCGCGGTAGACGTAAGCTCAGCCTAGTCTGACGACCGGACAATAATTGTCGCGGCAGACGCTCTTCCCGGCGAGAAGCTCTTCTCGCCGCGCAAGCGTTCTCATCCTGAATCGACATTTGCTACCCCTCGGAGGGGGTCAAATGTCGATTTGGGATGAGAACGGCAATCGGGAAGGCGGACGGCGAGAAGGACGAGCGGCGAGAAGAGCGTCCCGCCCCATCAACAAAAAAGGAGGCCGCCGAAGCGACCTCCTTGCAGAAGCACTGATTTTGCGCACGTACTAGCTGCGGGCGATCTTGCCGGACTTCAGGCAGCGGGTGCAGACGTTGGCCTTCTTCTTGTGGCCGTCGACGACGACGGTGACACGCTGAATGTTGGGCTTGAACGTACGGGCGACGGTGCGGTGGGAGTGGCTGATGGAACGACCAGCAACCGCGTGCTTACCGCAGAACTCACAAACCTTCGACATGACTAGACCTCCTCAGGGGCGCGGCGCAAATCGCGCCCGCAATTTCCAAAAGCTGTATGAGTGTATCACAGCAGACGCCCGTTGCAACCAAAACGCCGCCCTCACGTGTGGCTTTTTTGTGCCGCGGGCAGGCCATTGCCGCTAGTCCCCCAGCAGGAACGCGGCGACGGCGCCGGAGCGGCAGGTCACGCAGGCGTCGGCGTCAACGACCACGTTGGAGATGCCCAGGTCGTCGAGAAGCCCCATGGGCTTGTCCGCAAGCTCCCACTTGAGGCCCTTCTCGTCAATGCGGGTGTTGGGGGCAACGGCGACGGCGCTGAAGGTGCGTCCGCAGGCGTCAGGGCCCAGGCGCCACTCGGCCTGCCCGACAGGCGCAAGGACGCGCAGCTCGGAGGCGTCCTCCACCAGGCGTGCGCACGCGGCCCCCTCTTGGGCGAGCCCCGCCAGGAGGCCCACCACGGCCAGGGCGTGGTCGGGCCTGCCGCCGCTCGCGCAGGTAAGCGTCAGCGACAGCGCGCGACCCTGGCGCGCGGCCTCGTGGCGGGCGCAGTCAAGCGCCAGCGAGAGGTCCGTGGCGTACTTCTCGGCGGGAAAGCGAATGTCGGTCTTGGCGGCGGCGCGCGCCCAGTCGGCGTCGTCAGCGCTTGCGGAGTCGGCATCGCCGCAGAAGACGTCGGGCGCAACGCCGGCGGCGCGGCACGCGGCGGCCCCGCCATCGGCGCAGACCACGTAGTCCGCCTCGGCGGCAAGGCGGGCCACCGTCTCCGGCGAGCTGGGCTCGGGCGAGCCGTCGACCACCAGGACCTGCAGGGGCTTCTCGCCAGCCGAGGAGCCGAGGGCGGAGGCGTCCGCGGGCCTTGCGTAGTCGTTCAGCAGCGCGAGGGAGAGCTCGGCGTATCCGTGCGCGTAGACGTCGCAGTAGGGACGCACGTCCTCCTCGCGGCGGCCGTCATGGTCGTTCATGAGGCCCACCACGTTGAAGCCCGCCCTGTGGGAGGTCTGCACGCCAAAGGGGGCGTCCTCGAAGACCCACGTGGACTCCTTGGACGTGCCCAGGCGGCGCAGGGCCTCCTCGTAGACGTCGGGGAACTCCTTGTCGCGCCCGCCCACGTCCTCGGTTGAGACCACGTCCTTGAAGAAGCCGGCGATGCCGTGGGTCTCAAGGCAGCTCCTGAGCTCGCGCACCGGCGTGGAGGAGGCCATGACCATGGGAATGCCGGCACAGGCCAGCTCCTGCAGGAACTCGCGCGCACCCGGCAGGAGCGGCACGCGGGCGTAGGCCGCGCGCACGTCCGCGCAGAGCTCCTCGTAGAGGGACTCCGCATCCCGCCCCAGGCCAAACTCCTCGTGGACCATGACGCAGCCGTCGCGCAGGCTCACGGGCTCGGTACGCTCGTAGAAGTCGGGCGGGACGGGCATGCCGCGCTTGACCAGGAGGCCCTCCACCACCTGCCGCCACATGCCCATGGAGTCGGCGAGGGTTCCGTCGCAGTCAAAGATGGCACCGGTGATGGGCATGCGAGCCCCTTTCTGTCTGGCTTTGCGGCCCTGACCTGTTTGGCAGAGTCCATGTTAACGCCGCGCGGCGGATACGCGAGCGGCCTCGTTTGGGTAAGGTATCCCCTGTTTGAACGATTGCGGCGCACGCGCGCCCGGACACGCTTTTGCACGGAGGATACAAATGGCTCGTTATGACTACAAGTGCACGTCCTGCGGCACCACCTTTGAGGTCGAGCACCCCATGGGCTCCCACCCCGAGGTAACCTGCCCCAGCTGCGGGGCCGAGGCCGCGCAGGTCTTTGGCGCCTCCGGCATCGTCTTCAAGGGCTCCGGCTTCTACAACACCGACCAGCGCGGCGGCGACTCCTGCACCGAGGCCACCAGCGGTGGCTGCTGTGAGGGCTGCCCCAACGCATAGCGCGGCGAGAAGGGCTTCTCGACGACCGACAGACCGTCTGCCAAAAAACCGACCTGGGTGTCCGGAGGTGGATACCCAGGTCGGTTTTTGTGGCAGACAGACAGGCAGACGGCCAGGCAAGAAGCGCTTCTCGCCCCTATGCAAACTGCGACTGATAGAGCTCGGCGTAGGTGCCGCCCGCGGCGAGGAGCTCGGCGTGGGTGCCCTGCTCGATGATGGTGCCGTGGTCCATGACCAGGATGAGGTCGGCGTCCACGATGGTGGAGAGGCGGTGGGCGATGACGAAGCTCGTGCGGTTCTCCATGATGGCCTCCATGGCGCGCACGATGGCCTGCTCGGTGCGGGTGTCCACGCTTGAGGTGGCCTCGTCCAGGATGAGGATGGCAGGGTCGCAGAGCATGGCACGGGCGATGGTCAGGAGCTGGCGCTGGCCCTGGCTGATGTTCTCGCCGTCGTTGGAGATCTTGGTATCGTAGCCCTGGGGCAGGGTGCGCACGAAGAAGTCCACGTGGGCGGCACGGGCCGCGGCCTCAACCTCCTCGCGCGTGGCGCCCGGGTGGCCGTAGGCAATGTTCTGGGCGATGCTGCCCTCGAAGAGCCAGGCGTCCTGCAGCACCATGCCAAACTGGCGGCGCAGGTCGGCGCGGGTCATCTGGCGGGTGTCCACGCCGTCCAGCGTGATGCGGCCGCCGTCCACCTCGTAGAAGCGCATGAGGAGGTTGATGAGGGTGGTCTTGCCCGCTCCCGTGGCACCCACGATGGCCACCTTCTGGCCGGGCTCGGCGACGAGGCTCACGTCATGCATGAGCGGACGCGCCGGGTCGTAGCCAAAGCGCACGTGCTCGAAGGCCACCTGTCCGCGCACGGGCTCGACGGGACGCAGGGGCTCGGCCGGGTCGGGCTCCACCTCGGGCTCGTCGAGCAGGCGGAAGACGCGCTCGGCGGCGGCCAGGGCGCCCTGCAGCTGGTTCACCGTGAGCGAGAGCTGCGTCAGGGGCTCGGTGGCCTGGGTCACGTACTGGAAGAACGCCTGGAAGACGCCGACGGTGAGCTGCCCCGCAACCAGCATACCGCCCGCGAGCAGGCCGATGCCCACCTGCGCCAGGCGCGTGAGGAAGCGGATGGCCGGGCTGATGGCGTTGGTCACAAAGTCCATGCGCTCGCTCGTGCGGGCAAAGGCCTCGGCTGCCTCGGCGATCTCCGCCGCGCTGGCGTCGTCGCGCCCGAAGGACTTGATGACGGCACGGCCTGAGTAGGCCTCCTCCACCTTGCCGGTGAGCCTGCCCAGCGAGGCCTGGCGTTCCGAGGCGTAGACCAGCGTGCGGGCCGAGACCACCTTGGTCAGCACGAAGGACGCCACGGAAAACACCAGGAAGACGCCCGTGAGCGCGAGGCTGTAGCGGGCCATCATGATGGTTGCGCCCACGAGGGTGACCACCGAGATGAGCAGCTGCAGAAGGCCGCGCTGCAGCACCTCGGAGACCTTGTCCAGGTCGTTGGTTGCACGGCTGATGGTGTCTCCGGGCTGGTGGGCGTCATAGTAGGAAAGCGGCAGGCGCCCGACCTTGGCGGAGATCTGACGGCGCAGGCCCAGGTTCAGGCGCTCGGCAAAGCTCGCCATGACCAGGGACTGCACGGTGTAGAAGACCCACGCGGCCGTCCAGATGCCCAGGAAGGTCAGAATCTGAGTGCCGCCGTTGTCCAGCGTGACCACAAAGCCCGTGCCCGCGGCAAAGGCCTCCTGGATGTTTGCCCACAGCAGGTCCACCAGCCCCGCGCTGTAGGCGGGGGCGGCCAGGCTGAAGCAGACGTAGGCCACCGCGCTGGCGGCGGCCACCACCACGCGCCAGCGCTGGCCGGTCGCGGCCTCCCAGAGGCGACGGGCGGTTGTGGCGGCGTCGGTGGGGACCTCGGACTCCTCGTCGGGGGCCGGGTCCGCGGGGGCGGCGTCGGCGGCCACGACACCGTCAGCCATGTCCTTCTCGGCGAGAAGCGCGTCCCTCTCGCGCGCCTCTTCTTTCTTGCTAGTCATCGTTCTGCTCCCCTCCCCTTGCCTGGGAGTCGGCGATCTCCTTGTACGTGGGGCACGCGCGCATGAGCTCGTCGTGGGTGCCCAGGCCCACGACGCGACCCTCGGAGAGGACCACGATCTGGTCCGCGTCGCGGATGGTGCTCACGCGCTGCGCAATGACGAGCGTGGCCGCGTGGGCGAGCTCGGGTGCCAGCGCGCGGCGCAGGGCCGCGTCGGTACGGAAGTCCAGCGCCGAGAAGGAGTCGTCAAAGACGTAGAGGTCGGCGTGGCGCACGAGGGCGCGGGCGATGGCCAGGCGCTGGCGCTGGCCGCCGCTGAAGTTGGAGCCGCCCTGGGCCACGCGCGAGCCCAGCCCGTCGGGAAGGCCGCGCACGAAGTCGGCCTGGGCAACGTCAAGCGCGTGCCAGAGCTCCTCGTCGGTGGCCTCGGCGCGTCCGTGCCGCAGGTTCTGGGCGATGGTCCCCGAGAAGAGCCACGCCGCCTGGGGCACATAGGCCACCTGGGCGCGCAGGGCGTCCTGGGTCTGGTCGCGCACGTCGGCGCCGCCCAGCCGGACGCTGCCCGAGGTGACGTCGTGGAAGCGCAGCAGGAGCTTGGCGATGGTGGACTTGCCCGAGCCGGTGTTGCCTATGATGGCCGTGGTCTGGCCGCGGCGCAGAACAAAGTCCAGGTCGCGCAGGGTGTCCTCGTCAGCGTCCTCAAAGCGGAAGCTCACATGGTCAAAGCGGGCGACCTCGTCGGCGTCGGGGGCCGCGGGCGACGCGGGCTTCTCGCCGTCAGCGCGGCCGGCGGCAGCCAGGTTGCCGGCAGCCGGGTCCTTGATTGCGGGATCTATGTCCAGGACCTCGTTGGCGCGAGAGAGGCACGCCCAGGCGCGCGGAATCTGCAGGACGCAGAACTGGGCCATCATCATGAAGAACATGATGAGCATGGCATACCCCACCAGGGCGGATATGGAACCGATCTGCATGGCGTGAGCGCCCACGCGGTCAGCGCCCACCCAGAAGATGGCAGACTCCACGGCGTTCATGAAGAAGAACGTCAGCGAGTCTACGGTCGCAAAGACCAGGTTCACGCGGATGGCGCGGCCGGCGTAGTCCTCAAAGGTCTGGTCGAGCTTCTGGCGCTCGTGGGGCTCCTTGCCAAAGGCGCGGATGACGCGCACGCCGGTGATGGACTCGCGCAGGCGGGTGTTCATGCGGTCGATGAAGCCCTGCAGCACGGTGAAGACCGGCGCGGACTTCCACACGGCAAAGGCCATGGCGCCCAGGGTGAGCACGATGACGGCAAGCAGCAGCCAGCCCATGACCGGGTCTATGCCAAAGGCCATGACGGTGGCGATGACGCAGGTCACGGGCACCGGGCTGATCATGACGAAGGACATGATGATGGTCTGCTGGACCACGTTGGCGTCAGAGAGGGTGCGCGTGATCATGGAGCCGGCGCCCAGCTGGCCAAACTCATAGCCCGAGAGCTCGAGGGACTTGCGGTAGACCTCGCAGCGCAGGTCGCGGCCCACGTTTGCCGCCAGTCGCGCGGCCAGGCGGTACGAGATCACGTTTCCGCCGGAGCCCACTAGCGCGGCCACGAGCATGATGATGCCGTGACGGGCCACCTCGGCCATGTCGCGCGTGGTGATGGCGGTGTTGAGAAGGGCGCTGAGCTGCGTCGGGATGACCAGCATGCCCGTGATGTCGCACATGAGTGTGACCACGAGGCCCGCGATGAGCGCCTTGTACGGAGACATCAGGCGCAGAAGCAGGGCGAGCTCGCCCGTCTTCTTGGCCTTGGCTTGCTTCGTCTGGGTCTGCATCACTTCTCCCCCTCCTTCAGGGCGTCGAGCTCGCGACGAATGGCGCTGGCGTACTTGGAGACGAGGGCCACCAGCCGCTTGCGCTCCTCGGGCTCAAGCGAGCCAAAGGCGCGCGACTCGGCCTCGATGGCCGGGACGATGCGCTCGCGCGAGAACGCGCGGCCCGCCTCGGTGAACGAGGCCACCTTGTTCTTGCGGCTCCCCTCCTCAAAGGAGAGCTCGATGAGGCCCTTGGCCTCCAGCAACTTGACGGCCGAGCTCAGCGTCTGCTTGCTGAGTGAGAAGGCCTCGGCCATGCCCCGCAGGGAGGCGGAGCCCGAGGAGACCTCGATCTCGTACATGACCCAGTACGCGCACTCGGAGAGCCCGCAGCTGCGGGCAAAGCCGTTGTAGAGGCGGTCGGTCTCGTTGTAGAGGCAGTCCATCTGGCGCGACTGCTCGCGCAGGGAGTCCTGCGTGTTTCTCGCCATGTTTGACCTCGCTAACTTAATCCGATTTCGGACAAAGCACGGGACAGTTTAGTCCGACTTCGTATTATTTGCAAGACGAGAAGTGCCCGCAGCTTGCATGCGAATGTGGTCGGTGGGCGCCATGGCAGCGACCAGGTTCACATGCAAAGCGCGGGACGGCAGGGGCAGAGGTGGCGCCTAGCGGCGGCGGAAGGTGGCGCAGAAGTGGCGGTCGGCGCCGGGGATGGCGGTGCGATGCGTGCCCACGAGCTCGTAGCGGGCGCCCGACGGGCTAGAGAGGAAGGCCTCCACCAGGCGCTCGTTCTCCTCGGCGAGGATGGAGCAGGTGGAGTAGACCAGCCGCCCGCCACGGCGCGCGTGGGCCGACGCCGCCGTCAGCATCTCGAGCTGCAGGCGAGAAAGGCCCGCCACTGAGGAATCGGCCAGCGACCACGCAATCTCGGGGTGGCGCGAGAGCGTGCCCGTGCCCGTGCAGGGTGCGTCAACAAAGACCAGGTCAAAGAGGTCATCGCCAAGGGCATCGAGGGCGCGCCCGTCGTCGGCCACGCACCTCACGTGCTCGGCCAAGCCGGCCTTCTCCATGCGCCTTGCGGCGGCAGCGGACTTTGCGGCGTCCACCTCAACGGCCGTGACCTCGCACGGCCCGCCGGCGGCGCAGGCAACGGACTCCAGCAGCACCGTCTTGGTGCCGCGGCCCTGCCCCACCTCTAGCACGCGGGAGCCCGGGCGGGGCCTGGCGAGAAGCGCCACCTCCTGGGCGGCGTAGTCGCACGGGAGCACGTCCACGGCGTCAACCAGGCCCGAGGGGGCGAGCCGCGCCATGCGGCCGAGCAGGATGCTTCCCGGCAGCACGCCGGCAGCCGGGTCGCAGCCGGCCTCCCTAAGCAGCGAGACGGCCTCGGCCTCGCTGTGTCTGCAGCGGTTTGCCGCCACGGTGGGCAGCGCGGGCGCGAGCGCGTCCTCGGCATAGGAGGCGGCACCCTCGCGCCCAAGGGCGCCCAGCGCGGCCTCGCAGAGCCAGATGGGAAGCCCGCCCACGTGGGCCATGTCGTACACCGAGAAGCGCCCGCGAGCCAGGGCCTCGCGGCTGGCGGCCAGGCGGGCGACGTCCTCGCCGGCCACGCGGCGCAGGACGGCGTTTGCCAGGCCCGCCGCGCGCGGGGCCACCGTACGGACGAGCTCGACGCCCTGGCTCGCAGCAACGGAGTCCGGGGTGTCCAGGTAGAGCACCTCGAAGACGGCGAGGCGCAGCGCGTCCCTCACGCGGGGCTCCAGCTTGGCGCCCCGGCGCAGGTGGGAGTCTATGACGCGGTCAAGCTCGCCCTCGGCGGCCACGCTTCCCAGCACCAGGCGGCTCGCCAGGGCGCGGTCGCGCTCGTCGAGGGCGCCCATGGCGGCGTAGGCGCGCAAGAGGTCACGGGCACGGGCGTCCCGGCGGCGGCGCTCGGACGTCACGCCGAGGGCCACCCTGCGCGCGGGCGCCAGCCCGGCCTGGCCAGCCACTAGATGCGCTCCCAAGAGAGCTCGCCGCGAAGGCCGGCGGCCCAGGCGGAGGCCTCCATCTCGCGCTTGCCGTCCGGCTTCACGCGCAGCAGCTCGAGCGTGCCGTTAGAGCAGCCCAGGCCCACGCGGCCGTGCTCCACAACGACGCCGCCCCGGGGCGCAAGGAGGTCTGCCGACACGCGGGCCGCCATGACACGCACGCCTCGGCCGGCGACGGCGGTGCGGGCCGGCGCGGTGTCGCCGGCGGCCTGCACGCGGCGGGCGTTGGCGGAGGCGGGGTCTGCCGGGTCAAGGCGCATCTCGGCCTTCTTGATCTTGGCGGCAAAGGAGACCTGGGACTCGTCCTGCTCGTGCCAGGTCTCCTCGTGGGCCGCGAGCTCCGGCAGGGCATCCACCAGCTCCTCGGCGCCCAGCTGCGCGAGCTCGGCCGTGAGCGTGGCCGCGTCCTTCTCGCCAATCTGGACGCTGGCCTGGCGGCACCAGGCGCCAGCGTCAAGCTCGTGGGCCACACGCATGATGGAGACGCCCGTGCGCTCGTCCCCCTCCAGGATGGAGCGCTGGATGGGGGCGGCGCCGCGCCAGCGCGGCAGCAGCGAGGCGTGGACGTTGACGGCGCCCAGCGGGGCCACCTCGAGCACCTCGTCGGGCAGGATGCAGCCAAAGGCCACCACGCAGATGACGTCGGGGGCCGCCTGGCGCACGGCCTCGATGGCCTCCGGAGTCATGCGCTTGGTCTCGAGCACAGGAATGCCCAGCTCGAGGGCGCGGGCCTTCACCGGCGAGGGCAGAAGCTCGCTTCCGCGGCCACGGACGGCGTCCGGGCGCGTGACGACGAGCGCCACCTCGTGGACGGCGGCCACGGCAGAAAGGGACGCCACGGCAAAGTCCGGCGTGCCCATGAAAACGACGCGCATGCGCCTCTCCCCTCCCCGGGCGCGGCCCGGTTGGTCCTCAGAAGTTGGCAAAGGGGCTGTCCCCTTGTCGACCGGCTAGTCCTCCACCTCGGTCTCACCCGGGCGGGCGCCGGCGGCCAGGGCGTCCTCGAAGTCGCGCAGGGCGCGCGTGCGCTCGCTGGGCGTGAGGTGGTCCACCATGGTCACGCCGTGCAGGTGGTCGATCTCGTGCTGCAGGCAGACGGCCATGAGGTTGCCCTCGGCCTCGTACTGCATGAGGTCGCCGTCGAGGTTCCTGGCCTGGACGATGACGTGGCTCGGGCGCGTGACGTTGACGCTGATGCCCGGGAAGGACAGGCACCCCTCCTGGAAGTCGCGCGGGTCACCGTCTGCCTTGATGACCTTGGGGTTGATGAGCACATAGGGGTTGCGCTTGGAGTGGCCGCTGTAGTCCACGTCGATGACCACGATCTGGCGCATCTCGCCCACCTGGGGGCCGGCCAGCCCACAGCCGTCGGCCTCGTACATGACGTCGAGCATGTCCTGCGCCAGGGTGCGCACCTCGTCGTCGATCTTCTCGATGGGGGCGCACTCGGTGAACAGGCGCTCGTCGGGGCAGAGCACGATCTTGTCCAAAAGGCCCATGGGGTCCTCCTTCTTGTTCCGGCGCAGGACCGCCCCGCGGCGGCCCAATGAGAAAAAGGGACTGTCCTTTGATACGAAGGGACTGTCCCTTCGTATCATTCCTACATCATGTCGTACGCGTCTACGTCTAGTGCCATGTTAATGCCCTGGAGGCGCCCGAGGGAGGCCGCACACGAGGACAACACGGCTCCCAGCGCGGCCTCGGACGGGGCCTTGACCATGACGTGGCGGCGCACCTGGTCCTTGACGCGGGCCTTCACGCAGTCGGTGGGCCCCAGGACCTCCCAACCCGCACGGGCCCCCACCTGCTCGCGCAGGGCGGCGGCCATGCCGTCGGCGGCCTGGCGCACGGCGTGCTCGTCGCGGCCCCACAGGGTGACGTTTCCCAGGCGCGAGAACGGCGGGTAGCCGGCGTCCTCGCGCTCCTCCAGCTCCGCGGCAAGAAACACCGAGCGGTCGTGGAGAAGGACGGCCTGCATGGCGGGGTGGGTGGCCCAGTAGGTCTGGACCACGACCTCGCCAGGGCGCCCTCCCCTGCCGGCGCGGCCCGCCACCTGCTCGAGCAGGTCGTAGGTGCGCTCGGCCGCACGGAAGTCCGGCAGCTTGAGCATGGTGTCGGCGTTGATGACGCCCACCAGGGTGACCTCCGGGAAGTCCAGGCCCTTGGCGATCATCTGCGTGCCCACGAGCACCGCGCACTCCGCAGCGTCAAACTGCTCGAGGAGCCGCTGGTGGGCGCCCTTGGTGCGCGTGGTGTCCGCGTCCATGCGGATGACCTCCACGCCCTCGGGCAGAAGCGCGTGAAGCTCGTCCTCCACACGCTGGGTGCCCACGCCGTAGGCGCCCATGTAGCGGCTGCCGCAGTTGGGGCAGCAGGTGGACGGGTCCGGGTAGGCGCGCACCGGCCAGGCGCGACCACAGGTGTGGCACATGAGCGAATGGGTGCGCTCGTGGTAGGTGAGGGCGCAGCTGCAGTGCGGGCACTCCGGCACGCACCCGCACTCGCGGCACATGAGGAAGTTGGCAAACCCGCGGCGGTTGAGGAGCAGCACGGCCTTCTCGCGACGCTCGCAGACGCCCTCGAGCGCGTGGGCCAGGGGAGCCGAGAAGACCCCGCGGCCGCCGCCGCGGAACTGCTCGGCCATGTCCACGATGGTCACCTTGGGAAGGACGGCGCCCGCCGGCCGCTCCGGCATGCTCACGCGCGTCCAGGGGCGGCCCAGGAAGTGGCCGGCACGGCAGCGGGCCAGGCTCTCCAGGGAGGGCGTGGCGCTTCCCAGCACCAGGGCGCAGCCGCGCTCGGCCGCCATGCGGGCGGCAACCTCGCGGGCGTGGTAGCGCGGGGAGGAGTCCTGCTTGTAGGAGGCCTCGTGCTCCTCGTCGATGATGATGAGGCCGGGGTCTGCCAGCGGGGCGAAGAGCGCCGAGCGGGCGCCCACCACCACGTGGGCCAAGCCGCGGCGCACGAGGTCCCACTGGTCAAAGCGCTCGCCCGTGGAGAGGCGCGAGTGCAGCACGGCCACGTCCTCGCCAAAGCGGCTGCGGAAGCGCCCCACCGTCTGGGCCGTGAGCGAGATCTCGGGCACGAGGACTATGGCCCCGCGCCCGGCGGAGAGGGCGTGCTCGATGGCGTCCAGGTAGACCTCGGTCTTGCCGGAGCCCGTCACGCCGTCCACCAGCACCACGCCGCCGGCCGCCTCCTCGCGGGCCGCGTCGATGGCCGCGAGGGCCTCCACCTGGCCCGCCGTGAGGCGCTCCGGCCGCGGGGCGGCCGCGCTGGAGAGCGAGGTTGCCTCCGAGCCGCGCACGCTGCGGCGAGAGAAGACCTCCACCACGCCGCGCTTGGCCAGGGCGGTCACGGCGCTCGCGGCGCCGGGGATGGTAGCGGAGAGCTCGGCCACGCGCTGCGGGCCCTCGCGCAGGGCCTCCAGGACGGCGCGCTGGCGGCTGGCGCGCTGGCCGGGGGCGTAGTCGTTGGCCGCGGGCGCAAGGCCCACCCATCGCTCGTCGACCGGGCCGGCCTTCTCGCTGACCAGCTGCCAGGGGGCGTCCGCGGAGGCGCGGGTCACGCGGACCTTCTGGCCGGGCGCCAAGAAGGGGCGGACCGCCTCGCAGAGGGGGCAGGCGTACTCTGCGGCCATCCAGCGGGCCACGCGGGCGGCGGCGGCGTCAAAGGCGGGCTCGGCCAGGACCTGCGTCACCGGCCTCACGCGGCCGGGCGCCACGCCCGCGGGGGGCTCCTCGTGGACGTCCATGACGTAGCCCACGACGTCGCGCCCCGAGAAGGGCACGAGCACCGTTGCTCCCACGGTCGCCGTGGCGGCAAGGCCGTCGGGCACGAGGTAGTCGTAGGCCGTGTCTATGGCGCGGGTCGGTATGTCGAGCGCGACGCTGGCGTAGCTCACGGGCCGTCGTCCCTTCTGGTTCATCTTGCTGGGGTTTGTTGCAGGAACCTCTCGCCTGCAGGGCATTGATTGTAACGCGCGCGACGACGGCGTACCGTGGGTCTGCCAACCGCCTTCAGAGAGGACCGCCATGCCCCTTGGCCTGCCCGACCCGCACATCCTGCTGATACTGTGCCCCCTGGTGTTTCTGGGGAGCTTCGTGGACGCCATCGCCGGAGGCGGGGGCCTCATCACGCTGCCGGCCTACCTGCTGTGCGGCCTGCCCGCGCACCTGGCCATAGGCACCAACAAGATGAGCTCCATGGTGGGCACGGCGTTCTCGTGCGGGCGCTTCGTGCGCAGCGGCTACGTGGACTGGGGGCTGGCGGTGCCCGCAGCCGCGTGCTCGCTTGCGGCCAGCGTGGGCGGCGCCAGGCTCTCCATGCTCCTGCCCGAGGAGCGCTTCCGCGTGGTTCTCATGGTGCTGCTGCCCGTGGTGGCGGCGCTCACGCTGCGGCGCCGGGCGCTGCTGCCGGCCACCGAGGAGATGCCCCGCGGGCGCAGGCGGGCCGTCATGTGCTGCGTGGCCCTGGCCTGCGGCGTCTACGACGGCTTCTATGGGCCGGGCACCGGCACCTTCCTCATCCTTGGGCTCTCCGCCTTCGCCCGCCTGGGCGTAACGGACTGCGCCGGGCAGACCAAGGTCATCAACCTCGCAAGCAACGTCTCTGGCTTTGCCACGCTGGCGCTGGCCGGTCAGAGCTGGATCGCACTGGGCGCGGTGGCCTCGGCCTTCTCTGTGGCCGGGCACCTGCTGGGCGCCGGCATGGTCATGCGGGGCGGCTCGCGCGTGGTCAGGCCCATCATCCTGCTGGTGCTTGCCATCCTCTTTGCCAAGACCGCCCTGGAGATGGCCGGCCTGGCGTGACGCCCTTCTCGCCGCGCGTACCCAGCCGAGAAGTGCGATACTCACCAGCAGATAGAAAGGAAGTTAGCCATGTATGACAACCTGCCCGTCCCCGGCCGCAACGACGCCTGCTGGTGCGGAAGCGGCAAGAAGTACAAGAAGTGCCACGCCGAGATTGACCAGCGCCTTGACCGCCTCTACAACGAGGGCTTCGAGGTGCCTGTCCGCAGCCTCCTCAAGACGCCGGCCGACATCGAGGGCATCAAGCGCTCGGCGGCCATCAACATCGGCGTGCTGGACTACGTGGCCGCCCACATTGCCCCCGGCGTGACCACCGCCGAGGTGGACAAGTGGATCTACGACTACACCGTGGAGCACGGCGGCATTCCCGCCGACCTCAACTACGAGGGCTTTCCCAACAGCGTCTGCACCTCCATCAACAGCGTGGTCTGCCACGGCATCCCCAGCGAGAAGGACGTCCTTGAGGAGGGCGACATCGTCAACGTGGACTGCTCCACCATCCTCGACGGGTACTTCTCGGACTCCAGCCGCATGTTCTGCATCGGCGAGGTGAGCCCCGAGCGCCAGCGCCTGGTGGACGTCACGCGCCAGAGCGTCCAGGAGGGCCTTGCCGCCGTCAGGCCCTGGGCCACGCTGGGCGACATGTCCCACGCCGTCCAGAGCTGCGTCGAGGCGGCCGGCTTCAACGTGGTGCGCGAGTTTGGCGGGCACGGCATTGGCAAGGAGTTCCACGAGGACCCCTTCGTGGGCTTTGTGGGCGAGCCGGGCGAGGGCCCCGTGCTGGTGCCGGGCATGTGCTTCACCATCGAGCCCATGGTCAACGCCGGTGGCGCCGCCATCGACATGAACGACCCCAACGGCTGGACCGTCCGCACCGCCGACGGCTCCGACTCCGCCCAGTGGGAGGTCCAGCTCGTCGTCACCGAGGACGGCTACGAGCTCCTCAGCTGGTAGCCACCAGACGCTGGGGACGTTGTTAGTTACCTGGGAAAAGGGACACTCTTGGGCGTCCCGGGGTGACAAAGGGACTGTCCCTTTGTCACCTTTTTGCACCTATGAGGAGAGGAACGACCGTGACGCAGACAGACCCCTTCGAGCACGCCCGCGGCAGGCTCGGCTTCGGCTGCATGAGGCTGCCGCGCCTGGAGGACGGCGAGATCGACATCCCGCAGTTCAGCCAGATGGTCGACGCCTTCCTGGACGCCGGCTTCAACTACTTTGACACCGCCCACGTCTACCTGGAGGGCAAGAGCGAGCCGGCCATCAGGCAGGCGCTCACGAGCCGCCACGCCCGCGACGAGTACTTCCTGGTGGACAAGCTCACCAACGGCAACTTCAACAGCACCGAGGAGATCGTCCCGCTGCTTGAGGAGGAGCTTGCCGCCTGCGGCGTCGAGTACTTCGACCTGCTGCTCATGCACGCGCAGAGCCGCGAGAGCTACGCCAAGTACCAGCGCCTCGGCGCCTACGAGGAGGCCTACAAGCTGGTGCGCGACGGCCGCGTGCGCCACTTTGGCATCAGCTTCCACGACACCGCCGAGGTCCTGGACCAGATCCTGGCCGAGCACCCCGAGGTCGAGTGCGTGCAGCTGCAGCTCAACTACCTTGACTGGGACGACGTCTCGGTCCAGAGCCGCGCCTGCTACGAGGTCTGCCGCGCCCACGGCAAGCCGGTCATGGTCATGGAGCCCATCAAGGGCGGCACCCTGGCCACCCTGCCGCCGGCCGCGGCCGAGGCGCTGGCCCAGACCTGCCCGGACGCTCCGGCCAGCTACGCGCTGCGCTTTGCCGGCGGCCACGAGGGTGTGGCGATGGTCCTGTCGGGCATGGGCACCACCGAGCAGATGGCGCAGAACGTCAAGACCTTCTCGCCCCTCGACCCGCTGTCGGAGGAGGAGCTGACCGGGCTTGCGCGCGTGGTCGACGTCATGCACGAGCAGGACGTGGTTGCCTGCACGGCCTGCCGCTACTGCGTCGAGGGCTGCCCCAGGCGCATCGACATCCCGGCCCTGTTTGCCTGCCTCAACGCCAAGCGAGCCTACGGCGACCGCGGCCAGGCCTTCTACTACAACAACGTCCACACCAAGGGCCGCGGCCGCGCGAGCGACTGCGTCCGCTGCGGCAGGTGCGAGCACGCCTGTCCCCAGCACCTGCCCATCCGCGAGCTCCTGCAGGAGGTCACGGCGGAGTTCGAGGTCCCGGCCGAGTAGGTTCCCGTTGACCTGGAGCCGGCTCCAGATGATACAAAGGGACAGTCCCTTCGTATCATTTTTTGGCAACGCCCAGAGAGGAGCGCGCCATGCGCATCGCGGAGGTTTCAAAGCAGTTTGACATCAGCGCAGACACGCTGCGCTACTACGAGCGCATCGGTCTGCTGTCGCACGTGCACCGCAACGAGAGCGGCATCCGCGACTACGGCGAGCAGGACCTCGCGCGCATTCGCTTCGTCAAGTGCATGCGCGGGGCCAACGTCTCCATCGAGGCGCTCATCGAGTACATGGAGCTCTTCCAGGGCGGCGACGCCACGCTGGGCGCGCGCAAGGCCATCCTCGAGGAGGAGCGCGAGAAGGTCCGCGAGCGCATGGCGGAGATGCAGGCGGGCCTCGACCGCCTTGACTACAAGATCGCCCACTACGAGGACCTCATCGTCAAGGCCGAGCAGGAGATAGCCGGGGAGTCCGAATAGGGGCAGGGCTTTCTACCTGCAGTTTTTCTCTGCTTGTACCAACTTGTCACGCCCAGACACGCCCTCGCGGAAGCGGGGGCACATTTGTGCCGCACGGGCGCCTCCCGCAGGCGCAAACAGCGCCGTCTGCCGACTCCCCCGGAGGCCACGCCCCCTCCGAGCTGCCGTGTAAGTCAGCGGTCCGCCTACGGAAAGAGAAGTGCAAGCGCCTTCGCTGATACGCTCCCTCCACCCCATCGGTCGGAAGAAAGGAGCACGAGATGGCACTGTACTGGCCCGAGGCGAGGTTTGCCCTCGACCTCATGGAGGGCGAGGTCCCGCGGCGCGCGGAGAGCGAGTACCCGCCCGGAGTCCTGGTCCTGAGCGTCCGCGAGGAGCAGGTGGACGACCCCGAGTTTCTGGAGGAGGTGCGCGAGCTCATCATCAGGCGCACCGAGAGGTTTGCCCCAAGGCGTCCCGCGGACGGACGCGATAGTGCGGACGGCGAGCGGGGCGTGATGCCCGAGGGTACCAAAACGGTACACGGGGTTCCGTCCATCAGTGAGCTCTTCGAGGGTCTCGTCTCGCAGGAGGAGGCGGGCGACGAGGAGGACGATGAGCCCTTCGACAGGTGCCTCGGCCGCGCGCTGGAGATTGGCTACGGCCTTGGAACGGGCAACGCGCCGCAGGTACAGCTCGTGATCAACGGCTGCGGGGACGTCATCGTGAGGCCTGGGCAGGTGGCGTAGCGGACGCGGGCCCCCAACCGGCGCCGCGGCGTCTCTGACTCGGCCGCCGCGGCGTCGGTCTTCCTGCTGCCCGCTTTCCACAACTCAAGACAGTACCTTTTTGGAACTCTTTAAGCCTCAATGTGATACCTTATTGGAGATGCCATGTTCGAGGACTACCAGTTTGAGTGGGACCCGCAGAAGGACGAGGCAAACATTAAGAAGCACGGCCTCTCCTTCGAGCGCGCCCGGACCATCTGGGATGACGAGAGGAGAATCTGCTATCACCTCTGCGACCAACCAGAGACCCGTTGGCTCGTCATCGCAAGGCTCGGACCACGCATCTACATGTCTGCAGTGGTGACCTACCGGGAGGAGCGCATTCGGCTCATCTCGGCAAGGTACGCAACCAAGCAGGAGATTGAGAGGTATCACCATGGCTAAGGAGAAGCCGAGCATGGAAGAGCTCGAGCGCATGTTTGACGAGGGCGTCGACGTGGCCCAGTACGCCGACTACAGCGACCGTCCAGGCCTGCGCCAGCGCCGCGTGGGCGTGGACATGCCGCTTGCCATGATCGACCGGCTTGACGCGCGCGCCTCGGCCAGCGGGGTTCCCCGCCAGGCGCTCATCAAGTCCTGGCTGGCAGAGCGCCTTGACCTGGAGGACCGCCTGGACGCCCTGGCCAATCTGGGGATGCCCCGCCCAGCGCCACGCC
The DNA here is from genome assembly GCF_003416765.1 of Paratractidigestivibacter faecalis. Taxonomy (NCBI): domain Bacteria; kingdom Bacillati; phylum Actinomycetota; class Coriobacteriia; order Coriobacteriales; family Atopobiaceae; genus Paratractidigestivibacter; species Paratractidigestivibacter faecalis. The sequence goes on along the minus strand of NZ_QSNG01000001.1, from coordinate 452,037 downwards.
CCGCGCCAAAGGAGCAGGCGGCAGAAGGCCAAGGGCCCGGAGACCAGGCGGAGAGCTAGCCCCACGCCTCCGGCGCGCGCCTCCCCTACGGCCTCACGTCAGCCGAGAAGTACCCGCGGCGCGGAAAGACCCGCGCGGCCGAGGGGAAGAGCGCCTCGCAGGTGGCCATGAAGTAGTCGTCAGTCATGGACGAGATGAAGTCCACCACGGTCTGGTCCGGGTCGTCCTCCCAGTCGTAGGTTCGGCCGTAGTAGGAGAGCCTGCGCTCGGTGGGGCGCACGTGCTGCGCGATGATGGCGCTCTTCTCGTCACCGGCGCGCAGGGCCGCCAGCTCGTGGTCGTAGAGGGCGTCAAAGAGCTCGGCCACCTCGCGGCCAAAGTCCCCATCGACCTCGGTGGAGCCATAGATCTTCTGGTAGTTCTCCCGCTTGGCGCGTCGCAGCTCCGCAAAGCCCGCGGGGCTCATCTCGATGTGGTCCTTGCCGGCGCTGGACTCCACGACGTCTGCCACGAAGGCCTTGAGCGCCCAGGCGTTGTAGGCGCCGCCCAGCCCGTCGTCAAAGGCGTCCTCGGGCAGGAGGCCCGCGCGGATGGCGTCCTGTCGGTCCTTGCCCACGTAGGCAATGATGTCGCTCACACGCACCACGCAGCCCTCGAGGGTCATGGGCCTCAGGTGCGCGATGGCCTGCTCGCCGCTGCGCCAGCAGGAGTCAACCACGCGGTCGAAGGTGTCGAACTCCGCCAGGCCGCTGGTCTCAAAGACCTGCTGCTCAAACTCGCCGTTGTGGCAGAGGGTGCCGTCCAGGACCTGCAGGGAGACGTTGCGCCCGCCCAGCACGTCGAGCACGCGCACGCTCTGAACGTTGTGGAAGAACCACCTGCCACACCTGCGGTTGAAGGCCTGGTTGAGGTAGCGCTCGCCAGCGTGGCCAAACGGCGTGTGGCCCAGGTCGTGGCCAAGGGCAATGGCCTCGATGAGGTCTAGGTTCAGGCCAAGCGCTCGGCCGATGTCTCGCGCCACGCGGGCCACGAGCTGCACGTGAAGGCCGCGCCGGCAGAGGTCGTCGTCCGCACGGAAGGAGAACACCTGGGTCTTTCCGCCCAGGCGGTTGTATGCGGGGAGGTGGACGATCTTCTCGGCGTCGCGGACGAAGGCGGGACGCATGGCGGTGTCCCTGTCGCGCTCGGCGGTGCTTCGGCGGATGGCCGCGACGTCGCGGCACGCATAGGCGGACAGCCCGCCCGTCGAGACCCGCTCGCGCACGAGCTGCTCGACCTCGGCAGAGAGCGTCCCGGTGAGCTCCGGGGCAAGCGGGTTGGTTAGCGTGGCCATGGGCGCGTCCGTCCTTTCCGTGTGCGCCCTCCGGGCGCCTTCGTGCCTGCTTCTACCCCAACAGGCAGCAGGCCATGCACGGTATAGCACAAGACGCGGACAACAACCACGCGGGGAGGTGCATCAGGATATGAACCACATGCCATCGGCGGGGGCACAGGAGAAGCCCGCCTTCTCCATGAGGGAGCGGGAGGCCTCGTTCTCCAGCCAGACCTCCGCCCAGGGAACCACGCCCTCGTCGAGCTGCTGGGCGACCTTTGCAGCCAGCAGCGCCTGGCCCCATCCGCGCCTGCGGCTGCCCTCGAAGACCTCCAGAAGCCCGATGGACCCCTCGGCATGCTCCCCCACAAAGGCGCAGAGGCGCCCGTCCTCAAAGCCGCCGAGCACGCGGCCGCCCTCGAGGGCGCGTGCGAGCTCGCCGGGCTCGAGGTACTCCGGATGGGCGTAGTGCTCCAGGATCTGACCCTCGTAGGCAGCCGTGAGCACGCGGATGTCGCGCGAGGTCTCCGCCAGCGGCGCCGAGGCGCCCCTGAACGAGTAGGACAGGCAGCCCTCGCAGCCCTCGGCGCCAAGCTCGCGGGCAACGTCGGCAGCCGTGGTGCGGCTCCCCAGCAGGCAGGTCACGCGGGCGCCGCCAAGGCAGCGCACCGCCTGGCGCGCGAGCTTGCGGTTGGTCGCCCAGAGCATCTGCATGCCGTCCGTGGCGCGCAGCAGCACGCAGCCGCGCTGCGCCAGCAGCACCTCGCCCACGCCCCGGCGCAGCGTCTCCACCAGCGGAAGGCCCTTCTCGCCAGAGCGGGAGAGCAGGCTGAGGGCGCGCTCGCGACGGAGCGGCTCGTCCTCGGTTCGGGCGGCAACGACAAACCCCAGGCGCTCGGCAAGCATTGCCTGGCCGGCGGCTCCCGGGTGGTCAGACCCGTCCGCCAGAAGGCGCGCGAGGTCGCCCGCGTCAAGAAGCGCGGAGCCGTCGACGACGCGCATGCTGCCGTGACGTGCGGCGCAGCGCCGGATGATGGCGTCCACCTCGGCAAAGCAGCTCCGCGGGTGGTTGGGGTAGGCCACCTCAGTGTAGGGCAGCGTGGTCATGACCCAGGTGGGGACCTCGGGCCAGGTGGCGGCCACCTCGTAGAGGTAGGTGCGCACCTCCTGCTCCACGCGGCCGGCCTGGCAGGGCTCAAAGCGGTAGTTGGCGCCAAACTCCACCACGATGTGCTCGGGCCGGACCGCCCCGGCCATGCCCACCAAGGTGCCAGGCTGGAAGACCTGGCCTCCCACGCCCTGGTTGAGAAGGTCGAGGCCAAGCTGGGCGGCAAGCCGGCACGGCCAGGCAAGGCCCGGGTCGCACGTCACGTAGCCCTGGGCTATGGAGTCTCCCAGCACCAGGAGCTGGCCCCTCTCGGCCACCGGCTCGATGAAGGTGCCGTCCCCCATGACGGAGCGCACCTCGCATCCGCCAAGGCAGGGCAGCCATATGGTGACGCGGTGCGTGCTCGCCCCGCCCATGCCGGGCAGGCGCTGCACGCCGGGCTCGGGGGCCTCGGCCACGTCGACGCAGAAGCTCACGAGGCCGCCCTCGCCGGGAAGGGCCAGCGGGAGGTGGACCTCGTCGACGTCCGCCGAGAAGCCGTCATAGGGCGGCGTAACGCCCGTGCCGTAGCGCTCAACGTCGGCCACCATCGCCGCAGAGCCGCGCGGCATGGGGTCCATCTCCGCCTCGAGCCACACGTTGGAGGAGTCCGTCTCAAACTGCAGCGAGACGCCGGCCGTGGCGGCCGCGAGCTGGCGATACAGGCCCGGATGCCACGCGCGGCAACTTCCCAGGGCCTTGAGCTGGCCTGCGGTGAAGCGCTGCGGCCTGGTCCAGCCGTTCTCGTCCGTGTCTGATCCCACGACGCCGTGGAGAAGCCCCTCGGCGGCGCAGCTGACCTTTGGGCCCATGGCCCCTCCTGCGTTTGGGTTGCGTTTGCTCAGCCTGCCTATTGTGCCACAGGCGGCAGGGCGCCCCGCGGCCCCCTCCCAGGCTCCACGCACTTCTCGCCGGCAGCTGGGCGGGCGGAGAAAAAGGGCTGTCCCTTTTTCTCATTCGGGCCAGAGCCGCTCCAGGACGCGGAGGACGCCCTGCTCGCGGCAGGGGGCGCAGACCAGGTCCGCCGCGGCCCTCACGGCCTCGTCGGCGTTTCCCATGGCGTAGCCCGCCCCGGCCAGGCGCAGCATCTCCACGTCGTTGCCGGCGTCGCCAAAGGCCACGACCTCCTCGGGAGAGATCCCCCAGTGCTCCATGAGGACGCGGACGCCAGTTGCCTTGGAGACCCCCCGCTGCACCACGTCAAAGTAGCCCCAGCCGTCCTCGCAGCCGCTGTCCACCACGTCCATGGCGCCGCCCAGCGCCTCGCGCATGACGGCGATGGAGCGCGCGAGCTCGCCCTCCGGCACGCGGGACCAGAACATGAGCACGTCCTGCCTGGCCCGCGGGTCCGCGAGGGACTCGACCCGTCTCATGCCATGCGAGTACACGGTCATCTCCGCCACGAAGTCGGGGTCGGCGCCGGGCTCCACCCACGCGCCGTCCGCGCAGACCGTGCAGAGGGGAATCTCCGGGTGGGCGGCGTGGGCCGCGAGAACGCGCTCCACGGCGCCGTCCGGGGCCACGCTCACGCGCAGGCGCCTGCCCTCGGCCTCCACGTAGGCCCCGTTCGAGGTCGCCAGCGCCACGCAGGGCGCGAGCGGCCCAAAGACGTCCTTGACCTGGAAGCTCTGGTTGCTCGTGGCCACGGCAAAGCGGCAGCCGTCCGCCCTCATGCGCGCAAGGACCGCCGAGAAGCGCTCGCGGCTGAAGTCCTCACCGCCCAGGTCCAGGAAGGTGCCGTCCTCGTCGGTCACCACGAGCCTGACCGGGGCGCCGGTCACCGGGTTTTGGGCCATTGGGTTTCTCGCCGTCCTTTCGACATGCCGTGAATGCGTGGCTAGCTTATACTCTACCGCCGGAAACCCACAGGTCGGAAAGAGCAGCGGATGACCAAGTATTTACGATTCATGCGCCACGGGCAGACCGAGCTCAACGTGCGCAACTGCTGGCAGGGACACACCGACGCGCCCCTCACGGAGCTGGGGCGTCACCAGTCGGCCGAGTCCGGGCTCCACCTGCGCGAGTCGAGCATCCAGCTCGACCACGTCTTCTGCTCTCCTTTGGGCCGGGCGAGAGAGACGCTCGAGATCGCGCTGCCCGGCATTGCCAAGCGAGGCTACGAGCTGGTGGACGGGCTCATGGAGATGAGCTTTGGCAGCCTTGACGGCACCGTCAACTCGGACAACGTGGTCGGCCCCTACCATGACTACTTCCTGCAGTTTGGTGGCGAGTCCGAGGAGCACGCCGAGAAGCGCATCTGCTCCACGCTGGAGGGGCTCATGCTGCGCGACGACGTCCAGAGCACTCTCGTGGTCTCCCACGGCACCATGGGCCGCCTCTTCAAGAACCACTGGAAGGCGCTCTCGCAGGTGGAGGACATCCCGCAGCTCTCAAACTGCTGCGTGGTCACCTACGCCTTCGACGAGCGCGAGCGCACCTTCAGCTGCGTGGACATCTACCAGCCCAGCTGCGCCACCATGCCGCAGAACGTCCTCAACCACGAGGCCGGCAAGTAGGGCCACAGCCCAGCAGCCCACCCCCATGGCGAGAAACGCGAGGGGCCGCCCGCGCCATCCGGCGCAAGGCGGCCCCTCGTGCTCTTCCCTGACCTTCCTTCGCTACTCGCCAGGAAGGATAGGCTCGTAGAAACAGGCGCCGTCGTCCAGGCGAAGGACGAGGACCTGGCCAAACCCGGCGCCTCCGGCGGCACCGGCGTCAATGTCCCAACGGTCAGCCACGCCACCGGTTGCCCCGGAGGCGCCGACCTTGACCATCTGCGCCAGCCCGTCCGCGTTGCGCGTGGGGCCGCAGACTTCCCCGAGCATTCCCGTGAGGTAGGGCGTGGGGGTGTGCCCGGCGATGACGATGGGCCCCTCTCCCCGCTCGTCCACCAGGCCGGTGGGGCTGGTCCAGAAGTCGTCGCGAATCCACAGCAGGTCATCGGGTCTCTGTGCGGCCATGAGCCGCTCGATGGAGCCCTCGTCCCACGCTGCGGGAACCTCGACGCGCCAGGGGTCGATGCCGGCGTGCGTGAGGATGTAGTCGCGCTCCCCCACGCGCACCTGGGCCCAGCACGGGAGCTGCTCCACCCAGTCGACGACCATGGAGGCGTCCTCGTCGTCCAGCGCCTCCAGGGCGTCCGAGGTGGTGGAGCCGCCGTTCATGGCCCAGTCCATGGCGCACATGGACATCTCGACCTGATCGGCACCCCTCAGGGCGCGCAGCATGAGGTCCTCGTGATTGCCCTTGAGCACGCAGACGTTGGGAAGGGCGCGGGTGACCGCGATGACGCCCAGGGGGTCGGGCCCGCGGTCGATCATGTCGCCCAGGCAGAAGAAGCGATCCTGCTCGGAGGGGCTGACGCGCTCAAGCGCGCGCTCGAGCGTGGCCCTGTGACCATGCACGTCAGAGTAGACGTAGGTTGGCGTCGTAATCCCCTCCTCCGGTCTGGCAGGCTCCCCACCTGCGACGCATTGGCAAGAGCCTACCACCTGACACGCCCCGGGGGCCGACGCGTCAGGCAAACGGCACCTCCTTGCTACCTGGGCGTAACGTGGCGCCCCGGCGTTACGCCCGAGCGGCCGCCTGCGCGCCTATCCCCTGCGGCCGCGGCGTCGATGGCGCTCGCGGCGGACGCGCCAGGCCGGGGCCGAGCCGATCTCCACCAGGCGGCCGGAGCGCAGGCCCTGGGCGCGCAGTTCCTCCGCGCGGCGAATCTCTCGCACCAGTTCCCGCATGGTAGCGTCGAAGCGGCCCTTCTTGAGACGGCACTCCCAGATGGTGATGACCGTCCAGCCGCCGCTTACCAGCAGTGCGTTGTCACGAGCGTCGCGGGCACGGTTGCGGGCGAACTTTGCCTCCCAGAACTCCACGTTTGACTTGGGCATGGTAAGGCCGCAGTGCGGGCACCGGTGCCAGAAGCAGCCGTTGACGAAGATGGCCACGTGCCTTCCAGGAAAGCAGATATCGGGCTTGCCGGGGGCCTTCTTCCAGTGCAGGCGGTACCCTGAGAGGCCGGCCTCGCGCAGCGCGGCGCGCACCTTGAGCTCGGGCTTGGTGTTCTTGCTCTTGTTGGCCTGCATCACGTGGCGCGTGGCCGCGGAGACGGGCTTGGGGGCAAGGGGCTCCCCCGTCAACGGGCGGCCTCCGTGGGCGCCACCGGGTTGCCCTCGAAGTTGAGGTCGCCCGTGAGCTCGCGCACGGAGCCAAGCCCCGCGCCGGAGATCACGATCTCGTCGATGAGCGGCAGGATGCGGGCCTGAGCGCCCTCGAAGAGCTCCCAGAAGTCCGCGTGCGAGACCTCGCCCGTAAAGGGGTTCTCCCAGGCGGCGTGCCCGCGGTTGTCGAAGTCGCTGGTATCCTGACGGCGCACGCGGTGGCTCATGGCGCGGTAGAGCGAGTAGCGGCCGCGCGTGAAGAGGCGCTCGACGCCGCCCAGCGCCAGGCGCTTGCCGCCGCCCGCGGAGTAGAAGAGGCGCTGCAGCAGCCTGAACTCGTGGACCGAGACCGAGAAGGCCTGCGGGTCCACGGGCTGCCCAAACACCCACAGGGTCACATAGAAGTAGAGCTTGTCCACGCAGGAGAGCACCTCGGGCGAGGCGACAAGGACCTCGCGGTACGGGCGCCACTCGGCTACGGTCTTGCCCGCGAGGCGGAAGAGGGCCATCTCGTCCCAGTCGCGCTCGATCTCCGCGTGGACCTTCTGCGCGTCAGAGGCGTCAAGGCCCGGCACGCCGGCGCGGGTGAGGCCGTTTTGCCAGTAGTACACAAAGGGGTGCATGGTGGAGTCCAGTGCCCAGTGACTCGTGAAGCCGGCCACGTAGGCGCGGGCGATGCCGCGCTCGCGCCCCTCGAGCTGGTCTGCCGCCTCGCGCATGGCAACCAGCAGCGGCGCGGGAGCGGCGTCGTGCATGGTGTTGCCGAGCTTTGACCACTTGGCCATCAGCGGGTGAGCCACCAGGTAGAAGAGCGGGTCAGGCCCCTGGTTTCCCAGAAGGTACGCGTCCCTCTCGTCCACGGAGCGGAAGTTCATGAGGTCGGCGACGTCGTCCGCGACGGCGCGGCCAAAGAGGTCATGAGTGACGATGGCTGGCATGGGTGGCCTTTCTCGCGTTTTCCTGCCCCCGATTATGTACCAACGGCAACGCACGGGCGCACGGCGAGAAGCCCTCCGAGAAAGCCCCCACACGCCGACCACGGCGTTTTACGCAACCCTTACCGCAGCGCAGCGCGTCCCTGCCATGGCGTGCGGTAACGTTTGCTCATCAATGGCTCTACGGCACGCGGCACGATGTTGTTGTAATGTTGACACGTCAATATTTCCGCGCGACCGAGCGCAGTGACAACAGGAGGAGGCCCCATGGCCAAGCAGAAGATGACCCGCGCCGAGAAGAGCTGGATCATGTACGACGTGGGCAACTCGGCCCTTGTGCTTCTCGCCACCAGCGTCATCCCCATCTACTTCAGCTCGCTGGCGCCCGATGGCGGCGTGGTGGTTGCCTGGAGCTACGCCGAGACCGTGGCCTCCCTCATCATCGCGCTGCTCATGCCCATCCTGGGCTCCATCGCCGACATGAAGGGCATGAAGAAGAAGTTCATCGTTGGCTGCGTCGGCACGGGCGTGGTGGCCACGGTGGCGCTGGGCATACCCACGAGCGCCATGGCCTTCCTCGTCATCTACGTCATCAGCTCGGTGGCGCTCAACTCGTCCATGGTGTTCTACGACGCGCTGTTGGTGGACGCCACCACAGACGACCGCATGGACGAGATCTCCAGCCAGGGCTACGCCTGGGGCTACATCGGCAGCTGCGTGCCGTTCATCGCGTGCCTGCTCGTGGTGCTCAACTACGACGCGCTGGGCATAGGCCTTCAGACCGCCATGCAGATCGCCTTCGTGATCACCGCCGCCTGGTGGCTGGCCTTCACCATCCCCATGCTCAGGGACGTGCAGCAGAAGCACTTCAAGCCGCGCGAGGAGCACGCCGTGAGCCGCGCCATCAAGGGCATAGGCGGCACCCTCAAGGAGATGTGGACCAATCGAGCCATCAAGTTCTACATGATTGCCTACTTCTTCTACATCGACGGCGTCCACACCATCATCAAGCTCTCCACCAGCTACGGAACGGACCTCGGCATCAGCTCAACGCAGCTCGTGCTCGCCCTTCTGGTGACGCAGTTCGTGGCCTTCCCGTCCGCCATCATCTACGGCCGCCTGTCCAGCAAGTACGGCACCCGCAGGATGCTGCTCATCGCCATCGCCGCCTACTTTGGCATCACCCTGTTTGCCGCGCTCTTCCTGCGCACCGCCACGGAGTTCTGGATCCTGGCCATCCTGGTCGGCATGTTCCAAGGCGGCATCCAGGCGCTCTCCCGCTCCGAGTTTGGCAAGCTCTGCCCCAAGAAGCGCGCCAACGAGTACTTTGGCTTCTTCGACATCTTTGGCAAGTACGCCGCCATCCTGGGCACCTTCCTGGTGGGCACCTTCACCGCCCTCACCGGCAACTCCAGCCTGGGCGTCATGAGCATCGCCGTGCTGTTTGTCATCGGCTTCGTCATGATGCTCAAGGTCCCCGCCCGCGAGGAGGCGGCGGAGTAGGGCCAAAGACAGAGCGGATTTCTCGCCGTTTTCCGTCGTTTCCGGCCTCCTGCGCCAGCTACGTCAAGCAAAGCCCCTGCGTGTATTAAGACATTGATACACGCAGGGGCTTATTTCACAAATCGTCCGTGCATGCACGGCCAAAGTGCGCAAAGCGCCCTTGCGTGTATCAACGTTTTAATACACGCAAGGGCGCTTGCCATCCAGGGGCCATCCGTTTGGCGAGAAGGCCCTCTACTTGGAAAGTTCGTCGGCCAGGGCGGCAATCTGGGCGCGGGAGGCATCATCAAGGGCGCCGCGGACGGTGGCCACCTGCTCGAGCACGGCCACGTCCTTCATCTCCTCAAGCTGGGCGCGCATGACCTTGGCAGCGGTGGGCGCCCAGGTGCCAGACTCCACGAGAGCCACCGTACGGTTCTGGTAGGCGTGCTCGGCCAGCGTGTGGATGAAGGTGCCCATGCACGGGAAGACGCCGCCGTTGTAGGTCACGCTCGCCAGGACAAGGCGGTCGTAGCGGAAGGCGTCCTCCACGGCCTCGGCCATGTCGTCGCGGGCCAGGTCAAAGACGGAGACCTTCTGGCCGCGGGCCTCAAGGGCACCCGCCAGCTCGAGGGCGGCCTGCCTGGTGTTTCCGTAGACGGAGGCGTAGGCCACGGTGACGCCCTTGTCCTCCGGCTCGTAGCTGGACCAGGTGTTGTAGAGGTCCAGGTAGTAGCCGAGGTTCTGGTCAAGCACGGGGCCGTGGAGCGGGCAGATGCGCGCGATGTCCAGGCCCGCGGCCTTCTTGAGCACTGCCTGCACGTTGCGACCGAACTTGCCCACGATGCCAAAGTAATAGCGCCTAGCCTCGCACGCCCACCCCTCGGGGTCCTCAACGTCAAGCGCCCCGAACTTGCCAAACCCGTCAGCCGAGAAAAGCGTCTTGGTGGTGGACTCGTACGAGAAGAGCACCTCGGGCCAGTGGACGTTGGCGGCGCCCACGAAGGTGAGCGCGTAGCCGCCCAGGTCAAGCTCGAAGCCCTCCTTGGCAATCACACGGCGGTCGGCGAAGTCGGTGCCAAAGTAGGCCTTCATCATCTTGAACGCCGGCGCGGAGGCCACCACCTGCGCGGCAGGATAGCGCTCCATGAAGACGGCGATACCTGCGGAGTGGTCAGGCTCCATGTGGTGAACCACCAGGTAGTCGGGCGTACGGCCGGCAAGCGCGGCGTCGAGGTTGCCCAGCCACTCCTCCACAAAGTGGCCGTCAACGGTGTCCATGACGGCAACCTTCTGGCCCACAACGACGTAGGAGTTGTACGACATGCCGTTCTGGCGGACGTCGTACTGCCCCTCGAAGAGGTCGATGTCGTGGTCGTTCACGCCTACGTAGGCAATGCTCTCGGTAATCTGCATTCAAATGCCCCCAGACAGTCGGTTTGCACAGAGCGAGACCCATTCTAGAGCACGACCCCGACGCGCCGGTCGGGCACGTCGGGGTCGCGACATCCGTTATAAGAAAAAGAGACTGTCCCCTTTTCTCAGTGCTTGGCGAGAAGCGCCTCCAGGCGGTCCATTCCCTCGTCAACCTGCTCGTCGGTGATGCAGAGGGGCGGCAGGAAGCGCAGGATGGAGTCGCCGATGTGGTTGAGGACGAGCCCCTCGGCCAGCCCCTCGTCGACCAGCGCCGTGGCCACGGGGACGTCCAGCTGGGCGCCACGCATGAGGCCGCGGCCGCGAACCTCGGTCACATGCGGCATGCCCTCCAGGCGGTGGCGCAGGCGCTTGCCGGTGGCAATGACGTGCTCGCCCATGTCCTCCTCAACCAGCGCACAGAGCGTGGCGCGGCAGGCGGCCATGGCAAGGGCGCTGCCGCCGAAGGTGGAGCCGTGGTCACCGGGACGCATGAGGTCGGCCACCTCGGCGCGGGCGGCGACGGCGCCCATCGGGAAGCCGTCGGCGATGCCCTTGGCCATGCTCACGACGTCCGGCTCGATGCCGGCGCGCTGGAAGCTGAACGGGGCGCCGCAGCGGAAGAAGCCGGTCTGGACCTCGTCGATGACGAGCAGGATGCCCTTCTCGTGGCAGAGGTCGGAGACGGCGCGCAGGTAGTCGTAGGTGGCCGGCCAGACGCCGCCCTCGCCCTGGACGCACTCGAGCATGACGGCGCAGACGGGGCCGCAGCTGGGAGCGGGGTTCTCCACAGCCTCGCGCAGCGCGTCGATGTCGTTGAGGTCAACGGAGGCAAAGCCGGCCGGCAGCGGCTGGAAGCTCTTGTGGAAGACGTCCTGGCCGGTGGCGGCGAGCGTGGCCAGCGTGCGGCCGTGGAAGCTCTTGTGGGCGCTCACGATGCCCGCGGCGCCGCCGAGCCTGACCTCGCCCCAGCGGCGGGCGACCTTGATGGCGCCCTCGTTGGCCTCGGCACCGGAGTTGCCAAAAAAGGTGCGCCAGGTGGTGCCGGTGGAGCCCTCGACGTGGCCGGACTCGTCGGTCACCGTGGAGAGCAGGCCGGAGATGGCCTGCGCCGCCTCGTTGCGGTTCTCGATGTAGAAGTAGTTGCCCACCTGCCAGAGCTTCTCGGCCTGGTCGCGCACGGCGGCCACGACGACCGGGTGGCAGTGGCCCAGGCTGGCGCAGCCAATGCCGCCAAGGAAGTCCAGGTAGTCCTTGCCGGTAGAGTCGGTGAGCACGGCGCCCTTTGCAGAGACGAGCTCCACGGGCAGGCGGCCGTAGGTGTGCATGAGGTAGGTCTCGTCGGCAGAGACGACGTCGGCGGCAACGGTGGCAAAGTCGGGCATGGTGTCCTCTTTCTTGATGGAACGCGCGGTCGGGCGAGAAGTGCGCGGGGCCGTGAGCCCTGACCCAGCGGGCGTCCTAGTCCTGGGTGAACATGGTGCCGCAGCCGGCGTCGGTGAAGATCTCCAGCAGCAGCGAGTGCGGGTAGGTGCCGTTCAGGATGACGACCTCGGAGACGCCGGCGTCAAGCGCCTCGGCGACGGAGCGGATCTTGGGAATCATGCCGCCGTCCAAGGTGCCGGACTCCAGGAGCTCGTGGGTCTCGGTGCGGGTGAGCTGGGCCACGAGGCTGTCCTCGTCGGAGAAGTCGCGGAAGAGGCCGTCAACATCGGTGAGGTAGATGAGCTTGTCGGCGCCCATGGCCTCGGCGATCTTGTCGGCGGCCACGTCGGCGTTGATGTTGTAGAAGCCGTCCGGGCCGCAGCCCACCGTGGCGACCACGGGAATGTAGCCGTCGTCCAGGATGGTATTGATGAGGTTGGTGTCCACCTCGCGGATGCGGCCAACGCGGCCCAGGTCGGGGTCGACGGGCTCGGCCTTCAGGGTCTTGCCGTCCGCGCCGGAGATGCCCACCGCGTTGTGGCCGTACTCGTTCAGGGCCCAGACGAGCTGCTGGTTGACGTGGCCGACCAGGACCTCCTGCACGGCCTCCATGGTCTCGTCGTCGGTGACGCGCAGGCCGTCCTTGAACCTCACGGGCACGTCAAGGCGCTTGAGCATGGCGTTGATGGCCTTGCCGCCGCCGTGCACGAGCACGATGCGCACGCCCATGAGCTTGAGCATCTCGATGTCGGCGACCACCTGGCGGCAGAGCTCAGGGTCCTCCATGGCAGAGCCGCCGTACTTGATGACGAAGGTCTTGCCGCTCATCTTGTTGATCCAGGGCAGCGCCTCGCAGAGCAGCTCGGCCTTGCTCGCCGCGCGGTCGCGCTCCATGCGGTCACGCTTCTTCATGTGCTTCTCCAAACAGACTCGGACGGCAACGTGGCAGTGAGAAAAAGGGACTGTCTATTTCTCCCGTTGTCAGCTACGTGCGGTAGTCGCCGTTGATGGTGACGTAGTCGTGCGTGAGGTCGCAGGTCCAGACGCGCGTGTGGGCGTCTCCGGAGTGCAGATCGACGATGATGTCGATCTCGGGCGCCTCAAAGCGGCGCAGCATGTCGTCCTCGTCCATGGGGACGGTGAGGCCGGCGCGGCACACGGGCACGCCCATGAAGTCGATGTCAACCGCACGCTGGTCAAAGGGAACGCCGCACTTGCCGGCAGCCGCGGCCACGCGCCCCCAGTTGGCGTCATGGCCAAAAATGGCGGTCTTGACCAGCGGCGAGTTGGCAATCGCGCGGGCGACGGCGTCTGCGTCGGCGTCGTTGGCGGCGCCCAGCACGTTGACGGTCACGAGCTTGGTGGAGCCCTCGCCGTCGGCCGCGATCTTGCGGGCAAGCTCGCCGCATACGGCCTTGATGGCGGCGGCGATGGCCGGGAAGGCCGCGGAGCCAACGCCCACGCTCTCCCCCGCCGGCGCAGCCTTGCCCGTTGCCAGCAGGATGGCGGTGTCGTTGGTGGAGGTGTCGGAGTCCACGGTGACCTTGTTGAAGGTCTGCTTCACGGCGGCGAGAAGCGCCTCGTGCGCGGCCTCGCTGGTGAGGGGCGCGTCCGTGGACATGACGCAGAGCATAGTGGCCATGTTGGGCTGGATCATGCCGGAGCCCTTGACGAAACCGCCCACGTGGACCTCGTACGCGGAGCCGTCTGCCGCGGGCAGCTTGCCTACGAAGGAGGCCTCCTTAGGCACGGTGTCGGTGGTCATGACGGCGCAGGCCGCGTCGTGGGCCGCCGCAGGCGTGGCGGCAAGGGCCTCGGCCGCGGCAGGCACGCCCGTCTCAAAGGGCGAGAAGTCCAGCTCCTGCCCGATGACGCCCGTGGAGGCCACCAGGACGTCGGACGGCTCGCAGCCCAGCGTGGCGGCGACGAGGTCTGCCGTGCGGCGCGCGGTAGCAAGGCCCGGCTCGCCGGTGGCGGCGTTGGCGTTTCCGGAGTTGAGGATGACCGCGCGGGCACGGCCGTCGGCCACGTGCTCGCGGGAGACGATGACCGGAGCTGCGCAGAAGCGGTTGGTGGTGAAGGTGCCGGCAGCCACGCAGGTCTGGTCCGCAACGACAAGGGCCATGTCACGACGGTTGGGGTCGCGGCGGAAGCCGGCGTGCAGGCCCGCCGCAGAGACGCCCGCGGCAGCGCAGACGCCACCCTCACAGGGGGCAAAGCCAAAGGCCTCGGGCGTATCCGGGGCGATCGGAAGCTCTATGGGCTCAAAGTCGCTCATGTAATGTCCTATCTTCTAAGCCGAGAAGCCCGCACGCGCGGTGGCGGTGCCGCCAGGGCGGCGCGGGGGCTTCTCGCCTGCTAGACCAGGGGGGCCGGCATGTCGATGCCGGCGAGCTCGGGCAGGCCGAGCACGATGTTTGCGTTCTGGACGGCCTGGGCGGCAGCGCCCTTGCCCAGGTTGTCGATGGCGCAGGAGGCAATGATGGTGCGTCGGCGTCGGGCGTCCAAGGCCACGCCCACCTGGGCGCGGGCGGTGCCAAAGACGGAGCTCGTGGAGGGCATGGAGCCTGCGGGCAGGACCGTGACCAGTGGCTCGTTGGCAAAGCGGGCCTCATAGGCGGCCTGGACGTCCTCGGCGGTGACGCCGTCTGCGGCCTCAAGATAGACGGTGGAGAGAAGCCCGCGGGTGAGCGGGGCCAGGTGCGGGGTGAAGACCACGTTCATCTGGCGGCCGGCGACCTCGGAGAGGGTCTGCTCGATCTCGGGCGTGTGGCGGTGCTTGGCCACGCCGTAGGCCTCCACGGACTCGTTGGCGTGGCAGTAGTGGGTGCGCGCGTTGGCTCCGCGGCCGGCGCCGGAGACGCCGGAGATGGCGTCGGCGATGACCAGGTCACCGCCTGCCAGGCCCGCGGAGAGGGCGGGCGTGGCGGCAAGGGCCGTGGCCGTGGGATAGCAGCCCGGCACGGAGACCAGGACGGCCTGACCGGCGGCGTGGCGCTCGGCCACAGCGAGGATGCCCTCGCGGTTGAGCTCGGGCAGGCCGTAGACGGTCTGGGAGAGGAGCTCCGGGCTGGTGTGGGGCGTGTTGTACCATTGCTCGTAGACCTGCGGGTCGTGCAGGCGGTAGTCGGCGGAGAGGTCGAGCACGGTGACGCCGCGCCTCAGGAGCTCGGGCGTCAGGGCCAGCGAGGCCGTGTGCGGCACCGCCAGGAAGGCCACGTCGGCCGCCTGGGCTATGGCGTCCGGCTCGGGCAGGGAGAGCTCGAGGTCGCAGGCACCCGCAAAGGAGGGGTAGACGGCGTCCAGGCGCGTGCCGGCCTCCTTGCGGTCGGTGGCCATGGCAAGCTCCATGTTGGGGTGGCCAAGCACCAGGCGGCAGACCTCGATGCCCGCAAAGCCCGTGGCGCCGACGACGCAGACCCTTATACGCTCCATTTGAATATCTCCCTCATTTTATTGCATAATTATGAGTGCTTATGCAATCCGGCTGTAATTTTATGCGGTAAAGATACGCTTGGGGCGCTGCACGGTCAATAAACGCGCCCGTACCGACACGCGCACGAAACGTTTGGGCCGCTGACGAGAAGTTCGCGCGAGGCGCGGCCGTGGCACGGCCGGTTGGACCACCGGACCGCCCGAGCCACAGATTGCGGGGTTTGGCAGAAACGGCCGTGCCAAAGCCCGCAAAACGTGGCTCTTGGGCCCAAATCCGCCCTTCTCGCCTGCCAAAGCCCGCAAAATGTGGCTCCCGCAGCTCCATCGCCAACCGGCGCCCGGCCGGCCCCGGGCCGCTACATGAGGACGATGCCCTCGCAGACGTCGTCGACGGCGTCCTTGCCCAGGTAGTAGTCGACGATCTCGAGCGCAAAGTACGTGGCCGTGGCCATGCCCTGGCTCGTGATGACGTTGCCGTCGCGCACTGCGCGCTCGCCCGACAGCACCTCGGCGCCATGCTCGGAGCAGACGTCCTGGAAGCCCGGGTTGGCCGTGGCGCGACGCCCGCGCAGGATGCCCAGCTCGGCCAGGATGGACGGAGAGGCGCAGATGGCCGCCACGCCGCGGCCGGCCTCGGCAAACCTCACCAGGGCGTTGCAGAGCGGCGCGCAGTCACGCAGGTTGGGCATGCCGGGGATGCCGCCGGGCAGCACCAGCATGTCGTACTCGTCGAAGTCAAAGCCCTCGTCGGCGATGCTGCGGTTGCAGACCACCGTCACCTCGCGCGAGGAGGTCACGTTCAACTCGCCCGTGATGGAGACCATGTCGCAGGGGATGCCCGCGCGGAAGAGGACGTCAACCACCGAGATGGCCTCCACCTCCTCGAAGCCCTCAGCAAAGAACACGGCCACGCGCTTGTCTGTCTTCTGCCTGAACATGAGACCTCCCGGGTCAGTCAGCCGCGGCCCCGCGCCGCGCGCACATAAGCAAAAAGCCCTGCCGGCACATGCCGACAGGGCAAAGGATACCCGCTTTGGGCTGGGAGGGAGCTAGTCCTCCTCGATGCCGGCGTTGATGGCGTCGGCGATGGCCTTGCGGTCGTCGGTGCTACGGACGAGGTTCTTGAACTCCTCGCGCATGAGCAGGACGGCGGTCTTGGAGAGGAGCTTGATGTGGGTGGTGCCGGCCTCTCCGTCGGGAACGAGCAGCGAGATGGCGACGTCGACGGGCTTGTCGTCAAAGGACGGCCACTCCAGGGCGCGGTTGTTCTTCACGACGATGACGGCGGCGCGCTTGATGGCGTCGGTCTTGGCGTGCGGCACGGCAAAGCCGTCGGTCATGCCCGTCTCGCCCATGTCCTCGCGGGCCAGGAAGGCCTCGTAGACGGCATCGGCGTCATCGGTGATGCCAAGCTCGGCAGCACGGTCGGCGATGAAGCGAAGAACGGCCTCGCGGCTCTCGGCGTCCTGGTTGACGAAGACGTTGTCTTCCTTGACGAAATCGCTCACTGCGGTCTCCTTGTCTGCGTGTCAGGCCGTGCCCCCTCGGCCGGCCACCAACATTCCAATGATATCCAAAACGGGGGCCTCTCAACCAAGGCAAGAAGCACAGGCGAGAAGGACGTCCCATAGGAAGGGGCGGGGCCGCGAAGGCACGGCCTCGCCCCCAAGGCGCTAGCTCAGACTAGCGGGCGTTCTTGAGGATGTTCTCGATGTCCTCGACGTGGAGCTCCATGAAGGCACCGGCGTGGTCGCCGCCACGGGCGTCGACGGCACCCTGGGCCATCTCGTGAATCTGCTCGTCGGTGGGATCGATGCCCAGCTCGTGGAGGCTGGTGGGCAGGTTGATGGAGTGGCACCACTCGTCCCAGGCGTCAATGCCGCGAAGGCCGGTCTCCTTGGCGTCGTGGAAGTTGTTCTGGACGCCCCAGACGTTGACGGCAAACTGGGCGAAGCGCTCGGGGTCGACGTCGATGACGTACTTGGCCCAGGAGGACCAGATGGCGGTCAGGCCAGCGCCGTGGGCAACGTCAAACATGGCGCCGATCTCGTGCTCGATGGCGTGGCAGGCAAAGTCGCCGACGCGGCCGAGGCCGGTCAGGCCATCGTGGGACTTGGCGCCGGCCAGCAGCAGGTTGGCGCGGGCGGGGTAGGACTTGGGGTTGGCCAGGGCCTCCGGGACAAAGGTCTTGACGGTGCGCATGAGGCCCTCGGCAAGCTCGTCGGAGAGCTCGACGTGCTGCTCGGTGGTGAAGTAGCGCTCCATGGTGTGCATCATGATGTCGGCGCCGGGGGCAGCGGTCTGGAAAGGCGGCAGGGAGTAGGTGAGCTCCGGGTTCATGATGGCAAAGAGAGGACGGGCGCACTCGTGGTTGTAGGAGCGCTTGAGCATCTTCTCGCCCATGGTGTCGATGTTGATGACCGTGGAGTTGGAGGTCTCGGAGCCAGTGCCGGCCAGGGTGGAGATGGCGCCGATCTTGGCGATCTTGGTGGTGCTCACCTTGCCGAGGAAGAGGTCCTCGAGGTCAAAGTCGTTGGCGAGGCCGTAGGCGATGGCCTTGGAGGAGTCGATGGCAGAGCCGCCGCCGATGGCGAGGATGAAGTCCACGCCCTCCTTTTTGCAGAGCTCGACGCCCTGCTTGACCAGGGAGAGGCGCGGGTTGGGCACGACGCCGTCCATCTCGACGTACTCGATGCCCTCGGCCGCCAGGCCCTCCTCGACGCGGGCGAGAAGGCCGGTGTCGCGGACGTAGTCGCCGCCCCAGTGGATGAGGGCCTTGTGGCCGCCGAACTCCTTGATCAGACGGCCGGCCTCCTTCTCGGTCTCCTTGCCAAACACGATCTTGGTCGGAACGAGGTACTCAAAGTTAACCATGCTAAGAGATTCCCTTCTCTACTCTCTTTGCTCTTAATTGGCTTAAAGCAACTGACCTCCGTGAGCACGGCGGCCAGGTGCCCAATGCAACGTTAACGCTGCAGGCCGGGCGGCAGGCTTTTCTCGACGCAAGTTCCGCAGCCGCGTCCTTTGCGGCGAGGACTGTTCGCAGCGGCGAGAAATGCCTGCCGCCCGGCGGGGCGAGGCCTTACTCCTTGGTGAAGTACATCGAGATGCCCTGGCCACCACCAATGCACATGGAGACCATTGCGTCCTGCTTCTCCGGGTGACGCTGAGCGAGCTCGTAGGCGCACTTGATGGCCAGGATGGTGCCGGTGGCGCCGATGGGGTGGCCGATGGAGATGCCGCCACCGTAGATGTTGACCTTCTCGGGGTCGAGGCCGAGGTCGCGGGAGACCGCGAAGGCCTGGGAGGCAAAGGCCTCGTTGATCTCGAAGAAGTCGATGTCGGTGAGGTCAAGGTCGAGCTTCTCGGCAAGCTTCTTGGAGGAGAAGTACGGGCTGTAGCCCATGAGGGAGGCCTCGTAGCCGGCAACGGCGAAGTCGCGGATGCAGACCATCGGGGTGCAGCCGAGCTCCTCGGCCTTGGCGCGGGTCATGATGACCACGGCGGCCGCGGCGTCGTTCAGGGAGGAGGAGTTGGCGGCGGTGACGGTGCCGGTGCCGTCGGTCACGAAGCACGGCTTCAGGCGGGCGAGGCTCTCGGCGGTCACGCCCTCGCGGGGGTTCTCGTCGGTGTCGAAGACGGTGACGGCACCCTTGCGGCCGTGAATCTCGACGGGGACGATCTCGTCCTTGTAGACGCCCTCGGCAATGGCCTTGCAGGCGCGCTGCTGGGACTGGGCGGCAAAGGCGTCCTGCTCCTCGCGGGAGACGTTGAACTTCTTGGCCACGTTCTCGGCGGTGATGCCGTTGTGGGAGTGATCGAGAGGCCAGGTCAGGATGTCGATGACGCCATCCTCGAACTGCTTGTGGCCCATGCGGGCGCCCCAGCGGGCGCTGGGCACGTAGTAGGGCAGCTGGGAGAGGGACTCGGCGCCACCGGCGACGACGACCTCGGACTGGCCGCACTTGATCTCCATGATGCCGTCGGCGATGGACTGCAGGCCGGAACCGCACTGGCGGTTGACGGAGTAGGCGCAGGTCTCGTTGGGAAGGCCGGCCTTCAGGCTGATGGCGCGGGCGACGAAGCCGTTCTCGCCCCAGGAGCCCACCTGGCCGATGATGCACTCGTCAACGACGGACGGGTCGATGCCGGCGCGCTTGACGGCCTCGGCGACCACGATGGAGCCCATGTCGATGGCGGACAGCGTCTTCAGGCTGCCACCGAACTTGCCCACGGCGGTGCGGGCGCCGGAGACGATGACGATGTCCTCGGGCTTGTTCTCGAACTTGCGGTTGCTCATGTTCACTCCCTCTTCTGGGGCCGGCGGGCACCTGTCCGCCGGCCCGGCTGGTGACTGTTGGAACGCTTGGGCGCAGGCGAGAAGTTCCCGCCTGCCTGAGCCTGGCTACTCGGAGTAGTCGTAGAAGCCCTTGCCGGTCTTGCGGCCGAGGTTGCCGGCGTCGATGAGCTCCTTGAACACGGGGGCCGGACGGTAGAGGTCGTCGTGGTCAAAGCCCTCGTAGAGGTTCATGAGGGAGGCGTAGACCACGTCGATGCCGGCGAAGTCCATGAGCTCGCAGGGGCCCATGGGGTGGTTGCAGGCCAGCTTCATGGCCGTGTCGACGTCCTTGGCGGAGACGCCCTCGGAGACGAGCCAGGCGCCCATGTTCTCATACGGGTTGATGACGCGGTTGACGATGAAGCCCGGGGTGTTGGGGGCGTCGACGGAGGTCTTGCCGATGGTGTCAGCGAACTCGTGGGTCTTGGCGAAGGCCTCGTCGGAGGTCTTCTCGCCGCGGATGATCTCGACGAGCTTCATGACCGGGGCGGGATAGAAGAAGTGGAGGCCCAGGACGGACTCGGGACGCTTGGTGGAGGCGGCGATCTCGTCGATGGAGATGCCGGAGGTGTTGGTCAGAAGGACGGCGTCCTCGTCGGCGAACTCGTCCATCTTCTGGAACGTGGACTGCTTGAAGTCCAGGCGCTCGGGAACGGCCTCGATGATGAACTTGGCGCCGGCCAGCTCGGCGTAGTCGGTGCTGTAGGTGAGACGGTCGAGGATGGCCTGACGGTCCTCGGCACTCATCTTGTTCTTGTCGACCTTCTTCTGGAGGAGCTTGGCGACAAGGGCCTGGGCCTTGTCGAGCGGGGCCTGGGCGATGTCGATGTTGACCACGGTGAAGCCGGCCTGAGCGCAGGCCTGGGCGATGCCGCCACCCATAAGACCGCTGCCGATAACCGCAACCTTGACGTTGTCCATGTCAGTTCCTTTCTTCGGAGCTCTTGCCTTTGCTTGGTGCTTTGGTGCAGGTGAAGCTATGTGGTGCAACCCAGACGCCGAGGCTTCTTGTCGGGCCCGGGCCAATCTACGCGGGTTGACAAAGGGACTGTCCCTTTGTCAACTACTTGGCCTCGAAGCCGGCGAGAAGACCGGAGGGTCCGTCCTGGATGAAGAGGGACGCATCCATCTCCTTGAGGTCCGGGGAGATGATGGGCGCGAAGTCCATCATGTCCAAGACCTGGGTCTGAAGGTCCACGCCCGGGGCGATCTCGACGAGCATGACGCCCTCGGGGACGAGCTCGAAGACGGCGCGCTCGGTGACCACGACGACGCGCTGGCCCTTCTTGCGGGCCGCAGGGCCGTTGAAGGAGAGCTGGCCCACGTGGGAGACCATCTTCTTGATGGCGCCCTCTTGCAGGATGGTGAGCTTGCCGTCCTCGAAGGAATACTTGGCACCCTTTGCAGTGAAGGTGCCCAGGAAGACGACGGTCTTGGCGTTCTGCGTGATGTCCACAAAGCCGCCGGCGCCAGCGCAGCGCGGACCCATCTTGGTGGAGTTGACGTTGCCGTCGCCGTCGAGCTCGCCCATGCCCATGTAGGTCACGTCGACGCCGGCGCCGTCGTAGTAGTCAAACTGCTCGGGGTGGCTGACCATGGCGAGCAGGTTCTGGCCGATGCCGAAGTCGGTGCCGCCCAGCTGGACGCCGCCGTAGATGCCGCTCTCCACGGTGATCATGACCTTGTCGGAGAGGCCCTCCTCGGCGCAGACGCGGCCCACCATGTCGTTGGGGATGCCGGTGCCGAGGTTGACCACGCAGCCCGGGTAGAGCTCCTCGCAGCCGCGGCGGGCGATGAACTTGCGCTCGTTGAAGGGGGCGGGCTCCACGGCAGACTGCGGGACGCGCAGCTTGCCCACGTAGGAGGGGTCAAAGTAGATGGAGGACGTCATGCGGTGGTCCTCCTCCGGGTTGGGGCAGACCACGACCTCGTCGATAAAGACGCCCGGGACGGTGACATCCTTGGGGTTGATGGTGCCGGTCTCGGCGACCTCGCGGACCTGGGCCACGACCTTGCCGCCGTAGCGCTTGGTGGCCAGGACGGCGTTGAAAACCTCGAGCTTCATGGCCTCGTCGGTGGTGGTAAGGTTGCCCATCTCGTCGCAGACGGTGCCGCGGATGAGGCAGACGTCGATGGGGACCTCGTGATAGAACATGTACTCCTCACCGTGGATCTCGATGACCTCGGAGATGTCGGGCAGGGGCTTGGTGCGGTCGTTCATCTTGCCGCCCTCGACGCGCGGGTCGATGAAGGTCCCCAGGCCGACCTTGCTCATCTTGCCCGGCAGGCCGCAGGCCATGGAGCGGTAGAGCTGGGCGATCTGACCCTGGGGCAGGCAGTAGGCCTCCACCTGGTTGTTGGCGATCATGTCCATCCAGCGCGGCTGGAGGCCCCAGTGGGAGCCGATGATGCGGGTGACCAGCCCCTCGTGGGCAAGGTGCTGGATGCCGCGGGCGCGGTCGGACTGGCCGCAGGAGTGCAGCAGGGTGAGGTTGCAGGGGTGGCCGGTCTCGAGGAAGCTCTTCTCGATGGCCTTGAGGTTGGACTCGGAGGCGGAGACGAGCGTCATGCCGATGGTGCAGATGGTGGAGCCGTCCTTGATGCCGGCGGCCACCTGCTCGGGGGTGACGAAGTTTGCCTGGAGGGTCTTGGATGCCATTCTCGGATTTCCTTCCTAGCTCTTAGCTCTCATGGTCGAGGGTTGCCAGTACGGCGTCACGGACGGCGGCGCGGTTGGGCTTGTCTCCCCTGGTCTGGGGGATCTTGTCCACAAAGACGTAGTGGACGGGGATCTTGAAGTGGGCGATGCGGCCCGCCAGGACCTCGGAGATCTGCGGGCCGGTGATGTCGGAGCCAGGGTCGCGAACGATGGCAGCCACGGGCACCTCGCCGTAGAGCTCGTCGGGGACGCCGGCGACGCAGCTCTCGCTGACGCCGGGGACCTCGCAGAGTACCTCCTCCAGCGCAGAGCACCAGACCTTCTCGCCACCGCGGTTGATCATGTCCTTCAGGCGGTCGACCACCCAGACCATGCCCTCCTCGTTGGCGTAGGCGACGTCGCCGGTGTGGAGCCAGCCGTCAGGCTCAATCTCTCCGTTGTCGTGGCGGAAGTAGCCGGCGGTCACGCAGGCGCCGCGCAGCAGCAGTTCGCCCGTCTCGCCCCAGGGCACCTCGTGGCCGCGCTCGTCCACGATTCTGGCGTCCACGCCAGGGACGGGCTTGCCCGTGGCCCCCGCAAAGACGGACGTGGGAGAGTCCAGCGGGAAGAGAAGCGCCGGGGAGGCGGTCTCGGTCATGCCGTAGACCACCTGGAAGGTGGCGGTGGGCATCCACTGGTGGAACTGGCGCATGGTGCCCACGGGCTCGTAGCTGGAGCCGGAGAGCATGCAGCGGACGCTCGGCAGCTCGGGGAACTCCCCGCGCAGGGGCAGGAGCTCCGCAAAGGACGTGGGAGAGCCGTGCAGGTAGGTAATCTTGCGGTCGCGCACGCAGGCCAGGACGCGGCGGGCGTCAAACAGGCGGTGCAGGTAGGTGGTGGCACCCACGTACACAAACTGGATGAGCAGCGCGATGAGGCCCGTCACGTGGTAGATCGGGATGGGGATGAGGCAGGAATCGGCCGGCGTGGTGCCCATGAGGCGCTGGTAGACCATGGCGGCGTGGATGACGTTGCCGTTGGTGAGCACGACGCCCTTGGCACGCGACGTGGTGCCGCTTGTGAACATCATGATGGCGGCATCGTCAAGGCCGCCGGCGGGCTCGCACAGAGACGAGAAGCCCTCGGCCTCGGCAAAGCCGTAGCCGTCCTCCACCCCGCGGGCAAAGACGATCTCGGATGGGCGCAGCGGCAGGGACGGCACCCAGCGCTCGAACTCCTCCCCCGCCACCAGGGCGGTGAGGTCGGCGGCCTGCATGAGCGAGACCACCTCGGGCTCGCGGTACTTGGTGGGAACCGGCACGCACGTGGCGCCGGCCTTGGAGATGGCGAAGAGAGCGACCACGAACTCGAGGTCGGCGTGCATGAGCAGACCCACGCGGCTGCCCGGGGCCACCTTGGCCTCAGACACGAGGAGCCCCGCCAGGTTGTCGACGTGGGCCAGGAGCTCCGCGAAGCTCGTCTTGCGGCCCCAGTCGTCGACGACGGCGATGGCGTCGGGCGTGCGGGCGGCGGTGTCTGCCAGAAGGTGGTACAGGCTCGGCCTCATGTCCTCGAAGCTATAGACCTCGCGGCCGGAGAGCGTGACGCTTCCCATGCCGCGCTGGATTGTCTGGTTCCAGCATCGAGATCCGGAAATCACTGGTTCTCTCCCATCTTGCGTCCAAGGGAAACGAGCGAGAAGACACGCTGAGCAGCGAGCCTGAAGTTACGCTCGGCGTTTGCAAGGACCTCCTCGATGGAGGCCGCGTCGATGACGGTGGGCACGAGGGCGTCCACGCCGCAGTCAAGAAGCTCGCAGGCGTCGGCGTTCATGCCGCCGACGATGGCGACACACGGGACGCCGGCACGGCGGCAGCGGGCCGCGACGCCGGAGACCACCTTGCCGTGGGCGGACTGCCCGTCGGCGTGGCCCTCGCCCGTGACGCACAGGCTGCAACCGGAAAGCACCTCGTCAAAACCGACGAGGTCAAGCACCCAGTCCACGCCGCCCACGACCTCGGCATCGAGGAAGAGGCGGGCAGCGGCGCCCAGGCCGCCGGCGGCGCCCATGCCGGGCTCGTCTGCCACGGAGGTGCCGAAGACGTCCTCGAGGACGGCGGCGAGGCTCGCCATGCCGGCCTCGAGCTCCTCCACCATTGCGGCATCGGCACCCTTCTGGGGGCCGAAGGTGCGTGTGGCGCCGCGGGGCCCCACGAGCGGGTTGTCCACGTCGCACATGACGTGGAAGGAGGTCTGGGACACGCGCGGGTCCATGCCGGAGAGGTCGACCTTGGCAACCAGGCCCAGGTCGGCGCCGGCGCCCATGAGCTCGGCGCCAGAGGCGTCGAGGAAGCGGACGCCCAACGCGCGCATGGCGCCCATGCCGCAGTCGTTGGTGGCGGAGCCGCCGATGGCAAGCGAGATGTCGCGGGCGCCGCGGTCCAGGGCGTCCAGAATCATCTGGCCGGTGCCGAAGGTGCTGGTCTTGCGAGGGTCGCGCTCGCCAGGCGAGAGGATGGGCAGGCCAGAGGCGGCCGCCATCTCGATGACGGCGCGCTCCCCCGGCAGCATGCCATAGGTGGCCTCGACCGGGCGGCCCAGGGGGTCTGCCGCCAAAAGGCTCACGCGCTGACCGCCGAGCGAGGCCACGATGGCGTCCACCGTGCCCTCGCCGCCGTCGGCCACCTCGAGGCTCCTGAAGTCGGCCTCGGGAAAGAAGGCACGCGCCTCCTCGGCGAGAAGCTCCGAGGAGCGAGCCGAGGAGAGCGTGCCCTTGAACGAGTCACATGCAAAGAGGAAGCTGCCCATGCCGACTAGTCCGTCTCCACCATCTTGTCATCGGAGAACTGGTAGCGGTTGGAGGAACCGAAGAGATCCATGTAGCGCTCGAGCCACTTGGCGGCCTTCTCCTCGGCGTCGGTGGTGACGAAGATGTAGTCCGGGCTCTCGTTCTCGGCCAGGAAGTCGCGCATGGCATTGACGTAGGTGCGGCCGTAGTCGGTCCAGAGGTTCACCTTGTTGATGCCGCCAGCGACAGCCTTCTTGAAGTTCTCGTCACCAGCGCCGGAGCCACCGTGAAGGACCAGCGGGTACTTCTCGCCGAGGGCCTTCTTAATCTCGGCCAGACGATCGAAGTCGAGGGTGGGAACGTAGTCGGCAGGGTACTTGCCGTGGGCGGTACCGATGGCGACGGCGAGCATGTCGCAGCCGGTGCGCTCGACGAACTCGACGGCCATGTCGACCTTGGTGTACATGTCGTCGGAGCGGCCGTCGCCTTCAGCGGCCTGGCCGACGTGGCCGAGCTCGGCCTCGACGGAGACGCCGTGGGCGTGGGCGAAGGTCACGACCTGCTGGACGCGGCGGATGTTCTCCTCAAAGGGCAGCGCGGAGGCGTCGCACATGACGGAGGAGAACCCGGCCTTGATGCAGCGGCAGATGTCCTCGAACTCGCCGCCGTGGTCGAGGTTCAGGGCCACGGGGACGTTGAGCGGCTCGGCGATGGCCTTAACCATGGGGGCCCAGACCTCGGGGGTGGCGTTCATGCGCATCTGGCGAGGAGAGACGTCCAGGATGACGGCGGACTTCTTCTCGGCGGCGGCCATGCAGGCAGCCTTGACCAGGGCGTAGCTGGGGCAGTTTGGGGCGGGAACGGCGTAGTTGTTGACGCTTGCGTGCTGGAGCATTTCCTTCATGGAGACGTACATGAGTGAGTCCTTCCTTGGTTGCCTGACTCCCCGGCAAAAGAGCTTGGGGCCAGCAGAAGCGGTTGATTTCAAAATTGGGTGGTGCCGGTGGTGCGGGTCTTGCTTGTGGTGCGTCGCCTGTCAGTAAAGCCCTGCAGGCGAGAAGTACGTGCCATGCCTCGCTCGAGCGTTTTGCGGTGCGGGTCAATCAGAAGGGCGGGGAGACGCACCGTGAGGTCTCCCCGCCCAGGCAGTACAGGTTCGGACTTAGCCGAGGAGCTGGTCGAGAACGCCGTTGCCAGCCATGTCGCCCTCAGCCGCGACGGGCTTGCGGAGCAGGAAGTACAGGATGCCGTTGACGGCAGCGCCGGCGAACCAGAACAGAACGAACTGGAGCGGGTTGCTCATCATCGGGATGACGAAGACGCCACCGTGGACAGCCGCGGACTCAAGAGCGAAGTAGCCGCAGAGGCCACCGGAGATGGCACCACCAATCATGCAGGGGATGATGCAGCGCCAGGTGTCCTGCACCAGGAACGGGATGACGTACTCCTGGATGTAGCAGCAGGCAAGCACGAGGCCGGAGACAGTGGTGGAGCGCTCCTTCTCGGTGAACTTCTTCTTGCCGGTGAAGCGGTCGATGATCTGGGCGAAGCAGACGCCGAGCGGGTTCTGCATTCCGCCGCACATCTTGCAGGCAGCGGGCCCGAGGATGCCGTCGGCGTTGAGGCCGTTGGCAACGAGGGCGACGGCCTTGGAGATCGGGCCACCCTGGTCGGTGGACATGCCGATGCCGATGGCAGCGCCGAAGACAGCGCCACCGACACCCTGCAGGTTGGTCAGCAGGGAGGTGATGGCAGTCATGAACCAGCCGATGGGCACGCCGATGACGTACCACATGAGCAGGGAGGTCACAGCGGTGCCGACGACCGGGATGATCAGGATCGGGAACACGGACTGGACGGAGGAGGGAACCTTCTTGGAGCAGTCCTTGAGGAAGTTCACGATGTAGCCGGCGATGATGCCGCCGACGACGGCGCCGAGGAAGCCAGCCTTGATGGTGTTGGAGATAACACCGACGGCGAAGCCAGGAGCCAGGCCGGGCTTGTCGGAGAGGGCATAGGCGGTGTAGGCGCCGATGACCGGCACGCAGACGTCGAAGATGGCGGAGCCGATGGAGTAGATCACCATGGCGAGCGTGTAGTCCTTGTAGCTGCCGCCGTCGGCAACCAGGGCCTTCATGTCAGCGGCGATGTTGTAGCCGCCCATGGCCTTGGCGATGCCCCAGAGCACGCCACCGCCGACGATAAACGGAATCATGTAGGAAATGCCAGTAAGAACGGCGTCCCATGCCTGACGGCCGGCGCTCTTCTTCTTGGCGTTCTTGCGCTGAATCTCAGCCATTAACCAATCGCCTCCAGTACCTCATCAACGACCGACAGAGCGGTCTCAAGCGTCATAACCTCGTTCGTCTTGCAGCTCAGGGTGGGGATGGGCTCAAAGCGCTCCCCCTGCTTGATCTTGACGTCAGCCGCAATGATGGCGGCGTCGGCACGAGCGAGGTCCTCATCGGTGATGACGTTCTCGGCACCGGTAGCACCCTGGGTCTCGATCTTGGCCTCGCAACCACGGGCCTCGATGGCCTTGGTCAGGGACTCGGCAGCCATGAACGTGTGGGCAATGCCAATCTGGCATGCGGTAACACCGACAATGAACTTCTTAGCCATTACGTGTCCTCCTCTCCAAACGCTTCGTTTCCTTGTGTTGCCTTCTTCTCCCCCGGCCCGTTGGGCTTCTCCTCATGTGGGGGTCTTGCATGGCGTGACTCATATTTCCTTCACAGGCATTTGTTGGGTAAAACCGCTGTTTTGCCGCTACTTCACGTTTTCAACACGTCTTGTTCTTCTGTTTGTTCGGGTTTATGTTCTATCTGGCTTACTATTTAGCCACCTTTACCCCAGTTGCACATATTTTCTTCATAATTTGGCGGTGTAGGACAGGGCCTACGTCATGGTTTGGATATGATTTGACCTTAGGAATTGGCGCACGCACGCGCGTACTTATTACAGGCAGGGAAAGGGGACGGGGAATGTCCAAGGAAAACACCGCCACTGAGAGGCTCTCCATCACCGCAAACGTCGTTCTGCTGGGCTCTTATCTCTTCATGGGCGTCTGCCTTCTGGCCGGCGCCATTCTGGTGCTCACCCAGCCCCTCCCCTTTGCGGAGAACCCCATGATCATGAAGGTGGGCATGGGCTGGGTGATGATCCCCGTGTCGCTGTTCATCATCTGCTCCAACATCATCAAGATCGTCCGCCGTCGCAACGCCATCGTCATCGACGAGAGCGGCATCACCGACAACACCGACTCCATGGGCTCTGGCTTCACCCCCTGGGAGCAGATCTCCGAAGTGTTCCTGCTCCGCCTGAAGGACGACACCTACCTCTGCGCCGTCCCCACCGAATATGACTCCTGGGCCTCCACCCGCAACCGCCGCCAGGCCCGCCTGGCCCAGGCAAACAAGGACATGGGCTTTGCCCCCATCCGCATCCAGTTCAAGAAGGCAAACGACAAGTACACGGCCCAGGACGGCCTTGCCGCCGTGCGCCGCTTTGCTCCCGAGAAGATCACCCGCATCCGCAAGCCCAAGTACTAGGCCAGCGATGCGCGCCGGCCCGTATCAATCCACAACCCCGATCGAGGCACTCAGTTCATGGCTCAGGTTCTCTGCAAGGTCTTCTCGTTTGTCCTGGTAATTCTTCTTGGCGTCGTCACAGCCCGCTCGGGCAAGCTCGGAAAGGGCGCTGACCGCCTCATATCCAAGATCGTCTTCAACCTGACGCTTCCCTGCGCCATCATCAGGGCATTCGAGTCCTACGACTTTAACGTCAGCCTGCTGGGCCTTGTGGGCCTGGGCTTTGCGGCCACGGTCATCCCCTACTTCCTCTCGCTCTTCGTCTATCGCAACAAGCCCCAGCAGGAGCGCATAGTCCAGCAGCTCTCCGTCTGCGGCTTCAACATCGGCTGCTTTGCCCTCGCCTTCGTCCAGGCGTTCTTCCCCGCCGGCTGCGTTGTGGCCACCTGCCTCTTTGACGCGGGCAACTCTCTCATGGGCACCGGCGGCACCTACGCCCTCACCCAGACGCTCGTCCTGGGCAACGACGACCAGTCACGCGGGCAGAAGCTCAAGACGTTCTGCAAGACGCTCTTCTCGTCCATGGCGTTTGACTCCTACATAGTCCTCATTGCCATGGGCCTTCTTGGGCTCAAGATTCCCGCCGAGGTCATCACCCTCATCGACCACATCGCCAACGCCAACGCGTTTCTTGCCATGTTTATGGTCGGACTCATGATCCGCTTCAGCCTCACGGGCAAGAAAGTTAAGGAATTGGTTCGACTTCTGTCCTGGCGCGTTATTTTTGCAATTATTCTGTCTATTATTGCGCTCAAGGTGCTTCCGTTTGACCCCGAGGTCTGCAAGGTCATCTGCGTTCTTGCCTGGGCGCCTATCGGATCCACCGGTCCGCTCTACACGCTGTGGGCTGGAGGTGACGTCGGCCTCGCGGGCATGGCAAACGCCATCTCTGTCGTGGCGGGCATCGCGATAATGACCGTCCTCGTCGTAGTTCTCGGAGTCTAGACATGAACATCCTCTGCTTTGGGGAGCCCCTCATCCGCTTTGCCACCGTCGCCCACGAGCGCCTTGACGAGGCCCGCACCATGGAGATCTCCTACAGCGGAGCCGAGAGCGTGGTTGCCGTCACGCTGGCGCAGTTTGGCGAGCAGGTCTCGTTTGCCTCGAAGCTCTCCAGCAACCGCCTGGGCACCAACGCCATCATGAACCTGGCCCGCTACGGCGTGGACACCTCGCGCATCACGCGCTCCAACCACCGCATGGGCCTCTACTACACCGAGCGAGGCCGCTCCATCAGGCCCACCGTGGTCACCTACGACCGCTCCGACACGGCCATGGCAAACGCCATCCGCGAGGACTTTGACTGGGACCGCATGCTCAACGGCGTCGAGGTCTTCTTCTTCTCGGGCGTGGTGCCCGCCATCTCGGACGAGGTGTACCGCGCCTCGCTTGGCGGCCTCAAGGCCTGCAAGGGCCGCGGCATCAAGGTGGTCATGGACCTCAACTACCGCGAGACCATGTGGACCTGCGACGATGCCCTGAAGAAGGTCCACAAGCTGCTGCGCTACGTGGACGTGCTGGTTGCCTCCGAGGACGACATCATCACCATCGAGAAGGCCAAGGTCGGCGAGCGCGAGGTCTTTGACTTCTGCCTGGGCTGGGCCCGCGGCCTCATGATGGACTACCCGCTCTCCAAGGTCTGCTTCGTCGTGCGGCAGATCGACCGCTACGACGTGGCCCGCATTCGCGGCGGCATGATCACGCGCGAGGACACGTACCTGTCACTCCCCCAGCATGTCTCGCTTGCCGACATCTCCAGCTGCGGCAGCGTGTTTGCGGCGGCGCTCATCCACGGCTTCTCGAGCAGGTGGGAGCCGCAGTTTGTCATCGACTTCGCAACCATGACGTCCGCGTTCAAGGCCACCGTCTCCGGCGACTTCTCCTTTGCGAGCGAGACCGAGATCGCCAGCCTCCTCGCCGCCGGAATGAAGCCGTCCATCAGGCAGTAGTCTACGGAGGTTGCGTTACCGTAGGGGCCCTCGCGCCCTTCTCGCCTGCTCAGTCCTCGGCGCAAAGGACGCGCCTGCGGAAGTCGCTGGCGAGAAGGGCGCGAGGGGCCCCTACGGTAACGCTGCCGGGTCGACCACGGTCTGAACTGGACTAAGTGCCTAATTGACGCTGGTGAAAGTCATCGAGTGTGCGAGTCTGGCCCGCACTCGATACGTTTAGATTTATATATTTGCAGATAAATGACAGCGTCCTTTTGAGCATGCACCACGAATGCGGGCCCATGGACCTCCCAATCCCCGCACTCGATGCGCCCACCGTCACCCTCACAACAACGTCAGGGGATGAAGGAGTCATCGCGAACCGGCGGCGGCCCGGCATTTGTCGCTGGCGACTTCCGCAGCCGCGCGCCCTACGCGCGGCGAGGACTGAGCCAGAGACAAATGCCGGGCCGCCAACCCCGCAGGTCCGTGTTACTCCGACCTCAGGGCCTCGACCGGGTCCCTTCTGCTGGCAGAGCTGGCGGGAATGAGGCCGGCGATGAGCGTGAGCAGCACGGAGATGCCGACGAGCACGAGGGCGCTTGTCCACGGCAGGCTCATGATGTTGGGCACCTGGTGGGTCTTAAGCACGTAGGCATTCACCGGGAAGCTCACGACCACCACGACCAGGATGGCAAAGACACCCGAGATCAGGCCCTCGATGAAGGTCTCGGCGTTGAAGACGCTCTTGACGTTGCCCTTGGACGCGCCGATGGCGCGCAGGATGCCGATCTCCTTCTTGCGCTCCAGGACACTGATGTAGGTGATGATGCCGATCATGATGGAGCTCACCACCAGCGAGATGCTCACGAAGGCAATGAGCACCAGGCTGATCATGTTCACGATGTCCGTGACGGAGCCCATGATGATGCCCATGTAGTCCGTGTAGCCAATCACGCGGTCGTCCTCGCCGGCGGCACGGGCCTGCTCGTTGTAGGCGTCAATGGAGGCAAGCACGTCCTCCTTGGCCGTGAAGTCCTTGGGGTAGATGGAGATGGAGATGGGGTCGTCCGCGTCCGCGTAGCCCAGGGTCGTGAGGTTGTTGTCGTAGGTGAGCCTGCTCGCGTTGGCGTAGTTGGACATGAGCGAGGTCAGGTCCTCGGCGCCCATGTTGAAGCTGATGGCGCTCTTGAAGGCGCTCGCGTCAACCGAAAAGGCACTCTGCAGGTTGGCCAGGCTCGTGCCCACCTGGTCGGCAACCTGGGCCATGACCTGCGTCATGGACGCCTGGAGCTGCGCGGAGACGGAGGCGCTCACCTGCTCGGCAAACTTGGAGAAGAAGTCCTGCAGGTAGGGGGCCAGCTGGTTCTGCACGTAGTCGGTGACAATCTGCTGCACGCGCTGGGCAAGCTCCGGGCCGGCGATGGCCGAGATCTGGCCTAAGATCTGCTGCGCCTCGTCTGTGGCCAGGTACTCCTTGAACTTCTCGCCGACAATGGCGTTGAAGTTGGGGTCGCTCGGGTCGGTGGTGGTTCCGTTCTGGCCCCACCAGGTCACAAAGCCCTGGGTGAGCTGGCCGCCCAGTCGCACGATCTGGCCGATCTCATCGGCGCTGAGCGCGCCGTCCAGGTTGCCGTCGTCGTCAAAGAGGGGCGAGAAGTCCGGGGCGGGCGCTCCGGAGACCAGTGCGTCCACGTCAAGCGAGGATGAGATGAGCGTGGGGTCAATGCTCACGCCGGACAGGTCGATGTTGGAGAAGTCGACGTTTCCGAGCTTGGAGGTGTCAAACGTGAAGGCGCTCTGGAGCTTGGCCTGGTCAACGGAGAAGAGACTGCCCAGGTCCACGCCCTTCTTGGCCTCGTCCTGGAGCTCGTCGAAGGACTTGCCGGTGAATACGTCAGTGTTGGGGTCCGCGAGCTGCTGCTGGACGATGGGAGAGGAAGCCGCGCGGGCCATGAGCTCCTCGGTGAGGCCGTGGGTGTAGGCCACGCCCGCGCTGAGCGCGTTGGAGTCTGCGGTCTCGTTGGGGCGCACCACGCCTACGATCTTGAGGTCAAGGCCGTCGGCCACCTTCTGCGCCATGAACTCGGCGTCGTCGGACATGTCGGTCCAGCCGCCCGTCTCGGCGTTGGCCCGATAGGTCTCGCAGGGGCTCAGGACCTTGAATGACTTGTTGAGGGCGTCCTCGTAGGTGAAGGTCACGTCGTTCTGGGGCACATCCACGTCGCCGGAGGCGGTCATGGTTGCATTGACCATGCTGTCGAGCTCGCTGGGGTCGAGCACGCCGATGCTGTAGAGCGTGTAGTCGCTCACGCCGCCGTTGCGGTTGAGCACCAGGACGGCCTCGTCGGGAGCGGAGGCCCAACGGCCCGCCACCACGTCGTACTGCTGGGCGAGAAGGTCCTGGTTGTCGATCATCTCGTTGAAGATGGACGAGGTGCCGGCCATGGTGCCGGCCATTGCCGTCTGGCTGGCTCCGCCGCTCATGGCCGTGGTGAGGGCGCTGGGGCTGAGCTTGACCGGGTCGCCCGTGGCGTCGGCCGAGTAGACGAGGGGCGTCACGCCGTAGTCATACTGGATGGCGTTGATCTTGTCGCCGATGCCCGCGTCGCCAGAGTCGAGGTAGGACTTGAGGCTCTTGAGGTCGTTGGACTTCACGGAGGCGAACATGTCCTTGAGCAAGGTGAACTGCGGGATGGCGTCGGTCTGGGAGACGTCGCCCGCGGCGGACTTGGAGTCAGAGGAGTCGCCGGAGCCGTCCGCAGCGCCGTCCTCCGAGGAGGAGGTCCCGCCCAGCATGCCGCTCATGTCGTAGCTCTGCTTGGTGATGGAGAGCGGATAGCTGGAGAGCGTGTCCTCCTCCACCTTGGCGATGTACTCGTTCACGCCGTTGGAGAGGGCCAGGATGGCGGCGATGCCGATGATGCCGATGGAGCCCGCGAAGGCCGTCATGGCCGTGCGGCCCTTCTTGGTCATGAGGTTCCTGAAGGAGAGGCCCAGCGCAGTGAGGAAGGACATGGACGTGCGGCGAGGCGGCTTGGCCTCCCTGTGCGGCGCGGTCGCGGGGTCGAAGGGGTTGGAGTCATTGGTTATGCGGCCGTCCGCGAGGCGCACGATGCGCGTGGCGTAGCGCTCGGCAAGCTCGGGGTTGTGAGTGACCATGATGACCAGACGGTCCTTGGCAACCTCCTTGAGCAGGTCCATGACCTGCACGGAAGTGGTCGAGTCGAGGGCGCCGGTGGGCTCGTCGGCAAGGAGAATCTCAGGGTCGTTGATGAGGGCGCGGGCAATGGCCACGCGCTGCATCTGGCCGCCGGAAAGCTGGCTCGGGCGCTTGTCCACGTGCTGGCCCAGGCCGACGCGCTCCAGGGCCTCCTTGGCGCGACGCTTGCGCTCGGCGCGGCCGACGCCCGAGAGCGTGAGGGCCAGCTCGACGTTCTCCAGGATGGTCTGGTGCGGGATGAGGTTGTAGCTCTGGAACACGAAGCCAATGCGGTTGTTGCGGTAGGTGTCCCAGTCGCGGTCCTTGTAGCGCTTGGTCGAGATGCCGTCGATGACCAGGTCGCCAGAGTCAAAGTGGTCAAGGCCGCCGATGATGTTCAGCGTCGTGGTCTTGCCCGAGCCGGACGGGCCCAGGATGGCAACGAACTCGTTGTCCCTGAAGGCCAGGCTCACGTGGTCGAGGGCGATTTGGGTAAACGACGAGGTGACGTACTTCTTGCAGATGTCCTTGAGCTCAAGCATCCGGAGCCTCTCTAGCTGGGGTTGACTAGATAAGACTACCCAGAAGAGGCCCCGGCAACCCAATGGGCAACCCAAGCGAGACAATTCAACACGTGCCGTTCAGGTTTGGGCTGTCCAGCTATCGTCTATGCCTGGCGTGCAAGACGGGAGGCGGCAAGGGCGGCCTGGCCCGCACGCTCAAGAAGGGCATGGCTTGCATCGCCAGCCCCCAGGGCCGTGAGGGCATTGACCAGGAAGACGTCAACGTCCTGGTCCATGCGACCGAGCCTCATGGCGCAGGCGGCATCGGCAGCGATGCCACGCAGGGCAGCCAGGAGCAGCGCGGCCTCGGGCGTGGCGGGGGCGGGCATCTGGGCCGTGCCCATGGGAACCCCGCGATGGGCGCTCACGTGCTCGCTGCGGGCACGGACGTCCTCGGCAACCTCGGAGAGGCAGGACTCGTCGGAGGAGGAGACGGCAGCCTCAAGGCCCTCGATGACCATGCCAAAGGCGTGCTCGCAGGGCACGAAGCCCGGTTGGGCCACCATGGCCGCGGTCATGGTGGCCCCAAGCCCGCAGAGCTCTGCCATGAGCTGGTCACGAAGGCCCTGGGCGCCGTCTGCCTCGGTGGCGCTGGCAGCGATGGGCCCGTGCTGGATTGAGTGTTCGGTCATTTTGATTCCCTTCGCTCGGTTGACGTCACGAGTGTATCCGCGGACTGCCGCAACCTGTCGCACGCCGCATGGAAGACAGAAATGCTACATCGCAGATAGCATTTGTTCCGCCATTTGCGAGCGTTCCGGGCCGACCTTTGCGCAGAAGTCCCCTTCGTGCGAGGATTTTTAAGTCGAGTGCACCAAAGTGGCCTTCGTGCGAGTCCATTTTGGTGGCAACCATCAGTTATCATAATTCTAATGAATAAAACGGGACGTTTTCCCAGATACCAAAATGGGATATTGCATAAAATGGCGTGCCGTTACCCTTGGGGCCTCAAACCCCACTCACACGAAGGCGAGTTTGATGCAACGAGGCAACGGTCGACTCACACCAAAGTACCTTCTGCGCGAGCGTCCCGTTAAGTGGGACCCATCCTACGACCTGACGACCGGCACGATAACCGTCCACGTCACGCGCAAGGCGGTCAAGAACTTCAACCTACGCGTCAGGTCAGACGGAACCGCCGTCATGAGCATCCCCTGGCAGACCAACCGGCAGAAGGCGCAGGCATTCCTCGACAAGCACCGCTACTGGCTGAAGAGGAGCATTGCCCAGGCGCTCGAGAAGCAGCCCGAGGCTCCCGACGACGGGCTCGTTCCCCTCTGGGGAAGGCTCGTCGAGCTTCCCTGCGACCTTGCAGTCGACGAGCTGTATCACAGGGAAGTCGCGCAGGCCCTCCCAGCCCTCATCAAGACCTACGAGGAAGCGACGGGCCAGCATGCGACCGCCTGGCGCCTGCGTGACCTCACCTCGAGGTGGGGATCCTGCACGCCGTCAACCGGCCACATAAGCATCAACATCCGCCTGGCCGCCTACCCGCCCACCTGCCTCGAGTACGTCGTGGCGCACGAGCTCACGCACTTCATCGAGCCCTCGCACAACAGCCGCTTCCACCTGCATCTGGCACTGGTCTTCCCAGAAGAGAAGAAGGCCCGTGCCCTCCTCAAGAGGAATCCGCGCGAGGTCGCCGACGCAGGCGCCTCGCCCGCCGACAGGATTCCCGTCATCGTGTAGAGCCCAGCCCGCATACGAAAAAACGCCCCGCACCGAGTCGCTTGGTGCGGGGCGTTTCATGCTGTCGGGCTAAGCGATCAGGCGAGAAGCGCCTGGCCGGGAGCTACTTGGTCTCGGGGGCCTCGACGCCGCAGTTCTTGCGGCCGAGCTCGGACCACTCGGGCTCCTCGTCGGGCAGGGAGCCGGACTCCTTGGTGAACAGCTCGCGCAGGCAGTTCACGGCAACGATGAGGCCGAGGACCACGAGCAGGATGGCAAAGACGAGCTGCAGCACGGAGTTGAAGACGGAGGCGGCGGTGCCGGCAGACAGGGCGGTGACACAGCCCATGATGCTCTGGACCAGGGAGGTGAAGGTGCAGCAGAGCAGGAAGGCGACGGGCACGTAGAGCATGGCGCCCTTGCGGCCGGTGCACTTGCAGAAGACGGCAAGGGTGATCATGGTCATGCCGCCGAGGAGCTGATTGGAGGCGCCGAAGAGCGGCCAGATGGCCAGGTAGCCGCCGAAGGTGAGGGCCAGGCCCGGGAGAAGGGTCACGAGGGTGGCAAACCAGGGGTTGCCCAGGACCTTCATGGCGCCGGACTTGTCCTCGATAGCCAGGGCGTCGTTGGACTTGGCGAAGAACTCGGAGAAGGACGTGCGGGCGATGCGGGCCACGGCGTCAAGGGAGGTCAGAGCAAGGGCAGACACGTTCATGGTCATGAACACGGTGGCGACGGTGCCGTTGACGCCGAAGGCCTGCATGCCGCGGGCGATGCCGGCGGCGAAGATCTGGAACGGGGTGGAAGCGACACCGTTGTTGAGGGCGCCGGTGCCGGCGGTGTTCATGTCAGAGAACATGATGCCAGCGATGATGATGGCGAGGACGCCCACGAAGGACTCCAGGACCATGGCACCATAGCCGACCTTGACGGCGTCGGTCTCGTTGGAGACCTGCTTGGAGGAGGTGCTGGAGGAGACCAGGCTGTGGAAGCCGGAGAGGGCGCCGCAGGCGACGGAGACAAAGAGCACCGGGAACATCATGCCGGACTTGGTGGAGAAGCCGGTGAACATGGGGGCCGTGATGGTGGCCTGGCCGTTAACGCCCAGGACGACGATGCCCAGCACGGCGCAGACGATCATGACGACCATCATGATGGTGGTGAGGTAGTCACGCGGCTGCTTGAGGGTCTGGATCGGCATGGCGCCGGCAAAGACCAGGTAAACCATGACGACGGCAATCCACTGGTTGAGGTCAAGGTAGAGCGGGAACTGCATGCCGACGGCAAACATCAGCACGATGGCCACGACGGCAACGACGAACTCCTTGGCGCCATCAAGGTTGAACTTGCGCTGGGCCCAGCCGAAGGCAATGGCCACAAAGGTGAAGAGGATGGAGATGGTGCCGGCGCAGCCAGCGGCGTAGGACTTGGCAAAGTCAATGCCGCCCGCCTCGGCCGGGGTGTACTTGAAGGTGCCGCAGACCATGGAGGTGAAGGCGGCGATGACGATGATGCAGAACAGCCAGGAGAAGATCAGGAAGAGGCGACGGCCGGTCTTGCCGATGTACTTCTCGATTAGCTGGGCAAGGGACTTGCCGTTGTTCTTCATGGAAGCGTAGAGGGCGCCGAAGTCGTGGACGGCGCCGAAGAAGATGCCGCCGATGAGGACCCAGAGGACGACGGGCAGCCAGCCAAAGGCCATGGCGACGATGGTGCCCGTGACGGGGCCGGCGCCGCAGATGGAGCTGAACTGGTGGGAGAACACGGTGAAGGCGGAGGCGGGCGAGAAGCTCTTGCCATCCTCCATGCGGCGGGCGGGGGTGAGAGTCTTGGCGTCAACGCCCCACTTGTTTGACAGCCACCTGCCGTAGAGCAGGTAGCCGCAGGCGAGAACAACCGCCGCGACGAGCATCAGTACGATTCCGTTCATTGACTTTCTTTCCTCCTCAGGTGCCTTCAACAAAAAAGCGGGGCCGTTTGGGTTTTGCTCCCAAGCGGCCCCGCTGCATTCGCGCTTATCAGCCGCCCGTATCTTCCGGGCTGGCTGTATGTGCCAACCCGTATCAGATAATTACAACGCTGATAATGGATAGCTGGGCGGTCATGTTGTTGAAGACTCCATAAGCCGTGGTGCCGAAGCACCTCCTGTGGACAAGTCACATAGTGAACTCGCAACCTTCACGAGCCGCCCACAATAACCAACACCTAACACGCTAGTAACATTGAATAGCTCCGTCTGGCGAGAAGAACCAGCCGCCTGCCGAGGATAGATAGGCAAGACAGGTAAGATTTGCTTGCAGGCAAAACTATGAAGGGAGCCCCATGTCCGTCACCGACCTCATGGCAAACCGCTACTCCGAGAGGCGCTTCTCGCCCGCACCCGTTGAGGACAAGAAGCTCCAGGCCATCCTTGCCGCGGGAGCGCTGGCCCCCACGGCCGAGAACAAGCAGCCGCAGCGCATCCTGGTGGTGCGCGGGGACGAGGCCCTGGCCAAGATGGACGAGTGCACGCGCTGCCGCTTTGGAGCCCCCGTCGTGCTGGTCCTGGCCTATGACATGACCGTGGCCGCCCGCCACCCCGACGTGGCGGACTTTGGCATGGTAGACATCGCAATCGTGGGAGACCACATGTCGCTTGCCGCCGAGGAGCTGGGCGTCCACAGCTGCTGGGTGGGCCTCATCGACCCCTCGGAGCTGCGCCGCCAGTTTGGCGTCCCGCAGACGTACAAGATCGTGGCCGTCATGCCGCTGGGCTATCCCAGCGAGCGCAGCCGTCCTTCTCGCCTGCACCGCATGCGCCAGGGCGTCCAGAAGACCGTCTTCTTTGACTCCTACGCCACAGGCGAGGACTCCGACGCCCTGGACGCGTAGCGCCCTTGCAGGGCCCTAGGACCTGACCTCGAACTTGGTGCGGCACTTGGGGCAGGTCACGCGGAGCTTGCCCTTGCCGCGCGGGACGCGGACGCGCTGACCGCAGCTTGCGCACTTGACGTGCTTGTAGGCCTTGGCCTCTGCAAACGCGGCCTTGGGGTTCTGGACCCAGGGGCGCGCGGGGCCAAGCGCCTTCAGGAAGGCCGCGTTCTCCCGCGCGCGGGCGCCCAGGTTCTTTGACTGGATGCGAAAAACCGCGTACGCGATGAGCGCCAGCGCGACCCAGCCCAGCCAGCCCGTGCGGGCAAAGAGGTTGATCACCACCAGGACAAATGCCAGGTTGGTGCAGAAGATCACGATGTCGTCGGGCCCCTGCCTGCCCCTCAGCCACTCCGCCACCTTGCGCTGCCAGTCCTGGTTTGCCATCTCTTGCCTCTCGGTCGAAGTTCAACAGCTCTTCTTCTACCCAAAACGGGCCGCCCCTAAAGGCGGCCCGTCGTCTTCCCCTCGCCCCGCCGTCGGGGACGGTGACATTATGCAGGTTAAAGGGACAGGTCTTCCCTACTCGCGGCCGACGCCCATGACGTAGGCGCGGGTGAGCTTCTCGGTCTCCACCATGGCGTCCACGTGGAAGCGCTCGCGGCCGTGGGTGTTGGTGCAGGCCATGCCAAAGGCGCCAGCGGCGATGTTGTTGGCATGCAGGTAGGCGGCGTTGGCGTCGGTGCTGTAGTGGAAGCAGACCTGGGTGTTCCACTTCTCGGGGTCGCAGGCCTCCTCGGCGCAGTCGATGAGCGTGTTGGTGAGGTTCCAGTCATAGGGACCCTTGGCGTCGGAGGCAATGACGCCCACCTGGTGCTCGTCGGAGTCGTAGTCCGGGCCGACGAGGGTGATGTCGATGGCCACGTACTCGCTGCACTCGCGCGGCACCCAGGAGCCGCCGTTGCCGATCTCCTCGTAGATGGGGAAGGCAAACAGCGTGTCGTAGGCGGGCTTCAGGCCCTCCTCCTTGAGCCAGCGCAGGACGTCGATGAGGACGGCAACGGCGGCCTTGTCGTCGATGTGGCGGCTCACCACGTAGCCGTTGTCAAACTCCTCGTAGTGGGGGTCGATGCCAATGATGGCGCCCTCGGTGATGCCCAGGGCGCGCGCGTCAGCCGGGCTCTTGACGTCGCCGATGACGGAGACGGACATGTGGTCCTCGTCGCGCGGGTCGGTCTTGGTCTCGGCCCAGACGTGCACGGAGTGGTGGTTGCAGATGACCTGGCCGGCAATAGCGGAGCCGTCACGGCACAGGATGGAGCAGGTCTCGCCCTCGATGCTTGCGTAGTTGATGCCACCGAGCTGACGGACGCGCAGGGTGCCGTCCTCGTTGAAGCCACGGACGATGAGGCCGATGGTATCCAGGTGGGCACCCACGCAGACGCACTTCTCGGAGCTCTGGCCAGCAACGCGCACGTAGGCCGTGGCCTTGTTGTCGGTGTACATCTCGTAGCCAAGCTCGGCCAGGGTGTCAGAGAGCCAGGCGTGGATCTCAGGGTAGTAGCCAACGGGGCTATCGACCTCGACGCACTCACGAAGCACGCTGGTGAGGTACTTGGGGTCGATCTTCTCAAGCTGAAGGTCCATTGGAAGTCTCCTTAGAGGGTCAACGGTTTTGAAGCTACGGTCATTATGGCACCAGCCGGCGCGCCCCATCAGGCGAGAAGCGCGCGGGGCCCGGACGCTCCCCTACTTCTGCGGCACCGCGTAGCGGCCGACCAGGTCGACAAGCATGTCGACCATGGCCTCGAGCTCGGGCACGGGCACGAACTCGCGGACGCCGTGGGCGTTGTAGTAGCAGGCGGAGAGGTTGGCGCAGGGGAAGCCGCGGAAGCTGAGCTGGCTGCCGTCGGTGCCGCCGCGCATGGGGACGCAGGTCATCTCCTGGCCAATGGAGGTGTAGGCCGCGCGGGCGTTCTCGATGAGGTGGGCGTACTCGGGACGGGTCACCACGTCGGCAAGGTTGTGGTACTGGTCGTGGATGTCGATGGTCACGTACTCCTCGCCCATCTGGACGTTCAGGAGCTTGGCGGCGTGGCACATCACGCGCTTGCGCTGCTCGACCTTGGCCTGGTCGTGGTCGCGGATGATGTAGTCGGCGCTGGCGGACTCGCAGTCGCCGCTCATGCGCTCCAGGTAGAAGAAGCCGTCATAGCCCTCGGTGAACTCGGGGCGCTGCTCGGCGGGAAGCATCTGGTGGAAGCGCATGATGAGCTCGGAGGCGTTGACCATCATGCCCTTGGCGGTGCCGGTGTGGCAGGAGAGGCCGCGGGCGCGCACGTTGACCTCGGCGGCGTTGAAGGTCTCGTAGCAGAACTCGCCCAGGGGGCCGCCGTCGATGGTGTAGCCAAAGTCCGCGCCAAACTCCTTGAGGTCAAGCAGGGCGGCGCCGTGGCCGATCTCCTCGTCAGGCACGAAGGAGACCGCCAGGCGCGGGTGGGGCAGGCTGGGGTCGGCCTTCAGGCGGGCAAGCAGGCTCACGACCATGGCGTCGCCGGCCTTGTCGTCCCCGCCCAGCAGGGAGGTGCCGTCCGTGGTCACGATGTCCCAACCGACCATGTTGGCCAGCTGCGGGTTGGTCTCGGGAGAGACCACGACGGGGCGGCCATCACGGTCAGTGCCAATGCGGAGCTCTCCGCCCTCGTAGTGCTTGACCTCGGGGTGCACAGGGCTGCCCACGCTCTGCCAGGCGGTGTCGATGTGGCAGCAGAAGCCCAGGCACGGCAGGTCCTCGCAGCCCTCGGAGGCCGGCCAGTGCGCCGTCACGTAGGCGTGCTCGTCGACGGCGACGTCCTCTGCGCCCAGCTCGCGCAGGTCCAGCGCAATGACGTTGGCAATGTCGAACTGCTCCGGCGTGGAGGGCACCTTCTCCGCCGTCAGCGGATTAGACTGCGACGGAACCGCACAATACCTAATAAACCTATCAAGCACGTCAGACATGAACTTCTCCTTCTCTTTTCAAAAGAGGCATTTAGCACCAGCACCCGTGATACGCGATTTTCTCGGTCAGCAAGCCGCCAATTGACCGTGCTTAATGCCGAAGAAACCAGGAGCCCAATCAAGCATCCCTTACGCAGGGAGCCCCTGATTATCTCCGGCGCAGTTCCGCACGAGCCGGACGCCACTAAATGTGGCGTCCGTGCGAGCAGGACTGTCCGAGCACGGAGATAACCAGGGGCTCCCGAACAGGTAGGACTAGATGGAGACCGGAGTCTTCTCCTCCTCCGTCAGCCCCTCGTCAAACAGGTGGCAGGCGCACTTGTGACCAGGCTTGACCTCGCGCATCTCGGGCGCGCACTCGCAGCAGACCTTCATGCAGTGCTGGCAGCGCGTGTGGAAGACGCAGCCCGCGGGCGGGTTGGTGGGGCTGGGCACGTCGCCCTGCAGGATCTTCTTGTCCTGGATGCGCTCGTGGCGAATGCGCGGAATGACGTCGAGAAGCGCCTTGGTGTAGGGATGCAGAGGCTCGTCGAAGATCTCCTGCTTGTTCGCCAGCTCCATGGTGTGGCCAAGGTACATGACCATGACCGTGTCGGAGATGTGCTTGACCACGGAGAGATCGTGGCTGATGAAGATGTAGGACAGCCCAAGCTTGTCCTGCAGCTCCTCAAGCAGGTTGATGACCTTTGCCTGCACGGAGACGTCCAGGGCCGAGACGGGCTCGTCGCAGACGACGATCTCAGGCTCAAGCACGATGGCTCGGGCGATGCCGATGCGCTGGCGCTGGCCGCCGGAGAACTCGTGCGGGTAGCGGTACTTGAAGGCCAGGTCCAGACCCACGGCCTGCATGATCTCCTCGACGCGGGCATCGCGCTCTGCGCGGGTCTTGTAGGTGCCAGCAATGTCGATGGGCTCGGCAATGATGTCGGCCACAGTCATGCGCGGGTTGAGGGAGCTGTACGGGTCCTGGAAGATGAGCTTCATCTTCTGGCGGGCGCGCGTGAGGTCCTCGCCCTTGAGCTTGGTGAAGTCTTCGCCGTCGAGGATGACCTCGCCGGAGGTGGGCTCGGTCAGGCGCAGGATGCACTTGCCGGTGGTGGACTTGCCGCAGCCAGACTCGCCCACGATGGCGAAGGTCTCTCCGCGGTGGACCTCAAAGGAGGCGTCCTCGAGCGCATGCACGCAGGCGTCGGACTTGGAGAAGACGCCCTTCTTGATCGGGTAGTGCTTGGTGAGGTGCTCGACCTTGAGGACGACGTCGTTCATGTCGGCGTTCTTGCCCATCGCTACTCCCCCCATTCCTCAGAGTCAAACATCCAGCAGGCCACGGTGTGGTTCTCGTCACCATTGAGCGGCGAGACGTGCGGGCACTTGGTACGGCACACGTCCTTGGCGTACGGGCACCTGGGGTGGAACGGGCAGCCGGTGGGCAGCTCGTTCAGCATGGGCACGTTGCCGGGGATGGCGTAGAGCTTCTCCACGGCGTCGTCCATCGAGGGAATGGAGTTGATGAGGCCGATGGAGTAGGGGTGCTTGGGGTTGGTGAAGAGCTCGCCGGCGGTGGTGTACTCCACCAGGTGGCCGGCGTACATGACGGCGACCCAGTCGGCCATCTCGGACACGACGCCCATGTCGTGGGTGATGAGCATGACGGCGGTGCCAAGCTCCTCGCGCATGCGGTCGATGAGCTGCAGGATCTGCGCCTGGATGGTGACGTCCAGAGCCGTGGTGGGCTCGTCGCAGATGAGCAGGCTCGGCTGGCAGGCAAGGGCCATGGCAATCATGACGCGCTGGCGCATGCCGCCGGAGAGCTCGTGCGGATAGCTCTTGAAGACCTTCTCGGGGGCGGGAATGCCTACGAGCTTGATCATCTCAAGAGCGCGGGCGTCGGCCTCCTTCTTGTCCATCTTGGGGTTGTGGACGAGGATGCCCTCGCGGA
Organism: Paratractidigestivibacter faecalis; assembly: GCF_003416765.1. Classification (NCBI taxonomy): domain Bacteria; kingdom Bacillati; phylum Actinomycetota; class Coriobacteriia; order Coriobacteriales; family Atopobiaceae; genus Paratractidigestivibacter; species Paratractidigestivibacter faecalis. The sequence continues at coordinate 408,226 of NZ_QSNG01000001.1, read as the reverse complement.
TCTGCAGGCCCGCCTTCATGACCGGGTTGAGGGAGGTCATGGGCTCCTGGAAGATCATGCCGATCTTGGAGCCACGGAAGGAGCGCATCTCGTCGCGGGAGAGCTTGGCGAGGTCCGTGCCCTCCAGGTTGATGGAGCCGCCCACGATCCTTGCGGGGGGCTGGGGCAGAAGGCCCATGATGGAAAGGGCCGTCATGGACTTGCCGCAGCCAGACTCGCCGACGACGGCCAGGGTCTCGCCCTTGCGCATGACGAGGTTGAGGTGACGGATGGCGGGAAGCTCGCCGTCCTCGGTGAACAGCGTCACGCAGAGGTCATCCACGTCCAGAAGCACGTCGGCCTTCTTGGACTCGGCGATCTTGGCCTCGATCTCGTCTGCCAGCTCGTCTCGGAGCTCGGCGTTCAGGGAAACGTTGGTCTCAGACATTGGTTCTTCTCCCCTCCCCTAGGAACGCATCTTGGGATCGAGCGCGTCACGAAGCGCGTCACCCAGGAGGTTGAAGGCCATGACCGTGATGATGATGGCAACGCCGGGGATGATGCTGTAGTACGTGCAGGTCTGGATGTAGGGCTGGGCGGCAGAGATCATCTGGCCCCAGGAGGACATCGGCGGCTGGACGCCCAGGCCCAGGAAGGACAGGGACGCCTCGGACAGGATGGCGTTGGGGATGCCCAGCGTGGACACGACGATGAGCGTGGAGACGCAGTTGGGCAGCAGGTGCTTCAGGATGATGCGCATGGGCTTGCCGCCAGACAGGATGCAGCTCTGGATGTACTCGGAGCCCTTGAGGCGCATGACGTCGCCACGCACCAGACGCGCCGTGGAGGTCCAGCCCAGAAGGCCCAGCGCCACGTAGAGGTTGATGAGGCCCGGCCCCATGGCAAACATCACGACGATGGCGAAGAGCAGGAACGGGAAGCTGGAGAACACCTGGATCACAAAGGAGATGACGGCGTCGATCTTGCCGCCAAAGTAGCCGGCCAAAACGCCCGCGGCAAATCCGATGAGAAGGGCGATGGCCTGGGAGATCACGCCGACGGACAGGCTGATGCGGCAGCCGTAGATGACGCGGGAGAGGATGTCTCGGCCAAACTCGTCGGTGCCGAAGATGTGGGCGCCGCCGGGGTTCTGGAACATGTTGGTGATCTCTTGGGCGTCCGGGTCATAGGGCGCCAGGACGGGCGCGAAGATGGCCACCAGGCACAGCAGGGCGACCACGATGAGGCAGAACATGCCGAGCTTGTTCTTCTTGAAGATGTTCCAGGAGACGGCCCAGTAGCTCTGGGCGCGCTTCTTGCCGGTCTTGGCCTTCTCGTCGGCGATGGCGGCGGCAGCGTCGGCCGCGACGCGCTCCGTCTTTTGGACCTTGGAGTCGTTCTTGTCGCTAGAAAGCAGTCCCATTACTCCGCGGCCTCCTCTCCGAGTCGGATGCGCGGGTCAACGACGGCGTAGAGGATGTCGACGACGAGGTAGACCACGACGCAGATGAGTGCGATGTACATGACGCCGCCCTGAATGAGGGGCAGGTCGCGGGCGTTGATGGCGTCAAGCAGGAGCTTGCCCATGCCCGGCATGGCAAAGATGGACTCGATGAGAATGGAGCCCGTGAAGATGTCACCCAGCTGCGTGCCCGCGATGGTGATGATGGGGATGAGGGCGTTGCGCAGGCCGTGCTTCAGGATGATGACCCACTTCTTGACGCCCTTGGCCTCGGCGGTGCGCATGAAGTCCTGCGAGAGGACCTCGAGCATGGAGGTGCGGGTGACGCGGGCGATGGACGCCGCGTAGCGGATGCCCAAGGCGCACGTGGGAAGCACGAAGGCCTGCCAGGTCTTGATGCCGGAGAGCGGGAACCACTTGAGGGTCAGCGCAAAGACGATCTGCAGGATGACGGCCATCCAGAAGGCGGGCGCGGAGATGCCGAAGATGGAGAGGGACATCAGCACGCGGTCGGCGACGCGGCCGTGGTTGACGGCGGCGACGACGCCCACGGTGAGGCCCAGGATGAGGGCGAAGATGTAGGCGAAGCCGGCGAGCTTGACCGTGGTGCCAAAGGCGTTGCCCATGAGGTCGACGACGGCCTTGCGCTGCGTGTAGGACGTTCCGAAGTCGCCGTGGAGCATGTTGCCAAGCCAGTTGGCAAACTGCTCGAGCACGGGCTTGTTCAGGCCCATCTGCTCGCGGATGCGCTGAATGGTGGCCTCGTCGGCCATGTCGCCCACCATGACGCGCACGGGGTCACCCGGCACGATGTTGAGCACGAAGAACGTGATGGCCGAGATGGCGAAGATGACGCCGATGGCCAACAAGATCCTCTTGATGAGATAGTCTCTCATCCACCTACTCCTTTCTTACGTGGCGCGGTACGCGCACTCCCCGTTGCGCCACGCCCCTCAAACTCGGGAACGTCCCGACGGCCATAACCGGCGTCGGGACGTCCCGGATAACGCTTTCTAGGCTACCCCTTAAGCGGTCTTGTAGTCCGGATCAGAGGTGTCGATGTCAAGGTCGAACATATGGTAAATGAGGTTGCCGACCTTGGCGTTCTTGACGTAGCTCTTGGCCGCGAAGGAGTTCTTGGGCCAGAACAGCGGGATGGTGGCAAAGTCCTCGTGGCAGATGATGTGGTCGGCCTCCTTGTAGAGGGAAGCGCGCTCGTCCTTGTCCTGGGAGACGCGGGCGTCAGCCAGGAGCTTGTCAACCTCGGGGTTGTTGTAGAAGGAGGACTTGCCCTTGGCGTTGGCGCTGTAGAAGTACGTGTACAAGTGGTTGTCGCCGTCGGCGTAGAGCGGGAACCAGCCGAGGGCAGTGACCTCGAGATTGCCGTCGGCCCAGTCGGACTGCCAGACGCCGGTGTCCTCGACGGTGAGGTTGAGGGTGACGCCAATCTCGGCCCAGTAGGACTGGATGACGGTCATGTACTTCTCGTACTGGCCCTTGCGGATCTTGCAGTCAAGGGTGAGGTTGGAGACGCCGGCCTCGGCCAGGAGCTGCTTGGCCTTCTCGGGGTCGTAGTCGAGGGTGGCGGAGTCGTCGTGGCCCGGGGTGGCAGGAGCCAGCCAGCAGCCAGCGGGCACGCCGGCGCCGGACAGGGTGTTGTCGATGAGGGCCTGACGGTCGATGGCCAGGGAGAGGGCCTCGCGGACCTTGACGTCCTTGAGCTTGTCGCTCTGGAGGTTGAGGTTCACAAAGTGGACGCCCAGGGTGTTGTACAGGGTTATGCAGTCCTTGACGTCGGGGTCGTTGGAGTACTGGGTCAGCATGTCGGCGGAGACGTCGCACCAGTCAATGTCGCCGTTCTTGAAGGCCAACAGCTTGGTGTTGTTGTCGTCGTAGTAGATGATGTCGATCTCATCGAGGGCAGGCTCGCCGTCGTGGTACTCAGCGAACTTCTCGAACTTGACCTCGGTGGCGTCATCGTTCTCGACGACCTTGTACTTGCCGGTGCCAACGCAGTTGGTGCCCCAGCCCCACTGGTCGCCAGCCTCCTCGCAAGCCTTCTGCGGGTAGATCTGGGCGTAGCTGATGCCCAGGTTGTTGATGAAGGTGACCATCGGGGACTCGAGGACGAAGGTGAAGTGGGTGTCGTCCTCGACGGTGAGGCCCTCGAGCTCGGTGGCGGTGCCGGCGAGCATGTCCTTGGCGCCCTTGATGAGGTCGTACATGTAGGTGGACTTGGCAGCGGTCTCAGGCTTGAACATGCGCTCAAACGTGTACTTGACGTCGTTGGCGGTCAGCGTGGAGCCGTCGTGGCACTTGATGCCCTCCTTGAGGGTGCAGTGCAGGGTGACGCCGTCGTCCTCGAAGGTCGGGATCTCGGTCAGCAGGCACGGGACGAGCTCGTTGTCCTCGGTCCAGCGAAGGGGAGCCTCGAAGACGCAGTCAGAGACGGAGGAGGAGCCGGAGTTGGTGGACTTCTGCATGTCCAGGCCGAGCTTGGCGTTGGACTGGCCGAAGCGCAGGACCTTCTTCTTCTCGCCACCGTCGGTGGTGGAGGAGTCGGAGCCACCGCAGGCGGCCATGGAAAGCATCGTCGCGGCGGAGCCGGCAACGGCGGCGCCCTTGACGAAGTTACGGCGGGTGAGGTTAGTCATTTGACTTGCCTTTCTCTTCTCCCTATTTGACGCGCGTCCCTTTCGCGCGGCCGTTGGACAGCACATGTATGAGAATCCCCCGGCTCAAGGTAGTATCCGCGATGCTCCCGTTCTGCCTGCGTCTTTTAACCTCGCTTAACAAAAGCAAAGCGTTGGAAACCTTTTGGGGAGAAAAACACACCGTTCATGCAAGTCTGGACACAAAAAGGGCCGCCCCTGATTGGGACGGCCCTTGAACCTGCTTGGTGCTGGGAGCCTGAAGGAGGTTACTCCTCGACGGTCTCCTCGGCAGCCTCAGCCGGCTTCTCGGACTCGGGGAGAGGCTTGACCTCAACCTCGGTGCCGAGGGTCTCGGCGGCGGCCTTCATGGACAGGGAGATGCGACGACGGTCGAGGTCGATCTCCATGACCTTCACCTGGACGGTGTCGCCCACGGTGCAGACCTGGGAAGGCTGGTCGACGTGCTGCTTGGCCATCTCGGAGATGTGGACCAGGCCCTCGACGCCGTCACCAAGGTCGACGAAGGCGCCGAAGGTGACGAGCTTGGTGACCTTGCCCTCGACGATGGCGTCAACGGGATACTTCTTGACGAGGGTGCGCCAAGGATCCTCGGTGGTCTGCTTGAGACCGAGGGAGATGCGCTCGCGGTTCAGATCGACGTCGAGCACCTGGACCTCGACCTCCTGGCCGACCTTGACGACCTCGGAGGGGTGGTTGACGTGGTTCCAGGAGAGCTCGGAGATGTGAACCAGGCCGTCGATGCCGCCGAGGTCCACGAAGGCACCGAAGTCAACGATGGAGGAGACGGTGCCCTTGAGGCGCATGCCGACCTTGAGCTTGGAGAGGATCTCCTGGCGCTCGGCCTTGCGGGCCTCCTCGAGCACGACGCGGCGGGAGAGGACGACGTTGTTGCGGTTGCGGTCCATCTCGATGACGCGGGCCTCGATGCGGGTGCCCATGTAGGCGTTGAGGTCCTTGACGCGACGGAGGTCGACGAGGGAGGCGGGCAGGAAGCCGCGCAGGCCGATGTCGAGAATCAGGCCGCCCTTGACGACCTCGATGACCTCGCCCTCGACGGTCTCGCCGGAGTTGAACTTCTCCTCGACGGCGTTCCAGGCGCGCTCGTACTCGGCACGCTTCTTGGAGAGGACGAGACGGCCCTCCTTGTCCTCCTTCTGGAGAACCAGAGCCTCGATCTCGTCGTTCATGGCAACGACGTCAGCCGGGTTGACATCCTTGCGGATGGAGAGCTCGCGGGAAGGAATGACGCCCTCGGACTTGTAGCCGATGTCAAGCAGGACCTCGTCGCGCTCGATCTTGACGACGGTGCCGGTGACAAGATCGCCCTCATCAAAGTCGGTGACGGTGCCGTCGATGAGGTTGTTCATCTCCTCGTCGGAAATGTCATCCAACGCAAAGATGGACGAGTTCTGAATCTCACTCAAAGGTGGACCCCTTTCGAACAACGGGGCCCCGGTCGTCATGGTCGCTGCCTGCAGTGCCGTGTGGCGTCTACTCGGAAACTTGCATGCTCTCGGGGGCCGACAGATACGTTTGTGCGGACCCTATGCCCACACGCGTTCTAGAGTAACGTTATGGGTACGCTCTTTTCAAGGTTCGCTTTTGTGTTTTTTGTCCTTCTTCGCAGGTACTTCGCATGTTGGGAAAGGTGGCCCGCACGTGATTCGCGCCGTTCTCTTTGACTTGGACAACACCCTCCTGAGCCTCAACCTCACCGCGTTTCTCGCCCGGTACGTAAACGGGGCGTCAGGGCTGCTGTGCCGGGCAAGCGGCAAGGTGCGCGTGAACATCATGGCTGCCTACGCCCGGGCCTGGCTTGCTGTGGAGGCGGAGACGCGCCGAGACAGGCTCACCAACGAGCAGCTCATCAACAAGATCGTCTTCGAGCAGACGGGGATTCCCCTGGACGACCCGGCCATCGCGGACATGATCTGCTGCTACGAGCGCACCGTGGTGCCGCGCATGGGTGGCGGCATCGTGCGCGCCCAGCCCATGCCCGGGGCGCACGAGGCCGTCGACTGCGTCCATGACCTGGGGCTTGTCTGCGCGCTGGCAACCAACCCGGTGGTCTCGCGCGCCTGCGACGTCGCGCGCCTGCACTGGGCGGGCTTTGACGAGGACGACTTTGCCCTCATCTCCTGCGCCGAGAACAGCACGCGATCAAAGCCATGGGCCGGCTACTACGAGGAGTTCTGCGGCAAGCTCGGCGTGGCTCCCGACGAGTGCCTCATGGTTGGAAACGACGCCCGGCGCGACTTTGCCCACCCCGAGTGCGGCCTGCGCACCATCTACGTGGGTCACGCCCGCCCCAAGCGCGCCATCTGGAGCGGCCGCATGTCCGACCTCGCGCCGGCCCTCCCCCGCCTCATCGCCACCAGTTAATAGGGACGTTGTTATTTACCTGTTACCTGGCGGAAGGAGACGAGGCGGTAGCCGGCCTGCTCGACGACCTGGCGGCAGGCCTGCTCGGTGAGGGGCGCCTTGGAGCATACGTGGGCGTGGCCGCCGGCAAGCTCGACGGTGGCCCAGGCGCCGTCGAGGGAGTCCAGGGCGTTTGCCACCGCGGCCACGCAGCGCTCGCAGGACATGCCGCCTATGCCGAGCTCGGCCGAGTAGGGGTAGTGGGACTCGTCCTTGTCGGCAACCTCGACGGCAGGGAAGCTGCACCCACCGGAGGCCGCGCCCTTCTTGGCGCCGCTGCAGCAGTCGCGCGTTCCCCTGGTGGTACCCACCAGGCGCACGACCGCCACGACGACAATGACGGCAACGACCGCGATGATGGCAATGTCTGCTGGACCCATTGGTTTCTCCCCTAGTAGTTAGCCTCGGCTTACTGCAAGCAGTATACCCCTAGGGGGTTTACGCGTGGCAACCTGTCCCCCTTTTGCGCAAAAACGAACACGTCCCCAATTTGAGAGGCGGGCGGCGAGAAGAACGCGCTTCTCGCCGCCCGCAGGGGGTCGTGCTATGGACTATGGGGCCGTGGGGCTACACCCAGAAGAGCAGGCTGTTGTAGCTGGGGACGGGCCAGTAGTCGGCGCCACAGATCTTCTCCATGGCGTCGACGGAGGCGCGCAGGTGTTCCATGCTCGGGATGACCGAGTCGCGGTAGGCGTCGCACTGGGCCTGCGGGTCCTCGATGGCGCGGGCGTCGGCGTTGTTGGACTCGAGGTCAGCCGTGGCCTCGTAGATGGCGTTGATGCCGTTGGTCAGGGTCTTGACGAGCTCCTTCTCGGCCGTGGCCTCGATGCCCAGCTCGGCCTTGGTGGCAACGCTCGTGGCAATGTCGCCGGAGTAGTCGAAGAGGGCGGGCAGGTAGAGGGAGCGGGCCATGTAGACCATGGTGTTGGCCTCGATGTTGAGCAGCTTGGAGTACTGCTCGGCCTTGGAGACGTAGCGGGCGTGGACCTCGGCCTCGTTGAGGACGCCGTACTTGTCGAAGAAGGCGACGTTCTCGGGCTTGACCATGGTGGGCAGGGCGTCCGGCGTGGTCTTGAGGTTGGGCAGGCCGCGGCGCTCGGCCTCCTGCTCCCACTCCTCGGAGTAGCCGTTGCCCTCGAAGATGATGCGGTGGTGATCCTTGAGCGTCTGCTTGACCCAGGCCAGGGCGCAGGCGGTGAACTCGTCGCCGGTCTTGCCGGCCATGGCGCAGGCGAACTCGTCGCACTGCTCGGCCACGGCGGTGTTCAGTACCACGTTGGGGTCGGACAGGTTCTGCTGGGAGCCGCACATGCGGAACTCGAACTTGTTGCCGGTGAAGGCGAAGGGAGACGTGCGGTTGCGGTCCGTGGTGTCCTGCAGGACCGTGGGCAGGGAGGGAACGCCCAGGTCGATGCGGGTGCGGCCGTGAGCCTCGGTGGCCTCGTCATGGATGAGGGCCTCGACGATCTCGTCCAGCTCATCACCCAGGAAGACGGAGACAATGGCCGGGGGCGCCTCGTTGGCGCCCAGACGGTGGTCGTTGCCGGCGGAGGCGACGCTCATGCGCAGCAGGTCGGCGTGGGTGTCGACGGCGGCGATGAGGGCGGCCAGGAAGACGAGGAACTGCAGGTTCTCGTTGGGCTGGGCGCCAGGCTCGAGCAGGTTCTTGCCGTCGGCGCAGATGGACCAGTTGTTGTGCTTGCCGGAGCCGTTGACGTAGTCGAAGGGCTTCTCGTGCTCGAGGCAGGCCAGGCCGTGGTGGGTGGCCAGGAGCTTGAGCTTCTCCATGGTCAGGAGGTTGTCGTCAATGGCAAGGGAGCCCTGCTCGAAGATGGGGGCGAGCTCGTGCTGGCCGGGGGCGACCTCGTTGTGCTTGGTCTTGGCGGGGACGCCGAGCTTCCAGAGCTCGTCGTCGACCTCCTTCATGAAGGCGTTGACCGTCGGGCGGATGGCGCCGAAGTAGTGCTCCTCGAGCTCCTGGCCCTTGACCGGCTCGCAGCCAAAGAGCGTGCGGCCACACATGATGAGGTCCGGGCGCTTCTGGAAGTCCTCCTCCTTGATGAGGAAGTACTCCTGCTCGGGGCCGACGGTGGTCATGACGTGCTTGGCGGGACGGCCGAAGAGCTCCAGCACGCGCTTGGCCTGGCCCTCAAGGGCCACCTGGGAGCGCAGCAGCGGGGTCTTCTTGTCAAGCGCCTCGCCGGTGTAGGAGATGAAGGCCGTGGGGATGCATAGGACCTCGTCTTTGATGAAGGCGGGGCTGGAGGGGTCCCAGGCGGTGTAGCCGCGGGCCTCGAAGGTGGCGCGCAGGCCGCCGGAGGGGAAGGAGGAGGCGTCCGGCTCGCCCTGGATGAGCTCCTTGCCCGAGAACGACATGAGGACGCTGCCGTCGTCCTTGGGCGTGATGAAGCTGTCGTGCTTCTCGGAGGTGATGCCCGTCAGCGGCTGGAACCAGTGCGCGTAGTGCGTCGCGCCCTTCTCCAGCGCCCACTCCTTCATGGCGTGGGCCACCTCGTTGGCGATGCTCAGGTCGAGCTTCTTGCCCTCCTCGATGACCTGCTTGAGCTCCTTGTAGGTAGGCTTGGGAAGCCTCTCCTGCATCACGGCATCCGTGAACAGGAGGCTTCCGTACTCCTCGGTGACCTTGTCCTTGCCCATGTGCGCCTCTTTCCGTCTAGTAGTTTGGCGTGCTTGGCTTACGGGAGAAAACTCTAGTTGCCCATTGTTACACGTCCATTAAGGCCAGGTGTCCCCAGCGAACCACCCAAATTGCAAGAAACGCGTGACATAGAGGCGCACGGCGACCGGACGGTGCCCTTCATCTATGTGAGGGACCCGTGGAGAAGGGCGCGCCACGGGACTAGCGGCACTCTGCCGAGGCAATATCTAACACCGTTATTTGCTTCTAGTATTAGGAGGTTTCAGTGGAAGGGAATTCCGAGGACTTCCGCGCACTGGCGCAGGAGGTCCTGGAGGAGTTCGGGGCGCTCGGCCGCCGCATGGGCTCGAGGATGCAAAACGCCCGCCGCGGAGAGCATGGCGTCATACATGCGCTCGCCTGTTCCGCAAGCCCGCTCACCCCGAGCGAGCTTGCCGCGCTGGGCCACCTCTCCTCCGCCCGCGTGGCCAACGTGCTGCGCTCCCTTGAGGAGAAGGGCCTCGTCACCCGGGAGCACTCCCAGGCCGACCGCCGTCGCGTCACCGTAAGCCTCACCGAGGCCGGACGGGCGGAAGACAAGCGCCACAAGGCGGAGTTCGAGGAGCTGGCCAGCGATTTTCTCGCCCAGCTCGGCGAGAAGGACACCCGGGAGATGCTGCGCATCCTCCGTCGCGTGAACCAGACCATAGACGGCAACCGTGCGGCCCGGCAGGCCGCCGACAAACAAGACCAAGAGAGGAAGGGAGGCCAGCCGCATGAGGATCGTCAAGCTCTTTAAGAACCACGTGCTTGCGCTGGTGTGCGCCGTGGCGCTCATCGTCATCAGCTGCAACGCGGACCTCGCGCTGCCCACCTACATGAGCGAGATCGTGGACGTGGGCATCCAGCAGGGAGGCATAGAGGGCCCGGCGCCCGACACCATCCGCGCCGAGTCCCTGTCTGACCTGGAGCTCTTCATGCCCGAGGACGACATGGCAACCGTCGAGGCCGCCTACTCCGAGCCCGATGCAGAGGGCATCCGCACCTACGTGGGCTCCGAGGCAGACCGCGCCGAGGACGGCGCCGTCAGCGACGCCATCAGCCTGCCCGAGACCGTAGTCCTCTCCCTCGAGCAGGGCGTGGACGCCTCGACCGTGACGGACGGCATGACGGGCACGCTTGACATGCAGACCGTCCGCGGCGCCTGCGAGGCGGGCATCATCCCCAAGGAGAAGCTCGTCGAGGCCGCCAGCGCCATGAGCGACTCCATGGGCAGCATGGGCGGCTCCATCGTCAAGCAGCGCGCCGTCACCTACGTGCAGCAGGAGTACGAGGCCCAGGGCATCAGCCTGACCGACGTGCAGAACTCCTACCTTGCCAGCATGTCGCTCAAGATGTTCGGCCTGTGCGCCGTCTCGCTGGTGGCCACCATCCTCACGGGCGCCGTGGCCTCCCACACTGCCTGCACCATCGCGCGCGACCTGCGCCGCCAGACCTTCGACCGCGTGATGCACTTCTCGCCGGCAGAGGTCGGAAAGTTCAGCCAGGCGTCCCTCATCACGCGCTGCACCAACGACATCCAGCAGATCCAGATGGCGACGACCCTCTTCATCCGCATGGTGCTCATGGCCCCCATCATGGGCGTCGTGGCCGTCATGCGCGTGCTTGCCACCCACACGGGCCTGGAGTGGACCATCGGCGTGGCCGTCATCGCCGTGTGCGCCGTGGTGGGCGTGCTCATGGGCCTCACCATGCCCAAGTTCAAGAAGATGCAGAAGTTCGTGGACCGCGTGAACCTCGTCGCCCGCGAGATGCTCGACGGCGTCATGCCCATCCGCGCCTTTGGCCGCCAGGACCACGAGCTCGAGCGCTTTGACGACGCCTCCCGCGACCTCATGGACACCCAGCTCTTCACCAACCGCGCCATGAGCTTCATGATGCCGCTCATGATGCTGGTCATGAACTGCGTCACCGTGCTTATCGTATGGGCCGGCTCCCACGGCGTCAGCGACGGCGTGATGCAGGTCGGCGACATGATGGCCTTCATCTCCTACACCATGCAGATCGTCATGGCGTTCATGATCCTCACCATGGTCTCCGTCATGCTGCCGCGCGCCGAGGTGGCCGCCGAGCGCGTGGAGGAGGTCCTCTCCACCCAGAGCTCCATCAAGGAGCCCAAGCGCCCGCAGCTTCTCGCCGCCGACGCCCCTCGCGGCGAGCTGGCCTTCAAGAACGTCAGCTTCCAGTACCCCGACGCCCGCGAGGACGTCATCAGCGGCGTGAGCTTCACCGTGCACGCCGGCCAGACGCTGGGCGTCATCGGCTCCACGGGCTGCGGCAAGTCCACGCTCGTGCAGCTCATCCCGCGCCTGTACGACGTCACGGGAGGCAAGGTCACCCTGGACGGCATCGACGTCCGCGACCTTCCCCTCTCCGAGCTGCGCCGCCGCGTGGGCTACGTGCCCCAGCAGGGCATGCTCTTCTCTGGCACCGTGGAGTCCAACCTCAAGTTTGCCGGCGAGTCCGTGACCGACGACGCCATGCGCGAGGCGGCGGCAATCGCCCAGGCCACCGACTTCATCGAGGAGCGCGAGGGCGGCTTTGGCTCCGAGATCAGCCAGGGCGGCGGGAACGTCTCCGGCGGCCAGCGCCAGCGCCTCTCCATCGCGCGCGCCCTGGCCAAGCGCCCCGAGGTCGTGGTCTTTGACGACTCCTTCAGCGCCCTTGACTACAAGACCGACGCCCGCCTGCGCGAGGAGCTCGCACGCACGCAGAAGGAGGCCGCCATCGTGGTGGTGGCCCAGCGCATAGCCACCATCATGCATGCGGACCAGATCGTCGTCCTGGACGACGGCCAGGTGGTGGGCCAGGGCACGCACGAGGAGCTCCTGCGCAGCTGCCCCGCCTACCTGGAGATCGCACAGTCACAGCTTTCCGCCAAGGAGCTCGGCCTCACGCAGGAAGAGATTACGGCGGTCATGGAAGGGGGTAGCCGCTAATGGCAGACGAGAACTCCAAGACCGTCATGCCCAAGCAGCGCCAGCGCGGCCCCATGGGCGGCCGCGGCTTTGGCGGCGGACGCTCCGTCGAGAAGGCCAAGGACTTCAAGGGCACCATGCTGAAGCTGCTGGGCTACGTGGGCCAGCACAAGGTGGCCGTGCTCTTCGGCATTGCCTTTGCCATCTGCTCGGTCATCTTCAACATCGTGGGCCCCAAGGTGCTGGGCCAGGTTACTACCAAGCTCTACGAGGGGCTTGTCGCCAAGGTGAGCGGCACCGGAGCCGTGGACTTTGACTGGATCGGCAAGACCCTGCTGTTCCTGCTCGGCCTCTACCTGGCGAGCTCCGCGTGCAACCTCGTGCAGGGCTGGCTCATGACCGGCGTCACGCAGAAGATCTGCTACCGCATGCGCAAGGAGATCGCCCACAAGATCTCCGTCGTGCCCATGAGCTACTTCAACGGCCACAGCAAGGGAGACGTGCTCAGCCGCATCACCAACGACGTGGACACCCTGGGCCAGTCCCTCAACCAGTCCATCACGCAGCTCATCACCTCGGTCACGCAGATCCTCGGCGTGCTCGTGATGATGCTCTCCATCAGCCTGCCGCTCACCGGCGTGACCGTGCTGACGCTTCCGGCCGCCGCCATCATCATGATGGTCATGATTCACTTCTCGCAGCCGTACTTCCGCGAGCAGCAGCAGGTCCTGGGTGCCGTCAACGGCATCATCGAGGAGGACTTCGCCGGCCAGAACGTCATCCAGGTCTTTGACCGCGCCGACGCCGCCGTGGCCGAGTTCGACGAGAAGAACGACCGCCTCTTCATCTCCGGCTGGAGGTCGCAGTTCCTCTCCGGCCTGATGATGCCGCTCATGTCCCTGGTGGGCAACATGGGCTACGTGGGCGTCGTCGTGGTGGGCGCGCAGCTGGCCCTCACGGGCAACGCCACCCCCGGCGACATCCAGTCCTTCATCCAGTACGTCCGCAACTTCACCCAGCCGGTCCAGCAGCTCGGCAACGTGGGCAACACGCTGCAGTCCATGGCTGCCGCCACCGAGCGCGTCTTTGAGTTTCTCGCTGCGCCGGAGGAGGAGCAGGCGACAGACGCCCAGGTGGCCGAGGAGCGCCCCGGCCTGGTGGAGTTCGACCACGTGCGCTTTGGGTACGTGCCCGGCCAGACCATCATCCACGACTTCAGCTGCGTGGCCGAGCCCGGCCAGACCGTGGCCATCGTGGGTCCGACGGGCGCCGGCAAGACCACGCTCATCAAGCTGCTCCAGCGCTTCTACGACGTGGACGGCGGAAACCTGCGCGTCGAGGGCATCGACGTGCGCGACTGGGACCGCGCGGCGCTGCGCAAGGAGTTTGCCATGGTCCTGCAGGACACGTGGCTGTTCAACGGCACCATCCGCGAGAACATCCGCTACGGCCGCCCCGACGCCACCGACGCCGAGGTCGAGGCCGCAGCCAAGGCCGCGCGCTGCGACCACTTCATCCACACGCTGGCCGACGGCTACGACTTTGTGATCAACGAGGAGGGCACCAACCTCTCCCAGGGCCAGCGCCAGCTCGTAACCATCGCGCGAGCCATCCTGGCCGACCGCCCCGCCCTCATCCTGGACGAGGCCACGTCCAACGTGGACACCCGCACCGAGGAGCTCATCCAGCGCGCCATGGACGAGCTCATGCGCGGCCGCACGAGCTTTGTCATCGCGCACCGCCTGAGCACCATCCGCAACGCCGACGTCATCCTCGTGCTGCGCGACGGCGACATCGTGGAGAAGGGCACCCACGAGGAGCTTCTCGCCAAGGGCGGCTTCTACGCGGAGCTCTACAACTCCCAGTTCGAGGACGCCGCGTAGAGGTTGGGGCCTCATTTGCGCCTCCGTTGCGTTTTGGGTTCGCGATTTTGACCCCAGCCAACAGCGCTCACAACAAAGCCGCAGGTAGAGACCTTGTCTCTCCTGCGGCTTTTCTCTTTGCACCCCGCCCACGAACCCAATTCAGATATCGATTTGGGTTCGCGCTTCGGGAGAGAGGCATCCCGCCGATTAGCGAGCAACTGCTCTACCTGCAGTTTTGCAAATGAGTCTTTGTCGCTTGGCCACAGCGCCGAACCCAAAACGTGAAAATGGCGCCCAGACAGGCGCCTACGCGGAGAGGCGCACCGCGGAATCGTCGGCAAGGCCCAGGGGACGGGCTTTCTCGAGGCGCTGGTAAAGGTCCTCGCGCAGGTTCTTGCCCCAGGCAAGATAGTCCATGCAGATGCCCAGCTCCTCCCCTATCTGGGAAATCAGCCAGTCCATGTAGTCGAGGTCATCGTACTGATCTTTGAAGATCGTGTAGTCCTTTATGCCGTTTGCGGCAAATTCGTTACGCCTGACCTCGTCTTTTTTGACCTGCTCGTCCTGCAGGTGCCAAGCTCCATGGTACTCGAGCGCAACGAACCTCGGCCCCGAGCCTTCTCGAGTACCGCAAAACAGGATGTCCGGCTTTCTCAGCTTGAGCTCCTCGAAGCGCCCGGAGAGCCGCCCAAGCCACATGCTGTGGTTCATCGAGGTAAACTGCATGCCCCACCCGCCCTGGTCGACGGGCGCCTTGATGCGCAGCGCAAGCTTGCTCTCCATCGGCGATCCCGAGTCCGGGGCGACGAGGGGCAGCGCCGCGCCGACCTTCCTCGAGCCATGAGTGGAACCTCTCCTGAGCAGCATTTCGGATATCGCCTCGATGGTTGTCAGTGGCTCTTTTCTCTGCGTCATGCCATAGGAAGAGCCGCAATCAAGCGCATAGGTGCCAACGAGCTCGTAGAGTAACAGGGCAACCTGCTCGACACTAGCTCCCCTTGCCATCTGGAAGGCAATGAGCTCGGGCGCGACGCAGTAGAGGTCCTCGGAGAGGCGCACGAATGCATCGCGGGGGAAGGCGCTTCTCGTCACGTGCTTGTCGGCCAAGGCGGTTGTATGGCTGTTGTTGTCGGTGCGAACGAGAAGATCGAGCGGCATGGGCAGCTCACGCAGAAGGTCGTCGGCTGAGATGATGCGCATGACCTTCTGGTGCCCCGGCAGCTTGGGAGGAACATAGGAGGTTGACTCGCTCCACTCCTTGACCCGGGCGGGGTACCCACGCAGCCTCATGAGCTGCAACGCGCTGGTATGTGAGACAAGAATCGACATGGGAAGAGCCTAGCGGAATCGGCGTCTTCCCGCCGCCGAGACCCTTGCGGCAAGCTTTCAGAACGCTGACGGATGTTTGACAGCAAACGATGATTTAGCAGCTAAACGGTGGTAAATCCATCAGAGTGAATCTCATTTTTTATTTGCTATCTTGATATTGCATACCGTTTGGCGCCAAACGGCGCCCACTGGGCGGCGTTGGAACAACAATTTTGGTACATATCAAGGTATGAATGTTTCTTCGTGCATGAAAGTGCCCCGAACCCAAAACGGATATCGATTTGGGTTCGGGGCTTGAACTTCCGGCTGACATAGGCCCAGGATTGCGCCGGACACGCGCGATTTCCCGAACCCAAAACGCGCGGAGCAAGGCTCTCGGACCCGCCTTCCCGCACGTTTTGGGTTCGCTAGTTATTGATGTGATGGTGTACCACGACGGTCGAGCGGTCGATGGCCTTGCAGACGAAGCCCTGGGACTGATAGTACTCGATGATCTGCGGCAGGGCCTCCACGGTGGTGGTCTTTGCGCCGGAGTCGTGGCAGAGCAAGATCACGTTGGTGAAGCTGCCGTAGGCACAGGAGGACTGCACGATGGTGTCGACGGGCACGTGGTTGCCCGAGGCGTCGCTCGAGCTCACGTTCCAGTCATAGTACTGGTACCCCTTGGCCTGCAGGTCGGAGGCAAGCGCCGTCATGATGCCCGGGCAGTAGGACTCGGACACCGTGTTGGAGACGCCACCGGGGAAGCGCGTGAGGTACGGCACGTAGCCAATCTGCTCCTTGACCACATCCGCCACCTGGGAGAGGTCGCCGAAGAAGGCGTCCTCGGACTGGTAGATGGTGGCGTAGTCATGCGTGTAGGAGTGCATGCCGATGGTGTTGCCGCGGCGGTACGCCTCCGCGATCATCGGGCGATACTCCGGCTCGTGCCCCGTCACAAAGAACGTCGCCTTGGCGCCGTACTTGTCAAGGATGTCCAGGACCTTCTCGGTGTTGGCGGAGGGGCCGTCGTCAAACGTGAGGTAGAGGGTCTTCTCGCCGTTGCTGTGGTCGAGCCAGTCGGTCTGGCGGTTGGGGTCAAGGGCGAGGTCGGCGGCGCGCTCGTCGTCGGAGGGAAGCTGTTGCTCGCCGGAGCTGTCATCGGCGGCGGGAGCCTCCGGCTCCTCGGGCTGCGCCTTGTCGCTCACCACTTCCCTACCGCCTCCGTTGCCCGACGCCGGAGGCGCAGCCGAGAAGGACGCGGACACGGCAACGGCCACGCCGGCGCACACTCCCAGCACCAAGACGGCGACAAGCGCCGCAGCAGCGACGCGCGCCACATGCCCGTCCCTTCCGCGCGGCGTGCCACGGCGGTCGGCTCTTCTCACTGACATTTCCCTTGCTCCAGTTCTTGGGTCGATTGCGGGAAGGCGGCCCGGTCCTTTCGGGAAACCTCAAGTCTTCTGCCACCGTAAATGGTCTGGGGGCCATATGCAAGCGCCCGGCGAGATAAGGCACGCGAGTTGCGGCAAACGGCCCGAGCCACCAGCAGGGGCTCGGGCCGTCCGAGTCGTGCGAACCTTTTGGGAGGGCTACGAGAGCGCCACGCCGCCCAGCCAGCCGCAGCGCACGGTGGACGTGACGCTGTACTCGCTCACCCAGGCAGAGAGGCTGCTCGTGCGCAGACGGCCGCTCGCGTTGTCGCGCACCGTGTTGTTGCCCAGGTAGATGCCCACGTGACCGTAGATCACGGCCGCAGAGCTGTACGGGGCGGACGGGCATGCGACGATCATGCCCGGCTGGATGTTGGAGACGGACGTGTAGCAGTACCAGTTGTACATGTCGCATGCGTTGCCGCCGCCGACATTCAGGCCCGCCGCGGCAAACACGCGCGTGACCCATGCGGCGCACAGGCCGGAGCCCGGGGACGGCACGGAGTAGGCGGCCGACTGCACGGCGGCAAGGCTACCGTTGCCCGTGATGGTCTGGCTACCGCCCGAGCTGGAGCCGCCGGAGCTGGAGCCGCCGGAGCTTCCGTTGTTCTTGTTCGCGGCAGCCGCGGCGGCGGCCTTCCTGCGCTCCTCCTGGCGGGCGGCCTCCTCGGCGGCCTTTTGGGCGGCCAGGAGCTCGGCGTCACGCTGGGCCATGAGCTCCTTGACCTCAGAGCTGAGGTTGCTCACCAGCTCCTGGGCCTCGGCCTGCTTGGCCTGGGCCTCCTCGAGCTGCTGCTCCTGCTGGGCCTGCAGGGTCTCCAGCTCGCTCTTCTGGCTCTCGAGCTCGGCCTTCTCGGTCTCAAGCGAGCTCTTCTGGCTCTCGAGCTCTGCCTTCAGGTCCTTGACCTCGGAGATCATGGCCTGGTCGGCGGCACTGATCTTGTCGAGGTAGTAGATGTTGCTCGTGAGCTCCTCAAAGGTCGCGGAGGAGAGCAGGATGTCCAGCACGGAGGAGCCGCCGGACTTGTAGGCAGAGCACATGCGCTCGCCCAGCTGCTGCTGCTTTGCCTCGACCTCGGCCTGCTTGGCGTCAATCTCGGTCTGCTTCTGCTCGATCTCGGCCTGCTTGGCGTCAATCTGCGAGGAGAGGTCCCCCACCTGGGCCTGGGTCTGGCTCAGCTGGTCCGCAATGGCCGAGTACTCCTGGCCAATCTGGTCAAGCTTTGACTGGGCCTCGTCGTAGCTCAGCTGCGCCGCGTCGAGCTTCTCCTGCGTGGTGGCGGCGCGGGCGATGGCGGGAGAAAGGACGGCGCACATGCCGGCGCCAATGAGGATGCGCAGGGCGTCCCTGCGGGTAACGGTCCTAGGGGTCAGTCCGACCTCGGAAGAGTCAATACGCTTGCGCGACATTCGGTCTCCTTGGATACGGTGAAGCTGCGTGTGGTTGAGCTGAATGCGTTCCAATTCTAGCCGAGAAGACTCACTTTGACCAAAACCACACGCCCATGGCAACACGCGTCACGCTACGCCGGGAGAAGGGCTGGCGCGTCCGAGGCCCTTCTCGGCTAGCGATTCTCTATCTGGGCCACGTTGCCGATGCTGATGGTGATGCGGCCCTCTGAATCGGTGGTGAAGTCGAGGTAGCCGGGCTTGTCGGCAAGCTCGGACGGGAAGCTGATCTCAACCCCGGTGTCCGTGCGGATCTTGTGGCTCTTGGTCAGGCGGTTTGCCACGCCGCGGCGCACGGGGGCCTCCTCGGGAAGCCTTGCCTCGCGGACGCGCTCCTCGTAGACCTGCTGCACGTCGGGCCTGTCCTCGAAGATCTGGCGTCCGACCTCGGCGGGCTCGATGACCTCGTCCTGGTCGGCCTTCTCGGCGACGTAGGCCTTGGCGCGGGAGACCTCCACGGCCGGCGTGAGGCCGTACTCCTCGGCAATGTCGCTCACAATGACGCTGACTTCGTCGATGACCTCGTGGCTAGAGGCGGAGGACACGCACTGGAGGAACTTCTCGGGGATGACCATGGACGCGGCGCCGCCGATGGAGCGCTCCTTGTCGTGGAAGTCTATGGTCATGGCCTCGCAGTCGACGAGCACGTAGGAGTCCACCTTCTGGGTGGGGCTGGGCAGCGTGGTGTCCACGCGCGTGATGTCGTTGGTGGAGCCGCCCACCTCGTGCATGAAGGCCTGCTTGCGCGGCAGCAGCACCACGGCAAAGAAGCGCTTGCCCGCGGGGCCGTCAAAGGCGGCATCCACCTGCTCGTCGGTGGAGGCGGCGTCGACCTTGCCCTCGTCGGTGTCGCGGAAGTCCGCCACCAGGAGGTCGCACTGCTCGAGCTCCTCCGCGCGGCGCAGCTCCTCCCAGAACCACTGCGCGATCTGCGTGGAGAAGGACACGAAGTCCGTGCCTCCGCCAAGGTAGTGCTCAAGCTCGCCGGCAAAGCCCGACTCCGGGGAGAACTCGCCGTGCTTTGACTCCGCGTTGGCCACGATGCGGCGCAGGCGCCTCTGGACGTAGGAGCGCGTGGCGCGCGACTCCAGGTCCAGGGGCTGGTCTGAGAGGTAGGCGGAGCCCTCCTCGAAGTCGAAGACGTGCAGGATTGCCTGACTGACCTTGAGCATGTGGTTCTACTCCGTATCCTGGTTCTGGCTTGCGGGCGTGGCCGCCTCGAAGGTCTCGGCGACCTCGTCGATGTCGGCGGCGTGCTTGCCGTCGGCGTCGCGCTCGAGGGCCGGGATGAGCATGCGGTAGGAGTTCTCGTTGGCGTTCTTGCGCGGCGAGGTCTTCGCGTAGCGCTTGACCGCGGCGGCGGTCTTGTTCACCGCGGTGAGGGTGCCGGCACCGGCGACGCAGCCGCCCGGGCAGGCCATACCCTCGAGCAGGTAGCCATTGTACTTGCCCTTGACGGCGTCCTTCATCAGCTTGCGGCACTCCTCGAGGCCCTCGGCGTTGGCCACCTTGACCTCGCGCTCGGGGTAGCGCTTGTGAATGGCGTTGGCCACGGCCGTCGCCACGCCGCCCGCCACGGCAAAGCCGCGGCCGTCGGCGGAAGCCACGTCGAAGTCGCCCCCCTCGCCCGCAAGCTTGGTGTAGTCGATCTGCTTGGCGCTCATCATGCCCGCCATCTCCTCGAAGGTGAGGACGAAGTCGACCTCGGAGCGCACGGACTCGCGCATGGCCTCGAGCTTCTTTGCGGAGCACGGCCCGACAAAGACGATCTTTGCGTTGGGGTGCTGCTTGCGGATAAGGCGCGCGGTGAGCGTCATGGGCGTAAGGGCCATGCTGATGCAATCGGCGTTCTTGGGGAACTCCTTCTTTGCCATGACCGACCATGCCGGGCAGCAAGAAGTGCCCATGAACGGGATCTTTTCGGGCACCTCCTCGAGGAAGTCCTCGGACTCCTGGATGGTGCACAGGTCGGCGCCGAGAGCGACCTCCTCCATGCCGGAGAAGCCGAGCTGCTTGAAGGCCTCGCGGAGCTTGTCGACGTTGCCCTTGCCGCCGAACTGGCCGACAAAGGCGGGCGCGACCTCGGCGATGACCTCGTCCCCGGCGTTGATGGCCATGATCACCTGGAAGATCTGGCTCTTGTCGGCGATGGCGCCGAAGGGGCAGTTGACCAGGCACTGGCCGCAGCTCACGCACTTCTCGTAGTCGATCTTTGCGCGGCCGTGCTCGTCGGAGCCGATGGCGCCCATGCCGCACGCCGCGGCGCAGGGCCGCTCGAAGTGGTGGATGGCGTGGTAGGGGCAGGTCTTGGCGCACAGGCCGCAGTGGACGCACTTCTCCTGGTCGATATAGGCCTTCTTGTCCTTGAAGGTGATGGCGCCCTTGGGGCAAATCTCGCGGCAGGGGTGCGCGAGGCAACCCTGGCAGGCGTTGCTCACCTCATAGACGTTGTCTTTGCAGGCGTTGCAGGCAAACTTGATGACGTTGATCAGCGGCGGCTGGTAGTAGGTCTCGGGAACCGAGGCGTCGATGATGCCGTCGGTCATGCTTTGCGGCTTGTCGACGCCCTGCAGCGGCAGGCCCATGGCCAGGCGGATGCGCTCAGACACGATAGCGCGCTCAAGGAAGACGGACTCGCGGTAGGTCGCGATCTCGCCGGGGACGATCTCGTAGGGCAGGCGCTGGAGATCTCCCTCGGAGTCCTCCCCCTGCTCGTAGGCGATGCGGGCGACGCCCGCAAAGACCTTTCGGCGAATCTCGGTAAGGTTGGTGTAGACACCACGCATAGTGCCAGGCATGTGAAATCCCTCTCCCCTTTTGGTTGCGATTTTCTTGCCAGGCGGAGCTCCCCCTCAGAAGCGGCCGCACCCCACAAGTATGGCCCAAACTGACGGCATGCGGCTACAACGGCACCGTATTGGCACAGCATGCGAGAAGCCCGCGCCGCTCGTGGCGCTAGCCCCAGAGCGCGGGGTCCCACGCACCCAGGCGGGCGGGCCAGGCCGTCCGCAGGCGCAGGCGCTCATGGGTGCTCGGGTGCTCGAGCTCCTCCTCGAAGGCGTGGAGCAGGAGGCCCGAGGCACTTCTCGCCCCGTTGTAGAGCGTGTCTCCCACAATGGGAAAGCCCCGGTGGGCAAGGTGAACGCGGATCTGGTGCTTGCGGCCGCTGCCGAGCTCCACGGCCAGGAGGCTGCGCCCGCTCGCGTAGGCCAGGCGACGCACGCGCGTGAGGGCGGGCTTTCCCCTGCCGGGGGCACAGACGCGCATGCGACGCGCGTCGTGGCGGTCGCGGCCGAGCGGCTGCTCTATGACCTTCTCGCCAGAGGGAAAGCGTCCCTGGACCACGGCGAGGTAGCGCTTTGCCATGGCGTGACCAGCCACCTGCGCGTCAAGCGCCGGCTGCGTGGCCTTGTCTAGCGAGAAGAGCACGAGGCCGGAGGTGCCCACGTCAAGACGCTGCACGGCCTGGGGGCGCGCGTCGGGACGGCCCGTCGTGACAAGGTGGTCCGCCACGAGGTCGGTCAGCGTCTGCGTGCCGGTGCCGTCCCCGTGCACCAGGATGCCCGCCGGCTTGTCCACCGCGAGCAGGACGTCGTCCTCGTAGACCACGGCGATGTTTTTGTGAGAAATACCGTTCATGGCGCCATACCGTCCTCTCGCCGCCGAAGGCCAAGCACTCAGCATACCGCGTCAGGGATGCCAAAAGTATGCTTCCCTCATCAATGCTCGGTACCGAGGAGGTCGCCATGCACGATGCCAGGACACCCCGCGCAAATGAGAACTTCCCCCGACGATAGCCAGGAAACGCTGCAGACGCTGCGCCCGGACGGGACCCTCGGCGAGTCCGAGGAGGACATGGAGGCGCGCCTTGCCATGGAAAGCCTCATGCGCCATCGCCGCGCGCGCAGGCGCAAGAAGCTGATCGTGAGAGGCATCGTCGGCGTGATCGTGCTCGTGGGCGCCGTCGCGTGGGGCATCTCGAGGTTCACAGGGAACGCCGGGGGCGGCGACTCGCCCCAGCTCATGACGACCTTCGTCGACCGCGGCGACTTTACCGAGGCGGTCGAGACCTCCGGCGCAGTCAAGCCCGTGACCTCCGTCGTCGTGAACCCCGAGGTCGGCGGCACCATCGAGTCCGTGAACGTCGCGGAAGGGGACACCGTCCAGGAGGGCGACGTGCTCCTTACCGTAAAGAACGACGAGCTGGACAAGGCGATTCGCGACGCGGAGATGGGCGTGCGCAACGCAAAGCTCGGCGTCTCGCAGGCTCAGTCGGCCTACGCCACGACGCTCGAGGCGTACAACAAGGTCGAGGAGGTAAAGGACGAAGCAGGAAACGTCGTCGAGTACAAACGCGGCGCGGAGGGCCGCGACGTCGACTCGGCCGCGTTCGCCGTAGAGTCCGCCAACAACTCCCTCTCCGACGCCCAGGAGGCCTACAGCATCGCCGTCGCAAACGCCGAGAAGCGCACGGTGCGCGCGCCCAAGGGCGGCTCGGTAGTGGCCATGAACGCGCAGGTCGGCGCCTCGACCGACTCCGCCGCAAACGCCGGCGGCCTCATCCAGATCGCCGACCTCTCGCAGATGACGGTCAAGGTCCAGGTCAACGAGGTCGACATCTCGAAGGTCTCGGTCGGGCAGATGGCCAAGGTCACCTTCTCTGCCTTGCCCGGCGTCGAGCTCGACGCTCAGGTCACCCGCATCGCGACCGTCGCGAGCAGCGGCGAGGACTCCTCCGGCCACGGCGGGGGCGTCGTGACCTACGACGTCAGCCTGCTCATCCCCCAGCCTGCCGCCGAGCTCAAGCCCGGCATGACGGCCAACGTCCAGATCATGCTCCAAAGCGTGCCCGACACCCTCATGGTCCCCTTGAGCTGCGTGGCTATGGACGAGGCGGGCGGCTCCTACGTCATGGTCGTCACCGATTACGAGACGGGCGCCGCCGAGCGCAGGTCTGTGAGCGTCAGGGCATCGAACCAGACGACCGCTGCCATCGAAGGCAACGTCGACGAGGGCGACAAGGTCCTTCTTGACCCGTACTCGGTGCCCGACCCCGACATGGGTACCAACGACGGCTCGGGCCCCGTCTCGACCGACGGCGAAGCGCCCGTCGCAGAGAACGCCGCGGGGTCCGCGTCCGACGACGGCGCCGAGCCTACCGCCGCGGCGGATACGGCGGCGTAGCGCCATGGCCGCCCCCGTCATCGACATCTCCGGCCTCTGGCGCATCTACGAGTCCGCCGCCGGCCTCACCACCGTGCTGCGCGGCGTCTCGCTGCAGGTCGCGCGCGGGGAGTTTCTTGCCATCATGGGGCCTTCGGGCTCCGGCAAATCAACGCTCATGAACACGCTCGGCTGCCTCGACCGCCCGACCGCTGGCTCGTACCGCCTCGAGGGCGTGGAGGTCTCCGAGCTCTCCGAGGACGACCTTGCCTACGTGCGCTCTTCTCGCCTTGGCTTCGTGTTCCAGTCGTTCAACCTCATGCCGCGCGCCACGGTGCTCAGAAACGTGATGCTCCCGCTCGTCTACTCCGACATCGCGCCGCGCGAGCGTGAGCTGCTGGCATGGAAGGCCCTGCGCGCAGTCGGCCTGCCCGAGGAACACTTCCTCCACCGCGCCAACGAGCTCTCCGGCGGCCAGATGCAGCGCGTCGCCATCGCCCGCGCCCTTGTGAACGACCCGGCGATCATCCTCGCCGACGAGCCCACGGGCAACCTCGACACCGCCACGGGCGAGCTCGTGATGAAGACCTTCCGCCGCCTCCAGAAGCGCGGGAAGACCATCGTGCTCATTACCCACGACGCGGAGGTGGCCGCCTGGGCCGACCGAACCGTGCACATCCGAGACGGTAGGCTGCTCACCGACGAACAGGAGCGCGCCGTCCAGGAGCAGCTTACGGGCGGCGTCGGAAGCGCTCGGCTCGCGCCCGGCCGAATCAAGGAGGTACCCACCGTATGAAAGCGCGCGACCTCGCCTACGAGACAGGCTCGGCACTTCTTGCCAACCGGATGCGGACCCTGCTCACCATCCTCGGCATCGTAATCGGCATCGCCGCCGTGATCGCGCTCACGTCGCTCATCGACGGCATGCGCGCGGCCATTGTGGGCCAGCTCGGCCTCAACGCCGCCCGCACGGTCGAGATCACGTGTTGGCCGCCGAACAACCGACAGCTCACCGAGGCAGACGTCGAGACCATGGCCCGCGACCTCGCCGGCGACTACGACTTCATAACCTGCTGCGCCAACGCCTGGTCGAGCGTGTCGAGCCCGACCTCCTCGTCCGAGGAGATGACGATCATAGCCTGCGACGAGAAATTCTTTGAGGCGAGGGGCCTGAAGGCCCAGAAGGGACGGGTCTTCACCGCCGAGGAGAACGAGGAGTCCTCGATGGTGGTCGTGCTCGGCGGGGCCTCGGTAAAGAAGCTCTTTGGGCAAGCCGACGCCGATGCCGTGGGAAAGACGGTGCGCATCGGCAACGACACCTATACCGTGGTTGGCACGCTCGAGTCGGACAGCATGCAGGGCGACTGGGGCGTGGCCTACATCCCCTACCGCACGGCCAAAGTCCGCCTGATCGGCCAGCAGGACGACGCCGCGCTTAGTATCTTCGGCTTTGCTCGCGAGAACGCCGACATCTACAGGGTGGCCGAGCGCACCGACTCGTACCTGCGCACGAAGTACAACATCCCCGAGGCCGACCCGGACGGGGGCGGCAGCTCGGAGGAGGGCTACTGCCACGTCTCGACGGCCCAGTCTATGCTCGACCAGCTGGAGAGCACGATGTCGTCTTTCCGCCTGATGGCGTTCGCCGTGGCGGGAATCTCGCTTCTAGTCGGCGGCATCGGCATCATGAACATGATGCTCACCAATGTGACCGAGAGGATCCGCGAGATCGGCCTGCGCAAGGCGCTCGGCGCCAAGCGAGCGGACATCACAGCGCAGTTCCTGCTCGAGAGCATCGCGATCTGCATCGCGGGCGGCGTCATCGGCGTCGCCGTGGGCTACGGCGCGGCATGGCTGCTCGCGGGCTTCGCCGGGTCGAGCCTCGGCTACGAGAGCCTCGTCCCCGTGATCACACCGCAGACCGCGCTTCTGGCGGCGGGCATCTGCTGCGGCATCGGCGTGCTGTTCGGGTTCTACCCCGCCCGGCGCGCCGCCCGCCTCGACCCCGTGGAGGCGCTGCGCTACCAGTAACTAGGAAGGGCGCTCTGCCGCGGTCGGCGCCCTTCCTTGTGCCCAACTCCCCCACGGCGGATACATTCCGGGCTTTTTCGGCCCCGATGCGTCCGCCGTGCAGGGGCTGATTCTTCTTGATAGGTTTGTGGGAAGGCGGACGGCTATTCGCGGCGCTCGGAGAACGCCGCCACAATGCCCCCGCGATACGCGGCGGCATACTTTTTGCGGTCTTGCTGATAAACGCTTGCGACCAGCGTATCGGTCATGAGCATCACGCCCGCGTCCACTCCCATTGACGTCATCGGCGTCGAGCGGTCGGCGACCTCGATAACGCGCAGGCTCGAGGTCGCAAGCCTCGAGAGAGGGTTATCCGACGCGTCGCAGATTGCTAACACGGGGATTCCCTTGGCCACAGCGGCCTTCGCCACCCCCACCGGTTCGACTTTGTCTCCCGATTTTGAGACGACAACCAGCAGATCTTTGTTCGGGTCGAGCGTCCGCAGGCGTCGCTTAACCTGGATAATCTCAGCATCGCAGTAGGCGTTCTTTCCAAGCCCGACCAACGACCAACACAAGCGGGACGTCAACAAACCGCTCTCCATGCATCCATAGCAAATGATGGTGTCCGCCCCATCGACAAGACGGGCCGCCTGGGCCAGATTATCCTCGGTATTGCTTCTTACGACGCCTTTTAGAAGCTCGTGATACTTTGCTTCGATCTTGCTCATAACGGTGAATAACCCGTCGTCATTCTGTATCTCGGTGCTCAAATCACCGGAGCTTTTGATATCGGCGATCATCTCGCCGAACATCGAGTACCCCATCTTTTTCGAGAAGCGCATGACAGTCGACTGCCCCACGTCGAGACGCCGCGCGAGCTCGTGCGAGGTCACGTCCTCAATCTCGTCGCCGTTCATGATGAGATAGTCGGCGACCTTTCTCTCCGCCATGGTGAATTTAGGGTAGAGACTCTTGACCCTTGTGGTGAACAGCGCAATCACCGTCCAAATAAAAAAGGCCGGGGAAGATCGACTTCCCCGGCATAGGCGTACTACCAGAGGCAATGCTAGAGGTCCTCTTCCTCATCAATCATATCCGACCGGCCGGCGCTTTCCTCAAAAAACCCGACTCCTCCGGGAACCGACGCGCAAAGAAGGTCCACGACTTCCGAAGCCTTCGGCCCATCCTCAATGCTCAGGGCCGCTTCCAGGATCGCAGCCAAGTTCATTCCGGCAACGACCTTAACCTGGTCGTTCTCATGCGCAATCATGCAGGCACGGTTGTAGGGGGTGCCGCCGACCAGATCGCAGATAATCACAACCGCCTCGCCACATTCTGCGATGTTTCTCAGGCGGGAACCGAACTCATCCGGCGAGTCGACCGGGGTGAAATCGGCAAACGATACAGCTTCCTCATTACCAGAAAGCATAGCGACGGCAGATGCAACGCCCGAAGCGTAATGCCCGTGCCCAGCAAGTACCAATCTCATCGGGTTATCTCTCCTTCTGCAGGCTTGGGCTTCTCAGCCCCCTCCAAACATTGAATTTCCTGGACAAAACCGACCAAGAGACGGCAGGCGATTGCCTCGTCGGGAACGGACGGATTCAAACCCGTAATAGTGACGACTGCATTCTCGAGCGGCATCGAAGCGAGAATCTCCTCGATCTTTGCGGCCTGCTCGTCGCCCGTATTGGGAACAAAGAACCCATAGGCGGCGGCGCGAAGAATAAAGAAAGGCATGATGCCGTGCTTCAAGCAAAGCAGTGCAGGACCGAGGAAGCGCTCACCCCTGCAGAGCTTACGGATGGGCTGTCTAACAACGCGCTCGATGCGATCGCGGAAATAAGGGCTGCTGAACTTGCCCAGCATGGTCTCGAGCAGCGAGTCGTCCGGCACGGGGATGCCGAACTCAGCCTCAAGGGCTCGCCTTCCCTCTCTCCAGGCTTTTCCCGCAAGGTCAGCGCAGAGCTCGTCGGACGCAGCGTCGTTAAGGTATTCGCAGCCCTTGTAAGCACCCATGAAGCCAAGCGAGCAGTGAAGGAGATTCTCGCTCCAGATCTTCTCGGCCATGCTCAGCTCGACATCATTCGAGCGCTGGAAAAAGGACGGGTACTCATACCCCTCGTCGAAGAAGAAGCGGTCCTCGACCGGAAGAATGGGCTTATCGTCCCCCTCAAGGGCGAGCGGCTCCGCGTCCGGGTCGGACGAGAAGGTCACCTTACGGTTGGCCTTTGAGGTAATGAGGGCGACTTGATCGTCGAGCACGGCGAGCTCGTCTGCGTCAAGCAGCTTCTCCAAGGCACCCTCGAAATAGCTGCGAAGCCCGACAAAGTTGCCGCCGATGATCACCGCCGCCTTATGGGCCATGCCCTCATCAATTCGTAGGCGAATCATATCGGCAAGGTCTTGAGCCACGGCGTCAAAGGAAGCGGGGAAGACCGCAACCGCAACGAACTCCGAGTCGGCAAGCCTGCGCAGATAGGCCCCACGGTCCGCCCGGACATCATATGCCTCAAAACCCTCGACGCGAACCTGCTTAAACGTGCCCGTGTCAAGATTGGTCTGTTTGGTGACGAAGTATCCCTGCTCGCAGAGAGCGCGCACGAGGTCGGCGTTGATGTCCGCAAAGGCGATATCGAATCCGCCCTCAGAGAAAAACAGCTCGCCGAATGTCCCTCGGCCTGTGCGGCCGGCGCCGATGATCGTCACCTTTCTCATTTGACGCACTCATTCTTTTCGTGATAGCTGATTGCGATACAGTCCATCTTTCCGGAAAGCACAAGCGGGCCGTACCCAACAGGGATGAAGAGCGTCTCCCCCAACGAGATGGGCTCGCCGCACACGGTGCCGTTCCCGCCAACGCACGTCACAAAGAGGAAGCTGTCGTGCTCAAAAGACGCCTCGCCGTCGACCTTGTAACGCAGGGCGACGTATTCGCCGGGGACGTCGTGATACACAAATCGAGTCACGCCGTCCTTCTTGACGCCCTCCGGACGCTCCGCCTTAAAGGGGAGCTCCGGGAAGCTCGCGCAGGCGCAGACGTCGTCGATGCTGAGCGGGCGGGCGGGGTCGTTGCGGTCGTTGTCATAGAAACGGTACGTGATGTCGCTGTTCGTGCCGAAGGTCGCGGAGACCTTGCCGGAGCCCCAGCCGCCATGGATCACGCCGGCGGGCGTGTGGACGAAGTCGCCGTCTTTGACCTCGAGCTTCGTGAAGAGCGCGTCCCAGTCCTTCTCGTCGATGCAGCGCCTGAACTCCTTAGCGTCCATGGGCTTATGGCCAAAGAGCCACATGCCCTTCTCGTCGGACTCGTCCAGGGTGATCGCGCCGGAGACCTTTCCGCGACAACCTTCATGCGCCATGGCGTATTCATCGCCGGGGTGGGACTGGTAGGACTGGAAGCCCTCGTTGCACGTGATCGTCATCCTTACGGGGAACACCTCGTCGGAGCAGCCGAAGAGCTCGCGGTGCGTCTGGTAAAGCTCGGAGAGCGTCATGCCCATGCCCGTCACCGGGTTATCGAGCTCGCCGGGAAGCGCAAGAACGCTGTAGATCGTGCCGACGTTTTCCAGATCGGTCTTCAGGCCAAAGCGGTCGATGAGCTTATGGCCTGCCCACACAAAGGACTTGTACAGGGGCTCGATGCGGTATACGGAGTGATTGCTTATCTCCATAGGTTGCCCTCTCTGCTACAGAATTCCGACGAGGCCGAGCACCACGACGATGCCCATAAGGCCGAAAATCACCTTGGTTACGGACATGCCCTTCTTGGAGAGCAAATACCAGCAGCCGATGACCAGAAGCAGGCTCAGCAGGTTGGGAAAGATGCCGTTGATGACGTCCTGCAACACCACGGGCGTTGCGTCGGCGGAAGCCGCGAACGACAGCGGCGTGGACAGCTTCACGTAGGACGCGGACAGCGCGCCGATGACGATGATTCCGAAGAGCTGGACCGCGGTCTTGATGCGGTCCATCGCAGTGCCCATCAGCGTCGAAACGGCGTCCTTACCGAGGGTGTAACCGTTGTTGAAGAGGACGCGCGCATAGGCCCACAGCAGAATCGGGGTCGCAATGATGAAGAGCACGACGCCAAGCGGGCTCAGGACATCGCCCGCGCCGGTAAGCGAGATGGCGATGGTGGTGAGCAGCGGAAGGATCGTCGCCTGGACAAGGGAATCGCCCACGCCGGCGAGCGGGCCCATAAGCGAGGATTTAACGGTTCGGATCATCTCGTCGCTTACCGGCTTGCCCAGGGCCTTCTGCTCCTCCATGCCGACGAGTATTCCCCACAGCACGCTCGCCGTCGTCTGCTCGGTGTTGATGAAGTCGAACATGCGAAGCATGCCCTCGCGCTGGCCGTCCTTGTCGTAGTACTTCTTGTAAAGAGGGGCCATATCGTAGGCATAGCAGTTACCGTGCCAGTTCTCGAGGTTGCAGCAGGTCAGATACCTGAGCTGGTAGCGCCAAAAGAGGCGGTCGAGCTCTTCTTTGGTCAACGGCTCGCTGCAGATGGGCTCGGAGCTCTGCTCGGCCTCGTTTTTGATGATGTCGCTCATTGTTTACAGCTCCACTTCGTCATCGTCGGTGAACACGTTCGCGCTTGCGCTTGCAGTCGATGCCTCAGGACGAGAGTCGATCTTCCAGTACAGGAACGCCAGGGCGGCGGCAAAGATGGCAATGGGGATGAAGCCCATGCCCATGGAGGAAACCATCATGAAGCCCAGGACAAAGAAGATGAACATCCAGTTGCCGACAATGTTGAACTTGAGCAGCATGGCCATACCGACGGCGGGCAGGACGCCTCCAAGAAGGCCAAGCGCGTGCATGACGTTCTGCGGGACGACGGCAAGCAGGCTGTCCACAGCGCCGGTGCCCAGGTACATCAGGACGAAAACGACCGCGAAGTTCATGGCCGCCAGGAATGCCTGAGGAAGAATGACGTTGCCGAGCTCGATCTTCTTGTAGTCGACCTCCTCGATGCCCTTACGGACGATTCCGGTGCACACCGTGTTGAAGGCACGCATCACGTGAGTAAGGTTTGCGGTAAGGATGGAGATCGGCGCCGCGATCGCAAGGGCGGTACCGGTATCCAGACCGTTGATAATCGCGATGGCCATAACAGGATAAGAAACAACGCCCACGTCAATGGAAACTGCTCCGCCAACCGCGAAGGCACCCATGTAGGCAAGCTGAAACGCAACTCCAAGCTCAAGGCCCTTTTGCACATCGCCAAAAAGAAGTCCCACAAGGAGGCCTCCCACAAGCGGTCTCTGGAGCGTATAGCGCCCGAACACCATTCCCCCGAAGGAAGCAAACGTATTTGTGAGGTGATAAAGAAGCGCGACAAGAAGTACCTGAACGAAATAAGCCATGTTAGATGCCAGCCTTTCTCTTTGCCTCGGGCCAGGAAAGATCAGGGGTAGTGAACGCAGGATTGATGATCAGCTTGACGCCGCGGGAATCCAGATAATTCAGCGCATCGATCTGAGGCTCCGTGAGGTACAACATCTTTTCGACGAGCTTTGCGCCGTCACAGTTGGGCTGCGGACCGCAGTTGAGGACGCCGTCGAACTCAAAGCCCTGCTCCACGAGCTCCTGAGCAGTCTCGGGCGTCTTGAAGATCACGAGATAGCGCTTCTTTGACGCAGATGCCTGGGGCAGCTTCTCGAGAGCTTTCTTGACAGAAAAACCGAGCACGCGAATGGATCCGAGCGTGTTTGCGAAGACTCCGAGCATGAACTTGTCCCGAGAGATCTCATCATCGACGATGATCACGTCATCGACCGGGTTCTCTTTCGTCACCCTCGTTGTCGTCTGGCCATGCACCACACGACTGTCCACGCGATAGTGAGCAATCAATTCAATACCCCTCTCCAATTCCGGATTCAATGTCTGTAAGGAAGGCCTCCGACGATACAATGGCACAACGCGGATTGAAATGAACCAAGAGAACCGAATTAAGTCGTGAGTGGCTGGTTTATTTGGTTCAGCTGTATACAAAGAAACCCCCTGCCGTAAGGCAGGGGGTCTCGTTGGCGGTTCGCGTGTTGCCTCGAGCTTACGCCAGGCGGGCGGCGACCTCAGCGGCGAGGTCGGCCATGGGGACCTGCACCTGCTCATGGGTGGCCATGTCGCGAATGGTTGCCACGCCGGCGGCCACCTCCTCGGGACCAAGCACCACGCAGTAGGTGGCGTGCAGCTTGTCGGCCTGCTTGAACTGGGACTTCAAGCTGCGACCCTGATAGTCGGCCTCGGTACGGATACCAGCGCCGCGCAGCGCGAGCGTGGCGGCAAAGACGGCGTCGCGCTCCTCGGCGGACGTGCCGGCAACGTAGACGCAGGTGGGCTCCGGCGTGGCAAGCTCCACGCCCTGGGAGGCCAGCGCCAGCGCAATGCGCTCGAAGCCCACGGCAAAGCCGATGCCCGGGGTGGGCTTGCCGCCCTCGAGCTCCATAAGGCCGTCGTAGCGGCCGCCGCCGCCGATGGCACCGACGCCGGCATCCGCAACCTCGACCTCAAAGACAGTGCGGGTGTAGTAGTCAAGACCACGCACGAGCGTGGGGTCCTCGGTGTAGGAGACGCCTGCCTCGTCCAGGTAGCGCTTGACCGCGGCGTAGTGCTCCGCGCAGTCGCCGCAGAGGTGGTCGTTTACCAGCGGCGCGCCGGCCATGACCTCGTGGCAGTGCGGGTTCTTGCAGTCGAAGGCGCGCAGCGGGTTAATCTCGGCGCGCTCGAGGCAGTCCTCGCACATCTCGTCCTTGTGGTCGAGGATGAACTGGCGGACCTTCTCGCGGTAGGCCGGGCGGCACGCGCCGTCACCCATGGAGTTGATGTAGAGGTGCAGCTTGGAGGGGTCAAAGCCCAGGCGCTTGAAGAACTCCATGAGCATGATGATGCACTCGGCGTCAGACGCAGGGTCCGAGGCGCCCAGCCACTCCACGCCCACCTGGTGGAACTGGCGCAGGCGGCCCTTCTGCGGGCGCTCGCCGCGGAACATGGCCTCGGCGTACCAGAGCTTGGCCGGCGCGGCGCCCTGCGGCACCAGGTTGTTCTCCACGGCGGCACGAACCACGCCGGCGGTTCCCTCCGGACGCATGGCCATGCGCTGGCGCGGCTTCAGGCCCGCCTCGGTGCCCGCCTCAAGAAGGTCGCCGAAGAGGGCGCCGGAGACCACGCGGAACATCTCCTTGCGAACCACGTCGGTGGACTCGCCGATACCATGGACGAAGGTGTCCACCTGCTCGATGGCCGGCGTCTCGATCATGTCGAAGCCGTAGGCGCCAAACAGCTCGCGCGCCACGTCCTGCATGTGCTGCCAGGCGCGCATGTAGCCGCCGTAGAGGTCCTCGGTTCCCTGAACCTTCTGTCCCATCCTGGGCTCCTTCTCGCTCGTGCTTGGTTCAATTGGTCAAACTCTCAGTATAGCGCGGCGAGAAGGACATGCCCGGCTGCGGGCACCGGGTAGCCTAGCCCCATCAAGCTCAGACTTCGCGACACCTATGCGTCTCAGAGGCGCCATAAACGTCGCGAAGCCTAAGGTCAGCAGACCTTGCAGTCAAGAAGAACCCGGCGAGAAGCCCGCGCCACTAGAAGACGCATGCATAAAAGGGGCGCCCGCCAAAGACGGACGCCCCCTACGAGAGCTGTTGAGGAGCTGTTTCGCGGAATCGCGCCTACGCGCGACCTACTCCACGTCGATCTTGTGGACCCAACCGAACTGGTCCTCGATGGCGCCGGACTGGATGCCGGTGAGGGTCTCGCGGAGCTTCTTCATGACGGGGCCGACGTGCTCCATGCCGTAGACGATGCTCTGGTCGCCGTTGTCAATCTGACCGACCGGGGAGATGACGGCGGCGGTGCCGCACATGCCGCACTCGACGAACTGGTCGATCTCGTCAAAGCGCACCGGGCGCTGCTCGACGGTCATGCCAAGCATCTTCTCGGCCACGTCCACGAGGGAGCGGCGGGTGATGGAGGGCAGGATGGAGTCGGTGAAGGACTGCGGGACCACGAGGGTGCCGTCCTTCTTGACGAAGAGCACGTTGGCGCCACCGGTCTCCTCGACGTAGGTACGGGTCTGCGGGTCAAGGAAGAGGTTGTCGGCGTAGCCCTTGGAGTGGGCGATGACGCTGGGGTGCAGCGACATGGCGTAGTTCAGGCCGGCCTTGATGTTGCCGGTACCGTGGGGAGCGGCGCGGTCGAACTCGGGGACCTGCAGCTTGACGGGCTTGACGCCACCCTTGTAGTAGGGGCCCACGGGGGTCACGAGGATGCGGAACTGGTACTCGGTGGCGGGCTTCACGCCAATGACGTCGCCCGTGGCGAACATGAACGGACGGATGTAGAGCGTGGCGCCGGAGCCAAAGGGCGGCACCCAGGCGGCGTTGGCGCGGACGACCATCTCGACGGCCTCGACGAACTTGTCCTTGGGGAAGCTCGGCATCTCGAGGCGGGCAGCGGAGTCGTACATGCGCTGGGCGTTCATGTCGGGACGGAAGCAGACGATGTCGCCGTTCTCGGTGGTGTAGGCCTTCAGACCCTCAAAGACCTCCTGGCAGTAGTGGAGAAGGCCGGCGCACTCGGACAGCGTGACGGTGTGGTCGGAGGTAAGGCCGCCCTCTTCCCAGGCGCCATCCTTGTAGTTGCACACGTAGCTGTAGTCCGTGTGCATGTAAGCAAAGCTGAGGTTGCCCCAGTCCAGGTCCTTCTTCTCCATGCGAGAACATCTCCTTGCGTTGGCGCCAGGCGCCGTCGTTCCTTCTGGTACGTAAGGCGCTAGGTTAGACCTTTGACGGACGCATTGCCGGGTCGCGTCCGGGCTATGCCGAGCTTTTAACATTGGCCGGCGGCGAGCAATCGGCGAGAAGCCCGCAGATCCGCTCGCTCCGGCCACACCACCCGCACGCCCCGCCCGTGATAGCCTATCAACGTCACACCACCACAGAAAGGCCCAGCCATGCGCATGTTCATGAACGACTACTCCGAGGGTGCCTGCCCCCAGATCATGGACGCGCTTCTCGCCACCAACGGCGAGCAGTGCGTCGGCTACACCGAGGGAGACCCCCACTGCAAGCACGCCCGCGAGCTCATCCGCGCCGCCTGCGGGCGCGATGACGTAGACGTCGAGTTCTGCATCGGCGGCACCTCGGCCAACGTCATCGGCGTGACCGGACTCCTCGAGGACTGGGAGGGTGCCATCTGCACGCCCGACGGCCACATCAACGTCCACGAGACCGGCGCCGTGGCGGCCTGCGGCCGCACGGTGCTGCCCACCGACGACGCCGACGGCTTCCTCTCCCCCGAGGCGGCCGAGCGCGTCTGGCAGTTCCAGACCTCCTGCGGCCGCCACATGACCCGTCCCGGCGCCATCTACATCTCAAACACCACGGAGTCTGGCGGCGTCTGGGACCTCGCGCGCTTTGACGCCATCTGCGACTGGGCAGACGAGCGCGGCCTCAAGATCTTCCTCGACGGCGCCCGCATCGCGAGCGGCCTCACCTCGCCGGCGGTGGACGGCCTCACGCTTGAGCACATCGCAGCCCGCTGCTCGGCCTTCTACCTGGGCGGGACCAAGAACGGCATGCTCATGGGCGAGGCCATGGTCATCACCGACCCCAAGCTCAAGGCCGCCTTCCCCTACGTGCAGAAGGAGCGCGGCGGCCTGCTTGCCAAGGGCCGCCTGCTGGGCGTCCAGTTCGAGACCGCCTTCGCCCAGCCCGCCGACGGCGACGAGGCCCTCTACTGGCAGCTGGCCAGAAGCGCCAACAACTGCGCCCTG
Organism: Paratractidigestivibacter faecalis; assembly: GCF_003416765.1. Classification (NCBI taxonomy): domain Bacteria; kingdom Bacillati; phylum Actinomycetota; class Coriobacteriia; order Coriobacteriales; family Atopobiaceae; genus Paratractidigestivibacter; species Paratractidigestivibacter faecalis. Next base: position 373,064 of record NZ_QSNG01000001.1, on the reverse strand, counting down.
AAGCTGCGCGACGGCATGGTCGGGCTGGGCTTTGAGCCCTACCGTCACTCCGACTCCAACCAGCAGTTCTTCACGGTGAGCACTTCCCAGCAGCAGGCCTTCGAGGCGGCCTGCAACTGCGAGACCTTCTTCACCCTGCCCGACGGCCGCCGCGTCATCCGCTTCGTCACGTCCTGGGCCACCCAGCCCTCAGACGTCGACGAGCTCCTGGCCCTCGCCAAGACGCTGGCCTAGACGAGACGGGGTCTTCTTGCGCGCAGATTTCTCATCCACTGGAACGCGCCTCTGCGCACGCCGCACTTCCGCGCAATTTCCGCTTCCACTGGAACGCCAAACTGCGCCCTCAGACCCCTTGCGCACTTTTCGCTTCCGCTGGAAGCCCAACTTGCGCGCCCGTATCAACGCCCTCTTCCCTATTTAGGCATCCCGCCGCGCTTGGCGAGAAGAGCCGCAACGCAGCAGGGCCTCCCGCCCCTTTGCTGAAAACGAGTTCTGCATGAGCCGAAGGCCCCTAAACGGGGCCTTCGTGCGAAAAGGACTGCTCGAGTTTTCAGCAAAGGGGCGGGAGGCCCGTCGGAGCCTGTGAACTTCTCGCCTACGCGCTCTTCATGATGACCGCACGCACGATGCCCGCCGCGTCGTCGCAGGCATCGAGGACCTGCTCCATGCGGTCGAAGATGCGCAGCCAGGTCACGGCGTACTTGCCATCGGCGGCAGCGTCCTCCTCGCGGAAGAGGCGACGCAGGGCGTTCTGATAGACCGTATCGCCCTCGTCCTCGATGTCGCCCAGCGAGATGGCCTTCTCCATGACCGGCTCGGGCTTCTTGTTGTACTCGGGCAGGCGGTTGATCATCTCCTGCATCTCCTTGACCGCGCGCACGGTGAGGTCGGCGATCTGCTCGGCCTCAAGGCGCATGTCGCTCAGGTTGAAGAGGTCCAGGCGCATGGTCACGCCGTACATGGCGTCGGTCACGTTGTCCATGGCAAGCGCCAGGTCGGAGATGTCCTCGCGGTCAAGCGGCGTGATGAAGGAGGTGTAGAGCTTGCCCATGATGGTCTTCACGCGCTCGTCGCAGTTGGTCTCGAAGACCTTCATCTGCGGGATGCGGCTCATGGAGTGGGGGAAGTCGTGCACGATGCCGGCGTACTCCTCGGAGGTCTCCACGATGAGGGCGGCAAACTCCTTGAGCAGGGTGTAGAACTCGTCTTCCTTCTTGATGCGTGCCATTTCGGGCTCCTTAGCTCGGGGTCTTTCAAACGGGTGAGAAGTGCGTGCGGTGGTTCTAGAAGATCACGAGGAACAGCTTGGCCAGGACAAAGCCGATGAGGCCGCAGCCGGGGAAGGTGAAGATCCAGGTGAGGACCATCTCCTTGCAGACGCCCCAGTTGACGGAGCGCGGGTCCTTGGCGGCGCCGGCGCCCATGATGGCGGCCGTCTTGGTGTGGGTGGTGGAGACGGGAAGGCCCGTCACGGTTGCGATGAACAGGGAGACCGTGGCGCTGATGGAGGCGGAGAAGCCCTGGTACTTGTCCAGCTGAACCATCTCCATGCCGACCTTCTTGATGATCTTCTTGCCGCCGATGGCGGTGCCGATGGCCATCACGCCGGCGCAGAGCACCTCAAGCCACAGCGGGAAGCCGCCCATGTCGCCCACGGACTTGCCCACGGTGAGCGCAATGGCCAGCATGGCGGTGGACATGAACTTCTGGCCGTCCTGCGCGCCGTGCATGAGGGCCACGCCCGCGGCACCGGCAATCTGCATCTTGCCAAAGAAGTTGTTGGCGCGGCGACGGTCGGAGTCCTTGCAGGCAATGGGGATGACCTTGGCAATAACCCAGCCGGCCAGGAAGCCCAAGACCGTGGAGAAGACCAGGCCATAGATGACCTTGACCCACTCGCCCATGTTGACGCCGTCAAGGCCGCCGGAGACGGCAAGCGCGCTGCCCGTAAGGCCGGCGATAAGCGCGTGGGACTCAGACGTGGGAATGCCAAAGATCCAGGTCACGACGCCCCAGGTGACAATGCCCACGGTGGACGCCGCAAGGGCGATCATGGCCAGGTGAGAGTCTCCGCCAAAGTCCACCATGCCAGAGATGGTGTCCGCAACGGCGGTAGAGATGAACGTCATGCCAATAAGGCCAATGAAGTTGCAGATGACGCTCATCGTGATGGCCGAGTCGATGTCCATGGAGCGGGTGCCCACGACCTCGGCGATGGCGTTTGCGGCGTCCGTGGCGCCGTTCACGAAGATGGTTCCAAGAACCAGGAGAATTACGAGCGCTAGGAACGGATTTGACGCGAGCAGCTCGAAGAACTGTGCAAGGGTAACCAAATGCTCTCTCTTCCCTGCAGGCCCCAACCTCATTCAGTTGTAAGGCACGACGGACTTGTCACAATCTCATAAAAGCTCGATAAGGATACCGTAATTCCTACCTGCGATTATGGGGGTAATGCGCGGCGTTTGTAAGGCGTCTGTCAGCTTTTGTAAGTTGTGACGCGCAAGTGACCGTTCGTGCCCTTCTCTATACTTGTTGAGAAGACCTTGTTGAGAAGACACGGCCAAGGAGAAAAGCCATAGAGAAGACCGTCAAAATGCCCCGCAACCCGCGCATCGAGGCCCTTCGCCTTGTGGCCATCGTCGCCATCGCGGTCTTCCACACCTTTCAGCCCTGGTTTGCGGCAGCGGCGGACGCAAGCTCGGAGCTTGCCTTGTCCTTCCCATGGTTGGGCAACACCGGCTGTCTTGCAGTTCTCGGCTGGCTCAACCTGCTGGGCGCCTACGGCAACCACGTCTTCTACCTCATCTCAGGCTACTTCCTGCTGCCCTCGGCCATTTCCGGCAGGCCACTAAGAACCGGCCGCAAGGTCATGGTCATTCTGGTCTCCGTGCTTTTCTACGCAACTCTGAGCTTGCTGCTCGGGCGCATTGTGACAATGGAAAGCGTCTCCCTGCACCAAACCGGATGGCTCCTTGGCGGCCTCGAGTTCATCTGGGTCTACCTCGCCCTCGTGCTCCTCACGCCCCTCATGGCCCAAGTGGCAAGGAAGCTTCCTCAGTGGAGAAGGGCCGTTCTGGTTCTGGCAGGCGTCGTGTTCGGCCTTAACGCCTACATCGCATTCGTCTCTCCAGGAGAGGTGGACCGAGGCCTTCTTGAGTGGAGAAAGCTCATGAGTGCGGCCTCGTACCTTGTTGCGTACCTAACAGGCGCGGCGCTTTCCTATGAGCAGACCAGACCAGCCAAGGCAAAGCGGCTTCTCGTTGGATGCATTCTGGCCAGCGCTTTCATTGAAGGGGGACTGGCGGCGGCAGGCAGTCCAGACCTGGTTGCGGCGACGTCATTCAAGTCGACGTCGCTCCTCTCGTTTCTTCTTGCCGTAGCATCCCTGGCCTACGCCAGGCAGTCAACCGGGGTGCGGATAAATGCCCCGTCCTGGCTCTTGGCAGCCGCTTCCAGCATTCTTGGCTTCTATATCTCGCAGTCCATGACCGCAGACATTTGGCGGCCAGCATTCGAGCACGCATGTGCAAGGGCAGCCCTCGCAGGAGGTGCGCCGTCCCTGATTATGTGCGGAATAGCATTGAGCCTGGCTGACGTCTGCGTAGTCGTCTTATTCGACCAGCTGACCAGAAGCAAGCTTCTACGCCTTCTAAAGCTGTCCTAGAAAGCCCTAGAGAAGCTCAAGGTCACCCTCAGATGCCCAGCGAACCCAAGCAGCGTCAACGGTAGAGTAAAGGCCATAGAGCGTCTCTCCGTGGCTCATGTCGATGTCCCCAATCGAGCATATCTCGCACGTCAGGGAATCAAGCACGGAGTCGCCAACGCCAAAAGCGGCAGAGCGCTGCACCTTGCGGGAATTAGGGTCGACTCCCCCTCTGTACTTGCGCTCCTTGAACATGCGCTGGTACCTTCCGTCGCGCCCATCCTTGTGAGAGACGTGCCATCCACCACAGTACCTGCACTCGTAGCAATACAAAGGAGAATTGATCTGGCCAGAGCGCCACCTGGCGCTGTCCAAGGCCTCGGAGCGAGTCCGGTACCTGCGCTTCCTAGCGCAGGAGTAATACTCGTCCCAGCGCCCGATCTTCTTGAGGTACTCGCAGTACTCCCTCTTCGAACGCCTGACGCTTCGTCTCTCCGCCTTGGCCTCAGAAGTCCTCTTGTCCTGGTAGTCCTCCATCAGCCCTCCTAGGCGAGAAACCCAAATCTCTGAAAGATACTCCGCACATACGCAGAGAGGCCCCCTCCGCTCTCGCGGAGGGGGCCTCCCCTGGCAAAATGCCCCTTGGTGGCCGGCGGCGTCCTGCTCTCCCACGGACTTACTCCGCAGTACCATCGGCGCTCGGGGGCTTAACTTCCGGGTTCGGGATGGGTCCGGGTGTGCCTCCCCTGCCATGGCCGCCGGCCGCCAAGGGGCGTTCTGCGATTTACGGGCGGGCCGCGTGGCCGTGCCCTCAGGGCCGCACAGCGTGACCGGGATCGAAGCCTCTCCAGAAGGTCGCGAAGGAAGAGCTCGGCCGATTAGTACCGCTCGGCTCCGCCCCTCGCGGGGCTTCCACCTGCGGCCTATCAACCTCGTGGTCTACGAGGGGCCTTACCGAAGGGAGAACTCATCTCTGGACCGGCTTCCCGCTTAGATGCTTTCAGCGGTTATCCGAACCGGACTCAGCTACCGGGCGGTGCCGTTGGTCGACAACCCGTGCACCGGAGGTCCGTCCACCCCGGTCCTCTCGTACTAGGGGCAGCCTCCATCAGTTCTCCTGCGCCCACGGAGGATAGGGACCGAACTGTCTCACGACGTTCTGAACCCAGCTCGCGTACCGCTTTGAATGGCGAACAGCCATACCCTTGGGACCTGCTCCAGCCCCAGGATGCGATGAGCCGACATCGAGGTGCCAAACCTTCCCGTCGATGTGGACTCTTGGGGAAGATCAGCCTGTTATCCCCGGAGTACCTTTTATCCGTTGAGCGACGGCCATACCACTCTGAGCCGCCGGATCACTAGAACCTGGTTTCCCACCTGCTCGACCTGTCCGTCTCGCAGTCAAGCCTGCTTGCGCTCTTGCACTCTCAAGGACGGTTGCCGACCGTCCCGAGCAGACCTTACGTGCGCCTCCGTTACCTTTTAGGAGGCGACCGCCCCAGTCAAACTACCCACCTGGCACGGTCCCTGCGCCGGATAACGGCCGCAGGTTAGGATGCCAAGGCGCCGAGGGTGGTATTCCAAGGGCGACTCCCCCGGGACTGGCGTCCCGGGTTCGAAGTCTCCCACCTATCCTCTACACGGCGCCCCGGCAGCCAATGCCAAGCTGCAGTAAAGGTTCACGGGGTCTTTCCGTCCTTCCGCGGGTAAGTCGCATCTTCACGACTAGTGCAATTTCACCGGGCCTATGGTCGAGACAGCGTCCAAATCGTTACGCCTTTCGTGCAGGTCGGAACTTACCCGACAAGGAATTTCGCTACCTTAGGACCGTTATAGTTACGGCCGCCGTTTACCGGGGCTTGGATTCGCCGCTTCGCTTGCGCTGACGGCTCCTCGTGACCTTCCGGCACCGGGCAGGCGTCAGACCCTATACGTCGTCTTACGACTTCAGCAGAGTCCTGTGTTTTTGGTAAACAGTCGCTTGGACCTTTTCGCTGCGGCCGGACCGGGCTCGGGGAGCGTGTCCCCCCACCCAGGCCGGCGCCCCTTCTCCCGAGGTTACGGGGCGATTTTGCCGAGTTCCTTGACCATAGTTCTCCCGATCGCCTTGGTATTCTCTACCCACCCACCTGTGTCGGTTTGCGGTACGGGCCCCGTCGGGCTCCCTAGGGGTTTTTCTCGGCAGCATGGGCTCACTGGCTTCGCCACAAGGCTTCGTCCGGCGCCTCAGGCTCACGTGGCTCCCGCGTTTCACTGGGAGCCGCCCTACGCGCCATCGCGGGGACGTCCAGAACCCCGTCCAGCTACCCTCCTGCGTCGCCCCATCGGTTATAGCGCCCTTCCGGGGGTGCGGGAATGTCGGCCCGCTGTGCATCGGCTACGCCTTCCGGCCTCGCCTTAGCCCCCGACTGACCCTGGGAGGATTAGCCTCGCCCAGGAAACCTTGGGTTTACGGCGGCGGGGTTTTCCACCCCGCTCTCGTTACTCATGCCAGCATTCTCACTCCCGGGCGCTCCACCGGGGGTCGTCCCCCGGCTTCCCCGCGCACGGGAAGCTCCCCTACCACCGGAACGCATGGTTCCGGTCCGCCGCTTCGGCGCGATGCTTAGCCCCGTGTATTGTCGGCGCATGTCCACTCGACCAGTGAGCTATTACGCACTCTTTGAATGGGTGGCTGCTTCTAAGCCAACATCCTGGTTGTCTGGGCGGACGCACATCCTTTGCCACTCAACATCGACTTGGGGGCCTTAGCGGGCGGTCTGGGCTGTTTCCCTTTCGAACACACAGCTTAGCCCACATGTTCTGACTCCCGGGCTGTGGACCATGGGTATTCGGAGTTTGGTCTGCGTTGGTAGGCGGTGAGGCCCCCGCGGCAGTCCAGTGCTCTACCCCCCATGGTAAACGCCCGAGGCTAGCCCTAAAGCTATTTCGGGGAGAACGAGATATCTCCGGGTTTGATAGGCCTTTCACTCCTATCCACGGGTCATCCCCCCAGTTTTCAACCTAGGTGGGTTCGGCCCTCCACGGGGTCTTACCCCCGCTTCAGCCTGCCCATGGATAGCTCACCCGGCTTCGCGTCTGCGGCGCGCGACTTAGCGCCCTGTTCGGACTCGCTGTCGCTACGGCTCGCTTCGTGGCTTGGCCTCGCCACGCGCCGCAACTCGCTGGCTCATTCTACAAAAGGCACGCCGTCACACCGCCCGAAGGCGATGCTCCGACTGCTTGTGGGCAGGCGGTTTCAGGTGCTGTTTCACTCCCCTCCCGGGGTGCTTTTCACCTTTCCCTCGCGGTACTAGTGCGCTATCGGTCACAGGAGAGTATTTAGGCTTGGAGGGTGGACCCCCCTGCTTCCCACCGGGTTTCACGTGTCCGGCGGTACTCGGGCACCGTCAGGCGGGCGTCGCGCTTCGCGTACGGGGCTCTAACCCCCTTCGGCCCGGCTTCCCATCCGGTTCCGCTCGCGCGTCGCTTTGTAACCGCACTGTAGACGGCCCCACGACCCCGGCCCGGCTTTCGCTCGGGCCGGTTTGGCCTCTTCCCCGTTCGCTCGCCACTACTGGGGGAATCTCGATTGATTTCTCTTCCTCCGGGTACTTAGATGTTTCAGTTCCCCGGGTTGCCCCCCTCCCCCCTATGTGTTCGGGGGGAGGGCGACGCGCCTCGACGGCGCGCCGGGTTTTCCCATTCGGAGACCCGCGGGTCAAAGGGCGTGTGCCCCTCACCGCGGATTATCGCAGCTTGCCGCGTCCTTCGTCGGCTTCCTGTGCCAAGGCATCCGCCGCCTGCCCTTACCATCTTCCTTCTATCTCAGACGGTATGGTTAAACGACTCATACGGCCCCACTTGGTGGGGCCTTGGGTGTCATATTGCATGAGATGCGATCTTCTAGAAGAAAATCTTCGTTGGTCACGCTATGCAGCTCTCAAGGTACGGCCAGGGCGAGCCCCGGGGACCGGACACCGCGCGGGCGCAGGCCCGCGAGCAACCAGGGGACGGAAGGGACCCGAGGCATGGCGCCTCGGCCTGACGGGACGGCCCGTCGTCATAATCGATTCTCTAGATGAGACTTGTCTCTCCCTAGAAAGGAGGTGATCCAGCCGCACCTTCCGGTACGGCTACCTTGTTACGACTTCACCCCCCTTACCAGCCACACCTTCGGCACCTCCCCCCCTTGCGGGTTGGGCCGGCGACTTCGGGTGCAGGCGACTCGGGTGGTGTGACGGGCGGTGTGTACAAGGCCCGGGAACGCATTCACCGCGGCGTGCTGATCCGCGATTACTAGCAACTCCGACTTCGCGGGGGCGGGTTGCAGCCCCCGGTCCGAACTGGGGCCGGCTTTGGGGATTCGCTCCGCCTTGCGGCGTGGCAGCCCGTTGTGCCGGCCATTGTAGCACGTGTGCGGCCCAGCGCATAAGGGGCATGATGACTTGACGTCGTCCCCACCCTCCTCCGGCTTGACGCCGGCGGTCTCGCGCGGGTGCCCGGCTGAACCGCTGGCAACACGCGACGGGGGTTGCGCTCGTTGCGGGACTTAACCCAACATCTCACGACACGAGCTGACGACAGCCATGCACCACCTGTTATGGCTCCTCTCGGCCACCGGGTCTCCCCGGCTTCACCATAATGTCAAGCGCTGGTAAGGTTCTTCGCGTTGCTTCGAATTAAGCCACATGCTCCGCTGCTTGTGCGGGCCCCCGTCAATTCCTTTGAGTTTTAGCCTTGCGGCCGTACTCCCCAGGCGGGACGCTTAATGCGTTGGCTGCGGCACGGAGGGCATCTCCCCCCACACCTAGCGTCCATCGTTTACGGCTGGGACTACCAGGGTATCTAATCCTGTTCGCTCCCCCAGCTTTCGCTCCTCAGCGTCAGTCGAGGCCCAGAAGGCCGCCTTCGCCACCGGTGTTCTTCCAGATATCTGCGCATTCCACCGCTACACCTGGAATTCCGCCTTCCCCTACCCGACTCAAGCCCGCCGGTATCCGGGGCGTGCGGGGGTTGAGCCCCCGGATTTGACCCCGGACCTAGCGGGCAGCCTACGAGCGCTTTACGCCCAATGAATCCGGATAACGCTCGCCCCCTACGTATTACCGCGGCTGCTGGCACGTAGTTAGCCGGGGCTTCTTCTGCAGGTACCGTCACCTCGCGGCCTCGTCCCTGCTGAAAGCGGTTTACGACCCGAAGGCCTTCGTCCCGCACGCGGCGTCGCTGCGTCAGGGTTGCCCCCATTGCGCAAGATTCCCCACTGCTGCCTCCCGTAGGAGTCTGGGCCGTGTCTCAGTCCCAATCTGGCTGGTCGGTCTCTCAACCCAGCTACCCATAATCGCCTTGGTGGGCCGTTGCCCCGCCAACTAGCTAACAGGCCGCGGGCCCATCCCCCGCCGCATACGCTCTCCCGCCTCCCCCATGCGGGGGTGGCGGAGTACCCGGTATTACCCACGGTTTCCCGAGGCTGTCCCGGTGCGGGGGGCAGGTTGCCCACGTGTTACTCAGCCGTTCGCCACTCTATTCGCGCCCCGAAGGGCGCCTTAACCGTTCGACTTGCATGTGTTAGGCGCGCCGCCAGCGTTCATCCTGAGCCAGGATCGAACTCTCCGTTCAAAGAACCAGGCCTAGGGCCTGGATAAGTTTTCGCTTCGAGCCGTCCCGGCCGGTGAGCGCCATGTCGTTTAACTCGGATCCCTTGGGACAAGGAACTCGACGGGAGTGATATGACACTCCACTCATGTATCAAGAACCTGTCCTATAGTCTGTCCTGGTTGTCGGCCCTCTCGGGCCGCGGTATCCGGTTTTCAAGGTTCGCCGCGCTCGTGCCGGGCTCTGTGCCCCGCCGCCGCGCGAGGAGTTAATATACGCTCCCTCCCGCCGGGCCGGGGCGGGAATCGGCGGGTTCACGGTTCCTACACAACTCGGGGACGCAATGCACTTCTCGGCTGGGGAGGGCTCCGATTATTGTCCGGTGGCGGGGCTAGGGTCTCTTCCATAGAGAAGCAACCGTTGAAAGGCAGGCTGTCATGAAGTCCTACGAGCCCTCGCGCCACCTCATCTCCTTCCATGTTGCGGGCTTCCAGCACTGGGACGGAGCGACCGTCCTTTCCAAGCTCTCCCCCGGATGCCAGCTGGACCTTGTCCCCGAGTTTGACAACCCCCACGACCCAGAGGCCATCGCTCTATATATAGATGGGGTCAAGATCGGCTACGTTCCCGCCGACAAGAACGGGCTCATCTCCACGCTCGCCTTCTTTGGGCACACGGGCGTCTTTGAGTGCCGCGTGCTTCAGGTGGCTCCCGAGAAGGACCCGTGGGAGCAGGTCCGCGTGGGCATATATGTAGTGGATGCGCGGTAAGATTGGCGAGATCTGCAGTTACCGGATTTTCGCTAGGAGGACGCGCATGGCTGACGAGCAGCTAAAGCAGCAGGTTGACCAATATGTCGAGGAGGTCTGGGAGGACGTCGTCGAGGATATCCGCTCCCTGGTCAAGATCGAGTCCGTCGAGGACCTCGAGGCGGCCGAGCCCGGCAAGCCCTTTGGTCCCAAGGCAAACGAGGCCCTCGTTACCGCCGAGGGCATTGCCTCCCGTCTTGGCCTTGAGGTCACCGACCTTGACGGCTACATCGGCTTTGGAGACGTGCCCGGCAAATCCGACACATATATAGCCACCATCGCCCACACCGACATCGTGCCGCTTGGCCTGGGCTGGACCTTCCCCGCGCTGGACGTCACCCGCAAGGACGGCTACCTCATCGGCCGTGGCGTCCTGGACGACAAAGGCCCCTTCGTCCTCTCCCTCTACGCGGCCAACTTCTTCCGCCGTCAGGTTGAGGAGACGGGCGAGAAGCTCCCGTACACCCTCCGCTGCATCATTGGCAACAACGAGGAGACGGGCATGGGTGACGTGCCCTACTACCTGGACCGCTACCCCGAGCCCGCGTTCTGCTTCTCTCCCGACGCCGACTTCCCGGTCATCTGCGGCGAGAAGGGCGTCTATCACGGCGAGTTCTGCTCCGAGCCGCTTGCCGGCGGAAGGCTCGTCGAGCTTGACGGCGGCACCGTTGCCAACGCCATCCCCGGCCTGGCCTGCGCACTCGTGAAGGCGGAAGCCTCCGAGCTGCCCTGCGGCGAGGGCATCACCCTCGAGGACGCCGGTGAGGGCCTTGTCCGCGTGAGCGCGCACGGCAAGGGAGGCCATGCGTCCCTTCCCGCAGGCACCGTGAACGCCATCGGCATCCTGGCCCGCTATCTGCTTGGGGTGGACGGCCTCTGCGCGCCCGAGCAGCGCCGGTTCCTGGAGCTGCAGGCGCTTCTCACCGAGGACACATGCGGAAAGGCCACGGGCATCGAGAGCGCCGACGACAAGTTTGGTCCGCTCACCTGCATTGCGGGCACCGTCCGCACCAAGGACGGCCGCTTCGTGCAGACCGTGGACTCCCGCTACCCCACCACCACGACCGGCGAGGCTATCACCGCGCGCATGACGCAGATCGGCGCCGAGCACGCATGCTCTTATCGCCTTCTGGGCGACGCCGTGCCCTTCTACATCGAGCCGACCTCCCCGGAGATTCGCACCCTGCTCGACACCTACGGCGAGTACACCGGCAAGAGGGCCGAGGCGTTCTGCATCGGCGGCGGCACCTACGCCCGCCACTTTAAGCGCGCCTGCGCCTTTGGTCCCCACGAGGAGCACGAGGACGAGCCCGCCTGGGTGGGCATGGAGCACGGTCCCGACGAGGGCATCTCCGAGAACGACCTCAAGCGTGCGCTCAAGATCTACATCGTGACCATCGCGCGCCTGATGGAGCTTGACCTCGCGTAGGAGGACGGCATTGGTCACGCCACGAAGAAGGCGGCACCGACCTTGGGTGATTCCCAGGTCGGTGCCGCCTTTTTTGCTTTGGGATCCAGATGCTAGCGCTGGTCCTTCTCGCCGCCAGGGGAAACCTTGGAGGACGGCTCGGGCAGGGTGAGGGCACCCTCTACGTCGTCGAGGAGATCGTGCGCTGACATGCCAAGGGCACGGGCGTAGGCAAAGATCTCGGCGAGGACGAACTTGCGCTCGCCGTTCTCGAGCTTGGATACAAAGGACTGCGGGCGGCCCATGGCGGCAGCCACGTCCTGCTGCTGCAGCTTGCGCGCTTTGCGCTCGTTGCGCAGGCACCGGCCGATGGCTTTGTTGGTCTCCACATCCATGGCCTGAACTGTAGATTCCGGTTCCGAATATCCCAGTTTGGGTTGCGCAGAAGATGTGAAGACAAAAAGTCACGGGGGCGCAAGGCCGTTTGGGGTTGAAAGGGAGCCGCCAGCCGAGGGGCTTGGGTAAGAGGCGAGGCTGGCGGGGATACGTGAGGGTATGGGCTGAGTTTTGACCAGAGAGGAGATTTGCATGAGGTTTGAGGGAAAGAGCGTCGTGGTCACCGGTGCGAGCTCGGGCATGGGTCGCCAGATTGCGTACGACTTTGCCAAGGAGGGCGCGACGGTCGTGGCCGTGGCGCGTCGCGCCGAGCGCCTCGAGGAGCTTGCGGGCCAGGTCGAGTCCGACGGCCTCCCCGGCAAGGTCCTCCCCTACGTGGGCGACGTCTGCAACCGCGAGGTCAACGAGGGCATGATCGACTTTGCCGTGGAGAAGTGCGGCAAGCTGGACGTCCTTGTCAACAACGCCGGCATCATGGACGGCTTTGAGGCCATCGGCGACATCTCCGACGAGCGCTGGGACCAGGTCTTTGCGGTCAACGTCAAGGGCCCCATGTTTGCCATGCGCAAGGCCGTCCAGGTGATGCTTGGCCAGAAGACCCGCGGAAACATCGTCAACGTGGCCTCGATCGGCGGCACCAACGGAGCCCGCGCCGGCGCGGCGTACACCGCCTCCAAGCACGCGCTCGTTGGCATGACGGAGAACACCGGCTACATGTATGCGCACGAGGGCATTCGCTGCAACGCCATCTGCCCGGGCGGCGTCGAGACCGAGATCAGCGGCTCCATGATGTCCGGCAGCGGCATCAACCAGTTTGGCATGGGCCGCGCCATGGCCGGCCTGGACAAGGAGATTCGCACCGGCAAGCCGGAGGAGCTCGCCGCGGCGGTTCTCTTTGTGGCCAGCGACGAGGCGTCCTTCATGACGGGTGCATGCGTCAAGGTCGACGGCGGCGTGAGCGTCAACTAGTAACCAGCAAATAGCGAGGCTTGCCCCCCTGAGCCTCTCGCCGACTCAGTCCTCGACGCTCTTTGCGCGGCTGAGGATGTTGCCGGCGAGAGACCCAGGGGGCTTGCTTTTGTCCATCGGCTTTGCCGCCTGGCTAAAGGGCGGGGACCTGGCCCGTGGTAAGGATCTGCTCCAAGGCGGACTCGTCGAGGACGGGGACGCCCAGCTGCTCGGCCTTGGCGAGCTTGGAGCCGGCGGCCTCGCCGGCGATGACGTAGCTGGTCTTCTTGGAGACCGAGCCGGTGCACTTGGCGCCCATGGCCTCGAGGAGCTTGGCCGCCTCGGTGCGCTTGTAGTTCTGGAGCGTGCCGGTGAGGACGAAGGTGAGCCCCGCAAGGGTCTGGGGAGCGTCGGGCTCCTCGACCTCCTCCTCAAGGACGACGCCCGCCTCGCGCAGGCGCTCCACGACGGCGACGTTCTTCTTTACGGAGAAGAACTCGTGGACCGAGGCGGCGATCTTGGGACCGACGCCGTCGATGGCGGCGATGTCCTCGGGAGCGGCGGTCATGAGGGCCTGCATGCTGCGGAAGTGCGTTGCCAGGGCGCGGGCCACGTTGGCGCCGACGTGACGGATGCCCAGGCCGAAGAGGACCCTGGCCAGGCCGCGGCCGCGCGACTCGTTGACCTGGGCCATGACCTTGGCGGCGATGGTCTTGCCCACCACGATGTCATCGCCGTCCACGGTCTGCCGGCCGCAGGACACCTCGGACAGGGCCTCCTCGGTGAGCTTGTCGTAAAAGTCGGCGACGTCGGTGAGCAGGCCCTGCTCGACCATACGGGAGACTATCTCGTCTCCCAGGCCGTCAATGTCCATGGCGTTGCGGCTGCCCCAGTGGATGAGGCGCTCGGTTGCCTGGGCGGGGCAGTCGATGGAGACGCAGCGATAGGCGACCTCGCCCTCCTCGCGAATGACGGGGGACCCGCAAGACGGGCAGGCAGAGGGCATCTCCCAGTCAACGGAGCCCTCGGGCCGCAGCTCAAGCACGGGGCCCACGACCTCGGGGATGACGTCGCCGGCCTTGTGGACGACGATGGTATCACCCACGCGGACGTTCTTGCGGCGCACCTCGTCGATGTTGTGCAGCGTGGCGCGGGCGATGGTCGAGCCCGCGACCAGCACCGGATCGAACTCCGCGACCGGGGTGAGCACGCCGGTACGGCCGACCTGGACGCGAATCTCCCGAAGGACCGTGCGCTTCTCCTCTGGGGGGAACTTGAACGCAATGGCCCAGCGCGGGGCGCGGGCGGTGAAGCCCAGGGCAGCCTGGCCGTCGAAGGAGTCGACCTTCACCACGACGCCGTCGATGTCGTAGTCGAGGTCCTCGCGGTGGGCAAGGGCGTTGGCGCAGAACTCGTGGACCTCGCGAGCACTCGTGCAGCGGGCGGCGTTGGGGTTGACGTTGAAGCCGCAGTCGCGCAGCCACTGGAGGAACTGCCACTGGGTGGTGACGGCGAGGGGCGCCTCGTCGGCCACGGCGTAGATGAAGGTCTCCAGGTCCCTCACGGCCGTGACCTTGGGATCCTTCTGGCGAAGGCTTCCCGCGGCGGCGTTTCTGGGGTTGGCGAAGGGCTCGCGGCCGGCGGCGTCTGCGTCCTCGTTCAGGCGGACGAAGCTGTGCTTGGGCATGTAGACCTCGCCGCGGACCTCCACGGACTGGCCGAGGCCTCCGTCGGCCACGCGCGCGAGACCCGCCTGCGCGAGGGCATGGGGGATGTCGCCGATGGTGAGGACGTTGGCGGTGACGTTTTCTCCGGTGGTGCCGTCGCCGCGCGTCGCGGCGCGCACGAACTGGGCGTCGCGGTAGGTGAGGGCAACGCCCAGGCCGTCGATCTTGAGCTCGCAGGTGTAGGCGACGGGATGCTCCGGCGTGGAGCCGAGGAGCTCGTCCGTGCGGGCGAGCCACTCGTCAAGCTCCTCGAGGTTCATGGCGTCGTCGATGGAGTACATGCGCTGGGCGTGGCGGACGGGCTCGAACTGCTCGGAGACGTAGCCGCCGACTCGCTGCGTGTAGGAGTCTGGGGTCACGAGCTCCGGATGGACCTCCTCGATGGCCTGCAGCTCGCGGAGCAGACGATCGAACTCGGCATCCGTGACCTGCGGGTCATCCAGGGCATAGTACTGGTAGGCATAGGTGTTGAGCAGGCGGTTGAGCTCCGCGGCGCGGGCGCGCGGGCTCTTTGCCGGCACGGCGGGAGCGGCGCCTCCAAAGAGCGTCGCCTGCTCGGGAAGGTCGTTTGCGTTCTGGGCCATTGGTCCCCCATTCGGCTCCGCCAAGGCATGGCGGGCGTGTTTTGTCTCGCCAGTAGTCTAGCAAGAAGGGGTTGGAGGCGGCCCCAGGCCCGTTGGGGCCGCACGTCTTGCGCAGAACCACCCTTCGTGTGAGTGTTTCGGAAAATCTTGTGCAGAAGCCCCCTTCGTGTGAGCCCATTTTTGCCGGTTTTGCTGGTTTTGAGACCCAATCGCCGACAAAAGGCCAGTTGGCAAATTTGAGCTACTCAACCGAGGCCGAAAACAGGCTCACACGAAGGGGGCTTCTGCACAGAGTTTTCCGAAATGCTCACACGAAGGGGATTTCTGTGCAAAAGCTGACCTGACGCGGGTGCCGTGCCAGGCCAGATGGGCTACCTGACCTCGACGCTCTTCTGACCGCGCTCGGCCACCTGGCCGATGACGGCCGCAGGCAGGCCCTCGTCGCGCAGGCGAGAGACGAGCGCGTCTGCCTGCGAGGCGTCGACGCTCACCAGCAGGCCGCCGGAGGTCTGGGGGTCAAACAGGACGTCCGCCAGGTCAAGCGGCACGTCGGGACCCATCTGAACGCGCGGCCCAAAGAAGTCGCGGTTGCGGTAGGCGCCCGCAGGCAGCATGCCCATGCGGGCCATCTCGCGCGCACCGTCAAGCATGGGCACCGCGTCGGCGTCGATCTGGAGCGTGACGCCCGAGGCCTCGGCCATCTCGCAGGAGTGGCCCATGAGCGAGAAGCCCGTGACGTCGGTGCAGGCGTGGCGGACGATGTCTCCGCCCACGCGGCCGACCGTGTCGTTCAGGCGGATCATGGAGTCCGTCGCCACGCGGACGCCGGCCTCGTCAAGCAGGCCGCCCTTGTACGCCGTGGTGATGACGCCCGTGCCCAGGGCCTTGGTGAGCACCAGGGCGTCCCCCACCTTGGCCCCCGCGTTGGCGAGAAGCCCGTCAAGCTGGACGAAGCCCGTGACGGAGAGGCCGTACTTGGGCTCGTGGTCGTTGATGGAGTGGCCGCCGGCGACCACGCAGCCCGCCAGCTGGCAGCGGTCGGCGCCGCCGGCCAGGATCTGCCCCGCGACCTCTATGCCCAGGCAGTTGGGAAAGCACAGCAGGTTGAGCGCCAGCTTGGGCTCGCCGCCCATGGCATAGACGTCAGAAAGCGCGTTTGCGGCCGCCACCTGGCCAAACAGGAAGGGGTCGTCCACCATGGGCGGGAAAAAGTCGCAGGTCTGCACCAGGCCGCGACCGTCGCCCAGGTCATAGACGCACGCATCGTCGGAGGCGTCGAAGCCCACGAGCAGGTTGGGGTCCTCCGTGCGGGGAAGGTCCCCCAGCACCTTTGCCAGCGCGCCCGGCGCGATCTTTGCCGCGCAGCCGGCGGCCTCCACCAGCTCGGTCAGACGCACGCCCGTCATGTCCATGTCTTTCTCCCTTTTTGGCTTGGGGCGCCCGTCACCTGGACGGACGCCCCGCTGGGTACTTGTCTGTTTGCGTTACGCGCCCTCAGCGCGCCAGGTCACCTCATAGGGTAGCGCGGCGGAGCCGGTCTCCTCCGCCACGAGCTCGACCTCCTCGGGCCAAGCCTCCCCCGGCGCGAGTGGGTCTCCCTCAAAGCGGGCACACGTCCCGCAGCTGCTTGAGAGGGACCTCGGCACGGGCATGAGCTCCACCTCGACGCCACGGGCCCGGCACAGCCGCCGGAATCTCACGGCGCCAAAGTGCGAGAAGAACGTCGCTATCCTGGCCATGTGAGGGAACCGTCCTAGACGCGGGTGACGTCGAGGGTCCACTCGCCGTCGCCCTCGGTGACGGCGACGTCGTAGCCCTGACTCTTTGCGTAGCGAGTGACGTTCTCGCGCGCGGCGACGGCGTCCACGATCATGCGGGCGGCCGCCGGCTTCTCGAAGAGCGCCTGGCGCATCATGACAACCGGCTCCGGGCAGGAAAGCCCACGTGCATCCAAAGTCTCCATGTTCTTCTCCCCTAGGCCTTCTTCTTGCAGATGCTGTTGGCGCAGGCGATGGCGACGACCACCACGAGGCCGATGACGACGGCCACCTGGCCGGCGGGCGTGGCGCCCTTGGCGCTGGAAGCCAGGCCAAAGTTGTGGCAGAACGCGGCGCCCACGGCAAGGCCGAGGATGGCCATGGCGGAGTCGCCGTTGCCCTCGCCGGAAAGGACGAGCTGACGCAGCGGACAGCCGCCCAGAAGGACGCAGCCGAGGCCGGCCAGGGCCATGCCGAGGAAGTTCCAGACGGCGTCGTTGTGGGCCACGGGCTGGCCCTCGAAGCCCAGGTTGAAGTAGGCGTTGCCGGTGGTGGCGGTGAGCACGAGGTTGGTCACCAGGGCACCAACGAGAATGGCGCCGAAGCCCATGAGGAGCTTGGGCTCGCGGAAGAGGATCATGTCGCGGATGCCGCCGACCATGCAGAGGCGGGTGCGCTGGGCCAGGGCGCCCACGATGACGCCGGCAGCCAGGGAGATGGCGATGGCGGCGTGCTTGGCTCCGGGGCCGGAGCCCTCGGGGCTAAAGAAGATGAACGCGGGGGCCACGACGAGCAGCACCAGGATGGCGACCTGGATGATGGGCCACGCGGCGCCCTCGGAGGCGGGAAGCCTGTAGGTGCGGCCGAGCGAGTAGCCGTGGTTGAGGAACCAGGTGCCGGTCAGGATGCCGCAGGCAAAGCCCACGAGGCCAACGACGGCGTTGAGGTCTCCGCCGGCGATGCGCAAGATCATGCGGAAGGGGCAGCCCAGGAACATGAGGCAGCCCACCATGACGCAGAAGCCCAGCACGAAGCGGGTGAGCGGGGCGGAGCCGCCGCGGGCCTGCCACTCGCCCTTTCCGATGGCGATGAGGAAGCTGCCCAGCACGAGGCCCACGATCTCGGGCCTGATGTACTGCACGGCCTCGGCGCGGTGAAGGCCCAGGCCACCCACCGTGTCGCGGATGAAGCAGGCTATGCAGAAGCCCATGTTGGCCGGGTTCCCGAAGAACACCAGCATGGCCGCAATGACACCGATGACCGCGCCGGCGGCAACGATGGCGACCCTCTCCTTCTTGAGGTCCATACCTCTCCTTTCCCTAGCCGCGCCGAGAAGCGCACGTCTGCGCCTCCACTCTCGACCGTGCTTCAAGACTGGGTTTGATTTGACCATACTTTTTGTTTGGCGTTATATCCGCATTGACCCAACGCTCGGGCGAGCGGTGGGATTCGGGCGGCGAGAAGCGCGCGCTTCTCGCCAGGCGGCGGGGTTGAGGGCGACGTAAACTTGAGGGGTTTGGTCACCGGATGGGGAGAGGAGCGCCCGTGCGCAAGTTCATCAACGAGTTCAAGGAGTTCATCAACCGCGGCAACGTCATGGACATGGCCGTCGGCGTCATCATCGGCGGCGCGTTCACGTCCATCGTGACGGCGCTCACCAACAACATCATCAACCCGCTGATCAGCGTGGTGGCGGGCGGCGGCGCGGGAGAGATCTCGGGACTGGTGGTTCCCGGCACCGACATCGACTTCGGCGCGTTCATCAGTGCCTGCATCAACTTCCTGATTGTTGCGTTTGTGGTGTTCTGCCTGGTCAAGGCTCTCAACAAGGCAAAGGACCTCAGCGAGAAGCTCACCGGGGCCGCAGCCGAGCAGGCCGCCGAGGAGCCCGTGCCCGTCTGCCCCTTCTGCCTGGAGGAGCACAAGCCCGGCGCCACCCGCTGCCCGCACTGCGGAAGCGAGCTCCCACAGGAGTAGCTCCAGACACCATTATTCAGCTCACCCAACAAAAAGCGACACCTATGGCCGCGAGGGGCGCATAGGTGTCGCAGGAGCCCGGATGAGACCCGGATAGGTGAGGCCTTGCCCTTACAGGTAGGCGACGGCCTTGATCTCGACCTTGGCGGCCTTGGGGAGGGCGGCAACCTCGAAGGCGGCGCGGGAGGGGTACGGCTCGGAGAAGAACTCGCCGTAGACCTCGTTCATGGCGCCGAAGTCGTTGATGTCGTCGAGAAGGACGGTGACCTCGGCGACGTTGGCCATGGAGGCGCCGGCGGCCTCGAGGATGTTCTTGATGTTGGTCAGGCTCTGGCGGGTCTGGCTGGCGATGTCCTCGCCGGCGAAGGCGCCGGTGGCGGGGTCGATGGGCAGCTGACCAGAGACGTGGATGCAGTTGCCGGCCTGGATGGCGGCGGAGTAGGGACCGACGGCGGCGGGGGCCTTCTCGGTGACGATGGCCTTGTTGGACATGCTGTTCTCCTTTGCGAAGTCGTATCTTGACGCCCGCGGGCACGTGCCGGCGGGCGCGTGGAACCTATCTTGCCACATAGCGGCCGGGCATGGCACCGGTGGGCTCGCCGTCACGGGCGGCAAGATCGCCATTGACGTAGACCAAGTGCGCGCGGCCGTGGCACTCGAAGCCCTCGTAGGGAGTGTGGTCGACGTTCTGGTGCTGGGTGGCGGCGCTGATGGTCCAGGTTGCCTTGGGGTCCCAGACGCAGACGTCGGCGTCGGCGCCCTCGACGAGCGCGCCCTTGCGCGGGAACATCCCAAAGACGCGCGCGGGGTTCTCGCTCATGAGGCGGCACAGGTCCTCCGGGCCAAGCTGGCCCTCGAAGGTGGTGGCCACCAGGGCGGGACGGTGCTCCACGCCGGCGCCGCCATTGGGCACCTTGCGGAAGTCCTCGGCGCCGCGGTCCTTCTGGCCGTGGATGTTGAAGGAGCAGTGGTCGGTGGCGATGGTGTCAATCTCGCCGGCCAGGAGCGCCTCGCGCAGGGCGGCGCGGTCGACGGGCTTGCGCGGCGGCGGACTCATGACGTAGGCCAGGCCCGCAAGGCCGTCCTCCCCCTGCTCAAGGAAGCAGGTGTCGTCAAGCAGCAGGTACTGCGGGCAGGTCTCCACGAAGATGTTGCGCTGGCCGCGGGCCTTGGCGGCGCGGATGGCGTCCAGCCCCATCTTGGTGGAGAGGTGCACCACGTTCACGCGGGCGTCGCCGGCCAGGTGCGCCAGGTAGAGCAGGCGGCTAATGGCCTCGGCCTCGCACTCGACGGGGCGGCTCAGGGGGTGGCCCTCAGGCCCGTGGATGCCCTCGTCGTACACGCGGCGCTGCAGCTCGTTGACGAGGGTGCCGTTCTCGCAGTGGACGCAGAGCGTGCCGCCCAGGGGCTCCAGGCTCTCCATGACGGCCAGGGTCTCGGCGTCGTCGAGGCGCAGGTGGTCGTAGGCAAAGTAGGTCTTGAAGGAGCAGACGCCACGCTCGCGCATGACGGCCAGGTCCTCGCGGTTGCGCTCGTTCCACTCGGCCAGGGCCATGTGGAAGGCATAGTTTGCCGTGCAGGTGCCGTCCGCGCGGCGGTGCCACTCGTCAAGGGCATCGGGCATGGTCACGCCGCGGTCGGCCGTGGCGTAGTCAACGATGGTCGTAGTTCCGCCGCAGGCGGCGGCACGCGTGCCCGTCTCGAAGCTGTCGGCCGTCCAGTCTATTCCGGTCCAGCACTGCATGTGCGTGTGACCGTCGATGAAGCCGGGAAACACCCAGCAGCCGCGGACGTCCTCCACCTCGTCGCCGTCGGCCGGCTCGATGTGCGCGGCAATGCGGGCGATCTTGTCGCCGTCCAGGGCAACGTCGCCGTGGCGCAGCCCCTCCGGCGTGACAAGCGTTCCGTTGGCAAGAATCCTCATACCAGCTCCTCCCAATCTCGGACCAGTGTCTCAATCCGTTCCAGGTCGTCGGGGGTGTCGACGTCGGCAACCTCCAGCTCGTGGGTAGCCTCGACCAGGCGCACCCTCCTCCCGAGCTCCTCTCGGCGGGCGAGAAGCGCGCTTCCGCCGGCGTCACCCTCCAGGGCGGCAAGGGCCGGCAGGTCCTCGCTTGGCCACAGTATGGGGCTTGCCGGGACGCCGCGCCAGGCCAGGCGGACGATGCTGCCGGGGTGAAGCTGGTACTCCCCCACCAGGGCGCGCACGCTGGCCTCGGTGACCATGGGCTGGTCGCCGGGGACGAAGAGGCACCCGGGCACGCCGGAGAGGGCACGGAGGCCCTGGCGGATGGTGTCGCTCTGGTAGGCGCCCGCGTGGCGGACACAGCGCACGCCAAGGTCCTCGCAGAGGCCCTCGACGGCCTCGGAGCGAGTGACCACCACGATGTTGAGGATGTTCTCGGGAAGCGAGGAGAGCGTGTGCTGCAGCACCGGCACGCCCAGGAGCGGCTGCAGGAGCTTGTCCTCGTCGGCGCCCGGCAGGGCATCGGTCTGGGCGGCGCCGGCGGCATGCCTGAAGCGGCGCCCCAGGCCGGAGGCCATGACCACGCAGCCGATGCGCGGCACGTCGGCAAAGCCCGAGAAGCACTCCGAGAAGTTACGGCGCAGGTCGTCCTCGCAAGCGGCCTCGAAGGCCTCGTAGCGGTCGAGAAGATCGCGCGCCTCGGTGGTCAGGCGGCTCCCGCCGCCGCCGACGCCGCCGATGGTGCGCTCCGTAAGCGGAAATCCGAAGGAAGCCTCCGCCGCCTTCACCATGCGGCTGGCCTTGGTGTAGGCCATGCCCATGCTGATGGCGGCAGCTCGAAGGCTGCCTTCGGACTCCACGCGCTCAAGGAGCTCGCGAGGGCCGGGTCCAAAGACGCGCGCACCCTCGAACCCCAGAAGGTACGCTCTCAGGTCTGGCTTCAAAGGACTCGGCCCCCTTTCGATCAAACTGGCATGCAAACGCTACGCACGAACGATGGTACCCGTCTTGCCGGCGATTCCGTCGGCGGCGCGGTCAAGAAGCGTGATGAGCGCGCTGCGGCCGGGCTTGGACTCGGCAAACTTCACGGCAGCCTGGACCTTGGGCCGCATGGAGCCGGGGGCAAACTGGCCCTCGTCCACGTACTTGCCGGCAGTCTCGGGCGTGAGCTCGTCGAGCCACTGCTGGTCGGGCTTGCCAAAGTTGACGGCGACCTTCTCCACGGCGGTGAGGATCACGAGGTAGTCGGCGTCCAAGGACTCGGCCAAAAGCTCAGCGGCAAAGTCCTTGTCGATGACGGCAGCGGCGCCCTTGAGGTGGTGGTTGCCGGTGGGCAGCACCGGGATGCCGCCGCCACCGCAGGCGATGACCACGTGGTCGGCCGCGACGAGGGAGGAGATGGTGTCCAGCTCGACGATGCGGCGAGGCTTGGGGGAGGCAACGACGCGGCGGTAGCCGCGCCCGGAGTCCTCGACGAAGTCATAGCCGCGGTCGCGCTTGAGCTGCTCGGCCTCGTCCTCGGTCATGAAGGAGCCGATGGGCTTGGTGGGGTTCTGGAAGGCGGGGTCGGCGGGGTCGACCTCGACCTGCGTCAGGACGGTGGCGACGCCACGCGTGATGTTGCGGCGCTCCATCTCCTCACGCAGGGCGTTCTGCAGGTCGTAGCCAATGTAGCCCTGGCTCATGGCGCCGCAGACGGACAGCGGGCACGGAATGTACTTCTGAGGGTCGGAGCGGGTGAGCTCGGTCATGGCGTTGGCGATCATGCCCACCTGCGGGCCGTTGCCGTGGACGACGATGACCTCGTTGCCCTGCTCGATGAGGTCAACGATGGCGCGGGCGGTGTGCTGGACCGCCTCCATCTGCTCAGGAAGGTTCTTGCCGAGGGCGTTTCCGCCGAGGGCGATGACGATGCGCTTGCCCATGGGGCCATCTCTCCTCTCGCGCCAGCCTCCCCCGTGGCGGCGCTTTTACTTCAACAATTGATGTTCAGCGAGAAACACGTTCTTCTCGCCGGAAAAACACGCGGGCCCGCCCCTAAGCAAGAGCTTTTGGACGGGCCCGCGGAGCCATCTCTTTGGGCCCTAGGCCCCGTTGGAACTAGGCCTGGTACCAGCGAGCGGTGGCGCGCTCCTCGAGGGCCTTCAGCGTGGCGGCCGGATCGGCGACCTTCTGGAGGAACATCATGGCAGCAATGGCGTAGGGCTTGTAGCTGGCCTCCTTGTACATGCCGTCGCGGTGCATGTCAAAGACGTCAGCCATGACCTCGCCGTGCTCGCAGGAGACGCCGGAGATGTCGGCAGGCAGCGGGTGCATGAAGATGGTCTGCTGGCCCTTGGCGGTCTTGGCCATGAGCTCGGTCGTGGAGCACCAGTCCTTGTGGGTGGCGTTCTGGGCGAGCAGCTCCTTCTCAAGAGCGGCGATGCCGGCGTCGTCGCCCTCGGCGTACAGGTTGGTGCGCTTCTCCATGGCGGCGTAGGGAGCCCAGGACTTGGGGATGACGATGTCAGCGCCCTCGAAGGCCTCGGCCATGGTGCTGACCTGCTTGAAGGTGGTGCCGTTCTCGGCGGCGTAGCCCTTGGCGCGCTCGACGACCTCGGGCATGAGGTCGTAGCCCTCGGGGTGAGCCAGGGTCACGTCCATGCCAAAGCGTGGCAGCAGGGAGATGAGGGACTGCGGGCAGGACAGCGGCTTGCCGTAGGAGGGAGAGTAGGCCCAGGTGACGGCGACCTTCTTGCCCTTGAGGTTCTCCAGGCCACCGAACTCCTCGATGAGGTAGAGCATGTCGGCGGAGGACTGGGTGGGGTGGTCGGAGTCGGACTGCAGGGAGATCAGGGTCGGACGGTGATCGAGAACGCCGTCGTTGTAGGCCTGCTGCACGGACTCGGAGACCTCGGCCATGTAGGCGTCGCCCTTGCCGATGTACATGTCGTCGCGGATGCCGATGACGTCAGCCATGAAGGAGATCATGGTAGCGGTCTCGCGGACGGTCTCGCCGTGGGCGATCTGGGACTTCTTCTCGTCCAGGTCCTGAAGCTCGAGGCCGAGCAGGTTGGAGGCCTTGGAGAAGGAGAAGCGGGTGCGGGTGGAGTTGTCGCGGAAGAGCGACACAGCCAGGCCGGAGTCGAAGATCTTGGAGGAGATGTTGCGCTCGCGCAGGTTGCGCAGGGCAGCGGCGGTGGCGTAGAGGGCCTTCAGCTCGTCGGTGGTCTTGTCCCAGGTGTGCAGGAAGTCGCTGCCGTACATGCCCTTGAAGTCAAGGCCGTTCAGCACGTCGATGTA
Organism: Paratractidigestivibacter faecalis; assembly: GCF_003416765.1. Taxonomy (NCBI): domain Bacteria; kingdom Bacillati; phylum Actinomycetota; class Coriobacteriia; order Coriobacteriales; family Atopobiaceae; genus Paratractidigestivibacter; species Paratractidigestivibacter faecalis. The sequence continues at coordinate 348,993 of NZ_QSNG01000001.1, read as the reverse complement.
CTGCTGGATCTCGCTCATGTTGTTCCTCTCCTTGTTGGAATTGCGGATGGTGCGGGACCCGCAGCCCGTGCGGGCCCCGCCAAACCTCATTGTGACGCTAGCGGATGTCGTTGTCCGTGAGCTCGGCACGATACGTGGTGGCGTTGCCGTCAGCCTGGGAGGGATCGTAGAGGTTGAGGGCGGCCACGTAGAGGGCGGCGCAGGTCGGCAGGTCCTGCTTGTAGGTCACCTCGTTGGGGGCGTGGGCCTGGGACTCGGCGCCGGGGCCAAAGCCGACGCAGGGGATGCCGTAGCGGCCCTGGATGGAGACGCAGTTAGTGGAGAAGGTCCACTTGTCGCACAGCGGGCGGCCGGCGCGCTTGTCCATGGACTTCTCGCAGCCGATGCGCTCGTCGCCGAAGAGGGCCTTGTGGGCGTCCACGAGGGCTTTGACGTGAGGAGCGGACTCCTTGTTGATCCACGTCGGGAAGTAGGCCTCGGTCTCGTAGACCTCGCCGGTCCAGGACGGACGGTCGTACATGTACATGGAGACCTTGACGTCGTCGCCGTACTTCTTGACGGACGGCAGGTTCTCGACCTCGGCCAGGCAGGACTTGTAGGTCTCGCCGGCGGTCATGCGGCGGTCGATGGAGATGGCGCAGGAGTCAGCGACGGCGCAGCGGGACGGGGAGGTGTAGAAGATCTGGGAGACGGTGCAGGTGCCGCGGCCCAGGAAGCGGGCGTCCTCGTAGTGCTCGGGGTTGTACTTGGGGTCGAGCATCTTGACGAGGCCCTTGATGTCGGTGGACTCGTCGCAGCCGTTGTTGTTGAGGGAGCGGACGTCGGCGATGATGTCAGCCATCTTGTAGATGGCGTTGTCGCCGCGCTCGGGAGCGGAGCCGTGGCAGGAGGTGCCGTGGACGTCAACGCGGATCTCCATGCGGCCGCGGTGGCCACGATAGATGCCGCCGTCGGTGGGCTCGGTGGAGATGACGAACTCGGGCTTGATGCCGTCGACGTTGTAGATGTACTGCCAGCACATGCCGTCGCAGTCCTCCTCCTGGACCGTGCCGACGACCATGACCTTGTAACCCTCGGGGATGAGGTCCATGTCCTTCATCATCTTGGCAGCGTAGGTGGCGGAGGCCATGCCGCCCTCCTGGTCGGAGCCGCCGCGGCCGCCGATCAGCTGGTCGTCCTCAAAGCCCTCGTAGGGGTCGAAGTCCCAGTTGTCGCGGTTGCCGATGCCCACGGTGTCGATGTGGGAGTCGATGGCGATGATCTTGTCGCCGTCGCCCATGAAGCCCATGACGTTGCCCAGGCCGTCAACCTTGACCTCGTCAAAGCCGAGCTTCTCCATCTCGGCCTTGATGCAGGCGACGACCTCGCCCTCCTCGCAGGACTCGGACGGGTGGGAGATCATGGCGCGCAGGAACGCGGTCATGTCCTTGCCATAGTCCTGGGCGGTCTTCTTGATGAGCTCGAAATCCAGATCCTTAGCCATTTTGTTGAACCTTTCTGTTCTCGATGGCCACTCTTACACACATTTTGGCATTACAGGCGGCACTATCCCAACTGCCTCTCCGGCGGCGAGAGGTTCTTGTCGCCCCCAGCAGGTAGCTAGCAGGTGGGGTACTCGCCCTCCCACACGATGCGGCGGTACTGCTCCGGGTCGGTGTCGCCCTCGGTGGAGAAGCACAGCACGGAGCTGGTCTTGTCCAGGCCGATGGCCTCCTTGAGCTCGGCGTACTCCGGGTCCATCATGAGGGTCTCGACGAGGCCCGTGGTGACGGCGCCGGACTCGCCGGAGATGACGCGCGGGTCGCCCTTCTCGGGGGCGCCGAGGGTGCGCATGCCGCGGGCGGTGACCCAGTCCGGGCAGGACACGAAGGCGGTCACGTGGTTGCGCAGGATGTCCCAGCCCAGGATGTTGGGCTCGCCGCAGCAGAGGCCGGCCATGATGGAGGGCATGTCGCCGTCGACGATGCGCGGCTCGCCGTCACCGGCAGCGGCGCCCTTGTAGAGGCAGGCGGCAGGGGCGCACTCGGCCACGACGAAGGTGGGCGGGTTGTCGGGGTAGAGGTTGGTGAAGTAGCCGACCACGGCGCCGGCGAGCGAGCCCACGCCAGCCTGCACGAAGACGTGCGTCGGGCGGTTGATGGCCATCTCGCGGAGCTGCTCGGCAGCCTCGGAGGCCATGGTGCCGTAGCCCTCCATGATCCAGGACGGGATCTTCTCGTAGCCCTCCCAGGCGGTGTCCTGGACGATGACGCCGCGCTCGCAGGCGTCGGCCTCGGCGGCCGCCATGCGGACGCACTCGTCGTAGTTGACCTCCTCGATGGTCACCGTGGCGCCCTCGGCGGCGATGTTGTCGAAGCGGGGCTTGGTGGAACCCTTGGGCATGTGCACGACGGCCTTCTGGCCGAGCTTGTTGGCGGCCCATGCCACGCCGCGGCCGTGGTTGCCGTCGGTGGCGGTGAAGAAGGTGGCCTGGCCAAAGTCGGAGGCGAGCTCGTCGGAGGTCAGGTAGTCGTAGGTGCAGTCGGCAACGTCCTTGCCGGTCTCGTCGGCAATGTAGTTGGCCATGGCGAAGGAGCCGCCCAGGACCTTGAACGCGTTGAGGCCAAAGCGGTAGCTCTCGTCCTTGACGCAGAGGTTGCCCAGACCCAGGCGAGCCGCCTGGCCGTCAAGACGGGCAAGCGGGGTCACGGAGTACTGGGGGAAGCTCTTGTGGAAAGCACGCGCCTTGGAAACGTTATCCAGGGACATGATGCCGAGGTGGGCATCATCGCTCTTGGGCATCTGGTTGATGGCCCACTGGATCTTCTCGCTCACTGAAGGACTCCCCTCCGCGCTTTCGCGCTATCCACCGCGTCTTTCTGACGCGGATTCGACTTTTTGTTTGAAAGCCAAACAAATCGTTTGTTACTCGATATATAAGCACACTTTTTGCCAGATTCAAGGGAGGATTTTAGGGGGCCTGACGGGCACCGGGTCCTGACCTGCGGACCCTTGTGGTTTGGCTTCCCCAAATGAAGGAGGCGTGTGCGCATATTCGGCGAACGGTCCTTCTCGACCGCTCACCGAGACCCCTTCCAAGGCCCCGACGGCCCCCCGACGGTCCCGCCCTCCCTTAAGAGTAGCGCCCGGCGAGAAGTGCGTGCTTCTCGCCGGGCGCATTGGCGCAGGGCCGGTCTTATGTTGCCTAGTCCAGGTCGATCTGCCTGCCGGCGACGAACTTGCGGGTGAGGTAGCCGCCCTCCTCCGCCAGGTAGACGTAGCGCTCCAGGCGCTCCCAGACGGTGAGGTCTCGCGGGGTGCGGATGGCGGAGTCATCAAGGACCAGGGCGTCGAGCTCGTAGCCCCCGGCGAAGGAGCCGACCTTGCCGAAGAAGGAGCCGCCGCCCATGGTGGCCATCCAGAAGGCCTCCTGCGTGGTGAGGGGCGAGAGCGACTGGTCGACCAGGCGCCAGCGCAGCTTGGAGACGGCCACGGCGTCGGCCATGCAGCGCCACATGGAGAGGTCGGCACCGCCGGCCACGTCGGTGGCCAGGCCCACGTTCATGCCGAGGTCGAGGTAGCGCCTGATGGGCGCGATACCGCTTGCCAGCTGGGCGTTTGACTGCGGGCAGTGGGCGACGTAGGTGCCCGTGCGGCGCAGCAGGTCCACCTCCTCGTCGGTGGAGTAGACGCAGTGGGCCATGATGGTCTTCTCGCCGAGGAGGCCGAAGTGGTCGTAGGCGTCGCCGTAGCAGGTGGACCAGGGGCAGAGCTCCTTGACCCAGCCGATCTCGGAGAGGTTCTCGGAGAGGTGGCTCTGGACGGGCAGGTCGTTCTGGTGGGCGATGTCGGCGAGCTCGGCCATGAGGCCGTCGGTCACGCTGGGCGTGAAGCGAGGCGTGATGATGGAGTGCGTGCGCTCGTAGCGGCCGGCGACTTCCGCCACCCACCCGCGGGTGGCCTCGGCGGACTCCTCGGAGCCCTCGACCAGGTTGTCGGGGCTGTTGCGGTCCATGTTGACCTTGCCGACGTAGGTGACCAGGCCCGTGGCCTCAAGGTCGTCCATGAGAAGCTCCGTTGCGGGCACGTGCAGCGTGCCGAAGACGACGGCGCGGGTGGTGGCGCTGTGGCGCAGGTCGTCCGCAAAGATCTCGTAGGCGTCGCCGGCGTAGGCGAGGTCCGCGTACTTGGACTCCTCGGGGAAGGTGTGGGTGTTCAGCCAGTCAAGGAGCTCCAGGTCCATGCCCAGGCCGCGGAAGGCGTACTGGGGCGCGTGGACGTGGATGTCGCTCATGCCGGGGACCACGAGCTGGCCGGTGCAGTCAATAAGGGGCAGGTCGGCGTAGCTCTGCGGGAGCTCGGCGAAGACGCCGGCGGACCTGCCGTCGACGCAGACCAGGTAGCCGTCCTGGGTGCAGGAGACCTCCTGCGGGCTCGTGCTGTAGCAGACGTCACCCTTGATGACGAAGGACTTGGAGTCGGTCTTGGAATCCATCTTGGAATCACTTCTCCCTATGCCGGGAACTGTGACGAGGCTTGGCGCGGCCGCGTCGGGCACGTAGATGCCGCAGAGCTCGCAGACGATGCCCAGTCTCGCCAGCGGTAGGAACGGTGGCGCAAGCGGCGGGCGTTTGTCGCGAGCTGTCGTTTTAGACGATATAGCTGGGTAAATACAACGCTGTGCAGACCAGTTGCCCCAGACGCGCCGCGGCGCCCGGGGCAACTTGGCGAGAAGAAATTATCGCCGTGACGCCAACGGCCTAGCCCTCCCGGCGGACCTTCTGGAGGTAGCGGTAGATGCTGGGCACCGAGACGTGCAGCTCGCAGGCCACGTCTGCCGCCGCGCCCTTGATGAGGAAAGCACCCGTCTCCTCGAGCTTGCGGACGACCTCCATGCGGCCGGCCTGGTCAAGCTCCGAGGGCGTCTTGCCCATGGAGGCCATGAGGGCGCGAACCTGCTCGACCACGCCGGCGTCGTTGCCGCCCAGGGACAGCGTCTCCACGCTGGAGGAGCTGTACGCGGCGCGGACGGCGTCCAGGTTGGCGTCGCGGTACTCCTCGGAGCCGCCATGGCGGTAGGCCTCCATAAAGACGTTGAGCGCGTCCTCCAGGGAGCGGAAGGGCTGCGGGTCAATGTTCACGCAGATCATGCCCACGACCTCGCCCTCGTCGCGGATGAAGTACGAGGAGCCCTGGAGCGGGCGGCCGTCAACGGTCTTGCAGACGTAGTCGGTCACAAAGTTGATGTTTGAGTCGCCGTACTCGCGCACGATGGCGCGGGCGAAGTCCGTTGCGGGCGCCCCGACGTTTCTGCCGGAGACGTGGCCGTTCACGATCTTGACCACAGAGTTCTCGGGCTCGGTGAGGTCGTGCAGGACGACCTCGGTAGCCGACCCCAGCGCCGCGCCGAGAAAGTCCACGAACGGCATGAGCGCCGCGATCTTGCTATTCATGCTCAACCCCTTGGGTGCTTGACGTTGTTCTCCCCTATTATATGGGCAGGAGGACGGCGCGGGCGCGCAGGCCCAACCGATGGAATCGGCGGCCGGGAAAGCCACCACGCGCGACAACGCGCCAACAAGCAAGGGAGAATAGCATGCTTGACATGATTCGCGCCGAAGAGGCAAGGCAGATCGCCGCGAGCGCAAACCCCGAGGAGGAGCACGCCGAGGCCGACACCCTGGCCGAGAACGCGATGGGCTGGGCCACGCGCAACGCGATGGCTCGTACCAACACGCGCGTGCGCATGTACGCCAAGTACGGCCGCACCTCGCTGGCGGTGAAGTTTGCCCCCGGCGAGCTGGACGGCAAGGGCACGGGCAACTCCTTCTACAACGATCTGCTGGCAAACAGCAACACGCAGGTGGCAGACGCCATCTGCGCCATCATCTACAACCGCGAGCAGAGCGTGATCTCCGACTACGAGACGGCGCGCCTGCTCAACACCTTCAGCGCCAAGGCCGCAAAGTTCGTGAACGACCTCACGCGCATGGGCTACGACGTCACCGTGGGCGACGAGGCCGCCAGCCGCCAGGGCGCCGCCCTCGACGACTCAACAATCATCGTGAGCTGGGCATAGCCGGAGGGCACCAGCGCCAACGCAGCGAGAAGGGCCCCTCCTTCCATGGCAAAGCTCTTTGCGAAGCGTAGCTTTGCATGGAAGGAGGGGCCCTTCTCGCGGTGGCCGGGAATGCCCTACTCGCCGACCTTCTCGTGGACTATCTCGATGGCCTTCTCGACGCCGTTGATCACGTTCTGGTAGCCGGTGCAGCGGCACAGGTGGCCAGAGAGGTTCTTGCGGATCTCGTCCCTCGTGAACGTCTTGCCCGAGTCGACCATCTCCATGGCGCTCATGATGATGCCCGGGATGCAGAAGCCGCACTGGACGGCAAACTCGTCGACAAACGCCTGCTGGACGGGGTTGAGCGTGCCGTCTGGGGCCTGTAGGCCCTCGACGGTCAGGATCTCCTTGCCCTGGGCCCAGTCGGTGAGGTACAGGCAGGTGTCAGTGGCCACGCCGTCGATGAGCACGGTGCAGGCGCCGCACTCGCCAACCTCGCAGCCGCGCTTGACGCTCGTGAGGCCGAGGCGGTTGCGCAGCGTGTCCAGCAGCGACTCGCGCGGGTCATAGCCCACCTGCACGGGCTTGCCGTTGACGGTGCACTTGAGGACCTTCATGTCCATTAGATATCAGCCCCTCCCCTGCGCGCCGCATAGATGAGGGAGCGCTTCGACATTTCCTTGATGAGCTGCAGGCGGAACTCCTTGGACGCACGCCAGGAGTCGCGCGGGTTGGTGCAGCCGGCCGCGAGCTCGCCGACCTTCTCGGCGGCCTCGGCCACGGGCAGGCCGCGCACGGCGTCCTCGGCGGCAAGCGCGCGCATGGGCGTGGGGCCAGCCACGCCAAAGGCCAGGCGGATGTCCTCGATGATGCTCTTGTCGGCCGCCAGCTTGACCAGGCAGCAGCAGCCCATGGTGGTGATCTCGAGGGCGTTGCGCTTGCCGTACTTGAAGTAGTGACCCGTGAAGCCCTCGTAGTGGCTGCGTGGGATGCGGATCTTGACGAGAAGCTCGTCGCGCTCCTTGTGGGAGCGGCCGGGGCCCGCGTACCACTCCTCGATGGGGATGGTGCGGGTGCCGCGGACGCTCGCCACGTCCAGGAGGGCGCCGTAGGCAAAGAGCGTGGAGGCGGAGTCGCCCGAGGTGGCCGCCGTGCAGACGTTGCCGCCGATGGTGCCCGAGACGCGCAGCTGCGGGCCGCCGGGCGTGTCGCAGGCGTCGCCCAGCGTGGGGACGGTGGCCTGGATCACGGGACTCGTGGTCACGTGGTGGAACCACGTGATGGGGCCGATCTCCACCGTGCCGTCTTCGGCGAGCGTGACGCCGTCGAGCTCGTCGTGCAGTTCGTGGATGGAGACCAGGTGGGCGGGGGCACCCTTGCCCTCGCGCAGCTTCACCAGCACGTCGGTGCCGCCGGCGATGACCTCGGCCGTGGGGTCGGCGGCCAGGGCGCGGCAGGCGTCGGCCACGCTCGTGGCCTCGTACAGAGACTCGATGTCGTACATCTAGATCAGCCCCGCTTCCTTGAAGCCCTCGAAGAGACGCTGGGGCGTCATGGGCTCGACGTAGAACTTGCAGCCAGTCGCATCCAGGATGGCGTCGCGGATGGCGGCCGCCGGGCTGATGGCCGGCGTCTCACCCACCGCCTTGTTGCCGTAGGGGCCCGTGGGGTCAGGCTTCTCGACGAAGTCCGCGGCCAGGTCAGGCAGGTCCATCATGGTCGGGATCTTGTAGTCAAGCAGCGTGGGGTTGAGCACGCGGCCGGTCTTGGGGTCAACCTGCAGCTCCTCGAAGAGGCCGTAGCCAATGCCCTGGGCCATGCCGCCGTGAATCTGCTGCTCCACCAGCTTGGGGTTGATGAGGCGGCCGGAGTCCTGGACGTTGATGATCTTGTTGACCGTCACCTTGCCCAGGGGCATGTCGACCGTGACGTCGGCGAAGGTGCAGCCGCCGGCGATGGCGTTGGTGTGAACGTTGATGGTCTCGCGCGCGTGGAGCTGGCAGGCGTGGTCCATGTTGTAGTAGGAGTCCAGACCCAGCGTTGCCAGGTCAACCACCTTGTGGCCCAGGGCGTCCAGCACCACGCCGTCCTCCAGCGTGAGCTCACCCTGCGCGTTGGGGTACACAAAGCGCGCGTAGTCCAGGATCTTCTTGCGCAGCGTCTCTCCGGCCTTCTTGACGGCCGTGCCGCTGACGTAGGTCTGGCGGGAGGCGTAGGCGCCCGTGTCGTAGGGCGTGACGTCGGTGTCCTGGAAGCTCACGATGTGGACGTCCTCGGTGCGCACGCCGATGGCCTCGGCAGCCATCTGCGAGAAGACCGTGTCGGCGCCCTGGCCGATCTCGGTGGCACCCATCTGCAGCTGGATGGTGCCGTCCTGGTTGAGCGTCACCGCGGCCGTGGCGGTCTCCAGCGCAAACGGCGCGACGGCCGTCTTGTACACGAAGAAGGAGACGCCCACGCCATGGCGGATGGGGCCGGTCTCGTTGGCGTACTCGCGCTTCTTCTTGTCCCACTCGATGTAGGCCTTGCCCTTCTCCACGCACTCCGGGATGGCGCACGTGTGGGCCGCGATGACGCCGCCCGGCGTGAACTCGTCGACGAACTGGTCGGTGTAGACGTTCTTGAGGCGGAACTCCACGCCGTCCCAGCCCATGTCGTAGGCGATGTCGCCCATGAGGCACTCGGCCGCCCAGTTGCCCTCGGGCACGCCGTAGGCGCGCATGGCGCCGGTGTGCGGGCCGTTGGTGTAGGCGGTGTACGCCTCGCAGCGAACGGCCTTCTCCTGGGTGTGGTAGAGCCAGCGGAAGGAGTTTACGGAGTTGAGGACAAGGGCGTGGCCGTGGTGGCCGTAGCCGCCCGTGTTGGAGTACGCGCAGATCTTGCGGGCATGGAGGTTCATGTCATCGTCCCAGGAGGCCTCGACGTCAAAGCTCTTGGGCTGGCGTCCCGAGGTGTCCCAGAACAGCTCCTCGCGGCTGATCTCCATGCGCACGCAGCGGCCGCCCACCATCTTGCAGACCCAGGCGTTGAGCGGCTCGTAGTGCACGTCTTGCTTGGTGCCAAAGCCTCCGCCGATGTAGGGCTTGATGACGCGCACGTCTCCCCAGGGGATGCCCAGCGCCTGGCCGATGACGCGGCGCACGACGTGCGGGATCTGCGTGGACGAGACGCACACAATCTTGTTGTTCTCCATGTAGCAGTAGGAGGTGCAGGTCTCGATGTGCACCTGGGACTGCTCGCGGCTCTCCATGTGGAGGCTCACGTGGTGGTAGGCCGGGTCGTTGATGGCGTCCTCCACGGAGGAGTAGCCGAGGGCGGCCAGCTTGTCGTCGGAGGTCACCGCGAGGGTGTGGGCCACCAGGTTGTCGGGCTTGCGGTCCTGCACGGGGTGCTCCGCGCCGCCCTCTGCGGCACCAAGGGCCAGGGACTCCTTGGGGTCGTAGACCACGGGCCACTCCTCGTACTCCACCTTGATGAGCTTGAGGGCGCGGTCGCATGCCACGGTGTCCTCGGCCACCACGACGCCGATGTTGTCGCCGTAGATGCGCACGCGGTCGTCCAGGAGCTTGCGGTCGGCGATGTCTCGGTGCGAGGCGTCGCGGTCCGCGTACCAGGGGTGGCCGCCCACCGGGTAGACGATGTCAGGCACGTCGAAGCACGTGAAGACGGCCACGACGCCCGGCACCTTGAGTGCCTCGCTCGTGTCCATGGAGACGACGCGTCCGTTGCCGATGGTGGAGTGCAGAATCTTTGCCTCCAGGCACGGCTTTGGGCACAGGTCGTCCGTGAACTTGGCACGGCCCGTGACCTTGTCGGCGGCGTCCACGCGCTTGATGGGACGGCCGACCTCCTTGAGCTTTTCCATACCCCCTCCTTAGGGAGAGCAGAACCACTTTGGCAATAAATTATTATCTAGCAAGTGACTCATGTCGCTCAGGATTCCGCGAGCGGACTGATTTTGCCCATGTATGCATCAAGATTCTTTAACTTATACCCTCTGAGCTGCCGTTATTCTATCTAAAATGCAACGCTACACGTCTCTTTGCCGTCCCTTATGCCCCACGGAGGCCCCTATAAACAAAGGGCGCCCCGCATGCGCGGGACGCCCTCTGGGGATGATGCGGATGGGGCCTTTGAGGGGGCCTGGCGGTCCTACAGGCCGCTCTTGATGGCGGCCACCTCGTCGTCGGTGATGAAGGTGTCGGCCTTGATCTGCTCGGTGTACTCCTCGACCTTGGACTGGACGTCAGCCGGGACCTTGTCGGAGAACTTGCCAAGATAGACGCCGCCGTTGTCGATGTTGGCCTCGATGACCTTGCCATCGCCGTAGGAGCCGGACTCGATGGCGTCCATGGCCTCGCCCATCATCCAGTTGGTGACGGTGGAGGTGATCACGCAGGGGTGGTCGGCGCCCACGCAGTCGATCGGCTGGGCGATGTTGAAGTGGCTGTCGGCGCCGGCGTTCTCGAGGGCCTGGCGCACGCCGCCGTCGACGGCGGAGGCATCGCACCACATGACGTCGACGTTGTCGGTGCCAATCCATGACTCGGTTAGCTTGACGCCCGCGGAGGCATCCGTGAAGCCGGCCTCGAAGTTGTAGACGCCCTTGACGGACGGGTTGACCTTCTGGGCGGCGGCAAGGTAGGCGGAGTACTTGGTGAGGGTCGTCGGGATCCTCATGCCCCCAACGAAGCCGATGCAGTTGCTGGCGGTCATGAGGCCGGCGACGACACCTGCGAGGGCGCCGGACTGCTTGAGGTTGACCTGGACGGTCTCGAGGTGAGACAGGTCCTCGTAGTCGGCGAGGTCGGTCTTGGGGTCGGTGTTGGTCATGAGGAAGTGCACGTCGGGGTGGCTCTCGGCGGCCTCGGTGACAACCTCGGCCCAGTCGGAGGCAAACTCGTTGCCGGCAGCGATGATGAGGTCGACGTCCTGGTCGACGTAGGACTGGGCGGCGGTGGCGGCGTCGGAGGCGGCGGTGTTCTCCTTGGGCTCAAGCATCTCCCACTTGGAGTGGCCCTCGCAGGCCTTCTTCAGGGACTCGTAGTGGCCCTGGCCCCAGCCGCCGTCGAGGGCGGGGCCGGAGATGACGATGGCGACCTTGTAGCTGGACTTCTCCTCGCTGCCGGAGGCGCTGGAGCTGGAGTCGGACGAAGAAGAACCGCCGCAGGCGGCCAGCGAGACGGCAGCGGCAGCGGCCATGGTGCCGGCGCCGAGCTTGATGGCGTCACGCCTCGTAACGTTCATGGAATCCCTCATTGTTTCTCCCCTTCTTGTCATGCCTTAGATAGCAAACCGGTCCCTGTTAGAACCAATGGGTTTGACTCTACCAACAACTGTTGCTTTGCCAAGAAGAACTCGGCAAACGGCAGCAAACGGTACGTAACTGCTAGAACTTGCCGTCCCTGATCTGGGAGACGTAGCCCTCGATCTTCTCCTTGACGTCATTGGGGACCTTGATCGAGAGCTCGCCCAGAAAGACGCCGCCGTTGTCGAGGTTTGCCTCGGTGACGTGGCCGCGGCCGTACTCCCCCGACTCGATGCGGTCCATGGCCTGGCCAATCATCCAGTCCACGACCGTGGAGGCAATGACCGTGGGCTGGCCGGAGCCGGCGATGTCCACGGGCTGCGCGATGTTGAAGTGGGAGTCCGCGCCAGCCTGCTCAAGAGCGCTGCGCACGCCGTTCTCGGCCGCAGAGGCATCGCCCCAGATGACGTCAACGCCGTCTCGGGCAATGAGCGTCGCCGCAACGGAGCGGCCCTGCGAGGCCTCGGTGTAGCCCGCGGTGTAGTCCGCAAAGCCCTCGACCGATGCGTTGACCTTCTTGGCGGCGGCAAGGTAGGCGTCGAACTTCTCCTTGGAGGAGGAGAGCTCCATGCCTGCCACGAAGCCGATCTTGTTGGTGCTCGTCATGAGGCCCGCAACGACGCCCGCGAGCTGCCCGAGCTGCACGTTGTCGGGAAGGACCGTCTCGAGGTTCTCGACGGAGTCGTACCCCGCAAGGTCGTCCGCGGAGACGTTAGTGAAGAGGAACTTCACCTCCGGGCGCTTCTTTGCGGCGTCGGCGACGACCTTCCTCAGTGAGTCGGGAAACTGCGTGCCGGCAGCGATGATGAGGTCGACCCCCTGATCCACATAGGACTGCGCCTCGTCGGCGGCCTCCGTGGGGGAGGCGTTCTCGCGTGGGTCGACGATCTTCCAGCCGGAGCGCTCGGCGCAGGCGGTCTTGAGCGACTCGTAGTGGCTCTGGCCCCAACCCCCGTCGTTTGCGGGACCGCTGAGGATGATCCCCGCCTTACGGGAAGACGTCTTGCCTCCCTCCTCGGCCGAGCCCGAGCATCCGGAGAGAGGCACTGCGGCCAGGGCGAGTCCCGCGCCAAGAATCCCCAGGGCCTGGCGCCTTGTGAGGTTGCTGTCTTCCATGGTCTTCCTTTCTGCGCAAACGGGCGGCCCCTAAAGAAAAGGGCGGAACGCCAAGACGCGCCCCGCCCCTGCTCACTCAAGCCGCCCAATGCCCGTCGCCCATACGGCGAGAAGGGCAAAGAACCTGCTAGAGGGTGCTCTTAATGGCGTTGACCTCGTCCTCGGTGACGAAGGTGCCGGCCTTGACCTGCTCGGCGTACTCCTCGATCTTGGACTTGATGTCCTCGGGGATCTTGGAGGAGAACTCGCCCAGGGAGACGCCACCGTTGTCCATGTTGGCGGTGATGGCCTTGCCGCCGCCGAAGGTGCCGGCCACAATCTCGTCCATGGCCTGGTCGATCTTCCAGTCGGTAATCGTGGAGGTCACAACCGTGGGCTGGGAGTCGCCCATGATGTCAATCGGCTGGGCGATGTCGAAGTGGGAGTCGGCGCCGGCGTTCTCGAGGGCCTTGCGCACGCCGTTGTCGACTGCGGAGGCGTCGCCCCACATGACGTCGACGTTGTTGGTGTTGATCCACTGCTCGGCGAGCTTGGTGCCCAGGGAGGCGTCGGTGAAGCCGGCCTCAAAGTTGTACTGGCCCTTGATGGAGGGGTCGATCTTCTGCGCGGCGGCGAGGTAGGCGGAGTACTTGTTGATGGTGCTCGGGAGCTTCATGCCGCCGATGAAGCCGATGGACTTGTTCTGGGTCATGAGGCCAGCGACGACACCGGCGAGGGCGCCCAGCTGCGTGAAGTCGGGAAGGACGGTCTCGACGTTGTCGGTGTTCTCGTAGTCGCCCATCTCGGACTCGGGGTCGGTGTTGGTGATGAGGAAGTGGACGTTGGGGTGGCTCTGGGCGGCGTCGGCGATGACCTCGGCCCACGCGGAGGCGAACTGGTTGCCGTTGCCGACGATGAGGTCGACGTCCTGGTCGATGTAGGACTCGGCGGCGGTGGCGGCGTCGGCGTCGGCGGTGTTCTCCTTGGGCTCGAGCATCTCCCAATCGGCGTGCTTTTCGCAGGCGCGCTTGAGAGACTCGTAGTGGCCCTGGTCCCAGCCGCCGTCGGTGATGATGCCGGACATGATCATGGCGACCTTGTAGCCGGACTTCTTCTCGCCGCCATCGGAGGTGCCGGCGTCGGACTTGCCGGAGTCGGAGGACCCGCCGCAGCCGGCGAGTGTGAGGGCCGCAGTTGCCGCGGTGAGACCGCTGGCGGTGATGAATTGACGACGATCGAGGTTGAACTTGGACATGATGCCTTCCCTTCTTCTTGCGGGCCCGGGTGGGCCCGCACTCCCAAAAGTTAGAACTCTCCCACCCCGAGGGGTGGGCCATGCCTATGTCTACGCAGGGACGAGGGTTGCCGAACAGGCCCTGCGAAGATCCCCCTTAACGGGACTCGCGGAAATACGGCTTGCCGTTTGCCTTGGGGCCAGCGTGCTTGGAGCCAAAGAACAGCAGGGCGATGATCGTGAAGACGTACGGGATCATCTTGAAGAACATGACCGGCGCCGCCTGGAAGGAGGCCTGCAGGGCCACGTTGAGGCCGTCGAAGAAGCCAAAGAGCAGGCTCGCGAGCATGACGCCGACCGCGCTCCAGCGACCGAAGATGACCGTCGCCAGGGCGATGAAGCCGCGGCCCATCACGATGCCGTCCGTGTAAATCGGAGTGTAGCAGATGGTGAGGAACGCGCCGCCGGCGGCCGCAAGGGCGCCGCAGATGATGCAGGCGATGTACTTCACGCGCACGACGTTGATGCCCAGGGTCTCGGCAGCCTGCGGGTTCTCGCCCACAGAGCGGAAGGACAGGCCGGCGCGGAAGCGCTTGAAGAAGAACGAGACGCACGGGACGAGCAGGAACGCGAGGTAGGCAAGGGGCGTCTGGTTGAAGAGGCCGTTGCCCACGACGGGCAGGTCAGACAGGCCGGGGATGGCCAGGCTCGCCATCTGGGCGCCCGTTGCGTTCTCGGGGTTGGCGCCAACGAAGAGGTTGTAGCCAAAGAGCGCGATGGCGGGGGCCAGGATGTTGATCGCCATGCTCGTGACCACGTGGTCGGAGCAGAGCGTGACCGTGCAGAATGCGTAGATGAGGTTCACGACCACGCCGGCGAGCATGCCCGCCAGAAGGCCGATCCAGAGGTTGCCCGTGACCTTGCCCACGGCAAAGGCGACGAACGCGCCCACGGCCATGATGCCCTCGAGGCCGATGTTGACGAGGCCGGCCTTCTCGGAAAAGACCTCGCCCAGAGCCGCGAGGAGGATGGGCACGGCGCCCATGGCCATCGCCTTGACGATGGTGGGAAGTGCGACCATGAAGTCCATTACGCGGTCACCTCAGCTTTCTTGTTCTTGTTGCTCAGGGAGGCGATAAAGGCCTTCACCTTGGGGAGCTTGACCATGGCCATGCCTGCCACGGCGAAGATGATGATCAGGCCGCGGATGATGTCGACGATGGCCGTGGGGACGCCGATGACGGACTGCATCATCGTCCCGCCGGTGGAAAGGATGCCGAAGAGCAGGGCGACCACGATGGAGGCGATCGGGTTCAGCTGCGCGATGAGCGCGATGGCCACGCCGTCGAAGCCAAAGCCGGAGCCAAAGCCGTCGGCCAGGCGGAAGGGGGTCTTGCCCAGAAGCTCGGCCGCGCCGCCCAGGCCCGCAATGGCGCCGGAGATGACGAAGGCGGCCAGCATGAGGAAGCGAACCGGGAAGCCGTTGACCTTGGAGGCGGTGGGGCTCATGCCCACGGCGCGGATCTTGAAGCCAAAGCTCGTGCGGAAGATGACGTACCACAGGATGACGCCGAGGGCGATCGCGATGATGACGCCCGCGTGCGCGGTGCCGACGTCCATGAGGTGCGAGGCCTTGGGCATCGCGAGGGTCTTGGGCAGGCCCTGGTCGGAGAAGACGTTCTTGAAGATGTACTCCATGAAGTACAGGGCGACGTAGTTGAGCATGATCGTGGTGATCATCTCGTTGAGCCCTCGGGTGATCTTCATGATGCCCGGGAGGAGCGCCCAGATGCCGCCAACGATGATGCCGGCGAGAAGGCCCAGGAGCAGGGCCGGGAAGCCGTCGAGGCCGAGGCCCAGAATGACCGTGGCGGTCGCACAGGCGCCCATGATGAACTGGCCCTCGCCGCCGAGGTTGAAGACGCCGCACTTGTACGCGAAGACGGCCGCCAGCGACGTGAAGATGAGCGGGCACGCGCGCTCGAGCGTCTTGCCCAGCTTGCCTGCGTCGCCCAGGGCGCCGGAGATCATGGCACCGTAGCCCTCGATGGGGCTCTTGCCCAGGCACGCGATGATGATCGCGCCCACGATGAGCGCCAAGAGCACGGAGACGATCGGCGTAACAACCATCAGGGTCTTCTCGCGCTGCTGCTCGGAATACATGCCGGCGCGCCGCTGGCGCTTGGACTCCTTGTTGCCGTCGTCAGCCTTCTGGTTCTTAATGTCTGCCACTGTTCCTCCCCTCCTACTTTCCTGCCATGGCGAGAGAGATCTCCTTGATGGGAGGGTTCTCGCCGGGGTACGTGCCCATGACCTGGCCCTCGAAGAGGACCGTGATGCGGTCGGAGAGCTTCAGCACCTCGTCGAAGTCGGCGGAGATGAGAAGGACCGCGCACCCAGCGTCGCGCTGGGCGATGATCTGGTTGTGGATGAACTCCGTGGCTCCAATGTCCAGGCCACGCGTGGGGTAGACCGCCACGAGGAGCTTTGGGTGGGAGTCGAGCTCACGGGCGAGGATGACCTTCTGCTGGTTGCCGCCGGACAGCGAGCGCGCCGTCTGGTTGACGGACGTGCAGCGGATGTCGTTCTCCTCACGCAGGCGCTCGGCGTAGTCGTTAATGGCGCCGAGCTTGAGCCACGCGCCGTGGCCGGTCGAGAAGCGGTCGGACGCGGTCTGCTTGAGCACGAGGTTCTCGGCGATGGTCATGTCGCCCACGAGGCCCATCTTGTTGCGGTCCTCGGGGATGTTGCCTAGGCCGGTCTCGATGAAGGCAGAGGGGCTGAAGAGCGCGATCTTGTTGCCGTCGGGGCCGATGACCTCGCCGCTCTCGGGCTTGATGAGGCCGGTCACCAGGGAGGCGAGCTCGGACTGACCGTTGCCGTCGATGCCCGCGACGCCCAGAATCTCCCCCTTGTGGATGGTGAGCGAGACGTCCTTGAGGCCGCCGTGCTTAATCTGCGGGTGGTAGGAGACGCCCTTGAGCTCGAAGGCCTTCTCGGAAGCACCCGTGACCTTCTGGTAGGTGCTCTCGACAAACTTCTGGCCGATCATGAGGTCGGCGAGCTGCTGCTCGGTGGTGTCTGACACCTTGACCGTCTTGACCGACTTGCCGCGGCGAAGAACCGTGACGTAGTCGGAGATGCGCATGACCTCGCGCATCTTGTGCGAGATGAAGATAATCGACTTACCCTCGTCGGTAAGGGAGCGCATGACGTCGAATAGGCCCTCGACCTCGATGTCGGTGAGGACGGCGGTGGGCTCGTCGAGAATGACGAGGTCCGCGCCGCGGAAGAGCACCTTCATGATCTCCACGCGCTGCTGCATGCCGATGGACATCTCGCCGACCTTCTCGTCAAGGTCGATTTCCATGCCGTAGCGCTCCATGAGCTCCTCGACCGTCTTGCGGTCGTCGGCCACCTGGAGCAGCGGCGACTTGTGGCGCTTGTCTCCCAGGATGATGTTCTCGAGACCCGTCATGTCCTCAATCAGCATGAAGTGCTGGTGTACCATGCCGATGCCGTGCTCGACGGCAACGCCGGGGCTCGTGACGTGCACCTCCTGGCCGCGCATGAAAATCTTGCCCTCGGTCGGCTGATACAGGCCGATAAGGACGTTCATGAGCGTTGACTTGCCAGCGCCGTTCTCGCCCAGTAGGGTGTGGACCTCTCCCTCATTGACCGTGAGGTTCACGTCCTGGTTGGCGTAAAACGAGCCAAAGCACTTGCTGACGTTTTCCATCCTCAGCAGTTCTGACACGTCATCCTCCTCTCCTCTCAGCTGACCGTGCGTCGTCCGCACGTCTAACCGTATGTACTGAGGATAACCTTCGAAGGAATCCAGCCCATTTACGAAATTTTGCGGTTGTATTAATCAAACTTCTTGATAGGTTGACTATTTTTTTGTCAACACACGTTGAAGGGGGTATTTTGGTCACGCAATTAGCCCTCTGACCTGCGTTATTCTCGGTTTTGAGCAACGCTATTTCGGCCAGCGGCACGGCGAACGGTAGATGCCTTCCCGCTGCATATAAAGGGCCCGCCCCGGCGAGAAGACCAAGGCGGGCCCAAAAGTCGATGGGAATGAGATAAAGGGACTGTCCCTTTGCCGCATCTGCCAGCTAGTCGCGGTGGGCGCGGTGGCTGTAGTAGGTGTCGGACAGGGGCAGGCTGCGGCGGAGCTTGCCGTCCCACGCGTGGTAGGCGTTCTGCACGGCCGGGGCGGTGGGGATCGTCGCGATCTCTCCGATGCCCTTGCCGCCGTAGGCCACGGGCAGCTGCTCGTCCTTCTCGACGTAGATGGCGTGGATCTGCGGGATGTCGGTGGCGCGGAACAGGCCCAGGGTGCCGTACTTGACCTGCGGCACGCCGTCCTTGAGCGGCCAGTCCTCGGTGAGCGCGTAGCCCATGCCCATGAGCACGCCGCCCTCGATCTGGCCCTGGATGGCGATGGGGTTGATGACGCGGCCGGAGTCGTGCGCGGCGTAGACCTCGGAGACCTTGCCCTCGTCGTCCAGGATGACCACGTGCGTGGCAAAGCCGTAGCAGATGTGGCTCTTGGGGTTGGGCACGTCGGCGCCCAGCTTGTCGGTGGGCTCCAGGTACTCGTAGTAGAACTCGTGGCCCTCGAGCGCCGCGAGCGCGGCCACGGGATCGGCCGGGTGGACGGCGTGGCCGGGCGTGAGCTGCTCGGCTGGGACCTCGAAGACGGTGCCGTCGGCGTAGGTGTGGGTGGCGCCGTCGCCCTTGGCGCTCACGCGCTCCTCAGGCACGGCCTCCCCCCTCTCGACCTTGAGCATGGCGTCGCGCAGCAGGAAGGCGGCGCCGCGGACGGCCTCGCCGGTGACGACGGTCTGGCGCGAGCCAGAGGTGGTGCCGGAGTCGGGGGCGGCCTCGGTGGAGCACTCGCCGTTGCCGATGCGGGACAGCGGCAGCCCGCAGGCCTCGGCCACGTCCTGGCAGAAGACGGTGTTGCAGCCCTGGCCGATGTCGGAGGTGGCGGCGTAGATGACGGCGCGACCGTCCTCCACGCGGATGTTGCAGCGGCCGGCGTCGGGCAGGCCCACGCCCACGCCCGCGTTCTTCATGGAGCAGGCGATGCCCGCGTGGCCCGGGTTGGCGTAGTAGACGTCCTTCACGGCCTCGAGGGTCTCCTTGAGGGCCGTGGAGCAGTCCGCGATCTGGCCGTTGGGCAACACCTCGCCCGGCTCGATGGCGTTCTTGTAGCGGATCTCCCACGGGTCGAGGCCCGCCTCCTCGGCAAGGACGTCGATAAGGGACTCCAGGGCAAACTCGGACTGGCACACGCCAAAGCCGCGGAAGGCACCCGCGGGCGGGTTGTTGGTGTAGTAGCCGTAGCCGCGGATGTCGGTGTTCTGGTACTTGTAGGGGCCCACGGAGTGCGTGCAGGCGCGCTCCAGGACGGGTCCGCACAGGGAGGCGTAGGCGCCCGTGTCGAAGTTGATCTCGCAGTTCAGGCCGACGAAGTTGCCCTCCTCGTCGCAGCCCAGGGTGAAGGTGCCCTCCATGTAGTGGCGCTTGGGGTGGAAGTTGAGCGACTCCTGGCGAGAGAAGCGGCACTTCACCGTGCGGCCGTACTTGTACGCCGCGAGCGCCGCCAGGTGCTGGCAGGAGACGTCCTCCTTGCCGCCGAAGCCGCCGCCCACGAGCATGGTCTGGACGACGACGCGCTCGGGCTCGCCGTCCCAGCCAAACATGTGCGCGCACTCCTTGCGCGTGTCGTAGGCGCCCTGGTCGGTGGACATGATCTTCACGCCGTTCTTGTACGGCATGGCCACGCAGCACTCGGGCTCCAGGAAGGCGTGCTCGGTGAAGGGCGTGGTGAAGGTGCGGGTGACCCTGTGGGCGGCGTTTGCCAGGGCGGTCTTGGCGTCGCCGCGTGTGACGTGACGGCTCTGGCAGACGTTGTCCTTGAGCTGGACCGTGTTGCCAAAGGCGAAGAAGCTGTCGTGGATGCGCGGGGCGCCCTCGGCGCGGGCCTCCTCGATGTTGCGGACGGGCTCGAGCTCCTCCCAGGTGACCTTGACGGCCTTCTTGGCCTTCTCCAGAATCTCGGGCGTCTCGGCAACCACCAGGCAGACGGCGTCGCCAATGCAGCGGGTGACGTCGCCCTCGGCGATCATGACGTCCCAGTCCTGGATGAGGTGGCCCACCTGGTTGTGGGGCACGTCGGCGGCCGTGAGCACGCCGATGACGCCCTCCATGGCCTCGGCCTTGGAGGAGTCGATCTTGACCACGCGGGCGCGGGCGTACTTGGAGCGCACGGCCGAGGCGTAGCACATGTCTGGGTAGTCCTTCTCGGTGATGTCGTCCGGGTACTGGCCAAAGCCCAGGACCTTCTTGCGGGCGTCCACGCGGAAGATCTGCTTGCCCACGCCGTAGTCGTCGCCGCGCTCCTCGGCCGGGTCGATCTTCTCGTCGCCACGCAGGATGGCGGCGGCGAGCTTGATGGCCACCAGGATGCGCTTGTAGCCGGTGCAGCGGCAGACGTTGCCGCGGATGGCCTCGGCGATCTGGGGGGCCGTCGGGTCGGGGTTGCGGCGGCACAGGGCGGCGCCGGCCATGACCATGCCCGGGATGCAGAAGCCGCACTGGACGGCTCCGGAGACGCCGAAGGCGTAGACGAAGGCCTCCTGCTCCTCGTGCGTCAGGCCCTCGCAGGTGGTGATGGCGTGGCCCTGGGCCAGCTTGGTGGTGAGGACGCAGGCCTTCACGGCGCGGTCGTCGACCATGATGGTGCAGGTGCCGCAGGCGCCCTCTGAGCAGCCGTCCTTGGCGCTCGTGATCTTGAGGTCGTCCCTGAGGTAGCGCAGGAGCGGCTTGTTCTGGGTGGTGACGTGCTCCTGCCCGTTGATGTTGAGGACGTACTCCTCTGCCATGTGAACGCCTCCCTCCTAGCTCTGGGCCACGATGCCCCAGGCGTCGCGGATGACGCCGCGGGGGCACTTGGTAGCGCACATGCCACAGGCGATGCACGCGGAATAGTCAATGACGGCGTGGTTGTCCACCACGTGGATGGCGTCTGCCGGGCAGGCCCTCTCGCATGCGCCGCAGGCGATGCAGGAGAGCTCGCACACCTTGCGGGCAACCGGGCCCCTCTCGGTGTTGGAACAGCGCGCCGTGATGTTGAAGCTCGGGTCGACCATGTGGATAACGTCCTGCGGGCAGGCCTTGGCGCACAGGCCGCAGCCAATGCAGGCGTCTTGGTCCACGTGGGCCACGCCCCGCTCGTTCAGGCTGATGGCCCCCTTGCGGCAGGCGTTGACGCAGGCCTGGCAGCCAACGCAGCCCTGCTCGCAGCCGTGGAGCTCGCAGTTGCCGTTGCACAGGACGACGGCCACGGGCCTGGGCTTGCGGGGCCTCTTGGCGGCGCCGGGCTTCTGGGGAGCCTTCCTCTGCGCGTACTTCTCTTCGTCGTCGGCCATCTTGGCCCTTTCACTCGTTAACACAAAACGGAACAACGCTCGCACGGAGAAACGATACGAAGGAGCCTCCCCCCTCGTATCACCGCACGGGTGCGCAGCCGGCGAGAAGGACGTGCCTCTCGCCGGCCGCGCGGGGGACTACCTGAAGCTACTTGGCAAGCAGGTAGGCGTAGGAGTCACGGACGGCCTTGATGGTCAGGCGGACCTCCTCGGGCAGACCGCAGGAGGCGTCGTCCACGTCGTAGGCGCCGGTGCAGAAGGCCAGGCGGACGAGGAAGCTGCCGTCAGGCTGGGCAAGGAAGCCCTGGTTGGTGGAGTTGCCCATGTCCTCGGCACTCCAGAACAGGGTCAGCTTGTCCTTGAACGGACGGCCGCTCCACGGGCAGAACACGGCGCAGTTGCCGCACTCGTTGCACATGCCGTCCACGTGGACCACCTGGTGCTGGGCCAGGCCCGGCACGGTGATGGAGACGTTGGCGCGGTTGGGGCAGACGTCGCAGCAGGCCTCGCAGACGGTGGCGCAGCCAAGGCAGCCGGAGCTCTTCTGGCAGCCGGCGCAGCCCAGGCGCAGGTCGCCCTTGCGCTCGTAGCAGTCGGACTCGTGGCCGGCGCGGACGTTGGCGGCGGCGTACTTAGAGAAGTCCACGCCGCACATCTTGCGCGCGACCTCCTGGGCGTCGGCGATGGCGTCCACGAAGCGGGCGGGACCACGGCGGCAGTCGCCTGCGGCCCAGACGCCCTCGACGCCGGTCTCGCAGCCAGCGGGACGGCCACGGCGGTCGGTCTGGACGCCGGCGGCCTCGTAGATGCCGGCCTCGATCTTCTCGCCCACGGCGCAGATGACGGCCGTGGCCGGGACCTCGAGGGTCTTGCCGGTGGCCACGGGGCTCCTGCGGCCGGACTCGTCAGGCTCGCCGAGCTCCATGACGTCGCAGGTCAGAACGCCGTCAGCCACGCCCTTGGGGGCGAGCAGCTCGCAGAGCTCGACGCCCTCGGAGAGGGCCTCGGCCAGCTCCTCCTCGTCGGCGGGCATGTAGCGCTTGGTGCGGCGGTAGACGATGCGCACGTTCTGCACGCCCGGGAGGCGCTTGGCCACGCGCGCGGCGTCCATGGCGGTGTTGCCGGCGCCGACGATGACGACGTCGGTGCCGAGGGTGGAGAGGTCCAGGCCGGACTTGGCGGCGGCCAGGAAGTCAAGGACGTCGATCTCGTCGCCATACTCCAGGCCGACGTGGCCGGGGGCCCAGGCGCCGGTGCAGACCACGACGTCAGAGTAGCCGTCGGCCTTGAGCTCGGCCACGTCGGTCACCTCGACGCCAAGCTTGACCTCGGCGCCAAAGGCGCGGCAGAGCTCCACGTCACGGTCGATGTCCTCGTCGGAGATGCGGAAGGCCGGGATGATGTGGCGGGCGACGCCACCCAGGCTCTCCTTGCGCTCGAAGATGGTGACCTTGGCGCCGGCGCGCGTCAGGAAGAACGCGCAGGCCAGGCCAGCCGGGCCGCCGCCGATGACGGCGACATTCTTGCCCTCGGCACCCGGGACGGCCTGGGCGCCCTCGGCCTTGATGGTGGCGAGAAGCTCGTCGATGCCGCCGCGGGCGGCCTTGAGCTTGGAGGCGCGGATGGCAGCGCCCTCGGGCTCGTAGAAGGCGCGCATGCACTTGGTGCCGCAGGGGTGCGGGCAGAGGTTGCCGGTGATGAAGGGCAGGGCGTTGCGCTCGGCGATGATGGCCAGGGCGTCGGCCAGGCGGCCCTCGTCAACGGCGGCCAGGTAGGCGGGGATGTCCTGCTCGATGGGGCAGCCGTTGCGGCAGGGGGAGGTGAAGCAGTTGGTCAGGGGCAGCGGCCAGTCGAGCTTGTGCGCCGGGGCCGGCTTGATGGGCTTGGCGTACTTGTGGTCGGTTGCGACCGACTCGTCCAGCGCGACCACGGCGGCGACGTCCACGTCGGACTTGCGCTCGACGCCCTCGAGGACGTGGGCGATCTGGCTGAAGCGCTCGTAGCCGCCGGGCTTCAGGACGGTGGTAGCCATGGTGATCGGCCAGATGCCGGCGCCGTAGAGGCCCTTGATGTTCTGGGCGTCCGCACCGCCGGAGTAGGAGATGCGCAGCTTGCCGTCAAACTCCTCGGAGATCTTGCGGGCAAGGTGGATGGTGAGCGGGAAGAGGGAGCGGCCGCTCATGTACATCTCCTCGCTCGGGAGCTCCTTGCGGGTGACGTCGACGGGGAAGGTGTTGGTGAGCTTGACGCCGAACGAGAGGCCGCGCTCGGAGGTGAGCTTGATCAGGCGCTCGAACATCGGCACGGCGTCGGCCCACTGGAGGTCCTCACGGAAGTGCCTGTCGTCAAAGGCGATGTAGTCAAAGCCCAGGCCGTTCAGGCGCTCGCGGGCGTAGTCGTAGCCGAGCAGAGTCGGGTTGCACTTGATGTAGGTGTTCAGGCCCTTCTCGGTGATGAGGTAGGTGGCGATGCGCTCGATCTCGTCGGGCGGGCAGCCGTGGAGGGTGGACTCGGTGACGGAGGCAGAGACGTGCGGGCTCACGGAGTTGACAAAGTCCGCGTCCACGTTCTGGAAGCGGTCGAGGTTGGCCAGGGCCCAATCGCGGCACTCGGCCCACACGTCGGTACCGGAGGCGTCCTTCATGCCCTCGATGTAGGCGTCGACCTTCGGGCTCTTGATGCCCTCGAGGTCGTAGCCGACCGACATGTTGAAGACGAAGCCGTCCGGGTCTCCCAGGCCAAGCTCGCGGGCCAGCAGCTTGCACGCCCACCAGGCCTTGATGTACTCGCTCATGGCCTGCGGCACCTCGAGCTCGGTGGACCACTCGCAGTTGTAGCACTCGTCCTCGGCGACGATGCAGGGCTTGGCCACGCAACGGGAGAGCTCCTCGCCGTCCATCACCTGGACGGTCTTGAGCTCAAAGAAGCGGGAGCCTGCAACGTAGGAGGCCACGATGTTCTGCGCGAGCTGGCTGTTGGGGCCGGCGGCCGGACCAAAGGGGGTCTCGATCTTCTCGGCAAAGATCGGCTCGGCGCCTCCCTCGTGACGAACGATCTTGCGAATGCCGAAGATGCTTCCCTTCTCGGCGTTCTCGGTGAGGATCCAGTCCATAAGCTGCGCGAACGGGATCGGCCTCATGATGTCGCTCATAAAGAGCTCCTCTCCTGTGCAACCGAGACCGCGCGGTTGCACGCGTTTGTGCCACGTCCCCCTAGACGTGACGCCTGCGGCCCCGCGGAGGCCGCGAAGCCGACGGGAACGCTAGCCCCGTCGGCGAGAAAAGCGTGTTGGTTCCTAGTACTCGCGCTCGTTGAGCGTGCCCCAGAGCTTCTTGGACTGCTCCATGGTCCACGCGTTGATGCGCTCCTCGTCGATGCCCACGAACTCGCGGTCCTTGTAGAGGACCTTGCCGTCGATGATGGTGGTGCGGCAGTTCTTGCCCATCATGCCAAACAGCATGTGGCCGTCGATGTTCTCGTCGGAGAAGGGCGTGAAGGGCTTGTAGTCCATGACGATGACGTCGGCGGCGGCGCCGGGGGCGAGCTTGCCCACCGTGCGGCCGAAGTACTTGGTGGCCATCTTGGGGTTGTTGTCGAAGAGCATGGACATGTCCTCGCACCAGCCGACGTTGGGCATGGCGGCGTTGTGGCGCTGGATGATGAGGAAGACCTTGAGGCTCTCGAGCATGTCGTGGGTGTAGGCGTCGGTGCCCATGCACACGGGGATGCCGCGGCGGAAGAACTCCAGGACCGGGGCGCAGCCCACGGCGTTGCCCATGTTGGACTCGGGGTTGTTGACGAGCCAGGTGCCGGACTCCTTGATGATGTCCATCTCGGCGGGGGTCACGTGGATGCAGTGGCCGAGCATGGTGTCGGGGCCGAGCAGGTCGTGCTGGAGCAGGCGCTCGACGGGGCTGATGCCGCCGCGGTTCTGGCGGGAGTCCCAGACGTCGTTCATGCCCTCGCAGACGTGGATGTGGAAGCCGGTGAGGGCGTTGTTGGCCTCGGCCATCATGTCCATGGTCTCGTCGGAGAGCGTGAAGGTGGCGTGTCCGCCGAACATGGCGGCCACCATGTGGTTGCCGTCCTTGCGGGCGTCGGCGGCCCACTTGGCAAAGTCGGCGTTCTCCTTGATGGACTCGTCGCGCTTCTGGGCGCCGCGGCGGTCGGAGACCTCGTAGCACAGGCAGGAGCGGATGCCGCACTCCTCGGCCACGTCCTTGATGGCAAAGAGGGAGCCGGGGATCTCGCAGAAGCT
Source organism: Paratractidigestivibacter faecalis (assembly GCF_003416765.1). Taxonomy (NCBI): domain Bacteria; kingdom Bacillati; phylum Actinomycetota; class Coriobacteriia; order Coriobacteriales; family Atopobiaceae; genus Paratractidigestivibacter; species Paratractidigestivibacter faecalis. The sequence continues at coordinate 323,616 of NZ_QSNG01000001.1, read as the reverse complement.
GGCGTGGTGGTCGAAGATGGTGGTCACGCCGTCGCGGATGGAGTCGAGGATGGTGGCGTAGGCGCTGGCACGGGTGCCGTCCAGCGTGAGGTTGTCGTCGATCTTCCACCACTGCTGCTCGAGGTTCTCGAGGAAGTTGGTGGGGTTGCAGCCCTTGATGGCAAGGCCACGGGCGAGGCCCGAGTAGATGTGGGTGTGGCAGTTGACCAGGCCCGGCATGATGACGCCGCCCTTGGCGTCCACGTAGGAGGCGCCGATGGCCTGGGCCTTGAGGTCAGCCTCGGGGCCGACGGCGACGATGGAATCGCCCTCGATGAGGACGGCGCCGTTCTCGATGTAGGGGTTCTCAGGGTCGCGCGTGATAACGCGACCGTTACCGACGAGAAGCATCTTGACTCCAATCTCTTGTTGGGGTGCCGCGGTACCCATGGGGCCCGTGATGCAACCGATGGTCGGAAGGGGGCAAGCGGCTCCCCTCCCCTAAAGCCTAGTTCTTGTCCCGGGACTCCGCAGGCGAGAAGTCCTTCTCGCCCCCATTGCCCTCCTTGCCCTTCTCCTCGAAGGTGGCCATGCGCTCGGCGGCGTCGAACATGACGCCCACCTCGCCGACCTCCTCGTCGGAGCGGGTGACAGCCTCGAGGGTGTCCACGTCGGAGGCGTTTGCGTCCACGACGGCCGCAGCCTCGACGCGCAGGTCGTTGGGGGCGTTGGTGTCGCTGGGCAGGGGCACCTCCTCCGGGGGCAGGACGTTGTTCAGGATGATGGCCATGACGGCGCAGGGCGTGATGGCGGAGGTGGCGAAGATGGTGGAGATCCAGTCGGGCATGCCGGCGCCGGACAGGCACCCGGACACCTGGGAGATGCCCAGGCCGAAGGCCACGGAGACGCCGAAGACCGTGCAGGAGCGCGGGGTCAGGCCGTCGCGGACGAGCATGCGGATGCCGTTCAGGGTGATGGTGCCAAAGACCGAGATGGTGGCGCCGCCGATGACCGGCTGCGGGATCATGGTCAGGACGCTCGCGAGCTTGGGCACGAAGCCGGCCACGGCAAAGATGGCCGCCGCGAAGACGAAGACGAACTTGTTGATGACCTTGTTGGAGACGATGATGCCCACGTTCTGGCCGAAGGCGGAGGTGGGCATGCCGCCGAAGAGCGAGGACACGATGGAGACGGTGCCCTGGGCCATAAGGGCGCCGGAGAGCTCCTTCTCCTCGGGCAGGCGGTCCATGGAGCCCAGGGTGGCGGCGGAGAGGTCACCGATGAGCTGGACGTTGGCCATGATGTAGACGACGGCGATGGTCAGGCACGCGGCGCCGTTGAACTCGATCTTGAAGGGCATGAACTGCGGCAGGGCAAACCAGGCGGCGTTAGCGACGCCGGAGGGGTCCACCATGCCAAGCGGGATGGAGATGAGGCAGCCGGCGATCATGCCAAAGAAGATGGCGCCGAGCTTGATGACGCCCTTGCCAAAGTTGGAGAGGCCGAAGACGATGGCGAAGGTCACCAGGCCCACGAACCAGCTCTGGAAGGAGCCGAAGATCGGGGAGCCCACGCCGCCGGCCATGTACTTGATGGCCGTCGGGTAGAGCGAGACGCCGATGGTGAAGATGACGGTGCCGGTGACCAGCGGCGGGAAGAGCTTGCGAACGTTCTTGAAGAAGACGCCGAAGAGGATGGCTACCACGCCGCCCACGAGCTCGGCGCCAAGCAGCGTGCCAAAGCCGAACTCGAAGCCGATGGCCTGGAAGGCCGGCAGGAAGGCAAACGAGACGCCCGTCAGGATGGGCAGGTTGGAGCCGATGCGCCCGAAGAGCGGGAACTGCTGGAGGAGCGTGTCCAAGGCCGTCAGGATGAGGGCCACCTGGATGATGGCGGTCTCCTGGGCCTCGGTGAAGTGGCAGGTGCTGGCAATCATCATCGCCGGGGCGATGGCGCCGGCAAAGCATGCCAGGACGTGCTGCAGGGAGCACGGCAGGAGGTCCTTCAGGGACGGGACACCCTCGCGCTGGAACAGCAGCGGGGACTCAGCCTGCTCCTTCTCGACGGTGGTCTGGGCTGACTCACTCATGCAGATCCTTCTCTCTCCTCATTAGGCCTCTCAGACGCAGGGCCCTTCTGTGCCGGGCGCGCCCCTCGCGGCGTCCAGCAACGTTGGTCACATTCTCCCCGACACGCGCGCGAAGCGAAACCGGCAGACGGTCAGCGAAACGTCGGTCTAACAAATTGTTTTGATTGAAAACAGATTGTAATAACTGCGCGTTTATCTCGGCGGACAACGCTCTGGCGGCAGTTGTGGTATTCGGCGAACGGTAGATGGCACGGCGTTCTCGCGCCGCGAGTGGTCACAAGGCGAGAAGACCAGGGGCCGCGGGGTCGGGCATGGACGTTGTCCTGCCGTGAGACGATCGCATTACAAACATTTGGTTTGTTACACAAGTCTGACTTACGAGCAGGTTGTTGGGGTATCTTTAAGAACCGCGCCGCGTGCGTTTCTCGCTGGCGCAAACAAAGATTCTGACGACCACGGACCACGGGGTGACGCATGCAGGAATCCCAGCTCGACTTCTACAAGCGCCTGGCGCACGCCATCGCCCTCCAGTTTGGCGACGGCTGCGAGGTCGTGGTGCACGACCTTCAGTCCGCAGACCCGGACCACTCCATCGTGGCCATAGAGAATGGCCACGTCACCGGCCGCAAGCTCGGCGACGGCCCCAGCCACGTGGTGCTTGAGGCGCTGCACGCCGGCCCCCACAAGCTGGAGGACCGCCTCTCCTACCTCACCAAGACGGCCACGGGCAAGATCCTGAAGTCCTCAACGGTCTTCATCCGCGACGACGGCGGCCGCGTCATCGGCATCTTTGCCATCAACTTTGACATCACCGTGCTGCGCGCGGCGCAGAGCACCATCAACTGGATCTGCGGCACTGAGGCCGACGCCCCCAAGGAGCCCGAGCCCATCGTGCGCAACGTGGCCGACCTGCTGGACGACCTCATCGAGCAGAGCGTGCAGCTGGTGGGCACCCCGGTCACTCTCATGACCAAGGACGACAAGGTCCGCGCCATCCGCTACCTCAACGACACGGGCGCCTTCCTCATCACCAAGAGCGGCCCCAAGGTGTGCAAGTACTTCGGCATCTCCAAGTACACGCTCTACAACTACCTCGACGAGGCAAAGAGCGCCTCTGCCGCCTCCGCCGAGTAGAGGGAGGACCACGTGACCAGCAAGGATATTGCCGAGAAGATCGTGGAGGCCGTGAAGGCGGCCCCCGAGGTGGCCCAGCAGCTCATTGCAGACCCGCGCGCCGCCGTCGCGCGCGTGACCGGTGCCGCGGAGGGCTTTGACCTCACCGAGGTTGTCCAGGAGGCCCTCGCGCTGGCGGCAGACCTCAGGCTCGACCTCTCCTGCGTTGACCTGGGCAAGCTCGACCTCAGTCAGATCGACGTGGCAAAGCTCGACCTCGTGCGGCTTGCGAGCGTGGCCTCCGCCTGCAACGTTGACATGACCAAGCTCGACATGGGCGCCGTCACCGCCAAGCTCCTCGGCGGCGGGCTCTTCAGGAGGAAATGAGACAAAGGGACAGTCCCTTTGTCTCATTTGTCAGAAATACCGACCTGGGTGTTCCCGAAAGGACGCCCAGGTCGGCATTAATCGTCTCTTGGCGAGAAAAACCGACTTGGGTATTGGTCGACGCATACCCAGGTCGGTTTTCTCGCCTACTTGATCACGCGGACGCGGTAGACGGCCGGAATCTCCTTCAAGGCCTCGATGGTCTTGGACTCCAGATGCTCGTCGGTGTCGAACATGGTGTAGGCGTTCTCGCCGGCAGACTCGTTGACCATGCGCTGCACGTTGGCGTTGTCGTGCGCCAGGACGGCCGTGATCTGGCCGATCATGTTGGGCACGTTGGCGTGGAGGCACGCAATGCGACTGGCCGCGCGGGCCTTGCCCATGGAGCAGGACGGGTAGTTGACGGAGTTGGCGATGTTGCCGTTCTCCAGGTAGTCCTTGAGCTCGGAGATCGCCATGTCGGCGCAGTTGGCCTCGGCCTCGCCGGTGCCGGCGCCGGAGTGCGTGGTGATGAAGGTGTTGGGCATGCGCACGGTCTTGGGCGTGGCAAAGTCGCACGAGAACCAGGAGAGGCGGCCGCCGCGCAGCGCCGCGTCGACGGCGTCCTCGTCGATGATGGTCTCGCGCGCGAAGTTGATGAGAACCGCGCCCGGCTTGAGGAGCCCCAGCTGGTCAGCGCCAATCATGCCCATGGTGTCGGGCTTGGAGGGCACGTGCAGGGTCAGGTAGTCGCAGTTGCGGCAGAGGTCCTCGAGGGTGCCCACGCGCTGCACACTCTGGGAGAGCGCCCAGGCGTGCTCGACGGAGATGAACGGGTCATAGCCAAAGACGTCCATGCCCAAATCGACGCAGGCGTTCGCCACCTTGGAGCCGACGTTTCCCAGGCCCACCACGCCAATGCGCTTGCCCTTGAGCTCGTGGCCGACGAAGGCCTTCTTGGCCTTCTCGGCGTCGACGAGGATGTCCGGGTCGTCCGCGTGGGCACGCACCCACTCCATGGACTGCACCACGCCGCGGCTGGAGAGGATGAGCATCGCGATGACGATCTCCTTGACCGCGTTGGCGTTGGCGCCCGGGGAGTTGAAGACCACGACGCCCTGGCGCGCGTACTCCTCCACCGGGATGTTGTTGACGCCGGCGCCGCAGCGGGCGATGGCACGGATGGAGGGCGGCAGCTCGTAGCCGTGGAGGTCGGTGGAGCGCATCAGGATGGCGTCGGCCTCGGAGACCTCGGACACAATCTGGTACCCCTCGCCGAACTCTACCTGGCCGTCCTTGGTGATGTCATCGATGGTCTTGATGCGGCGCATGCACTTCTCCTTTGGCTGTTCGCGGGATGTGGGCTGGCGTTCAGACCAGCATAGCCCGCGCTCGCCACCTGCCACCGAGCCGCCCCACGACGGAAACATCCCCGCCCGCAAATTGCGAGGGGCCGCTAGTTGATGCCGCGGAAACCTCGGCCGATGATCTCGGAGCTGCTGGTGATGGTGATGAAGGCGCCGCGGTCGATGCCGCGCACGTAGAGGCGCAGCTCCATGGCCTCTCGGCGGGTGAGCACCGTGGTCAGGATGATGACGCGGCGGCCGGAGTAGGCGCCCCAGCCGGTCTGCACCGTGGCGGTGCGGCCGAGCTTGCGGACGATGAACTCCTCCACCTCATGCGGGTACTTGCAGATGACCTGACAGACCTTGCGCTGGCGGATAGACTCGATGGCCGTGTCCACCACAAAGGTCTTGGCCACCAGGCCCAGGATGCACCACAGCCCGGTGCGCGGGCCGTAGATGACCGCCGCGGCACACACGATGGCAATGTCCACGGCAAACAGGGCCTTGCCAATCTCCACGTCCGTGCGCTTGCGCAAGATCATGGCCAGGATGTCGGTGCCGCCCGTGGACGCACCGATGTCAAAGACAAGGGCGCTTCCCAGCGCGGGGAGAAGCACGGCAAAGCAGACGTCCAAGGTGAGGTCTCCCGTGATGGACTGCGTCACCGGGAAGATCCACTCGAAGAGCGAGACGTACGCGGAGAGCGCGATGGAGGCAAACGAGCTCCAGATCATGGCCTTGCGATCAAGGAGCACAAAGCCCAGGATGACGAGCGCCACGTTGAGCACCCACATAAACGATGAAACCGGAAGCTGCGGAAAGAGCGCTCCCAGGACAATGGCCACGCCCGTGGTGCCGCCAAAGGCCAGGTGGTTGGGCGTCTTGAAGAGCACCATGGCCACGGCCGTGAGGATGAGGCCGACGTTGAGCATGAGGAAGAAGGCGACCTTGCCGTAGCCCTCCGTGCGGTGCTCGGCCACCTCGTCGCTGCGGCGGGCCTCTTCCTCGGTCTGGTCCTCGCAGACGGGGGCCAGCGGGTCTCCCTCGTAGGCAACCCGGTAGCTGTCGGGCGCAATCTCCTGGATGGGCATCTGCTCGTGCTCGGCCGTCGCCGTCTGTGTGGCCACGCTCTTCTCCCCTGCGTCTTGGCGTTTGTCCGCGCGACAGTCTAGCAGGGTGCGCACGACACCGCAGCACGAATCAGCAGATTCACCGGGGACTTACGGATCTACTCCCGCTCGGCCATATGGGCGAGAAGATATTCGCGCATATAGGGAATGGCGAAGTTCACAAGTCCGTATTCCGGGGACTCTACGATGGCCGCATCGATTAGACGCTTGCGGTAGGAGCTCACGCCACTCGGCTCGACACCAAGACGCTTCGCAACGGCACCCGATGCCACGGGCCCCTCCCCGCACCTGGCCATGGCAACGAGGTACTCGAGCTGTCTCTGCGAAACCCTTCTGAGAGCAGGAGCAATGACCATATTGTCGAAACTCTTCCGTGCAATCTCAACGCCCCTCTTGGCGTCCTCAAGAGTGACCTCGCTTGAGTCCCGACGGCTTGACGCCTGCCAAGCATAATAACCAACAAGCTGCACCATAAAGGGGTAACCGGCAGCAGCACTCACCAGCAGCTGCGCGGCCTCGTCGCCAATTGTGCGGTTGCCCTTCGCCATTGTCTCCTCAAAGGAATCGCCGACCTCGTAGTCAGAGAGGCGCGTCAGCTCCACGTGCTTCGCGCGCTGCAGGAACGTCAGCGTCTCATCAACAACGACGCCATCTATGGAAGCTGGCAGTCCCGCGAAGGCAAAGGCCACATTTGCGCCTTGTCGAATAAGAAGCTGTATCTCATTGCCTAGCTCTCGCATCTCTGCAAGCGAGGCGTCCTGGATTTCATCGACGGTGATGAGAAGGCCGTGACTTCTTGAGGCCTCGAACATGGCTTCGCCAAGCTGGGTCGCGGACCTTGAAACCTCGATTGACCCAAGGCTCATCCCAAACATCGAAGGAGAAACGGTAAGCCCGCTGACCTCGCGCCGCCTCGTGAGCGCACCGAGAATGCGGTCGCAGAACCCAGCATTGGCGGCAACGTCAACAACCTGAAAGCCGCGAGAGCGGGCGACGTCTCCAAGCGCATTGAGAAGAACGGTCTTGCCCACCCCTCGGACGCCCGAAATGCGCATGAGGCGATCTGGGGCACCCGGTCCATTGTCCAACGCATCCCTGAAGTCGCCGAGAACCATGTCACGGCCAATGAGCTCGGGCGGGTTCATTCCAGCCGTTGGCTTAAACGGATTGATCTCTCGCATCAGACCTCCCCCAACGCCTTTCGCAACGCATCCTCATTTTGAGGTTTAGCAAGATTAGCAAAGATTAGCAAGATAAGCAAAGGTTAGCAAGATAAGCAGAGGCCCCACGTCCGTTGCGGACGTGGGGCCTCCAAGGGCCGTCAGGTTGTCTGCACCGTCCTAGCCCAGCAGCATCCTGTCGTTGTCCAGGGCCGAGCCGTTGACCTCCTCGAACTTGCGGAGAAGGTCGGACACGGTGAGGGACTTCTTCTCGTCGCCGGAGACGTCGTAGATGACGCGGCCGTCCGCCATCATGATGAGGCGGTTGCCCAGGCGGATGGCGTCGGTCATGTTGTGCGTGACCATGAGGGCGGTGAGCTTGCGCTCGGAGATGATCTCCTCGGTGAGCTCGAGCACCTTGGCCGCGGTCTTGGGGTCCAGGGCCGCCGTGTGCTCGTCGAGGAGCAGCAGCTTGGGCTCGGTGAGGGTGGCCATGAGCAGCGTCAGGGCCTGGCGCTGGCCGCCGGAGAGCAGGCCGACCTTTGCGTCCAAGCGGCTCTCCAGCCCCAGGCCAAGGCGGGCGAGAAGCTCGGGGTACTCGGCCCTCTCGTCCTTGGTGACGCCCCAGGCGAGGCCGCGGCGCTTGCCGCGGCGACGGGCCAGGGCGAGGTTCTCCACGATCTGCATGTCTGCGGCGGTGCCGCGCATGGGGTCCTGGAAGACGCGGCCCAGGTACTTGGCGCGCTGCGACTCGGAGAGGCGCGAGATGTCCTTGCCGTCCAGCTCGATGACGCCAGAGTCCAGCGGGTAGACGCCGGCGATCATGTTGAGCAGCGTGGACTTGCCGGCTCCGTTGCCGCCGATGACGGTGACGAAGTCGCCGTCGTTCAGGGTGAGGTCGACGCCGGTGAGGGCGCGCTTCTCGGTGACGGTGCCCTTGTTGAACGTCTTGGTGACGTGCGAGAGCCTAAGCATCCGACTCATCTCCCCTCGTGTACGAGCTGCGCAGCTGGTAGCGCTCCCAGACCACGGGCACGCACAGCGCGAGCGCGACGATGATGGCGGAGAGGAGCTTCATGTCGTTGGCGTCCATGCCCATCTGCAGCACGACGGCGCGGATGAGGAAGTACACGATGGAGCCGATGACGGCCGCGGCCAGGCGCGCGCCAAACTTGGAGAGGCCGCCGGGAAGCAGGCGCCCCAGTACCTCACCGATGACGATGGCGGCCAGGCCGATGACGATGGCGCCCGTGCCCATGCCGATGTCGGCGTACTTCTGGCTCTGGCAGATGAGACCGCCGGCCAGGCCGACGAGGGCGTTGGAGACGATGAGGGCGATCATCTTGGTGGCGTTGGTGTTCTGGCCGAGGGCACGGATCATGGCCTCGTTGTCGCCGGTGGCGCGCAGGGCACTGCCGATCTCGGTGCCAAAGAACCAGTAGAGGGCCAAGACGATGAGGACCACCAGCACGGCGCCCACGATCATGGTGACGGTGCTCTGCGGCAGGCCCGTGACCGCGGAGATGCGCGAGAAGATCGTCTCGTTGGCAAGCAGCGGCGTGTTGGACTTGCCCATGATGCGCAGGTTGATGGACCACAGGCTGATCTGGGTGAGGATTCCCGCGAGGATGGCCGGGATCTCGAAGACCGTGGCCAGAAGGCCGGTCACGGCGCCGGCCACGGCACCGGCGAGCATGCCCACGAGGACGGCAACCACCGGGTCTACGCCCAGGTTGACCACCAGGACGGCCACGACGGAGCCGCCGAGGGCAAAGGAGCCGTCGACGGTCATGTCGGGGATGTCAAGCAGACGGAAGGTGATGAAGACGCCGAGCACCATGATGCCCCAGAGGATGCCCTGGGAGACGGCGCCTTGAAGTGCGACGAGCATGCTTGCTCCTTAAGCGTCCAGCGCGGAGAGGTCCACGCCAATTGCCTGGGCCATCTCGTCGTTCTTGACCACGACGAGCTCGGAGGTGGAGAGGTGCTCGATGGCCATGTCGGCGGGCTTGGACTCGCCCTTCAAGATCTTGACGGCCATCTCGCCGGCGACCTTGCCGAGGTCCTTGTAGTTGATGGAGAGGGTGAACAGGCCGCCGGCCATGCACATGCCCTCCTCGCCGGTGACGAAGGGAAGCTTGTTCTCCTTGCAAATCTGGCCCACCTGGGCGGCGCCGGCCGCGATGGTGTTGTCGGTGGGGGCGTAAAGGGCGTCCACCTTGCCCACCGCGGACTCCACGACGGACTGGATCTCGTTGGAGCTGGAGACGGCGTACTCGGTGTACTCCAGGCCCAGGGCGTCGAGCTCGTCCTTGGCGGCCTTGATCTGGATGTCGGAGTTGGACTCGGCGGAGCAGTAGAGAAGGCCGACCTTCTTCACGTCGGGCAGGACCTTCTGCATCATCTCGAGCTGCTCGGCGACGGGCGTGAGGTCGGAGGAACCGGTGACGTTGGTGCCGGGCTTGTCGTTGTCCTTGACCAGGCCAGAGGCGGCGAAGTCGGTGATGGCGGTGCCGACGATGGGGATCTCGGTGGTGGCGCCGGCCGCGGCCTGGGCGGCGGGCGTGGCGATGGCGAAGATCAGGTCGACGCCATCGCCCACGAACTTGGAGGCGATGGTCTGGCAGGCGGACTGGTCGTTCTGGGCGTTCTGCTGGTCGATGGAGACGGAGAGGCCGGAGGCATTGACGGCCTCGACGAAGCCCTCGTTGGAGGCGTCCAGGGCAGCGTGCTCGGTCAGCTGGACCACGCCGATCTTGTAGGTCTTCTCGCCAGAGGCAGAGCCGCCGTTGGAAGAGCCGCAGCCGGCCAAGACGGCGGTGGCGGCAATGCCGGTACCCGCGAGGAAGTTCCTTCTGGTGACGTTCATGTTCTTCTCCCCCTGTTGGATGGAAATAGCGATGCGGATCAGTTTAGCGCTCGGGCGGCGCGCGTTGCCCAGCGCCGGCAAAAGCGTGCGCGTACGGTAACAAGAGGGGCGGCGAGAAGCACGCGCCTCTCGCCGCCCCCTAAGCGCCATGCGGAGACGCTAGCCCAGCTTCTGGGCGAGGAGCTGGTTGAAGAGCTTGGGGTTGCCGGAGCCCTTGGCGGCCTTCATGCACTGGCCGACGAGGAAGCCGATGACCTTCTTGTTGCCGTCGTGGTACTGCTGGACCTGGTCGGCGCAGCGGCCCAGGACCTCGTCCACGATGGGCTCGAGGGCGCCGGTGTCGGTGACCTGGCGCAGCCCCCGCTCGTCCACCACGCGCTCCGGGTCGTCCTCGGTGCCGTTGACGGCGTCGAGCACCTCGCGCGCCTGCGCGAAGGTGATGGCGTCCTCGGCAAGAAGCGCGGAGATGCTCCTGACCTGCGTCGGGTTGAGGGCGTCGTAGCTGGGGACGAGGTTGACCATGACGTTTGCCACGGTGGGCACGGCCTTTGTCGGCGCGCCCTCCACGGCCTTCTCGAAGAAGTCGGCCACCTTGGGGTCTGCCGCGAGCTGGGCCGCGTCGGCGCGCTTGAGGCCGAAGTCGGCCATGTAGCGGTCGCGCTTGGCGTCGGGCAGCTCCGGAATGCGGGCGCGGGCGGCCTCGATGAACTCGTCGGTGAGGTCGAAGGGCGCGAGGTCCGGGTCCGGGAAGAGGCGGTAGTCGTCGGCGGTCTCCTTGACGCGCATGACGATGGTGCGCTTGCGCGAGGGCTCCCAGTGGCGGGTCTCCTGGTAGATGATGCCGCCCTCCTCGAGCACCTCGGCCTGGCGGCAGATCTCGTACTCAAGGCCGTCGTGCAGGCTCTTGAAGGAGTTGATGTTCTTGAGCTCGGTCTTGGTGCCCAGGCCGGCGGTGCCGCGGCGGCGCAGGCTCACGTTGCCGTCGCAGCGCATGGAGCCATTCTCCAGAGAGCAGTCGGAGATGCCCAGCGTGAGGAAGGTCTGGCGGAGCTTCTCCATGAAGAGGCGCGCCTCCTCGGGCGTGCGCAGGTCGGGCTCGGTCACGAGCTCGATGAGCGGGGTGCCGCAGCGGTTGTAGTCAACGAGCGACTCCGTGGCGCTGGCGATGCGGCCCTCCTCGCCGCCCACGTGGACCATCTTGGCGGCGTCCTCCTCCATGTGGATGCGGAAGATGCGGATGGGCGTGGTGTAGGAGCCGTCCGCGGCCTTGTCCACGACCACGGGGGCCGCAGCCTCCATGCCGCCGGGGGCCACGTTGCCGGTCTCGACGTGGTCTGGGCGCTCCTTGGCGCCCTCGCCGGAGACCTCAAGGTCAAGGTGCCCGTACATGCAGAAGGCGACGGGACCCTGCGTGGTCTGGAAGTTCTTGGCCATGTCGGGATAGAAGTAGTGCTTGCGGTAGAACATGGAGTGCTTCTGGATCTGGCAGTTGGTTGCCAGGCCCGCCATGACGATGGACTCGATGGCGCGGCGGTTGGGCACCGGCAGCGCGCCGGGCATGCCCAGGCAGACGGGGCACACGTTGGTGTTGGGCGCGTCGTCGTGGGAGAGGCGGCAGTTGCAGAACATCTTGGTGTCCAGAGCCGTGAGCTCGGTGTGGACCTCCAGGCCAATGACGGCCTCCCAGTCCCTCAGGACCTCCTGGAGCTTCTTCACTAGAGCTCACCCCCCTTCCCGGCAAAGCCGGGCGCGACGCCGCCGGCGGCGTCGAAGCCGCGCTCGATGGCGCGGGCGAACTGCAGAAGCGAGCGGTCCTTGAAGGCCGGGCCCTGGAGCTGAGCGGACACGGGCAGGCCGGACTTCTCGCCCAGGCCCAGCGGCACGGAGACGCCGCCGTTGCCGGCGATGTTGTTGGAGATGGTGAACATGTCCGACGCGTACATCTGCGTGGGGTCGCTCATCTCGCCGAACTTGAAGGCCGTGCGCGGGGACGCCGGCATGAGGATGACGTCGCAGCTCTCGTAGGCGCGGGCGTAGTCCTGCGTGATGAGGGTGCGGACCTGCTGGGCCGGGTAGTAGTACTTGTCGTAGGTGCCGGAGGACAGCAGGTAGGCGCCCAGCATCTGGCGGCGCTTGGCCTCCTCGCCGAAGCCGTGCGCGCGGGAGAGCGAGGTCTGCTCGGCCAAGGAGGCGCAGCCCTGCTCCTGGTAGCCGTAGCGCACGCCGTCAAAGCGGGCCAGGTTGGAGAAGGCCTCGCAGGGGGCTATGACGTAGTAGGCCGCAATGGCGGAGGCCAGGTTGGGAAGCTCCACCTCGACGATCTTGGCGCCCTGGTCGGCCAGGGCGCGGGCGGCGGACTCCACGGCGGACTTGACCTCGTCGGTGAGGCCGGCGGCCTCCATGAGCGCGGGGACCACGCCGACGACGCGGCCCTCGACGGGGTCCTCCAGGTGCTCCAGGAAGTCAACGGCGCAGTCCTGGGAGGTGGAGTCATACGGGTCTCGGCCGGCGCCCACCAGGGCGTTCATGGCAAGGGCCACGTCCTCCACGCGGCGGCCGAAGGGGCCGACCTGGTCAAGGGAGCTGCCGAAGGCCACCACGCCATAGCGCGAGACCGCGCCGTAGGTGGGCTTCATGCCCACGACGCCGCAGAGGGACGCCGGCTGGCGGATGGAACCGCCGGTGTCGGAGCCCAGCGAGAGCGTGACCTCGCCGGCGGCCACGGCCGCGGCCGAGCCGCCCGAGGAGCCGCCGGGCACGCGCGTGACGTCCCAGGGGTTGTTGGTGCGGTGGAAGGCCGAGGACTCCGTGGAGGAGCCAAAGGCGAACTCGTCCATGTTGGCCTTGCCCATGGGCGTGGCGCCCGCGTCCAGCATGCGCTGCACGCAGGTGGCTGTGAAGGTGGACTGGTAGCTCTCCAGCATCTTGGAGGCGCAGGTGGTGCGGGTGCCCACGAGGTGCATGTTGTCCTTGAAGGCCACGGGCACGCCCGCCAGGGGGCCGAGCTTCTCGCCTGCCGCGCGGGCGGCGTCGGTGGCGGCCGCCGCGTCAAGGGCGAGGTCGGCCGAGACCTCCAGGAAGGCCTGGACCTCGGGCTCGCGGGCGTCGATGGCCTCAAGGGAGGCGCGAGCCACGTCGGTGGCGCTGAAGTCGCCGGCGGCGACGCCCGCGGCAATCTGGGCCGCGGAGAGGGTGTCGAGGTTTGCCATTAGCGGTCTCCCCCCTCGGCGCCGAGGATGGACGGCACGCGGAAGTAGCGGTCGCGGGAGGCGCCGGCGTTTGAGAGCGCGACGTCGATGGGCAGGGCGCGCGGGTCGTCCGCAACGTCAGCGCCCATGACGTTGGAGAGGTCTCCGATGGGGTGGAACGTGGGCTCCACGCCGTCAAGGTCGTACTGGCGAATGGGCTCGAGAAGCGCCACCGCGTCGTTCATGTAGGCGGTCATCTCGTCAAGCTCGGCGTCGGTCAGGGCGATGCGCGCGTAGTCGGCGATGCCCGCGACGTCCTCTCTGCTGAGAGCCATGGGTCCTCCAATCTTGCAGGTTTAGCCTTGCCATTCTACGGCACGGCCCGGGCGGGTCCGGCCGGCGCGCCCGCATGGACCCCCAGCGGCAACATTGGCGAGAAGGGCGCGATGTCGGCGGAGGCGGTGCTGCTCAAAAGCGCGTTCCGCTGGAAGGCCTTCCTGCGCAAAGGAGGCATTTCTCGACATTTGCGCACTTCTCCCCTCCAGTGGAAGCGATTCTTGAGCGGAAAGGGGCCTTTTTTCCTGCCGCTTAAAAGCGCGTTCCAGTGGATGCCAAATCTGAGCGGACAAACGGCGAGGCGTCCAGCCTTACCAAACCCAAAGGCTGGCGTAAGGCGGGGCCATGGGCTGGAGGCGCCGCAAGCGGGATGCTCTTCTCGACAGATGGAGGCGAGAAAGGAGAAGCCCATGAAGAAGATCATGTTCGTCGCGCTGGTGGTGCTGGCTGGCCTGGCCGTCATCCTGGACGACGGCCGCCCGCGCACGCGGCGGCGCTAGGCTCGCGCAGCAGCGCTCCGGCGGCGACGTCGGCGGAGCCGATGGATGGCGACGTCGAGGACGACCAGCGCCAAGGCGACAACGACGACGAGGGCCGCGACCTCGCGCTTGCCCCAGTGCCGCGCCGAGAGGCTCTTCTGCTCGGCCACCTCCTGCTCGACGTACTCGGTGCGCTCGCAGTGGACCAGCAGCCGGTGGTCGTTCACGCCATAAGGCGTGCAGGTCACGAGCGTGAGTTTGTCGGCCCCCGGCTCGAGGCCGAGTGAGTCGACCTCATCGGGCCACACGACCTCAGAGCCCGTTACCTTGTACGCGAGCGTCTGGTTCATGGTGTGAAGAAGGACAAGGTTGCCCTCTTTCAACGCATGGATGTCGTCGAACATGCTGAGATTGCGCATGCCGGAGTGGGCCGTGAGCACACAGTGCGTGGATGCCCCGCCCACGGGCAGGCTCGTTCCCTCCAGGTGGCCAACGCCCGCCATGAGCACTTCTTCGCTCGTGCCGTGGTAGATGGGCATGCTCACGTTGATGGAGGGAATCTCGACCCAGCTCATCATGGGGTCGCGGTCGAATATGAGCTGCTGCTCATAAGGCTCAATCTCGTCGGCGGGAAGCTCGGGGGCAACGCCGGCGAGCAGCTCGTTATATGAGCGCGCCTGGAGCAAGATTCGCTCTCGCTCCTCCTCGGAAAGGGCGTCCACCGTGCTAGACACGGCGCTGATCTGGTTGAAGACGCCTGACGCCTCGAGCCGGTCGAGGACCCAGGGCCATATCATGAGGCCGACGCCGATGAGGATGACGGCCATGGTGATGAGCCGGTCAGCCCAGCGCGGCAGGCGTCTGCGGCGCTTCTTGCCGCTTGGGGCGGGAGCTCCCGTCGAGTTGCGCTTGTCTTGGTGTTTCATCGGCTCGGCGCCTCCGACGTCGGTCGCAATGGACATGTGGGTGGTGCTGACGCGCAGGCGACGGCGCGCGTCGGGCAAAAGGCACGCCGTCGCCCAAAGAGCGAGGCCCCGCGGATCGAAGCCGCGGGGCCTCGCCTCGCAAAACAGCAAGAAGCCCGCTCAATACAGCGGAATGTCGAGGAGAAGCTTACTCCTCGGACTCCTCGCGGCGGCCGCGGACGAGGTGCGCCACGCCGATGACGAGCACCGCGCCGCCCGCGACCCAGGTGAGCGTCACGCCGTTAAGGCCGGTGATGGGAAGGTCCACGGACTTGGCGTTGCCGACGTTAATGGTGACCTCGCCGGTGGCGGCGTTGGTGCCGGTGCCATCCTTGCCGGTCAGCTCATGGTCCCCAACAGTGCCGTCGAGCGTGCCGAAGGCGATGTCGGTGCGGCCCTTGTCGGCCTCGGAAACCGACGCCGTAAGGCCCGTCACCTTCATCGCCTTATCGTCATACTTCGGCTTGATGGTGAAGGTGAAGGGGTTGGCCTTGGTGTACTTGGATTTGTCGGGAGTCTGGACCTCGGTCACCTTGTAGGAGCCGGCGTCGAGGCCGGAGACGGCGATCTTTCCGTCGCTTCCGGACGTGAACTTCACGTATTCGGGGAGGTTGTTAGCGTCGGCGACGGCCACGAGCTGGCCCGCGACGATACCCTTGGCGGCGTCCGCCTTCGAGGCAACGTACTGCCCCTCGGTGTTCGCATCATCGGACTGGATGGTGAAGACGGCGCCCGCAAGGCCCCTCTCGGTGCCCTGGTCGACCTTGTTGAGGTTGAGCTTGAACGCGAAGTCGGCGACGGTATCCTCGATCGTCTCGCCCGTGCCCTCGGCATACGGGTTGTTGGAGTACTCGAGCTTGACGGTGTTGGGGTTACCGCCCTTGTTGCCGTCGGTTACGTTGCCGATCACGGCGTTGCCGTTGAGCTTGGCCTTGTAAAGGACAACGATCTTGGTGTCGGCGTTCACGTCACTGACGTCCTTGAGGCCCTTCTTGCCGTCGCCGACTTTGAACTCGACCGTCAGCGTGTTGTTGTCGAAGGCCACGTCGTACTTGCTCGCGTCGATAGAGGAATAATCGTTACCGTTCAGCGCGTACACCTCGACCGAGCCGCCGAGATAGTCGAGGCCGTCGGAAAGCACGTCCGTGAACTTGTAGGCATAGGTGTCGAAGGTGGCGTAGTTGCTGGCGATAGTGCCGGTGAGCCGGTAGTTGATCTCCTGGCCGATCTGGGAGTCGGCGACGTCCTTCCATTTGTCAGAAGTCTTGGGATCCACGACGGCGGCTTCCGCGTCGTCGAGGACCTTCTTCTCGACAGTGGGCACACCCTTCTTTGGCTTGACGGTCGTCGCGCTCACGCCGTCGATCACGGCGTACACGGGAGAGGTGAACGCGTCGGTTGACATGCCGCCTGGGGTGCCGGCGGTATCGGTAAGGAATAGCCAGTAGCCAGCCTCAAGGTCGGAAAGGGACGCATTGCCCTTAGTCGTGGTACTCCAGAGGTTGCTGGCTTTCAGGTTGGCGGCAATCATGCTCAGGACGTCGTTGCTCGCGACCATCGTGCCGGTCCCCGGGAACCCCCCAGCGTTGACGTTCAGCCAATCGGCCGCATCCTGCGCGTTCTCGCCGGCAAAAGATGCATCCTTCGCCTTGATGGCATCCAGCACGGCTTTCTTGGCATCGTCGTTGGCCCACTCGATGTTGCTCACCGTCTGGGCCCCGCCGGTCGTCGCGACCTTTGCCTTGAAGATCTGGATGCCCTTATAGGTCGTGGACGCGGCGTAATCGTCGTCCACGAACGTGACGGTCGACCCCGTGTCCGCAAGCGCCATGACAGCGGGCGCGACGACGTTGCCGAGGGCCATCGCCGCGGTGAGGCCCGCCGTGACGGCGACGCGGGCGAAGTTCGTGCTGGTCTTCATGTTTGGTTTCTCTTTCTATGAGTGTTGCTGATGGGTATGCGCGACCCGAGGGCCGCCCTTTGAGACGAGCATTTGAATCAGAGCGGGCAGCGATGACGCGGCTACGGTGGGGCCAGCGCGGCAAAGGAAGGGAAGTGGCTACTCATCACGGCGATTCCCTCTCCGCCCAAAGAGGCGCGATGCTGCTGCAAGCAGGCCACCGGCGCAGGCAAGCATGAACGCGGCTGCGAGGCTACCGTCGTTGGTCTTGGGAAGAAGCCCACCGAGCCACTCGATCGGGCCCTTGGGCCTGCGAGAGTTCAGGATCGTCGCCTCCGCGGCACCCGAGGCGGCGTCCGCCTCGTCTACGCGCAGCGGCTCGGCGGCGGACACGGTGAGCGTGGGCCTCGCGGCGGCGACCTGCTGGACATCGAGCCCCTCGACCGCGAGGACGAGCTCCCGCGCGCCCGCGAAGCCGACGTAGCCCTCAGGAGCCGCGACCTCCTCGACCGTGAGCACGCCGGAGTCCACGCCGCCCATCGTCACGCGCCCGTCGGCACCGGTGGTGACGGTCACGTCGCCCTCGGCCCACGACCCGTCGGCGGCAAGCCGGCGCCCGCGGTCGTCGGTGACGCGCAGCACGGCACCCGAAAGCGGCGCCTGATCGTCGCTTGCGCGCTTGGTGAGCGCGAGCTCCCAGGTGTAGGCGGTGGCGCGGTCGCTCGGGGTGCGGGTATAGCCGCCCTCCCCGCCTTGGTCGGAGAAGGGCGAGCGCGGGTAGCGCAGGTACACCTCGTTGGGGTTGCCCTTCTGGATGCCGCGGTTGGCGCCCGCGCGCAAAGGCGCGTTGTAGACGACGACCACGCGGGCGCCGGCGGCGAACTTCTCCGCGCCGCCGAGCGCCGCGATCAGGTCGCCCGTCCGCACGGTGAAGGTATTGGCCGTGGAATCGACCGCGACGTCGCACCCGGAGGTGATGTCTGTCCAGCCGTCCGCGGGCTCGGCGCCCGCAGAGCCGCCCGCGACGGTGACCGCGTCGAATCCGCCGCTAGTTCCCGCGGCCACGTAGACGCGCGCGCTCGAGGCGACCTTGGCGGGATCGAGCCCCGCGCTCATGGCGTCGGCGAACTCTACCGTGTACGCGTCGTAGCCGGCAAGCCCCGCCGGGATCGTCGCGGCGAGGCGCCAGTAGAGGTCGTCGCCCACGGTGGCGTCGGCGGCCTTGCTCCACGCGCCGTCCGAGTCCTCGAGCACGTGCTTGCAGACCTCCGGGATCGCGGCCTTGGGCGCTACGGTGACCGGGGCTCCTCCCACCAGCGCAAATATCGGCGCCGTGCCCGCCTGGGACTCGCCAATGGCGCCGTCATCGGCGACGACGAGCCAGTACCCGGCGGGAAGCTCCGCGGCGTTGCCCACGGGGATTGTGACGGGCTCCACACCGGCCGCTCGAATCGCGCGGGCAAGCTTCATGGCGAGCGATGGGGTCATGTGCCCGTCGGCGTCGAGCCACTCTGCGGCGTCTTGGGCGGCGGCGCCCGAAGCGTCCATGCCGGCCTCGCGCATCACGAGGAGCGCGGCGTCGCGCACGGAGTCGCTCGCCCACATCACATCGGAGGCGACCTTGTCTCCCGAGCCGCCGTCCGCGACCTCAGCGTCAAAGAGCCGGTACGCCTCGTAGGC
This sequence comes from Paratractidigestivibacter faecalis, assembly GCF_003416765.1. Lineage (NCBI taxonomy): Bacteria > Bacillati > Actinomycetota > Coriobacteriia > Coriobacteriales > Atopobiaceae > Paratractidigestivibacter > Paratractidigestivibacter faecalis. The sequence goes on along the minus strand of NZ_QSNG01000001.1, from coordinate 305,016 downwards.
GTCCGCGACCGTGCCCGACACCGTGAGGGTGCCCGTCGCGGCGTTGCGCGCGGAGGAGGCTATGGCCGCTTTCGCGAGCATTGGCACAAGCGTCAGCCCAAGCACGCAAAGAAGGGCGACGAGCCCGCGGAAACGGGACGTGAAGCCGCGGTTACTCACGACTCTCCCCTCCCTTCTTTGCGCCGGTGCGATACAGGTGCATCCGGACGGCCACGATGGCAAGAAGCACGGAGCCGGCCAGGTAGGTCGCCGTCGTCCCCGTGCGGCCAGCGGCAGGCAAGGAGGTCGAGTACTTGTTGGTAAAGGTCGGCGAGGTTGAGGAGCCGTTGTCGTAGGTGACGGCGGCTTCGAGCTTCCCCTCGCCATTGGTCACCGTGACCATGGCGTCGTGCTTGGTCGTGTCGTAGGTGATGTGGTCCTTAACGTTGTTCTCGGCGTCCTCAGGGACGACCTCGGAGATCGTGTAGTGGTACTCGCCAGCCTTGTTGTACTCGACGTGGAAGGAGACGTTGCCATCGGCGTCGTTGGTCACCGTCTGGAGCACCTTGCCGTCACCGTCCTTGAGCACGAACGAGAACTGCCCCGCTTTGAACACCCCGCCTTGGAGTTCCTTCTTTGCAAGGATGTCGGCCGAGCCCGTCAGGCGGCCGTCGTAAATCCAGATCTCGTCCTTCTTTGCGTCGTCGATGATCTCCGCGTCGCCGACGATGTTCCTTGCCTTGGTAAGCGCTTCTTGGTAAACATCGTCGCTCGCATTGCCCTTGAGCATGATCCAGGTGGGCTCGGCTGCGGCATAGCCCTCAGGCGCCCCCGTCTCTACGAGCTGATAGAGCACGCAATCGGCCATCGCATTGCCGCTCGTGCCGAACGAGATCTTGCCGTTGGCATTGGTCACGTCGGTCTGGAACCGTGTCCTCGCGTTCTCGACGCCATCTGTGGCGGCTCGATCCACATCCACCTTGTAAAGCGCGAACTCGGCGCCCTTGAGCGTCGCGCCGACCTGCTGGGCGTCGTACTTGGTCATCGTAATGCCGAAGCCATTGCCGCCCGCGGTTGCGGAGGCACTCTTCACGGTCCATAGTTTCTCATCGGTCGCCAAGCCCTCCGTCACGCCTGTGAGCCTGGCGGTATTGGAAAGAGAAACCTTGTCGCCGGGGTTTCCGCTCGGGATGACCTCGTACTCGACCTTAAGGTACTTATTGTCGGGCACCGTGAGGGTCAGGCGCGTGCGCGTGCCCCCGTCGCTTTCGACCTGCTCCATCTTTGACGAGTAGTCGTTCTTGGAAAGTTCCTTCCAAACGACGTTTCCCCCCTGCTCATAGACCTTGAGCGTAGACGGCACCAGCGTGCACTTGGCATCCATGACGTCGACGAGCTCGAGGAGGTCGCTTGCGGCCATGAGGTCGACGGCCGACTCGTTGATTAAGATGGTGTACTTGATGCGGTTGCTGTTGCCCAGCTGCTCGCTGGTCTTCTGGATCACGTTGTTCTTGATGGTGACGGTGCCGCTGCCGGAGTCGAACTTCTTGTCCCCTGACTCGGCACTTGCCGAGTTGGTAAACTTCACCTCGTTTGTGGTGGCATCGTGCGCGCCGCGCTTGACCGCCGTCTTGTACGTGAGCTTGGCATAGCCGGCGAAGTTGCCGAGCGCTGTCGTGGGGATAGAGAAAGTGACCGTGTTGCCGGAGCCACTGATGTCACCGGCGGCAAGAGACTGATCCGAAACGACCGTCTTGGCCTCGCTTCCGCGACCAAGCCCCGTATGTTGATCGTAGGGGTTCTGCACGAGCGTGTACTTTGCGGAGCCCGAAACATAGCTCATGCCGTCCGGGAGGGTATCGACTATGTTCAGCGGCGCGCCGTTGAACTTTCCGGCGCCGTAGTACTCGAACTCGCCATTTGCGCCTTTATTGCCCTTCTGGCGATTCGCGTACACCGTCCAGTCGACGACCCAGGCCCCCTTCTCGTTCGTGCCGTCGACGGCGCTCCAGTCGAAGTCCCCATCCCAAGTCACCTTCGACTCCGCCTCCGGCTTCTCGACCGCCGGAGTCGCCTCTTGGTTGACAACGTACATGACGGGGTCGGTGTACGGTCGCTGAAGTTTCAGGCCCGGCGCGCCGACTGACGCGAAGTTCGAATACCAGCCCGACAGCGCATCTGACGTGGTGGTGTAGGTGACGACGGCGTAGTCCTCGTTCTCGAGGGCTGCCTTCACCTTGTCGTTAACGTAGATATTGAGGTCGTAGTTTTTCTTTGTTCCATTACCCGGATAGCTGGCCGTTGGACTCCAGTCGGCGCCCCGTACTAGCACGGTATCGCCGATTTTAATGGTAATGGAGCTTTCGTCGACACCGAGTTTCTGCGACCACGCCGACTGAAACGTGTCGTACACCCTCACCCATTCCGGATGGACCGCATTGACGATGGCCTTCAGCGCGACACGCGTCTCCCACGTCGCCCTGCCCGTCGTCGCGGCTTCATCGGAGCTCACGAGCCTCTTGGTGATCGGCGTGCCGGCCAGCTGCGGCGTGAACGAGCCTTCGCCGGCGCCGGAAACGGAGCCCTCGCGCTCGATGGTCGCGTTGTTGCGCACGGTGTCGTAGGAGGTCGCGTCGTTCATCTTTGTGTGATAGACGATGCGATAGATGGCGTACTTGTCGGCAAGGTCGGTCGGGAACGTGTAGGTAAACGTGTTCTGCGACGGATCGAGCCCGCCGGTCGCAAGAACCTCCAGCCCCGACCCGCCCTTGTAGACCGTGTAGTTCCCCGTATACGTCTGCTTGCCGTCCAGAGTGTCGGTAAACACGTAGCCGCTCATGTCGGCCTTGAGCTCGCCTCGGTTAAGGGTAACCGTCCACGTGATGTCGGACGGCGCGCCCGAGCCGTTGGATTTGTTGATTATGTCGTAGCGAAACTGGCTGGGAGCGGCCGTGGCCGAGTTGCTCTTGCGGTCGTCGGGGCCGCCCCACTCCCACGTTGCCGTGTTCTTTGAGGCGTCCTGGCGGTCGATGAACTCGCCGTTGTTAGCGGAAACGCCGCTCTTCAGCTTCGTCTGATAGGCGATCGTGTGCTCCCCCTGGGAAAGGTTGCCCAGGGTGTCGAGAATCGCGGTCTGGCCGTTGATCGTCGGCTGCGGGTCGAGCTTCTTTCCGTCGAGCATGAAGCTGCCGGCCACAAAGTCGAAGTTATCGCCCAGCGTATCGGTAAACTTGACGTTCGTGGCGTACGACTCGACATTGAGCTTGACGGTCCAGTCAACCTTGGCGACACCGTCAGCGCCCTGGGAGAAGGTCCCCGATTTCGTTCCCGTGAGGTCGCCGTCCTTGGTGGGGATCACGATCGACCCCGCACCGGGGAACTCGATGGACGCGCCGCCGCCTGAACCGCTGCCCGTGTTTGCAAGATGGAACGAGAAATTCGTCGCGACATGGATGTCCGTGGGGTTCGACGCAAGCCAGTTCTCGTCAAACGTATAGATAATCTTATTGTTTTCGATCTTCCACGTACCGGCTTTTACAGCGTCGGCGCCCGTGCCTTCCATAATGTCGCCACCGGCGTTGTCGTCGACGACGATGGTGACGGGAAACTCGTAAATGGCGACATTTTTCCCGGGCAAAGGCACCTTGCCGGTCAGGAAACTCGCCGAGAAGGCCCCATAGAAGCGCGAAGTGGACGTCACGGGGGCGTCGAGCACCTGGGTGTGGTACTCGTCGGTAAAGAGTTTGAACGTGATGTCCGCCGTGTCCGCATTGATGAGAATCGGCTCAGACACCCCCCCCGGCGCATCCTGCGCATGCACGGGAGACGCGACGCTGCGTAGACAGAAAACCGCCAAGACAGCGAGAACTGTGGACAGGACGAAGCGCACAGAGTGGCTACGTTTAATCTTCATAGTCGAACCCATCGAAGAGAAGAGAGAAACCTATGCAGACTCCCTCGGCACACCCGCGGCAATCTGTATACAAATGAAGAGACTACACCCCCCCCCGGCGCTTTTGCTACTAGAAAAACGCTAGCCAACAGAATCAGTTGTTCAATGCGTTCAAACTTTGTTTATTTAGCTATTTATATGCTGATGTATATACAGCAACCGCCCAAAGAGCCTGTATCGACCGACGGCTTTCCCTCGCCGAAAGGACTCCTCAAGAAAGCACGAAACAACACCTGGGGGCCTTTTGGCCTTCGCATTGTTTGCCGCAAATTTCAGGCCAAACAGAAGGTTGTGGCCGCGGGCTGCCTTGGACAAAAGGAGCGGGGCAGCAGCTCAGCGCTTCTCCACATTTTGGGACATAATCCCCCGTCCCTTTTGTCCCATGGCGGCGTCCTCGCGGGCCAGGAGCCAGCGCATGAAGCTGCCAAAGCACGCGGCGAGCACCTGCTGGAAGAGGGTGCCCGTCATAACCGGGAACATGACCTCTCCGGGAAAGTACTGGGCGGCAAGGACCGCGCCGGCCGAGATGTTGCGCATGCCGGTCTGATAGGTCATGGTGACCATCGTCTCGCGCGGGCGGCGCCAGAGCTTGGCTATGACGAGGCCCCAGAAGTAGCCCGTGCTGGCAAACAGGCCGATGAAGACGATGACCCCCACGAGCTGCGGCGTCAGGTTGCGCATGTACGGGGAGACGCCCGTGGAGTTGGAGAGAATGACCAGCACGAGCGCCACCTTGGCGGCGGGCGCCAGCACCGGTGAGAGCTCGGCCTTGGCCCGGCCGCGGGTGAGGTCGTTGACCACCATGCCGGCGAGGGCGGGCAGCGCGATCTGCACGAGCATGTCGCCCATCATGCCCGCGACGTCCACCTCGACGGTCTGGCCCAGCAGCACGTGGAGCGTGAGCGGGATGGTGACGGGAGAGAGCACCGTGGAGACCAGCAGCGTTGCCAGGCCGAGCGAGACGTCTCCGCCGAACATGCCGATCCACATGGTGGAGACCACCGCCACGGGCACGGAGTACTCGAGGACGATGCCCAGCACCAGATTGGGGCTGCTGCCGAAGAGGAGCGTGCCCAGGCAAAACGCCACGAGCGGCATGGCCACGGCGGAGACGGCGAGCGTCACCAGCATGGGTGCCGGGCGCGCGAAGGTGCGCCCCAGGTTGGAGAGGTTGTTGCCCAGGGCGCCCTGGAAGGTCATGAACGCAAAGAGGGGCGTCACCCACGGCTTGAGGAAGGCCAGCTGAGACGGGAAGAGCACGCCCAAGGCCACGCAGATGGGGGCAATGAAGGCCAGGTGAGAGCCTATGAACTTGCCAAACGCCTTCCAAGCCTGCATGCTGCCTCCTCGCGAGCGATGCGCCCGCCGCACACGGACGCCAACGCCCGCCATCATAGGAACCGCCCGGCGAGAAGCGCTCACCGGGCGGCCTTGCGGCACCAAGTTGTAACGAGATGCGGCGAGAGGCACTTCTCGCCGAGCGCGCCCTACCGGCGGCGGGAGAGGGCCCAGAATGCGAGGGCGATGGCGACGGTGGCCAGGCTCGCGCCGAAGAGGACCGCCTGCACGCCAAAGGCGTCGGCGAGGAAGGGCGCCACCAGCAGCGGCACCACTCCGGCGCCGTTGAGGCCCACGCGCATGGTGGCCATGACGCGGCCCACGTGGCTGGGGTCGCAGCGCTCCTGCGTGAGCGTGGCGCGCACCGGGCCCATGGAGCCAAAGCCGATGCCGCAGACGGCCTGGCCGAAGGCCGCCACCCAGACGTTGCCCGTGCCCACGTAGACGCACGAGCCCACGCCCGTGACCAGCAGCGCCGCAGACAGAAGGCCCATGGAGACGTGCCTCTGCGGCACGCGCATGATCAGAAGCGAGCCCACCGTGCCGCCGATGCCCGCAATGGCAGAGAGCCAGCCCATCCACTGCGTGCCCACCTGCAGGACGTCGCGGTAGAAGAGGCTCTCCAGGCTGTCGAAGGCGCCGTAGGCAAAGAACCCCATGAAGCCCATGAGGAAGATCAGCCGCAGGTCGACGTTGCGCACCGTCACGCGGACGCCCTCTGAGAGCGTTGCCAGAAGGCCGTCCCTCTTACCAGACGGGGCGCCCGGGGCGGCGGCACCCACCGGGCGTGCCTCGCGCGTGGCCAGCACGAGCGCGATGGCCGGCAGCGGCGCCAGCGCAAGCAGCGAGAAGACCGCCTGGTTGGTGAGGGAGCCGGTGATGACGCCGCCCAGGGCCGGGCCCAGGATGACGGCAACGCTGGTTGCCGTGTTGTTGAGGCTGTTCATGCGCAGCAGGCTGCCGCCGTCGTCGGCGAGGAAGCGCGGGTAGGCGTCGATGGCCGTGGTCCCCGTGCCAAAGAGCAGGCCGTTTGCCACGGCCAGCACGTAGAGCTGCGGGTAGCTCACCGGGGCGAGAAGGCCCAGGACGCCGCAGGACGCCAGCGCCGCCAGCGTGACGGCGAGGGTCTTGCGCGGCCCCGCGGCGTCCACCACGGCGCCGGAGCAGAAGTTGCCCACGATGAGCGCCAGGTTGAGACAGAAGACGAGCGCGGACACCTCGAAGGCGCCAGCGCCCAGCACGTAGGTGGCGCAGCCTATGATGCCCACGAAGTATGTGGACTGAAATCCCAGCTGCAGAAGAAAGTTAGCGGCAACAACTCGCCGCTCGGGGGTGTTAAGAAGATTCAATTTTGCTCCCAGGGGTCAGGGGTTCGAGACAGAATTCGGCCACGACGCAAAGGGCGCGCGGCAATCGCGGCCTATCAGATGGCGCCGCTCTCATACATGTACATGTGCCCGACCTCCCAGACTCGGAGCCAACGCTGCCCAGTATGGCACAACCCCCGCGCCTGCCCCGCACGACGAGAAGCCCTTCTCGCCCAAGGATAGAAATGCCCCCGCCTGGGTAGGAATTGTCGGGTCGGGGTGTTTTCTGGCGCCGCCGACGGGAATTTCAGCCCTGACCCTTGCGCCAAAATCCCCACAAACTAGTATGAATTAGGCTGCGCCCACAGGGCGCGACCGCGGCGGCCCACCCGGCCGTCGCACGCAACAGCCAGCACGCCAGCGCGCACCCGCGCGCCAACCATAAGGAGAGATACATGGCAAGTGAGCTTCTCAACGTGAGCCAGGTCTTTGCTGGGACCGAAGACAAGCCCATCCTCCACGGGGTCGACCTTTCCGTGGGCGAGGGCGAGTGCCACGTGCTCATGGGCCCCAACGGCGCCGGCAAGTCCACGCTAGGCCACGTCATCATGGGCGACCCCACCTACCGCGTCACCGACGGCAGCATCAGCTTTGACGGCGCCGACCTCACCGACGCCTCCGCCGACAAGCGCTCCCTGGCCGGTATCTTCCTCTCCTACCAGGCCCCCGTCGAGGTGCCCGGCGTGCCCCTCTACAGCTTCCTGCGCACCATCTGCCAGATGCGCCCCGAGCTCAAGACCACCGCGCGCAAGTTCCGCCAGCGCGTGGGAGAGATCGCCGACCAGCTCGACCTTGACCAGTCCTTCCTCATGCGCGAGCTCAACGTGGGCTTCTCCGGCGGCGAGAAGAAGAAGATCGAGATGCTCCAGCTCCTGCTCCTGCGCCCCAAGCTCGCCATCCTCGACGAGACCGACTCCGGCCTGGACGTCGACGCCCTGGGCGTCGTCAGCCGCGGCATCGAGGCCTACCGCAAGGAGTGCGACGGCGCGCTCATCGTCATCACGCACAACACGCGCATCCTGGAGCGCCTCGAGGTCGACCGCACCCACGTCATGGTGAAGGGCCACATGGTGGCCGAGGGCCCCGCCTCCCTCATCTCCGACATCGACGCCAACGGCTTCGAGCGCTTTGAGCGCGAGGCCGCCGAGAAGGGCATCATCTCCCCCAAGACGGGTGATGCCGAGTGAGCGAGGAGCGCAAGCGCACCCAGGTGGCCGACGTCGACCGCTCCCTCTACGACTTCACCAAGTCCGAGGAGGGCTACGAGCGCTACGCCGACGGCCTGACGCCCGACATCGTCCGCGCCATCAGCGCCAAGAAGGACGAGCCCGAGTGGATGCTCCAGATGCGCCTGGACGCGCTGGACAAGTACCACGCCCGCCCCATGGCGGACAACTGGGGTCCCTCCATCGCCGGCCTTGACCTGGACCACATCTCCACGTACGTCTCGCCCAAGACCAAGCAGGCCAAGAGCTGGGACGACGTGCCCGAGGACATCAAGGACACCTTCGACCGCCTGGGCATCCCGGCCGCCGAGCGCGAGAGCCTGGCCGGCGTGGGCGCCCAGTACGACTCCGAGATCGTCTACCACAACATGCGCGAGGACGTGGCCAAGCAGGGCGTGGTCTACACCACCATCGAGGACGCGCTGCACGACCCCCAGTGGGAGCCCGTCGTGCACGAGTACTTTGGCACGCTCATCCCACCCACCGACCACAAGTTCGCGGCACTGCACTACGCCGTCTGGAGCGGCGGCTCCTTCGTCTACGTGCCCGCCGGCGTCACCCTGGACTACCCGCTGCAGAGCTACTTCCGACTGAACGCGCAGGGCGCGGGCCAGTTCGAGCACACGCTCATCATCGTGGAGCCCGGCGCCGACCTGCACTTCATTGAGGGCTGCTCCGCCCCCAAGTACTTTGAGGCCAACCTCCACGCCGGTGCCGTGGAGCTCTTCGTGAAGGACGGCGCGCGTCTGCGCTACTCCACCATCGAGAACTGGTCCAAGAACATGTACAACCTCAACACCAAGCGCGCCAAGGTAGGCGCCGACGCCAAGATGGAGTGGGTCTCCGGCTCCTTTGGCAGCCACGTCTCCTACCTCTACCCCACCACCATCATGGAGGGCGCGCGCTCCAGCTGCGAGTTCACCGGCATCACCTTTGCCGGCGCCACGCAGGACCTGGACACCGGCTGCAAGGTCGTCATGAACGGGCCCGACACCACGGCCACGGTCAACACCAAGTCCATCTCCAAGGACGGCGGCATCAACACCTTCCGCAGCTCCGTGGTGGTGGGCCGCCGCGCCGACCGCGCCCGCTGCAGCGTCTCCTGCCAGTCCCTCATGCTGGACGACATCAGCCGCTCCGACACCATCCCCGCCATGGACGTGCGCAACGCCACCGCCCAGGTGGGCCACGAGGCCACCATCGGCCGCATCTCCGACGACACCATCCTCTACCTCATGAGCCGCGGCTGCTCGGAGGCCGAGGCGCGCACCCTGGTGGTCAACGGCTTTGCCAACCCCGTCTCCAAGGAGCTCCCCATGGAGTACGCCGTGGAGATGAACAACCTGATCAAGCTCGAGATGGAAGGGGCCATCGGCTAATGGCTGACGAGAAGAACCAGCAGGCCGCCGCACCCGCGGCCGCCAATGCGGGCACCGTCACGCTCGAGCGCGTGAGCACCCCGCCTGCGCAGACGTGGAACCGCCTGCGCGCCAACGACATAACCCTCACCGTGCCCAGCATCTCCCGCAAGGGAGACGTGCACTTCGCGCTGCCGCAGCTCTTCTCCAAGATAGAGTGCGGCATGGGACAGAAGGTCACCGACTGGGTCTGCTCCCAGGCGGCAGACTCCCGCTACGTCGAGGTGCCGCGCGGTACCCACCGCGAGGAGCCCATCGTGGTCTCCGTGAGCGCGGACGAGGGCCAGGTGGCAGACACCGGCGTCATGGTCCGCGAGGGCGCGAGCGCCACCATCGTGGTGGCCGCGTCCGGCCAGGGCCAGGCGGGCACGTGCGCCTCCCTGCTGCGCGTGGTCGCCGAGGCCCGCGCCTGCGTCACCATCGTCGAGGTCCTGGGCGTGGCCGAGGGCCAGCAGCACCTGGAGAGCCTGGGCGTGAGCGCCGCCGCCGACGCCCGCGTCGAGGTGCGCCAGTACGCCCTGGGCGGAGGCACCCTCGCCCTGGGCAGCGCCATCGACCTGGCCGGCGACCGCTCCCGCGCGGACCTCACCTGCCGCTACCACGCCCGCCGCAAGGACGTCCTGGACATCAACCACGTCGTGCGCCAGCGCGGCCGCAACACCCGTGCCGAGGTCAGCGAGTCCGGCGCCCTTGACGACGCCGCCCGCAAGACCCTGCGCGCCACCATCGACCTCGTCCACGGCGCCCGCGGCTCCAAGGGCAACGAGGCCGAGAGCGTGCTCGTCCTGGGCGACGACGTAGTCAACAAGACCATGCCCGTCATCCTCTGCGACGAGGACGACGTGGCCGGCAACCACGGCGCCACCATCGGCAGCGTGAGCCCCGAGCAGATCGACTACCTCATGGACCGCGGCCTTTCTCGCCGCGAGGCCGAGCAGCTCTTTGTGCGGGCCATCTTCGAGGACGCCATCATGCACGCCCCCGAGGAGGCCTCCCACCGCGCGGCCGTGCTGCGCGCCGAGGAGGTCCTGGGCGCAGACGTTGCCCACGACTTCGACGAGGGCGCAGGGCTGCCCGAGGGAGGCGAGGCCGCATGCTAGACGCCAAGGCCGCGGCTGACATCAGCCAGAACCCCGTGAAGCAGGACTTTCCCCTGCTGGCCGGCCACCCCGAGCTGGCCTTCCTTGACAGCGCCGCCACCGCTCAGCGCCCTGCGTGCGTGCTTGACGCCGAGCGCCGCTTCTACGAGACCATGAACGCCAACCCGCTTCGCGGCCTCTACAGCCTGTCCGTGGCCGCCACGGCAGAGATCGGCCGCGTGCGCGAGCAGGTCGCGCGCCTCATCGGCGCCGTCGACGAGGACGGCCGCGCGCTGGCGCAGGACGTCGTCTTCACCCGCAACACGTCCGAGAGCCTGAACCTGGTGGCCAAGTCATTCTCGCCGCTTGTGCTCAAGGCCGGCGACGAGGTTTGCGTGACCATCATGGAGCACCACTCCGACCTCATCCCCTGGCAGCAGGCCTGCCGGGCCGCCGGCGCCACGCTCGTCTTCCTCTACCCCAACGAGGACGGCGTCATCACCGACGAGGAGATTGCCGCCAAGATTGGCCCCAAGACCCGCATCTGCGCCGCCGCCGAGGTCTCCAACGTGCTGGGCATCCGCCTTCCCGTGGAGAAGATTGCCGCGGCCGTACACGCGCAGGGCGGCTACATGGTGGTCGACGGCGCCCAGTCCGTGCCCCACATGGCCGTCGACGTGCGCGCGCTCGGTGCGGACTTCCTGGCCTTCTCTGCCCACAAGGCGCTGGGTCCCATGGGCATCGGCGTGCTGTGGGGCAGGCACGACCTTCTCGACGCCATGCCGCCCATGCTTACCGGCGGCGAGATGATCGACTCCGTGACCGAGCAGGACGCCACCTGGGCGCCCGTGCCCGAGAAGTTCGAGGCCGGCACGCAGGACGCCGCCGGCATCTACGCCACGGGCGAGGCCCTGACCTACCTCACGCAGACGGTGGGCTACGAGGCCGTGGCCGCCCGCGAGGCTGCCCTGGTTGCCTACGCGTGGGAGCGCATGGGGCAGCTGGACTTCGTCGAGCTCATCGGCCACCCCGAGGCCTCCCAGCACCACGGCGTCATCAGCTTCAACGTGCGCGGCGTCCACCCGCACGACGTGGCCAGCATCCTGGACATGTCGGGCGTGTGCATCCGCGCCGGCCACCACTGCGCCCAGCCGCTGCTCACCTGGCTCGGTGTGGAGAACCTGGCCTGCTGCCGTGCCAGCCTGGCCTTCTACAACGACCAAAGCGACGTCGACCGCCTGGTGGACGCCCTGACCCAAGTTTGGACGGTATTCCATGGCCGTGACTGACCTCTACAACGCCGAGTTCATGGACCACGTGTCCCACCCGGACTACAAGTACCAGATGGACTGCCCCGACTGCACCCACGAGGGCGTCAACCCCTCCTGCGGAGACGAGCTCACCTTCAGCGTGCGCTTTGCCGACGACGGCACCATCGACGAGGCCGCCTTCACCGGCCACGGCTGCGCCATCAGCCAGGCCTCTGCCGACATCATGAGCGACCTCATGGTGGGCAAGACCCCCGAGCAGGCCATCGGCCTCTGCAAGCTCTTCATGCAGATGGTCCGCGGCGAGGTCTCCGAGGACGACCCCAGGATCGACGAGCTTGAGGACGCCGCCATCCTGAAGGACATCGCCCACATGCCCGCGCGCGTCAAGTGCGCCGAGCTCGCCTGGCGCACCCTCGAGGAGATGCTCCAGGCCCGCAAGTAACGTCCGAGTTGACAAAGGGACAGTCCCTTTGTCAACTTTTCGCACCAGTTCCACCCGCCACAGACACCGAAGGGAGAAACTCATGGCTACCGGCATGTTCTCGACAAAGGGCATGTACGCGCTGCGCGCCATGGCAGACCTCGCGAGCCACGAGGGCTGGGTCTCCCTGGGCGACGTCTCCAAGCGCCAGAACATCTCGCGCAAGTACCTGGAGCAGGTCATATCCCTCATGCACAAGGCCGGGTACGTGCAGAGCCAGCGTGGCAAGGGCGGCGGCTACAAGCTCACGCGCAAGCCCGAGGAGTACACGCTGGGAGAGCTCCTGCGCGCCGCCGAGGGCTCCCTTGCGCCGGTCGGGTGCCTGGACTGCTCCAACGGCACCATCTGCCCGCAGATAGGCTCTTGCAGCACTGTGAGCGTCTGGAGGGACCTCGGCCGCGTGACCTCCTCCTACCTCGACTCAAAGACGCTGGCGGACCTCGTGGGTCCCGACGGGGGCTCCTGCGGCGTCACCTTCAGCAACAAGTAGCGCCCGCGCGCAACGGCGCGCCTCAGCCACACGCAACGCAACCATGGCCTCCCCGGGCTCGTCCCAGGGAGGCCACCTTCATGGCGCCGCCGGCCGCCAGCAGCACGTCGCAGATGGCCATGACCAGGGCCTGCTCGGGGTAGAAGTCCGCGAAGTCGCGCAGGCGCATGCCAAAGCCCGCGGGGACAAGCGCCACGCAGACGGGCACCGCCACATGGAGGGCGACCGCCCACGCCGCGCGCACGGCCCGCTCGGGGGCGTCTGCTGCGGCCATCCTCCCGGCCCAGCGGCGCGCGAGCAGGACGGGCGCCACGCAGGCGAGAATCGCCAGCAGGTAGGCAGCGTCGTAGCAGGCGTGCGTGGCGCACGTCTCGCCGGGGTCGATGCCCACGGCCACGCCTCCCACCGCAAGTGAGGTCACGTCGTCGGCCATCTGCCAGAACGCGGCGTTTCCACCCACCGCGTCGTTCTGGTCAGCCAGGAGCACGATGCCCAGGTCGCGCCCGGGAATGACGCACATGCGCGCCACGTAGTTCTCCACGTCGCCGTCGTGCGACATCACGAGCTCGCCGTCGCCCCAGCTGTAGGTGGTCCAGCCCATGCCGTAGCAGGTGTCCCCGCTGGCGTCTGGAACACGGTCAAAGACCATGCGATGTACGCCCGCGCGCGAGACCACGCCCGCACCGCTATTGAGGTACATGCGCAGGTAGGAGGCCATGTCGCTGATGCTTGCGCGCACGTAGCCAGAGGCGGGGCCTCCCCAGGCGCCGTCTCCCCTCTCATGCACGAAGCCGTCGGCCACGGGCAGCCCGAACCAGTTGCGATGGCCGGTGGCCTCGCCGTCGATGCCGCCGCCGGCGTTGTCATCGCTGCCGGCGGCCGCAGCGCTCTTCTCGCCGTCCAGGCAGGCGTCGGCCATGCCGAGCGGACCCCAGAGGTTCCTGCGCAGGTAGTCCCCGTAGGACAGGCCGCTCGCACTCTCCACGAGCCTACCCAGCAGGTCGTAGTTGGCGTTGGCGTACGAGAACTCGCCGTAGGACTCCCCCACCCGCGCGTCGGCGAGGCTCTGGTAGTAGCCAAAGCCGCTCGTCTGGTTGAGGAGGTCGCGCACCGTCACCGAGCGCGGGACGCCGTAGGCGGGCAGGTAGTCGTCTACGGGCGCATCCAGGCTGACGGCGCCCGCGTCCACCAGCTGCTGGACGGCCGCCGAGGCCATGCTCTTGGAGAGCGAGCCGATGATGAAGGTCTGGTCCGCGGAGGTGACGTCGCCCACCGTCCGCAGGTAGCGCACGCCGTCCGAGTCAACCACGGCCACGGCCGCACCCGGCACGCCCGACGCGGGAAACGCCTGGTCAAGATAGGCGTCCAACGCAGACGAGAGCACCTCCCCGCGCAGCTCGGCGCCAATGGGCGCCACGCCCATGTCGGTGGGGTCGGCTTCGTCGGCCTCCGCCTGCGCGTCGTCGGCCTCGTCCGGGAGGAGCGCCTCGTCGGCATGCGCCGGCACCGACCACACCCAACCGGAGGCAAGGAGAACAGCCAACAGGGCAAACGCCAGCGCCCGCAACGGATGGGTATGGTCGCCCTTCGCAGCCCCGGCAAGGAATCGCCTAGAATCCGCCATAGACAAACCCCACCGGCTCGTTAAGCCCCGAGAGCGCGATGAACCAGACCAGCAGGGCGCCGAACGCCACCACGGCAAGCGCCGCCCCTGCAAGGAGCGCCGCGCGAAGCAGCCCTTTGCCCATCAGCGCCCACCCGCCCTCGTCGGGTACTCGTCGTCGTTGCCGCTCACAAAGTCGTAGAACGCCTGCTCTATGCGCACCCAGCCCTTCCAGCCCGGGTGCACCGTGTCGCACAGGAAGTACTTCTCGTACTCGTAGGGCGAGAAGTCCGCGTAGCTGGCGCCCGCCTTCTGGCAGGCCTCGCGTATTGCCTGATAGTAGCGCTGCCGCACGTCCGAGGAGACATCGCTCACGTCATACCACTGGCCATGGACCGGCAGGATGCAGACGAGCGGCTCGAAGCCAACCTCGCGGCACACCTGGAGAAGGCAGGCAAAGTCCGCGTACTCGTCCGCTGCGTCGTCAAAGTTCTGGAAGAGCTCGGGGTCGTACGTGTGGTTCTTCTCCCAGAACTCGTCGTAGATGCCAAAGTCGTTGTTGGTGCAGGCCGCCTGGCCCTCGGCCTCGGCGCTGGCCAGCAGCGCGTTCCAGTCCGGCTCGCCCGTGGGCTGGCCGCTCGCGCGCGTGGCGCTCTTGGTGGGCGCCAGGCTCACGATGTTGGGAATCTGGCTGCGCAGCCTCCAGGAGTCCGCCGCCGCAAACGCCGCGTCGTTTATGGCGTCAAGGGGCGTGTCATGGCTCGCCGCGGAGAGCTTCTGCGCGTCGATGCCCAGCTCGGAGCAGCGACGGCGCAGGTAGGCCTTGGTCTGGTCGGAGAGCTGGGCGCTCTGCATGCAGGCGCGGTAGAGGCTGTAGGAGAACTTCGTGTAGAACTTGTCCTGGTCGCCCGAGCCCTTGAAGAACCACTGGGGAGAAACCACGATCATGACCTTGCGGTTGCGGACCTTGCCCGAGCTGCCGTAGGCGCCCGCGGCGATGGCCTGCCAGAGGCTCTGGTCGTAGCCCTCACCGATGTAGGTCATGTCAACGCCCGCGTTGTTCTCGCCAAACACGGCCTGGGGGCACATACTCACGCGGTTTTTGGAGACGTACCACTCGGAGGAGCCAAAGCAGAGGTAGCCGTCGTCGGACATGTTGCTGGTCACAAAGTCGACGTTCTCGGACTTGCCCTGCGCATAGACGTAGTCGTAGAGCTTGCTCGCGTCTGCGTGGCCGTTGCCGGGCAGCACCAGCCTGTCAAAGGCAAGAAGGCCAAGGCCGAGCGCCGCCACGCCGAGGAGGACCGCGCAGAGCAGGCTCGTGCCGCTCACCTGCGGAATCGACGGCAGCCAAAGGCCGCGGCCGCGCCCTTTGGCCCCAGTGGGCTTCCTATCCATTGAGCACGCCTCCCAGCGCGACCCCCACCTGTCCGGAGAAGATCGCAAAGCCGAACATGACAAGCTGCAGCGTCACAAACCACAGGCCCACGCGGAACCACGCCTGGTGCCGGTGCGCGCGATAGAAGCGCGACCTCTTCTGCATCCACTCCGTGGCGCCCAAGAGAAGGCCGTGGTAGACGCCATAGGCTATGTAGCAGGGCGCGATGCCGTGCCAGAAGCCCATGACCAGCATGTCGACCATGAAGGCCACCTGAGCCGTGCGGACGCGCCCGTGGACCAGGCGCCTATGCATGCACCAGCGCGTGAACCGCATGAACACGAAGTCGCGAAACCACGTGGAGAGCGTGATATGCCAGCGGTTCCAGAAGTCCACGATGTCTGCCGCCGCAAAGGGCGCGCGGAAGTTGCGCGGGCAGCGAATGCCCAAGCAGTAGCTCGCACCCATGGCCATGAGGCTGTAGCCCTGGAAGTCGCAGAAGAGGTAGAGGCCGTACTGGTAGGCGCACCTCACCTGGAGCCAAAGCTCGGCGACCACGTCGGCGCCGCCGCTGGCGCTGCCCCATGCGGACGCCGCGTAGCCGCGGTGGACCCATGCCGCCAGCACGAACTTGTACGCCGCGCCGGCAAGGAGGAGCAGGATGCCGCGGGCAAGGAGCCCCGCGTACTCGTCGCGGGAGGGCACGGCGCGGGCGTCGGCGGCAAAGCGGCGGCTCCGGTCGATGGGGCCGGACGAGAACTGCGGGAAGAACAGCAGGAAGTAGAGCCAGTCCTCGAGCCCGAGGTCCTGGGCGCCGATGAGCCCGTCACGGACCTCGATCACCACCTGGACGGCCTTGAACGTCACGTAGCTGATGCCCACGAAGCCCCAGAGGCCGACGCCCGCGGTCGCGGTGAGCTTGTAGACCGCGAGTGGGGCCAGGCTCGCCGCCACGGCCAGGCCGTAGCGCACGTTGTCCCTGGGGCTCGCAGCGAGCCAGAGCATCGCCGCCCGTGCAAGCAGCAGAAAGGCCACGAGTCCCGCAAGCTGCACCGGGTTGCCCATAAAGGCGCAGGCGAGAAACCCCAGCGAGACCGCCAGGCCATAGCGGCGCAGGCTGTGTCCCGCCAGGCCGAGCGCCGCCGCGGGCACGAGGGCGGCCGCCAGCAGCACGAAGAAGCTTGGGTCGGCGAAGAGCGTCATGCCGGGCCGCCAGCCGCGCTAGAGGCGCTTCTGGACTTGCGCGATGATCTTTGCCGGCGTGTTCATGGCCGAACGCTCCACCTCGGTGGGGGCGATGCTCACGCCGAACTCGTCCTCTATACCAACCAGCAGCTCGATGGCCGCCATGGAGTCAAGAAACCCCAGTTCAAATAGGTCATCATCCATGTGGTCGCGAACGGACGGGTCTCCGCTCACGTCCTCGAGCAGATCCATCATGCGGTCGCTAAGCTCGTTGTTTTCCATCGGGACCCTCCTCGGTCTCATGCCGTGCCAAGGCGCGCCCGGCACGGCCACCACCTATCGAGAAACGCTTGCGGCAAGCGACCTGCGGTCGGCCTTGCCGTTGGCGTTGAGCGGCATGCGCTCGAGCACGCGCACCTGCCGCGGCACCATGTAGGCCGGCAGGCTGCGGGCGAGCTCCGCCTTGAGCTCGCGGCTCAGGGCAAGGGTGTCGCGGGGCGAGCCGGGCTTCTCGCCTGGCGCGCCGGACTTCTCGCCCTTCTCGCCGCCCGCCGCGAGGACGACGAAGGCGCAGAGGCTGCGCACGCGTCCGTCCTTTGTCGCAGGCGCCACCACGGCCTGCTGGACCTGCGGCAGGGCCTCGAGCGCGCCCTCCACCTCGCCGAGCTCGATGCGAAACCCGTTGAGCTTCACGAGCGAGTCGAGCCTGCCCTCGCAGTGAAGAAGGCCGCTAGCGTCAATGCGCCCCAGGTCACCGGTGCGATACGCGCGGGTCGGGGTGCCGTCGCCCATCTGCGACTCAAAGAAGGCCAACTGGGTCTTCTGCGGGTCCTGCCAGTAGCCACGCGCCACCGTGTCGCCCACAATCACGATCTCCCCCGTCTGGCCCGCCGGCACCGGCTCGCCAGTCTGGTGGTCGACGATGCGCAGCTCGGTGCCGCGGCGCGGGCGCCCGACGGGCAGCGGCGTGGGGTCGGCCAGCTCCTTGTCGCCAATCTGACAGTACGTGACGGCAACTGTGGACTCGGTGGGCCCGTAGGTGTTTGCCACGATGGCCTGGGGGAAACGTTCCCGCAGCTTTGCCGCGGTGGTGTGGTGCAGCGTCTCACCGCAGAACAGAAAGAGCCGCAGGTTGGGAAGGAGGCGCTGGTCAAAGCTCTTGTCCACGAGGCAGAGGTCGGCAAAGGAGGGCGTGGAGACCCACACCTGGACGCCCGAGCGCGAGAGGTCGTCAAACAGGGCACGGAAGTCGGAGCACTCCCCCTCGTCCACCGCATGCAGGCAGCCGCCGGTAACAAGCGCCCCCACGAGCTCGAACTCGCTCAGGTCAAAGGAGTAGTGGGCCTGGTCGAGAAAGACGCGGCCGCCCTTGCGGACCTGCGGGAACTCGCGCAGCCACTCCGAGAACTGGGCGACGTTTGCGGCCGTGACCTCAATGCCCTTGGGGCGGCCCGTCGTGCCAGAGGTGAAGATGATGTACTGGGTCTCCTCCCCGCTCACCCAGCGCTCGCGAGGCAGCGGGGCCGCCTTAAGGCCGCGCTCCTCGGCGTCGACCAGGAGCTGGCGCGCGTCGAGATAGCCCGGCTCCAAGATCATGGGTGCCAGCTCCTCGGGCAACTCGCAGGCAGCCAGGCATGCCGCGCCCTCGATCTGGCCGGCGATGTCGTGCACCCGACGGGCGGGCAGGCTCACGTCGACCGGCACGTAGGCGTGGCCGCTCATGAGGCAGGCGAGAAACGAGGCCACGGTCGTGGCGGTCTTGCGTCCGAGGACGAGCACGGGGCCGCGGCCCCCGAGGTGGGCGTCGAGGCCATGTGCGATGACGCAGGCCTGGTCCCAGAGCTGCGCGTAGGTGGTGTCCTGACAGGAGGCCGCGCTAAAGGCCGGGGCGTCCGGGGCGAGCCTCGCCCACCTCATGACTGAGTCGAGCAGTACGTTGGCGCCTGTGGTTCCCGTGGAAGCCATGGGGTGGTCCCTTCTGCATAAAACCGCTGCTTAGGGGCCATATTGGATGAACACTTGTTGTATAGGGAGAACGGCACAAAGGCGGCACAAGAGTTGCCGCTTGCTGAAGACGTCGGCCGGCGCCTGGCGGGCTACGGCGCGGTCTTCTCGCCGTGCCTGGCCGATGGGCGGAGGCGAAGCTCCTGGAGGGGCGCACCACGAGCGCGGCCGCCACTATGAGCGCGGCCGTCGCGCCCAGGCTCATGATGGGCGTGTTGGCACCCACCGCGGCCATGCCTAGCTCCCCGCCCTCGCCCGAGAAGTGGCCGATCATGACGACGTCGATGAGGCTTGAGAGCTGCTCGAGGATGCTCGTGGCCGTCAGCGGCAGCGCAAAGCGGGGCACGGACCGCCAGAGCGAGCCCTCGAGGATTGCCGATTGGTCTTGCATGGGAATGTTGGAGCCTTTCGCGGGGATCCGTGCTTGCGTACACGCTATTCCCCGAAGCGCGGTCCAGGTCAAGCGGCGCTCAAGCCCATGCAAATGCACAGAACGTGCCTTCGTGTGAGTGTTTTTGATTTCCTTGCGCAGAACCCCGCTTGGTGTGAGTCCATTTCCGGCTGATTTGGCGCTTTGCGGCGTCTCCTGTCAGCAAAAGCCCAGTTGGCGATTTCCGGCTACTCGGGCACACCCCAAAAACGGCTCACACCAAGCCGGGTTCTGCACAGACTTTTCCAAGATGCTCACACGAAGGCGCGTTCTGTGCAAAGCGAGGGCTTGCGCCGCAAAAAGGCCCGCCCGGAATGAACTGCCTCCCATTTCTTGGACACGAGAAATGGGAGGCTTTTTATGCGTGTCGACTTGAGGGTGAAGCACGACATCGAGGCCAGGAAGGCGGCGATCGGGCTCTTCGAGCGAGGCAACGGCTACAAGTCTGCGGCGAAGGCGCTGTCGGTCCCGCGCGGAACCGTGAGACAATGGCTCTGCGTATACCGGTCGTTCGGAAGCGGGGTGCTGCTATCCATGGACGGCAAGCAGGCCAGGTACACATACGAGCAGAAGGTCGCCGCAGCCTCCGCCGTGGTCGACGGCGGCATGACGAAGGCCGAGGCGATGGCGGCGTTCGGCATAATGTCGATGTCGCCGCTCAAGAAGTGGTGCGCGCTATACCGCCGGGGCGGCGCGGAGGCCCTGCGCCCGAGGCCCAAGGGCCGGCCGAGCGGTTCCAAGGCGAGGCCGCGGACCCGCGAGGAGGAGCTCGAGGAGCGCTGCCGAAGGCTCGAGACCGAGGTGGCCTACCTAAAAAAATTGCGTGCCCTGGTCGAGAGGGACGGGCTCTGACCAGGGCGAAGGTCGAGGCCGTGAGGGTCCTGCGCGAAGAGGGGCACGGGCTGGGGCGCCTGCTGGAGTGCGCCGGCATGGCCCGGTCCAGCTACTACTACGCGCTGTCGCACCCGAAGGCTCCCACCAGGCCCGAGCTCTGGGAGGCCGCCGCCGAGATATTCTCGCGCACCGCCAACGGGTGCGGCCACAGGCAGATCGCCATGTGCCTGCGCGCCGAGCAGGGCGTGCGCATAGCCTACAAGACGACGCTGAAGATGATGCGCGAGATGGGCATCAGCTGCGGGATCCGCCGCGAGACCGACTACCACAGGTACAACTCGTACAGGGGCAAGGTCGGAAAGACCTTCGAGAACGTCATCGGCAGGGACTTCGCCGCCGACGGGCCGTGGGAAAAGATGGGCACCGACGTCACCGAGTTCAAGCAGCCCTGGGGCAAGGCCTACTTCGCGCCGGTCTACGACTTCGGCAGCAAGGAGATCGTCGCCTGGTCCACGTCGCTGCACCCCAACATGGCTCAGCAGCACGAGCTGCTCGACCAGCTCGTGTCCAAGAAGCCCAAGGGCTCCAGGCCGATCCTGCACTCGGACATGGGCTGGCAGTACCAGCAGGCCGGTTGGTGCAGGCGGTTGGAGGAGGCCGGCGTGGTGCAGAGCATGTCCCGGAAGGGCAACTGCATCGACAACGGCGCGACGGAGCAGGTGTTCGGCCACATCAAGGACGAGTTCTTCCGTGGAAGGACGTGGCCGGACTTCGAGTCCTTCAAGGCGGACCTCGACGACTTCGTGGTCCATTGGAACACGAGGAGGCGCCAGGTTAAACTGAAGGGACTGACCCCGGAGGAGTTCCGGAGACAGTCCCTTGCGGCGTAGTTCTTATTTAAGCCGTCCAAGTTTTGGGGTGCAGTTCAGAAAATCCGGGCGGGCCTTGGGAGTGCCTTTGAAAGAAAGGCCTTTGGCGACTTGCTAGTTCCAGGCCTTGCCGTCGGAGCCAAACTCGCAGATGAGCTCCTTGGTGCGGGTGACGATGGCCTCGCGACCAGGCTTGAGGAGCTTGCGCGGGTCATAGCCCTTGCCCTGCTGGTCAGCGCCGGACTCGATGTACTTGCGAGTGGCCTCGGCAAAGACGACCTGCAGGTCGGTGTTGACGTTAATCTTGGAGACGCCCAGGGAGATGGCCTTCTGGACCTGCTCCACGGGGATGCCGGTGCCGCCGTGAAGGACGAGCGGCAGGTCGCCGGTCAGGGCCTTGATCTCGGACAGGCGGTCAAAGGAGAGGCCGGCCCAGTTGGCGGGGTACAGGCCGTGGATGTTGCCGATGCCGCAGGCCAGGAAGTCAACGCCAAGGTCGGCGATGGCCTTGCACTGCTCGGGGTCAGCGAGCTCGCCGTTGGAGGCAACGCCGTCCTCGACGCCACCGATGCCGCCGACCTCGGCCTCGACGGAGATGCCCTTGTTGTGGGCGATCTTCACGATCTCGGCGGTGCGGGCGAGGTTGGTCTCAAAGTCGGCCTCGTGGGAGCCGTCGTACATGACGGAGGTGAAGCCGGCCTCGATGCACTTGAGGGCGTCCTCGTAGGTGCCGTGGTCAAGGTGAAGGGCGACGGGGACGGTGATGTTCTTGTCCTCGACGAGCTGGTGAACCATCTGGGAGACAATCTTGAAGCTGGTCTGCCACTTGGCGGCACCAGAGGTGCACTGAATGATGACGGGGCTCTGCAGCTCCTCCGCGGCATCCAGGATGGACGAGGCCCACTCGAGGTTGTTGGTGTTGAAGGCACCAATGCCGTAGTGGCCCTTCTCGGCGCTCTGGAGCATGGCAGTTGCGTTGACGAGCATGTCTAACCTCCATTTGACGAGAAACAAGAAAAATCGGTACGCGGCCATATTACCCCGTCAGACGGTAGAAAATCACCGCAAACGGGTATCTGTGTTCACAATTCTGTGAGGAATCGTTCACATAGATAGCGTGATTCTATCCTTGGGTACCAGAGTAGGACCAAGGGTTTCGGCCACGTGCATGACAACGAGAGGTGAGCGTGCTTGGCAGGCAGGCAAGATCAGAACGGCACTGACGAGAAGGGTCTCTTCGGAGACTTCTCGGTCTCGACGGTCATAGCGAGCGGCCTTGCCGCGGCGACGTCGTTTGCACTGTCGTCCAAGATCGGCCTGGCTGGCTCGATCATCGGCGTGGCCATCGGCGGCGTCGCCTCCGCGGCCGCCTCGCAGATATACAAGAGCCTGCTCAAGGCCAGCGCGCAGAAGCTCAGCGACCTGACGCCGGACGCAACGCCGGGCGACGCCGCGGCATCGGCGGCCGAGCCGGGTGCCGAGCCCGCCACCATTCCTGACGCAACGACCGACGCCGAGCCCGCGGCGGACGAGACGCGCGTCTATCGCCCGGGCTCCCTCTCCGGCCGCTCCCCCATCCAGGAGGTGGCCGCCACCGGCACGCCCATAGCGCCAGCAAGCGTCCGCTACGCCGCCCACGAGCGCGAGCGCCGCGCGCTCAGGCGCCGCGCCACGGCCATAGCCGCAGCCTTCGCCATTGCCGCCGTGCTGCTGTTTGCGCTGGTGGTAAACGTCGCCACCCAGGGCGCGGGCATCGGCTCCAGCGCCACTTCAAGCAGCGGCGAGGCCACCAGCTCCACCACCGAGGCCCCCGCGGGCCAGGACGCCACAAAGCGGACCGACGGCGAGAAGGCCACGTCCTCCCCGGAGGCGCCCGCCAAGAAGGATGAGACCACGCAGCCCAAGAAGCAGGAGACCGCTTCCCCCGCTCCCGAGACGCCCGCGTCCTCGCCGTCTGCCGGCGGCGCCTCGGCGGCCACGACCGACGCCACCACTCCCCCGGCGAGCGGCTCGCAGGGGTCCGACGCCAAGCAGGACAAGCCGAGCGGCACCGACGCCAGCAGCTCGGGCAGCACCCCGGGCGGCACCGCGCCGAGCCCCGACACAACCACCACCGGAACCAAGTAAACTCTGGTGTGACGTAACAACGGAAACGAGAAAAAGGAACTGTCCCCTTTTCTCGCCTGGGAAGGAAGGGAAGCCAATGGAGCGTCCGAACGCCTGGAAGGACTACACGGCCGAGCAGCTCGACGAGCTGCACTACCTCTGCGAGGGCTACAAGGCCTACATCTCCGACAACAAGACCGAGCGCGAGTGCTGCGCCGCGGCCGTGAGCCTGGCCGAGGAGGCTGGCTACGTGGACCTGGCCGCCAAGATCGCCGCCGGCGAGGCCCTGAAGCCCGGCGACAAGGTCTACGCCGTCAACCGCGGCAAGGCCCTCATGCTGGTCAACCTGGGCACCGACCCGCTGGAGCAGGGCGTCAACATCCTGGGTGCCCACATCGATTCGCCGCGCCTGGACGTCAAGCAGAACCCCATGGAGGAGAAGAGCGACCTTCTCACCCTGGACACCCACTACTACGGCGGCATCAAGAAGTACCAGTGGGTCACCGTTCCGCTGGCCATCCACGGCGTGGTTGCCAAGAAGGACGGCACCGTCGTCCCCGTGGCCGTGGGCGAGGACCCGGAGGACCCGGTGTTCTGCATCTCCGACCTGCTGCCCCACCTCGCCCGCGAGCAGCTCACCAAGGAGGCCTCCAAGGTCATCGAGGGCGAGATGCTCGACGTCCTGGTGGGCGGCCGTCCCGTCTGCGTCAAGGACGGCGAGAAGCCCGAGGAGAAGGACCTGGTCAAGCGCGGCGTCCTTTCCATCCTCGAGGAGCAGCTGGGCATCGACGAGGAGGACCTCCTCTCCGCCGAGCTCGAGGTCGTTCCCGCCGGCGCGGCCCGCGACCTGGGCTTTGACCGCTCCATGGTCCTTGGCTACGGCCAGGACGACCGCTCCTGCGCCTACACGAGCCTCGTGGCCCAGCTGGACGTCAAGGAGGTCAAGCGCACCTCCGTCTGCCTGCTGGTTGACAAGGAGGAGATTGGCTCCGTGGGCGCCACGGGCATGAGGAGCCGCTTCTTCGAGGACACCCTGGCCGAGGTGCTGGAGCTTGCCGGCGTCCACGGCGAGCTTGCCCTGCGTCGCTGCCTGCGCGAGTCCAACATGCTCTCCAGCGACGTCTCCGCTGGCTATGACCCCAACTTTGCCTCCGCGTTTGAGGAGAAGAACGCCAGTTACCTGGGCCGCGGCCTCACGTTCAACAAGTTCACCGGCGGCAGCGGCAAGTCCGGCTCCAACGACGCCGACGCCGAGTACGTGGCCAAGATCCGCCGCGTGATGGACGAGGGCGGCGTTCACTTCCAGACCGCCGAGCTCGGCCGCGTCGACGTGGGTGGCGGCGGCACTATCGCCTACATCCTGGCCCTCTACGGCATGAGCGTCATCGACTGCGGCGTGCCCGTGCTGTCCATGCACGCCCCCTGGGAGATCACCAGCAAGGCCGATATCTACGAGGCCTACCGCGGGTACTGCTCGTTCCTGCGCCTGGCTTAGGTAACGGCAAAGTCCGTCGAGGCCCCGGCTCCGCACTTCCTACGCTAGTTACGCTTCGCAAAGAACTTGCTTTAGGAAGGGCGGGGCCGGGGCCTCGACTGCGTTAACGGTGCTGGGCCAGGCGCTGGGGCGAGAAGTGACTGCGGTAGAGGGTCACTCTTCCGCCCCTTGTTTGGGTTTAGTCGCCGAGATACTCTTTGAGGTATTCCTTGAGGAAGGGAAGGGCAAACGTGACTTTTCCGCGGCCCTTCGAGGCGATTACGCCCTGCTCAAGCAGCCTTCTCCGATATTGGGAGACGTATCCCGTCGATTGTCCCATCCTCTCGGCAATCTCAGAGGTCCTAGACTCATCACGGTCTTGGGCCATGGCGCACAAGAATTCAAGGTCTTTATCAGAGAGCTCGTCCAAGGTTGCCTTAAGCACGCGAGTCTCGAAATCTGACCTTGCGCGGGAGATGCCCCGCTCGGCGCTCTCTACATCAATTGTGCTTGAATTCCCGGCAGCTTGCCACGAGCGATAACCCATGAGCTGAATCAAATACGGGAATCCCCCACAGGCCTCCACGACGCGGCCAAGCGCATCAGGAGTAAAGGCCTTCTCTCCCTCTTCTGCAGTTCGCTCGAGGACAAGCTCCGCATCAGCATCGCCGATATCTCCAATATGGTATTGGCTGGCTCGGCGCAAAAAAGAGGCTGATTTGTCGTTGAGAAGCAGAGACACCTCGGAGGGCAGGCCCGCCATAAGCAGAGCGACCTTCCGCTCGTCACGAACAAATAATTGGTAGTAGCTTGCGAGCAGCCCCATCTCCTCAAGGCTGGGTCTAACCTCATCGACCGTGATGAGTAGTCCCACGTCCCGTCGATCGAGTTCGTCAAGCAGTGCAGACATACGCAGAAACCACGTGGGCTTCTCCGATGGCTTGGCCTCCCACTCTAGCCCAATCAGCTGGCCAATCGTAAGACCCGTCAGCTTCGTCTCGTCGGATTGGCAAATCAAGTGCGAACTCGCCTTAACGGTTCCCTGGAAGATCTCTTCGAGCATGCCGCCGACGCAGGGCACATTAACCGCAAGCCATCCCTTGCTTTCGGCCTCATTGGCCAAAAGAGACAACAGGGCGGTCTTGCCCGTTCCACGAGCACCGATGAGTATCGACGTTAGGCTCGGGTCTCCGGGAGCGTTGTCGAACGCAGAGACAATCTCGTCGATCAGCTGATCGCGCCCAGCAAGAACCCTGGGAACCTGCCCGAAATTTGGTGTAAAGGGGTTTCTCGCCATTTCTTTCTCCAGAGACTTAAGGACGTCATCATGCCACTGATTATATTCTTTTAGATACTTTTGTCACTTTTAGAAAGTTTTGCTTCTTTTAGAAAATGCAAGTCGCCCAAGACGATACGGCTTGGGCGACTTGCATTCTGAAGTCACTAGATTTGCGACGCAGACCAGCGCTTTAGCCCAAGAGGCTCAGAACTTCTCGCTTGGCCGTGAGGAACTCTGGGGAGAGGTCGAAGGCTCCTTCTACCTGGTGGTTTATGGGGACTTCGCCGGCTATGGTCGAGGGGGTTCCGCCTCTGGGGTCGCCTTCCAGGACGTAGACGCGGGTGGCCATGATGACGGCCTCGTCCACGTCGTGGGTGATGACCACGGAGGCCATGCCCAGCTCGGAGGCCGTCCTGACGTACCAGCTGCGGATGTCCGCTCGCGTGAGGGCGTCAAGCGCCGAGAAGGGCTCGTCCAGCAGCGCCACGTCGTTGCCCATGAGGTAGGTGCGCAGGAAGGCCGCGCGCTGGCGCATGCCGCCGGACAGCTGGCTGGGCCACTTGTCCTCCACGCCCGCAAGGCCAAAGCGCTCCAGGAGCGGCCTTGCCTTCTCGCGGGCCTCGGCGGGCCTCATGCCGCCGATGACCAGCGGAAGGCAGGCGTTGTCCAGGATGGTGCGGCTCTGCAGCAGCAGGTCCTTCTGCAGCATGTAGCTCACCTGGCCGGGCTTGCCGGTGATATCGCGCCCGTGGAGAAGGACCTGCCCCTCGCGCGGACGGATGAGGCCGGAGAGCGCGTGCAGGATGGTTGTCTTGCCGCAGCCGGACTTGCCCACGATGCAGACAGTCTCGCCGGGGTCAACGCACAGGCTCACGTGGCGCACGACGTCGGAGCCCTCGTCCCACGCCAGGGTAAGGTCGCGCGCCTCGAGGGCGGGCAAGATGGTCTTCTCGGCCATTGGGGCTAGGCCAGGTAGGAGGTGTCAAAGCCGGCGTTGACGTCCAGCTTGTTCTCGACCAGGTCGTTGTCGTTGAGCCACTGGAAGTACGCGGCCCAGCGCTTGCCGTCGATGACGCCCCAGCTGGAGGCGTCGGCGGTGTACTGGTCGGCCAGGTACTTGGCGCTGGCCTCGACGAGCGCGGAGTCAAGCTCGGGCACCTCGTCGCACAGGATTTGCGCAGCGTCCTCGGGGTGCTCGACGGCAAACTCGTAGCCCTTCTTGGCGGCGCGCAGGAAGGCCTTGACGGCGTCCGGGTTGCTCTTCATGAAGTCGTTGTTGGCGGCCAGGACCGGCGTGTAGAAGTCAAAGACGTCGTCCATGTCCTTGAAGCTGAAGTAGTTCACCGGGTAGTCCTGGACGGCGGCGTTCTGGACGGCCCAGCCCTCGTAGACCCAGACGCAGTCGAACATGTTGGCCTTCAGGCCCTGGACCTCGTCGTCCACGGTGAAGGGGACCATCTTGAGCTTGCTGAAGTCGCCGCCGTCGGTGGTCATGATCTGCTTGATGGTTGCCTGCTCCACGGCCATGTCCCAGGTGGTGTAGACGTGGTCCTCCATGAGGGCGGCGTGGGTGATGCCGTCCTCGGCGCGGCTCATGATGCCGGAGGTGTTGTGCTGGATGACGGCGGCCACGGCGGTGAGTCCGGTGTTGCCGGCGTCGTAGGCGGCGGCCAGGTAGTCCTGGTAGCTCACGCCCAGCTGGGCCTGGCCGGTGCCGATGGCGCCCTCGGCGGTGCCGTCGGCAGGCTGGACGATCTCCACCTCAAGGCCCTCGTCGGCAAAGAAGCCCTTGTTCTGGGCCACGTAGATGCCGGTGTGGTTGGTGTTGGGGGTATAGTCCAGGCAGAACGTGATCTTGGTCTTCTCGCCAGACGCGGCCTTGGAGTCAGAGGCGGCGCCGTCGGCGGAGCCGTTGCCGGAGTTGCAGCCGGCAAGCACCAGGGTGGCGGCGGAGGCCAGGGAGGCACCCACAAAGGCGCGGCGAGAAAGACCGGCGGTCAGGATGCGGGAGGCGTTGGTCGTTTTCATTGTTGATCGTTCCTCTCTGCCCTCTTCCAGGGCATGCAGATTCGTTCCAGCACATCAACGCCGCGCATAAGCGCGAGCGAGAGCGCCGAGATGATGATGATCACCGCAAACATGCGGTCGTACGAGAAGGACTTGCGGACGCGGGTCATGTAGACGCCCAGGCCCCAGAAGCCGCCGAGCCACTCGGAGATGACGGCGCCCACGATGGCGTAGGTGGCGCTGATGCGCAGGCCGCTGAAGAACTGGTCCATGGCGGCGGGCAGCTTGGCGTAGCGGAAGATCTGCCACTCGGTGGCGCGCATGGTGCGCATGAGGTCGATCTGGTCCTGGTCCACGGAGCGGAATCCGTTTGCCAGGGCCACGGTCACCGGGAAGAACGTGGTGATGACGACAAGCAGCACCTTGGGCAGAAGGCCGTAGCCAAACCACAGCACAAAGAGCGGCGCGATGGCCACCGTCGGCACGGTCTGGGAGACCGTGAGCAGCGGGTCAAAGGCCAGGTAGAAGGTCTCAAAGCGGTCCATGAGCACGGCAAAGGCAAAGCCCACGGCCACGCCAATGGCAAGGCCCAGCGCGGCCTCGGCAAGCGTCCACAGCAGGTGCTGGCAGAGCAGCGACAGGTCTCCCACCAGGGCGGCCACCACCTGCACGGGACTGGGCAGCATGAAGTTGGGCACCAGGCCGGCCGAGCAGGCACCCTGCCAGACGGCAAGGATGCCCAGGATGGCGCAGACGGGCGCGACAACCCTCTTTGTGGGCCTGGAGATGCGCATGCGCTTCTCTCCTACGCGGCGGAGCCGGCGGACTTGGGGGCAAACTCCGGGTCGCCCTCGTGGTACTTGGCCACCTTGTGCTCGGTGGTCATGACGTCGCCCTCGGGCTTGAAGTTGATCTTGGCGTAGGTCATGACGTGCTTGCAGCCCGCCTTGGCACCCACGAGCTGGCAGTTCTTGAGAATCTCCATGCACTGGTCGTAGTCGCCCTCGATGGCGGTCTCAAACGGGCCGACGAAGTAGTCGATGCCCGTGGAGTCAATGTAGGCGATGACCGCGTCCACGGCGGCGCAGGTTGCCTCGTCTGTCTGCGCGTCCATGGGCAAGTACTGGATGGCAATTGAACAGTTCAAAGCGGCTCCTCCCCGCGCGGCGGCAAAACCGCGCCTCTGGGCACAAAAGATGCGCCCCGTCTCCGTAGGCGCCCAAGCAAGCCAAGCTCTGGTCCCTACGCCGGCATTACCCGGATCAGGTCTAAGGTCAGGGCCGCGTGGGTGGGCCCAATCTCAGCCGGCGTGCGCCAGCCCCCTTTTGTTACGAGGGGTAGTGTAGCACGGGCGGGGTTGCGGCGCGTTTGTGGCGGGTGCGGCGGGCTGCTTAACCCCGGTATGTACACCGTTGCAGGTTTGATGCTTTGGCGAGAAGGACGCTGACCTGCGGTTTTCTCGCCAAAGCACGGGTTTTGGACGTACATCAATGTTGCAAGTGCGTACATACCAGGGTGAAGACCTCGGCCGACAAAACCGACCTATCGTAGAAAGCGCCTCGCGGGGACGCCTCCGGCAAGCAGAGGCTTCTCGCCAGGTTCCGCCAAAGAACAACGACAATTACTTTAATCTCTTGGGGAGTGGGATTGCGTACACGCGGCCAGACCGAACGGAGCACCCGATGGAGCTTGAGGAAAGTCCTGAGGTATACAAGGTCACCGACTATGACGAGCTTCTCTTCTCTCAGGTAAGAGGCTATTTCCGCCGCTCGGAAAGACGTCGCCCGTCTTGCGTAGCATGTCCGACATCCGGCAGCGAGGAGCTCCTGTTTGACGCCCAGAAGCTTTGCGACGAATTCCAGATTGACGTCATAGCCCTCCAGGACAAGCGCCTCCGGCAGCGTTGGAATGAGGAGTTTAGCCGCTACACCCTCAGCCCCGGCATCGCGCGATTCCTGCCCGCCAGGGGCAGCCTCTGCGACGAGGACGACAAGGTAGAAAGCAACTTCGTGGACAACGCCACTTGGCACTCCCTTCCCTACCTGGACAGGCTCCGCGACGAGGCGGCCCGCTGTTCCTCGGGTGAGTACGAACCCAAGCCAACGCCAGCACCCGCGCAAAAGGTCGAACCGCTGGCGCCCAAGCCCGCACAGCCCTTGCCATCGGAGACCAAGCCCACCCGCAGCCAGCCCGTGACCTTCTCGCCCACCGGACTCAACCTCATCGACACGGAAGAGAGGCTCGAGGGCATGCTGGCAGTCCTTCTTAACAAGAAACGCGAGCTGCCCGTTGTTGTCGTAACACGCCGGGCAGGTCTTGACCATGCCTTTGTCGACACCTCGATCCTTGCGACAGAGCTTGACGATACCGCTTGGCTTTTCGAGCTGACGAGTAACGCCCTTGAGTTCAGGCTGTCGGACGGCCTCGAGAGGGCGGGAGCCGCTGACTGCGAGGTTTACAATGGCGCAATCCGCGTGTTCCAGGCTTCTCGCGGCCGCTCTGGGCGTCCGCTAAAGGACACCCGGCTCTTCAAGGCGTTTCCTAACAGCAACGGCAAAGCCCTAGGAGAGAACATTGTCAGTTGCGTCTTTGGCCTAAGAGCGACAGAGCTTCTGACCAATTCAGCACCAAAAGAATGGGAACAGGTCACCGCGAGAGTCATAGGGATTCTCCCCGCCGCCGATAGGGCGATTCTGACCTACCCCGGTGGAATGTGCAGCGCCCGGCCCGAGGAGGTTGCCAACGATGGGGTTGCAGGCCCGCTGCCCATAGATCGGCTCCTGCAGACAGGAATGACGCTGCGAGGCAGGCTCGATACCCAGTCAAAGATTCTCGTTGGTTTTGCGGAAGCTCTGCGCATCCGTCCAGACGAGGCCATCGCCGCCTATGCGGAGGGACAGACCGTTCTGGTGCGCATAGCAAAAATCTTCCCCGACCATTGCACGGTCACGCTCTTTCGGGGGTGGAGGCGTCCATCGAGGCAGACGAGGTCTGCGACCCGGCATTCCCGCTGCCAGACATGGTGGAGATGGGCCAGACCCTTCCGGCACTTGTCGTGGGCCACGAGGCGGAACAAGACGAGTGGCTCCTCTCGGTCAGGCAGGCGGACGCAGACCACATCCAGCCCGCACCATCGCTGCTTCTGGGCGGTCCTTCGTGGCTCTCTCCGGATGACATGGCCGCGCCAGAAGTGGCGGGAGGTGGGCAGGTCAAAGAGATTGACCTCTCTGAGCTGGTGATTCCCGAAGACGCCGGACCAGAGGCGACAATGCACATCAGAGGCTACTACGTTCGTTGGCAAAGAAGCGAACGAGAGAGTAGCAGCCTTTTGAAGCGCGTCGAGAAGGCCGAGAAGAGCAACCGCGGGCTCAGGGACAAGCTCCTGCGCCAGCCGCAAAAGGCAAGCCAAGGTGGCAGTCGCTACAGGCGCCCGCCGGCCGACAACTTCCTGAGCAAGGACGACCGCCTTCGCTTTGAGTGCGAGCGGATGGACTGGCTCCTGCGGGAGGAGTGGACCGGCGCTTTTGGTCCGCAAGATCGCAGCCAGACGCCTCTGAGGGCAGGCAGTTGGGACTACGGCGGCGACTTCTTCGGGACGCTCGAAGTGGCGGGGGTTCAACTGAGAAAGGCACTTCGCTGCATGATCGACGTGGTGCTGGGCCGCGCGGGCAACCGGCAGGAACACCCCCTAAGAACCAACAGAGGCGCGGAGGCGCCGGCTCGCACGACAAGCGATGGGCGGCCCATCATGCGCTGCTACGTAGAGGAGGGGCACCCCCAGGCCGCGAGGCTGCACTACGTCTACCGTCGTGAAGGCGGCGTAACCTTCCTCTCTGTAAGAAAGCATGACGACCTGAGAGCGTAGGGGTGAAGCATGGACTCACCAAGGCCCAAAGGCCATAACAGCGGGGGCTACTCGTCATAAAGACAGTCGTTGTCAACGTGGTATCGATACCCCTTCCCCTTCCGTAGCCGGAGCTACCACCTGCCGAGAAATGCGCGCTTTTTGGCAGCTCAGAGCCTATAACGGTCGCAAGCTCAGGTTTGCCCGCATCCAAGGAGAGGGGAATTCCAATGAAGGTCGAAGACATCAAGAACGTAACCGTTGCCGGCGGCGGCACCCAGGGAAGCCAGATTGCCTCTCAGATTGCCTATAAGGGCTTTGCCGTGACGGTGTGGGTCCGCAGCGAGGCCTCCGTCGAGCGCGCCCGCGTGCGTTTTGCCACCATTAAGGAGCAGTACCTCTCCACGTTGGAGGCCATGAAGACCGACGCCTCCGCCTACTGCCGCGGCCTGACCGACACGCCCGACCTCTCCGCAGAGCAGATTGACGCCCTTGTCACCCAGGCGGAGGAGCGCCTCTCGGCCATCAAGTTTGAGACCGACTGGGACGCCGCTTTTGGCAACGCGGACCTGGTGGTTGAGTGCATCAACGAGAACCCGCAGGAGAAGACCGAGTTCTACACCAAGCTCTCCGCGCACCTGCCGGAGCGCACCGTCATCCTGACCGACTCCTCCACCATGCTGCCCAGCATGTTCGCCGAGGCCACGGGCAGGCCGGACAAGTACATGTCGCTGCACTTTGGCAACCAGATCTGGCGCAACAACATGACCGAGCTCATGCGCCACGACGGCACCGACCCCGAAGTCTTTGAACTGGCGGCACAGTTTGCCGAGGCCATCGGCATGGTGCCGCTCAAGCTCAACCGCGAGCAGCCCGGCTACATCCTGAACAGCCTGCTCATCCCCTGGTTCAAGGCCGCGACCTCACTGGTTGCCACCGGCGTCTGCGACGCCGAGACCGTCGACAAGTGCTGGGAGCTCGCCACCGGCGCCGACCCCGGCCAGACGCCCTTCCGCAAGCTGGACAAGATCGGCCTGGTGCTGGCCCGCAACATCCTCTCCATGGACCCCGCGGCCAAGGACCCCGCAAGCGGCCTGGCCAAGAGCGTGAGCATGCTCAACGGCTACATCGACGAGGGCAAGACCGGCATCGCCGCCGGCGAGGGCTTCTACAAGTACGAGAGCTACGACAAGTAATGCCTCACGGCTAACCGTGGGGCGCACCCAACCCCGGTATGTACGAGCTTCAAAAATTGATGCCCTGGCGAGAAATGCGCTGACCTGCGCTTTTCTCGCCAGGGCTTTTGTTTTGTGAGCATATCAATCATGAAATTGCGTACATACCAGGGTAAGCGCCGGCCAACTCCCAACAAAAAAGGCCGGAGAGCGGCTTGGCTCTCCGGCCCCGTAGCAATCAGACCTTCCTACTCCAAATGCCCCACCTGCGGGCGGTTGAGGCGCCGCGACAGCACCAGCACCACGACGCCCAGCACCACCAGCGGCAGGCTCAGGCACTGGCCCATGGTGATGGGGCCAAAGAGGTAGCCCAGCTGCGCGTCGGGCACGCGGACGAACTCCACCAAGAAGCGGAAGACGCCGTAAAGCACCAGGAACACGCCCATGAAGGTGCCCTGCGGGCGCGCCGGGCGCCGGCGGCTCAGCAGGAACAGCACGCAGAAGATGACCAGGCCCTCCAGCACGGCCTCGTAGAGCTGCGAGGGGTGGCGGTAGACGTTGCCGCCCGTGGGAAACATCACGCCCCAGGGAAGCGAGGTCTCCTTGCCCCAGAGCTCGCCGTTGACGAAGTTCGCGCAGCGGCCAAAGAACAGCCCCCACGGCGCACCAATGACGCCCAGGTCACACACGGTGGGAATGGAGATGTGGTACATGCGGCACACGATGGAGCCGCCCACCACGGCGCCGACGAGCCCGCCGTGGAAGCTCATGCCTCCCTGGTTGAGCGCGAATATCTCAAGCGGGTGCTCCAGGTAGTAGCCCGCCCCATAGAACACCACGTAGAAGAGGCGTGCGCCAATGATGACGCCAAACGCCACGCCAATGACGATGCTCATGATGTCGTCGGGCGTGAGGCCAAGCTCCCAACGGCGGGAGACGCGCCAGATCACCCAGGCCGCCAGCGCAAAGCCCGCCAGGTAGGCAATGCCGTACCAGCGGACGGAGACGGGTCCCAGCGTGAAGGCGATGGGGTTCAGCGAGTGGTAGAGCTCGTTCAGAAACACGTCGGCCGCCTAGAGCATTGCGGGCTGGACGCGGGTCACGCCGGGGACGTGCTCCATGAGGATGCGCTCGATGCCCTCGGACATGTCCATGGAGGACAGAGGGCAGCCGGCGCAGGCACCCTGCATCTCGAGGGTGACCACGCCCTCGTCGTTGACGTCGATGAGCTCGACGTCGCCGCCGTCGGCCTGGAGGCTCTGGCGGATGATGTCGAGGGTCTCCTCAAGAAGCTCGCGGTTGACAGCCATGGTGGCTCCTTTCGTCGCGCGACCGCCCGGCCGCGCGCTGATCTTGCGCAGGCGAGAAGCCCACGCGGTCCATACATCACGCGCCGCGCGCGGCTTGCGTGCGCGGCCCAAAGTCACATGTTACCCAATGCCCGCAAAGAGGTGACCGGAGGTGGCCCCGGCAAGGCGCGCCGCAGGACGGCGCCCTGCCTTGGCCGCCGCGATGGCGCGGCAGACGCGCTCCACCGCAAACGTGGTCTCCTTGGGGCCAAGCAGGGTGCAGTCGGCAAGGAGCCAGCGGACGCCAGCCTCCACCAGCTGGTCTGCCTGGGGCGTGGCGTCAAGCGGGTGCGCCGCCCAGATGCGGGAGCGGCCGTTGACGTCCGTGCGGACGGGCAGCAAGTTGCCGTCGATGTCCTTGAGGGAGAGGCGGCGTGCGCGCTGCGGGCACTTCTCGCAGTTGTGGACGCAGCGGCCCAGGGCCTGCAGGACGCAGTGCTCGCTCGTCATGGCGCGCTCGCGGCCCAGGACCGAGAGGCCCACCGGGACGCTGGCCGCGCGGGCAAGCTCGCAGGCCTCCTCCAGAGTGAGCTCGCAGGAGAGCCAGACCGCCTTGGCGCCGGCAGCCTCCATTGCCAGAAGCGCGCTCTTGTTGTGGACGGGGATGCACGGGCGCACCTCGGCCGCGGCGTCCCGCTCGGCGGCAAGGGCCAGCTCGGAGATGTTGCCCACGGCCACGGGCTCGCCCTGGCGGACCCACGGGTCAAGGCGGGCGTGGTCGGCCTCGCGGCAGACCTCGTCCAGCCAGGGGATGACGCCCTCGGGCCAGTCTCCGCGGGCCAGGTCGTCCACGGTGGCGTAGACGCGCCCGGCACCGGCCTCAAGGGCCGCGCGGGCACACTCGGGGTCCGCCACCAAGGCGCAGGCGCAGGGCTCGACGGGCTCCACGTCGGCGGCGGCGGGAACGCCGGCCTCCACGCGCACGGCCTCGCGGCGCTCCTCGCGCAGCTGCTCGGACGGCACGGGCGCCGTCGTGGCCTGGCGCTCCCCATACGGGGCCAGAAGGGCCTCCACCAGGGACTTCACCGCCTGCGCGCGCACCTTGTGCACGGCCGAGAAGCCCATGCCGCAGCCCTCGTCCATCTCCACGTCAAAGCTCACCGGCTCGAAGGGGCCGCCGCCCATGCGGCCCACGTGCTCCACGAGGTCCTCCTCGCTCACGGGGCGGGTGCGGGCGGCCTCCACCACAAAGCCCTCGGCCGCGGCCTCGCCGTCGGCGCAG
The DNA here is from genome assembly GCF_003416765.1 of Paratractidigestivibacter faecalis. Classification (NCBI taxonomy): domain Bacteria; kingdom Bacillati; phylum Actinomycetota; class Coriobacteriia; order Coriobacteriales; family Atopobiaceae; genus Paratractidigestivibacter; species Paratractidigestivibacter faecalis. The sequence goes on along the minus strand of NZ_QSNG01000001.1, from coordinate 269,656 downwards.
GCCAGCTCCACGCGGAAGGGCTGTCCCAGGCGGGCCACCACGCGCACCGTCACCGGGCGGCGACGAGAGACGTCTGCCGCCGCGGCACGGGCCGCCGCGTCGATGGCATTCTGGGAGCGGATGACGCTCACGATGGAGCCGGCGGGCACCGGGCGCGACGCCAGGCAGGTGATGGTGGCGCCGGCGGGGGCGTCGGCCTCCGCGTGGACGGTCAGGAACTGGCTCGGGTCGTCAACGGGACGCAGCTCAAGCAAGTCGCCCTTCTCCACGGGCTCGGTCAGGGAGATGACGGCCTCGGCCTGGGTGTAGCGGCGCGTACGCGTGCGGCCGCCGTTACCGCCGCCCCTGCGGGCCACGCGGTCCTCCAGGGCGCGGGAGGACGCCACGGTCCCCACGACCTCGCCTCGGTTGTTGGAGCGGTCGTAGCTCATCATCTCGTCGCCAGAGGTGCCCATGAGGTAGGCGTCGGTGAAGTCGCGGTTGAAGGCGCGCTTGAGGCGGCGGTGGACGGCCAGGTCCTCCGCGGCGTCAAGCTGGCGGCCGGTCAGCGTGGCGTCGATGGCCTCGCGGTAGGCGCCCACCACGTTGTAGACGTAGTCCGGGGCCTTCATGCGGCCCTCCACCTTGAGGGAGCCCACGCCAGCGTCGATCATCTCCTGGAGGTGGTCGACGGTGCAGTAGTCCTTGGGGCAGAGCGGACGGGTATTGCCCAGGGCCTCCACCACGTTGCCCTCCTCGTCAACCAGGTCGTGCGGCAGGCGGCAGGGCTGGGCGCACAGGCCGCGGTTGGCAGAGCGCCCGGTGGCAAGAGAGCTCATCATGCAGACGCCGGAGTAGCAGAAGCACAGGGCGCCGTGGCCAAAGCACTCCAGCTCGACGCCCTCCTCGGCAATGCGCGAGATCTCCTTGAGGGAGAGCTCGCGCGAGAGGGTCACACGGTCGGCGCCCATCTGGCGGCACCAGGCCGTGCCGCGGGCGTCGTGGATGTTGGCCTGGGTGGAGACGTGCGTCTCAATCTGCGGCCAGGCGCGGCGGATCTCGCCGAACAGGCCCCAGTCCTGGATGATGAAGGCGTCTGCGCCCAGAAGCCAGGCACGGCGGACCAGGTCCAGCACGCGGGAGATCTCGCGCGTGGCAATGGCCACGTTGACGGTCACGTAGACGCGGGCGCCGGCCAGGTGCGCGCGGCGGCAGGCCTCGGCAAAGGTCTCCTCGGTGAAGTTCTTTGCGCTGCGGCGGGCGTTGAAATCGTTGCCCAGGCCACAGTAGATGGCGTCTGCGCCCGCGGCCAGGGCGGCATTGAAGGGTTCGGGGCCGCCGGCGGGCGCCAGCAGCTCGATGACGTTCTTGTGGGCCAAGATCTGCTCCCATCAGCCCAGTCGTTGCATAACCTGCCTACGATACCGCAGCCCAACGCCGCGCCGCCCCCGCACGAGCCGCCTGCGAGAAGAACGCACTTCTCGCCAGCCGCTCAGATTTGCGTTCCAGTGGAAGCCGCTTTTGAGCGGCGGGCCGCCGTTGTCGTTTTTGCTCACTTTTGCCCTCCGCTGGAAGCAAAACGTGAGCAGAAAGGACCCTTCTCGACCCCGCGCGCAGAAACGCGTTCCAGTGGAAACCAAAACTGAGCAGCTCTCCATCGGCCTCCGCGCCCCACAAAAAACGGGCGACCCCAGGGGGCCGCCCGCATTTGCGCACCAATGTCGCTTGGCGAGAAGCGCCGCCGCTAGACCAGCTTGGCCCAGTGCTTCTTTCCGGACTGCAGCGCCGTGCCGGAGTGGAAGAGCTCGGGGTCAACGTTGTAGCTCTTGGGGGCCACGGCCTGGCCGTCGATCTTCACGCCGCCGCCGTCGATGAGCCTGCGGGCCTCGCCGGTGGACTTGGCAATCTCGACGTCCACGAGGAGCTTGGCCAGGTAGACCTTGCCCTCGTCATTGGGGGCGGCCAGGCTCACCGGGAACTCGGCCACGTCATCGGGCATCTCACCCTTCTTGAACTGGGCGTCAAAGGCGGCCATGGCCTTCTCGCCGGCGCCCTCGCCGTGGTAGAGGTCCACGATGCTGACGCCCAGGGCGCGCTTGAGCTGGTAGGCGTCGGCCGTGCCGTTGGCAAAGGCCTCGTCGATGGCGTCCATCTCCTCGATGGAGAGGGTGGAGCACAGGCGGTAGTACATGGGCACGATCTCATCTGCGATGGACATGACCTTGCCGAACATGTCGTTGGGCTCGTCGGTGAGGCCGATGTAGTTGCCGTAGCTCTTGGACATCTTCTTCACGCCGTCGGTGCCCAGCAGCAGCGGCACGGTGAGGGCCACCTGGGGCTCCATGCCCTCGGCGCGCATGAGGTCGCGGCCGGCCAGCAGGTTGAAGATCTGGTCGTTGCCGCCCATCTCGACGTCGGCCTTGATGACCACGGAGTCGTAGGCCTGTAGCACCGGGTAGATGAACTCGTGCAGGGCGATGGACTGGCCGTTGGCGTAGCGGTTGTGGAAGTCCTCGCGCTCCAGGATGCGGGCCACATTGAACTTGCTCATGAGGCCGAGCATGCTGCCCAGGTCAAGCGGCTTGATCCAGTCGCCGTTGTGGACGATGGTGGTCTTCTCGGGGTCAAGCACCTTCATGGCCTGCTCGACGTAGGTCTTGGCGTTGGCCTCCACCTGCTCCTCGGTGAGTGGCGGACGGGTGGAGTCGCGGCCGGACGGGTCTCCGATGAGGGCGGTGCCGTTGCCGATGATGAGGGTCACCTTGTGGCCCAGGTCCTGGAACTGGCGCATCTTGCGCAGGGGGACGGCGTGGCCGAGGTGAAGGTCCGGGCTCGTGGGGTCAACGCCCAGCTTGATGTTGAGGGGCGTGCCCTTCTCGAGCTTCTTCTTGAGCTCGTCCATGGGCACGACCTGCATCGTGCCGGAAGTGATCACCTTGAGTTGCTCGTCGACAGACAGCACTGCTCTGCCCTCCATAGGGTCTTCGTTTACCTGACTGCCCGCTGCAGTCGTACATAACTTTAAGAATAGCGCAGTCGTCGCAGAAGATGCGCAGGACATGTGGGGCAAACGTCCGCGCGACGGCCCCGGGCGCGGCGAGAAGGGCGCGCCCTCGCGTGGTGAGGCTGCGGTGACGGGGCGACCGCGATGCCGCGGGCGCTGGTCGCACACTATAATGAGTCAGATTGACCGACGGATCTCCTACAGGGAGGAATCAGTTCATGGGGATCAGAACCCGTAGGGCGCACCTGCACTCAAAGACCCATGTCGCCGGCTTTGGCATCGCCGGTGCCATCGGCTTCATGGCGCTTCTCGTCCTCGCCCTCGTCATGTCTCTTGGCGGCGTGGTGTCTTCCTGGCTGGAGGACCTACCCGACTACTCCTCCACCGACTCCTACCTGGTGGCGGAGCCCACGCGCATCTACGACTCCAAGGGCAACGAGATTGCGGCCTACTACCTGCAGGCCCGTCGTTCCGTGGACATCAGCGACATCTCGGAGTACGTGGTGCAGGGCACCGTGGACACCGAGGACAAGCGCTTCTACACGCACAACGGCGTAGACCCCCAGGGCATCCTGCGCGCCGTGGTGGGCCAGGTCATCGGCAATGACGCCGGCGGCGGCTCCACCATCACGCAGCAGCTGGTGAGAAACACCGTGCTCTCCGACGAGCAGTTTGAGATGTCCCTCAAGCGCAAGGTGCGCGAGGCCTACATTGCCATCCAGATGGAGAAGACGTACACCAAGAAGCAGATCCTTAACATGTACCTCAACACCATCTACTACGGCCACGGCGCCTACGGCATCGAGGCCGCCAGCACCATCTACTTCAATAAGCATGCCAGCGAGCTCACCCTGGCCGAGGCGGCCACGCTGGTGGGCCTGCCCAACTCCCCCTCCTACTACGACCCCACGAGCAACCCCGAGGGCTGCAAGAACAGGCGCAACCTCGTCCTGGAGCGCATGCTTGAGGCCGGTCACATCACCGAGGAGGAGTGCCGCGCCGCGCAGGCCGAGGAGATCAACCTCAACCTGGGCACGCTGGTGGACTCCGTGGGCAAGTACCCCTACTTCACCGACTACGTGAAGAGCCTGCTGCTCAAGGACTTTGACTCCGACACCGTCTTCCAAGGCGGCCTCAAGGTCTACACCACCCTTGACCCGGACTACCAGGAGGCCGCGCAGAAGGCCGTGACCGACCGCATAAGCTCCGCCGGCAACGACAGCATCAACGGCGCCCTCGTCTCCATCGACAACACCAACGGTTACATCAAGGCCCTGGTGGGCGGCGCCGACTACGAGACCCAGCAGTTCAACCTGGCCACCCAGTCCGCGCGCCAGGCCGGCTCCTCGTTCAAGACGTTTGCCCTTGTCGCCGCCATCCGCGAGGGCATGAACCCCAACATCATGCTCAACTGCGGCCCCACCATGACGATCACGCCCACCTGGACGGTCAGCAACTACGGCAAGCACGACTACGGCACGCGCACCCTCGCCTCCGCTACGGCCATCTCGTCCAACACCGCCTACGCGCAGGTGGCCGAGGCCATCGGCGCCAACGCCATCATCGACACCGCCCACACCATGGGCCTGGACGCCACCCTGCAGCCCTACCTGACCATCGCCCTGGGCGCCGTGGCCGTCTCCCCGCTGCAGATGTGCGAGGCCTACTCCACCCTGCCGGCCGACGGCGTGCACCACGACGCCGTGGCCATCACCAAGATCGAGTCGCGCACCGGCCAGGTGGTCTACGAGCACCAGGACTCCAACGAGCAGGCGCTCGAGCGCTCCGTGGCCGAGGCCACCATCGACGTCCTCAAGGGCGTCGTCACCAGCGGCAACACCGGCTACTACGTCGCCAGCCACTTCACGGCCAACCAGCCCGTCGCCGGCAAGACCGGCACCTCCGACGACGCCGAGAACCTCTGGTTCTGCGGCTTCACCCCTCAGCTCACCACCGTCGTCTGGTGCGGCAACCCCAACGCCAACGTCCGCGTGTACTACCAGGGCTCCGTCGCCACCACGCAGAACACCGTCCAGCCCATCTGGTGCGACTACATGAACGCGGTGCTTGACGGTGTGGCCCGCGAGGAGTTCCCCACCGGCGGCGGCACGCCCGACTACAAGCCCAACACCTCCTGGACCTTCGTGGGCACCAACGCCTCCGCCAACGACGAGACCCAGCAGGAGACCGAGGAGGATACCAAGCCCGAGACCACCACGACCGAGCCCACCACCTCCACCACCACTCCGACGACGCCAACCACGCCGACCACCCCCACGACGCCTTCCACGGGCGGCGAGACCGGCGGCACCTCCGGCGGCAGCGGGTCTGCCGGCGACACCGGCGGCAACGGCGGCACCGGTGAAACGGGCGGAACGGGCGGCGGAGACTCCGGCACCACCACGACGCCCACCACGCCGACCCCGGGCGCATAGCAAGACGGCAGCACGCAAGCGGCCCACGACGAGACCAACGTCGTGGGCCGCTCTCTTTTATCGAGAAGACCGCTCTTCTCGCCAGGGATGGCGCGGGCGGCAGGGCTACTCGGCGTTACCGAGCTTCTGGATGAGGTTCTGCAGGGACTTGGCGTTCTCCGTGGTGTCCGCGATCACGAGGACGGTGTCGTTGCCGGCAACGGAGCCCAGGGCGTGCGCAAGGGCCGCGTCGTCCACGGCCGCAGCCACGCCGGAGGCCGTGCCCGGCTGGCACTTGACCACCACGAGGTTCTCGGCGCGCAGAACGCAGACCACGAACTCGGAGAGCATGCGCTGGAGGTGCAGGTCCTCCGCCAGCACGTAGACGCCCTCGGGCAGCTTGCGCAGGCCCATGTCGGCAATGTCTCGGGAGACCGTGGCCTGAGTGCAGGCGTAGCCCATTGCCTGCAGCTCGTCGACGAGGCCGCGCTGCGTGCGGACGGTCTTCCCGCGGACGATCTCCCTGATGGCGTCCTGCCTGCTGTTCCTGCGCTTCATGGCATGCTCCCCTTCTGCTTGTCCGTCAGGCAGCGTATCACAGGCGTGCCGAAAGGTGCCAAAGGGGACGGGGGTGAGTGGCACGTCCAACCGCACGGCGTGCCACTCACCCCCGTCCCCTTTGGCACGTCGCTCGCTGCCGTATGATGCCGTCAGAACACATAACCGCATCGCAGACTCCCACGGAGGTCACCACATGTCGTATCAGCAGCAGGGCCCGCGAGGCGACGGCCGCGGCTCACGTCCCCGCTCCTCCCAGGGAGGCCGGGGCCGAGACGGGTCTGGCTCCGTCCTCAACGGAAACGGGCTCTCCGGCGCCGGCAGCACCCGCCAGCGTATCAACCTCTCCGGCGGCTCCTACCACGGCCCCACCGGCGTCTCTCGCCGCAGCAACCCCGGCAGGCTGAGGAGCGGCAAGGGCAACGGCGGATACCCGCTCAAGTCGAGGAACATCAACTTCACCGGAAGGCGCGGCCTGGGCCGCGGCGGAGTGGACCGTCGCATCTTCCTGGTGGGCGCGGCGGCGCTCGTCCTGGTGATCGTCCTCGTCCTGGTGGTCTCGAGCTGCGTGCGCGGCTGCTCCCCGGACGGGGGCCAGCAGCAGGCGGAGTCCCAGAACCAGGTTGACTCCCGCGTGGCCGCAGGCATCTCCGACGACCTCAGCAAGGAGTTCAAGACCGCACTTGACCGCAACGACAAGCTCGCGCAGATTGCCGCCAACGCAGACAAGTACTCTGACCAGCAGCTCCTCGAGCTCGCCCTTGCCCAGCCCGAGGCCATCGACTTCGTAGCCTCCTACCCGGACGCCAACAAGAGCGCGCAGGCCTACTCCGACGCGGCCCACAAGGGCACCGCGCCCACCCTCTACAACTGGGACGCCCGCTGGGGCGCCGTTGACTACGCCGGGCACGCCCTGGCCCTCACCGGCTCCGGCCCCACCAGCATCTCGATGGCCTACATGGGCCTCACCGGCAGCAACGACAAGACGCCCGCCGACGTTGCTGCCCTCGTTTCCACAGACAACCTGGCCACGGGAGACTCCTCCATGTCCTCCGACGCCGTCGAGAAGGTCGCCGGCAGCCTGGGGCTCGCCGCCAAGAGCTACACCTCCAGCCGCCAGACGCTCCTCGACGTCCTGGACGCCGGCACCTACATCCTGGCCGAGGTCAGGGCCGGGGCGCTCACTGATGCGGCCCACTGGGTCCTGGTGACCACCGAGAACGAGAACGGCACCGTCCTCGTCCATGACCCCACCTCCCCCGAGGCCACCGCCCGCTCCTGGGACCCTGCCACCATAGCCAGCGCCTGCGACACCTTCTACGGCCTCTCCCAGGCCGAAGCCACCACCAACGGCGACGCCACCAACTAGCACACCAAAACATCACGGCCCCACCCAAACCCAAAGGGCGCCTGCACCCCCTCAACGGCGTGCAGGCGCCCTTTTTACGCCCCGGAAAAGCAGTCCAACCCATCTGCTCTTCTCTCCTAATGCTCTTGCTCTTTGCATTTGTTGGCCGAAGGGTTGCCCGTTGAAACGACAGAGGCCCCGGCAAGTTGCTAAGCAGGGATTCTGAGCGCGCAAAGCGCGCGAACATCCCTGCGTGCAACTTGCCGGGGCCTCCCCTGGCGTTACCGACCGCTACGACAGCAGCTTCTCACTGTCCGCACGAAGCCTGTCACGCACCGTCTCGGACTCCTCGCGCGTGGTGCCCTTGGAGAACAGGTACGCCTTGACCTTGGGCTCGGTGCCGGAGGGACGGAAGATGACCTTGTTGTCGTCCTCCAGGCGGAACTCGATGACGTTGGCGGCGGGCAGCTCCTGCGCGGCCTCCTTCTGCAGGCCGGAGACACGCGGCATCTCCGCGCAGGCGGCGTAGTCGGTCATGCCGACCACCTTAAAGCCGCCGATCTCTGCAGGCGGGTTCTCGCGCAGGCCGCTCATGATGCCGGCCATCTTCTGGGCGCCGGACTCGCCGGGGAAGGAGGCGTTCACGGTGCCGTTGAGGTAGTAGCCGTACTTCTTGTACAGGGCGTCCATGGCCTCGTAGAGGTCCATGCCCTTCTGGGCATAGTAGCTGGCCATCTCCACGCAGAGCATGGTGGCGACGATGGCGTCCTTGTCGCGGGCGTGGGTGCCCACCAGATAGCCGTAGGACTCCTCGAAGCCCATGAGGAAGCGGTCCTCCTCGCCGGCGTTCTTGAGCTGGTCAATCTGATCGCCGATGTACTTGAATCCCGTGAGCACGCGGCGCATCTCAAAGCCCCAGTCGCGGGCCAGGGCGTCCGGCATGGCGGAGGAGACGATGGTGGAGACGGCCACCTTGGAGGCCACGTCCTCGCCGTTCTCCTTGGCCATGTTGGCCAGCCAGTCCATCAGCAGGACACCCATCTCGTTGCCGGAGAGCAGGACGTAGTCGCCGTCGTGCGGAATGGCGCTGCCCATGCGGTCCGCGTCGGGGTCGGTGGCAACCAGCAGGTTGGGCTTGACCTTGTCGGCAAGCTTCAGGCCCAGCTCAAGTGCCTCGCGGAACTCGGGGTTGGGATAGTTGCACGTGGGGAAGTTTCCGTCGGGCTCGGCCTGCTCGGGAACGACGGTCACGTTCTCGACGCCAATCTCCTTGAGGATACGGGTCACGCACTCCATGCCCGTGCCGTTGAGCGGCGTGTAGACCACGGAGTAGTCCGGGGAGGCCTTGAAGCCCGGGACGGAGACCTTCTTGATGCTCTGGATGAAGCTGTCCAGGACCTCCTCGGGCGTCCACTCAATGAGGCCCTGCTCAAGGCCCTCGTCAAAGTCCATGGTCTTGACGTCGAAGGGGCTCACCTTGGCGATGTTGGCAGAGATCTCTGCCGCGGCCTCGTCGGTGATCTGGCCGCCGTTGTCGTTGTAGACCTTGTAGCCGTTGTACTTGGCCGGGTTATGGGAGGCCGTGAGCACGATGCCCGCGGAGGTGCCCAGGTGACGCACGGCAAAGGAGAGCGTGGGCACCGGCTCGATGCGCGGATACACGTAGACGTGGACGCCGTTGGCCGCGAGCACGGAGGCCGCCACGCGCTGGAAGTCCTCGCCCTTCAGGCGGGAGTCACGCGCGAGCGCGATCGTGGGGTTCTCGTAGTGGGCGTTGAGGTAGTCGGCCACGCCCTGGGTGGCTTGGGCCACCACGTAGACGTTCATGCGGTTGGTGCCGACGCCCAGGACGCCGCGCAGGCCGGCGGTGCCAAAGGCCAGCGTGCGGTAGAAGGCGTCGGAGAGCTGCTCCTCGTTGCCAGGCTTGACGAGCTCGGAAAGCTCGGCGGCAAGGTCGGGCTCCTTGACATTGTCCTGCCAGAGCCTGACCGTGGCCTCGATGTTCTGATCCATGTTGTTCTCCCCCACTTCGTGGTGCGGGACGCACCCGCGCCGGCTGTGCATGGTGGAACCATTCTAGTAGCGGGCACGGCCGCCGGCGGCAACTAAACGCCGACCGCACGTAACGCGCGGTCGGCGGTGGGTTTTCCGCGCACAGGCCGTGCGGTAAGGGCCCATTTTGCGTTTGGGGAGCTCGTTACCCGCGCTTGACGATGTAGCAGTGGTGAATCTTCTTGTTGCGCTGGAAGTCCTCGGGGATGGTCTCCTCCGTGATGTCCTCCAGCACGACGCCCGCCTTCTTCAGGGCCTCCACATCGGGCTTGAAGCCGCGCAGATTGCACGAGAAGATGGCGCTACCGTTGCGCGTCAGCAGGCGAGAAACGCCAATGATCAGCTCCACGTGGTCGCGCTGCACGTCAAAGGAGCTCTTGCGCATGCGCTGGGAGTTGGAGAACGTGGGCACGTCGCAGAAGACAAGGTCCCAGCGGTTGGGGCTGTGGCGCTGCTCGTTGATGTAGGAGAGCACGTCCGCCTGGACAAACTCGTGCTCAGGCCCCCTGAAGCCGTTGCGGGCCATGTTGCGGCGGGCCCAGTCGAGGCTCGGGCGCGAGAGGTCCACCGTGGTGGTGTGCTTGGCGCCTCCGTCGGCGGCGTAGCAGGTGGCCGTGCCAGTGTAGGCAAACAGGTTGAGGAAGCGCTTGGAGCCCAGCGTCTGCTTCATCATCTCCCTGATGCGAGAGCGGGTCTCGCGATGGTCCAGGAAGATGCCGCAGTCAAGGCGCGTGGAGAAGTTCACCTCAAAGGTGAGGCCACCCTCGTCAACGAGGTGCGCCCCCTCGGGCAGGTCGGTCAGGCTCGGCTTGTGGCGGTTGCGCAGGTCGGCGCGCTGGCCGCGCAGGCGCGCGTAGGCGTCCTCGTAGCGCTCGGGCGTGGTAGGCGCGGAGCCGTGGCCGGCGTACTGAGAGCCGCCGCGGGCGCGGGTGCGCACGCGCAGGTTGACGCATCTGGGGTCCACGTCCAGGACGCGCGGGGCGATGGCCAGCACGTCCATGAGGCGCCTGCGGGCAAGCTGGCGGTCAATGTCCTTGGGGGCGGCGTACTCGCTGATCTGCAGCCAGCGGCCGCGGCCCTCCAGGCCCTGGTAGAGCTCGATGGCCACGGAGTAGTCGGGCAGGTCGGCGTCGTAGACGCGGTAGCAGCTGACGTCCTCGCGGCGGGCCCACTTGGCGCGCAGCTTGGCCACCTTGGCCAGGCGGCGGGCAAACTGGTCGCTCGCGGGCACCAGCACGGGGACGCGCACGTTGCCGGCAAGCGTGACCTCCGCGGGGGCGGCGAGCTCGTCGGTGGCCTCGTAGAAGGCAAGCTCGCCGTCGTCCCTGCCCACGTAGACGTCCACGCGGGCGGCCGGCTCGGCGCGCAGGGCAGCGTCGAGCGAGTCGCTCTTGGCAAGGGCCGCGACAGAGAGGCCGGCCACGGCGGACGCCTCAGAGAGGACGGACGCCTCGACGGCAAGGGAGTCGTCGTCCAGCCAGGAGAGGTCGCAGGTCACCAGGCGTCCGCCCTTTGCGGTGCGCACGGCGTCTGCCGCCTCGGGCACGCCGACGAAGGAGACCTCGCAGGAGATGCCGGCCGCGCGCAGCGTCTGGCGGCAGGCGGACTCGGCGCCGCGGCGCGTGTCGCAGGCCAGCAGGGTGAGACCGTTCTTCTCGCCGGCCTCGGCGCGGCGGTCGGCGTCGTCCAACAGTGCCTCCCAGGCGGCGGCGTCATGGCCAGCCCAGCCCTCAAAGCCCCAGCGCGGGCGCAGCAGGCCCGGGGCGCGGTCGAGCGCGGCGCCGGCCGCCTCGGCAAGGACGCTGCCCTGGCCCGCCCACAGGGCAGCCAGCACGGGGTCGCCGTGGCGCACCTCGCGGAACCAGCCACCGGCCGCCAGGAGCGCCGCGGCGTAGTCTGGGCGCAGCGGGGCCACGTCCTTGGCGGCGCGCGAGTCGTAGCCGCGGTGGAAGAGCGGCTCGCCGGAGAGGTCGATGCAGGCGGTGGCGCGCTCACTGGAGACGCGGACGGCCACGGTGACGTCCGGGCGGTTGGTGTCGGTCATGGGGCGGGCGCCGCGGGCGTGGAAGATGACGTCTGAGATGGCGTCCTTGGAGCGCAGGGCCACAAACTGGGTGTTCCTGAGGTTGGCGTTGGTGCCGTGGGCGTCGATGGCAAAGGTGGCGCCGGGGGCAAGGTGGCTCGTCCAGTCGATGCGGCACAGGCCCTCGTAGAGGCTGTCGGCGGTATGGGCGTCCACGCGGGCGAGCACCAGCAGCACGCGGGACGCAAGGCGGCTCCACAGGCACGCGCGGTACGCGTCCGCGAGCTCGCCGCCAAAGCTGACCTGGCCGCGCAGGGCCCTGACCTGCGGAATCTTGAGAGACGCCAGCTCCTCGGCCAGCAGCTTCTCAAAGCCCTTGGGACACGTAGCAAAGAACTCCATCGGGACACCTCTCGCCCGTCGAGCGGCAGCGCCGCTGCTCACAACAAATCGCAGGCCATTTTCTCATGCGCGGCGCCGATTCACACCATCGCCACCAACAGGGGCTTCTCGCCCGCGCCCAGGCGAGAAGCCCCTCCGGCAGAGACTACCTGCGCTGGTACCACTCGTGCAGGTCCTCGCCCATGGCCTCGAGGGTGGGGACGTCGGTGTAGGCCATGTGGCCGCACCCATAGCGGTACCAGCTCACGCGCTCCTTGAGCTCGGGCGAGAGGTACTGGCAGCTCATGTCGTGGACGACGTTCCAGAACGTGGTGGCGGCGTCGTAGCGGCCGCCGATGATGGCCAGCTTGCACGTGGGGTTGCGGCGCAGCGCCACGGCAATGTCCACGGCAACGTTGGGCGCCTCGGCCTTGTAGGAGCAGCCAGGCTCCTCGTGGCGCCAGTCCCACTTAGTGCCGACCTTCTCGTAGTTGCTGGAGAGGTAGCGGGCGGCGCCGCGGTAGCCCAGCTCCTCGCGGCAGAAGGCGCGGAAGGCCTTGGTCCACGCGGGCTCCACGGCATCGGCCGCGGCGTCCTCACCGGCGACCCACTCCACCGAGGTCTGCATCGGGGAAAGCGCGTCGGAGGCAAAGCGGGTGTCAAGGCGGCCGCAGATCTTGCCCTCGTCGGCGAGAAGCGCCATGCGGAAGTCCGCCAGGTCCACGCGCAGGTGGTGGGCGAGCAGGTACTCGGGCGCCAGGCCCACGAACTTGGACATCTTGCGGGCGACCTCGCGCTCGCGGCGGGCGTCAAGGCGGTCGCCCTTCAGCAGTGCCGGGGCCAGCACGTCCTCGGTGAACTCAAGGGCGCGGTCGAACCACTCGTCGGGGTCCACGCCCTTGCCCGCACGGCCAAACCACTGGGCCGTGGCGGCGTAGGTGGGCATCATGCCCAGGTAGTAGAGGTCCTCGCCCGGCTGCACCTGCACCCAGTCAAGGATCGCGGAGAGAAGCACCACGCCCGTGACCGCCACGCCGCGCTCGCCCAGGATGCGCATGAGGACGGAGTTGCGGACGGTGCCGTAGGACTCGCCGAAGAGGTAGAGCGGGCTGGACCAGCGGCCGTTCTCCTCGAGCCACGCGCAGATGGCGCGGGCGAAGGCGTCCGCGTCGCCGTCCACGCCAAAGACGCTCGCAGGCTCGCAGTCGTCGGCCACGCAGGACCAGCCGGTGCCCAGGGCGTCCAGGAAGACCACGTCGGTGTCGCGCAGGACGGTGTGGGGGTTGTCCTCCACGGCCGCGTCGGCGCGCACGTGGCCGCAGCCGTCGGTGGCCACGCGGCGCGGGCCGATGCCGCCGAAGTCGATGGGCACCGAGGAGGAGCCCGGGCCGCCGTTGAAGGCAAAGGTCACGGGACGGGCGGGGTCGGCCGCGCCAGAGTCGTCGACGGCCACGTAGGAGAGGCTGAACATGCGGCCCAGCAGCTTGCCGGCGTCGCTCACCACATCCAGGTGCGCGGCCGTGGCCTCATAGTCGATCTTCTCGCCGCCTGCAGACCACGTGAGGCGGGCGCTCGCGGGCTCGGGGACGTCGAGCTCACGGGCGGGTGCGGCTCCCATGAAGGGGTTGGACGTCACGTCCTTCTCGCCGGGGTTCTCTGACATATCGGTTCCTTTCTCATGTCTATGGTTACGCGCGTACATTCTAGTCCCATGCGGCCAGTCGATAAGTACCTGCAAAAGAGCTAAACTAACGTGCTTGTACCTTTGGACCCCAATGTATTGTTGTCGATTTGGAGCATCATGGCAGCATCAATCAATGACACGCCGGCCACCGTCCGCGCGCGTCGCGCGAAGAGCGCGGGCATCCCGCTCTCCGCGGGTATGATCCTCGTCACCCTGGGCGTGGTCTACGGCGACATCGGCACGAGCCCGATGTACACGCTCAAGGCCATCATGAGCGGCAACGGCGGACTGGCCACCATGAGCACCGACGTGGTGCTGGGCGCCCTCTCCCTCATCATCTGGACGCTCACGCTCATCACCACCGTCAAGTACGTCCTGGTTGCCATGAAGGCCGACAACCACAACGAGGGCGGCATCTTCGCCCTCTACAGCCTGGTCAGGCGCTGCGCCAAGTGGCTCATCATCCCCGCCATGGTGGGCGGCGCCGCGCTTCTGGCCGACGGCATCCTCACCCCCGCCGTGACGGTCACCACCGCCATCGAGGGCCTGCGCACCGTCGACTTCTGCTACGCCATCATGGGAGACAACCAGGGCATCGTCGTGGCCATCACCCTGGCCATCCTGTGCATGCTCTTCCTCATGCAGAAGGCGGGAACCTCCACCATCGGCAAGGCGTTCGGCCCCATCATGACGCTGTGGTTCGCCTTCCTGGGCGTCTCGGGCCTCGTGCACGTCATCGGCAACGTCGGCGTCCTGCGCGCGCTCAACCCCGTGCGCGGCCTCACGTTCCTCTTCGACGGCAACCTCAACGCCGCCGGCGTCATGGTCCTGGGCAACGTCTTCCTCTGCACCACCGGCGCCGAGGCCCTCTACTCCGACATGGGTCACGTGGGCAAGGCCAATATCTACGCCTCCTGGCCCTTCGTGAAGGCCTGCCTCATCATCAACTACCTGGGCCAGGGCGCCTGGATCATCGCCAACAACGCCAACGCGAGCCTCATGGCCGTGCCCGACCTCAACCCCTTCTACCAGATGCTGCCCGAGCAGCTGCGCGTCTTCGCGGTCATCCTGTCCGCCTTCGCGGCCATCATCGCCTCCCAGGCGCTCATCACGGGCTCCTACTCCATCGTTTCCGAGGCCGTCCGCCTCGACCTCATGCCGCACATGCGCGTCAACTACCCCTCCGAGACCAAGGGCCAGATTTACATCCCCATGGTCAACAACATCATGTGGGTGGGCTGCATGGGCGTCGTCCTGCTGTTCCGCAGCTCCGAGCACATGGAGGCGGCGTACGGCCTGGCCATCACGGTCACCATGCTCATGACCACGCTGCTGCTGTTCACCTACCTCTCCAAAGTGCGCCACAAGATGGGCCTGGCCATCCCGTTCCTCGTCTTCTTCGGCGCCATCGAGGCCATGTTCTTCTTCTCGAGCCTCACCAAGTTCTTCCACGGCGGCTACGTGACCGTGCTTCTGGCCACCGCCATCTTCGTCGTCATGTACGTCTGGCGCCGCGGCACCGCCATCGAGCACACCCAGAGCGTCTACCTGCCCGTGGACAAGTACCTGGACCAGCTCTTCGACCTCTCGCACGACGAGGACTACCCCCTGCTTGCCGACAACCTGGTGTTTCTCACCAACGACTCGTCCTTCGACAAGCTCGACCGCGACGTGCTCTACTCCATCCTGGACAAGCGTCCCAAGCGTGCCAAGGCGTACTACTTCCTGAACGTCCAGGTGACCGACGAGCCCTACACCCATGAGTACATCGTCAACAACTTTGACACGGACTTCCTCTTCAAGGTGCAGCTGCGCCTGGGCTTCAGGGTCAACCAGCGCGTGAACACCTACCTGTACCAGATCGTGAGCGACCTGGTGGCAAACAACCAGATCGCCGCGCAGAACCACAGGTACTCGATCTACCGCGAGCACTCCAACGTGGGCGACTTCCGCTTCTGCCTGCTGCGCAAGGTCATCTCCCCCGAGACCGACATCCCGGGCTTCGACGCGCGCGTCATGGAGCTCAAGTACCTCATCAGGCGCCTGTGCGGCTCGCCCGCCAAGTGGTACGGCCTGGAGAGCTCCAACATCATCTTCGAGTACGTGCCGCTCTTCTCCAAGGCCAAGCAGCAGCACAAGCTCAAGCGCATCGAGTTCGCCGGCTCCAAGCCCTCTGCAGCCGCCACGCACGCCCCCGACGCCGTCGACGAGGACGACGAGCCCGAGGACATCTTCAGCTCCGCGATGAAGGGCGAGCGCGAGAAGAACCTCGCCGACGCCACGAGCGCCCTGGTGGGCGGAGACACCGCCAGCTTCAAGCCCCTCGTCATCGACGAGGACGAGGAGGAGGACTCCGAGGAGTAGCCCGCCGGCACGGCCAGATAGCAAGGGCGCCGCCTTCCATCCGGGAGGCGGCGCCCTATTTGTTGCTGCTTTCGGCTCAAGGCGAGAAGGACTTCTCGCCGTGCGCCCTAGCGCTGGCTCATGGGGACGTAGTTGCCGTCGCCCATGATGGAGTTGTAGGCCGGGCGGATGATGCGGCCGGCGCCGTAGAGCTCCTCCATGCGGTGCGCGCACCAGCCGGCCAGGCGGGCCATGGCGAAGATGGCCGTGTACATGTCGGCGGGGATGCCCAGCATGGAGTAGACAAAGCCCGTGTAGAGGTCCACGTTGGCGCAGATGGGCTTGGTGACCCCGCGAACGTCCCTCATGACCTCGGGGCCGAGCCTCTCGATGTTCTGGAGCAGGTGGAACTTGCGCTCGCGGCCCTTCTCGCCGGCGAGCTTGCCCGCGTACTTCTTGATGCTGACGGCGCGGGGGTCGCTCTTGGTGTAGACGGCGTGGCCAAGGCCGTAGATGAGGCCGCTGCCGTCGAACTCCTCGCCGCGAACCAGGCGGGTGAGGTAGTCGGCCACCTGGTCCTCGTCCTCCCAGTCCGCGATCTTCTCGGAGGCGTCCTCGATCATGGCACCAACCTTGGCGTTGGCGCCGCCGTGCTTGGGGCCCTTGAGGGAGCCGATGGCGGCCGCGTAGGCGGAGTAGGCGTCCGTACCCGAGGACGAGAGCACGCGCGTGGTGAACGTGGAGTTGTTGCCGCCGCCGTGCTCCGCGTGGAGCATGAGCATGACGTCCAGCAGCATTGCCTCGTCGTGGGTGAAGCCCTGGTCGCCGCGAAGGACGTCCAGCAGCGTCTCTGCCATGGAGTAGCCCTCGCACGGGGGCGGGACCAGCAGCTTGGTGCCCGTGGCGGCCGCAACGGCGGCCTCGTGGGCCACGGCGGCCGTCCTCGGCCAGCGACCCAGAAGCGAGAGCGCCACGTCAATCTCGTGGGTGGGCGTGGTGTCGTCCGGCGTGGGGTCAAAGGAGTAGAGCAGCAGCGTGGCGCGCTGCAGGACGTTCATGATGTTCTGGCTGTACGTGGTGCGCGGGAAGATGTGGAGGAAGCCCTCGGGCAGCTGGCGACGGCAGTCGATGCGCGCCTTGAAGTCAGCCAGCTGGTCCGCCGTTGGGAGCGCGCCCGTGATGAGGAGGTAGGCCGCCTCCTCGTAGCCAAAGCGGTCCTCCGCGTGCGCGTTGTCGATGAGGTCGGACACGCGGTAGCCACGGTAGAACAGGTCTCCCTCGTCGGGGACCACGCCCTCGGCGGTCTTGTTGTAGCCGTGCACGTTGGAGATGGTCGTGAGGCCCACCAGGACGCCGGAGCCGTCCGCGTTGCGCAGGCCGCGCTTGACGTCGTACTTCTGGTAGAGCTCGGCAGGCACCACGTCGACGTCCGCGTAGCCGTGGTAGAGCCGGTCTGCCACGGGCGGCAGCCCTAGGGCCACGGAGGGCATGGGGTAGGCGTCGGGCACGTGCGTCAGGGCGGAGGTGTCAAGCGAGGTGAGGGTGGGGCCGATGCCCTTGATTCCAAAGCTGGTCACGGTGCCTCCTGGGGGTGCGCTGCGGCACGGCCGGAAGACCGCCCCGCAAGGTGTGTGGGAGCGCCTCCTAGAGGCGATACATATAGCGGAAGACGTCCTCGCGCTGGAGCGTGATCTGGACGCCCAGGGACTCGGACAGGTCGTCGAGCTTGCCCTTGAGCTCGGAGAACTCGACAGACTCGCCCAGCTCGACCAGCATGGTCATGGTGAAGATGCCCTGCAGGATGGTCTGGGAGATGTCGAGGATGTTGGCCTCGCGCTCGGCCAGGGCGCCGCTGACCGCGGCGACGATGCCGGGACAGTCGCTTCCCAGGACGGTGATGATCGCGCGGTTGCTGGTCTGGGCGTCGGAAGTCGTCATGGGTCCTCCTCGGTGGTTGGCACGCGGGAGCCTCTGGGAGCGCCGCATGCGCGGTCGAATACCGTCAATTCTATATGAGGCTCCCAAGACCCGGCGCAGGGCAGCCCCATGACGTCACAAAACGTAACGCGGGCGGCGAGAAGTGCGTGCCTCTCGCCGCCCGCGCGTGGCAAGCGTGGTTCTGCGGGGGCCGGCGCGAGCCGCGTCGGCAGGCCCCTAGTTCTGGCTGGCCTGCTCCTCCGTAACGCCCTCGAAGAGCGCGACGACGTCCTCCTGGGTGCACTCCAGGGCGCATGAGAGCTCCCCCAGGGAGCGCTCGCGCGCCTGCTTGAGGATGCGCTCGTAGGACACGGGCGGCTTCTTGTTGCGGGCCTGCGCCGCAGCTATGCGTGCGCGGAAGGTCTTGACTATGCGCACGGAGTCACGGCAGCTGCCGTTGCGAATCTCCTGCTTGAAGTGCTCTTCCTCGAGGTAGTTGTTACGCTCGGTGAAGGTGTCCACGTCCATGCTGGCGTAGTCGTCGATGATCTGGCGGGCCTCCTGGGCGGACAGCACGCGGCGCAGGCGCCCCTCGCTGGCGACGGGATAGCTGATGTGCACGGGATGGCGCTGCCCCAGTGGCAGGAGCTTGTACGTTGCGTCCGGACCCTCGCCCACACCCTCGACCCTGCAGACTCCCTGACCCGGATGGACAATGTACGCGCCGACCTCAAACATGTGCATGCTCCTTTCAGCTTTTGAGCATTATAGCACGTCAGAGGCCTTTTTTAGACAAATTCACCTCAGAGTATTGCATTGGCCACCCAATGCAAGTAAGGTTTTGGCTTTTTTTTAGACGATCTAGTCTTCTCCCCTGTCGCAAGTCCTAGTCCGTGATGGTGATCTTGGAAATCTTGGGCTGGCTCTCCTTGGGCACCGTGCCGTTGGAGTCGGTCACGGGCGTGTTCTGGCAGATGGCGTCCACCACGTCCATGCCCGAGGTCACGTTGCCAAAGGCCGCGTAGTTGCCGTTAAGGCTGTCGGTATCTTTCTGCATGATGAAGAACTGGGAGCTTGCGGAGTTGTACGTCTGCGAGCGGGCCATGGAGATGGTGCCGCGGGTGTGCGGCAGGCTGTTCTTGACGTTGTTGGCAGAGAACTCGCCCTTGATGCACTGGCCCGAGCCGCCCGCGCCGTCCCCGTTGGGGTCTCCGCCCTGGATCATGAAGCCCTCAATGACGCGGTGGAAGGTCAGGCCGTCGTAGAAGCCCTCGTTGGCAAGGTGGCAGAAGTTGGAGACCGTGATGGGCGCCACGTTGGCGTTGAGCGCCACCTCGATGGTGCCGTAGCCCTCGACCTCTATGGTGGCATGGTGGACGCCCGTACCATAGGGGTCGTCGTCGGCGACGGACTCGATGATGCCCGAGGACGCCTGGGCCTTGCCCGAGGAGCTGGCCGAGCCGTCCGAGGAGCCCTGTGCGCCTCCCCGCTGCCCGCAGGCGGCAAGCGCGACGACGCAGGCGAGAAGTACGGCGAGTGCCGGCACCGCGCCGGCAAGGGGACGCTTGTTGCAGGACTTCATGGGGACCTCCGGGGTACGGCTTTGGCTGTTGCCTTGACCTTACCGCAACGGCGCGGGCTTCTCGGCTGGGGCACGGACCCAAAGCGTGGTGCGATTTGGGTTCGAGGGGCGGCGCCATGGCGGTATGGAAAAGAGCCCGCAGGCCTCTGACCTGCGGGCTCCTTGCTGCCTTGCTTCTGGGGCGAACCCAAAACGCCGAACGTTCCGGCGCTGGGGCCCCGTTTTGGGTTTGCCCTACGCGATGCCGCAGCAGGAATTGACCCACTGGACCAGGTTGGAGACGGCGCTGCCGGAGCGCTCCGCCAGCACGTGCCCCTGGCCCCAGACCGGCGTGTAGGCCACGTCGGCCACTCCGTCGTACTTGCCCAGGGCAAGCGACATGTTGAGCGCGGCACAGGGAGAGGCATCGGTGTCAAAGAGGCCCTCGTTGATGCGCCAGTGGGCGGCGACGTCGGCCTGCCCGTAGCCCTCGTAGTGGCCGGAGAGCCAGTAGAGCGGGTTCATCATGGCCACGCGGTCGGCCATGCCGGTCTCGAGCGAGTCGACCTTCTCCAGGTCGTCCTCCCAGGCGGTCTCGTAGTCGGGCTGCCAGTCCGCGAGCGCGGCATAGGCGTCGGCGTTTGCCTTGACCAGGCCGGCCACCACGGAGTCAAAGTGCAGCGTGCTCTCCTCGCCAATGCCAAAGAGCTGGTTCAGGCGAGAGGAGCGGTCGGGCAGGTCGTACGGCGAGGCGGGCCTCTCCGCAGGACGCAGGTGCTCGGAGAAGGCCCTCAGGCTGGAGACCGAGACGCTCTGGCGGCTGCGGTTGTAGTTGATCCAGACGTAGTCCTCATTGAGCGCGGCAAAGTAGCTCTGGGCGCTGTCGTAGATGGTGGACTGCACCTGGGTAAGGCCGGAGGGCAGCGCGAAGTCGGCAGAGGCGTCGGCGGCAGCCGTACCGGCAGAGCCGTTGGCGACGGCGCCGTCCGTCGCGGCGGGAGCGGCCTCGCCGGACTCGGTGGCGCCCGTGTCGGGGGCGCCCGTCGCGGCACCGGCGTCGGCGTCCGTGGCGACCGGGGCCTGGGCGGCCTCGGAGGCGCGCGTGGCGGCAAGGTTGGGGTCTCCCGGGAAGCTGGGCTCCGTCAGGCGCTGCGGCGTGTAGGCGTACGGGAAGGCCGTGTTCTGCACGAAGAACGTGGCCGAGTCGTCGATGACCGAGAGGAGGGCGTCGGCGTAGCTGCCCTGCGCGTAGGCATCGCCGTCCGTGACGTCAAGCGTGAGCTGCGTGTCGTCGGAGAGGCGCAGGTCCATCTCGTTGACGTAGTCGCCATAGGCGCCGGCGAGGTCCTGGGAGAGCTGGCGCGTCCAGGCGCCCTCGACGCGCGTCCCCTCGGCAGAGTACTGGCCCATGGCCCACTCGTAGGCGGCGTTGGCCTCGTCGAAGGAGGTGACGGGACACCAGGATGCAGAGCCAAAGACGGCGTCAGAGAGGGCGGCGCCCTTGGCGTCGTGCGTGGCGGCGCCAATGGACTCGAGGTAGGGAGCGTAGAGCGCGGAGTTGCCGGAGGAGCCCAGGACGGCGCTCACGCCACCGCCAGCCGCAAAGCCAAAGACGAAGACGCGCGAGGCGTCGCACGGCAGGCAGCCCGCGTTGTAACGCAGGTAGCGAACGGCGGCCTTGAGGTCCACCACGGGCCACGGAGAGCCGCCCGGGTAGAGCTCGTTCTTGCCGCTGGCGGTGTCGTAGCCGGCGCTCCTGCCGCGGAAGCCGGCGTAGACGTAGATGCAGCCCGCCTGCATGAAGGGAGCCAGGCCGTCGTAGGAGTAGGTGGTGGGACTGGTCTGCGGGCTCAGCGTGCCGGTGTTGACGGGCATGAGGATGGGCGCCGTGGAGGGGGTGAAACCGCCCACGACGGCCTTCTCGTCAACGGTGCAGCGGTAGGTGTCGCCGTTCTTCTCGGCCGAGAAGTACTTGCCGGGTACGAAGACGGCCAGGGACTCGTAGGTCTTGGTGGCCGGAGACTTGCAGTAGGCAAGGCCCAGCTGGTAGTAGACGTCATTGTCCTCGTCGTAGCGCCAGGCGCCCTCGTTAAGGGCAAGGTCCTTGAACTCCTCGAGGTCAACCTGGGAGTCCTGGGGTCCGTTGCCGGGGTCCTCGGCGGGCTTTTGCTCGGGCTTTGTGCAGCCGGCAATGCCGGCCAGGGTGCCTACGCCCGCAAGGGCAAGGAAATCTCTTCTTGTGAAGCCCATCGTCTCTCCTTGATGGTGGTGTCTCTGATGACGCTGGTAGTGGTGCCGCCTGCGGCGGCCGGGCGCCGGGGCGCTACTTGGTCTCCCTCACGCCCTTGACCTTGGTGACCTGCTTGTCCTTGCGGCGGTCATTGCCCCAGAAGCAGCAGGAGACCATGCCGGGGCCGACGTGGGAGCCAATGGTCGGGCCGATGGTGGGGCGCAGGACGCGCATCTCGGGGTCGACGCGCTTGAGCTCGGAGGCAACGTTGAAGCCGTCCTCCGCGGCATCGGCGTCGCCCACGGCGGCAACGTGGCCGTAGGGCTCCAGCTCGCGGTTCTTCTGGAAGTAGTCGGCCAGCTTGCGCATGCCCTTCTTGCGGCCGCGCGCCACGGCGCGGATGCCCAGCGTGCCGTCCAGGTTGAAGTGGAGAAGTGCCTTGACGTCCAGGGCGTCTCCGATGACGGCCACGCCCTTGGGCAGGCGGCCGCCGCGGTGCAGCGCGTCGAGGTTGTCCACCATGAAGAGGGTGTGGACGTGGTAGCGGGCCTCCTCGGCCCACATGGCCAGCTGCTCGGCGTTGAGGCCAGCGTCGCGCTGGGCGCAGGCCTCGTCAAGGAAAAGCGTGAGGGCGGTGGAGGCAAGCAGGCTGTCCACCACGTAGATGCGCACCTCCTCGTCGGGGTGCTCGTCCTTCAGGCGCTGCAGGCTCATGAGAGCACCCTCGTAGCCGCCGGAGATGCCGCTGGAGATGCAGAAGAGCACCGTGGGCACGCCAGACTCGTAGGCCTCGCGGAAGGCCTCGTCGTACTCGAGCTGGGAGGGCTGGGAAGTCATGGGGCAGGCGCCGCGGCGGATGGCGTCGTAGAACTCGTGGGCGCTGCGGGACTGGAAGAGGTCGTCGTCGCCGGAAAGGCCGCCGTCGGGGCGGTCCGCCTCGACGTAGTGGAACGGCAGGATGCGAACGTTCTTCTCGGCTGCTTGGGCGGCCGTGAAGTCGCAGGTGGAGTCACACATGATGTTGCACTTTGCTGCCACGGAATCTCCCTTCGGAATCTGAGCGCGGCGGGCGCGCGAGGTATCGTGGGTACTATTGTAAGCGCGTGGAAAGGGGCGTCCCTTCCGCAAGCGCGGACGCCCACCATAAACGGACAGCCGGAGGCGAGAGGCAATCATGCAGGCAGGGGACGGCGCCCTGAGGCGCACGCGGTATCGCTTTGTGGGGCAGGTCCAGGGCGTGGGCTTTCGCTGGACGTCCTCGCGCATAGCAAGCGGGCTGGGGCTCACCGGCTGGGTGCGCAACGAGTACGACGGCAGCGTAACCTGCGTGCTGCAGGGCACGGACGCGCAGATTGGCGCGTTCTTCTCGCAGCTGGCGGACATGATGCACCGGTACGCCCGCTACGCCATAGACTCTCGCGAGGACGAGGGCGTCGTCGCCGGCGAGAGGGACTTCCGCGTCAGGTACTAGGCGAGGCGCAGGCAGAGGCGGAGCGTACGGGGCCTTGGGTGAACGCCGGGCGAGCAGACGGTGCATACAAAAAAACGAGGTCGGAGACATTAGGCCTCCGACCTCGGCGTTTACTGGTGGCGGGGAAGGGAGTCGAACCCCTGACACGGGGATTTTCAGTCCCCTGCTCTACCAACTGAGCTACCCAGCCGTTGTTGCGCGGGGATTACTATAGCAAAGCCCGGTCCCGCGTCCAAGCACTTTTTTGGATAAATCCAAAGAAAGTTTGCTTGTGGCGAGAAAGGCCAGCTAGAAGGCACCGCCTCCGCCGCCTCCGCCAAAGCCGCCGCCCCCGCCGCCGGAGAAGCCGCCGCCCCCGCCGCCACCGGAGCTGTCCGAGGACGCTGCCAGGGCCGCATCCGAGACGTGGTGGGCAGACTGCATGCTCTGGGTGAAGACGGCCGCCGGAGAGGATCCGCCGTGCCAGCGGTAGTAGTACCAGCCGTAGGTGGGCATGAACGCGGGGTCGTCAAGCACCTGCGGCATGGTGGCGCGCAGCTGGTCGATGACCTCGTCGGCCACGTCCAGGACCACGGCCATGACCAGCAGGCGATTCCAGAGGACGACGTCGGAGGGAACCGCCTCGGAGAGGTGCGTGAAGTCGGTCAGCCAGCTCCTGAGGGCGCGGAGCTTTGCCAGGGTCTCGATGCCCTCGCGATTGATGCGCTTCATGGAGGCCGCCGTCACGAAGGCGGCCACGGCCGCGGCGACAAGCAGCAGCGGCAGGCCGATCATCGCGAGCACGGACGCCTCAAAGATCAGGTAGGCGACAAAGACCACGAACGCCAGGATGCAGTCGATGACACCGGCGAGCACGAGCCAGCCACGGCCGTTGCCCTTCTCGCCGCTGTCCTCGAAGCGCTCCGCGTACTTGCCCGTAACGGCACCCTCCCACTTCTCGTAGGCGGAGTGGTAGAGCTCCGGCTCCTTCTTGGCAAAGGACTCGATGTGCGAGAAGTAGAGCTTCTCGCCGTCGTCGGAGATGGTCTTGAAGAGCAGCGAGAGGGTCTTGCTGTCCACCGTGTGCGTGGCCTTGTCCCGCGCGGAGTCCGATGAGCGCGGCATGCCCTTGAGCTTGGTCACGCGGTAGTCCTCGCGGACCTTGTCGCCAAAGAGCCCCTTCTTCTTGGTGGTCACCTTCTCCAGGCTGATGTAGCCCTCGTCCGTGAGGCGCATGAGCGTTGCCGTCAGCTCCTTGCCCTCCACGGATCCGCCGTTGAAGAGCGCGCCGAGCACGGCGGGATGGTCGGAGGTGGGGACGTCCCTGAAGTACTTGTCCTTGAAGTCGGGCTCGTTGTCGCGGTCGTACTTGCGCTTCTTGAGCAAGGCGAGAACGACGGTGCCCACGGCGGCAATGGCGGCCAAGGCGCCCGTGCCCCAGACGAGAATGCGCGCGCGGGTGCGCCTTGCGTTTGCCTCGTCGGCCCACTGCTGCTCCTCGGAGAGGATGGAGTCCAGGCGCCCCGCGGAGCTCTGCGAGAGGCCGGAGAGCCAAGACTGCGGGAAGGTGACGCGCATCTCGGCGTACTCGTCCGTACCCACGCCGGAAGCGGTGAAGACGACGTCGCTGCCAGAGAAGCTCACGCTGCCGTCAAGGGGGCCGTGTCCCCAGGCGCGGACATTCTGCCCCGCGGTCACGGACTCCCCCGCCGGAACGGGAAGGTGCAGCGTGCAGGTGACGTTTTGGGACTCGACGTCCCAGCCGTCGGAGACGAACTTCCAATAGAGCTCTCCGGTGTCCTGCAAGCGCGTCGCTATGCCCGTGGCGTCATAGGCAATGGTGAACCTTGCCTTCTCGTTGCGGTGGGCGGAATAAATCTTGAGGCGCTGGATGGACCCGCGATCAGAGATGCTGTAGGTGCCGTCCTCGTCGGAATCGGAGAGGCGGAAGGCGTCAAGGGAACCCGCGGTGCTCTCGCCGGCAGAGGTCACGTTGATCTCGACCTCCTGGCCGTTGTTTGGGTTGTAGCCGGTCGGGATGTCCCAGTAGACGCCGTTGAAGCTGCCGTCAAAGTCAAAGGTACGGGTCTCCACCACGTGGAGGGTGCCGTCGGCGTCAACGGTGGCGTCGATGTCCACCTGGGTTATCTGGTAGCTGCGGTCGCTCGCCAGGGCTTGCCCCGGCAGCAGGAGAAGGCCGCTCAGAAAGGCGAGAAGCACGAGCAGGGGACAGAGTGCGCGGCGGACGGGCCGCCCGTAACGTTTTGCCATTTGAACCTCCGGGGAGGACGTGGTCGAGCGCTTGCAGCAAGCATAGCAAAGCGGCCGTGGCCGCGCCCTCCCCTTCCCGAAAGGCAGGCGGCTCAGGCGAGCTCGTCGACGATCGGCTCTCCCACCAGGGTCAAGAGCGACCCGCAGACGACAACGGACTCGCCCTGGGCAACGAGCGTCCCCTCCCCGACGGGCACGCCGTCCTTTGTGGCGGGAAGCCCGGCGTCCATGTCAAACGCCAGCGCGCCCCCGTCCGCCGGAACGAGCCGGAGGTGCCTGGGAGATGCCAGGATGGAGTGGAGGACCACGTCGCAGGACAGGTCGGACCCCAGCACGAGCCCCTCTCCCGGCAGGGGGAGAATGACGTCTGCCGAGTCCGTCCTCAGCCAGACGCGCAGGTCGGGCCGCTCCGGCAGCTCGCGCGCATGCGCCTCCCCAAAGCCCTCGGGCTCCTCGAGACCACCTTCCAGGAGGGCGAACTCCTCGGGGATGCCCGCCCTCGCAAGATCCTCCTCTCGGTTGCGCCCGAAGTCGTACAGACAGCCATAGCAGACGTCCATGTCATCGAACAGGACCTCCCCGCAGCGGGGGCAGCGCTTCTCGCCATAGCCTTCTGGCACGGCTACCCTCCGGCCGACGGTCGCGGTCGCATCCATCTCTCCCATAGCTTCCTTCCCTTCCCCAGTCCGACGTCAGCTCACGCGCAAAGCGCGTCCGCAGTTACGGAGCAGACCCAAAGCTGCTCGCCCCGTCCCGGCCACGCCCCGTCAGAGCTTGGCCGCTCGATGACGCAGAACGCCTCGGGACACGCCCTGACCTCACCGGGGGCCACATCCCTACAGCTCATGAGCACTTCTCCTTCCTTTCCAATAAACAGCAGGTCAAGTGGATATCTCATGCCAAGCGTGTGCACGGACCCGCAGCGGGTGAGCATCACGGGGTACGCATCCGCGTCCGTTCCCAGAAGGCCCTTGAGCCTTGCCGTCCAGGAGCCAAGTACCCTCACCTCGATGCTCCATCCCGGCCATTCCTCCGACCTCAATCGAGCCCGTGCCATCAGATCACCACCCCCGGCCTGAACCTGTCCACCACAAGCTCGCGCGAGTGCGAGAGCACCGCGGGAGCCTCAAGCGAGACGCCTGGCAGCCGCAGTTCCCGCGGCCAGGGGGCAAACGTCATCGAGCAGGTGTAGCGCGTCAGGAACGGGGAGATTTCGAAGGAGGCGCCCCCACCGCCATCGTCCAGGCGCTCGGCACTCACCCGCACCACGCAGGGCGAGCCGTCCATGGCAAGCGCAAGGGCCTCCCTCACCTCGTCGACCGCCCCCACCTGAGACTGCTCACCAGCCGGAGAAACCCCGTGGGAGACCACGGCGTCAAGGCATGCCCGGTCAAACCTCGCGCAGAGGGCCATGAACTCCATGAGGTTGACGCCCACGAGGGCAACGACGAGGACGACGGGCACCAGAACTGCGAGCTCGACCACCATCTGCCCCGATCGCGCGCCCCATGCACCATTGGCGCTCATTGCGTTTCTCCCCTCAGGTAGTCCCCGAGCCTCGAGACGTCGACGGTCAGGGGAATGCTGATGTCGGTTCCGGGTATCTCCAGATTGGCCACGGTTATCGTCGGCCCATACTCGTCGGCCGCCCAAATGCCCAATGCCCTCGCGTAGTCCATGACCGATCCGGACTCGGGCAGCGCTTCGACGAGCGTCCTCACGGTTCCGGCCCCCTCAAGGCCGCCCTTGTCGAGAACATCCTGGGAGTTGACCGTTACCGGCTTTCTAAGCCTCATGTCCGCGGGCTGGATACCAAGCAGTGAGATCGTCTCGCCGAGGCGGTCCGCCAGCCAGGAACCAACCGTGCCGCCAAAGACCCCATCGAGGTTTCCCAGGAATTCCCCCACGGTCGAGGAGACCGAGGTGGCGAGAGACCCATACCCCACAAGCAGGCGTCCCCAGAGCCCAAGCACGCCATCCGCAACCCCGACGACCAAAGATCCGGAATCCGTCAGGCCGTCGAAGAAGGACGAGAGGACGTTGTTGTCGGCAGTCGCGCCGTCTGGGGCAAGGGCCGCCGCAGAGACCGCCGCGCCCGCGGGAATGCGTCCCGACGAGACAAAGGCCAAGGTCAGCTCCGAGGGAGTGACGGCCGACTCCCCGCGTGCGACGACGGCGACGCACCCCCACGCGCCCGGCGGGCAGAGGCTCGGCCTTCTCACCGAGAGCTGCCTCACCGCCTCGGCAAACGTCTGGGCCCCGCCATCGGCAAGCTCTCGGACAGAGCGCTCCGCTTCGGCCAGGTCGGCGCGGGCGGCCACGTAGTCTCCGGCAGCCTCCACGACGAGCCTCCAATGGTGCTCGAAGCCGTTTTCTATGGCAGTCGACGCCGCCGCGACCTTGCCCATCTGCGAGACGTCCATCCGGCAGACCTCGCAACGGGAGACGGCGCCCTGCTCGAGGTCGCGGAGGGAAGCCGCTCCCTCCACACCGCCCAAGGCGCCGGGGCATCCGTTCCAGGAGTGAAGGACACGCCCACCCTCCTCGCAGGAGACGGGCCACAGGGCATCCGTGTAGAGCCTTCCCGCACGGACCTGCTCGGCATTGCACGGCAGGGCCGGAAGGTCCGCCACCACCCCATCGTCAAGCTCCGCATACTCGCCCCTCCTGACCTCGTCGAGGGCAAAGGAGTAGAACGCCCGGCGACACGCCGCGTCGGTCAGCTCCTCCGGATTTCTTCCCTCGAGCGCCGCCGCGCCAAGGCGGGCCGCGTAATATCTCCTCGCCCTCAGAAGCGGGACGCCAAACGTCCATTCCTCGGGTGACGCGTAGTCGGGATTCTGCGCATCCGCGAGCCCCGCAAGATGGGCAGCGCGCTCCCGCAGGCAATAGGGACTCGAGCCGCAATCCGCCATCCATCCCCGCTCGAGGGCCTCCCGAGCCCTCTCCTTGGCCTCCTGTGCCTTGGAGGACTCCTCCCCCAGACGGTCCGCCAGGTCCGTGAGGGCGTTCCCGTCCGCCCCGTCCTCAAGGGCGCCAAAGTCCGATTGCGACTCCAGGGGAAATGGCACCGCGCATCCCACGTAGTCGAGCCCCTCCCTCGAGTTGGCCCGCGCGCACGACCCCGAGTTGGCGACGACAAGGGCGGGAAGCAGCCCCTCGAGCCTCTGGAGCCCCTCGTTGGCCTGCCGCGAGAAGTCCCTCCTGGCGTCAAGCACCCGGGCGCCCGCCTTGGTGACCTGTGCGCCCCTTGCGGCAAGCCCGGGCACGCACGAGACCGCCAGGCCCGCCCCGCACGTGACAAAGCCGGCAAGCCCCATGCTCAGAACGCACGCGTCGAGAACCTGCGCGACCGTCGAGTAGGCAGCGACCGCGTTC
Source organism: Paratractidigestivibacter faecalis (assembly GCF_003416765.1). Classification (NCBI taxonomy): domain Bacteria; kingdom Bacillati; phylum Actinomycetota; class Coriobacteriia; order Coriobacteriales; family Atopobiaceae; genus Paratractidigestivibacter; species Paratractidigestivibacter faecalis. The sequence goes on along the minus strand of NZ_QSNG01000001.1, from coordinate 241,063 downwards.
TCTCCCGAGAGGGCCACGGCATCGGCAACCTGCTGGACTTCCGCGGAGCGAGCGCCAACCCATTGCGCCGCAGCGGACCCAAAGACAAGCGAGAGGCTCACGAGCAGGGCCACGGCGACGGCGACGGTCGTGTAGCCTCCCTCGTCGTCCACGAATGCACCAACGGTGGGTCCGAGGGCCCGCCCATCACCTCCACATGCCAACCCAGTCCCCATAGCTTCCCTCCAGCCAATCCGGCCTCGTCGAGGCCGTCACGCGCGCCTCCAGGACAAGGCCCTTCTCGTCCGACTCCCCCAGCAGCCCGCAGATGCCCCCAAGAAGCGGAAGGGGGCGGGCATGCCCGGAGAGGAGCACCTTCACGAGCCCCCTCTCATCCGGACCCTCCGTCGAGACCTCCCAGTCCTGCTGGCCTCCCACGTGAAAGACCGAGACCTCGGGCACCGCGGCAAGCCTCCTGAGCGCAAAGGGACGCACGTCGAACCCCTCCCTTGCCGTTGCCGCCAGACGCGCCACCTCGACGGCTGCCCCCTCCATGACGCAACGCGTGTAGAGAAGGCAGGCCGGCTGCATCAGAAGCGCGAGCAGCAGAAGGGTCGTCGGAAGGAGGAGCGCGGCCTCGACGCTCGCCTGGCCCCTTTGGCTCCAAGGCGCCATCTCAGAACCCCGCCGCGTCTTTGAGCGCCCCGAGCCAGCCATCCGGCGCGGCATGGGAGGCCGCGGCCGTGGCCAGCGAGAGCAGCGTTCCGCCCGACGCGGCGCGCCACAGAAGGCCCAATGCCCCCACCATCGAGGCGAAGGCCGCAAGAATCAGCAGGTATTCGGTGGTGGACTGGCCACCACGCACCCGTCTCAGCCTCCCCCTTCTCCACGCAGCCCGGAGGCGTCCATGCGCATGACGCCCACCTCGCTTCCCCCACCCTCTCGCTCGCCGACGACGCATACGTCCACCCACCCCTCTCCCTGGATCACGCATCCCCACGTCCTCCCAAGCAGGTCAAGCCAGCCGGACCGGGCCACGACGCAGTCTCCCCTGGCGGCATACTCGTCAAGCACCCTCTCGGCCTCCTCGGCAGCAGGCAGCTCGCTCAGGTGCCCCGTCTGCCCGACAGCCCCGGAGCCCATGGCGGCGACGAGGCCACGCACCTCGTTGTCGACCGGAGCCTCCGCAAGAAGGGAGCCGACGGCGGGTGCAGGCGACGATTCCGACGTCTTGCCCCCGGCCGATGCCTCGTCGCCCGCCCGGCCCGCAACCCCCACGGCGGCCGCCAGCAGGGTGAGCGCCATCGCGCCAATCACGGCCCTGCGCCGCAGTCCCTCTCGCCTCACAGCGAGTTGATGCCACTGGCGATGGCATCCCAGAGCTGGCTCACCTTGTCCTTGAACGCAACGATGGCGACAATGGCTATCACCACCAGCACGCCGACCAGAATTGCGTACTCGGTCGTCCCCTGTCCGCAGCGGTTTCTCAGCAGCCTCCAGCCGTCTCCCCACAGGGGCGCAACGTTCTGTGGCCTACGACATCCAAGCATTCTGTCCTCCAAACAACGTCATCCAACAACCAACGCCTGGCCCAGAAGCGGCCCAAGGATCGCAACGAGCATCGCCGGGACGATGAGCGTCCCCAGGGGCACGAGCATCTTCACCGGCACCCGCTCTATCTCCTCCTCAACTTGCGAGCGCTGCTCGTCCCTGATGGCCTCGCCCTGGCGCTCGAGCGCCTCCGCCAAGGGCGTTCCAAAAGAGAGGGACTCGGCGACCACAGAGGCAAAGCGCCTGAAGGCCGGGACCCCAAGCTCGTCGGCGAGCCTTGCGAGCTCGGCCTCCCTGCTCCTGATGCCCATGCGCCAGGCGAGCATCGACTCCGAGAGGGCGCGGGAGAGCTCCCCGTCATACCGCTCGCAGTACAGCTCGAGCGAGGCATCAAACGAGAGGCCGGCCGCAAGCCCAAGCGTAAGGACGTCAAGCATCGCGGGCAGCTCCCCAAGGCACCTGCGCCTCCTCTCCGCCTCGGAGGGCGGGACCTCGCGCGGGGGCCTCCTGCATGCGACGACGCGGGCGCGCCACGCCCCCAGCACGTCAAGCGCGGCGAGGCAGGACGCAAACGAACACAGGGCCGTACCCAGAAGCAGCAAGACGGGCATCAGACAACTCCCCTCATCAGCTTTCGAATGATCAGCAGGGCCGCGGCGTCCATGGCAAGGGCAATGAGGACGCTTGCCAACCCGGCGGGCGTCAGAAGCCCCCTCTGAAAGTCAGGCGATATGAGCGCAAGGAGAAGGACGAGGGCGAGCGGAAGGGCACAGACGATGCGCACAGACAGCCTCACCTGGGCGGTCTTCACCGCAAGCAGCCTCTGGAACTCCCCCTGCCTCTCAACCAGGCGGGCCGACCTCGTGAGCAGCTCCCTGAGCGGGCTACCCGTCCTGTGCGAGACGACCAGGGCGGTCGCGAGCAGCTCGACGCCAGGGGCCTCGAGCTCGGCCGCCAAAAGCCCCAGGGCCTCCTCGGTCCCCAGGCCGCACCTGAGCCTCAGCGAGAGCCTTCCGAACGGCTCCGCGGCCGGGCCTCGCTCGTGGGTCCCCACGTACTCGACCGCCTGCGCAAGCGTCTGGCCCGAGCCCATGGCAACCGAAAGCGTCCTGAAGACGGCGGGCATCTCCTGCGCAAGCTCCCTCGACCGAACCGACCTCGCGCGCGCCCCCCATGCCCCAAGCGCCAACGCCACGCCCAGCATTGCCGCAACACCTGCGACGATCGACCAAAACAGTAGCGCCGAGAACATCCCGCAGGCAGCCACGGCCAGCAGCAGGAGCGCCTGAGCCTGGTCCTCGCCGAGCGTGACCCCGGCGCGGGCAGCGAAGGCCCTGACCCTTCTCGCCGCCCAACCCCACCCAGGCAGGAGCGACGCTGCCTGGACGACCGGGGTTGGCCCCAGGCGGACAAGTGCCGCCAACCCCCTGGGCGGCAGCGCCCTGCCGGCCAGGACGATGGCGCCGCCCAGGCGCGGAGCCTCCCCCAGGGCTAGCGCCGCAGCGATTCCGGCAGAAGCCGCCGCGGCCATCAGAGCGAAGACCTCCATGCCTCCACCTCCTGCCTGGGGATGGTCCCGTCCCTGACGCCGCGCTCCACAAACGGTGGCTCGGCAAGCAGCGTCCACTTGCAAAGTGCCTGGTCAAAGCTGACGATTTCCTCAAGCTCCACCACCTCGGAGCCACGGCCCCGGCCCACCAGGCTCGCAGACGCCATGACCCTCTTGCCGCTCGGCAGGCGCCTGGCCATGACGATGAGGTCGACCGCGGTGGCAATCTGCTCCTCGATGAGCTCCGTCGGCAGGTCCATGCCAAAGCGGGCCATGAGCACGAGCCTCAGAACCGCCTCCTCGGCACTGCCAGCATGCAACGTGGTCAGACTGCCCTCGTGTCCCGTGTTCATGGCCTGGAGCATGTCGATGCACTCCTCTCCGCGCACCTCGCCCACCACGATGCGGTCCGGCCTCATGCGCAGGGCATTCTTCACGAGGTCCCTGATGGTCACCTCGCCCGTCCCCTCGATGGATGCGTCTCTCGCCTCAAGCCGCACCACGTTGAGGTGGCTGTCAAACCTCAGCTCCGCCGAGTCCTCGATGGTCACGATTCGCTCGCGCGGCCCGATCTCGCACGAGAGGGCGTTGAGCAGCGTCGTCTTGCCGGAGCCCGTCCCTCCCGCCACGGCAATGCCGCACTTGGTCCTCACCGCCCAAGACAGCAGGGTCGCGTACCAGGCCGGAAGCGCCCCCAGCCCCACCAGGCGCCGCAGCGTCCACGCGCGGTCGGAGAACTTGCGGATGGTGATGGAGGGCCCGTCGATGGAGATTGGGTCCGCGACGGCGTTCACGCGGTCTCCGTTTGGCAGGCGGGCGCTCACCAGGGGGCTCGCCCTGTCCAGCCTTCGCCCGAGGGGCGCCAGGATGCGGTCGATGGCGATCATGATCTGCTCCGGCGAGTCAAAGCGCGTCTCTGCCTGGCATATCTCCCCGCCACGCTCGTAGAAGAGCGCGTCGCACCCGTTGATCATGACCTCGGTGATCGAGTCATCCTCCAGCAGCGGCTGAATGGGTCCGAGGCCGCAGACCTCGTCGAGCACCTGGTCAACCAGGCTTGCCCTGTCACACAGGGCAACGTCCTCGTATTCGCCGGTGTTGAGGGCGGACTCAAGTGCCACCGACAGCTCCGCCCGCGCCCGCGCACCTCCCTCGCCCGCCAGCATCCCCGCCATCGCGTCCAGGCCCAAGCGGTCGACGAGGTCAGCCTTCAGACGCTCCCTTGCTCCCCTCAGAGAGGCGGCGCCCGGCTCGACTGCACCCTGCACGCGCTCGACCTCGCGCACGCGCTCCAGGACAGACACCTACCTCGCCTCCCTCCGCAGGCCCAGGGAGAACGGCCACCTCTTGGTGGTCTGCTCCTCAGAGAGCCTGCGCGCCTCCTCGTCGTCGGGAAGGCGCCCGAGCTCCAGCAGAAGCTGTGCCGTCACCGCAGAGACCGACCGAGAGAAAGGCCCCGTCAGCCCCATCAGGGACGCAACCTGCCCCGCCGCAATCAGCTCGGAAACCTCAGCCCCACCGTCAAACACGCGAAACACCCTCGCGGCCTCAAGCCCCACCTCGGCGCGAAGAAGCGAGAAGTCCGTCTTTGCGTGGGGGTTTGCGCGATTCTCCAGCCTGGAGATCCTCGTCCGCGCGACGCCGAGCCTGACCGCGAGGCCTCCCATGCGCGCGATCGCGGCCATGGAACCAGGCGCGCCGTCGCTCACCAGGACGAGCCGGTCGCACATCTGGGCCGCCTGGGCGACGGCGTCCGTAAACGTCGTCGAGGTATCCACCAAGACCAGGTCCGTCCCCTCGGCGGCCCTCGCCACCAAAGACGCCGCCTGCGGCATGACAAGCTCGGACATCTCGGGCCTGCCGCAGGGCGCCGTCACACTCACCCCCGGAGACGCCGAGAAGAGCGCGTGGCCCTCCGACCCCCGCTCGCCCACCAGGCTCGTTGGGTCAACGACCGGCCTCACGCCAAAGCACGAGTGCAGGTTTCCGCAGGAGAGGTCGAGGTCGACGGCCGCCACCCTCATGCCCCATCGAGCAGCCGCGCAGGCCATCCCCGCGACGATGGTCGTCTTTCCGGCGCCGCCGCGGCCCGAGCAGAGGGCTATCACGGGGGCACGCCTCTCGAGCTGTCCCAGCAGGCTCCGTGGGTCGGCGGACGGGGGGCTAGACGGGAGCGAAGAAGGCGGCTCCGCCTCCCGGCATTCCTCGCCCGTCGGGTCAAGCACCAGGTCTATGCCGGCGTTTCTCGCCCGCGACCTGAGGGACCCCGAAGCGCCCCGCCTCACCAGCGCCACGACCCTCGCGCGCCCGTCTTTCGCTATGGCCGCGGCCAGGTTGACGTCGGAGACGCCGTCGGAGGTCATTCCGACGATGACGCCCAAGGCCCCGACCTCGCTGTCTCGCACCATTCGCCTGAGTTCGTCGGCGTCATGGGCCATCGAGAGCTCGTCAAGCGCCCCAAGTGTTCCCGCAGCCCTCTGCAGGTCCCCTATGCCCTCATCGATGCAATAGCCAACCCACTCGCAGGCATCACTCATCGTCCGCGCCCCCATTCTTGTCGGAATCCGCAGGGACCTCCGCCGTCACCTCGGCAGGAGCCTGCTGGCGTTCGCTCACCGACACGCCCTCCGCCGGCACGATCAGGCGCAGGGAGCCCTCTCCGCCCGCAACCAGGAGCTCCGCCACGGCCTGCGGCCTCACCGCCAGCGTGACGCTGGCTCGCGCCCCCAGCGCACCGCCCTCCCCGAGGGAGGAGATCACCTGCACGTCATCGCTCAGGACCCGCGCTCCGGACTCCCCGACCCTGAAGGCCACGACTCTTGTGCCGACCCCAATGTCCGAAGGCAGGCCGAGCTTCTCGCCAAACGGAACGGATGCGGCAACGTAGCCGTCCGGAACGTCCGCAGAGGTTGCCGCCTCCCTGAAGTTGAGCTGCGTGACGGGAGAGCCCTCGCTTGCCGGAACCGTGACCTGGCGTCCGACGACCTCGTCGAGCGAGACGTAGCTGCCCTTGGGAACGAGGTCGCTTACCCAGTCGCGCTCCACGACGTTCTGGCGAGACACCACGTCGCCCACCTCAAGGGCCTGCCCGGCAACGACCACCTTGGTGACCTCGCCGCCATAGCGCTCGAGTGCCTCCGCACGCTCTCGGTCGGCATCCGCGCGAACCTGCTGCCCGTAGGCCAGGCATAGCACGAGCGTCAACAGCGAGAACGCCGCAGCCAGCGCCAGCCTCACTCTCCGTGTCATCCTCAAGCCCTCCCCCGCACTCCAAGGCACCCGCGGTGCCAATCAAGGTGAGGGCATTCTCGCCTTCGGCCAAGAGCCTCACCGCCTCGTCGGAGAATTGGCCTTTCCGATTTCTTGCGGCTGGCGGACACGTGGCTTTCACGTCAGGGCGCCTAGCTTGAGACGCGGGCCTCTCAAACTCGGCTCATTTGGCTTTAGCCAACTAAAGTGGCTTTCTCCACTTCACGGTTCCTTCACACGGACGCGCGCACGGCCACACGCAAAAGCCCGCGTGGCCCAAGGGGCGCCACGCGGGCTTTCAGAGAAACCGCTCCATTGTGCCAACCGGCTAGATGACCACATCCGGGTCTAGGCTCGCCGCGCTCTCGCGCATCTCGCGCGCCAGGGCGAGGTAGCAGCTAACCCGCACGTCAGAGAAGCCCGGCTCCGCATCGGCGTGAGCCTGCCGCACCTGGCACCCCGGCTCGTGGGTATGCGTGCAGTCGCGAAAGCGGCACTGCGTGGCCGCCTCCGTAATCTCTGGAAAGACCTTGGCCAGGCCGCGCTCGTGACCGACGATGGGCAGGCTCCTCAGCCCAGGCTCGTCGACTATGACGCCGGCGCCCGGAAGAGAGACCATTCTCCTGGCCACCGTTGTGTGCCTTCCGGCGTCGTCTGCCGCACGGACGGCGCCCGTCTCCAGCACGTCGCGGCCGAGAAGCGCGTTCAGCAGCGTCGACTTGCCCGCTCCCGACTCTCCCAGCACGATAGCGACCACGCCCTCGGGCACAAGCGCCCTGACGGCGTCCTCTCCCCAAGAGACGCCAAGCTCGTCGGCGGCCCTGCGGACGCGCGTCGCCTCGTCGCCCCTGGCAGCAGAGGACGTGAGCGCCAGGTGGCATCCCTCGCCAAGGACCTCCCTCACGGCAGCGACATCCCTCGCAAGGACGCCATCGCTCGCCCGGTCCGCCTTGGTCAGCACCACGGCGACGTCCGCTCCGCAGTCCCGTGCAATGACGGCACTGCGGGCGATGCGCTCGCAGGACACCTCGCGCTCTCCGAGCTGCTGAACCACAAGCACCACGTCAACGTTGGCGGCAAGGGTCTGCTTCTCTCCGCGGGCCTTTCCGCGCCAGCGCGCTATGTCGCTCTCGCGCGGCAGAATCTCCTCGATGAGGCCCATCTCGTGGCCATCGGGCAGGCGCGCACACACCCAGTCGCCCACGGCCACCCGGGAGTTCTCCTGGCCGGCAAGCCCGCCCTTGGTGAGCCTCGTGGCAAACTCCGCCCTAAAGGTCTCCCCCTCGCTGCACACGGCGGGGTACCCGCGGTCAAGGCGGACGACGCAGCCCATCACAAGCTCGTCGGCATTCTCGCCAGCCCGCCCAGCTCGCGCCTGGGCAGCCAGAAACGCCTCGCGCTGCCGCTCGCTGACAGAGAGCTCCCCAAACGCCGGGAGCTCCGTCAGCGAGGAAAGAGCCGGCAGGACCCCCTGCTGGGCCCCACCGGCTCTCCTGCTTCGCGTCTTCCTACCACTCTTGCTAGAACGCTTAGCCACAGTTCCTCAATCTCTTGCTACTGGTCCTTCTCGACCGCGCGCATGATGGCCTTGTAGGCCTCGTTGATCGGGATGATCAGGAAGGCCAGCAGAAGCGCCCACAGAACGCCGCGCAGCTCAAGGGTAACATCGCCGAAGATCATCAGGGCAAGGGCGGGTACCTGGGTCACGATGACAGTGAGGACCAGGGCCAGGGCGGAGGCGCCCCACAGCCACTTGTTCTGCCTCTTCATGGCAAAGAGGGAGGCGCGACGGCTGCGCATGTTAAAGCAGTGGAAGATCTCGACCATGTTCAGCGTGATGAACGCCATCATGACGCCCTCTTCATCGGCGGTGCCGGCGATCATATCGGCAATGTTGATGTAGCCCATGTCAAAGTAGACGCCCACAAAGAAGCTGGCCAGGACGAGCGCGGTGATGACGAGGCCCTGAACGATGCAGTCCAGGCCCATGTGACCGGCAAAGACGCCATCCTTGGCATTCCTGGGCTTGCGCTTCATGACGTCACCCTCGGCCTCCTCCATGCCCAGGGCAAGGGCCGGGAAGCAGTCGGTCACGAGGTTGACCCACAGCAGCTGCACCGGCTGGAAGATCGTGAAGCCGATGAGCGTGGCGATGAAGACGGAGAACACCTCGGCAAGGTTGGCGGAGAGAAGGAACTGGATCACCTTGCGGATGTTGTCGTAGATGCGGCGGCCCTCCTCGCAGGCGTTGATGATCGTCGCGAAGTTGTCGTCGGCAAGCACCATGTCGGCCACGTTCTTGGTGACGTCGGTGCCCGTGATGCCCATGCCCACGCCGATGTCGGCGCGCTTGATGGACGGGGCGTCGTTGACGCCGTCGCCGGTCATGGCGACGATGCGGTCCTTCTTCTTCCAGGCCTCGACGATGCGGGTCTTGTGCTCGGGCTGGACGCGCGCGTAGACGCCGTAGTCGGCGATGCGGGCGTCAAGCTCCTCGTCGCTCATCTTGTCGATCTCGACGCCGGTGATGGCCTGGGAGCGGTCGGTCACGATGCCGAGCTGCTTGGCAATGGCAACGGCGGTGTCAATGTGGTCGCCCGTGATCATGACCACGCGGATGCCGGCGTCGTGGGCCTCGGTGATGGCCGGGGCGACCTCGGGACGGACCGGGTCGATCATGCCGGAGAGGCCGCAGAAGGTGAGGTCGTGCTCGAGGGCGGCTGCGGAGCAATCGCCGGGGACCTCGTCATAGATCCTATCTGCCAGGGCGAGGACGCGCAGGGCCTCGTCGGCCATGCCCTTGTTGGCGGCAAGGATCTGGTCGCGACGCTCCTCGGTCATCGGGACGACCTTGCCGTCCTCGTAGACCTTGGTGCACAGGCCAAGAATTACGTCGGGCGCGCCCTTGGTGAACTGCACGTACTTGCCGTCGAGGGATTCGACGACGACAGACATCATCTTGCGTCCGGAGTCAAAGGGAGCCTCGCCCACGCGCGGGTGCTCGGCCACAAGGTTGGTCATCCCGGCCTTGCCGGCGTCGTTCACGAGGGCACACTCGGTGGGCTCGCCCACGGCCTCGCCCTTCTCGGCATCCCACTTTGCGTCGGAGCACAGGGCCATACCGGCAAGGAAGTGGTTCTCCTCGGAAGCAAGCTCGTGCTTGACGACGGTCATCTTGTTCTGGGTCAGCGTGCCCGTCTTGTCGGAGCAGATGATCTGCGTGCAGCCGAGGGTCTCGACGGCAGAGAGCTTGCGGATGATTGCCTGGCGCTTGGCCATCTTGGTCACGCCAAGGGAGAGCACAATGGTGACGACGGCCACCAGACCCTCGGGGATGGCGGCAACGGCCAGGGACACGGCAACCATGAAGGTGTCGAGAAGGGCCGTCGGGTCGGTGAGGACGTTGCCCACGCCGTGACGGATAATGTCGACGCCAAAGATGACGATGCAGATGACGATGACCAGGATGGTCAGGATCTTAGAGAGCTCCGCCAGCTTGACCTGGAGCGGGGTGAGCTCCTCCTTGGCCTCGGACAGGGCACCCGCGATCTTGCCCATCTCGGTGTCCATGCCCGTGCCGCAGACAACGGCGCGACCGCGGCCGTAGACCACCGTGGAGCCCATGTAGCACATGTTCTTGCGGTCTCCCAGGGGCACGTCATCGACGCCTGCCGCAAGCTCGATCGCGTCTGCGTGCTTCTCGACCGGCACGGACTCGCCGGTGAGGGCCGCCTCCTCGATCTTCATCGAGGCGCTCTCGAGAACGCGGCAGTCCGCCGGAACAGCGTCTCCGGCCTCGAGCAACACCACGTCGCCGGGAACGAGCTCCGAGCTCGGAAGGTGCACCAGCTTGCCGCCGCGCATGACCTTGGACTGGGCCGCGCTCATCTCCTGCAGGGCCGCGAGGGCCTCCTCGCTCTTGGCCTCCTGAGCCACGCCGAGCACGGAGTTGACCACGACCACGAACATGATGATGATCACGTCGGCCCAGTCGGCCTCGCCCTTGATCATCCCCGTTGCCGCGCTGATGATGGCGGCGACGATGAGCATGATGACCATGGGGTCAGCCATCTGCTGGAAGAAGCGGATCCACAGCGGGGTCTTCTCCTCTTCCTTCAGCTTGTTGGGGCCGTGCTTGGCCAGGCGCTCGGACGCCGCCGCCTCAGAGAGGCCCGACTCGCCGTCGGTCCCCTGTGCGGAAAGAACGTCGTCGGCAGATGATAGGTACTCTTTCACGTTCACTCCTCCTGGGATTGAATCGCCCGGCAGATCAGTGCCCGATCATAATTCCCCAGGAGGGGCAAGGGCTCACCAAGGTTGCCGTGCCGGGCACCTCTACAATAAGTCTCACTTTACCCTATAGGGGCCATGCTCAGACGCCAAGAAGCCCTATGCCTCGTCCCAATACTGGTCAGAGATCACCTTGAAGCAGATCTTCTTGATGGGGCCGACCTCGGCCTCGGGCATGACGATGTTGCACATGTGAGGCTCACCGGGCACGTACATCACAAAGTGGCCGTGGGCGAGGGTGCCGCCCAGAATGTCATCGTTGCCCTCGGAGGCGAGGCAGTGGCCCTTGTCGGCAGTCTCGTCGTACTCCACGGTCACGTCCGTGGCGCCCGGGGTCGTGAAGAAGCGCTCCTCGCCCTCGAGGTCAATCTGCACATCCGCATACCTGTGGTGGAACTCAAAGCGCGCGTCCTCGCGCCTCTTGGTCTTGGCCTCCATGACGTTTGCGAAGACGCGGCTTCCGTCGATCTCGGTCTTGCCCAGCGGCAGGTCCTTGGGATCGTTCTTACCAAGCCAGTCGATAAGCACATCAAGGCCCCGAGAAAGGCCGCGGTAGCGCTCGATTACGTCAAGTCCGTCGTAGATCATTTCTTCTCCTTTGGCTAGTCACCCGGGTTGGTTAGGGCCAGTCGCGCAAGAAAGGGCCGCCGGCATCAAGCCGACGGCCCTCAATGCGCTGTGGCGGGTCGTCTCTACTGGACCTGGGCGATCATAGCCAGGTTGGTGGAGGTGGTGTAGTCGCCCTGGCGCGGGGAGGTCTGCGGGTCACCGGCGGTGAGGACAACAATGTCGCCGGCATCGACGACCTTGTTCTCCTTCGCGGTGGTCAGCGCGTTGTAGAGCGTGTTGGTGAGGGAGCCCTGCTCGGTGGTGCGGTACGCGTAGACGCCCCAGTAGAAGCAGGTGCGGCGCACAGACTCGTCGGAGGGGGACATGGCGTACAGGGGTACCTTCGGGCGGAACTTGGAGACCAGGCGAGCGGAACGACCAGAGTGGGTCGGCACGATGATGCACTTGGCACCCACGCGATCGGCCATCTCAACGGCAGCAAAGCCAGTGGCGCCGTTGACGTTGCGGACGCCGCCGCGGTCGTAATAGTGCTCGTTCTCGGGGAGGTACTTCTCGGTCTCCTTGCAGATCTCGGCCATGGTGCGAACGGCGTCGATGGGATACTTGCCCGAGGCGGTCTCGCCAGAGAGCATGACGCAGTCGGTACCATCCATGACGGCGTTGGCAACGTCGTTGACCTCGGCGCGGGTCGGACGCGGGTTGCGAATCATGGAGTCGAGCATCTGCGTAGCGGTGATGACCGGCTTGTAGTGCTCGGCGCACTTCTTGATGATGGTCTTCTGGATGTGCGGGACCTTGGCGGCAGGCACCTCGACGCCCAGGTCGCCACGAGCAACCATGATGCCGTCAGAGACGTGCAGAATCTCGTCGAAGTTCTCGACACCCAGGGCGCTCTCGATCTTCGGGAAGATCTGCACGTGCGGGGCACCCATCTCGACGCAAATCTGGCGAATCTCGTCAACGGCCTTGGCGTCGCGGATGAAGGAGGCGGCAATGGCATCGATGCCGAGCTCGCAGCCAAACATGATGTCCGCGCGGTCCTGCGGGGTGACGGAGGGCAGGCCAATGTTGACGTTGGGGATGTTGACGCCCTTGCGCTCGCCAATCTCGCCGCCGTTGGTGACGACGCAGTACATGTCGTTACCCTCGACGTGGTCAACCTCAAGGCCGATCAGGCCATCGTCGATGAGGATGATGGAGCCCTTGGTGACCTCCTTGGGAAGGTTCAGGTAGTCAAGGGAGATGTGGCCGGCGTTGCCGTGGAAGTTCTCGCCAGTGGGCTGGGCAGAGATGACAAGCTCGTCGCCAGTCTTGACGGTGACCTTCTTGCCGTCCTCCAGAAGGCCGGTACGGACCTCGGGGCCCTTGGTGTCAAGAAGAATGGCAACGGGAATGCCGAGCTCCTTGGAAATGTTGCGCACCTTCTCGATCATCTGACGGTGATACTCGTGGCTGCCGTGAGAGAAGTTGAAACGAGCGACGTTCATGCCGTGAAGAATGAGCTGACGCAGCACCTCCTCGTCCTCAGTGGACGGACCCATGGTGCATACGATCTTGGTCTTCTTGGTAAATCCCATCTAGAACCTCTTTCTCGTATGGAAACGCCAATATGAATCGCTGCTAGCGATGCTAGCAGACGACGGACCTCTCGACGAAGTCGGTGCCGTTAGCAAACGCCTGCGCGTTATCAAGCGTGACGCGGGCAATCTCACCCAAGGCCTCCTTGGTGAAGAAGGCCTGGTGGCTGGTCATCACCACGTTGGGGAAGGAGCACAGGCGAGAAGTGACGGAGTCAATGATCTCACCAGCGCGGTCCTGGTAAACGTTGGGGCCCTCCTCGTCATAAACGTCCAGTCCTGCGGCGCCAATCTTGCCAGACAGGATGCCGCGGATAAGGGCCTGGGTGTCAACGAGACCGCCACGACCGGTGTTCACAAAGATGACGCCGTCCTTCATCTTGGCAATGGAGTCATCGTTGATCATGTGGCGGCTCTCCTCATTAAGGAAAGCATGGAGAGAAATGAGGTCGCTTCGACGATACAGCTCATCATAGTCAACGTACTCGTCGACGACGCCCTCCTCGACAAGCTGCATGTTGGGGTAAAGGTCGCTGCCGAGGACCTTCATGCCAAAGCCCTTGCAGATTCGGCAGAGCGCGGCGCCAATTCGGCCAGTGCCAATGATGCCGGCGGTCTTGCCATAAAGCGTCTCGCCGACAAGACCCTCGAGGTTGAAGTCATTGTCACGGACGCGGTTATAGCCCTTGTGGATACGGCGGTTGGCGCAGAGCGCAAGGCCCATGGCGTGCTCGGCAATAGCCTGCGGAGAATAGGCAGGAACACGAGTGACCTTCATGCCAAGGTCCTTGGCAACGGGAACGTTGACGGCATCAAAGCCAGCGCAGCGCATGAGAACGAGCTTGACGCCAAAGCCCGCCAGAATCTCGAGGGTCATGGCGCCCGCATCGGCATTGACGAACGCGCAGACGGCATCATAGCCACGGGCAAGGGCGGCTGTCATAGGAGTGAGATTGGTCTCGATAAAATCAATCTTGATGTTGGGATAGCTCTTGAGCTCCCTGTTGAAGGAATCCTTGTCGTAGCTTGCGGTTCCGTAGAAGAGAATCTTCATTTCAAAAGTCCTTTCGGATACCAAGGTGCAGACCTCACACCACCTGCTCTACGTTTGAACAGTATAAAGCAGCCGAACGGTAGAAATGAGCCGACAAACGGCACTTACATCATGGTATTGATTTCATAAAGGAGAGAGGCAAAGTAAAACAACACGCGTACATACGCAGAGAGGCCCCCTCCGCTCTCGCGGAGGGGGCCTCCCCTGGCAAAATGCCCCTTGGTGGCCGGCGGCGTCCTGCTCTCCCACGGACTTACTCCGCAGTACCATCGGCGCTCGGGGGCTTAACTTCCGGGTTCGGGATGGGTCCGGGTGTGCCTCCCCTGCCATGGCCGCCGGCCGCCAAGGGGCGTTCTGCGATTTACGGGCGGGCCGCGTGGCCGTGCCCTCAGGGCCGCACAGCGTGACCGGGATCGAAGCCTCTCCAGAAGGTCGCGAAGGAAGAGCTCGGCCGATTAGTACCGCTCGGCTCCGCCCCTCGCGGGGCTTCCACCTGCGGCCTATCAACCTCGTGGTCTACGAGGGGCCTTACCGAAGGGAGAACTCATCTCTGGACCGGCTTCCCGCTTAGATGCTTTCAGCGGTTATCCGAACCGGACTCAGCTACCGGGCGGTGCCGTTGGTCGACAACCCGTGCACCGGAGGTCCGTCCACCCCGGTCCTCTCGTACTAGGGGCAGCCTCCATCAGTTCTCCTGCGCCCACGGAGGATAGGGACCGAACTGTCTCACGACGTTCTGAACCCAGCTCGCGTACCGCTTTGAATGGCGAACAGCCATACCCTTGGGACCTGCTCCAGCCCCAGGATGCGATGAGCCGACATCGAGGTGCCAAACCTTCCCGTCGATGTGGACTCTTGGGGAAGATCAGCCTGTTATCCCCGGAGTACCTTTTATCCGTTGAGCGACGGCCATACCACTCTGAGCCGCCGGATCACTAGAACCTGGTTTCCCACCTGCTCGACCTGTCCGTCTCGCAGTCAAGCCTGCTTGCGCTCTTGCACTCTCAAGGACGGTTGCCGACCGTCCCGAGCAGACCTTACGTGCGCCTCCGTTACCTTTTAGGAGGCGACCGCCCCAGTCAAACTACCCACCTGGCACGGTCCCTGCGCCGGATAACGGCCGCAGGTTAGGATGCCAAGGCGCCGAGGGTGGTATTCCAAGGGCGACTCCCCCGGGACTGGCGTCCCGGGTTCGAAGTCTCCCACCTATCCTCTACACGGCGCCCCGGCAGCCAATGCCAAGCTGCAGTAAAGGTTCACGGGGTCTTTCCGTCCTTCCGCGGGTAAGTCGCATCTTCACGACTAGTGCAATTTCACCGGGCCTATGGTCGAGACAGCGTCCAAATCGTTACGCCTTTCGTGCAGGTCGGAACTTACCCGACAAGGAATTTCGCTACCTTAGGACCGTTATAGTTACGGCCGCCGTTTACCGGGGCTTGGATTCGCCGCTTCGCTTGCGCTGACGGCTCCTCGTGACCTTCCGGCACCGGGCAGGCGTCAGACCCTATACGTCGTCTTACGACTTCAGCAGAGTCCTGTGTTTTTGGTAAACAGTCGCTTGGACCTTTTCGCTGCGGCCGGACCGGGCTCGGGGAGCGTGTCCCCCCACCCAGGCCGGCGCCCCTTCTCCCGAGGTTACGGGGCGATTTTGCCGAGTTCCTTGACCATAGTTCTCCCGATCGCCTTGGTATTCTCTACCCACCCACCTGTGTCGGTTTGCGGTACGGGCCCCGTCGGGCTCCCTAGGGGTTTTTCTCGGCAGCATGGGCTCACTGGCTTCGCCACAAGGCTTCGTCCGGCGCCTCAGGCTCACGTGGCTCCCGCGTTTCACTGGGAGCCGCCCTACGCGCCATCGCGGGGACGTCCAGAACCCCGTCCAGCTACCCTCCTGCGTCGCCCCATCGGTTATAGCGCCCTTCCGGGGGTGCGGGAATGTCGGCCCGCTGTGCATCGGCTACGCCTTCCGGCCTCGCCTTAGCCCCCGACTGACCCTGGGAGGATTAGCCTCGCCCAGGAAACCTTGGGTTTACGGCGGCGGGGTTTTCCACCCCGCTCTCGTTACTCATGCCAGCATTCTCACTCCCGGGCGCTCCACCGGGGGTCGTCCCCCGGCTTCCCCGCGCACGGGAAGCTCCCCTACCACCGGAACGCATGGTTCCGGTCCGCCGCTTCGGCGCGATGCTTAGCCCCGTGTATTGTCGGCGCATGTCCACTCGACCAGTGAGCTATTACGCACTCTTTGAATGGGTGGCTGCTTCTAAGCCAACATCCTGGTTGTCTGGGCGGACGCACATCCTTTGCCACTCAACATCGACTTGGGGGCCTTAGCGGGCGGTCTGGGCTGTTTCCCTTTCGAACACACAGCTTAGCCCACATGTTCTGACTCCCGGGCTGTGGACCATGGGTATTCGGAGTTTGGTCTGCGTTGGTAGGCGGTGAGGCCCCCGCGGCAGTCCAGTGCTCTACCCCCCATGGTAAACGCCCGAGGCTAGCCCTAAAGCTATTTCGGGGAGAACGAGATATCTCCGGGTTTGATAGGCCTTTCACTCCTATCCACGGGTCATCCCCCCAGTTTTCAACCTAGGTGGGTTCGGCCCTCCACGGGGTCTTACCCCCGCTTCAGCCTGCCCATGGATAGCTCACCCGGCTTCGCGTCTGCGGCGCGCGACTTAGCGCCCTGTTCGGACTCGCTGTCGCTACGGCTCGCTTCGTGGCTTGGCCTCGCCACGCGCCGCAACTCGCTGGCTCATTCTACAAAAGGCACGCCGTCACACCGCCCGAAGGCGATGCTCCGACTGCTTGTGGGCAGGCGGTTTCAGGTGCTGTTTCACTCCCCTCCCGGGGTGCTTTTCACCTTTCCCTCGCGGTACTAGTGCGCTATCGGTCACAGGAGAGTATTTAGGCTTGGAGGGTGGACCCCCCTGCTTCCCACCGGGTTTCACGTGTCCGGCGGTACTCGGGCACCGTCAGGCGGGCGTCGCGCTTCGCGTACGGGGCTCTAACCCCCTTCGGCCCGGCTTCCCATCCGGTTCCGCTCGCGCGTCGCTTTGTAACCGCACTGTAGACGGCCCCACGACCCCGGCCCGGCTTTCGCTCGGGCCGGTTTGGCCTCTTCCCCGTTCGCTCGCCACTACTGGGGGAATCTCGATTGATTTCTCTTCCTCCGGGTACTTAGATGTTTCAGTTCCCCGGGTTGCCCCCCTCCCCCCTATGTGTTCGGGGGGAGGGCGACGCGCCTCGACGGCGCGCCGGGTTTTCCCATTCGGAGACCCGCGGGTCAAAGGGCGTGTGCCCCTCACCGCGGATTATCGCAGCTTGCCGCGTCCTTCGTCGGCTTCCTGTGCCAAGGCATCCGCCGCCTGCCCTTACCATCTTCCTTCTATCTCAGACGGTATGGTTAAACGACTCATACGGCCCCACTTGGTGGGGCCTTGGGTGTCATATTGCATGAGATGCGATCTTCTAGAAGAAAATCTTCGTTGGTCACGCTATGCAGCTCTCAAGGTACGGCCAGGGCGAGCCCCGGGGACCGGACACCGCGCGGGCGCAGGCCCGCGAGCAACCAGGGGACGGAAGGGACCCGAGGCATGGCGCCTCGGCCTGACGGGACGGCCCGTCGTCATAATCGATTCTCTAGATGAGACTTGTCTCTCCCTAGAAAGGAGGTGATCCAGCCGCACCTTCCGGTACGGCTACCTTGTTACGACTTCACCCCCCTTACCAGCCACACCTTCGGCACCTCCCCCCCTTGCGGGTTGGGCCGGCGACTTCGGGTGCAGGCGACTCGGGTGGTGTGACGGGCGGTGTGTACAAGGCCCGGGAACGCATTCACCGCGGCGTGCTGATCCGCGATTACTAGCAACTCCGACTTCGCGGGGGCGGGTTGCAGCCCCCGGTCCGAACTGGGGCCGGCTTTGGGGATTCGCTCCGCCTTGCGGCGTGGCAGCCCGTTGTGCCGGCCATTGTAGCACGTGTGCGGCCCAGCGCATAAGGGGCATGATGACTTGACGTCGTCCCCACCCTCCTCCGGCTTGACGCCGGCGGTCTCGCGCGGGTGCCCGGCCGAACCGCTGGCAACACGCGACGGGGGTTGCGCTCGTTGCGGGACTTAACCCAACATCTCACGACACGAGCTGACGACAGCCATGCACCACCTGTTATGGCTCCTCTCGGCCACCGGGTCTCCCCGGCTTCACCATAATGTCAAGCGCTGGTAAGGTTCTTCGCGTTGCTTCGAATTAAGCCACATGCTCCGCTGCTTGTGCGGGCCCCCGTCAATTCCTTTGAGTTTTAGCCTTGCGGCCGTACTCCCCAGGCGGGACGCTTAATGCGTTGGCTGCGGCACGGAGGGCATCTCCCCCCACACCTAGCGTCCATCGTTTACGGCTGGGACTACCAGGGTATCTAATCCTGTTCGCTCCCCCAGCTTTCGCTCCTCAGCGTCAGTCGAGGCCCAGAAGGCCGCCTTCGCCACCGGTGTTCTTCCAGATATCTGCGCATTCCACCGCTACACCTGGAATTCCGCCTTCCCCTACCCGACTCAAGCCCGCCGGTATCCGGGGCGTGCGGGGGTTGAGCCCCCGGATTTGACCCCGGACCTAGCGGGCAGCCTACGAGCGCTTTACGCCCAATGAATCCGGATAACGCTCGCCCCCTACGTATTACCGCGGCTGCTGGCACGTAGTTAGCCGGGGCTTCTTCTGCAGGTACCGTCACCTTTCGGCCTCGTCCCTGCTGAAAGCGGTTTACGACCCGAAGGCCTTCGTCCCGCACGCGGCGTCGCTGCGTCAGGGTTGCCCCCATTGCGCAAGATTCCCCACTGCTGCCTCCCGTAGGAGTCTGGGCCGTGTCTCAGTCCCAATCTGGCTGGTCGGTCTCTCAACCCAGCTACCCATAATCGCCTTGGTGGGCCGTTGCCCCGCCAACTAGCTAACAGGCCGCGGGCCCATCCCCCGCCGCATACGCTCTCCCGCCTCCCCCATGCGGGGGTGGCGGAGTACCCGGTATTACCCACGGTTTCCCGAGGCTGTCCCGGTGCGGGGGGCAGGTTGCCCACGTGTTACTCAGCCGTTCGCCACTCTATTCGCGCCCCGAAGGGCGCCTTAACCGTTCGACTTGCATGTGTTAGGCGCGCCGCCAGCGTTCATCCTGAGCCAGGATCGAACTCTCCGTTCAAATGTGGCAGGCCGTGAGGCCTGACAAGATTCTTCGCTTCGAGCCGTCCCGGCCGGTGAGCGCCATGTCGTTTAACTCGGATCCCTTGGGACAAGGAACTCGACGGGAGTGATATGACACTCCACTCATGTATCAAGAACCTGTCCTATAGTCTGTCCTGGTTGTCGGCCCTCTCGGGCCGCGGTATCCGGTTTTCAAGGTTCGCCGCGCTCGCGCCGGGCTCTGTGCCCCGCCGCCGCGCGAGGAGTTAATATACGCTGCCTCCCGCCGGGCCGGGGCGGGAATCGGCGGGTTCACGGTTCCTACACAATTGGTCAATCTGCGGAGCCTTGTCCTCTATCTGGAAGCCAGCTCCCTCAGGCCCCTCACCATGATCTGGTCAGCCTCGTTTCTCGCCGTGTCAAAGAAGTCGGCGGTCAGCAGTTGATAATCGGGGGTTCCGTCCACGTGCTCGAGCCTGTTCTTCTCCACTATGGATGCGGCTACGGAGGATGCTGCTCGGACGTCCTTCTCGACGACGCTGTATTGGGGGAAGGAGCGGCACTGGCCGAGGACCTCGTTTGTGACCGCCGGGACCATCTCAATAGTGAGGGTCCTGCCAAAGAGGGCGAAGTCGGCCTGTTTCTTGATGCGGGCCTCCTCCCCTGGGGCAACGCCGAGCTCCTTGAGGTAGGCGCGGGTGTGGGCATTGTAGACGTGGTCGCACACCAGGTGGCACCAGGCGCCACGGACCACATCAGTTACGCAATGCGCACCGTAGTCCTCGGGACGCTCGACGTAAAATTCCCAGAACTCCTGGTAGCGCGGGAGGGGAATGTGGTCCCTCATGGTGAGGTGGGTGAGCTTGTAGTCAATGCGCCAGGTTGCGTCCGAGACCATGTAGCCCACATAGACGTCGGGCAGAAGGTTGCCCATGAGGAATGCGTCCTTGCCGTCTATTCCCAGCTCCGAGGCACCATGCTCACGCAGGAGCCTCTCTACGTGGGCGGTATGGATGTTCCAGCTCGGCATGGGCGCTTCCCTTCTCTATATGTATGACGTCAATTGTGGCCTAAGAGAAAACGGCCGGGCAGCTTGCGCCCGACCGTTCTCAGAAACGTTATTCGCCGTCAGATCTAGCTGCGGACCTCGCCGCCCGTGGCGCGCAGGACCTTGTTGACTAGCTTCTCGTGCGCCTTCTCGACCTCCTCGGAGGTGAGGGTGCGGTCAGCGGCGCGGTAGGTGAGGGAGAAGGCCATGGACTTCTTGCCCTTGCCCACGCGGACCGGGTCGCGGTAGACGTCGAAGAGGCGGACGTCGGCCAGGAGCTTGCCGCCGGCGCTGCCGATGCGCTGGACGAGCTGCTCGTAGGAGACGGACTCGTCGACGACGATGGCCAGGTCATGCGTCACGCCGGGCAGCGTGGGGACGTCGACGTAGGGAAGCTCGCGCACGGCAAGGCGCAGCAGGGCCTCAACGGAGAGCTCGAAGGCGACGACCGGCACGTCAACGCCGACCTTCTGGAGGCTGGCGGGGTGGATGTTGCCCACCCAACCCAGGACCTCGCCCTGGGAGAGGACCTCGGCGGCACGACCGGGCTGCAGCCACGGATACCTCTGGGCATCGGCGACCTTGAAGCGGACCTTGGTGAGGCGCAGGGCAGAGAGCAGCTGCTCAACGGCGCCCTTGGCGTCAAAGAAGTCGTAGTCGGGGAACTTGGAGTTCCAGGCGTCGTCGGCGCGCTTGCCGGCAAGGACGCCGCACACGTAGGTGGGCTCGTCGGGCTGGGACTTGGACTCGTGGCCAAAGAAGACGCGGCCGATCTCGTACAGCGCGACGTTGGGCACGCCGTGGTCGAGGTTGTAGGCGACGGAGCGCACGAGACCCGGGAGCATGGAGCGGCGCATCTCGGACTGGTCGGCGACGAGCGGGTTGATGATCTTCACCGGGATGCCGCGACCCTCCTCGGTGATGCCAAGGCTCACGAGGTCGTTAGGGTCGGCGAAGCAGTAGGTGCTGGTCTCGGAGAGGCCGCAGGCGCGCAGGGTCTGGCCGATGAGGCGAATGCGCTTCTGCTCCACGGTCAGGCCGCCGGCGTGGTTCCTTGCGGCGGGAAGCGTGGGTTCGATGTCGCCCTCGCCCCACAGGCGGCAGACCTCCTCGATGAGGTCGACCTCGCGGGTAAGGTCGGGGCGGTTGGTGGGGGCGGTCACCGTGAGGTGCTCGTCATCAACGCGCTCGATGCTGCAGCCCAGGCGAGAAAGGCGGGCGACCATGAACTCGTCGGGGATCTGGGCGCCGCAGAGCATGCGGGCGCGGGCGGGGCGGAAGTCGATGACGGGGGCGGGAACGACCACCGGATAGACGTCCACGATGCCGGGGCACACCTCGGCACCGCAGCACTCCTCAAAGAGGGCAGCCGCGATCTCGGCGACGTTTGCGCAGTTGGCGCCATCGACCTGGCGCTCGTAGCGGATGGAGGCCTCGCTCATGAGGTCGAGGTTGCGGCTCGTGCGGGAGACGTGGCCGGAGGAGAACGTGGCGCTCTCGAGAAGGACGTCCACGGTGTTCTCGTCGATCTCGGAGTTCATGCCGCCCATGACGCCAGCAAGGGCGACCGGGGTCTTGCCGTCGTCGGTGATGACGGCCATGTCCGGCGTGAGGGTGCGCTCGACGCCATCGAGGGTCTCGAGCTTCTCGCCATCTGCGGCGGCGCGGACGACGATGTGGCGGCAACCGTCGCGCTCGGTGAGCTTACCCAGGTCAAAGGCGTGCAGCGGCTGGCCGGTGAGGAACATGACGTAGTTGGTCACGTCGACGACGTTGTTGATGGGGCGACTGCCGGCGGCCACGACGCGGCGGGCCAGCCACTCGGGAGACGGGCCGATCTTGACGTTGCGGACCACGCGGGCGGTGTAGCGCTGGCAGAGCTCGGGGTCGTCGATGGTGACGTCGACGAGGTCGTGGGCGTCGGGGCCCTGCTCGCTCTTGACGGAGGGCAGCTCGATGTGGGTGTCCTCGTCGTACATGGCGGCAACCTCGACGGCCATGCCGGTCATGGACAGACAGTCCGGGCGGTTGGGCGTGATCTCGCAGTCGATGACGGTGTCGGACATGCCAAGGTAGTCGGTGTAGTCCATGCCGACGGGAGCGTCCTTGGGCAGGATGATGATGCCGTCGTGGTCGTCTCCCAGGCCGAGCTCGCGGGCGGAGCAGTTCATGCCGCAGGACTCGACGCCGCGCAGCTTGCTCTTCTTAATCTTGAAGTCACCGGGCAGGACCGCGCCGATCATGGCCGTGACGATGTGGTCGCCCTCCTCGAAGTTCTGTGCGCCGCAGACGATCTGCAGCGGGACGGGGTTTCCGTCGGCGTCGACGTTGCGGTCGCCGACGGAGACCTGGCAGAGCCACATGTGGTCGGAGTCGGGGTGGGGCTTCTTGCTGACGACCTGGGCGGTCACGACGTTGGTGAGGTCGGCGCCGACCTTCTCGACGGCTTCGACCTCGGTGCCGGTGCGGACGAACTCGGCGACGAGGTCGGAGGGGTCCTCCGGCACATCGACCATGCTCTTGAGCCACTCGTATGAAATGCGCATTGGAACAGCCTTTCTGTTGCGCGGGAATCTCTGGGGGTGCGGGCTAGAACTGCTTGAGGAAGCGCATGTCGCCGGTCATGAGCATGCGCAGGTCAGGCAGGTCGTAGCGCAGGGCGGCGACGCGCTCGACGCCGATGCCGAAGGCAAAGCCCGTGTACTTCTCGGGGTCGATGCCGCAGTTGCGGAAGACGTTGGGGTCCACCATGCCACAGCCCAGGATCTCGAGCCAGCCGGTGTTCTTGCAGAAGCGGCAGCCCTTGCCGTGGCAGACGCCGCAGGAGACGTCGACCTCGCAGGAGGGCTCGGTGAACGGGAAGAAGTGCGGGCGGTAGCGGGTGGCGCGGTCCTTGCCAAAGATCTCGCGCGTGAAGTAGTCAAGGGTGCCCTTGAGGTCGCCGAAGGTGATGCCCTCATCGACGACGAGGCCCTCCACCTGCGTGAACTGCGGCAGGTGGTTGGCGTCGGCCGTGTCGGGACGAAAGACCGTGCCCGGGCAGATCATGTAGATCGGCGGCTCCTTGGCCTCCATGACGTGGGCCTGGACGCCGGAGGTCTGGGTGCGCAGGAGCACGTCGGACTCGCCCTGGACGTGGGCCTCCTTGCCCTCGGGCTGGTTGTCGACCACGTAGAAGGTGTCCTTGGCCGAGCGGCTGGGGTGGTCCTCAGGGGCGTTCAGCGCGGTGAAGTTGTAGTAGGTGGTCTCCACGTAGGGGCCGTCCTCGACGGTGTAGCCCAGGCCGCAGAAGATGTCCTCAATCTCCTCGCGAATCTGGGAGATGAGGTGCTGGGTGCCCAGCGAGAGCGTGCGACCCGGAAGGGTCACGTCGGCGGCGTCAGCCTCCATGCGCTTTGCCATGAGGGCGCGGCCGAGCTCCTCCTTGCGGCTCTTGATGGCCATGTCCACGTTGGCGCGGACGGTGTTGGCCAGGGCGCCCATGGCGGGACGCTCCTCGGGCGGGACCTTGCCCATGGTGTGCATGATGGCGGTCAGGCTGCCCTTGCGGCCCAGGACGCCAACGCGCAGGGCCTCCAGGGCGTCCATGTTCTCGGCCTTGGCAAGGCCCTCCTGGACTTGAGCCTCAATTGCCTTGAGGTCGTCGGACATCGACATTGCGTGCTCCCCTTTCCAAACAAAAATCCGTCCTCGGGCATTCTCTGCCCAAGGACGGATGAGTTCCGCGGTACCACCTTGGTTGACGAGCGCGTTTTCTCTCGCGCGCGTCCTCTCTTGAGCCCCGTTCCGTGGGGCGGACGGCTTCCCTACTGGGTGGCGAGAAGCGCGCCTGCGCCCACCGTCACCGTTAAGGTTGCGGCTGGTGGAGTGAACTCTGGACGTCAGCCTTGGAGGGACCTCTCAGCCGGTGAGCCCCATCTCTTGTCCGCTGGCGACGCGACGACCAAACCTCTCCGTCATTGCCTAGTGGGACATGGTAGCACAGCCGACGCGCTCCGGAAAACCCGGAAAGCGGACCAGGCTAGCGCTTCTTGCGGGGCGTGGCATAATGGGCGCCGACTCGGCGGCCCGCCGCCTGCGCGCGGCGACGGTCGTGCTCGCGGCGCAGGTCGCGCTGGCGGCGACGGCTCCCACGGGAGGCGAGAAGGCCGACGAGCACGAAGAGCGCCACCAGGGCAACGACGACGATGACCATGTGGATGGGGTCAGAGAGCCAGTCCATCACAAAGGCGGGGATGGAGAGACGCATGCCAAAGGCGGCGACGGCGCCGATGGCGCCGAGCTCGCGGCCCTGGTAGGAGACTGTGGCCGTGCCCAGGGGCTCCCCCGCCTCCACAGGCGCGGTGAGCGGGCCCTGCCACGAGAAGGCGACGTCGAGGTCGTCCTCCGTCGTTCCCGCCGGCAGGGTGGCCGTGATGGCGTCCGCCGCGGAAACGTTGAGCTTCTCGCCGTCCTTGGAGAGGCGGACGGCGGAGGTGCCCAGGACGTCGCCGGCGTTGACGATGGAGGTGGTCTGCCAGGCGGAAAGGCCCCAGCTCAGGAGGTCGTGCATATTGGAGATGGCCGCGGCGGAGCCCTCCGACTCAGGCGCGTCCATGACCACACCCACCACGTCCAGGCCGTCCTTGGAGGCACCTGCGGCAAGGCAGCGGCCGGCGTCCCCGGTGTAGCCCGTCTTTCCGCAGGTCACGGCATCCATGTAGAGGTCGCTCTCGGGATTGACGAGAAGGTCGGTGTTCTTGAGGGTGCGCGCCGGGTTCATGCTGGTCTCCGGCAGGTCCCAGGTGGCGGAGCCGGAGATGCGCACGAAGTCGGCGCTCTTCTCGGCCTCGGAGAGGATGAGGGCCATGTCGTGGGCGGTGGTGTAGTGGTCGTCGTCGTGCAGGCCACAGGGGTTGACGAAGTGCGTGCCCGTACAGCCAAGCTCCGCCGCGCGGGAGTTCATCATGTCAACGAAGGCCTGGTAGTCACCGGCGACGTGGCGAGCCAGCACGTAGGCGCTCTCGTTGCCCGACGGCAGGAGCAGGCAGGCGAGGAGGTTCTCCACCGTGAGGGTCTCCCCGGCGCGAAGGCCGGCGTTTGAGCTGTCGGCGGTGATCATGTCGAGGTCGGCCTGCTCGACCGTGACCTCGTCGGCCAGGCTGGCGTGCTCGAGAACCAGGAGCGCCGTCATGATCTTGGTCATAGACGCCGGGTAGTGACGCTCGTCGGCGTTCTTGTCCAGAAGGACGTAGCCGGTCGTACGGTCAAAGAGGAAGGCCGCCTGAGCGGAGAGCTCGGGCTGCTGGTCAGCAGTATAGGACACGGTCTCGTCCGCCAGGGCGGGTGTCGCGGGAAGCGCCGGCGCCGCCACGAGAAGCGCCGCAAGCAGCGCTGCGACGGTAGTTATCAGACGTTTGTTGCGGAACCTCATATATGTGACCTTCCGGATTGCCTGCATCGGGAAAGGCTAGTCTAGACCATTGCGAGTCTGCTAGGCATACGCCTTAGAATATGGCTGCTACCACCAAGAAAACTGATTGCGATGGGAGCCAAAAGTGGGTGGTTCTACGTCTATCCCCAAACGCATCTCTTGCACGCACCTTCTTGAGAGGGCGTCCCGGCTCCTTGTCCTAACTCCGCTGGACGTCAACGCATTCTCCTCGGCCCATTGGGCGTACGTCCGCCAAAGCGCTGCCGAGGCGGTAACCAATAGATGCCTTGGTATTGCCGCCGAAAGCTGCTCGTTCCTATCTTTCTCGCTTTCTCCGGCACACCAGTCGCCGTCCCTTGTCACCGATAACGATGAACAGCCCTACCTCATCATTGAAGAAGGGACCTGCTACGTTGACACAAATGTCTATTGGCTCCAGTTATGGCTAACGGTCGAGCGCGGAGTTGATCAATACGAGGACGGCAGTTTCGACCCTGACGGACTTCTCGCCTGGCAGACAGCCAGGAGGTTGCTGGACGACCTAAAGGTGGACAACCTCTAGTCGCCTGCCCGCGCTATGCTTGTGACGGCTCTTGTCGGCACAGAGTAGAACCGAAGAGAAGGAGCATGGCATGGCAGCTAATCACGAGCTCATTTTCCTCAAGCCCATCTTCCACGAGAAGATCTGGGGCGGCCGCAAGCTTGACGCGGACTGGGGGTACAGCATCCCGGACGGCCCCATCGGCGAGTGCTGGGCAATCTCTGCCCACCCGCACGGAGACTGCCAGATAGACGGCGGCAGCTTTGACGGGATGCGTCTCTCCGAGCTGTGGCAGAGCCACCGCGAGATGTTTGGCGCCGTCCCCACCGCCGAGGGCGCCAATGCGCAGTTCCCCCTGCTGGTGAAGATTATCGACGCCAAGGGCGACCTCTCCGTGCAGGTCCACCCCGACGACGCCTATGCCGCCGAGCACGAGAACGGCTCCCTGGGCAAGAAGGAGTGCTGGTACATCCTTGACTGCGAGCCGGGCGCGACCATCGTCGTGGGCCAGCGCGCGCATGACCGCGCCGAGTTTGCCCAGATGGTCGAGGAGGGCCGCTGGGACGACCTGCTGAACGTACTGCCCATCCACAAGGGCGACTTCTTCCAGATTGACCCGGGCACCATCCACGCCATCAAGGCGGGCACGACCATCCTGGAGACCCAGCAGTCCAGCGACGTGACCTACCGTGTCTACGACTACGACCGCGTGCAGGCGGACGGCACCAAGCGCCCGCTCCACCTGCAGCAGAGCCTCGACTGCGTTGACTTCGACCTGCCCGAGATCACGTCCGGCGAGGTGACCACCCCGGTCATCGGCGGCATCCAGCACCTGGAGGACTGCGACCGTTACATGGTGGACCTCGTGACCGTTGACGGCGAGAAGACCTTCTCGGCAATTCCGACGTTCCGCTGCGTGAGCGTCATCGAGGGCGAGGGCACCATCGGCGGGCGGGCGGTCCGTCGCGGCACGCACCTCATCATCCCGGCCGCCTACGGCGACGCCACCTGCGAGGGCAAGATGAGGCTCATCGTGTCCCGCGTGCCGACAAGCCTGTAGACCGGCTCCGATTAACGTACATTTAGACGAGAAGGGCCCCCGAATCAGGCGGATTCGGGGGCCCAAGTCATCTTTATGTACACTGCCAGGCCAGGCGAGAAGCGCCCGGGCTCCCGGCACGTCCGCTAGAGCAGCGCGGTGATGCCAAACCAGGCAATGACCAGCACGCCCAGGACGATGCGGTACCAGCCGAAGGGCTTGAAGTCGTGCTTGCGGACGAAGCCCATGAGGAAGCGGATGCAGACCAGGGAGACCACGAAGGCCACCGCGCAGCCCACCAGCAGGATGGCGAGCTCCATGGGGGCAAAGACGTTGCCCTTGAGGAAGTACTTGACCAGGCGCAGGCCAGAGGCGCCCACCATGACCGGGATGGCCAGGTAGAAGGTGAACTCGGCGACCACGGTGCGCGAGCAGCCCAGGATGAGGCCGCCGATGATGGTGGAGCCGGAGCGGGAGGTGCCGGGAACGATGGAGAGCACCTGGAAGAGACCGATGCCGATGGCGGTCTTCCAGTCAAGCTCGTCAAGGCTCTGAATGGGGGCCTCGGCGTCGGCCAGCTCGGAGCGGGTGGCGGGGGCGGCGGACTCGGCCGTGGCGAAGTGCTTGGGGCGCCCGACCGTGGGGTGGTTGCCCGCGCCGGGCAGCGCCGCCGCGGCCTTGGCCTCGCGGCGGTTCTCGATCACGATGAAGGCGATGCCGTAGACGATGAGGGCGGCCGCGATGACGAAGGGGCTGCCCAGGTGCTCCTCCATCCAGTTGTCGATGGGGATGCCGATGACGGCGGCGGGGATGCACGCCACGATGGTCTTGCCCCAGAGCGTCCAGGTGTTGCGGCGCTGGTAGGGAGCCTTGGAGGGCGAGAACGGGTTCAGCTGGTGGAAGAAGATGACGCACACGGCCAGGATGGCGCCGAGCTGGATGACCACGAGGAACATGTCCCAGAAGTCAGCGGAGACGTTCATGGTCAAGAACTGGTTGAGCAGCAGCATGTGACCGGTGGAGGAGATGGGCAGCCACTCGGTGATGCCCTCCACCACGCCGAAGACGGCAGCCTTGATGAGTTCGATGAAGTCCAAACGCGTTCCTTTCCCTGTTTGCACAGACGGCTTTACTTTGACGCATGTCGCACGGCCGGGAGAAAACCTTACAGCACTGACAGCGAAAAACCACGCTGGCGGAAACGCTCGGCGGAGTGGGCCCCACCGCCCGCGAACTTGGGTACAACGGACATACCAGCAAGAACGCGACGGCGAGAGGAGCTCACCATGGCAGACAACGCGTCCGCTTCCTATCAGGACCTCGGGTATGACCGTATCTTCGTCTCGCTTGACGGGTCGGAGGAGCAGGCGAAGGTGCTCGACCGCGCCATAACGATCGCGGCCTGCGACAACGCCGAGCTCTACATTGGCCACGTCATCGACTCCACCGCGCTCGAGGCCGCCGGGACCTACCCGGTGGATCTCATTCCCGCTTTGGAGAAGGAGTTCAGGGACTCGATAGCCGGGCAGGTGGCTAAGGCCGAGGCCGAGCCGCAGATCAAGAAGGTCGAGGTCGTGGTACGCGCCGGCCGCATCCGCGAGACCCTCAAGGACGACATGCTCGACGTCATCAAGCCCGACCTGGTGGTCTGCGGGGCCCGCGGCCTCTCGTCCATCAAGTACGCCATCCTGGGCTCCATCTCCACCTTCCTCACGCGCAACACCGAGTGCGACACGCTCATCGTCAAGTAGGCACCGGGCGAGACGGCCCCACGACTGCGCCCCCCACAGACGGCTCCCTTGCGGCGGCAGGCGGCAGGTACCCCCTGCTACCTGCCGCCGCACTCGTGAAAACCAAGTGAACGGGCCGCTCAGGCGGTAAAGTAGCGGGGTTAGACGTTTGTGAAGCCCGGCAAATCCGGGAGGGCGAGCACGGAGGTACTGTTCTTTGACGCTCACCAAAACAGCTCGCGGCGCCCGTCTTCGCGGCCTGGCTGCAGCCAGCGCCCTGACAGCCTGTGCGCTTGCGACGCTCGCGACGCCAAGGACGGTTCTTGCCGCGTCAATCGACCAGATCCAGCAGCAGATCCAGGAGACCTCGACCGCCTACGACGAGGCTAACGCCCGCGTGGAGAGCGTCCAGGCCCAGATTGACGCCAACGAGCAGCGCATTGCCCAGATCGAGGAGATTCTCCCCGGCAAGCGCGCCGCTGCGGCGGACTCGATCAGGCTGCTGTACAAGATGCAGCAGGGAACGGGCGGCCTTCTTGACCTGCTGCTGTCCTCCGAGGACTTCAACTCCCTGATTGCGACCATCCAGTACCTGGACGTCATCCAGTCCCACAACTACGACGCCGTGAGCGAGCTAGCCTCGCTTGACGCCGAGCTCCAGCAGACGCGCTCGGACCTGGCCACCCAGCAGGCAGCCGCCGAGTCCGACCGACAGGCGGCCTCCGACGCCCTGGCCGCGGCCAAGGCCGCCCGCGCAGAGCTGGAGCAGCAGATGGCGGAGCAGGCGGCCGCCGAGGAGGCGGAGCGCCAGGCGGCCATCCAGAAGGCCCAGGCAGACGCCGCCTCCGGCGACAGCACCTTCACCACCGGCTCCGGCGAGCAGGCACCCGTCGAGGTTCCCGCGCAGCCCGACCCAGACCCCGTTGACTGGCAGTCCCAGAAGGACACCTTCGTGGCCGGCTGGGCCGCCCGCATCGACGCCTACCTCGCCGGCTCTCCCCTCGCGGGACAGGGCACGACGTTTGCCGAGGCCGCCTGGGACTACGGCGTGGACCCGCGCTTCTCGCCGGCGATCAGCGCCGTGGAGTCTTCCAAGGGCCTCTACTGCTTCAGGTCCCACAACGCCTGGGGCTGGGGAAGCTCGAGCTGGAACACGTGGGAGGATGCCATCTGGGACCACGTGGCGGGCCTTGCCTCCGGCTACGGCGGACACCTCACCTACGCCGCCGCCCAGAAGTACTGCCCGCCCAACGCGGCGCGCTGGTACTCCTCGGTCCTGGCAAACATGGAGCGCATCTAGCGGGCCGGCCCGCGGCACATACGCGCAACGAGCAGGCGGCGCCTCACCGGTTGGTGGGGCTCCGCCCTTTTGGTTGGTGGCGTCGGATTGGGGCGGGCTTCTTGCCCGGGACCGCGGCTAGGCCGTGAGGTAGACCATGGCCAAGATCATGGCAAAGCCCACGAGATCGGCCGGCGAGAAGGTCGTGCCAAGCATGAGAACCGTCGTGATGGTGGCCGTGATGGGCTCGATGGTGCCGAGAAGGCTCGCGCGCATGGAGCCGGCATCGTGAACGCCCTGCAGGTAGAGGGCATAGGAGCCAAAGGTGCCTCCCAGGATGCAGAAGGCCAGAAGCGCAAGGGCGAGGCCGTCGAGGGCGGGCATGTGCTCCCAGGGGCGATAGACCAACGTCAGGATGACGCCCGAGGCCAGAAACGCCAGGCCGTTGACGACGAAGTTGCCCCACTTGGCCATGGGCTTTGCCGGCAGGATGGAGAGGCAGGCCGAGGACACGGCGCAGACCAGGCCCCAGACCAGGCCGCCCAGGGGCAGCGCGAGCTCGGCGGGATTTCCGCCCGTGGCCACCAGAAACGTTCCCACAAGGGCCAGGGCTATGCCGAGCACTTCTCGCCTGCGGGGGCGCCGACGCATGGTGAGGCAGACGTAGGTCAGAACCAGAAGCATGCCCAGGCTCTGCATGATGGTGGCCGTGGCGGAGCTGGTCCAGTTGATGGCCTGCAGGTACGCCACCTGCGAGAAGAGCACGGCGCCCAGGGCCACGGCAAGGATCCCGCGCATGCCGCGCGCGTCGTGCGTCACGGCACGCAGCTTGGAGCGGCCGTCGGCGCTTGCCGCGGCCGCGGCCAGGAAGAGCCAGCAGGCGGTGAGCTCGCGAACGCAGACCAGCCAGAGGGGCTCCATGCCGTAGGCGTCCATCAGGAACTTCGAAACGGTGCCGTTGAGGCCCCAGAGGGCGCCGCCCAGAAGCGTGCAGACTATGCCGCGGCGGATGCGCGCACGGTCACGAGCGGCCTTCTCGGCCGTGCCAGCCTCCTGCCCGGCAGGCAGGGGCGTCCCTTTTACCTGGGAAACATCAACGTCCCCGTTAACAGTTGCCATGGTCCTCCCTGGTTCACGCGAGCTGCTAGCGTAGCACCAGCGGGTTAGGGGTATGCTGCTCTTCGTCAAACTGCGAACCGAGGAGCACACATGCACCAGACAACCTTTGACGCACCCGACGCCGCGCTTGCGGTGGGGACGCGCCACGCAGGCTTCACCGTCACCCACGTCGAGGCCGTGCCCGAGATCTCCGGCCAGGCCTACGTCCTGCGCCACGACGCCTCCGGCGCCAGGGCGCTGTGGCTTGCCTGCGCGGACGTCAACAAGTCCTTTGCCATCAGCTTCAAGACCCCGCCGGCAGACGACACGGGCGTCTTCCACATCCTGGAGCACTCGGTGCTGTGCGGCTCTGACGCCTACCCGGTGAAGGAGCCCTTCGTCAACCTGCTCAAGACGTCCATGCAGACCTTCTTGAACGCGCTGACCTTCCCAGACAAGACCATGTACCCGGTGGCCTCCACCAACACGGCGGACCTCGAGAACCTCATGAGCGTCTACCTGGACGCGGTCCTGCACCCCGCCATCTACCGGCGCCCGCGCATCTTCGAGCAGGAGGGCTGGCACCTGGAGGTCGAGGGAGAGGGCGCGGACGCGCGCCTCTCCTACAACGGCGTGGTCTTCAACGAGATGAAGGGCGCGCTCTCCGACCCCGACGACGTGCTCTACCAGGCGCTCTCCAGGCAGCTCTTCCCCGACACCGCATACCGCTTTGAGTCCGGCGGAAACCCGCGCGCCATCCCCACGCTCACCTACGAGGGGTTCCTGCAGACCCACGCGCGCCACTACGCGCTCCCCAACAGCTACACCGTGCTCTACGGCGACATGGACATAGACCGCGAGCTGGCCTTCATTGACGAGCGCTTCCGCAACGCGGCCGAGCGCGACGCGGGCGAGCCCAACCCGCTCACGCTCCAGGCCCCCGTCTCTCCTGCGCCCGCCCGCGTGGAGATGGCGACGGCGGCAGGCAACGCGTCCGTCGGCGTGAGCTACGTCATTGGCGGCGCCGCCGACCGCACGCGCGTGCTCGCCGCCGACGTGCTGCTGGACGCCCTCTGCGGCTCCAACGAGGCCCCGCTCAAGCGACGCGTCATGGACGCCGGCCTTGCCGACGACTTCCAGGCCATGCTGCTGGACGGCATGCTGCAGCCCCAGGCCATGTTCCAGCTCAAGGGCACCAGGGAGGGCGCGGCCGAGAAGTTCCGTGCCCTTCTCGAGGAGACCTGCGCCGAGCTTGCCGAGAAGGGCATCCCGCGCGACAAGCTCTCCGCGGCGCTGGCCCAGGCGGAGTTCAACCTGCGCGAGGGCGACTGGGGCGGCTACCCCGACGGCGTGGCCCTCTCCATGTGCGTCATGTCCAGCTGGCTCTACGACGACGAGCGCCCGCTCGACTACGTCCACTACGAGGACGCCCTCGCCACGCTCAAGGACGGCCTGGACAAGGGCCTCTTCGAGCAGGTCCTGCGCGAGCTGGTGTGCCAGAACCCGCACGCGGCCGAGGTCGACCTCGTGCCCGTCGAGGGGGGCGACGCCGCCGAGGAGGCGGCCGAGCTCGAGGCGTGCCGCGCCACCATGGGCGACGGGGAGCTCGCCGGCATAGCCGCCGAGGTGGAGGCCCTGCGCGCCGAGCAGGAGGCCCCGGACTCGCCGGAGGCGCTGGCCACGCTGCCCCAGCTCACCGTGGCGGACGTCGAGGACCCCGCGCCCGAGCCTGAGCCCCGAGACGTGGACGCACCTCTCCCCTGCATTGCGCACGAGCTGGACACCCACGGGATCGACTACGTCTACCACTACTTTGACCTGCGTCGCTGCCGCGTGGAGGAGCTCCCGTACGTGGGCGTGCTCTCCGACCTGCTGGGCAAGCTCGACACGCACCGCCACAACGCCTCCGACCTCGACACCCTCATCGAGCAGAACCTGGGCGGCCTCGACGTCTTCCTCGAGACCTACACCCACGAGGGGGACCTCTCCTATGCGGCGCCCACGCTCGTGGTCGGCGCCTGCGCGCTCAGCGAGAAGGCCGAGCGCCTGGCCGACATCCCGCGCGAGGTCTGGGGAGAGACCCTCTTTGCCGACGGCGCCCGCATCCGCGACATCCTGACGCAGCGCAAGGTGGGCATGGAGCAGTACTTCACCGGCAGCGGGCACGCGGCCTCCGTGGCACGGGCCGGCTCGTACTTCTCGCGCGCGAGCAAGGCGAGCAGCCTCATGGGCGGCCTCGACTACTTCCTCTTCCTGAAGGAGCTCCTGGGCAACTGGGAGGCTCGCAAGCAGGGGCTCTGCGACATCCTGGGCAACCTGGCCGCGCGCATCTTCACCGCCGACGAGGTCACGGTGAGCTTCATCGGCAGCGCCGAGGACCGCGAGCGCTTCTGGGCCGCCGGTGGCGACCTGGGCCTTCTCCATGCCGGGACGGGCGTGGCCGCGCACGCCCTGGAACTGCCCGAGCCCGTCCCCGTCAACGAGGGCTTTGTCATTCCCTCCAACGTGAGCTACGTCGCGCGCGCCTTCGCGCCGTCCGACGCCGACCCTGGCGAGCGCGGCGTCTGGGCCGTGGCAACGCGGGCCCTCACCTATGACTACCTGTGGAACGAGGTGCGCGTGAAGGGCGGCGCCTACGGGACCGGCTTCAAGCACACCGGCGAGAACCTCCGCGAGTTCTGGTCCTTCCGCGACCCGCACGTCGACGAGACGCTGGCGTGCTACGACGCCGCGGCGGCATGGCTTTCCGAGTGGAAGCCCACCGCTGAGGAGTTCGACGGCTACGTGGTGTCCACCGTGGCCGCCCACGACGCCCCGGTGAAGCCGCGCGCACTGGCGCGTCGCCAGGACGTCGCCCGCTTTGGCGGCCAGAAGCCCGGCTGGCGAGAAGAGATCCGCCGCCAGGAGCTTGGGTGCACCGCCGAGCAGGTGCGCGGCCTTGCCGAGGCGCTGGCCGACCAGACCCCGTCCGGCGTCTGCGTCTTTGGCGGCCGCGAGGCCCTCGAGGCGGCCGGCGTGAACCTCAAGCTCTGCGAGCTCGTGGGAGAGTAGGGCTCCCGGCGGCCCAAACGCGATTTGGGTTCGCCGCTCACGGGCAGCTGCTCTAGCGCTTTCAAGAACCCGCAGGTCAAAAGCCTGCAGGTTCTTTCATTTGCCCTCGCTGCCGAGAAGCGCGACCCACGAACCCAAAACGTTATTTAGGCCCCAAGAGGCCGGCGCTCCTATGCCAAAGCGCGGCTCAACTCGGCCCCAAAGGCGGAGATTGCCTCGGAGTCAAGGCTCCCGTACTGCACGACAAGACGCGCCAGGCCATCTGGGGCCGTGCGGTTCTTTGGCAGGCAGGCGCACGAAGAGAGGGGCATGGGAGAAAGGCCCGGCCCGGCGACCCGCGCCACCAGCTCCTCCTCGGAGAGGGACGTGCCCACCGCCAGCACGAAGTGAAGGCCGGAGTCCGCCTCCTCCATGCGGACCCGGTCGGCCAGGCCAGACTTCGCGAGCACGTCTGCAAACTCGTCGCGCAGCTCACGGTAGCGCTTGCGCATGCGGGCCACGTGACGCTCGTAGGCGCCGGACTCGAGCAGGCGCGCCAGGGCAACCTGCTGGACGGAGCTCACCGTGGTGGAATAGAAGCCCAGCTCGGTGCCGTAGCGCTCCATCAGCTGCCCGGGCAAGACCATATAGGCCAGGCGCAGGGCGGCACCGAGGCCCTTTGAGAATGTGTTGGTGTATATGACGCTACCGGTGGCGTCGATGCTTGCCAGCGCCGGGACGGGGCGCCCCGCCAGGCGGAACTCGCAGTCGTAGTCATCCTCGATGATCCAGCGGCTCCCCGCCTCCGCGCAGGCCCACCCCAGCAGCTCGTACCTTCTTGCGATGCTGGTCACGCGGCCCGTTGGGAACTGGTGGGACGGCATGAGGTGCATGACATCGGGACAGGCAGCGCCCACCTCGTCCATACGGACGCCCTCGCCGTCCAGGCCGACGTGGACCACCTTCACCCCATTTGCCCGATAGAGGCGGGTGAGCCGCGGATACCCAGGATCCTCGACCCCGTAGGTGAGCTCATGCCCCAGGAGCTGCACGATCATATTGTCCAGGGTCTGCGCGCCCGCACCCACCACAACGCACGAGGGGTCGACCTCCATGCCACGCGTCTGGCACAGGTAGTCCGCAATGGCCGCTCGAAGCCGCCAGAGGCCCTGCGGCGGAGCAGGTGAGAAGAGCTCGGACTCCGGCTCGTTTGCCAGGGCGTCCCGAAGGGCCCGTGACCAGAGCCGAGCCAGCTCGCCGGAATCCTCGGACGCCTTGGGGATGGCCTCGGCCGGCGCGACCACCCCCGAAGGCAAGGCCGTGGCGCTCCTTTGCACGAGGGCCGTCCGAACAGGCAGCCCCGGCAGCGCGTTGACAAAGTAGCCGCTCCTCGCGCGCGCCCTCACATAGCCCTCGGCCACGAGCTGCGCATAGGCGCCCTCGACGGTGACCAGGCTCACGCCCAGATGCTGCGCCAGCGAGCGCTTGGAGGGCAGACGATCGTCAGCCTCCAGGACGCCAGACACAATGTCATCGCGAATGCGCCGGTAGAGATACTCGTAAAGAGACAGCTCGCCCTTCTCGGCAAGGTTGTAGTCAAGCATCTGGCCTTATCCGATCCTGCTTATTGGTCCTATTCTGACCTGGTTATTTTGTCATAGTCTGGATGTTTTGCTCATGCCAGATTGGGCCTAGCATAGCTCGCACACGCATTGGCTACGCAAAGGAGAAACGCATGGCAGAGAAGAACGTCCCGTCCCGCGAGGAGCGCGCTCGCCTCAACCGCAAGCTCGCGCAGATGCTCAAGGGCGGCGTCATCATGGACGTCACCACCCCCGAGCAGGCACGCATTGCAGAGGCGTCCGGAGCCTGCGCCGTCATGGCCCTCGAGCGCATCCCCGCAGACATCCGCGCCGCCGGCGGGGTCTCCCGCATGAGCGACCCGGCGATGATTCGCGGCATCCAGGAGGCTGTGTCCATCCCCGTCATGGCCAAGTGCCGCATCGGCCACATCGCCGAGGCGCAGGTGCTGCAGGCCATCGACATCGACTACATCGACGAGTCCGAGGTACTCTCCCCCGCCGACGACGTCTACCACATCGACAAGACCCAGTTCGACGTGCCTTTTGTCTGCGGTGCCCGCGACCTGGGCGAGGCGCTGCGCCGCGTTGCCGAGGGCGCCACGATGATCCGCACCAAGGGCGAGCCGGGAACCGGAGACGTGGTGCAGGCCGTGCGCCACATGCGCAAGATCTGCCGCCAGATTCGCGAGGTTGCGAGCCTGCGCGAGGACGAGCTGTTTGAGGCCGCCAAGGAGCTGGCCGTGCCCGTCGAGCTCGTGCGCTACGTCCACCAGAACGGCAAGCTTCCCGTGGTCAACTTTGCCGCCGGTGGCGTAGCCACCCCGGCCGACGCCGCGCTCATGATGCAGCTCGGCGCCGAGGGCGTCTTCGTGGGCTCCGGCATCTTCAAGAGCGGCAACCCCGCCCAGCGTGCGGCCGCCATCGTCAAGGCCGTTGCCAACTACGAGGACGCCGCGCTCATAGCAAGGCTCTCCGAGAACCTCGGCGAGGCCATGGTGGGCATCAACGCCGACGAGATTCAGCTCATCATGGAGGAGCGTGGTCGCTAGTGGCCGGCACCACCGCGGTCCTGGCCGTCCAGGGCGCCTTCATCGAGCACGAGCGCATGCTCTCCCGACTTGGCGAGAAGTGCGTCGAGCTTCGGCAGGCCTCCGACCTGGAGCAACCCTTTGACCGCCTGGTCCTTCCCGGTGGGGAGTCCACGGTTCAGGGAAAGCTCCTCGAGGAGCTTGGGATGCTCGACGGGCTGAGGCGGCGCATCGAGGAGGGCATGCCCGTGCTCGCCACCTGCGCGGGACTTATCCTCCTCGCCAAGCGCCTGGACGCCCACGACGACAAGGGCACGCCACGCCTGTCCACGCTTGACGTCCTCGTGCAGCGCAACGCCTACGGTCGCCAGCTGGGGAGCTTCCATACGGAAGGCGAGGTCGCAGGAATCGGGCGGGTGCCCATGACCTTCATCCGCGCACCCTACGTCATGGAGGCGGGCCCGGGCGTGGAGGTTCTCGCGCAAGTCGACGGGCGCACCGTTGCCGTGAGGCAGGGCTCCCAGCTTGCCCTGGCCTTTCACCCGGAGCTGGACGAGAGCGTCCTTGTCCACGAGGCGTTTCTCGCCATCTGAGGTACATCAATTACGCAATGAGACAAAGGGACTGTCCCTTTGTCTCATTTCTCAACAAAAAAGGAGCCCCCGAGATGACCCGGGGGCTCCTTTGCGCCTGCGCGTTGAGCGAGGGGCTAGTCGCGGTTGTAGCCGCCGCGGTTGCCGTAGCCGCCACGGGAGCCGTAGCCGCCACGACCGCCACGGTCGCCGCCACGGCTGTCACGGCCGCCGTAGCCACCACGGTCGCCACGGTCGCCGTAGCCGCCACGGTTGCCGTAGCCGCCACGGTCGCCAAAGCTGCGGCCGCCACGGTCGCCGCCGCGACGGTCATCGCGGCCGCCGAAGCCGCCGCGGCCACCACGGTCGCCGCCACGGCTGTCACGGTCGCCAAAGCTGCGGCCGCCACGGTCGCCGCCGCGACGGTCATCGCGGCCGCCGAAGCCGCCGCGGCCACCACGGTCGCCGCCACGGCCGCCGAAGCCGCCACGGCCGCCACGGTCGCCGCCGCGGAAGCCGTTGCGGTCGCCACCGCGACGGTCATCGCGGCCGCCGAAGCCACCGCGGCCGTCGCGACGGTCGTTGTCCAGGCCCATCTCGGTCAGCGGGTTGATGATCTCGTCGAGCATGGCGCAAATCTCGTCGATCTTCTCGTCAGAGAGGCTGGGGACGTAGTGGTCCTTCTCCGGCTTGGCGTTGGCGGCAGCCTCGACGGCGCCCTCGGCGGCGAAGACGACGACCTTGCGCTTGTCGTCCTCCTCGGACTCGATGCGGCCCACCAGGTCCTCGGCCTCGGCCTTGGCCATGAGCTCGTCAAGGGCGCGCAGGCTCATGCCCAGCAGGTCGGCCATCTCCTTCTGCTCCATCTTGGGCTTGAGCTCCAGGAGCTTGAGGGCACGAACCATGTCGCTCATGCGCTCGGCCTTGGTGTCGGCCTCCTTGGAGATGGCGTCGCGACGGTTGCGCAGAAGGCGGGCGGCACGCTGTGCCTTGTCAAAGAGGATGGCGTCGCGGTCCTGCTCCTCGGCGACGACCTCCTCGGCCTGCTCGGTCTCCTCGTCGGCAGCCTCCTCGGCCTCGACGATCTCCTCGGTCTCCTCGACCGTCTCCTCAGCGGCCTCCAGGGCCTCGTCCATCACGTTCTCGTTCTCGGTGTACTCAGACATGCGTCTCCTTCTGCGCCCCACGGGCGTTCACAGCGCGGCGCACCATGCGCCGCTTCACAAGCTCACAAGTTTACGTTGCAGAAACAAGTCCGCAGGTAGACAAAGTGCGTGCACACAGTAACGCCGCAATCCAAACGCCCGCCACGGAGCGGGGGCGCAATCCGACATGTAGGAAAAATGTAGCCGCCCCGCCGTTACAGGTGCGTGACGCACCGGCAGACGGCGAGGCGGCCTGGGTGGACCGATGGCTGCGAGACCCCGGGCGACCCGCTACTGGCGATAGTGCGCGAAGAAGTCCGCGAGGTCCTCCATGGACTCCCTGAGCACCTCCATGCGCGGCAGGTAGACAATGCGGAAGTGGTCGGGCTCACCCCAGTTGAAGCCGCCGCCGCGGGTGATGAGGATCTTCTTCTGGTGCAGCAGGTCAAGGGCAAACTGCTCGTCGTCCGTGATGTTGAACTTCTTGACGTCCATCTTGGGGAAGATGTAGAAGGCCGCCTTGGGCTTGACGGCCGTAATGCCGTCGATGGCGTTGAGCGCCTCGTAGACGTAGTTGCGCTGCTCGTAGACGCGGCCGCCGGGGCGGATGTACTCGTTGACGCTCTGGTAGCCGCCCAGGGCCGTCTGGACGATGGACTGCGCGGGCACGTTGGAGCACAGGCGCATGTTGGACAGCATGTTGACGCCGTAGATGAAGTCCCTCATGCAGCGCTGGTTGCCCGAGAGCACCATCCAACCCACGCGGTAGCCGCAGATCATATGGGACTTGGAGAGGCCGGAGAACGTCACGCACGGCAGGTCGGGCGCGAGCGAGGCGATGGAGGTGTGCTGGTAGCCGTCCATAATCAGGCGATCGTAGATCTCGTCGGCAAAGATCATGAGCTGGTGCTTGCGGGCGATCTCGACGATGCCCTCCAGAACCTCCTTGGAGTAGACGGCACCCGTGGGGTTGTTGGGGTTGATGACCACGATGGCCTTGGTGCGGCTGGTGACCTTGGACTCCATGTCGGCCAGGTCAGGGTTCCACTCGTTCTGCTCGTCGCAGACGTAGTGGACGGCGTGGCCGCCGGCCAGGGTGACGCAGGCGGTCCACAGCGGGTAGTCCGGGCTGGGGATGAGCACCTCGTCGCCGTCGTCGACGAGCGCGTGCATGGAGAGCTGGATGAGCTCGGAGACGCCGTTGCCGGTGTAGATGTGCTTCATGTCCACGTTGGGGATGTTGCGCAGCTGGGCGTACTGCATGATGGCCTTGCGCGCGGCAAAGAGACCGCGGGAGTCCGAGTAGCCCTCGCAGTCCGTGAGCTGCTGGCGCATGTCGTAGACCACCTCGTCGGGAGCCCTGAAGCCAAACGGCGCCGGGTTGCCGATGTTGAGCTTCAGGATGCGCGCACCGTCCTCCTCCATGCGGGCGGCCTCGTCCACCACGGGGCCGCGGACGTCGTACAGGACGTTGTCGAGCTTGTTGGACTTCTTGAACTCTCGCATGGTGACGCTCCCTTGGTCCGTTGTCTTTTGGCGAGAAGTGCTCGGGGCTTGGGGCGCGGCGGTCTCGGCCGTGGCGTCCGCGGGCGCGACTTCGTCAGGCATGGCGTCCGTGGCGCCCATAAGCCACTGGGGCGTGACCCCAAGGACGCCGGCAAGGAGCTCCATGACGTCCCTTCGGGGCGTGACCTTGCCCGAGACATACTGGCTGACCTGGCTCTTTCCGAGCTTGGCCCCACGCTCGGCGGCAATGCGCACGAGGTCGACCTGCTTGAGGCCGGCACTCTCCATGGCCCTCTTGAGTCTTGTCTGGAAAGTCTCCCGTGCCATCGTGTGCTTCTCCCGTAGTTCAATTTGAGGACTGAAGTTCAACTTTGAAATTGAACTTGTGGCAACTATAGCACGACAAAATTGAACTACTTGGTTCAAGGCAAAACTCGCCAGAAATGCCGCAGGCGCTTCTCGCCTGGCGAGAATGCAACGCCGACCGCTAGGCCGGCGGCGCGGCGGCTAGGCCAGAAGCCCCTCCAGGGCCCGGATGTAGATTGCCAGGGCACGCTTGAGCTGATGCTCCCAAACGCCCTCGTTGGGGCCGTGCTCCGGACCGACCCAGTCCGGCAGGGGCTCGGAGCGGTCAAGCGGCCCAAACCCAACGGCGCTGGGGAAGTGGTGGGCGTACGTTCCCCCGCCGATGGCGAAGGGCGTTGCCTCCCGGCCCGAGAACTCCTCGTAGGCACGGCGAAGCGCCATAACCTCCCCAGAGCCCGGATCTGTCGAGAAGGTCTGCCGCGTGTGGGTTATGAGGACCTCGCAGCCATGCTCGGACCCGGCCCGCTCCAGCCCGGAGCAGACGCTCTCCACGCCGGCCGCGGCCGGAAGACGAACGTCCAGGGTCAGCGCAAACCTCCCCTCCCGCGTCCAGAGCATTCCTCCGACGCAGGTCAGGGGGCCAAACAGCTCATCGCTCGCCTCAATCCCGAGGCCCGAGCCGTCCCACGCGCAAACAGCCCTCTTGCAAAGGGAGACAAACTCGCGCTCGGAGGGCCCCAGGCAGCCAAGCCTCAGGAGGTAGTTCGCAAGCACCCCTATTGCGTTAGTCGCGCCCGCCGGCTCTGCTGCGTGCCCTGCGACCCCATGGGCAATGACCCGAGAGGCGCCTGCTCCGGCAGAGGCCACGTCCACGCCCTCGGCCGCGGGCAGCCCTTGCGCGTCCACCCTCAAAACGGCCTCGGCGCGGGCGGGAACGGCGTTTCTCGCCACGCCACCAGACAGGGAAGCGATCACGCCCGTATGGTCAACGGCATGGCTAACCTCGGCGTTGACGCAGCCCTTCTCGCCACAGCAGACGGGAAACTCGGCATCTGGCGTGAACAGGAAGCCGGGCGGCTCGTGGCTAGCGAGGTAGCGGCGGACGTCCATCATGCCAGCCTCCTCGGACGCGCCGAGAAGGCACCTGAGGGAGCGGCGGAAGGGACGGCCCGACGCCGCGCGACGGGCAAGGTAGCCCGCGGCATAGAGCGAGGCCACGGCAGCCCCCTTGTCGTCGAGCACGCCGCGTCCAAGAAGCACGCCATCGCGGCGGGTCACGGCAAAGGGCTCGACGTCCCACCCCTCGCCAGCCGGGACCACGTCGACGTGCGCAATGGTGGCAACCTGCTCGTCGGTCTCGCCCGGAAGGTCGCCGTAGGCAAGGGCGCCATCGCAGTCGCCCACGATGAGCCCCTGGCGCTCGGCTATGCCCATCGCCACGTCCAGGGCCTCGCGGCAGCTTGGCCCCCAGGGGGCGCCGGGAGCCGAGGCGGACTCGTCGACCACGCTCGGAACCGCAACTAGGCACTCCAGGTCACGCAGGTAGTCGGGCCAGACCTCGTTGACGTATGCCTCGATCTGCCGCCTCGAAGACGTCTCTCCCACGGGCTCACTCCCCCTCTTTCGCTTGGCTGGCATAGCCAAAGTCACGCCTCAGGAACGAGACGACCTCCCCGTAGCTGCGCGGAAGCCGCGCGTGCGAGCGCTCGGCGTCGTGCATGACGGAGAAGAGGTAGTTGAACATGCTGCTCTTGTCCGCAAGCCGCTGGCTGGCAAGCGTGATGACAATGAGGCCGATGGACTCACCCCCATCGCGCAGCGGCACGTCCGGACGGATGACGAGGAGCCGGAAGGTGGCCGACATGACGGGGGTGATGGAGTGCGGAAAGGCAACCCCGTCGAGCTGCAGCCGCTCGCCCTGGTTCTCCCTGTCGAGGATCAGGCCCGTCTCCTCCGCGGACAACGCGCCCCTCTCCTCCAGGACCTTGAGCCCGCAGGAGAGCTCGGAGAGGTAGTCGGTCCCCCCGACATGCAGCTCGAGGTAGCTGCCCTTGGGCAGGAGGTTCTCTATGTCGCACTCGTAGAGAACCCGCAGCGCAAGCTGGCGTATGCGGTCCACCTCCGCCGCAGACAGGACTCCCGAGAACGAGAGGTCCCAGTCGTGCCCGGCGCTGAACCTCGAGGCAACGATGGAGTCGCCGACCACCAAGTCATGAGTCCCCTGCTCAAGGAGCCTCTTTGCCTGGGCCTCGTCATCGGCGAGCTCTATCTCTACGCCATCGACGCCACGCTCGATCAGGGTCTTGTTGATGGTCGCCACGGAGGGACGGCTGCAGACCAGAAGAACGCGGACGGGCCGCTGGGAGTAGTGCTCGAGAGACGCCAGCACGTAGAGAGAAAGAAAGTCGGGCTCCACATACAGGTGCTCGTCAAACTCCCTGAAGCTCTCGGAAAGGTCGCTTCCGAAGTCGAACTCAAACGGATGCTCCATGCGCATGGAGCGCATCTGTCCCTGGATCTCCGCAGACATGAGCGTGGGAAAGAGCGCGCAGCGCAGCACGTGGTCAAAGATGAGGCTACCCAGGTCCTCTCTGGTTGGCCTTATGCCATGGGAGGAGAGGGCCTCGTTGATTCGCGCCAGAATGGCCGCCCGATGCGTGATCAGCCGGTACAGAAGACGCTG
Organism: Paratractidigestivibacter faecalis; assembly: GCF_003416765.1. Lineage (NCBI taxonomy): Bacteria > Bacillati > Actinomycetota > Coriobacteriia > Coriobacteriales > Atopobiaceae > Paratractidigestivibacter > Paratractidigestivibacter faecalis. The sequence continues at coordinate 198,087 of NZ_QSNG01000001.1, read as the reverse complement.
CTTGCGCCCCTGGAACAGCGAGACGGCGCGGACGCGGGCATCCGCCACGCCCGTTGAGTCGGGCACGATCCACGCGCAGCAGTATGCGGCGGCGAGGGTCTGAATCCTGAGCTGCCCCTGGGAGAGGTAGGGCTCCATGAGCAGCCGATACTCGTCGCTCTTCTCGCCAACCATGCGCATCAGGGAGTCGACGCCGCAGGAGCGTTCAAGCTCGGCCAAGACGCCCGAGTTGTCCATGGCAAGCGCGGCGAGAAGGTCAGGGGCCTCCATGCCCGTGAAGCGGGCGTCGATGCCGTAGCCGACGCGAGCCTCCAGGCTTGCGATTCCCTGGAGGCGGTCGTTGGCCTCGGCCATGGCGGCGCGGACGGCCCTCGGGGACAGGTAGGTCTCCTCGGCCACCTGGGCGATTGCGACGCCCGGGGTCCTGAGAACGCACAACAGGACGCGAGCCTCATCCGAGAGGTCCTGCGAGAGAAGCGACGCGAGCGCCTCGTCCGACGTCACCACGAGGTGGTAGTTGGGATCGCTCGCTATGCTGCCCGCGCCCATGGACTCGAGCCACGCGCTGACGCTGGCCACCTCGCGAATGACCGTGCGGCGGGAGACCCCCAGGGCCCGGGCGAGCTCGGAGCCAGAGCGAGGGCCCTCGTCGAGCGTCCGAAGGAGCTGTCTTTGCCTCTTGCTTAGCATGACGTCTGCAGGCGAATGCCCCGAAGCATCCGCTCCATCCCCCTCTCCACCTTTGACCTTGGGCAGGCGAGGTTCATGCGCAGGTACCCCGCGCCGCCGTACGTCTCGCCAGACATTATGCCAACGTGGCCGACGTCCACAAGCCTTCGCTGCAGCTCGGAAGCCTCAAGGCCAAGGCCGGACGCGTCCATCCAGGCAAGGTAGGTTCCCTCGGGGACCTCGAACCTGATCTCAGGGAGACTCTCGTCGAGAAACGCCTTGAGCGCCTCCATGTTGGCCCGGACGTAGGAGACCATCTCGCTGACGTACTCGGAGCCCGAGCGGTACGCCTCCATCTGGGCGGTCATGCCGAGGATGCTCACGCTCGAGAGGGCGTTCTTCTGCTTGAGCTCATAGAGGAAGCGCTCCCTCAGGCCCTCCTCCGGCAAGAGGGCGTACGAGCCGATGAGGCCGGGCGTGTTGAACGTCTTGGAGGCCGAACAGAGAAGAGCGACGCCCTTAGTCGTCACGTCGGTGACGGGCGTGTAGGGCACTTCGCCCAGGATGACATCGCGGTGGATGTCATCCGACACGAGAAAGACCCCATGCCTGTCGCAGAGCTCGACGATGCGCTCGAGCTCTTCTCTGCTGAAGACCTTGCCGGTGGGGTTGTGGGGGTTGGTGAGCAGCATGACCTTGGACTCTCGCCTGGCCAGTGCCGCCTCGAGGGCGTCCCAGTCGAGCCCGTAGCCATCCATCGCGCTCGCCTGGCTCACGGAGAGAAGCGTGCGGCCGTTTCCCTCGATGAGGCCATAGAACGCATCGTACATGGGGCTCAGGGTGACCACGGCATCCCCCGGCTCGCTCGCCAGGCGGATGATGGAGGCGGCAGAGTAGATGACGCTGGGGCTGTAGACAACCCAGTCCATGTCCACATGGGATACCCCATCACGCTCGAACCAGCCGACGACGCCTGACTTGTAGTCGGCGTGATTCCAACGCGTGTACCCAAAGATGGGGTGTTCCATACGGGCACGGAGCGCGCCCATGACCTCGTCGGGAACGGCGAAGTCGGTGTCGGAGATGGAGAAGGGAAGGACGTCCGGCCTGCCAAAGCGGTCGGCGGCGTAGTCCCACTGCGTGCTGTAGGTACCCATCCTGTCAATCACGCGATCGAAGTCGTAGCGCATGCCTTCCCTCTCCTTTCACAGACGCCTCGTGGGACCGCCGCAGCCGACGGTCCCACGAGGCCAACCAATCTAGCGCCTCAACTGGGCGTTCTTAGCCTCACGCTTCTTCATCCAAGCGGACTTGAAGACGATGATGAGGGCAATGTTCAGAACCAGGCCGACGGCAACGGCGATGTAGTAGCTGCCGGCGGGCGAGATGAGTCCGAGGAACGGGTCGAAGATGCCAATGCCAGGGGCAATGCGCTCGACGCCAAGGGCCATGGAGATGGCGCCCGCGACGCCGCCGGCAATGACGTTGGCGGAGATCATGGGCAGGGGGGCGGCCAGGGCGTAGGGGATGGCCGGCTCGGTGGCGACGGTGGCACCGACGATGAGGGCGGGAACCGCGGAGTCGCGCTCGGCCTGCGTGAAGAGCTGGGGGCGAATCCAGGTGGCGATGGCGGCGGCCATCGGCGGGAGGATGGTCACGACGCCGACGATGCCGTACCAGTCATACACGCCGGAGCCCAGCAGGGAGAAGGAGAAGAACCAGGCGGCCTTGTTGACGGGGCCACCCATGTCGAAGGCGAGCATGGCGCCCACGAGGAAGGCGGCGACGAGCTTCATCGAGCTCGGGATGGAGCTCAGGAGGCCAACGAAGGCGTTCATCAGCCAGGCCATGGCAGGGCCGATGATGTAGTAGGTGGCAAGGCCAAAGACGAAGAGCGTGACCACCGGGATGATCAGGAATCCGAGCAGGGACTGGAAGTTCTTGCCCAGGTTCACCTTCTTGAAGGCCTTCACGAAGTAGCCGATGGCGAGTCCGATGACGCAGGCGCCGAGGAATCCGGCACCAACCTGGGTACCGAGGAGGTCGGTGCTGTTGGCCAGGTAGCTGCAGATGAAGGCGGGCATGATGGCGGGCTTGTCGCCGATGGCGTTGGCGATGAAGGCGCCCATCATGGGAATCATGAAGGTGAAGCCGAGGCCGCCGATGGTGTTGAGGACCCAGGCGAGAGATGCCATCTGGCCGTCGCCGGGAGCGACGTTGGGTGCGCCGAACTGCGCCATGATGGAGCCGATGGCCATGAGCACGCCGCCGCCGATGACAAACGGGAGGGCGGCGGAGACGCCAGCCATGAGGTAGCTCATGACGCCCGTCGTGACGCTCTCCTGCTTGGCGCCGAGCTTGACCGCGGAGGCGTGGAAGACCTTGGCCTCAGCCTCGAGGTTGCCCATGAGATCGTCGATGCGCTTCAGCGCCTCGGAGACGGGAACCTCCACGACCTTCTTGCCGTCAAAGCGGACTCGGTCGTCGTCGTTCATTCCGCGGCCGAGGGCCAAGACGACGTAGTCGGCCTCCTTGATCTGCTCGGGCGTGAGCTTGTTCTCAACGCCGCTGGCGCCCTGAGTCTCCACGTGGACCTCGTAGCCCAGCTCGGTGCCCTTGGTCTGGATGGCCTCGGCCACCATGTAGGTGTGGGCGATGCCAGCCGGGCAGTTGGTCACTGCCACAATGGACTTTGCCATGCGCTTCTCCTTTCCTTGTGCTTTAGATGACTGCAGTGCTATCCGACGACGCCCTGAATCAGGGCGCATACGTCCTCAATGGAATCCTGCTTGAGCTTTGCGACAAAGTCCTTGTGGACGAGGTTTCTCGCCAGCTTGGCAAGAAGCTGCAGGTGGGTGTTGCTGCCGCCCTCCGGAACGAGGATGTTGATGACGGTATCGACCGGCTCGCCGTCCAGCGCATTCCACTCGATGCCGGCGCCAAGGCGCGCAAAGACGATTGACGGCACCGCGACGTTGGGGCTCTTTGTGTGCGGGATGGCGATGCCGTCGCCAAAGCCCGTGGACGCCTCTCCCTCGCGGGCGCGCAGGTCTGCGACGACTGCGGACGCATCCGACGTCACTCCGAGCTCGACGGCCTTCTGCGCCAGGGCCTCAAAGACGGCGTCCTGGTCGGCGGCCTCAAGCCCATCAATGACGTGGCTGGAATCGAACAAGGCCATGCTTGCCTCCTCTCTCGACTCATCTCTCTGACAACTCAGAGTCTATGGGGGAGAAGGCCTTGGCTTAAGAGGCGCTTTGTCACACGACCGGTGCACAAGACGACGTAACCGAGCAGGGAAAACGAGGAGCCAGCGTGCCTATTGAGACGTATTTGTCACCCACCGGCGGCGCAGCGCCGCAATGCGGCGGCACTCGCGCCAGCCCGCAGGGGGCCAACGGCATGGGTGTCCCTTTTACCAGGTAATTAACAACGTCCCCAGCGTCAGGCGCTGGAGCCGCCGTAGTAGGAGACCTTGTAGTGGAACTGGTCGGCGCGGGCGACGCCCTTGGTGAACTCGACCACCTGGTTTCTGGTGTTGTAGGTCAGGCGGAAGAGCTGCAGGACGGGAGCCCCCTCGGAGATGCCCAGGAGGCGCGCGTCCTCCCTGCGGGCCACGCTCGCGTAGAACTCCTCCTCGGCCACGCGGACCTCGACGTGGTAGTCCTGGGCCATGATCTTGTACAGCGAGCGGGAGTCCACCTCGTCAGACGTCAGGCCCGAGAAGATCTTGCCAGGCAGGTAGGTGTGCTCGATGAGCATGGGGACGTCGTCGGCAAGGCGCAGGCGGCGCATTGAGATCACGCGCTCGCCGGCGGCAAGGCCCATGCGGTCGGCCACCGTCTTGGAGGCCTCGCCGGAGCAGAACTCAAGGAGCTCGGAGCGCGGGATGCGGCCGAGGCTGCGCATCTGCTCCGAGAAGCTGTAGGCGCGTGTGAGGTTGGTGGTCTCCTGGGAGCGGTCGGCGACGAAGGTGCCCTTGCCGTGGCGCCGCTTGATGAAGCCCAGGGTCTCGAGCTCCTTCAGCGCCAGACGCACCGTCGTGCGGGAGATGCAGTAGTCCTCGGACAGCTCGCGCTCGGAGGGCAGCAGGTCACCCGGCTCGTACTCGGTCTCGATCTTCTCGCGCAGACTGTCCACCAGCTGGCCATAGAGCGGCTGCTTCTTTGACGTTGCACCCATGGGGTCTCCTCTCAACGGCCATCATTTTTACGGTACCCCACGCCCGGCGCAAAGAAGACCGCGGTCTTAAGTAATCCGCCAGCGGCGCAAACGGCACCGCCAGACACCTCCAAGGGCAGGCCCGGAAGGCTAGTCGGCAAAGGGCCACTCGCCGCGCGCGAGCGCCTCGATGGCGGCGGGAACCGCGTCGTCCTCGACGGAGCCAATGTGGTAGCGAGCGGCGTCGCGGGCCTCAGGCAGGGCGTTGGCCACGGCGACCGAGTTGGGCGTCGCGGCAAACATCTGCAGGTCGTTGCCGGCGTCCCCGAAGACGACGGTCTCCTCGGGGGTCACCCCCACGCGCTCGCAGAGCCAGCGCAGGGCGGCGCCCTTGTTCCAGCCGGCGGGCACCACGTTTGAGAACATGGGCTGCGGGACGTCGAGGTCGACCTCGTCGGTCAGCGCGTCAAGGGCGCCCACCACCTCGCGGGTACGCTCGAGGTCCCCCACCAGGAAGACGTTTGCCTTGGTGATGCCGGCCTCCGGCAGCGCGTCGGCGTCCTCGCAGGTCTTTGCGTAGGACGGGAAGGCAATGGCCAGGTCATCCCGGGAGCCCTGGACCAGAAGCGGTCGGGCGCCCTCAAAGACCAGCAGGCCGGACTGGGGCACTTCCCGAAGCGCCCCCATGATGGTCCGCAGCGCGGCGGGCAGCAGCTCCTTCTGCAGGACCTTGCGGCCCTCTAGGTAGACCTGCATGCCGTTGGTGGCAAGCGCCGTCTGGCAGCAGGCCTCGTCCCCGCCAAAGAAGTTGGGGATCCAGGAGAAGAAGCGGCCGCTCGCCGGGCCCACCAGGATGCCCGCGTCCATGGCGGCGTGGAAGGCGGCGCGGCACCTCTGCGTCACCTGCCTCTTGCCGTAGGGCATGATGGTGCCGTCAATGTCGGTCAAGATGAGCTTGATGGCCATGGTCTTCTCCCCTGGGACGCATGCGGTCGGCGGCGCCAGCGGGCCGCGCCAATCACTTCTACCACAAGAAGAGCCCGGCACCAGGCAGGTACCGGGCTCAAAGAGGCTCTTGCCTGGGGCGGCCTACTCGGCCAGGTCCTCGTTCAGGCGGGCGGCAATCTGCTCCGGGTCATCGGAGGCCAGGACGTCGGCCCTGAAGTGCTCATCCATGACCAGGACGGCCACGTGGGAGAGCAGCTGCAGGTGGACGTCGCCAGCCTGCGCGGCGGGAATGAGCAGCGCGATGGCGCACTTGATGGGGGCGTTGTCCATGGAGCTCCAGGCAACCTCGCCGGAGAACTTGACGACCATGACGGTAGCCTGCTTGACAATGTCGCTCTTGCAGTGCGGGATGGCAAAGCCGCCCATCATGCCCGTGGTGCCCTCTGCCTCGCGGTTCTTGAAGGCCTCCAGCGTGGCCTCGGCGTCGTCGGTGACGCCCAGCTCGACGGCCTTCTCGGACAGGAACTGCAGGACCTCGTCGACGGAGGACGCGGTGTTGCCAAGGAAAACGTGGGACGCGGTGACGGTCTCGCTCATGCCGGCTCCTTCTCAGCCATGCCGCAGTGGTTCTGGGCCGCGGCTTTCACAAACAACACCACAAAGAATAGCACCTCCGAACTCGGTTTGGAGGTGCTAGAAACCACCAGTTGCCAATTTGTCAACATCTATGCGGCGAGAGGCGCACCGACGCACGCAAACGGAGGAAAGAAGCGCCCGTCGCCTACTTGCCAGCCGCGTCGCGCAGGCGCAGGGCCTCGTAGGCGCAGCCGTACATGGCCGCCTGGTTGCCCAGGCTCGCGGCCTCGATGCGGACGTCCCTGCAGGTGGGAAGCGCGTGGGCGGCAAAGCGGCGGCGCAGCTCCGGGGCAAACGTGGCAAAGGCGCCGGCCACGCCGCCGCCGATGAGGTACATGGCGGGGTCGACGACGCAGGAGACCTGGGCCATGGCCTGGGCCAGATACTCGCACATCTGGTCGACGGCCAGCTTGGCGCAGTCGTCGCCGGCGGCAAGCGCGCGGAAGACTGAGAGGGTGTCGGTGGCGTGCTCCACCTTGACGGGCGTGACGCCGCGCGCCTCGCACTCGGCCAGGTAGAGGCGGACGATGCCCTTGGCGCTGGCGTACTGCTCAAGGCAGCCCTTGCGACCGCAGCCGCAGGTCAGAGTCTCGTGCGGGTTGACCGTGATGTGGCCAATCTCTCCGCCCGCGCCAAAGGCACCCGCGACCAGGCGGCCGTTGACCACGACGCCTGCGCCCACGCCCGTGCCCAGGGCAATGAGCACGTAGCTGGAGGTGCCGTGCGCCACGCCGGCCCACATCTCCCCCAGGGCGGCCGCGTTGGCGTCGTTCACGAAGGCTATCTGCGCCCGCGGGAAGACGGAGCTGATGGCGCCCACCAGGCCCTCCGGGTCGAGCTTGATGTTGGGGAGGAAGCCCACCGTGCCGTCATCGGCAACGGGGCCGGGGATGTCCAGGCCGCAGGCGATGACGTCCTCGGGCGTGGCGTCGTGGGCGTCGAGGATGCGCTTCAGGCCATCGGTCACGACGGCGTAGGCCGCGTCATCCACAAGGGCAGGCGTCGGGACCTTGCGCTCCTCGAGCAGCTCGCCCTCGGGGGTGAAGAGGCCGGCCTTGATGCTGGTGCCGCCAACGTCGATGCCAAGAACAGCTTCCATCTTGCGGGTCCTTTCGCCGAAACGCGTCTGTGTGCTTCTCGCCATCATACGGTGAGCGGAAGGCACGCAAGCGCTTCAAGTCCCAAATGGGACGCCTGCGGACACGATTGGCCGGCAAAACGCCAGGGGGGTGAGGCGGTCCTGCCTTTGGCGGGTCACGGCAGGGGGCGCGAGGGTAGACTCATGGGAGGACACCCAACCCAAGGAGGATCCATGACCAACGCCAACGCCGCGCCCGCAAGCGAGCCGGCAATCCCCAACCCGCGCGCCGACATCGCCCAGCTGGACGCCCTGGAGCGCACACTCTACTGCCACCGCTACGCCATCGACGAGATAGCCTCCCTTGGCCCCGTCATAGACCCGGCAAAGGCGACCGCCGAGCGCGGCGAGGCCGTGGGCCTGCTCGAGCAGGAGCGCGTCGAGGCGCTCTGCGCACCCGAGGTCGGACTGCTTCTGGACCGCATAGAGCAGAACCCGGAGCTCATGGGGCAGACGCGCCTGGCCCAGGCCCGCGTCATCCGCCGAGACCGCGCCTCCCTCATCGACGTCCCTGCCGAGGAGCAGGCCGCCTTCACCCGCCTCACCACCGAGGCAAACGACGTCTGGCGCCGCGCCAAGGCGGCCAACGACTGGGCGAGCTTCGAGCCCTACCTGGACCGCATCGTGGAGGCCATGCGCCACATGGCCCAGGCCAAGAACGCCGAGAAGGACCCCTATGACGTCTGGCTCGACGAGTTTGAGCACGGCACGAGCCGCGCCTTCTACGACCCGTTCTTTGCCCAAGTCAAGGACTGCGTGATTCCGCTTCTTGCCGACTGCATGGCAAGCCGTCACAAGCCCGACCACAAGGTCATGGACGGCAAGTTTGACGTGGAGCGCCAGTGGGCGCTCGCCGGCGACCTCATGCGCCTGGAGGGCGTGGACAAGGACGCCCTGTGGCTCGGCCGCACCGAGCACCCCTTCACGGGCGGCCCGGGCGTGGGCTTTGTGCTCATCGCCAGCCACGTCTACGAGGACAACGTGCTCTCCAACGTGTTCTCCATGCTCCACGAGGGCGGCCACACCCTCTACGAGCAGAACGTCGACCCGGCCTACGCCATGACCTCGCTCAAGGGTGGCACCTCCATGGGCATGCACGAGGCCCAGTCGCGCTTCTTCGAGAACATCGTGGGCCGTTCCGAGGCCTTTGCGGGACCGCTGCTCGAGGTGCTGCAGAGGCGCTTCCCCGGCCAGCTCGGCCGCGTGACGCCCCACCAGCTTTACCTTGCCGAGAACTGCGCCGAGCCCTGCCTCATCCGCTGCGACGCCGACGAGCTCACCTACCCGCTCCACATCCTCATCCGCTACGAGCTTGAGCAGATGCTCTTCTCGGGCGAGGCCAAGGCAGCCGACATCCCCGCGCTCTGGGCGGCCAAGTACAAGGAGTACCTGGGCCTCGACGTGCCCGACGACGCTCGCGGCGCCCTACAGGACACCCACTGGTCTGACGGCAGCCTGGGCTACTTCCCCACCTACGCGCTGGGCAGCGCCTTTGGCGCCCAGCTCAAGGCCGCCATGGTGGCCGGCGGCATGGACTTTGACGCCGTCTGCGCCTCCGGCGACCTCGCGCCCATCCGCGAGTGGCTGCGCACCAACATCTGGCACTGGGGCCGCGCCAAGGACTCCGACGAGCTCATGCTCGCCGCGTGCGGAGAGCCCTTCTCGCCTGCGTACTACACGGACTACCTGACGCAGAAGTTCAGCTCGCTCTACGGCCTGCAGTAGGCGCGAGGGCCACGTCAACGAGGGCCGCCCGGCGAGAAGCGCGAACTTCTCGCCGGGCGGCCTTGCCTTGGGGCTTGATGGGTGCGCCCGGGGCCCGCCTAGACGCGCTGGGGCAGGAAGGCGTCCGCGCCCAGACGGATGAAGCCCAGAAGCGAGGTGATGTGGCGGTCTGCCACGACGGGGTCTTCGTCGTTGGCAAGGACCTCCAGGACGGCATCGGTGATGGTGGACGCGAGCCAGCTGAGCTCGAAGTCGTCCAGGGAGTCCGCGCTTCCGGTGCAGGCCTGGACGTGGGCGCGGGTGTTCTTCTTGATGAGCTGGCAGACGTCGGCCAGAAAGCCCGCGACGACGACGTTGTCCCTGTTGGAGAGAACGATGGAGACCAGGCGGCGCTGCCTGAAGAACTCGCCCGTGATCTTGTGGAGCACGCCGCTCGCGTGCTCGTAGTCCCGCGAGACGGCGCCCGTGGCATAGGGGCTCTCCGGGCCGTAGGGGCCACCCTCGCCCAGCAGCTCGAGCGCGCCCTTTGCAAGCGGGTCAATGACGCTTCTCAGCAGGTCCTGCTTGTTCTCGAAGAAGAAGTAGAGGGCTCCGGTGGTGACGCCCGCCCTGGCGCAGATCTGCCTCAGGGAGGCTCCCGAGTAGCCGCACGCAAAGAACTCGTCGGTCGCGGCGGCCACGAGCCGCCTCTTTGTGTCCGCGTCCTCGTCCGCGCAGCGCGGGCGCACGTCGGCCTGCGCCATTCTCACACCAGTGCCTTCGGCTGCCGCCTGGTCACGCCAAGCGAGCGGCAGCAATCGAAAGGGACGAGAAGTCCCTTGTGCCTTTTATGTCAGTTGCTATAACTGATTGTCTGATTAAAATATCACACCCCAAAGCATTTGGCGCAACTGGCACGTTTTGCGGCACATGTTGCCCTATCTGGGGAAAATGCGCTCGCTCGATGCGTCGATGACGGCGTTTGGGCTGGTAAAGCGCTCGCAGACATTGGACGTCCGCAAATATTCCTTGCCGAGGGGGTCAACCGTGGGAACAAGCGAGGACGGGTCGTCCGCAAGGCGGTTGTCGGGAGAACGCGTTACCTTGGGATCGGTCAACGTGTATCCCCTGCTGCACGCCCCCTGGTACTTGCCGGTCTTCTCGCTCAACGTGAACGTGCCAAAAACGCAGTCAGTGCAGTGACGCCCCATGGAGCACCGCCCCTTCTCTTCGCGCGCCCTCTCCCGTGCGTGCCTTTCCTCGAGTGTAGTCCAACGCGCTGCCACACCCGTGCGTTTTTGCGCCGCCGACCGCTTTGGCGACGCCATGCGGAAGGCAGGCGTGTCGCTGGGGAACAATTGCCCTATCGGACGCAAGGCGCCACCCCGGAGGAAGCGCCCCCAAGAGGAGAATTGGACCACCCATGGCAGACACGGCACTCTACCAGGACGTTATTTGCGATGAAGTCACCTTTGACTCCACCGACGGCCGCTCGACCATCCATGCGTGCGTCTGGCGGCCCGAGGGGCTGCCCAAGAGGGATGGCCTGCCCGCTCCGCGCGCCGTGGTGCAGGTGGTCCACGGCATGAGCGAGCACGTGCGCCGCTACGACGAGTTCGCGCGCTTCCTCTGCGCGCGGGGGCTCGTCGTCTGCGGAGACGACCACATTGGCCACGGCCGCTCCGCCGACCCAAGCCGGCGCGGATGCCTTCCGGCGCGCGGCGGCGCAGACGCCCTGGTAGAGGACGAGCACCGGCTGAGGCGGCTGATCGGCGGCCAAGTTGCCGCAGGCACGCCCTACGTCTTCTTCGGCCACTCCATGGGCAGCTACATCACGCGCGTCTACCTCTCGCGCCACGGAGGCGGCCTGGCGGCCGCCGTCATCTGCGGCACGGGGACGGTCGCCGTCCCCGTCTCTGCCGCCGGAAACCTCCTCGCCCGCGCCATCTGCGCCGTGCGCGGAGAAGACCATCGCTCGCGCCTGCTTGACTCCATGGGCGCAGGCGCCTTCTCGAAGGCGGCGCCCGGCCCCACGGGGCTCGAGTGGCTCTCCCACAACGAAGAGAACGTGGCCGCCTACGTGGCAGACCCCGAGTGCGGGGCCATGTTCTCGGCCGGCGGCTACGTAACGCTCACGGCGCTCACCCGCGAGGCCTGCTCCAAGGCCTGCGCCGCACGCGTGCCGCACGACCTGCCCCTGCTCTACGTCTCGGGCGACGGAGACCCGGTGGGCAACATGGGCCGTGGCGTTCAGACGGCGGCAAAGCTTGCCGAGCAGGCCGGCTCCACGGACGTCACCTGCGTCATCTACGAGGGCATGCGACATGAGATTTTGAACGAGAAGGACCACGCGCGGATCTTTGGGGACGTCTGGGGCTGGCTTGACCAGCGCCTGGGAAGCGAAGGCGGCAGCGCATGAGCGGACAGAAGTACGTCATAGCGCTTGACCAGGGAACCACGAGCTCGAGGGCCGTGCTCGTAGACCGGGGCGGCCATGTGGTCGACTGCGTGCAGAGGCCCTTCCAGCAGATATTCCCCCAGCCCGGCTGGGTGGAGCACAATCCCCAGGAGATTCTCTTCTCGCAGCTTGGGTGCCTGACCGAGCTTCTGGCAAGGCACGGGTTTGGGGCGGAGGACATAGACTCCATTGGCATAGACAACCAGCGCGAGACCACCGTGGTGTGGGACCCGACGACGGGTGCCCCGGTCTGCAACGCCATCGTGTGGCAGTGCCGGCGCACCGCCGAGCTGGTGGAGCGGGTGTGCGGAGCCCCCGAGGTGCGTCAGATGGTGCGAGCCAAGACGGGCCTTCTGCCGGACGCGTACTTCTCGGCAAGCAAGATCGCCTGGATCCTTAAGAACGTGCCCGGAGCGAGGGAGCGGGCCGAGGCCGGCGAGCTGCTCTTTGGCACCGTGGACACGTGGCTTGTCTGGGTGCTCACGGGCGGCCTCGTCCACGCGACGGACCCCACCAACGCCAGCCGCACCATGCTCTACGACATCCATCGCGGCTGCTGGGACCAGGAGCTCCTTGACCTGTTTGGCGTCCCCGCGTCCATGATGCCGGAGGTCCGCCCCAGCTCCGGCTTCTTTGGCGAGACGAGCTACCCCGGCGTCCCGGCGGGCATCCCCATCACGGGCGTGGCCGGAGACCAGCAGGCAGCGCTCTTTGGCCAGTGCTGCTTTGGGGCCGGCCAGGCAAAGAACACGTACGGCACCGGCTGCTTCATGCTGCTGCACACCGGGCACGAGGCGTGCGAGAGCTCGCACAACCTGGTGACCACCGTCGTTGCCAGCGCACCGGGAACGTGGGGCACCGAGTACGCGCTCGAGGGGTCCGTCTTTGTGGCCGGGGCGCTGGTGCAGTGGCTTCGCGACGAGCTGGGCATCATCTCCAACGCGGCCGAGACGGAGTACCTGGCCAAGAGCGTGCCGGACACCGGCGGGGTCTACATCGTGCCCGCCTTCACGGGCCTGGGCGCCCCGTGGTGGAGGCCCGACGCGCGCGGCTCCATCCTGGGACTCACCCGCGGGACGGGAAGGGCGCACCTGGCGCGGGCCGCGCTGGAGGCGCTTGCCTACCAGATCCGCGACCTCGCGGACGCCATGGCGGCAGACGCCGGGGCGCCCCTGGACGTGCTCAACGTCGACGGCGGCGCCAGCGCCAACGGCTTCCTCATGCAGTTCCAGGCAGACCTGCTGGGCTGCGAGCTCAGGCGGCCGACCAACCTGGAGACCACCTCGCTGGGCGCCGCCTACCTGGCCGGCCTTGCCACCGGCTTCTGGAGTGGCACCGACGAGCTGCGCGGTCTGCGCGCCTCGGATGACGTTTTCCGCCGCCAGATGGACGAGGCCCAGGCAGAGGCGCTTCTTGCCGGCTGGCACGATGCCGTCAGGAGAACGCTGGGCTAGCCCAGGACCTCGCCGGCGATGCGGGCGGTCTCGGTGGCGTCCTTGGCGTAGTAGTCGGCGCCGACCATCTTGGCGTACTCGGGGTTGAGCACGGCGCCGCCAACGATCGTCTTGCACCAGGGCGCGCGCTCGTGGAGAAGCTCGATGGTCTCGGCCATGGCGGGCACCGTCGCGGTCATGAGCGCGGAGAGGCCCACGAGCTCGACGTGGTCCTTGACCACGGCGTCGGCAACCGCCTCGGCGGGCACGTCTCGCCCGAGGTCAAGCACGTCGTAGCCGTAGTTCTCCAGCAGCATGCGGACGATGTTCTTACCTATGTCGTGGATGTCCCCGTGGACGGTGCAGACCACGACCTTGCCCTTCTGGGGCAGGGCCTGGTCGGCGCCCGCGGAGGCGTTTGCGGCCTTGATGGTCTCGAAGCCCGCCTTGGCGGCCTCGGCGCTGGCCATGAGCTGCGGCAGGAAGAACGTACCCTTCTCGAAGCGGATGCCCACCTCGTCCAGCGCCGGGATGAGGACCTCGCTGATGGCGTACATGACGTCGTGCTCAGCGAGCACGCGCGAGATGACCTCAGGCATGGGGCCCTTGCGGCCGGCAAGCACCAGGGCGCGGGCCTCCTCCTCGGGCGTCTGGGGCGCCGCGGCAGAGGCTGGGCCAGAGACGGCCGCCGGCTGTCCGGCGGGAGCCGTCGCGCCGCCAGCGGGCAGGGCGTCGGAGCGGTTGACGTAGCCGGCGACGTAGCTCTGGGCGCTCTCGTCCTCGCCGGAGAGGACGCGCCAGGAGTTGACCACGTCCATCATCCTCTGTACCAGCGGGTTGATGATGGCGAGGTCAAGGCCGGCGGCAAAGGCCCCGGCCAGGAAAGTGCCATTGACCAGGGGCCTGAACGGCAGGCCAAAGCTGATGTTGGAGACGCCCAGCACGCATCGGACGCCAGGCAGCTCGCGCTTGACCGCCGAGATGGCGTCCAGGATGGCCCGTGGCGCCGTCTGGTCGGTGGAGGCGGCCATGCACAGGCAGTCGATGACCACGTCCTGGCGCGGGATGCCGATGGCGTCGGTTGCCGCCACGATCTTCCTCGCCACGGCAAGGCGGCCCTCGGCCGTGGGCGGAATGCCCTCCTCGTCAAGCGTGAGGCCCACGATGGCGCAGCCGTAGTGCTTGGCAATGGGAAGCACGGCGTCAAGTGTCTCCTGCTTGCCGTTGGTGGAGTTGATGAGGGCCTTTCCCGGATACGAGCGCACGGCGGCCTCGATGACCTCGGGGTCCGCGGCGTCGATCTGCAGTGGAAGCGTGGTCACGCCCTGCAGCTCCGAGACGAGCCTCATCATGACGGCGCGCTCGTCGATCTCCGGCAGGCCGGCGTTGACGTCAAGGATCTGGGCCCCGGCCTCGGTCTGGGAGATGGCCTCGCCCATAACGTAGTCGTGGTTGCCGGTGCGCAGGGCCTCCTTCATCTTCTTCTTGCCCGTGGGGTTGATGCGCTCGCCGATGACGCCCACCTGGCCCGGCGCCAGGGACATGAGCCTCTGGGGACCGGCCACGGCAAACCAGTCGCGGACCTTGCGGGCCACAGGCGTCCGTCCGGCGAGAAGCCCGCGCTCCCCGCGCGTGTAGGCGGGGGCGGTGCCGCAGCAGCCGCCGATGATGGTGACGCCGGCGTCCAGCATGACGCGCACGGCCTCGCAGTACTCCTCGGGGTGCACGTCAAAGACGGTGACGCCGTCCTCGACGCGCGGGAGCCCGGCGTTTGCCTGCACCATGACGGGGCACTTTGCCCACGGCAGCATGCGCTCGACGAGCGGCACGAGGTCGTCGGGGCCGAGCGAGCAGTTGATACCCACGGCGTCGGCGCCCATCGAGCTCAAGGTGACGGCCGCGACCTCGGGCGTGGTGCCGAGGAAGGTGCGGCCGTCCTCGGCAAACGTCATTGTGACGAAGGCGGGCAGGTCGGAGTTCTCGACAACGGCAAGAAGCGCCGCCTTGGCCTCCGCGAGGTCGGCCATGGTCTCGATGATGAAGAGGTCCGCGCCGGCGGCGGTCGCGGCACGCGCCTGGCGGGCAAACAGCTCGTAGGCGTCGTCGAAGGGGAGCGTCCCCATGGGCTCGAAGAGCTGCCCCGTCGGGCCGATGTCCGCGGCGACGTAGCGGGCCCCCGACCTGCGGGCACAGGCCACGGCGGCATCGAAGATCTCCTCCACCGTCGCCGCCGTGCCGAGCTTGTCCTGGTTAGCGCCAAAGGTGTTGGTGGTGACCACGTCTGCGCCGGCGGCCACATAGGCGGCGTGAATCTGCGTCACCTCTTCGGGGTTAGTGAGGCAGAGAAGCTCGGGCAGCTCGCCGGCGGCAAGGCCGTGCTCCTGGAGTTGCGTACCCATGGCGCCGTCGAACACGAGGAAGTTCTTTCCGTCGAGGACGCCCTGCAGATAGTCGTCGGCCACGCGCAGGCGCCTCGGCTCCAGGCGGGCCTTGGGCCAGGTACAGTCGAGCTTCTTTGCGTTTGCCATGCGCATCCCCCCACGTTATCGTTCAGATCAGTATGTTACCGGCGTTAGAAGAAGTAATTCTAGAACTCACCCGAAATAGAGTCTCGAATAATCCAGCTCCCGAAAACAGGTGACAACATGCCCGAGGACGGGTCCAGCGCGGCCGTCTGACCGTAAGAGCAATCCAGAATTCCGTAACGACATACGAGTCCGTTAGAATGCGCTTGCTATTCCTCAGGGCTATTGCCGCCTCGTCCGGGATTCATTATCTATGGATACACAAATACAGCCTTCTCTCGACTGAATAATTCGAGAGAAGGCTGTTTTATTACAAGGTATGCGGCTAGCGATGCGAATCAAGCCTGAATTCAGATAGGAACCCAAACTCAAACGCTCGAAATCAACTAAGCAAGAAGCTCGCGAATCGCAGAGACCTGCTCGGGCGTGGCCTGGACGGCCGGCTCGAAGATCTTGGTCGAGATGGGAAGGCCCTTGACGTTCACGGCCGCCTTGATGGCCGAGACAAAAAGATCGCACACGTCGTAGACGGCCATCAGCTTGGAGATGCGCTCGGCGCACTCGACGGCGGTCGCGAGGTCGCCGGACTGGTAGGCCTTGTGCATGCGCGAGAAGAGCTCGGGCTCGACATTGGTCAGGCCGCAAAGGACGCCGTTGCCACCGCTCACGCGGTTGACCAGGTAGTACTCATCAAAACCGGAGAAAACCGTGAACTCGGGGTTCACGGCACGCGCGGCACGGATGACCTTGCGCGTGTGGCTGATGGTGTCCACGGTGTCCTTGATGCCGCAGATGTTCTTGTGAGCCGCGGCAAGGCGCGCGACAAGCTCGGGGTTGAGGTCGGTGCCCGTGCGAGCTGGGAAGTTATAGAGAATCACGGGCAGCTCCGTGGCCTGCGCGATGCCACCGAAGTACTCCTCGGCGGTGGCGTCGCTCGGCCCGAAGTAGTACGGCGACACGGCGAGGACCGCGTCCGCGCCCGCCTTCTCGGAATAGCGGGTGAGGTCGAGGACATTCGCGTAGGTGGTGTCGCCCACGCCGACGAAGACCTTCATGCGCCCGCCGACACGCTTGACAGCAAAATCGACGACGGCCTTCTTGTCCTCAAGGCTCACACTGTAGAACTCGCCGATGCTTCCGAACAGAAGCACGCCGTCGAGGCCTGCGTCCGCCAAGTGGTCCAGGTGCTTGCCCCAGAGGTCGAAGTCGATCTTGCCCTCGTCGTCGGTGATGGTGATGGAGGGGCAGAAGACTCCCTCAAACATAGCTGGCTCTCTTTCTGGGGCAAGCCCCGTAAATCAGAAATAAGTTACTTAGTCTTAAGACCGTACGCACGAACAGCGTTGTTCATGAAGAAGTCCTCGTCGTCGCCAAACGCGTCGCGCAGCGTCTGGAAGTGCTCGTCGAAGGAGCTATAGAGCTTCACGACAGGCCAGTTGGACGCATACAGGAGCTTCTTGGGATCGAACGTGTCGCGCGTGAACTTGAGCAGCTCGGAGACGAACTGCTTGTCGGCCGTGGGGAAGCCAGAGACCTTCACGTAGAGGTTCGGCAGGGTCGCGAACTTCTTCATGACCGCGCACCACTCCGGCGTGAGCGCCTCGACGTTGCCGAGGTGGTTCAGGATGACGGTCTCCTCGGGCGCCTGGGCGAATGCCTCGTAGGCGTCCTCGAGCTCGTTCACGCGGTTGCAGGACTCAAACGGCAGGCCCTTGGCAGCCAGCGCGTGAAGGCCCTCGACGAAGCTGGGCTCGAGGCAACGGCCACGGGGCTCGGAGTCGATGTGGAGCGGCTCGCGAATGCCGGCGGCAAACGCGGGAACGCGCATCCACGGAGAGACGTCGCTGCGGAGCATGCAGGCGAGCATCTTGGGGTGGGCAGCCTTGAGATCGAAGGCAATCTTGTCCTCGGCCTCGTGGTCGGCGCAGTCTACCTCGACGTACACGCCGCCGACGAACTCCACGCCAGCCTGGCGGGCATACTCGGCCTCGAGGTCCTCCACCTTGTAGGTGTGCGTGATGGTGCCGTCGGTGCCGTCAAGCCAGGGAAGGTTCTGGGTGTCGAGGTTCCACACGTGGAAGTGGGAATCGATAACCTTGAGATCAGACATGTTGAGCTACTTCCTTTCCAGACCAATCTTGCAGCCAAACAGGCCATACCAGGCGACATAGAGGAAGCCCGGGACCGCAACGAGCAGCGCGACATTGATGCCGGCAGCATCGGCAATGGCGCTCATAAGCAGCGGGATAAGGGCAGCGCCCACGATGGACATGACGAGCGCAGAGGAACCGGTCTTGACGGCAGAGCCCTGGAAGCCCGTGAGCGTGAGCGAGAAGACGACCGGATAGCCGATGGAAACGAAGAGGTACGACACGATCATCGCGATGACCGAGACCGGACCAAGGCCGAGGAAGGCGACGAAGAAAAGCACGGCGGATGCGGTCATGTAGACACCGAGCAGCTTACCGGCGTCGACCTTGGCCATGATCGGCGTGGAAACGAAGCGTCCCACGGTGAACAGCAGCGAGAGGATCGAGAGGTACGCCGCGGCGGTGCCGGCGGTCATGCCAGGCCACTGCTGCATCGCGAAGCTGGAGAACAGAGACATGCCGGCAACCTGCAGCCCGATGAAGATGAACTCGGCGAGCACGCCAAGCGCGAAGTAGGGGCGCTTGAGCATGGATCCGAAGGTGACCTTCTCGGCAGAGCCGTTAGCCGCCTCCTCCTCGTCACCGGGAGGCGTCGGGAGCTTCACGAAGAGGAAGATGGCGAGCACAACCGCGAGCACAACGGCGATGACGATGTACATGCCGCGCATGCTGGAGAGGAACGACAGCTTGGCAGCGGCAAAGCCGGGATCGCCGGCGGCGATGGTGGTGCCGAGGAACTGCGAGAGGATGAGCGGCCCCACGATGTTACCAACGCCGTTGAAGGACTGGGCGAGGTTCAGGCGCATGGACTCGTGCTGCTCATCACCGAGCTTGGTGATGTAGGGGTTGCAGTTGGTCTCCAGGGTGGAGGCGCCGGCGGCAATCACGAACATGGCAAGCAGGAACATGCCGTAGGAGGCCACGTTGGTGGCGGGCACGGTGATAAGCGAGCCGAGCACGAACAGGGCGAGGCCCATGATGACGCCACCCTTGTAGCCAAACTTCTTAGCCACGATGGAGGCGGGAATGGCCATCACGAAATAGGCGCCGTAGTAAGCGACCTGCAGGAGGCTCGCCTCGGTACCGGAAAGCTCCAGGTAGTTAGCCATGGGGCTGTTCAGGGCATTGACCAGGTTCATAGTCAGGCCCCAGACGAAGAACAACGAGGTCACGAGGACGATGGCGACGGTTGCCGCTGAGCCCTTCGAACTCGTCTTCTTAGTGGAATCAGACATTCGTAAGCCCTCTTTCACGCCACGGACTAGTCAAGCGCGCGGTCGAGGTTGACGTAGCCGCCGTCGACGTTGCACCACTGGCCGGTGGTGTGGCTGGAGCGGTCGGAGAGCAGGAAGCACGCGGTGTCGGCGATCTCCTCGGTGGAGGTCATACGGTGCTCCAGCGGGATGCGGTCCGTGATGAGGGACAGACGCTTCTGCTGGGCCTCCTCGTCACCGAAGGTCTTGATCCAGTTGGCGTAAAGCGGCGTCCAGGCCTCGGCGACAACGATGGCGTTGACACGCACGGAGTCGTGGACGAGGGCGGCAGCCCACTCACGGGTGAGGCCGAGGATGGCGCCCTTGGCGGCGGCGTAGGCCGTCGTCTTGCCCTGGCCGGTGAGGGCGACCTTGGAGGCGATGTTCACGATGGAGCCCTTGGACTCCTTGAGGTACGGGCAGGTCTCGTGGACGAGCTCGAAGTAGTGCGTGAGGTTACCGTGCAGGGACTTCTCGAAGTCCTGCCAGCTCGTGGTCTCGAGCTCGAGGTTATCGTTGCGGCCAGCGTTGTTCACGACGCCGTCGATGTGGCCGTACTTCTTGTAGACCTCCTCGACGATGGGCTTGATGGCGTCGGTGTCGTTGAGGTCGACGTAGTACATCTCGAACGTCTTCGTGATCTCGGAAATCTCGGCGCGGAACTCGTCCTCGACACCGTCCTTACGGTTCAAGACCACAGGAATTGCGCCCTCGCGAGCGAGCTGCAGCGCGATGCCCTTGCCAATGCCCTTGAAGCCGCCGGTGACGAAGACGACCTTGCCCTCAAGATGAAGATCCATGATGTGCTCCTTACTCGCTGCCCGACCATTGCGGGCAATTACGGACGTGGGCCCTCGGGGGAAGGCCCAGCAAAACGCGGCCCCCGCCGCGGTAAAACCAAGATGTGCGGGCGCCGGCGTATCGCAGGCACCGACGCCCGTGAAGAGGCGCCGCGGCAAGGCATGGAATGAGCCGGGCGCCAGGAAAAACGAAAAGCGAGTGTTACATGTAGTTGCAGAGGTGCGGCAGTGCCGTCTCGGTGTAGCCAAGCGCCTCCGCACAGGTGGGCTCGCCGTTGCAGACGCGGATGATCTGGTCTATGAGCTCATCTCGGAGCTCTTCCATCGACTGCGGGCCGTAGATGGTTGCCTGGGCATCGAAATCGATGTTGTCGGCCATGGTGCGAGCCGTGCGGCCGTTGGCGGTCAGGCGCAGCACCGGCGCGATGGCGTTGCCTGTGGGCGTGCCCAGGCCCGTCGAGAAGACCACGAGCTGGCAGCCGCCGGCGATGATACCGCCGACGCTGGAGGGATCGTTGCCCGGGGTGTCCATGACAACAAGCCCCTGGTGAGAAGCAATGTGCGCGGCATAGGGGTAAACAGCGTTGATGGTCGAGTGGCCCGCCTTATGGATACAGCCCAAAGACTTCTCCTCGAGCGTGGTAAGACCCCCCGCCATGTTGCCGGGGCTCGGGTTGCCCTCGCGCATCTGGGCTCCGAACATCTGCACGTACTTCTCGTAATCGCGCACGATCTTGAGCACCTGCTCGCCCACCTCGGGCGTGGCGGCGCGGCGCGCCAGAATGTGCTCGCCTCCGAAAAGCTCGGGAGTCTCGCACAGAACCGTGGTGGCGCCCTGGGCAACCATCCAGTCGGAGACCTCGCCGATCAGCGGGTTTGATCCGAGACCGCTGGAGGTGTCGGAGCCGCCGCAGTTCGTTCCGAAGATCAGCTCATCGACACCGCACTCCTCGCGCTCGCAAAGGGAGGCCTCGCGCACGAGCTCGCGGGCGATGCGCGTACCCTCCTCGACCGCGCGGATAGACCCGCCGACCTCCTGGATGATGAGGGTGCGCACTTCTTTGTTCGTGCGCTTGGCGATGGCGTCGACCACCAGGTCGTTCTGGCAGCCCTCGCAGCCCAGCGAAACGGCGAGAACAGAATAGATGTTGGGGTTCGCGGCAAGGCCCGCCAGGGTATCCACCGTCATCTGCTGGTCAATGTTGACCTGGCTGCAGCCGTTCTGGTTGTGGAAGGTGACGCAGCCCTCCACGGAGCGGGCGATCCGCTCGGTGGTGTCCGACGCGCAGATGCTCGTGGGCAGGATGAGAACGTGGTTGCGGATGCCCACCTGACCGTCCGAGCGGCGGTATCCCATAAAAGTACGGGTGCACTTAGTCGAAACGGCTTTCCGCTCGGACGCGGAAGCGACGTCCTCGACCGCAACGCCCTCGAGATCGTCTGAGCTCTCGCAGTTCTGCGTGTGCACATGCTGGCCGCGCTTGATGTCTCTGGTCGCCACGCCGATGAACTCGCCGTACTTGACAACATTCTGACCCACGGCGATATCGACGCGCGCGATTTTATGGAAGAGGGGAATATCCTCAGTCGCAATGAACGTGGCAAGGCCGCCCTCGCGCGCGGGGTAGCGGACCTCATCGCCGGCCTTAAGCGGATAGATTGCGATGACGACATTGTCCTTGTCGTCGATAAGGACCGCGTTTCGGCCTTCCTGCATGCCCTCAGACATCCGATCTCCTTAGTAGACGGCAGGCCCTGCCCCCGCCTCGCCTTAATGTCGTTCGTATATGCGAACGGCATTCGGTTTTCTTGTTGTTGAGGGTAGCACTTTTTGCTCCGCTAAGTATTGGCTTGGCGAACGGCTTGTTTTTAACTGTAAACGGCGTTCGTATTCACGAACAAAAAAGAAGATTGAGCGTTAAGATAGCTAAAAATGACTAAGGAGCTTGAATGGCAATTTCGGAAGAAACCGCGGGGCACCGCGCGACGCTCAGGGTATTGGCAATTCTCGACGCTCTTGCCGCCAATCAGAAGGGCCTTACCATGGCCGAGATCTGCCGCGAGCTCGGCGCGCCGAAAAGCAGCTTGTTTCCCATCCTGCACACCATGGCAGACACGGAGTACATCGCCTACGACGAAGACACCATGCGTTACTCGATTGGGCTGCGCACCTATCTGCTGAGCAAGGCTTTCGACCGCGGCGCAATGGGACTGCCGCTCATAGAGGGCGAGATGAGGCGCGTGGTCGGCACCTGCAACGAGACCTGCCAGGCGGGCACGCTCGACCATGGGCGCGTGCTCTATATCGCACGAGTCGACTCCCCGCAGCGCATTCGCCTTTCGTCTGAAATCGGCAAGACGCTGCCAGCCCACTGCACCGCCATCGGCAAGGCGATTTTGAGCCAACTGAGCGACGCCGAGGCAATCGACTCGCTTGTTTTGCCGCTCGAGCGTCCCACCGAGCACGCCGTGAAAACGCCCGAGGAGCTGCTCGGCCAGCTTGCCGAGACGCGGGCGACGGGGTTCGCGCACGACCGCCAGGAGGTGCTCGAGGGAGTCGAATGCCTCGCCGTGCCCATCCACAGGAGCAACGGGCATTGTTTCGGCGTGAGCGTCTCGGTGCCCGCATACCGCCTCGACGCAGCAAAGAAAGACCTCATTAAACAGGCGCTAACCGACGCCAAGGACCGCCTCGAAGCTGCTCTTATATAAAGAAACCGTCAAGCTCCTCAGCGCTTCCAGCAAGGGCTGCCCGTGCGCAGGATACGGCAGAAATCGCGGCAGAGGCAGTCGGAACAACTCGCGTGGCTCGACGGCTGCGGCTCACCAAAGAGGCCGACGACAGCCGTCACCGACTTCGTCGGCGTCATGAGCAGTGATTTCGACAGCGTGATGCCGAGCTTGCGCTGCGCGTCGAGCGTGGCCAGCAGCACCGGCTGCGCGGAGAGCGGCATGTCCCCGTAGCCGGGGCTGAAGCGGAAGTTCGTGTAGAGCCCCCGATCGTGCGCCGCGGCAACGATGCTCGCCTCGCAGGCGTCGGCAGCCCGCTCGACCGCCGTGGTGCCCGCCGCGTCGAAGATCACCTGCGCGACGGGGTCGGTGAGCGAAAGCCTCCTGAGCTCGCGCTCGACACCCATGCCCACCGTTACCGCCATGACGCCCACGGCAACGGCGCCCGCCAGGTGCTTCTGGATCGACTCGCCCTCGAGCCGCAAAGAGGCGCCCGCGAGCTGGACCGAGGGCACGCCCTCGCCCGTCACCTCTCGGCCGGCCACCTCGAAGACCTCCCACGCCCCCGCGGGTCGCGCGACGGCGAGGCAACGCGCCACGACCTCGTCGATACGCGCGTCGAGCTCGTCTGTGAGCCTCTGGCCGGCGTAGCCCATATAGCGAAGGACCTCCGCCCGATCGACGGAGACCACCTCGTACTTCTCGACGGTGAGCGCCACGCGCTTCTCCCCTACCGGGCCAGGTAACCGCAGCCCGCGAGCACCTCATAGGCGGCGTGCGCAATGGCCGGCTTGTTCATGCTGTAGATGTGCAGGCCGTCCACGCCGTTTGCGGCAAGGTCCTCAAGCTGCTCGCAGGCGTATTCGATGCCCGCGCGCGCCTGGTCTGCGGGGTCGTCCCCGGCGTGGACGAGGCGCTTGACCACCTTGGCGGGAATGGAGGCGCCGCAGGTGAAGGCCATGCGCTGGATCTGCTTCACGCTGGTGAAGGGCATGATGCCGGCCACAACGGGCAGCTTCACGCGGTGACGCAGGCACTGCTCGCGGAAGCGGTAGAAGTCCTCGTTGTCAAAGAAGAGCTGCGTGACCAGGTAGTCCGCACCCGCCTCCTGCTTGAGGTAGAGGCTGTGGTAGCTCTCCTCAACGTCCGGGGACTCCACGTGGCCCTCCGGGTAGCACGCCGCGCCGATGCACAGGTCAGGGTCCTGGACGCGCAGGTAGGTGATGAGGTCGGACGCGTGCGAGAAGTCCTTGGCCTCGCGGCCGGGACGGCGGTCTCCGCGCAGCGCAAGCACGTTCTGGATGCCAGACTCGTGAAGCTGGGCAACGTAGGCGTCGACGTCGGCCTTGGTGGAGCCCAGGCAGGTGAGGTGCGCCAGGGCCGTCACGCCAAGGTCTCGCTCGAGGGAGGCGGCGATGGGCACCGTGTTCTCGGAGTTGCCGGAGCCACCTGCGGAATAGGTGACGGAGACCCAGTCAGGCTTGTCCTGGGCAAGGGCGCTTGCCACCTCATAGGCCTTCTCGAGGGGGAGGTCTCCCTTGGGCGGGAAGATCTCAAACGAGAAGGTCTGCCTGGCTGCGAGCTTGTCGGTAATCTTCATTCTTCTAGGCCTTTCTGGTCATACGGTGCTGGCATGGTAGCCCACGCGGGTTACGGGCGCATGAACGAGGGCATGCATCCCTCGCCGGCGGCCCGGGCAATGTCCAGAAGCGCATGGGCCACGGACTCCTCGTTGGCGGGGCCCACGTGCCAGCGCGCCACCTCCTTGACGGCGGGCACGGCATTTGCCACCGCGACGGAGTTGGGGTAGTGCGAGAGGAGGCCGAGGTCGTTCTCCGCGTCTCCAAAGCAGCAGACCTCGTCCGGGGAGAGGCCCAGCCGCTCCATGAGGAAGTCTCCGCCGTGCTCCTTGCCAAACCCCTTGGGCGTGAGGTCCAGGTGGCCCACCCCAGGCATGGGGCAGGTGAACTCCATGGCGGCAAACCGGGCCGCAAGAGCGTCCCTGACCTCAAGAGCACGTGAGAAGTCCTTGGAGGTCACACGCACGTTGGCCTTGAAGCAGGGCTCGTTGGGAACCTCGGGGAGCACCTGCTCCACGTGCCAGAAGTTGTCCGGGTGCGCCAGGACAAAGTCCAGGGGCGCGTCCACGGCCATCTTCTGGCCACCGTACTCCACCACCAGGTAGGCGTCAGGCACGTCCGCCAGGGCATGGCGGACGCCCTCGAGCCCCTCCCGGGCCATGGGCGTCGAGTCCACGAGCTCGCCGTCAAGGTAGACCAGCTGCCCGTTGCTCGTGACCGCCGTGGAATAGGCACGGGAGTCCCCCGCAAACATGACGTCGAGGTCCCGGTAGATGCGGCCGGTTGCCGGGGCAAAGTGGACCCCGGCATCCTGGAGCGCGTGGATTGCCTCGAGGGCAAAGGGCGTGGCTATGTGCTGGTCTCCCTGCCAGAGCAGGGTGGAGTCAAGGTCGGAGAGCACGAGCTTGATCATGGGACCTCCCAGGGTTTGGGCGGCCGCCGCTCGGCCGCACACCCGAGTCTAGCGGACGTGGGGCGCTACGGCCCCAGGACAAAGACCAACAGGCAGACAGCTATGGAGGGGCCAAGCGGGATGCCGCCCGCAACCACGGCATCCGGGTAGAAGGCCCTTCTGGCCAGCCACGCCACCCCGTGGGCGCAGAGCCCCACCGCGCAGGAGGCCCCCACCAGCGCAAGCCCCCAGACGGGCCCGGCCCAAAGCGCCGAGGCCGCCAGGAGCTTGACGTCTCCCCCGCCGACCCCCGCGCCTCGCCCCAGGGCAACGCCCAGCCTCGCGGCGGCAAGCATCAGAAGAAGCACGACAAGCGCCCCGGCGACGCCCTCGGCGAGCCGCTCCACAACCTTCTCGCCTGACCCGCAGACCAGAAGCCACGAGAGCGCGACGGACGCGACGCAGCCGTTTGGGATGATGCGCCACGCAAGGTCGCTCAGGGCCGCGACGGCAAGCGCCGCGCCCAGAAGGGCCGCCGCCCCACACCTAATCAGCTCCACGAGAGCCTCCCTCCCAACGTGGCAAGGACCCCTTGCCGCCCCGCCGCCGCGGCGAGGTGGAAGAAGGCTACCCAAAGGCAAACATCGGTGCCGAGAGGGCCAGACGCGCAAAACCGCAGGATTCGCCTGCCCCTGCAAGCGGGGGCAGGACGCTTACGACATAAGTCCTTGCACGGGTGGCGCCAAGGCCGCAGAGCGCCCAGGCATTCACGAGAGGAGACCGTGCGAGGGGCCGCAAGAAACCCGTCAGCGTTGCGCAAGCCTGGGGCCATGCCGCAGGCGGCGGCCATTCTTCGGCGAGCGGTGGCGCGGACCGCAGACCCGTCCGCCGAGTATGCCGAAGGTGACTTGTTTAATATGTGTGACCTCGAGTTATAGAACAGAGGTTCCAGACCGCGCGGCTATACTTCTCGCCCACTGACACGCCAAGTTGACGCAGGAGGAGCGGCATGACAGGCTGGCTCGTGAGGACGTTTGTCCCAGATTCCGAGAACGTTGGAGATCCTCAGGTCCGCACCAGGTACGGCCTAGTGGCAAGCATCGTCTGCATTGCGTGCAACGTGGCGCTGTGCCTTGCCAAGGGCGCGGTGGGCATAGCCACGGGCTCGGTCTCTGTGGTGGCCGACGCGGTGAACAACCTCTCGGACGCCTCCAGCAACGTGGTGAGCCTCCTGGGGTTCAAGCTCGCCAGCAAGCCCGCCGACGAGGACCACCCCTACGGCCATGGGCGCTTTGAGTACCTGGCCGGCCTGGTTGTCGCCATCCTGGTCACCGCCATCGGCGTGAACCTGGTCATGGAGTCCGTGGCAAAGATCGCCAGCCCGGAGGCAACGGAGTTTGGCGTCGCAACCGTGATCGCGCTCGTCGCCTCCATGCTGGTCAAGCTCTGGATGGCCGCCTTCAACCGCACGCTCGGCCGCAAGATCTCCTCCGAGACGCTGGCCGCGACGGCCGCTGACAGCAGAAACGACGTCATCACCTCAGCGGCCGTCCTGGCGGCGGCCATAGTCTCCGCGGCGACGGGCGTGGACCTCGACGGCTGGGCGGGCCTCGCAGTGGGCATCTTCATCTGTTGGAGCGGCTTTGGCCTGGTGAAGGACGCCATAAGCCCGCTTCTTGGACGCGTGCCAGACCCGGAGCTCATCGACCAGATCAGGAGCAAGATCCTCTCGTACCCAGGCGTCCTGGGCACGCATGACCTCATGGTCCACGACTACGGCCCGGGCCGCCAGTTTGCCAGCGCCCATGTGGAGATGGCCGGCGAGGAGGACCCCTTTGCCGCCCACGACACGCTCGACAACATAGAGCAGGACTTCAAGCGCGACATGGGCCTGGTCATGACCCTGCACTACGACCCCATCGTCACCGACGACCCACAGGTGAAGGACATGCGCCACTGGATTGACCTGCACGTCCGCAGCATAGACCCGCGCCTCTCCATCCACGACCTGCGCTGCGTGCCAGGCCCCACCCACACCAACGTCATCTTTGACTGCGTGCGCCCGCACGACCTGCCCATGACCGACGCCGACCTCAAGCGGCGCATCCAGGCCACCGTCTCCGAGCGTTGGCCCGAGGCCGTCTGCGTGATAAACATAGACTCCAGCTACGTCTCCTCCGCGCAGTAGGCGTGGAGGCACCACCCAGACCCAGGAGGCCACATGCCCAACGTGAGCTACAAGTCCAAGCAGATGATCGTCATGAGGAGAGACCTAAAGATGCGCAAGGGCAAGATTGCCGCCCAGGCGGGCCATGCCTGCGTGGAAGCCACCCTCATGGCCCTTGCCCGTGAGGGACGGCTCGACCAGATTCGCGCAACTCAGGACTGGGTCTACGTTGACCACGCCGATGAGGACCGCTCCCCCCTCACCGACTGGTTTGACGCCGGCGTGGCCAAGGTCTGCGTCTACGTGGACGGCGAGGAGGCGCTTCTGGACCTTGCCGCGCGCGGCCGCGAGGAAGGCTTTGCCGTGGCGCTCATCCGCGACGCGGGCATGACGGAGTTTCACGGAGAGGCCACCTTCACCTGCCTGGCCTTTGAGCCGCTCCCCGCAGAGAAGATCGACCCCCTCACCGGAGATCTGCCCCTCTACTAGGCCAACACCCATAGCCACCTGCGCAAACGCCGGCGAGAAGCACGCACTTCTCGCCGGCGCCCTGCCCTTGCGCTTTGCCGGAATGTTAATTCCCACTGCGGTGCTAGGTTTTTTCTAATTCCTACTTGCGCGAGGGGTTTATACGTGCCATCCTACCGGGCAACGAGCACGACCGCCCGCGGGCGGCCCACCTCGTAACCAGTAAAAGCTGCATAGCTAGGAGGCACCGAATGCGTACTGCTCGCAAGATTGAGGCCCTCATTGGTTCCACGCCCCTCGTGGACCTCTCCGACCTCGCCAATGGCAACGCAACCATCCTCGGCAAGTACGAGGCCACCAACCCCGGCGGGTCCATCAAGGACCGCATCGCCAAGGCCATCGTCGAGGACGCCGAGAAGAACGGCCGCCTTGCCCCTGGCGGCACCATCATCGAGCCCACCAGCGGCAACACCGGCGTCGGCCTGGCAATGGTCGCTGCCGAGCGCGGCTACAAGCTCATCCTCACCATGCCCGAGACCATGTCCATCGAGCGCCGCAAGCTCGCGGCCGCCTACGGCGCCGAGATCGTCCTCACGCCAGGCGCCGACGGCATGAAGGGCGCCATCGCCAAGGCGGACGAGATCTACGAGGCCACCCCAGGCTCCATCATTGCCGGCCAGTTTGTGAACCCCGCCAACCCGCGTGCCCACTACGAGACCACCGGCCCCGAGATCTGGGCCGACACCGAGGGCACCGTCGACGCCATTGTCGCTGGCGTGGGCACCGGCGGCACCATATCCGGCACCGCCAAGTTCCTGAAGGAGCACAAGCCCGAGGTCTACGCCGTGGCCGTGGAGCCCGCCGAAAGCCCCGTCCTGTCCGGCGGCAAGCCGGGTGGCCACAAGATCCAGGGCATCGGCGCCGGCTTTGTCCCCAAGAACTACGATGCCGAGGTCATCGACGAGGTCCTGCCCGTCTCCTCCCCCGACGCCATCGCAACCAAGAAGTCCCTCTCCGAAAAGGCCGGCCTGCTGGTGGGCATCTCCGCCGGCGCCGCTGTGACCGCCGCCATCAAGCTGGCCGAGCGTCCCGAGTTTGCCGGCAAGACCATCGTGGCCATCCTGCCCGACACCGGCGAGCGCTACCTCTCCATGGACCTCTAATGCTTGGCACGCTCCGCGAGGACATAGCCAGCGTCATCGAGCGCGACCCCTCCGTGCACTCGGCGGCGGACGTCATCTTCTGGCACACCGGCATGCACGCCGTCTGGGCCTACCGCCGCGCCCACTGGCTCTGGGAGCACGGCGCCCACACGCTGGCCTCCCTCGTCTCCCGACACACGCGCAGGCGCTACGGGGTGGAGATCCACCCGGCGGCCCAGATTGGCCGCAGGTTCATGATTGACCACGGCATGGGCATCGTCATTGGCGAGACCTCCATCATCGGCGACGACTGCCTCATCTACCAGAGCGTCACCCTTGGCATGACCGGCAAACACGGCGGCAAGCGCCACCCCACCCTGGGCAATAACGTCATGGTGGGCGCCGGGACCATCGTGCTGGGAGACATCTACGTGGGAGACAACGTCAAGGTGGCCGCCGGCTCCGTGGTGGTCCACGACGTGCCGGCAGACACCACCGTGGCCGGCAACCCCGCCCACGTGGTGCGCGAGAACCGCTGTCCCATGCTTCGCCTGGTGGAGCTCCCCGGAAAGACCACCGACGTCGACGAGAACATCCGCTGGTCCTGCGCTCTGTAACCCCCCATCTGACAGGCGCGCGACCAAACAAGCGAGGCCCGGGCTGACGTGGACCCTCTCCCCACGCCAGCCCGGGCCTTCCCATGTGCTAGGACCGCGGACAGATGACGGGCCCCCAGCACAATGGCTGGAGCCAATCAGTAGTCGATGTCGTTCGCAAGGTCTCCGCCGTTGCTCGCGATGACCTTCTTGTACCAGGAGAAAGACTTCTTGCGTGACCGCTCGAGGCTTCCGTTGCCTTCGTCGTCACGATCGACATAGATGAAGCCATATCTCTTCTTCATCTGGCCCGAGGCGCAGGAGATCACGTCGATGGGACCCCATGTGGTGTAGCCGATAAGGTCGACCCCGTCCTCATTGACAGCCTTTCTGACCTGCTCGATGTGACGGGCAAGGTACTCGATGCGATAGTCATCCCTGATCTTGCCGTCCTCATCGATAACGTCCACCGCACCCATGCCGTTCTCGACGACAAACAGCGGAATCTGATACTTGTCGTAAAGCTCGTCCAAGGCGACGCGCAGGCCCACTGGGTCGATCGGAAAGTTCCAATCGGTCGCGGTGAGGAAGGGGTTGTCGCGCGTCTTCACGAGCTCCTCCCCATCCGGGCTGCTGGCCATCACCGGATAGTAGTAGCTGAAGCCGATAAAGTCGACGCATCCATTGGCAAGCTCCCTTGCGTCCTGCTCACTGACCTCGAGCCTCACACCCATCCTGCGCTGCTGCTGACGGCATAGGTTTGTGTAGCGACCCAAGACCATGACGTCGGTGAAGTACCAGTTGACAATCTGGTTCAGGCGCCTCGCAACGGCATCGTTTGGCGCCGATGTCTTGGAGTAGGTGGTCGGATACTGGACCATGCAGCCAATGCGGAACTCGGGGTTGATCTTGTGACCCAAGCTAACCGCCCGAGCAGACGCGACGAACATGTTGTGCGCCGCGATGACCTTGCTCCTGTTGACATCCTCTCCCTCGGCCCAAACGAGTCCGGCCTGGTTGAAGGGAACGGCCTTGTTGAATACCTCGTTTATCTCGTTGAAGGTCATCCAGTACCTGACCTTGTTCCGGTAACGCCTGAAGACAACCTCACAGAAGCGCACAAAGCAGTCGATGAGCCTCCTGCTTCTCCACGAGCCATACTCGGTCACCAGGTGCAGTGGGGTCTCATAGTGCGAGAGTGTGATGACGGGCTCGATGCCATGGGCAAGAAGGTCGTCGATAAGCCCGTCGTAGAAAGCCAGCCCCGCCTCGTTGGGCTCCTCCTCATCACCATTGGGGAAGATCCGCGCCCAGTCAATGGAGGTCCGAAAGCACTTGAAACCCATCTCGGCAAAGAGCTCCACGTCCCCGTGGTACCGGTGATAGAAGTCGATTCCCGTGTGATTTGGGTAGTAGACGCCCTCGCGGCACTCCATGTGGATTTCGCGCGGCACCCGATAGGCACCCGGCGTCTGGACGTCCGCGATCGAAAGGCCCTTTCCTCCCTCGAGATGGGCGCCCTCGGCCTGGTTGGCGGCTATGGCCCCACCCCAAAGAAAGCTGTCGGGCATCGTCTTCGAAACGCTCGCATCCGCGAGCCCGACTGCGACCGTCTCGTCAGCCATAAGCTACTCCGCCCTCTGAGCGCCCTGGTCCTCGAGCAGGCCTTCCTTCTCGGCAATCTTGTTGGAGAGAAGGACAAAGGGCGTGTAGAGGACAAAGCCGACCGCGATGACGACAAAAACGAGCAAGATTGCCTGCCACTGACCGCTGAAGGCCAGGAACTGCTGCAGGACGATGGGCATGCCGGCTATGGACTCGACATAGGAGGCGGTCAGGAAGCCGGAGGTGATGGCATAGTAGCCGATGTTGCAGGTGACCAGTGGCACGAGGACGAAGGGAATGAGGAAGGTCGGGTTCAGCATGATCGGCAGGCCAAAGACCATGGGCTCGGAGATGCTGAAAAGCAACGGAACGAAGGAGACCTTGGTGACCTCTCGGTAGTCCTTGCGCTTGGAGAACGCCAGGATGGACAGGGCGAGCGAGATGACGATGCCGCCACCGCCAAGATTGATGAAGAGGTGCACGAAGGCAAGCGTATAGAACTCGGGCGGGACGAGGCCGGAGGCAACGGCAGCGATGTTGGCGGCGATGTTGGCCACGCGGACAGGCTTGGCAACGGCGTTCATGGCCATGTGACCGTGGATACCACACCACCAGAGCAGCTGGGAGAGCACGACGACGATGCTCACGCCGAGCTGGGAGCCAATGACCTGGTTGAAGGGAAGCTGGATGACGTTGTAGATGATGGTGTTGATGAAGGTTCCCGTCGTGGCAAACAGGACGCCGGCAAACAGGCCAAAGAAGGCGATGGTCGCCCAAGCGGGAACGAGCGCGTTAAAGCTAGCGGCAATCATTGGGGGAACCGAGTCGGGAAGCTTGATCTTGATCTTCTCGACTTTCATGAGAGCGCTGAAGATAACGGTTGAGAAAATGCCCGCAAAGAACGCCAGGAAGAGGGCCGAGGCACCGAGGCTTCCGGCCACGTTCTCCGGATCAAGGAGCTCGATGAAGCAGATCATCGCAATCACCGCGCAGATGATGGGCTTCTGCCCATTGGAGCTGCCCAGCGAATAGGCGATGAGCCCGCAGACCCAAAGTGCCATGCAGGAGATGCAGGCAAAGTTGACGACAGAAAAGACGTTGCTGAAGCCGGCAAGCCACTCAAAGCCGGCAAGGCCGGCGAGACCGGACTTCTCTGAGCAGAGGAACAGTTGGAGCATGAAGGCGAAGGAGCCTGCGATCACCATTGGGACGAGCATGGTAAAGGCGCTGGTGATGGCACAGATGTACTTGTTGGAGCTCATAAAGTCGGCGACGGGACCGAGGACTCTCTCCATGCAGTCCGTAAACTTGTCAAGCATGAGGTATGCCTCCTTTGTGCGAGAGGTGCGATTGTCCTTGTATTGAGTTGTCTGATTAAGGGGTTTCGCTCCGCGATACTGTCGGAGCGCTGCGGCTACCTGCCGTTGACCAGGCTCTCTGCCTGCCTGAGAACCGCCGCGCCGTCACAACGCCCATATGCGGTCGGCTCAATGACGGCAACGGGGGCTTTGTCGCCGACGATGGCGGTAACGCGACGAAAAATGTGACGAACCTGGGGTCCAAGCAGCAAGACGTCGAAATTGCCCACCTCATCCTCTATCTGACCCTGCTCGACGGCCCAGATGTGGTAGTCCTTGCCCTGCTTTTTTGCGCTTTCCTGCATGGCCGCGACAACGAGCGAGGTGCTCATTCCAGCGCAGCATGCGAGCATGATGTTCATGCCTCTTCTCCTTCTCTTCTTTGTCCAACGAATGTCAATCGGAGCATCGGCCGTATGCCCCGTTTGGTGAAACCTTGAATCTAGTCGGCGCTCGCGGCGAGCCTCCGATACAACTCGACCATGCGTGCGGCAAGGTCGCTGGTCACGATGGCCATGGTGAGATGGTCCTCCGCATGCACGAGGATGAGGCTCAGATCGACGGACGAGCCTTTCGCCTCGGAGCTAATCATGTCCATCTGCGCGTCATGAGCTGCGTGCATGCTCCGAGAGGCCTCGGCGAGCAGCTTTTCGGCCTCCTCGAAGTTTGACTCGGCTGCCTCGTCGATCGCCATAAGCGCGCATGACTTCGCAGTTCCGGCGTTGGTGATGATGCCCATCGCAGTCTCGTATTGCTTCTCGTCAATCATGGCTGGTCTCCAATCTCCATTTTCTCCGCTTCAATCAAAATCTGAATTAGCGTCTTGTACTCAGGCGTCTCCAGGAGCCGTCCTATGAGCTCGCTGCTGCGAAGAGTCCTGGCCAGGGTCCCATAGAACGCCTGACGTCTCTCGTCTCCCCCGGGTGATATGCAGGTCAGAAAGAGCGCCCTGACCGGATGCCCGCCCCAGTCGACCTCTCGCCTCAGCGTGGCCACGGCCACAAACGTCGTCGTGGCTATTGGCCTGGTGGGGTGAGGCATGGCCACGGCGTTGCCAAAGGACGTCTGGGCAAGTCCTTCTCGCTCCCCCACCAGCAGGCGCAGGTCCCCTTGAAGGGCGCGACGAGAGGAGACCTCGACGCAGAGTCGGTCAAGGGCCTCGTCTTTAGTCCAAACGTCCAGATCGGCGAAGAACAGGTCCTCGGGGAAGAACGATGCGATCCACCCAGCGGGAGCCCGTGTCCACTGGAGC
The DNA here is from genome assembly GCF_003416765.1 of Paratractidigestivibacter faecalis. Taxonomy (NCBI): domain Bacteria; kingdom Bacillati; phylum Actinomycetota; class Coriobacteriia; order Coriobacteriales; family Atopobiaceae; genus Paratractidigestivibacter; species Paratractidigestivibacter faecalis. The sequence continues at coordinate 164,422 of NZ_QSNG01000001.1, read as the reverse complement.
AGGCGCCTTACGTCTCTGGCCTCGGTGTCGTCCAGGAAGAAGCCCACCTCGCGAACGGGCACCGGCAGCTCGACGCCGAGAGGCACAGTGGTAAAGACGTAGTCAATCCGTCTGAAGTCGATGTCTGACACCTGCGCCGCATCGCATGCCGTCACCGTATCGATCCATCGACCAAACTCCTGACGATAGCGATACTCGAGCAACTTGGCGGAACCCTGTCCGCTTGCGCATACCACCAGAATGTTCTTCTTCACGGGCGCGCTGCGCTGCCTTTCCATCGCAAGAATCAAGGGCAAGGCCAGGTAGCCAATCTCGTGCTCCGAGGGAGCAACCCCGTAGTGGCAAGCAAGGACAACGGCCATCTCGGATGCCATGGAATAGGCCAGCGGAAATCGTTCCCTGGTCTCCGCAAGCAGCGGATTCTCGATACGCATGCAACAGGTCAGCCTGATGGAAAGCGGCTCGACGTGACGAGCCAGGTTCATCCGAAGTTCCAGGTCATCCGCAAAGTCAAACCCAAATACTGACTTCACGGCAGCAAGCATCTCATCGACCACGGCCCAGGTCTTGTCAGAGATGACGAGACCCCCGCCATCGGGCCGCTGGTCCTGGTCGAGAACCCTGCGTCCCGCCAGGTGAAGCGCAATGTAGCCTACCTCTTCCCTCGGCAGGTCCACGTCAAACTCGCGGGAGACCTCCGCCGCCAGGTCCCGGGCAACAGAGAAGGCCTCGCCCGCCTCAATCGCCACAAGCCTGTCCTCGGGCATGGGAACGTAGCAGCCATGGCTAATCCGTCCCAAGGCAACCGCAATGTGGACCACGAGGTTCTGATATGCAGCCGAGTTAACGTGAAAGCCGTCTCGATCAACCACTCGGTCGATGCAGGCGGAAACACGAGAGAGTCTCGAGCGAGTCTTGGCACCACCAGAGAGCCCGTCGACGACAAGCCCTGCCATGCACAGCCGACGCGCCTCCTCGGGGCCACACACCCTGATGCCATATCTGGGCTTTCGCTCAATGGAAAGGCCGTAATGCGAGAGGTGTTTCTCGACGTCCTTGATGTCTCGCGAGAGGGAGGTCTTCGACACGTAGACGAGCTTGCTCAGATCGTCGAGCGTTATCCATTCGATGCGGTGGAGAAGGTCGTCCAGCAGATAGGCAACCCGTTCCTCACGCGTCTGCAGCCCTGCCCGAGGAGCGGCCTCGTCGGCAAGCCACGTCTTGAGGGCATCGTCATCGGTCACCAGGAGCTCATAGGTGCCGCCCCAACGCTTCTCGATGGACGCGATGCCGACAAGGGCCGCATTTGCCTCTCTCACATAGGAGCGGACGCTTCTTTCGCCAACGGCAAAGAGATCCGACAGGTCGGAGGCGTCAACGCTGGCATGAGAGCGCAAGTACTCGACGAGCTTATGCGACCTGTCCATCTTCGCCTCCTCCCGATCCGATGCTTACGGGTAAGACGATAGGTCAAGGCAGGCAAGGTCTCCATCGCCCGAAGGTTCCAACAAGTCGGAAGGTTGTTTGAACGAGTTTTCAGCCGTGGCCGCGCTCGCAAAGGCGGCAGGCGCAGGCCCTAGAGCAGCTGCTCCATGCCAACCTTGTACGGCGTCATGCCCATGGCCTCGTAGAAGGCCTTGGCGCCAGGGTTGCAGCTCCAGACGTTGAGCGTCACGTCGTGGCAGCCAAGGCTGCGCGCGTAGTCAATGGCATGCTGGTAGAGGGCCGTACCCACGTGCCGGCCGCGGCTCTTCTCGCTGACGCAGATGTCGTCGATGTAGAGGGTCTTGACGTCCTGCCAGTTGTTCTCTGCCGTGTGGTCCTCAAGGACGCAGAACGCGTGTCCCAGGACCTCGGGGCCCTCAACGGCCACAAAGACCGGGGTCTCGTCATTGGCAAAGATGCCCAGCAGCTCATCGTCGGTGTACTTGCGCGTGCCCGTGCGGAAGAGGTCCGGACGACCCGCCGCATGCACCTCCAGCACCTGGCTCAGCAGCTCGTGGACTCCGGCAACGTCCCGGGCACCCGCTCGCCTGATCTCAACTGACACGGCACTCCCTTCGCCTGGTTTGACGTGCGTATGGTACGCCCCGGCGACTTAGCGGGCGCCAAACGGGTAGATTGTTTTAATCCGCGCAGGCCCACGCCCGCGCAAGGCCAACGGCGGGGAGGACCCATGCAGGAGAAGACAAGGCGCGCGGCGGGAGCCCTCGGGAAGGCCGTCCTCTACGGCGGCGCGGCAGCGCTGGGCCTAGCCATCCTCACCTTCCTCTTCGCCTTTCTGACCGGCGGCTTTGACGCTCGCCTGGGCCTGGACTGGGCCCGCCGCGTCCTCTACGTCATTGGCGGCGTCTGCGTGGTGGTGAGCGGAGCCGGCCTCTTCTTTGCCGGCGACGCCCCGCGTGACCAGCGCATTGGCTTCAAGAAGGACGAGACCCTCTCTGCCTTTGAGCGCGCGCGGGGAATCAGCTGGCCCTGGGCGCTGCTCGCGGGCAGTGTGGCCTTCTTCCTGCTGGGCGTCATTCTCGACCTGCTGCTCGTCGCCGCAGCGTAGGGACGGCCCTACTCGTAGACGGGCGGCTCGGCAAGCTCATCAACGGCGCAGCCCAGGGTGCGCGCGAGGTTTCTGACCGTCGCAAACTCCGCCCGCATGATGTCATTCCGCCGCTGCTCGTACAGTTGAATCATGCGGAGACTCACGCCAGATGCCTCGGAGAGCTGCTTCTGCGTTAGCCCCCGACCGCGCCTGATTGCCTGGAGCCTCGTTAGGCGCCCCATCCGCGCCTTAGAAAGAAACGCATCAAAAGCCTCAACAAACTTCTCCTCCGGCGCCTCGTGAAGAAGGTACATGCCCAGCACTGCGCTCGGAACAAGGCCGGCACGCTCCAGATCGCAGAAGCGCTCCCCTCGAAGCCACTGGTAGTAGGCCATGGCCCATCCGCACCAATACTCCGGCGAGCGCCCCTCTCTCAAGCTCGGCCTAGGCAGCTCACCGGCGTGAAGCCCCGAGGAGGAGAGCACCATACCCGCCAACTCGAAGCCCGAGAGCCCTGCCAGATAGCGTGGGTCGCCCGACTCTATACGACGCGCCACGCCACTCGTCAGTAGCGCGCGAAAGAAGATATCGAGGTCGACCGCGCAGTCAAGGGCGACGTACTCGAACATGTTGCCCATGTTGCAGCGGAAGTCCTCAAGGTAGGACTCATCGTAGCCATGCGGCATCGTCGCCCCACTCCTCTCTCAGCATGTCCAGCGCAAAGTGACCCTGGCGAGAAGACCCCACCCTTCTCATTGACTGGAACTCCGCCCGCGCCCTGCGGTCCCTCGCGCTCTTTCTGGGATACCAGGTCTCACAATCCGCCGAGACGACGCCCATAAAGCTGAGCGCCTCAAAGGCCCGTTGGCTTCGAAGGACCGTCTGACGGCCTAGACCACCCAGGCGCATGGCGCGGCCAAGCGTCTCAACAGAGATAGCCCCGTTGAGAAACGCCGAGGCAAAGGAGAAGTACGAGTCATCCGCACGATAGCCAACAATGACGTCAAACGACTCATAGGGTGGAAGGTAACGATTCAGGACGTAGTCGCAGGCGTCGGCCGCAAGGTCACCATCGACCTTGAAGATGCGGTTCTGCAGCAGGATCGCAAGCCAATTGAGAATGTGGTATTCATCCGATGAGAGGTCGAATATGGTTAGCCCATCCTCGTCTAGCTGGTAGCGATTGGCGTATCCGTCAGAGTCTGCCGTGCAGGCCCACTCGCATGCCATATCGCAGCTCTTGGTGCAATAAAAGCCCGGACCAAAGTCGTTGTGCGGATTGCCCGCGCCCAAAACGGGACGCTCGATCACCCGCTGCGATCCGTGGTAGAGCTCAACCATTTCATTCTCCAATCTAAACTATCGTTGTGGCGATAGTTTAGCGAACTGGCTTCACAGCAGCGTCAGGAAGAGAGCGAGATTGCGAAGCCCCATCGCCACCGTCCGCCTCGCCCCTGCCTGCTAGACTGTTGCTTTCCAGACGCTCGGCACTACCAGGGGGCAACCATGCGCACAGGCTTTGACAACGACAAGTACATCGAGCTGCAGGCGGAGCATATCCGCGAGCGCGTCGGACAGTTTGGCGGCAAGCTCTATCTGGAGTTTGGCGGCAAGCTCTTTGACGACTACCACGCCTCCCGCGTCCTTCCCGGCTTTGAGCCCGACTCCAAGTTCCGCATGCTCAAGAGCATCGCAGACGACGTCGAGGTCATCATCGCCATCAACGCCAACCACATCGAGAAGAACAAGTCCCGCGGAGACCTCGGCATCACCTACGATGAGGACGTCCTGCGCCTGGTGGACCTCTTCCGCGGCAACGGCATGGCCGTGGCAGCCGTGGTCATCACCCAGTACGCCGGCCAGCCCGCGGCCGACGCCTTCCGCCACCGCCTGGCGGGCCTGGGCATCCAGTGTCGCCTGCACTACCCCATCGAGGGCTACCCCCACGACGTGGACCTCATCGTCTCCGACGAGGGCTACGGCAAGAACGAGTACGTGGAGACCACCCGTCCGCTCGTGGTGGTTACGGCCCCCGGCCCCGGCTCCGGCAAGCTTGCCACCTGCCTCTCGCAGATCTACCACGAGCACAAGCGCGGCGTGGAGGCCGGCTACGCCAAGTTCGAGACCTTCCCCGTCTGGAACCTGCCACTCACCCACCCCGTGAACGTCGCCTACGAGGCCGCCACGGCAGACCTCGACGACGCCAACATCATCGACCCCTTCCACCTGGACGCCTACGGCAAGACCACCGTCAACTACAACCGCGACGTGGAGGCCTTCCCCGTGGTGCGCGCCCTCATGGAGAAGATCTTGGGCCAGAGCCCCTACCAGAGCCCCACCGACATGGGCGTCAACATGGTGGGCTTCGCCATCACCGACGACGATGCCTGCCGCGAGGCCTCCAAGATGGAGATCGTGCGCCGCTACTTCCAGGCCTGCGTGGCCGTCAAGCGCACCGGCATGGGCTCCGAGCAGGTCCAGCGCCTGGAAATCATCATGAAGAAGGCCGGCGTGGACAAGAACTTCTCGCCGGCAAGGAGCGCCGCGCTCACGCGCGAGCAGGTCACCGGAGCGCCCGTGGGCGCCATGGTCATGCCCGACGGCTCCGTGGTCACCGGCAAGACGAGCGCTCGCCTGGGCGCCGCCAGCTCCCTGCTCATGAACGCCCTCAAGCACGTCACCGGCGTGGATATGGAGCTCGAGGTCATCAGCGACTCCGCCATCGAGCCCATCAGCCGCCTGAAGACGCACTTCCTGGGCAGCAAGAACCCGCGCTTGCACCCGGACGAGACCCTCATGGCGCTCTCCATCACCTCCGCCACCAGCGACGTGGCCGCCTGCGTGCTGGCAGGCCTGGAGCAGCTGCGCGGCTGCGACGCGTTCTTCTCGGTCATCATCTCCGCCGATGACGAGCAGGTCCTTCGCCGCCTGGGCATCAACGTCTGCTGCGAGCCCAAGTTCGAGCGCAGCACGCTCTTCCACGCATAGACCACCAACACAACCAACCACGCCAAAGGGGCAGTCCCGAATGAGAAAAAGGGACTGTCCCTTTTTCTCATAGGCAGTCGAGAAACGCGCGGGCGGCGGAGCTCAGGAGGCCGGGGCGGTAGACGGCCGCAAGCTCGCGGTGCACGGCGGGCTCGAGCGGGCGCTTCTCGATGGCGTAGGGGCAGCGCGTGAGGATGAGCCCCGGCAGGATGGAGAGGCCCAGGCCGCTCTCGACCATGCTCATGATGGCGTAGTCGTCCCACGTGGAGAAGCGCGCCTGCGGGGAAAGGCCCGCGCACTCGAAGAGGGGGCTTATCTCGTTGTCGCTGCCCCGCTCGAGCAGGATGAAGGGCTCCTCGCAGAGGTCTGCCAGGGCGATGCTCTTGCGCGCGGCAAGCCTGTGGCCCCGCGGCACCACGGCCATGAGCTCGTCCTCCAGCACCACCTCGCGCGCGAGGCCCTCCCGCGGCTCCTGCGGCGGGTACGGCAGAAATCCAAAGTCCACCAGGCCCTCGGCCACCCAGGACTCGATCTCCGAGTAGTCACCCATCCTGAGCTCGTACTCAATGCCGGGGTGCCTGGCCTGGAAGCGCCCGATGGCGTCCGGCAGCACGTGGGTGGCCACGCTCGAGAAGGTCCCGATGACGAGCGAGCCCGTCTCCATGCCCACGACCTCGCGCACGCGCTCGGCCAGGCGTCGCTCGTCCTCGCAGAGCGCCTCCACGAAGGGCATGATGAGCTTGGCGTCCGCCGTGAGCCGCACGCCGCGGCGCCCGCGCTCGAGCAGCGTGACGCCCCACTCGCGCTCCAGGTCCGCAATCATGCGGCTGACGCCGGACTGGCTGTAGTCGAGCTCGCGCGCCGCCCCCGAGATGCTTCCGCAGCGCACCGTCTCCACGAGCGCGCGCAGCTTCTGGATGCCCGTCTCCATCGCCTGGACCCTCCCGTTTTTGCCATGCGTGTTTCTCATGGCTAGTATGCCAAACATTCGCTTTTCTCGCAGAAAGCAGCATGCCATAGTTGAGCGGCAACGTATGGCACTACCTGTGAGAAAGCGGCATTCAGAGCATGTCAAAGGCAACCCAGAAGTACCTGGCCTCCCTCATCCTCTTTGGGTCAAACGGCATCGTTGCCTCCATGATCGACCTGCCGAGCCTCTTCATCGTGCTTGCCCGCGTGAGCCTGGGCGCCGCCCTGCTGGTGGCCCTGGTCGCGCTCTCCCGCTCCGCCCGCACCAACCTGCAGACGCCCAAGCACCCCAGGCAGGCCCTCTACCTGGCCGTCTCTGGCGCAGCTCTCGGCGTGGCGTGGCTCTTCCTCTTTGAGGCCTACCGCTACGTGGGCGTGGGCGTGGCGTCGCTGCTCTTCTACTGCGGCCCCGTCATTGTAATGGTGCTCTCCCCCGTGCTCTTCAAGACGCGCCTCACCGCGCAGAAGGTCCTGGGCTTTGCGGCCGTGACCGTTGGCGCCTTCCTCGTGGTGGGCCAGGGCCTGGGCGAGGGCGTGAGCCCCTGGGGCCTCTTCCTGGGCGCCATGAGCGCGGTCATGTACGCCGTCATGGTCATCTTCAGCAAGAAGGTCACCCAGATAGGCGGCGTGGAGTGCTCCGCCATCCAGCTTTGCGGAAGCCTTGCTGCCGTTGCCGTCTACCTGGGCTTCTCTGCAGCCACCGGCTCCATCGAGCTACCGAGTGCCGCGATGCTCGCCCACCTCAACGTGCCCGCCGCCCTCTGCATCGGCCTGGTCAACACGGGCCTTGGCTGCTACATGTACTTCTCGTCCATGGGAGAGCTGCCCGTGACGCGCGTGGCCGTCTGCGGGTACCTCGAGCCGCTCTCTGCCGTCGTGCTCTCCGCCCTGCTGCTGGGCGAGGCCATGACCCCGGCAAACGTGCTGGGCGCGGCCCTCATCCTCGGCGGCGCCATCTACTCAGAGCTTGGCGAAAAGCTCCGCCTGCGCGCCGCCAGCCACCGCATGGCCACCGCATAGGCAACGCCCGAGCTTCGCGCTTTGCGCTCTTCTCGCCTGACGGACTTCGCGCCATGCCCTATGCTTGGGAGCCGTTGGACAAGCCGTGCGCAACACCAGGGGAGAAGATCTTGGCCTACCAGCTCATTGCCTTTGACATGGACGGAACGCTGCTCGACTCCAAGAAGGACGTCCTGCCTTCCTCCGTCGCGGCCATAGACGAGGCGCTCGCATCCGGCAAGGACGTGGCCATAGCCTCCGGACGCTGCCCCCGAATGGTGCTCATGTACCGCGCCGCCATCCCCCACGTGCGCTACGCCATCTGCAGCGCGGGAGCGGCCATCGTGGACCTCTTTGAGGCCAAGACCCTGGAGACCACCGAGGTCCCCGCAACGGCCCTCCAGAAGGTCATGGCGGCCAGCCACGGGCGCGACATGCTCATCGAGACCACCTGCGACGGGGAGTTCGTCGTCTCTCGCCCCGAGATGGAGCGCTGCGAGCGCTACAGCCTGGGCGTCTACAAGTCCCTCTACCGCGAGCAGGGCACGGTGCTGGACACCGCGGCCGAGGCCGAGGCCTTCACGCTCGACCCGGCGCACCGCATCCAGAAGCTGAACCTTCACTACACCTGCGACGAGGACCGCGACGTGGCCGTCGCCTCCCTTGCCGGCGAGAACGTCAACGTCGTGTACTGCGAGAGGCACAGCATCGAGATCACCCACGCCAGCGTGACCAAGGGCACCGGCCTTCTGGCGCTCGCGGCGCAGCTGGGAATTCCCGCCGAAGAGACCATCGCCGTGGGCGACGCGGACAACGACCTGCCCATGCTGCGCGCGGCCGGCCTGGGCGTGGCCATGGGCAACGCCAACGAGAACGCCCGTGCCGCGTCCGACGTCACCGTCGCCGACAACGACCACGACGGCTGTGCCGAGGCCATCCACCGCTTCCTGCTGGGGTAGCCTGGGCCTACCCGCTCTCAAGGGTGCCGAGTTCGGTCACGCCATCTTCCGCGTACACCGTAAGCACGGGGCTCTTCTCGACCTCGTCTACGTACACATAGCCATGGGCACCGTTTGACGCCGTCGTGGCCTCAAGGTCGAGCTTGCCACCTAGATACAGATCAGCAAATTCCCGGCTCCCAAACCTCTGACCAGCATCATTGACGCCAAACAGAACGTGCCCCTCGGAATCAACCGCCCTAAACGGGGCCGAATTCGGATCCGCTCTATTGGCGCCAAGCCCGTTGTCCTGCCATTCGAACAGAGAAAACGTCCCAATCACCGTCTGGCCATCCAAGTCGTAGAGCGGAGAGCCCGGCTCCGCATCCGGGGATGCGTAGCCCAATTCGCCGCTCTCCCCCTCGGCCGCATACAAATCAGCAATGCCGCCCATATGCGCCAGCGTCCAATCGCGACGTCCGAATCGCTGGCCGTTTTCGTTCACTCCGAAGAGAATCGTTCCATCCTCGGCCTTGGCGGTAAAGGGTGTGGCATCAGTCCCCCGAGCTGCAGCCAAAGAACCGACGGGTCCGTTTGAAGCAGATGGCGCCATCGCCTGCAGCAGAGCAATCGCCCCTACAAGAACAATGGCTACTACGGCGAGAATCGCCCAGGGCCGATTCCCAGAGCTCCCCGTCGCAGGCTCCGTCTCCCGCCCGCCACGGCCCTTCAGGAGCTCGACCAGCTCTTCTCTGGAGTGGATGCCCAGAAGCTTGTAGCCATACGCTCTAGCAGAGTTGACTGTCCCCGCAGCGATCCCAAGCTCTGAGGCTATCTCGGCAGTTGTCCTGCCCGCGGCAATGAGCGAGCACACGCTGGCTTGGGTCTCGTTGAGGCCCCTTACCCTCAGCTTCTCGTTCACATCCGCATTGACCTCGGCCACTGGCCAGACCCGGTGCAGCGAGACCAGCTCTCGACCGGAGCCTACCCCCAGCTTCTCATACGCACGCTTCCTATAGCTTCCGACAGACGAGGGACTGACCCCCATAATGTCCGCAGCCTCCTGAGCGGTCATTCCCTGGAGCAGGGAGCGAGCGGCGTCCTTCTCGCGATCGGTCAGCGATGCCTCGTCAAATGCGCGCTCGACCGCCTCGGATTCTCGCTGAAACGAATGGTTGCCCACTTGATACCTCCCCTCAGGGTCGGCTCGTTTCCTGAAGTGTATCCAGCCGCCGTCCTCCGGTATGTAGCAAGAGCTTATGAACCATGCCGCAGGTCAAAAATAGCTGCCCTTCGGCCATCCCCAAGCCACCAAGCCAAGACGGCCCCGGGACGCATCTCGTCGCGTCCCGGGGCCGTCTTGCTTCTCTGCTCCCGCCCTAGAGCGTCGTGCGGTCGTGGTTGACCTCGCGGTAGAAGAGCTCGCGAATCTTGTGGGGGTCGCGCGTCTGGCCGAGGACCCACATGGTCTTGGCAACCAGCGCCTCGGTGGTCATGTCGTCTCCCTTGAGGATGCCGGGGTTGTCCGCATAGGCGCGGCCGACCTCGTAGACGCCCAGGTCAAGGCCCTCCTCGGGCACCTGCGTGGTCACCACGAGCGTGCGGCCGGAGCCCACCCAGTCAAGGATGGCGTCCTCGTAGGAGCCGTCCCCATAGGAGGGGATGCCGCCGATGCCAAAGGTCTCGAGGATGACGGCGTCGTAGTCGCGCTTGAGCAGGCCGAAGATGCTGGGCTGCAGCTCCGGCGTGAGCTTCAGCACAATGACGCGCTCGTCGACGCCGTCGTAGACGCGCGGGGCCGCCCCGGTGCGCTCGGGCGCCGCGATGCCCGCCGCCTCGCCCGCGCGCACGATGCGGTTGTTGCGGATGTATGCCAGCGAGGGGTAGTTCATGCTGCTGAACGCGTTGAAGCTCATGGTGCGCTGCTTGTGGGCGCGCGTGCCGGCGATGACCTTGCCCGAGAAGACCACGTTGACGTCGCGGCTGGCGCCGTCGGCGGCGTACAGCACGGACTGGTAAAGGTTGAGCTTGGCGTCCGTGAAGGGGCTCGCCATGGGCTGCTGGGAGCCCGTGAGCACGATGGGCTTCTCGCTGTCCTGGATGAGGTAGGAGAGGGCCGCCGCGGTGTAGGCCATGGTGTCGGTGCCGTGCAGCACCACAAAGCCGTCGTAGCAGTCGTAGGCCTCCACGATGACGTCGCGGATCTTGAGCCAGTCGCGCGGGCGCATGTTGGTGCTGTCGATGTTCATGGGCTGAACAAAGTCCAGTTCGGCGATGGTGTCGAGCAGGGGGACCTTGTCCGCGAGCTCGCGGCCGGACGCCGTGGGGGTGAGTCCGCCGCCGTCCCCGTCCGAGGTGGAAGCAATGGTTCCGCCAGTGGCGATGATGAGGACGCGCTTCACGTGGGCTCCCGTCTCTTGCGGTTTTCTCGCCCCCACATTCTACGCCGCCAGGCGCTACGGCTCGATGGTCGCAAGCCACCTGGTCGCGGGGCCGCAGGCGTAGGCGCGGATGGCCAGGAACTCGATTACCAGCAGCACGAGTGCCCCCAGGATGGGGAGGGCCCCCGCATCAAGCCCCAGCACAAGGGGCACGATGGCACAGGCGAGCGGCAGGGCCATGACCAGCAGCGAGAGCACGAGGCTCAGCAGCAGAAGGACAAACGCCTCGCCGGAGCTGGAGAGCTCGGACTCGCTCGCCCAGCCCAGGTTGGGCCTGCGCGCGCCGATGATAAGGGCGAGCAGGTCACAGGTCGCCGTGGCCAGAACGAAGAAGGCCAGCATAGCAAGGATCGTGACCGGCGGCAGGCCCAGGACCAGAAACGCCACCAAAAGCAGCACCACCACGGGACCGCGCCCCACCAGCGTCAGGGCGGCGAACTTTGCCATGAGGTAGGAGCCAAAGTCGCACGGCATGGTCCTGAAGAGGAAGAAGTCGCGCCCATCCATGCTCACGGAGCGCATGAACGTGTACGAGAGCAGGCAGCAGAAGAAGGCGAGAAGCGCCGTCACAAACAGCAGCGCAAAGCCAGAGGTGCCGTCGAGCGTCATCGTGGCCGCAAGGGCGCAGATCTCGTCGAAGGAGGCGCCCTCCGAGGAGCCCACGGCGCCGGTCATGCCCGAGAACGCCATGATGGCCGGGAGCAGCCACATGGTGAGCACGAACTGGTTGAAGAAGGCAGGCACCCTCACCAGCTGGGCCACGCCGACGGAGAAGAAGGCCTTGAACTGGCTCCTGGAGCCCACCGCCTGGGCGAGTTCCGCCGCCTCGTACCTGCCGTGGCTTGAGGTTACCGACCCGCCCGCCATGCCGCGGACGGCGTCAAAGTACCAGCGGCCAGACAGCACGCTCAGCAGCGCCACGTAGCAGGCGGTGAGGGCCGCCATGCCCAGCACCCCCAGCAGGGACGCGGAGCCAGCGCCAAAGGTCAGGCCGCCCAGGGCAAGGGGCGGGCACAGAAGGCAGAACGCCACGCGGGCAACTGGTGCAGAGGCAATGCCCCCGACCATACTTGCCATCGCGGCAGCGTCGACGCTGCCCGCACCGTCATAGGCGCCCAGCGTTGCCGCAAGGACGATAGCCAGCGCAAATACGGTGCTCACCAGGCCAAAGACGCGGGCAAAGCGGTCCTTGTCGGCCACCAGCTTGGAGAAGCGCACGATGGGCAGGGCCACCAGCACCAGGGCCACGTTGACGGCAACGCAGCAGAGGAGAAACGCCAGCACCACGACGACCCAGGCCAGAGGCCCTTCTCCCCTGCCGGCGAGGACGCCCAGCGAGAGCGGCAGCACCGCCAGGTCGACGGCCATCATGCCGGCCATGTAGTTTGCGAGCTTGGCCCAGACAATGGTGGTCCCGCCCACGGGAAGCGCCAGATAGAAGGCAATGTCACCACTGAAGAAGAGCGAGCTCACGGCCGTGTAGAACCCCATGGTGAGAGAGATCGCCACCAGGGTCACCACGCTCAGCTCGAAGGCCGTCAGCACGGAGGCGCCCATCTGGCCCAGCTTGAGGCCGCCGACAAGCAGCATGGCCGCGATCATGCCAAACGAGAACACCAGGCTCACGATGCGGGAGGTGCCACTCGTGCCGCCAGACTTGCCCATGCCGTTGTCGGCGCGCTCCTCTCCCTTGCGGATGGCGCCGAAGAGGGCGCGGAACTGGACCCAGTCAAACCCGGCCACGCTACATCTCCTCCGCGGGCGCGCTGGCGGCCTCGGCAACCGAGCCGGCGCTGGCCAGGGGCGAGTTGTCACCCGTGAGCTCCAGGAACATCTCCTCCAGGGAGCCGTTGTTGCGGAAGTGCTCGCGCATCTGGTCGACGGTGCCAACAAACAGCAGCTCGCCGTGGGCGATGATGCCCACGCGGTCCACGACCTTCTCGGCCACGTCAAGCACGTGCGTGGAGAAGAGCACGGTCTTGCCTGCGTTGGCGTGCTCGCGCATGGACTGCTTGAGGAGCCAGGCCGCCTTGGGGTCAAGGCCGGTCATGGGCTCGTCGAGCACCCAGACGTCGGGGTTGGGCAGAAGCGCGCCCATGACCATCATCTTCTGGCGCATGCCGTGGGAGTAGGAGCTGATCTTGTCGTCCAGCTTGTCCGCCATGCCGTAGTCCTCGGCGAGCTTTGAGATCCTGGGGGCGCGCACGTCCTCGGGAACGCCGTAGACGTCCGCAATGAAGCGCAGGTACTCGCGGCCGCGCAGGCGTAGCAGGTGGTCCGGCGAGTCCCCGACAAAGGAGAGGCTCCGCTTGGCCTCTATGGGGTTGGCCGCGACGTCTATGCCGTTGACCGTGACTGTGCCCTTGGTGGGCGCGAGCACGCCGGCGAGCATGTTGAGCGTGGTGGACTTGCCCGCTCCGTTGGGCCCCAGAAGGCCGAAGATCTCTCCATCACGGATCTCAAGCGAAAGGTCCTTCACCGAGAAGCTCTTTCCGCCGTCATAGGACTTTGACACGTGATTGATTTGAATCACGATGGCTCCTAACCGCGTTTAGCTGTATGAACCGTTTAAATCTACATCACTGGTGACAGACAGGCGTTGTGCCGCGCCACCAAAGCGCGGCCGGGGGTGCCCCCTCGCAAGCGAGAAAGGGCACCCCCGGCCAAAAAAGACGGGTCTATTGGCCGGTCCCCTACCCCTCGGCGGGCCCCATGGCCTTCTCCACGTAGTCGCGAATGACGTCGCAGGAGTGGCGCATGGCGCGGCGCTCGTCGTAGGAGAGGTCGATCTCGAGCACGGTCTCCACGCCCGCGTCGGAGAGCACGCAGGGCACGCCGACGGAGATGCCGGACTCGCCGTACTCGCCGTCCAGGTGGACGGAGAGCGGCACCACCACGTGGTCGTTGTGCAGCACTGACTGGACGATGCCCGCCACCACGGAGGCAATGCCGAACTCGGTGCAGCCCTTGCCGCTCACGATGGCGCTGCCGCTCTCGCGCACCTTGGTCATGACGTCGTTGAAGTCTATGTCATGCACGCTGGAGTGCTGCAGTGACAGGTACTCGCGCAGCGGGATGCCCTGGACCGAGATGTGCGAGGTGGGGATGAACGAGGAGTCTCCGTGCTCGCCCATGCAGATGGCCTGGATCTGCTTGCTGTTGACGTTGATGATGCCGGAGAGCGTGCGGCGCAGGCGGGCGGAGTCAAGCGAGGTGCCGGTGCCAAAGACGTGGCCACGAGGCAGGCCGAGGTTGCGGTAGAGGTACTCCACCACGATGTCGGCCGGGTTGGAGACGCTGATCAGGATGCCGTGGAAGCCGGACTCCCTGAGCGGCCCGATGACGCCGTCGAGCACCTTGATGGTGCCGTCCAGCATCTGCAGGCGGGTCTCGCCGGGGCGGCGGCTGCGGCCCGCGGTGAGGATCACAAAGTGCGCGTCGGCGCAGTCGGAGTAGTCTCCCACGCGGATCTTGAAGGAGTCTCCCAAGCCGGACGCCAGGTCCTCCAGGTCAAGCGCCTGCGCGCGGGCGGCCTCCTCGTTGATGTCCAGGAAGACGATCTCGTTTACCAGGTGCTGGAACATGAGGCACAGGGCGCTGTGCGAGCCCACGCGCCCCGCGCCGATGATGACTGCCTTGCGGGTCTTGATCTTCTTCTCGGTCATGCTCTCGGTCATGCCAAACCTCCGGTCATCCATAGCCGGCGGACCACCCGCCGGCGCCGCGTCCCAGGCGAGAAAAACGGGCGCGCCCGCTGTGGGCACGCCCGTCCAATGGTAGGAACTTCTCGCCAGGCGCAGGGCCTTGCGGACGGATGTTTTCGCTAGTCGCGCGTAAGCTTTCGGTGAAGGCGGTGGGGCTTGGAGGCCTCGGCGCCCAGACGGCGCTCGCGGTCGGCCTGGTAGGACTCGAAGTTGCCCTCAAACCAGTGCCAGCGGCCGGGGTTCTGGTCGTCGCCCTCCCAGGCCAGGATGTGGGTGGCAACGCGGTCAAGGAACCAGCGGTCGTGGGAGATGACCACGGAGCAGCCGGGGAAGTTCTCCAGGGCCTCCTCCAGGGACTCCAGGGTCTCCACGTCCAGGTCGTTGGTGGGCTCGTCGAGCAGCAGCAGGTTTCCGCCCTGCTTGAGCGTGAGGGCCAGGTTCAGGCGGTTGCGCTCGCCGCCGGAGAGCACGCCGGCGCGCTTCTGCTGGTCCTTGCCCTTGAAGCCGAAGGCGGCCACGTAGGCGCGGCTGGGGATCTCCTGGTCGCCCACCTGGATGAAGTCGTTGCCGTCAGAGACGACCTCCCAGAGGGTCTTGTCGGGGTCGATGCCGGCGCGCATCTGGTCCACGTAGGAGATCTTGACGGACTCGCCCACCTCGAGGTTGCCAGAGGTGGCCTCCTCCAGGCCCACGATGGTCTTGAACAGCGTGGACTTGCCCACGCCGTTGGGGCCGATGACGCCCACGATGCCGTTGCGCGGCAGGTCGAAGGAGAGGTCGTCGATGAGCACGCGGTCGCCGAAGCTCTTGCAGAGGTGCTCGGCCACCAGGACCTTGGCGCCCAGGCGCGGGCCCACGGGAATCTGGATGTCGGTGAAGTCCACCTTCTTGGAGGCGCGGGCCTCGGCCTCCATCTTCTCGTAGGCGGCCAGGCGGGCCTTGCTCTTGGCCTGGCGGGCCTTGGGGCTGGAGCGCACCCACTCGAGCTCGGACTTCATCTTCTTGGCGCGGCGGGCGTCCTGCTGGCCCTGGGCCTCAAGGCGGGCGGCCTTCTTCTCGAGGTAGGTGGAGTAGTTGCCCTCGTAGGGGTAGAGCTGCCCGCGGTCCACCTCGCAGATCCACTCGGCCACGTCATCCAGGAAGTAGCGGTCGTGCGTGACGGCCATGACGGCACCCGGGTAGCGGTGCAGGAACTGCTCCAGCCACAGCACGGACTCGGCGTCCAGGTGGTTGGTGGGCTCGTCAAGCAGCAGCAGGTCGGGAGCCTCGAGCAGCAGCTTGCAGAGGGCCACGCGACGGCGCTCGCCGCCAGAGAGGTGGGTCACCGGCTCGTCGGGGTCCGGGCACTGCAGGGCGTCCATGGCCTGGGAGAGCTGGGAGTCCAGATCCCAGCCGTTGGCGGCGTCGATCTCGTCCTGGAGCTGGCCCATCTCGGCCATGAGGGCGTCAAAGTCCGCGTCGGGCTCGCCCATCTCCTCGCCAATCTTGTTGAAGCGCTCCACCTTGGCGATGATGTCGCCAAAGGCCAGCTCGATGTTCTCCTTGACGGTCTTGGTCTCGTCCAGGGGCGGCTCCTGCTGCAGGATGCCCACGGTGTAGCCGGGGGTGAGGTGGGCCTCGCCGTTGGAGATGTCCTCAAGACCGGCGATGACCTTGAGCAGCGTGGACTTGCCGGCGCCGTTGGGGCCCACGACGCCAATCTTGGCGCCCGGGTATACGCCCACCGTGACGTCGTCCAGGATCACCTTGTCGTGGACAGCCTTGCGGGCCTTGTAAAACTGGTAGACGAACTCAGCCATGGTCTTCTCGCCTTCTTCTGGGCTCTCTTTGTGGTTAGCCCCACAAGTCTACCCGAGCCGCAGGTCACACGCCCGGCGAGAAGAGCGGGCGGGCCGAAGGCACACAACCTCCGGCCCGCCCGAAGTTGACAAAGGGACTGTCCCTTTGTCAACTCTACTTGCCCAGGAAGTCCAGGACCTGGCGCTCGACGCCGGCGGCGTCGAGGCCGTACTTGGCCAGAAGGTCCACGGCGGGACCGGACTCGCCAAAGACGTCGTTCACGCCCACCTTGCGCACGGGCACCGGGCACTTCTCGGCGAGGGCGTCGCACACGGCGCTGCCCAGGCCGCCGATGACGGAGTGCTCCTCGCAGGTGACCACGCGGCCGGTCTTCTTGGCGCTGGCAACCAGAAGCTCCTCGTCCAGGGGCTTCACGGTGTGCATGTCGATGACCTCGGCGGAGACGCCCTTGGCCGCGAGGGCCTCGGCGGCCTCCAGGGCGGCCTGCACCATGAGGCCGCACGCCACGATGGTGACGTCGGCGCCCTCGCGCATGAGGATGCCCTTGCCAATCTGGAACTCAAAGCCCTCGGGGTCGTTGACCTCGGGGACGGCCAGGCGGCCAAAGCGCATGTAGACGGGGCCGTCGGTGGCATAGGCGGCGCGCACGGCAGCCTTGGCCTCGGTGTCGTCGCACGGGACGATGACGGTCATGCCCGGGATGGTGCGCATGAGGGCGATGTCCTCGTTGCACTGGTGGGTGGCGCCGTCCTCGCCAACGGAGATGCCCGCGTGGGTGGCGCCGATCTTCACCGGCAGGTGCGGGTAGCCGATGGAGTTGCGCACGACCTCGTAGGCACGACCGGCCGCGAACATGGCAAAGGTGCTGGCAAAGGCCTTGTGGCCCGTGGTGGCAATGCCGGCGGCCACGCCCATGAGGTTGCCCTCGGCGATGCCAACGTCAAAGAAGCGCTCGGGGTGGGCGGCCTTGAATTTGCCCGTCTGGGTGGCGGCGGCAAGGTCCGCGTCCAGGACCACAAAGTCGTCGTGCTCGGCTGCCAGCTCGATGAGCGCCTCGCCGTAGCTGGCGCGCGTGGCGACCTTCTTCACGTCTGCCATCCTAGGCCTCCTTCGCGTCGTTGGCGGCAAGCTCGGCCATGCCCCGCTCGTACTGCTCGTCGTTGGGGGCCTTGCCGTGCCAACCCACCTGGTTCTCCATGAAGGAGACTCCCTTGCCCTTCACCGTCTCGGCAATGATGGCCGTGGGCGCGCCCTTGGTGGCGCGGGCCTCGGCAAAGGCCGCGCGCAGCTGGGCCATGTCGTTGCCGTCGGCGACCTCGACCACATGGAACTTGAAGGCGCGGAACTTGTCGGCCAGGGGCATGGGGTCGTTGACCTCGTCGACGGGGCCGTCGATCTGCAGGCCGTTGTGGTCGACGACGACGCAGAGGTTGTCCAGCTTCTGGTTGCCGGCGAACATGGCCGCCTCCCAGACCTGGCCCTCCTCGCTCTCGCCGTCACCCAGCAGGGCGTAGGTGCGGTAGTCCTGGCCCCACTGGCGGGCGGCCAGCGCCATGCCCACCGCGGCGGAGATGCCCTGGCCCAGAGAGCCGGTGGACATGTCCACGCCGGGGGTGTCGTTCATGTTGGGGTGACCCTGCAGGATGCTGCCGATGTGGCGCAGCGTGGCCAGCTCCTCCTTGGCAAAGAAGCCCTTCTCGGCCAGGACCGCATAGAGGCCGGGGGCGCAGTGGCCCTTGGAGAGCACGAAGCGGTCGCGGTCCGCCCAGCGGGGGTCCGCAGGGTTGACGTTCATCTCCTCGAAGTACAGGTACGTCATGATGTCCGCCGCGCCGAGGGAGCCGCCGGGGTGGCCCGACTTTGCCGCGTGGACGCCTGTCAGGACGCCCTTGCGGACCTCGTTGGCAATCTGGCGAAGCTCGTCGTCAGTCATCTTGCCCCTTTCCTTGCCTTTCTTCCCACACACGTTCCGGCGAGAAGAGCTTCTCGCCCAATCTGTCATTATGCCTGACCGGGCGGGCGCGGACTCCGCGAGTAACGTTTTTTACCCGGCCCTTCTCCAGGCCATCAAACTCAATCGTTTTACCCAGGCGGCGCAGCGAGCGAGGGGCGCAGGTCTGGGGTTTTCCTGCACGTTGGGAATTGCCCACGCGCGCGTGGCACAATGCGGGGTTAGGTACAAACCGCACGTCCAACGGAGGACATCGAATGCCCGAGGCAATCCGCAAGGTCAACGTCATTGGCCACCTCAACCCCGACACCGACAGCATCTGCTCGGCGATCGCCTACGCCTATCTGAAGAACAAGCTCGGCAACACCGACATCTACGAGGCCCGTCGCGCGGGCTCCGTCAACCGCGAGACCGCCTTCGCGCTCAAGCACTTTGGCTTTGCCGAGCCTGAGCTCATCACCACCGTCACGCCCCAGATCAAGGACTGCGAGGTCCAGAAGCAGGACGGCATCGAGGCTGGCATGAGCCTGTTTGCCGCCTGGAGCCGCATGCGCGAGACCGGCACCGACACCCTCTGCATCACCGACGAGCAGGACAACCTGGGCGGCCTTATCGCCGTCAAGGACATCGCCAACGCCAACCTCGACATCTTTGACACCGAGGTCATCGCCGAGTCCGCCACGAGCTACGCCAACATCGTCTCCACCCTCAACGGCGAGATGCTGCTGGGCGACCCGAAGGCCACCGTCACCGAGGGCAGCGTCCGCGTGGGCACCACTCCCGAGATGATGGAGGACACCGTCAAGAAGGGCGACCTCGTCCTGGTGACCAACCGCTACGAGACCCAGCAGTTTGCCGTCGAGTGCGACGCCTCCTGCATCGTGGTCTGCTGCGGCGCGCACGTCTCGCCGCAGGTCATGGCCTCCGCCAAGCGTCACGGCTGCGCCATCATCGCCACGCCGTACGACACCTACGCGGCCTCCCGCCTCATCTGCATGTCCATCCCGGTCAGCGCCAAGATGCATCGCGACGGCATCGTTAAGCTCTCCGTCAACACCTCCGTCGACGACGCCAAGAAGACCATCGCCTCCAGCCGCCACCGCTTCTTCCCCGTCATCGACGAGGACGGCAAGTACAAGGGCCTCGTGAGCACCCCGAGCCTCCTGACCGCCAAGAAGAAGCACGTCATCCTCGTCGACCACAACGAGCGCAGCCAGGCGGTCGAGGGCCTGGAGCAGGCCGAGATCATGGAGATCATCGACCACCACCGCATCGGCTCCATCGAGACCGCTGCCCCCGCGCTCTTCCGCAACATGCCCGTGGGCTGCACCTCCACCATCCTCTGGCAGATCTACCAGGAGAACGACGTGGAGATCCCGGCCAACATCGCCGGCCTGATGCTCTCCGCCATCATGTCCGACACCCTGGCCTTCCGCTCCCCCACCTGCACCCCGCTTGACATCAAGGCCGGCGAGGACCTGGCCCGCATCTGCGGCGAGGACATCCCCTCCTACTCCGACGCCATGTTCGAGGCCGGCGCCGACCTCACGGGCCGCACCGCCGAGGAGGTCTTCCACCAGGACTTCAAGGTCTTCTCCCGCGGCAACGCCAAGTTCGGCGTGGGTCAGGGCAGCTTCATGACCGAGAACAGCCGCAAGGCCGCCGAGAAGCTCGTCGGGCCGTACCTGGCCGAGGCCGCCGCGGCCGAGGAGCTCCCCATGGTGTTCTACATGTTCACCGACGTTAAGTCCTCCACCACCGAGTTCCTCTACTACGGCGAGGGCGCCGAGGACGTCATCCGCCGCGCCTTTGGCGTGGAGGTCAAGGACGGCATGGCCGTGCTGCCCGGCGTCGTGAGCCGCAAGAAGCAGATCGTGCCGCCGCTCATGGCCACCTTCCAGAAGATCCAGGAGGAGCAGGACTAGTGTCCGAGTGCCCGCAAAGGCCAGCCTCTGACTCGCGCGTCTCCGCCTCGGGGGCGCGCGAGTCCCATTTCCTGGCCATACTCTCCCGCATGAAGTACATCGAGCGCTGGGCCCTCATGAGGAGCTCCCGCCCCGAGAACCTCTCGGAGCACGCGCTTGACGTGGCGCTCATCGCCCACGTGCTAGCAAGCCTGGGCAACGCCCGCCACGGCCGGCACCTGGACGCGGACCGCGCCGCCGTCCTGGGCCTCTTCCACGACGCAAGCGAGATCATCACCGGAGACATGCCCACGCCCGTGAAGTACCACGACGCCGCCATCAACGAGGCGTACAAGGCCGTGGAGGCCGGAGCCGAGGCGCGTCTTCTAGCAACGCTGCCGGAGGACCTGCGAGGCGTCTACGGGACGTACTTCTTTGCTGGTGACGGGCATGGGGGCAGCGAGGCCGTCGCGGACGGGGACGAGGCGTACCTGCGGCGCCTGGTCAAGGCCGCGGACAAGATCTCTGCCCTCATCAAGTGCGTGGACGAGAGGCGCAGCGGAAACGCGGAGTTTGCCAGCGCCGAGGACACCTGCCGGGCGGCCGTGGAGGCCGCGGCGGCCGAGCTTCCCGAGGTGGCGGACTTCGTGGAGGAGTTCCTGCCCTCCTTTGGCTCCACCCTCGACCAGCTTCTTGGATAGAACCGCCCAGCCAACCACACGCCAGAAACGGAGAACCATGCACGGCATGCACGCACGCCTTCCCAAGCACTTTGTCCTTGAGGAGCGCCTGGAACGCTACCGGGACGCCATTGAGCCCGACCCCTACCGCTGGAGGGGCCAGTGGGCGGCCGCCTGCGCGCCCGCCGGTGCCGCGCCCTTCCGCGAGGTGCGCCTGGACCTTGGCTGCGGCAAGGGCTCCTTCACCGTCGAGGCGGCCCGCAGGGAGCCTGACGTGCTGTTTGTTGGCATGGACTCCGAGCCGGTCTGCATTGCCTACGCGGCGCAGCGCGCCGTGGAGAGCGGCCTTCCCAACGTGGTGTTTGTCCCCGGGACGGGCATGCGCATCCGCGAGATGTTTGCCGAGGGCGAGCTCGGGTGCATCTACCTCAACTTTCCCACGCCCTTCCCCCGCAAGCGCGAGAGCCACCTGCGCCTGGTCAACCTGGAGCGTCTGATGGACTACCGCCACGTGCTGGCGCCTGGCGCCGAGGTCTGCCTGCGCACCGACAGCCTGCCGCTGCGCGAGTTTGTCCTCACCCAGTGGGAGCTTGCCGGCTATCGCCAGACCTGGCGCTCCGACGATGCCCGCGCGGAGCGCCCCGAGCTTCCCACCAGCGAGTACGAGCTGCGGCTTGGCGCGCAGGGAGCCAAGGTCTTCGCCCTCTTTGGCACGCCCGGGGAGCCCGCGCCAAAGGACCCACGGCAGACTGCCGAGATGAGCCTGGCCTGCTACATTCCGCAGGACCTCTCTGCCTTTGACGGCTATGCGCCCCACGGCATGCAGGCCACGGTCCAGAACCTGCGCAACCGCGCCGCCCGCACCGGCGGGGACTGGAGCCACGGCATAACCCGCTAGCAGTGACCTCTGAATGACCGGACCACGCCGCTCGGGAGCGCGCAGCCGGTAAACGGCGCGCAGGTAGTAAGGTAGAAGGTCAAAACGTCGCGCGGCGGTGCCCATGGCGGTGCCGCCGCGTTTTCTTAGAGAGGCTCACCATGGCAAAGATAACCGCAGGCAACGCCTTGTATCTGTACCGGCTGCTCGGCCGAGAGCTGGGCGTGGGCAAGCAGACCTCGATGGCTCGCGTCGCGGAGGTCCTGGAGGCCGACGGCATCTGGCCCGAGGACCTGGGCTGCGCCGACGTCCGCGCGCTCTGCGAGGCCCTGACCGACTTCGTCAAGGTCACCGCCTTCAAGAAGGGCCAGGTGTTTGTCACCGTCATGCGCAACGAGGAGCTCGACCGCATGCTCGAGCGCGCCGGCGAGCCCACCGCCGCAGAGAAGGCCGCCTCCAAGGGCAAGCCCTGGAAGCACCGCAAGGGCGCCAAGGCCGTGAAGCCCCAAAAGCCCCGCCACGTGGAGAAGCCCGCGGCGCCCGAGCCCGTGGTTGAGCCCGAGCCGGTGGCCGAGCCTGAGCCCGTGGCGGTTGCGGAGGAAGAGCCCCTGGCAGAGGCCGTAGTCGAGAAGACCGCCGGGGCAGAGGTCGCCATCGAGGTCGAGGTGGCGCCGGAGCCCGAGGCAGAGCCGGGCCCTGAGCCCGTTCCCCAGGCAGAGCCGGAGCCAGAGCCCGCGCCCGTCGCGCCCGAGCCCTCCATCAAGCTCACCATCACGTTTGACCCGGACCCCGAGCCGGAGCCTGCGCCCGCCACGGAGCCCGAGCCCGTCTCGACCGCAGCCCCCATCCCCGCACCGGCCTCCGCGCCGGCACGCCCCGAGCGCGCGCACGCGGACCTGCCCCAGGACTTCTATGCCGACGTCCGCTGCCCTGACGAGCAGCTCAGCACCCTCTACCAGCTGCTTCCCGCAGACGTTGACCCCATGGCCACGCTCGAGGAGGACTTCCGCCTGGCCCGCTCCACCCACGCCCTGGAGGGCACGCGCAGCAACGTGACCTTCCCCCTGCGCTACCAGCGCGCCGACGGCTCCCCCGTCACGGTGACGCTACGCCGCACGGCCCGCCCGCAGGCGGGCAAGCACTGGACGCTCGCCGAGGTCACGGGCGACGCCCCGGAGACCGTGGGCCTGGAGGGCCTTTCTCGCCGCGTGGAGGGGGCCTGGCGCGCCTTTGCCTCGGACGAGGACGCCGCCGCAGCCACCAGTCCGGAGGACGAGCTCGCCCGCTACGCCGTCCTTGGCAGCTGGAACAGGCTCCTGGCCGACCTGGCGGGCGCCGCCGAGGCCGAGAACTGGGGTACTGACCTGCACGTCCTCAAGGACTTCCTCACCATGGCATTCCATCGCGAGCGCCTGCAGGGCCGCCTTGCCGTGACGGACGACGGATCCAGCGCCGCCTTTGACACCGGCCTGCTCTCGCCCGAAGGCGAGCCCATCTGCGCCGTCCTGGAGCCGCGCGACGGAGACATTGCCTGGGAGCTCGCGTGCTTCTCCACCAACGCCTGCGCTCGTGCGGCCAGCTACGGCGAGGCCCCGTCCGTCCAGACGGTGATTGACGCCCTCCTTGCCGCCAACAGCATGGACCTGCGCCGCCTGGCCCAGCGCCTGGCGAGAAACCCCCGCACGATGACCCTGGCCTATGACGCGGTGGCGGACGAGGTCCGCGTCCTTCTCCCCGGCAAGAGCGACGCGCTCGTGGTTGACCTTTCCGGCAATGCCGCGCAGGTCACAGGACATGTCTCGCTTGAGGACGCCTATTCTTGCGCACGCGTCGTCAGCTCCGACCAGCCCGGCTGGCTCGCCGCGGGCCTTGGCTAGGCCAGGGGCACGACCCTCGTTCCATGAACCTCGCTTACGCCGAGCTCGCCAGCCACGAGCTCGGCGTTTTTGTAGGTCACGCCCCCACCCGGAAGCACGGTAAAGCGGCCGTCCGCCCAGGACACAATCTCCTTGAGGTGCGGCAGAGTCTTCTCGATGGGCACGCCCGCCGAACCGCCGTGCGTGAGCACCCGCTCCACGCCAAGGGCCGCCAGCTCCTCGATGGCCACCCGCTGGGCAACGGCATCCAGCTCGTCAAAGGCCATGTGCATGGTCACCTCAAGTCCCGCGGCATGGGCCTGTTCCACGAGTCTGCCCATCAGCGGGCGGTCAAGCCCGCCGTCCCGCAGGCAGCCAAAGACCGCCCCGTCGACGCCTGCCTCGGCGGCGCAGCTCAGGTCGCGAGCCATGATCTCTGCCTCCACCGGCGAATACTCAAAGCCGCCGCCTCGCGGGCGAATCATGCACATCACCCGTGCCCCACGCGCATGGCACAGGTCAACCGCCGCCTCTATCACGCCCAGGCTCGGCGTCGTCCCGCCCACGGCAAGGTTGTCGCACAGCTCGATCCTGCCCGCGCCCGCATCAAGCGCCGACGGAACCCTCTCCAGGTTCTCCGCACAGAACTCCCGGAGAACCACGCCCTTCTCGCCAGCCACAGCGCCTCCAATCACTTAGCCGACCTACAAACTCCGTTGTCCACGGACATTTGCCCACCTAAAACGTCCGTCAGCAACGGAGTTTGCTCGCTTGACTCCGCAACACCCCACACCCTATGCCACTCGGTCGTAGACCATAACCGGGCGCTCCTCGGTTCCCATGCGCCTCACGCGTGCCCACACCGCTCCAGGCTCCCTCATGGGAACCCCGGCAGTCGTAAGCAGACGCCTCAGGTAGCCGTCTCTCGTTGCCTCCGCAAACGTAAAGCGCACGACAGGCACCTTGGAGAAGGTCAGGCGAGACTCCCTTCTTCTCTCCGCAGAGAGCACCTCGGTCGCGCCACCCTTTCCGACCTTGTCCGCATCCTCAAGCTTACATGCCCCGTCCAGCTCGCCAATGGCAACGAGCTCTCCGGCCTCGTTGTACCAAGCAAAGTCCACGCGCCGCCCCAATCCCTCCACAGGGTCGAAGAACCACTGCTGCAGAACCGGCACCTCCAGCCCCTGCCTGATTATTGCCGCCCGGGCCATGGACTCCCCGCCGTTCTCGCTCCGGCCATCGGCGAACCTTGCAACCGCAAGTGCACGGCCAATGCCTCGCCAACCGCAATACGCGTCCTTGATTGTCCTGACCAGCCACCAAGCCGTGCGTCCGGTCTTTCTCAAGAGCGAGTCAGCCACCACGAGGGCCTCGTCCGCGGGAAGCGACCTCATGCAGTCAAAGGCAGTCCGCAGCAACGAGGTCACGCGAACACCGCCCACGCTCACGCACTCAGCAAGCTCCTCATTCGGGACGCAGTGCCGCACAATCTGACCCGAGCTTTCCGTGTGGGCTGTTTGGCTGGTTGCAAGATGTATCTTTCCAAGCGAACGGCCGGAAACCTGCAGCCCATGGGCAAGCGCTGCGGAAACGTGCGCAAATACCCAGTCTGGATGCTGCGTCGCCAGACCCCTCACCACCATGAGCGCGCGGATGTCGGGATGTCGCTTCAGCAATTCCCACTTTGCCCTTCTCGCATAGAGACCCGGCCGAGGGCATATGACCTCGGCCGGCTTACGACGGTCCAGAGCCTTCCGGTCGGCATCGTTTGCCGGCACAAGGCAAGACGTCCTTGTCTCTGCCTCATCGAGCAGAGCCGCCAACCTCAAATCAACCTTTTGCCCCATGTGCCATCGCCTCCCCGCGTCCGGTGAGGAGGATGGTTCCCCGTTTGTCGCCTATTCAGCCCCGTGAAAGTCAAACCGCCGCTCGCCAATCGCCCAGCGGCAAACTCCGTTGCCCACGGACGTTTGCCCACCCAAAACGTCCGTGGGTAACGGAGTTTATCCGACCGCTCGCTCCAGCCACCCGTTAAACGCAACGCGGGGCGGCGAGAAGCGCGAACTTCTCGCCGTCCCGCGTCTGGGAGGCTATGTCTGGCTCAGGCCCTCAGCGTCTCGCCGCTACTCGACGGGAGCCTCGTCCTTGGCCTCTGCCGGGGCATCGGCGCCGGCGGCCTTCTGCTCGTTGAGGGCGCGACGGGCCTTGTAGGCGCGGTAGCCAAAGAAGCCGGCCAGCGCGACGAGGGCAGCGCTGCCACCCCAGACGCCCATCTGCCACGGGGCAATGCCGTAGTTGACCTTGGAGCCCGGGGCCATGCCCTGCATGGCGTTGGAGTTGGCGATGGTGTAGAGCGCGTGGTGCATGGACTCGCGCAGCTGGCTCACCACGGTGGCAGTGTTGGTGCCCTCGAAGGCGGGCGTCATCGCAGAGTAGGTGAGCTGCAGGTCGGTACCGCCGGCCAGGGCAGCGTTCTTGTCCATGTAGCCATAGAGGTTGAAGTCGGTGATGACGCAGCCACGGAAGCCCCACTCGTCGCGCAGGACGTTGGTGCACAGGCTCTTGCGACCGCCGGACCACTCGGTGCCCACGAAGTTGAAGGAGCTCATGGCCGCGGTGCAGGCGTTCATCTTCTTGGTGGAGATGGTGCCCTGCTCATCGGAGATGTACTTGATCTCGCAGGTGGCCTCCTTCACCGGGATCTCGAACTGGCGCAGGTAGATCTCGCGGCAGGCCTGCTCGGTCGCCCAGGTCATGACGTGCTGGACGCGGTAGGACTCCTGGTCGTTGAGGGCAAAGTGCTTGATCATGGCGTAGCAGCCGTTGGTGGCGGCGCCGGAGACCACGGCAGAGCCAATCTTGCCGCCCAGCAGCGGGTCCTCGGAGTAGTACTCAAAGTTGCGGCCGGCAAACGGGCTGCGGTGCGTGTTGAACGCCGGGGCGTACCAGCCGTTGTAGCCAGAGGCCAGGGCCTCCTGGCCCACCATCTCGCCCATGCGCTCCATGAGCTCGACGTTCCAGGTCTGGGCCATGATGAACTCGGAGCAGTAGGCGCAGTTGCCGGTGGGGCCGGTGAGGGAGGTAAAGCCGGCGGGGCCGTCGGGCTCGGAGGTCTCGGGCTTGGAGATGGACTCGACGGCGCCGGTGTTGTAGGCGCAGTCGTTGAGCATGCCGGTCATCTCGTCAACGGAGAGCTGGTCAAGCAGGGTGTCCCAGGCCTCGTCGTCGTAGTCCTTGCCGCGCAGGTCAATGAGGGAGAGGCCGTTGGAGGCGCCGGTGGTGGGCATGGCGGCCGCGGAGTCCTCGTGGTCCTTCCAGTTGTACTCGGCGATGGTGATGCCGCAGTCGGCGGAGTCCTTGTCCTCGGCGGGCTTGGGGAAGGTGCCCTTGAAGTCGGAGCGGGAGAGAAGCTCGCCCTTGCAGTTCTTCTCCATGTACTCGGTCAGGTCGGCAAACTGGTTCTGGAGCTTGGTGCCGGTGACCTCGTCGGTGTCAAAGGTCTTCTCGGTGACGCTCACGGTCTGCTGGTCGACCACGGTGTGGGAGTCGGTGCGCAGGGAGATGACGTAGTCGCCGCCGTCCAGGACGTAGGCGCCCTTCTCGGAGCTCCAGGAGGCCATCTGGCGCACGGGGAACTCGACCTTCACGGTCTCGGAGGCGCCGGCGGCAAGCGCGGACGTCTTGGCAAAGCCGGCGAGAACCACGGCGGGCTTCTCGATGCCGCCCTTGGTGTACGGGGCGCTGTAGTAGACCTCGACGACGTCCTTGCCCTCGACGGAGCCGGAGTTGGTGACGGTGGCGGTCACGGTCACCTTGTCGCCGGAGGCGTCGACGGAGTCGAGCGTCTGCGTGAAGGTGGTGTAGGAGAGGCCGTAGCCAAACGGGAACACGACGGCGCTGTCGTAGTCAAAGCCAGCGTAGTTGCCAGCCTCGGCCTCGGCCGCCGCGGTCTCGTAGTAGCGGTAGCCCATGTAGACGCCTTCCTTGTACTCTACGAAGTACGCGGTGCCCTCGGAGGCGACGTTGTTGTAGTTCTTCTCGTAGAAGCCAGAGACGTCGGTGTAGTGCTTGCCGCCAAAGTTGCCGAAGGTCGGGTCGGCGGTGAAGTCGGCGGGCCAGATGTCGGTGGTGCGGCCGGAGGGGTTGTACTCGCCGGTCAGCAGCTTGCCCACGGCGGTGGAGCCGGTGGCGCCCAGGGAGCCCACGCACAGGATGGCGTCGGCCTCGTACTCGCCGCTCATGAGCGGGCCAAGCTCCATGGGGGTGGAGGCGTTGACGATGACGATGGTCTTGTCGCAGGAGGCCTTGGCCGCCGCAATGACGCTCTTCTCCTCGACGGTGAGCTCCAGCTCGTGCTGGCCCTCCTCGTAGTTGGAGGTCTCGTCGTTGGGCGTAAAGTTCTTGGAGACGCCGGAGTTCAGATCGCCCAGCAGGTTGCGCGAGAGGTCGCCGCCCTCGCCGCCGCCACGGCCGATGACCACCAGGGCGGTGGTGCCGGCGATGGAGGCCTGCGCCTCGCCGCTGTACGCGGAGAAGGGAATCTCGCCGATGTAGTAGGTGGCCGTGGACGGGTCGTCCATGGTGATGTCGGCCTTGGGGTAGTTGGAGTAGTTGTCGTTGATCCAGCCGAAGGCGGTCTCGTTGATGTTGAGGCCGGCGGCGGCAATGCCGTCGTGCATGTTCACGCAGGCGTTGGCGTCAACGGTGCCGGAGCCGGCGCCGCCATAGATGGGGTCGGCGGCATAGCGGCCCAGCAGGGAGACCTCGGTGCCGGCGGCCAGCGGCAGAGCGCCGTTGTTCTTCAGCAGGACGGCGCCCTCGCCCAAGATCTCGTCGACAATCTCGTTGGCGGCAGCGGTGGCCTGGGTGCGGCCACGGTACTGGGCGTCATAGTAGTCGGTGTCCCAGCTCTCGGAACCCTCGACGTGCTCGACGGTGGACGGACGGCCGCCCAGGTAGTGGTCAAGCAGCGAGCGGAACATGTTGGTGCCCACGTTTGCGGCTGCTGTAATGCCGAGCAGGCCCGCGGAGACGGCCGCGTTGCCAACGAACGCACGCCTGGTAATGGGCTTCTTTGCCTTTGCCATTTCTGGGTTTCCTTCCTCTCTCCCAAAGAAGAAGGCCCGCCCGCCGCCGCAGGAGGTTGGACGGTGGGCGGGCCTTCGAAGGGGAGCACGCTTGGTGGTTCCGTACGGTCTGCGGAGTCCGTCTCCGCATCCCTCGTCCGACCCTAATTCAACCAAGACGGCCTGCCTTTGGGCGAACTATCGCGTGACTAGCCTCAAACGTGGCACGAATTGCAGTGGTCACGACTCGGCGGCACGCGGCCGGAAAAAGGGGCGCCGGCCCCCGAGGGAGCCGGCGGGGAGAAGCGAGAAGAGCGGGCTAGGCGTCGGCCTTGACCTCTTCCTTCTCGGGCTTCGTAAGCGGGGCGGCCTTGTAGGTCTTGGTGCGCTCGTCGTCGATGACGCCAGACCAGTTGAGGCCGAAGCAGAAGTCGTAGGAGTTGCCGTCGGCGTCGACGTAGGGATCCATGTCACGCGGGACGTCCTCCTCCTGCTCGAAGACGGTCTGCATGTCCTTGGGCATCTGGAAGGAGAGCAGGCCGGAGGGCTCGACGGTGCCGGAGATCACGCGGGCGTAGGCCTCCTCGGAGACCTTGTTGAACGCGAAGACGATGGCGTCGACGGACGGCTCAATCTCGCCGAAGCACATCGGGCGGTCGGCGTCCACGACGAGGATGAGCTTGCAGCCCTCGGGCAGACGGCTCTTGACGTCGAGGACGAGATCAAGGTCGCTCTCGTTGGTGGCGTAGGTGCTGGCGCCAAAGACGGAGCGGTTCTGGAGCTCGCCGAGCTCGTCCACCGGGTTGAGGGACTCCTTGCGGACGTAGTCCTGGTCGGCGGTGAACGGACGATACTGCAGGGACAGCGGCTTCCAGTAGGGGCCGGGCTCCGGCTCGGTGCCCATGACGACGGTCATGAAGCTCGGGCCGCCCTGGACGCCCTGGTAGGCATCCTTGGGGTTGTTGACCTTGACGATGGCGTACTTGCAGTCGGCCAGCTCCTCGGCGGTGAGGCGCGTGATGTCGGCCTCGGAGGGATCGGCGGACTCGGCCACGTGGTCGGTCACGGTCTCCCAGTACTCGTTCTCGAGCTTGGCGCCAAAGCACGGGGCGATGGAGGCGGGCTGCGCGCCGCCGAAGCGGCTCATGGAGGCGGCGGTGAACTTCTGCGGGATGTAGACCTTCGGCTTGTCCTTCATGCCGTCCTTGGCGATGACGTTGCCGGAGTTCTTGAGCATGACGACGGCCTTGTCGGAGGCGTCGGCGCCAAAGGCGGCGGCGTCCTTGTTCTCCAGGATGGCCTTGGCCTCGGAGCGGTCGGAGTAGGGCTGCTCGAAGAGCTGGACGTTGAGCATGACCTTGAAGATGCGGCGGGCGTTCTCGCGCAGGGTCTCCAGGGCCTTGTCCTCGCCGTCCTCCTTGGCCATGAGGTCATAGGCCTCCTTGGCCACATCGGGCTGGAAGGAGCCGCCGTGCTGGGAGATGGTGTTGTTCATCAGCTTGGCGTAGCGCTCGGGGACGGTCTTGTCCTTCATGCCGTGCTGGATGCCGTCGAGAATCATCCAGTCGGTGCAAATCATGCCATCCCAGCCGGTGTTGCGCAGGATGGAGATGTTGTGCTTGGAGTACGCGGAGCCCACGTGCTCGCCCAGGCCGTCGGGGTCGTTGGGGTCGTAGGCAATGCCGTAGCAGGGCATGACCGCGGCCATCTGCTCGGTCTTGGAGTCCAGGTGCATGCCGCCGTCCAGGAACGGGACCAGGTGGGCGTCGAAGTTGCCGCCGGGGAAGACGTTCCACTTGCCGGAGTCGGAGTGGTCGTCACGGCCGCCCTCGTTGGAGCCCTCGCCCACGAAGTGCTTGAGCATCACGGCGCAGGACTGGTCGCCCCAGCCCTTGTCGTCGGTGGCCTCGTCGTCGCCCCAGGTGGACTGCATGCCGCCGCCGAAGGCCGCGGCGAAGTCGCGGTTCAGCGCCGGGTCCTCGGAGACGGAGCCGGAGGTGCGGGTGCCGATGGGGTTGGAGTAGACGTCCACCTGCGGGCCGAGGTCGCAGCGGACGCCCGTGGCGCGCCACGCGCGGGCCTGCCACATGCCGGCCTTGCGCCAGACGTCCTTGTCCATGACGGTGGACAGGCCGATGGAGGACGGCACGCCAAAGAGGACGTACGGGTCAGAGTAGTTGAGGTACGGAACGCCGTAGGCGCTCTTCTCGCAGACCTCCTGGACCTTGTTGATCCACTCGACGTCGGTGGCGTAGGACTTGATGGAGCTCTGGAGGCGAGAGACGCCCGCGCGGGAGCCGGCCTCGATATAGTCCATGGCAGAGGTGTCGGTGGTGGTGGAGCTGGACTGGGTGCCGCCTGCCCACAGGAGCGGGAACAGGTCGTCGGGCTGCATCATCTGGGCGAGGGCCTTGGCGCGCTCGTCGACGGGCTGGCGCCAGTCCTCGTAGAGGTCCAGCTTGCCGTCGCCGTTGAGGTCCTTGAAGGCATAGCCGTCGACCTGGATGATCTTGGCGGTGTCCATGACGCCCAGGACGGCGCCGCCGTCCTCGTTGGTGACCTTGGTCCAGCCGTCACGGACCTCCTCGGAGGCCCACTTGGCCTTGACGTCGTCCTTATCGGGCTCGATGGGGTACTTGTCGGCGGCAGGCGCGGCAAGCGGGTCGGAGGCGGCGCCACCGGCGTTGCAGCCAGCCAGGCCAACGAGGCCTGCGGTCAGGGCGGAGCCTGCGAGGAAACCCCTACGAGTGACGTTCTTCATGTCTTTCTCCGTTCTGTAAGAGTGCTCTTCCCGAGGAGACGGCCGCCCCTTATCGCGGCCGCCCCTCCACTCAACAAAAACGAACGCCGGGCAAGCCGGCATCCGGCCTAGCCGTAGAAGTCGAACTGGATGGTGTCGAAGTCGGCAATGTCAAAGGCGTGGGCGTCGCCCTCGAGGTTGGCCTTGCCAGAGACGGTCAGCTCGATGTCGCCGGCCTTCTCGAGGTGAAGGGTCAGCTTGTCAGCGGTGCCCTCCCAGGTGCCCTTGTCGTTCAGCAGGTCGGCGTGGGCCTCGAGCGGCACGACCTCGCAGGTACCGTCCTCGGCGAGGTTGACGTCGAGCATCTGCTCGAAGCCGCCGGCGGTGCCGTAGACGGTCTGACCGGTCATCTCGACGGAGCCGCGCCACTGGCCGGCGTAGAACTTGTTGGCGTCGAAGTCGCTCTTGGAGTCGGACTTGGAGTCGGATTTCTGCTCGGTGGCGGTGGTGGTGCCGCTGTTGGAGCTGGTGCCGCTGGAGGCGTTGCCGCACGCCACCAGGGGCATGCTGAGCGCCATGGCAAGAGCGCCGACGACGAGCATCTGCTTCTTCATACCTACCTCTTTCTCCCAAACCCGCCGCAGGTAGAGGCGGGTTTCCCTTGCCCTTTTGGGCAACCTTCTGCGCTTTGCTCGCCAGCGAGTGAAACTGCCCCGCTGACCTCGCTTTGCTTGAGCTGAACTTAAAATGCGGAGTTAACTGGGCGCTAACATTTGTCACAAAGAAGCGCGCCGATGGCACAAAAGACAGCGCCAAGCCGCGAACGGCGGCGGCGAACGGTCGATATTTGCCGCAGACGGCAACATTGCCCGGTGGTATGCGGCAAAGGTAACCTGTTGTGTGGGGAGAAACGCGCGTGCGCGGGCAACGGTCGCGCGCGACTACAGGAGGAGGCAGTATGTATCGCACGCTCGTCGTCGAGGACGAGGCGCAGGAGGCCCGGCACCTGACGGACCTGCTGACCCGCTACGGAAAGCAGCACGGCGTTGAGTTCAAGGTAACCTGGCACTCCTCGGCCATGGAGATGCTCTCCGACAAGGGCCACTACGACCTCTGCCTGCTGGACATCGAGATGCCCGGCATCAACGGCATGGAGGCCGCGGGGCTGCTTCGCACCTACGACGAGACCATCCCCATCATCTTTGTTACCAACCTGGCCAAGTATGCCGTCAAGGGCTACGAGGTGGGCGCACTGGGGTTCATCGTCAAGCCGGTGAGCTACGGCGGCCTCTCGCTCAGCCTCGACCGCGCGCTGCGCGCCATCGGCGCAAACGCCGGGCGCTCCGTGGCCGTGCCCACCGAAGACGGCGTGCGCGTGGTTCCGCTGCGCTCCATCATCTACGTCGAGGTCACCAAGCACCGCCTGACCTACCACATAGAGAACGAGGAGCCCCTGGAGGCCCGCGGCTCCCTCGTCCAGCTCGAGGAGGAGCTCGCCGAGGCGCCCGTGGTTCGCGTCTCAAAGAGCTGCCTTGCCAACATGGACAAGATCTCGCTGGTCAGAAACGCCGAGGTCCAGATGACCAACGGTGACCTGCTGCGCATTTCTCGCACGCACAAGAAGGAGGTAGTCGACAAGGTCACCGACTACCTGGGCGGCCGCCGATGAGCGTGGCTAGGGCGCTGGCGGGCCTGCTCTCGGCCCGCTGGGCCATCCAGATCGTGGTGACTCTGACCATCCCTGTCTTCATGCTGGCCCACCGCCTCCCCCACCGGCCCGACACCAAGCTGCGCGGCGCCGCGGCCATCCTGGCGCTCTTCGTGCTGTGCGTGGCCCCCGTGGCAACAGGGATCGTGCGCGGCCTGGGCATCACGGAGTCATCGGCGGTCTTCACGGTGCTTCTGGCCATATACGCGCTGCTCATCATGTGGGTGTACGACACAGGTCCCTGGCCGGCCATCTTCTGCGCCACCGCCGGCTACACCCTGCAGAACCTGGCGAGCGGCCTAGAGGTGCTCTGCGCCATCCTGGCCTCGCACCGCTCCAGCGGAGAGCTGCCCGAGCCGTGGTCGAACATCCTGGGGTTTGGCATCCCGCTGGTGGTCTACGTCGTCGGCTACCTATCCTTTGTCCGACAGATCGACCGCAACGGCCTCGCGGGCGTGGGCGACAAGTCCATGCTGGCGATGTTTCTGGTGGTGGTGCTCGTCATCATCAACTTTGACATCCTGATCAAGAGCCTGTCCTGGGGAAGCGTCAAGTACACCAGCCTCATCCTGCTGCGCATGGTGCACTCGGTGCTCTGCGCCTTCGTGCTCTTTGCCGAGTACGAGATCCTCTACGCGCGCCGCATGAGCGACGAGAAGGCCGAGACCGAGCGCCTGCTGGCCGAGCGCCAGCGCCAGTACCGCCTCTCCAAGGAGAACATCGACGCCATCAACATCAAGTGCCACGACATCCGTCATCAGATCCGCCACTTTGCCGACGAGGGGGACGTGGTGGACCGCGAGGCCCTGAAGGACATCGCGCGCGAGGTCAACGTGTACGACTCGGTGGTCGAGACCGGCAACGAGGCCCTGGACACCATACTTACCGAGAAGAGCCTGGCCTGCTCGCAGGAGGGCATCACGCTCTCGTGCATAGCCGACGGCGCGGCGCTGGGCTTTATGGCCCCGTCGGACATCTACTCGTTCTTCGGAAACGCCCTGGACAACGCCATAGAGGCGACGCGCGCCATCGAGGACCCAGAGCGCCGCAACATATCGCTCAACGTGGCGCGGCGCGGCTCCATGGTGGCCGTGAGCGTGGAGAACTTCTATGCCGTGGAGCCGCAGTTTGACGGCGACCTGCCCCGCAGCACCAAGGGTGACGACGCCAACCACGGCTTTGGCGTCCGCAGCATGCGCGGCACCGTCGAGCGCTACGGCGGCACCCTCCACGTGGGCACCAACGACGGCGTCTTCTACCTCAACGCATTGCTGCCCGCAAAGTAGGGGCGCACGGCACCGGATGGGTCGCAGGGACACGCAAAAAGGCGCCCGGCGAGAAGTGCTTGCTTCTCGCCGGGCGCCCTTTTTTGCGGTGGGGCAAGGCCTTAGTACAGCGCGAACTCGATGGAGTCGAAGCCGTCGATGCCGAACTGGGTGGGGTCGGCGGACATGGCGTTGTCGTTCTCGATGGTCATGGCGATGGTCTTGCCGTCGAGCTCGAGGGTGACGGTGTCGCCGTCAAGCGTCCAGGTGCCGGTGGCGGTCAGCAGGTCCTCGTGGTTCTTGCAAGGCTTGGTCTCGGCGGTGCCGTCCTCGTTGAGGAAGACGTCGAGCATCTGCTCGGTGCCGCCGGCGGTGCCGTAGACGGTCTGGCCGGTGGTCTCCACGGAGCCGCGCCACTGGCCGGCGTAGTAGGAGGCGTCCTTGGTCTTGGAGTCGGAGGACGAGGAGCTGGACTGAGTGGTCGTGGTCTCGGACTTGGTGTCGGTGCTGGTGGAGCTGCCGGAGTTGCCGCAGGCGGCCAGCGGCATGGCGAGGACGGCGGCGACGGCAAGGACGAGGGCCTTCTGCTTGATCATGTTCTTCTCCCTTTTGAACGGAGGGTCTGGGGAGCCCGGGGCGCGCAGGACGCCCCGGGCTACTTGGCTTGACCTTATTTAACGAGAAGCGCACGGCAGGTGGGCGATCTTCTCGCAGGCCGTCAGACTGGCGGCACGAAGTGCATTCCTAGCTTGCGACGACCTTGGTCTCGGGCTCGGTCAGCGGCGTGGCGCCATAGGTCTTGGTGCGCTCGTCGGAGATCTTGCCGCTCCAGTTGAGGCCGAAGGCAAAGTCGTACGCGTTGCCCTCGGAGTCGGTGTAGGGCACCATGTCGCGCGGGACGTCCTCGTCCTGGCCCTCGACCTCGGACATGTCCTTGGGCATCTGGCAGGGCAGCAGCGCGGAGGGCTCGGTCTGGCCGGTCACGATGTTGGCCAGGGCCACGCCGTTCACGCCCTGGGACATCATGAAGTGAACCAGGATGACATCGGCATAGGGCTCAATCTCGTGGAAGCACATGGGGTGGGTGGCCTCGACCACGAGGATGAGCTTGGCGTCCTCGGGCAGCTTGCTCCTGACCTCGATGACGCGGTCAAGGTCGCTCTCGTTGCCGCAGACGGTGGTCTGGCCGTAGTGGCTGCGGTTCTCCTTGACGCCGCCGGACTGGGAGTCCCAGACGGTGCCGTTGGCGGAGCCCATGACGTTGCCGGCGATGGACTCGCGGCGGACGTTTTCGCCGTCGGCGGTGTAGGGGCGGTACTGCAGCGAGGCGGGCGTGCAGGTCACGGTACCGTCCTCGTTGGTGGTAAGAGAGGACTCGCCGGTGGGACAGTCCACGACCAGGATGGCGTACTTGCACTGGACAAGCTCCTCGTCGGAGGGCATCTGGGCGTCGGAGGCCTGGTAGACGGGGTCGCTGGAGGCGTTCTCGTCGACGGGCATGCCCGGGAAGCCGCCCGCGGCCTTGCCGGTGGGCTCGCCCACGGTGTCGGTCAGGACGTCAAAGTACTTGTTGGCAACGTCCTCGTCGATGGCCAGCTGGAACTTAGCCGGCGTCGTGGAGAACATGCCGCCGCCCACGAGGGCCTGCGGGATGTAGCAGCGGGGCTTGTCGCCCAGGCCGGCCTTGGAGATGACGTTGCCCTTGTTCTTGAGCATGACGATGGACTTCTCGGCGGTCTCGACGCCCAGGGCGGTGTTGGCCTCGTCCTCAAAGAGGGCCTGGGCCTCCTCGCGGTCGGAGTAGGGCTGATCGAAGAGGTCGACGTAGTTCATGCAGGTGAAGATGCGGCGAGCGGAGTCGCGCACGCGGGCCAGGGCCTCGTCGGCGCCCACCTCGGCCTCAAGGCTCTTGTAGGCCTTGGTGAGGTTCTCCACGTCAAACTCACCGCCAAACTGGTCGTCTCCGGCCTTCAGACCCTTGAGCTGGCGCTCGTCGGGCGTGAGGTCCTCGACGCCCCAGACGCGGTTCTTCATCATGGCGCCGGGCTCAGAGTCTCCCGTGATCTGCCAGTCGGTGGTCACCATGCCGTCCCAGCCGGCGTTGCGCAGGTAGCTGGTGCGCATCTCAGAGAAGCCGCCGCCCACGTTCTCGCCGTACTTCTGGTCCTGGTCGTAGGCAATGCCGTAGTTGGGCATGATCGAGGCCGTGGCGCCAGTCTTGGAGCCCAGGTTGAGCGCGCCGTCCAGGAACGGGACGAGGTGCGCCTTGAAGTTGTCGCCCGGGAAGACGTCGTACTTGCCGCCGTCGGAGTGGTCGTTGCGGCCGCCCTCCACGGCGCCGGCGCCACAGTAGTGCTTGGCCATGCCGAGGATGGAGTCCTTGCCCCAGCCCTGGTCATCGGTGCAGGCGTCGTCGCCGAAGGTTGACTGCAGGCCGGTGATGAAGGCGCGGGCAAAGTCGCGGTTGAGCGCCGGGTCCTCGGAGGCAGATCCGCTATAGCGGCAGTAGGTGGGGTTGGTCGAGATGTCGATCTGGGGCCCGAGCAGGCAGCGGACGCCCGTGGCGCGCCAGACCTTGGCCTGGACCTTGGCGGTGCGGCGGATGATGTCCATGTCCATGGACGCCACCAGGCCGTCGTTGTCGGGGATGTCGAAGTTCTGGTACTGGTCGGTGGAGTTGAGGTACGGGATGCCGTAGGCGCTCTTCTCGCACTCCTCCTGGACGGCGTTGATCCAGTTGACGGCCTCGACGTAGTTGTCGGGTGCGGCCTGGGCGCGAGAGACGCCGGCGCGCATGCCGGCCTTCAGGCTGGCGGCGTCATCGTCGTTGAGCGGGGCGGTGGTGGAGGTGCAGCCGTTGTGCCACATGAGCGGCAGAATCTCCTCGGCGCTCATGGACTCGGCGAGGGCCTTTGCGCGGTCCTCCGGGCTCTGGCGCCAGTCCTCGTAGAGGTCCAGTTTGCCGTTGCCGTTCAAGTCCTTGAACGCGTAGCCGTCCACCTGGATGATTTTTGCGGTGTCCATGACGCCCAGCTCGGCGCCGCCGTCGGGGTTGGTCACGCGGGTCCACTTGTCCTTGCGGCTGGTCTCGCTGGACCACTTGGCCTCGACCTTCTCGCCGTCCGGGTCGATGGGGTACCTGTCGGCCGCGGGCGCGGCGAGCGGGTCGGCCGCGGAGCCGGAGCCGAGGCCTGCGTTGCAGCCGGCCAGGCCCATGAGGCCGGCGGCGACGGCCGTTGCCTGCAGGAAGTTCCTTCTGGTTACGTTTGCCATGTCCTTCTCCCTTGGTGTGACTTGGCGCGAATGGTACTGTGACCGATTTAAGGACCAGGTGCCCGTTCGGTGAGGGCATCCCGCACGTTCCGCGCGTTTTGCCGCACGGCCGGAAGCCGCCGGGCGCCAAGCGGACGCACGGAAAAGCGCCGCCCCGGGGAAGAGTCGGGGCGGCGCAAGGCAGGAGGAGCTGTCAGATCAGAGGCTGGCGAGAAGTGCGCGAGGCTACTTCCACTCGCCGGGCTTGACCTTGGTCTCGGGGTTGGTCAGCGGGTTGGCACGGTATGTCTTGGTGCGCTCGTCCTCGATGACGCCGCTCCAGTTGAGGCCAAAGCCAAACTCGTAGGTGTTGCCCTCGGAGTCGGTGTAGCACTCGACGTCGCGCGGCACGTCCTCCAGGGACGCCTCCACGGCCTCCATGCTCTTGGGCATCTGGCAGGGAAGCAGGGCGGAGGGCTCCACCTCGCCCTTGAGGATGCGGCCGTAGGCGGGACCAAAGGCGCGGCCGCTGCTTGCCCAGGACCACAGGATGGCGTCGGCAGAGGGCTCGATCTCATGGAAGCACTGGGCGTTGTTGGTGGCCTCCACGATGAGGATCAGCTTGGCGTCCGCAGGCAGGGCCGCGCGGGTGTTGAGCACCAGGTCGAGGTCGCTCTCATTGCTGGCCGTGACGGACTTGCCCTTGTAGCTGCGGTTCTCCTTCTGGCCGTTGACGACGTCGCCGGCAAGCGAGGGGTCGCGGGCGGTGTCGGCGGTGTAGGGGCGGTACTGCAGGGAGATGGGCAGGTACTTCTCGTCGGCGGGGGTGTCTGCCGGGGCGGCTCCGAACATGCCGCCGCCAGGCTCGCCGGCGCCGGTGGACGGGGAGGCAACAAGCAGCACGGCGTACTGGCACTCGGCGATCTGCTCGGGCGTGGCGCGCACGACGTCGGAGGCCTGGTAGACCGGGTCGTCCGAGGCGGGGGCGGCCATGGGGCCAAAAGCCATCTGCTTGCCGGTGGGCTCGCCCACGGTGTCGGTCACCACGTCAAAGAGCTCGTTGGCAACGTCCTCGTCAACGGCCAGCTCGAAGTGAGCCGGGACGCCGTTGCCAAACATGCCGCCGGAGACGAACTTCTGCGGGATGTAGCACTTGGGCTTGCCCTTGATGCCATCCTTGGAGATGACGCCGTCCTTGTTCTTGAGCATGACGATGGACTTGTTGGAGCACTCCTGACCAAAGTCGGCGGCAGCCTGGTCGTTCAGGACCTGCTTGGCGTACTCGCGGTCGGAATAGGGGTTGTCAAAGAGCTGGACCTGGTTCATCACCGTAAAGATGCGACGGGCGGAGTCGCGAACGCGCGCCAGGGCCTCGTCCTCGCCGTGGTCCTTCTCGTAGAGCTTGTAGCCCTCCATGCCGATCTCGGGAGCCCAGTCGCCGCCAACCTGGTCGACGGTCGCCTCGAGCAGCTTGTCGAAGCGCTCGGGCTCGGTGAGGTCCTTGACGCCGTGGGCGCGGTCGCCAAAGTCGGTGGCGCGCAGGATCTGCCAGTCGGTGGTGATCATGCCGTCCCAACCGGCGTTGCGAAGGATGCCCAGGTTGCGCTTGTTGTAGGCGCCGCCCCAGATGGGGCCGAGGGACTCGTCGTCGGTGTAGGCGATGCCGTAGTTGGGCATGACGGCCGCCATCTGGCCGGTCTTGGAGTCAAGATGCAGGCCACCGTCCAGGAACGGGATGAGATGGGCGTTGAAGTTGTCGCCCGGGAAGACGTCGTACTTGCCCGCATCGTTGTGGTCGTTGCGACCGCCCTCGACGGCACCGGCGCCCACGTAGTGCTTGAGCATGATGGCAACGGAGTCCTTGCCCCAGCCCTTGTCGTCGGTGCAGGCGTCGTCGCCCCAGGTGGACTGCATGCCGCCGCCGAAGTTCTTGGCAAGGTCGCGGTTGGCGGCGGGATCCTCGCAGATGGAGCCGCCCAGGCGCGTCCAGACGATGTTGGAGCCGATGTCGACCTGGGGTCCGAGGTTCACGCGGGCGCCGGTGGCACGCCAGGCGCGGCCGGTGTAGCGGCCGGACTTCTTCCACAGGTCGGCGTCGAAGGACGAGACCAGGCAGTGGTTGTCGGGGATGTCATAGAGCTGGTAGGGGTCAGTGGAGTTCATGTACGGGATGCCGTGCGGGTCGTTCTTCTCGCACCACTCCTGGACGGCGTTGATCCACGCGATGGCGCCCGCGTAGTTGTCCTTGTCGGCCATGGCGCGGGAGACGCCGGCGCGCATGCCCTCCTTGAGGGTGGCGACGGAGTCGTCGTCGAGCGGGGCGGCGGTGCTCATGAAGCCGTTGTGCCACATGAGGGGGATGATCTCGTCGGCGGACAGCTCGTCGGCCAGGGCCTTGGCACGCACGCCCGCCGGCTGGCGCCAATCCTCGTAGAGGTCAAGCTTGCCGTTTCCGTTGGCGTCGCGGAAGGCGTAGCCGTCCACCTGGATGATCTTGGCCTCGTCCATGACGCCCAGCTCGGCGCCGCCGTCTTCGTTGGTGACCTTGCACCAGCCGTCACGAGTCTGCTCGGAGGCCCACTTGGCCTTGGCGCCGTCCTTGTCGGGGTCGATGGGGTACTTGTCCTCGGCGGGCGCGGCCAGCGGGTCTGCGGCCGAACCAGCGCCGGCGTTGCAGCCAGCCAGGCCCACCAGACCAGCGGCAATGGCGCTGCCGGCGATAAAGCCCCTGCGCGTGATGTCTCTCATGGTTTTCTCCCTTGCTCTTCCCGGCGGGCCTTTGCGCCCGCTCTTGGGCTTCAGTTAAGCCAGCGGGAAGGCGGCTGAAACACGTTGCCGCACGGTCGGTCGCTTTTGCCGCACGGTTAGCATTTACGCAGGCACAGACGGTAGAACGGTCACCTGCCAGAAGAACCACCTTCCCAAAGATTGCTAACATGCGTCTCTAAGGGAGAGGAGAGCCATGCCTAACATCGCACTCGTTGAGGACGAGCCGGAGGCCGCAGACGTCCTCGCGTCGTTCATTGCCCGCTACGCAGACGAGAAGGGCCTTGAGCTGGTGGTCACGCGCTTCGGCAACGCCATGGACTTCGAGATGACGCACCAGCACTTTGACCTGGTCTTCATGGACATCCAGATGCCGGGCATCAACGGCATGGAGGCCGCGCAGCTCATGCGCACCTACGACTCAGAGACGCCCATCATCTTTGTGACCAACCTGGCACAGTACGCCGTCAAGGGCTACGAGGTGGACGCGCTGGACTTCATCGTCAAGCCGGTGACGTACTTCAACTTCCGCATGCGCATGGACAAGGCCATGCGCCGAATCCGACGCAACGGCAGCCGCAGCATCGCCATCGGCACGCGCGACGGCATGCGCGTGGTGGCGCTCTCCGACATCGAGTATGTGGAGGTCAGCAAGCACGACCTCTCGTACCACCTGGTGGGCGAGGGGGAGCCGCTCGTGGTCTACGGCAGCCTCGTGGCCTTTGAGCAGGAGGTGGAGGGAGGCCCCTTCGTGCGCATCTCCAACAGCTGCCTGGTCAACATGAACCGCGTGCGCGCCGTCCGAGGCGGGGAGCTGGTCATGCACGGCGGCGAGGTGCTCTACTTCAGCCGCTCCCGCAAGCGCGAGGCCGTGGCCACCATCACGAGCTTCTTGGGCGGGAGCATCTGATGTACTTCGACGGAGCAGTCGTTGCGGCATGTTCCATTGCCAAGCTGGTACTGGCAGTTTGGCTCTTCTCGCGGACGCTGCCCAAACGGGAGCCGACGCGGCTGCGCACGACCCTAACTCTTGCGGGCGTAACGGTCCTTGCCGGGGCGGCGGTAACCCAGGGCTTCTCGATGTATCCCACGCTTACGGACAACCTCTCCCTCTTCGTGGGCATCCTTACCCTCGTGGGCGAGCTGGTGATTGCGGTCTTTATGCAACGCCAGGTCTACGACTGCCCTCTGTGGACCTCGGTCTTCTGCTGCTCGATGGCTTATTCGCTGGAGAACCTCTCCTCGGCTGTGGAGCGGTCTCTCGGAGGCATCTGGCCCTTTGCCAGCTACCCGCCCGCCCTTTTCGAGGGGGCCGGACGCTTCTGGCTCGTCTCGCTGCTCGTGTACGCTGCCGCTTATCAGCTCTTTGTCAGGCGCGTGGAGAAGAACGGCCTCTTGCAGATTGACGATCCGGTGATGGTCGTTGTCACGGCCCTGGTCATTGTGGTCAACATGGTGCTGGACGTTGTGGTGAAGGATATCGCCGTGCCGAGCCTTGGGGTGCCGGGCTACGACGCCAAGACGCTCAGCACCGTCTACCTGCTGCTTTGCGTGTACATCATGTACTCCGTGTTTGAGATCGTCTACAACCGGCGCCTCCGGCTCAACATGGCCGCCATCGAGCGGCTGCGCGCCACCGAGGCCAAGCAATACCAGATGAGCAGGGAGAACATCGAGGCCATCAACATCAAGTGCCACGACCTCAAGCACCAGATCCGCGCATTGGCAAGCGGCGGCGCCTCAGTGGATGGCCGCGTGCTGGATGAGATCAGCCGCGAGGTGGGCGTCTACGATTCCGTGGTCAAGAGCGGAAACGACGCCCTAGACACCATCCTCACCGAGAAGAGCCTCTACTGCGAGAAGCACGGCATCACGCTCAGTTGCATCGCGGACGGGCGGGCCCTGGACTTCGTGGAGCCCACCGACCTCTACTCGTTCTTCGGGAACGCCCTGGACAACGCCATCGAGGCCGTCGAGCGCCTGGGCGACCCTGAGCGCAGAAGCATCGGCCTGGTGGTGCGCCGCACGGGCGACATGGTCTCCGTCCACGTTGAGAACTTTTTTGACGGCCAGGTGAGCTTCAGCGGGGAGGGGCTGCCCCAGACCCGCAAGGCCGACGAGGCCAACCACGGCTTTGGCGTCCGCAGCATGCGGATGATCGCCGAGGGACTGGGCGGCTCCCTGACCTGCAGAGCCCAGGGCGACGTCTTCCACCTGGACGCACTTCTCCCCATACCGGCGGGAGCCGCGGCGTAGGACCCCGCAGAAGTGTGACAGTTTTTGCTACACGAACGACGACCCCGCGCGCAGGCGCCGGCGTTTGCCCAGATAACCGGTTCCAAACCTTATTGCTTGCCAATTAGATGGTACGAAAACCGTCACACAAGCGCCGGGCCCACAAGAAACGCCGGCCCCGGGGAAGAGTTCGGGGCCGGCGCGTGGTGCCTAACGTTCAAGATGGGACTCGGAGACCGCTACTTGTCAGCCTTGACCTCGCAGGTCTCGGGACCGGTCAGCGGGGCGGCCTTGTAGGTCTTGGTGCGCTCGTCGTCGATGACACCAGACCAGTTGAGGCCGAAGCAGAAGTCGTACGTGTTGCCGTCGGCGTCGACGTAGCACTCCATGTCGCGCGGGACGTCCTCGTCCTGGGCCTCGACGGTGTCCATGCTGGCAGGCATCTGGAACTGCAGCAGGCCGGAGGGCTCCACCTCACCAGAGATGATGTGGGCATAGGCCTCGTCGGTGATGTTGTCCCAGCCGAGGACAATCGCATCGGCATAGGGCTCGATCTCGGAGAAGACCATCGGGTGGTCGGCCTCGACAACAAGAATCAGCTTGGCGGTCTCAGGCAGCTTGGACTTGATGTCCATGACCAGGTCAAGGTCGCTCTCGTTGGTGGCGTGCGTGGACTTGCCAAAGTGGCCGCGGTCCTGCTTGGTGCCGTCCTCAAGGATGTCGCCGGCAAGGGAGACCTTGCGAACGTTGGGGCCATC
Organism: Paratractidigestivibacter faecalis; assembly: GCF_003416765.1. Taxonomy (NCBI): domain Bacteria; kingdom Bacillati; phylum Actinomycetota; class Coriobacteriia; order Coriobacteriales; family Atopobiaceae; genus Paratractidigestivibacter; species Paratractidigestivibacter faecalis. The sequence continues at coordinate 120,989 of NZ_QSNG01000001.1, read as the reverse complement.
GGCAGTATAGGGGCGGTACTGCAGCGAGACCGGGTGCCACTGCAGGGGGATGCCGGTGTCGCCGACAAAGGCCATCTTACCGCCCTCAAAGCCACCAAAGGCATCCTGCGGGTTCTTGACCTTGACGATTGCGTACTTGACGTCCGCCAGCTCCTCGGCGGTGAGGCGGGTGATATCGGCCTCGGTAGGCTCCTCGGAGGCCGCCACGTAGTCGGTCACTACGTCGAAGCGCTCGCTGATGGCGGCGTCGTCGATGCAGCTCTTGATACTGGCTGGGGTAGTCGAGAAGACGCCCCTGGCGGCCGCAACGTACTTCTGCGGGATGTATACCTTGGGCTTGTCCTTCATCCCGTCCTTGGCAATGGCGTTGCCGGAGTTCTTGAGCATGACCACGCAGCGGTCGTTGACCTCGGCGGCAAAGTCTGCCGCGACCTGGGACGAGAAGACCGCAGAGGCAACGGAAGCCTCGCAGTACGGCTGCTCGAAGAGGCCGGCGTTCATCATGAAGGTGCAGACGCGGCGAGCGGAGTCGCGCACGCGGGCCAGAGCCTCGTTGTCGCCCTTCTCCTTGGCGTAGAGCGCCGTGCCGGAGTTGCCGTCGTCGGTGAAGAAGTCTCCACCGATCTGGTCAATGCCCACCTCGAGCATCTTCTCAAAGCGCTCGGGCTGGGAGAGGGCCTCGACGCCCCAAGTCTTGTCGCCGTCCTTGAGGACACCCCAGTCGGTGCAGACCACGCCGTCCCAGCCAGCGTTGCGCAGGATAGAGACGTTGTGCTTGTTGTAGGCACCCGCCACAAGCTCTCCGTACTTCTCGTCCTCGTCGTAGGGAATGCCATAGTTAGTCATGACTGCGGCCATCTGACCGGTCTTGGAGTCCAGGTGCATGCCGCCATCGACGAACGGCACGAGGTGGGCGTTGAAGTTGTCGCCAGGGAAGACGTTGTACTTGCCCTGGTCGTTGTGGTCGTCCGCACCCGTCTCGATGGCACCGGCGCCTACGTAGTGCTTGAGCATGATGCCCACGGAGTCCTTGCCCCAACCGAGGTCATCAGTAGCCTCGTCATCGCCCCAGGTAGACTGCATGCCACCGCCGAAGGCCGCCGTGAAGTCGCGGCCAAGGGCCGGGTCCTCGGTCTCCGCGCCGGCTAGGCGCTTGGTGATGGGGTTGGTGTAGAGGTCCACCTGCGGGCCAAGGTGGCAGCTCACACCCGTCGCGCGCCACGCGCGACCCGTCCACATGCCGGCCTTACGCCAGAGATCCTTGTCCATGCAGGCGGTCAGGCCGATGGTGCTGGGGATGCCCAGGGTGTCGTAGGGGTCGGTGGAGTTGAGGTATGGGATGCCGTAGGTGCTGTTCTCGCAGGTCTCCTGCACGCCGTTGATCCACTGGATGTCGCTGGCGTATGACTCCTTGTCGGACGCCAGGCGAGAGACGCCCGCGCGGGAGCCGGCGAGCAACCACGCGTTCTCCTCGGTCTCCGCGTTGCCGGACATGGCCATGGGCTGGGTGCCGCCATGCCACATGAGGTTGACGCACTCCTCGGAGGACATCATCTCGGCAAGGGCACGGGCGCGCACGTCGGCCGGCTGGCGCCAGTCCTCGTAGAGGTCCAGCTTGCCGTTGCCGTTGAGGTCCTTGAAGGCCAGGCCGTCCACCTGGATGATCTTGGCGGTGTCCATGACGCCCAAGATCGCGCCGCCCTCGTTGGTCACGCGGGTCCAGCCGTCGCGGACCTCCTCGGTGGAGTACTTGGCGGCAGCGCCCTCCTTGTCGGGATCGATGGGATACTTGTCGGCCGCGGGAGCCGCGAGCGGGTCCGCCGCCGTACCGGCGGCGTTGCATCCTGCAAGGGCAGCCACCAGCCCTGCGCTCAGAGCGGAGCCGGCCACGAAGCCTCTTCTGGTGATGCTTGCCATCCCTCTTCCTTTCTCTTCCCTTTCTTGCCGGCGCTCTTCTCGCCGGGGTTCCTGACACGCAGGCTAGGGCGCGCGGGGCGGCGCAACCCGACCTGGCACGAGCGGTCGAAAACCTGGCGGCAACTCGCGCCGCGCGCCGTCGAGCGACCGTTCGTCGGATGGCCGCGCGGGAGGAGCGCAGCGCGGCATATCCTTTGGGCTGGGAGGAGAAATGCACAGAGTACTGATCGTCGAGGACAACCGCGAGGAGGCCGAGGCACTGCGGCGCTGCATAGAGCGCTACGGCCAGCTCAACGCGGAGCAGTTTGACGTCACCATCATGCGAAGCGCCGTCGACTACGTTGCCGAGGGAGGCGCCTGGTCCATCGTCTTCATGGACATAGACCTGCCTGGCATCAACGGCATGGAGGCGGCCGAGCTCCTGCGCACCTACGACCCCGTGACCCCGCTCATCTTTGTGACCAACCTGGCGCAGTATGCCGTGCGCGGCTACGAGGTTGACGCGCTGGGCTTCATCGTCAAGCCGGTCTCGTACAACAGCTTCAGGATTCCCATGGACAAGGCCATGCGCGCCGTGAGACAGCGCGTGCTCTCGCTGCTCATCAAGACCCAGGACGGCATTAGGCTCGTTCCCCAGACCGACGTGGTCTGGGTCGAGATCTCGGGCCACTACCTCTCCTGGCACATAGCCGGCGAGAAGGACCCGCTGAATGAGCGCGGTTCGCTCGCGCAGGCGGCAGAGAAGCTTGCCGGCGGCTCCATGGTGAGCATCTCGAAGAGCGTCATGGCCAACGCCACCCACATCCAGGCCATTGCAAGGGATGCGCTCGTCATGACGGATGGTGCCAGGCTCGCCATCAGCAGGTCGAAGAAACGTGCGGCCATGGCGCAGATCGCGGCGCTGCTGGGAGACGTACGATGATCAACCTCGATGTGCTTCAAGGCGCGCTCTTCTCCTCCCTGCAGGTGGGGCTTGCCAGCTGGTTCTGCCTGGCACACCTCACGCGGCGCGAGGACTTTGCGGCAAGGAGCCTTGTGGCGCTGACCACCCTGGTGGCGCTCGCGCTGCTCGACCCCTTCAAGGGAGAAGCCCTTGGACCCGCGACATCACGCCTGGCGTTCTTTGCCGCCGTGCTCTCCGTCTGCGTGGTTCTGGGCGTCTTTCTATGCAGGATATCGCTTTGGACCTCCATCTTCTGCTGCGCCGTCGGCTGCACGGTGCAGAACCTGGCAAGTTCCCTCGCGAAGCTCCCCTTCCGCCTGCTGACGCCGGCGATGACCGCACTGGGGATTGAGGGGCAGTTCTCCCTCTTTGGGAACGCGGTCTTTCTGGTGGTTCTTCTGGCGTGCAATGCCCTTCTCTTCAAGCAGCTCGAGAGCTTTGAGCACGGCATAGAGAACGATCGCCGGATGCTTGCCGTATACGGTGCCGTGGTGGTGCTGGGCATTGGGCTCAGCGCGCTTCTTGCCCATGTGGACGACCTGCTGGGACCCGCCGAGCCCACGTCGATGATGCTGCGGGTGTGCCACGTCATCGTCTGCGGGTTTCTTCTCTTCGTGGAGTGGGAGATTGCGGTCAACAGACGCCTCGAGCAGGACGTCGCACTCTCCGCACGCCTTGCCCACGAGCGCGAGCGCCAGATGGAACTCTCGCGCGAGACCATCGAGGCCATTAACCTCAAGTGCCACGATATGCGCCACCAAATCAGGACCCTGGCGCGTGAGGGCGGTGTGGTTGACCAGGGCGTCATTGACGACATGGAGCACCAAATCCGCCTGTACGACTCCTCCGTCAGAACGGGGAACAAGGCCCTGGACACCATCCTCACCGAGAAGGGCCTCCTGTGCGAGCAGCGCGGCATCACCCTCTCCAGCATTGCCGACGGAAGCGCCCTGGGGTTCATGCCCGTCTCCGACGTGTACTCGCTGTTTGGAAACGCCCTAGACAACGCCATAGAGGCGGTGGACAGGCTCGCGGACCCCACGCGGCGCGTCATCTCGCTGGACGTGCGCACCAGGCGCAGCGTCCTCGTCATGTCCGTTGAGAACTACTGCGACTTTGTGCCGCAGTTCAGGGACGACCTGCCGGTCTCGGAGCGTGGCGAGGGACACGGCTATGGCATGAGGTCCATGCGCGTCACGGCCGAGCGCTGGGGAGGATCGCTGTCCGCCACCTACGAGAATGGCCTCTTCCGCCTCGGCTTAATCATCCCCCTGCCTAAGGACTGACGGCGAGAAGGGCTTCTCGCCGGGCGGGGACGCGGACCGTCCGGCAACTTGCGCGGCTTTTGTCGAGAGCAGCCGGCCGCAGGTACAATGACCTGCAGCATCGCGCAGACCGCAGGAAGGACACGCATGGCCCTCATCAACTACCAGCTCGCCCGCTTTGAGGCCTCGTACGGCACCGTCGAGCAGCTTCCCGAGCCCACCACGCCCGAGGTCGCCGTGGCCGGCCGCTCCAACGTGGGCAAGTCCTCCCTGCTCAACAAGGTCTTTGGCCGCAAGAACCTGGTGAAGGTCTCGGCCACGCCCGGCAAGACCGCCAACATCAACTTCTTTGAGGTCGACGGCATCCGCTTTGTGGACCTGCCCGGATACGGCTACGCCAAGGTCTCCATGAAGGAGCGCGAGCGCTGGGCAAACCTCATCAGCGGCTACTTTGACCAGGAGCGCAGCTTCAACGTGGTGCTCTCGCTGGTTGACATCCGCCACGAGGCCCAGAAGCTCGACCTCGAGATGGTGGGCTTCCTCAAGGAACAGGGCCTGCCCTTCCTGGTGGTCCTCACCAAGGCCGACAAGCTCAGCCGCGGCAAGCAGGACCAGCAGGCCGCGCTTCTCAGCCGCCAGCTGGGCGTGCCGCGCGACCGTATGATCGTCACGTCCTCCGAGACCGGCCAGGGCATCGACGAGCTCAAGAGCCGCATCGCCGAGGCATGCCTGTAGCAGCCAAGCTACCCCGGATCGCCCATCCAAAACACGTTTTGGGTTCGCGCTTTGGGCCCCGCGTCAGAGCCGAAAAGCAAAAGCCGCAGGTAGGGACGTTGTCCGACCTGCGGCTTCTTTGTTTTCTCGCCAGGTCCGAACCCAATTCAGAAACCGATTTGGGTTCGGGCTACGCGAGGTCCGCGACAGCCTCTCAAAGCGTCAACGCTCTGACCTGCGGTTTTCTTGAAGCATCATACGGCATCGCCCAAAACCGCGAACCCAAAACGCGTTGAGGGGCCCTCCTACGCACCGCGCTGGGCGAGAAAGGCACGGGTTCGCTCCTCGCGCGGGTGGTCGATGACCTGCTCGGCGGGCCCTTGCTCCACGATGACGCCACCGTCCATGAAGACGATGCGGTCCGCGACGTCGCGGGCAAAGCCCATCTCGTGGGTGACGATGACCATGGTCATGTTCTCGGCGGCAAGCCCCTTGATGACCTTCAGGACCTCGGCCGTGAGCTCGGGGTCAAGGGCGCTCGTGGGCTCGTCAAAGAACATGACCTGCGGGTTCATGGCAAGCGCACGAGCAATGCTCGCACGCTGCTGCTGGCCGCCGGAGAGCTGGCAGGGCACCTTGTCCTCGTTGCCCGTAAGGCCCATCTTGGCCAGCAGGGCCCGCGCCTGCTCCTCCACCTCCGCGCGGTCGCGCTTCTGCACGCAGATCGGCGCGTCCATGACGTTTCTCAGCACCGAGAAGTGCGGGAACAGGTTGTAGTTCTGAAAGACCAGGCCAAAGCGCTGGCGAGCCTGGGCCAGGAGGGCCTTGTCGCCGTAGGTGCCATCTTTGGCGCAGGTCAGGTCGCCGTAGGTGAGGTCGCCTGCGTCCACGCGCTCGAGCAGCGTCATGCAGCGCAGCAGCGTGGACTTTCCACCACCGGACGGGCCGATGATGGCCACCACCTCGCCGGGGTTGACGGCAAGGGAGATGTCCCTCAGGACCTTGATCTCGCCAAAGCTCTTCTGCACGTGGTCGACCGCGACCACCGGGTTCTGGTTTGAAGACATGACGCTCCCCTAGTCGTGGTAGTAGTCGAGGCGACGCTCAAGGCGCCCGGCCAGCATGTCGATGAGCAGGTTGAAGACCCAGTAGAACGCGGCCGCAATGGCGAAGGGCATCATGCTGACCTGGGAGGCAACCAGCTGCTTGGCCACGCTGAACATCTCGATGACGCCGATGGAGAACGCAAGCGAGGTGTCCTTGACCAGCGTGATGACCTCGTTGGTGATAGACGGCAGGATGCGCTTGACCACCTGTGGCAGCACTATGCGGCAGAAGGTCTGCGCACCGGAGTAGCCCAGGACCTCGGCGGCCTCGTACTGGCCGCGCGGGATGGACTGGATGCCGGAGCGGTAGATCTCGGCAAAGTAGGCGGCATAGTTGACGATAAACGCCACGATGGTGGCCTGCCACTTGCTGTCGGTGGTGAGGTTGATGCCAAACACGTAGTACGGCATGAAGTAGATGGCAAACATCTGCAGCATGAGCGGGGTGCCGCGCATGATGGAGATGTAAAAGCGCGCCAGAAGGGCCAGCGGCTTGAAGCGGCTCATGCGCGCAAACGCCACCAGCATGCCCAGGGGCAGCGAGCCCAAAAGCGTCAGGGCAAAGATCTGGAAGCTGACGAGAAACCCGTTGCCCAGCATGCCCGTCATGGTCAGAAAATCCACGCGCGCTCCTCTCAAGCGGCAGGGCACCGTCGCCCAAACGGCGGCAGTGCCCCAGAAGATCAGCAGGTCAAAGCCTTAGGCAAGGCACCAGTTGGCGTAGTCCATGCCCTGATCGGCGTACTTGTCGCAGAGGTCCTTCACAAAGCCGTCCTTGTCCATGGCCTTGAGGGTGTCGCTCACCTGGGTGGCGCTGGCCTCGTCGCCCTTCTTGAAGCCCACGGCGTAGTGCTCGCTGGAGAGCTGCTCGGAGAGCTGCTCGTAGGCATCGGGCTTGGCGGCCAGCTGGTAGGCGGCAATGGAGAGGTCGCAGGCAACGGCGTCAACGGCGCCGGTCTCAAGCTGCATGAAGGCGGTGTTGTAGTCGCCAATGGTCTCCAGGCTGGCAAACGTGGCAGCCACGTCGGCCTGGGCGGCGTCCTCGCCTGCCAGCACGTCATAGGCGGCGGAGTCGGTCTGGGTGATGACGGCCTTGCCGGCAAGGCCCGCCAGGTCGGAGATGCCGGAGCCCTTCTTGACCACCACGACCTGGGCGTTGAGCATATAGGGCTCCGAGAAGGTGTAGTCATTCTCGCGACCCTCGATGGTAAAGCCGTTCCAGATGCAGTTGATGGCACCAGAGTTCATCAGGGTGTCCTTGGCGTCCCAGTCGATGGGCTCGAGCTGGACCTCCCAGCCCACGCGCCTGCCGACCTCCTGGGCAAGCTCCAGGTCAAAGCCGGTGTAGGAGCCGTCGTCGCCCACGTAGCCATAGGGAGGGTAGGCGGCGTCAAAGCCCACGATGAGCTTCATGGTGGAGGCGGCGGACTTGTCGTCGCCGGAGGGCGCCGAGGTAGAGGCGGCGTCAGACGGAGCGCCGGCGGTGGTCGCGGTCTTGGTGCCGCCGCAGCCAGCCAGGACAGCGGACGCGGCGATGGTGCCAAAGGCCGCAAGGAACTCGCGGCGGTTCATGTTGAGCTTCATGGTGGGTCTCCTCCCCTGCGCCCGGGCTCTTCTCGCCGGGCGCTTTAGCACGCTAAAGTGATGACGCCGCTGACTATACGCTTTAGCAAACTAAAGTACAAGGCGAGAAGCGCTTGTTTCCCGGGCGGTAACATGCGGGCGTTGACGACAGTTGTGATAGCATCTCCCTTTTGGCGAGGGAGTAGTGGCGGCCGCCAAAGGCCGCGATGCTGCCAACACACTGGCTTGCGCCTGGTGCATCTTAATCAACGAGACTCGCGACGGACCATGGGAACGGCCTGTCGCGAGCCTCGTTTTTTATGTGCGCCGACCATCGGGGCGCAACGTGACGGGAGGGGTCCCGCCAAGAGAGGAGTCAAGATGGGTCTTGTTGAGCTGCTGCTCATTGCAGTGGGCCTCTCCATGGACGCGTTTGCCGTGTCCATCTGCAAGGGCCTGGGCATGAAGGAGGTCAACCCCAAGGTCGCCGTGGTGCTTGCCCTGTTCTTTGGCGGGTTCCAGGCGCTCATGCCTCTCATTGGCTGGGCACTCGGCAGCCAGTTTTTGGGCATCATCGGTCCCGTCGACCACTGGGTGGCCTTCGTGCTGCTGGCCGTCATTGGCGGCAAGATGCTCTGGGAGGCCTTCCGCGAGGACGCAGGCGAAGGCGACGGCAAGCCCGCCGACCGCATCGACCTGGGAGAGTTCCTCATCCTGGCCATTGCCACGTCCATCGACGCCCTTGCGGTGGGAATCTCCTTCGCAGCGCTCTCCGTGGACATCGTGCCCTCCGTGGCGCTGATCGGCGTCACCACCTTTGCCTTCAGCATCGCGGGCGTCTTCGTGGGCAACTTCTTTGGCTCTCGCTACGAGAAGCCCGCCAGCATCGTGGGCGGCGTGGTGCTCATCCTCATCGGAAGCAAGATTCTCCTGGAGCACTTGGGCATTCTCACGCTGTAGCGGGGCCAGCGGGCCACGCCAGGGCCAAAGCCAAGGCAAAACCTCACAGGTAGTGTTTCTTCAAGAACTTCTCGCCAGCAAAAGACCTGCTAGCTGGCGAGAAGTTCTTTTTGAAAGAGACTACCTGTGAGGTTTTTGGCTCCGGACGGCCCGCACCTGCGTCCTAGTGGTGGAAGAGCCTCATGTGGGTGAAGGCCATGGCCATGCCGTACTTGTCGGCGGTCTCGATGACGTTGTCGTCGCGGATGGAGCCGCCGGGCTCGGCAATGTAGGTCACACCGGACTTGTGGGCGCGCTCGACGTTGTCGCCAAAGGGGAAGAAGGCGTCGGAGCCCAGGGTCACGCCGGTCTGGGTGGCAATCCAGGCGGCCTTCTCCTCGCAGGTGAGGACCTCGGGCTTGACGGCAAACCACTTCTGCCACTCACCCTCGGCCAGGACGTCATCGTGCTCGTCGGAGATGTAGACGTCGATGGCGTTGTCCCTGTTGGCGCGGCGGATGCCGTCGACAAACTGCAGGCCCAGCACCTTGGGGTGCTGGCGCAGGTACCAGGTGTCGGCCTTGTTGCCGGCAAGGCGCGTGCAGTGGACGCGGCTCTGCTGGCCGGCGCCCACGCCGATGGCCTGGCCGTCCTTGACGTAGCAGACGGAGTTGGACTGCGTGTACTTGAGCGTGATGAGGCTCACGATCATGTCAATCTGCGCGGGCTCGGGGATGTCCTTGTTGGCCGTCACCACGTCGGTGAGCAGGTCGCGGTCAATGCGGAAGAAGTTGTGGCCCTGCTCGAAGGTGATGCCAAAGACGTCCTTGGTCTCGGTGGCCGGGCAGACGTAGTCCGGGTCGATCTGGACCACGTTGTACTTACCGCCCTTCTTAGCAGAGAGAATGGCCAGCGCCTCGGGAGTGTAGCCAGGGGCGATGATGCCGTCGGAGACCTCGTGCTTGATGTAGAGGGCGCAGCGCTCGTCGCAGACGTCGGAGAGAGCGGCCCAGTCACCGTAGGAGCTCATGCGGTCGGCGCCGCGGGCGCGGATGTAGGCGCAGGCGATGGGCGTGAGCGGGCCCTCGTCGTCGACGAAGTAGATCTGGCGGTCAATGTCGGACAGGGGCAGGCCCACGGCGGCGCCGGCGGGGCTCACGTGCTTGAAGGACGCCGCGGCGGGAAGGCCGGTGGCCTCCTTGAGCTCGCGCACGAGCTGCCAGGAGTTGAGGGCGTCCAGGAAGTTGATGTAGCCGGGCTTGCCGGAGAGGACCTTCACGGGCAGCTCGGAGCCGTCCTTCATGTAGATGCGGGACGGCTTCTGGTTGGGGTTGCATCCGTACTTGAGCTCGAGCTCGCTTGCCATGCGCTTCTCGCCTTTCTGACGTTGGGAATGAGAAAAGGGGACTGTCCCTTTTTCTCAGTCGCCGAGGTTCTTGTTGAAGAGGGTGACCTTGCCGGCCACGTTGGCGTAGAGAGAGACCTTGTTGTCGGCGTTGAGGGCGGCCCAGACCTCCTCGGGGGCGGGCAGGCTCACCTCGATGGGCTCGCCGGCAAAGGTGGGCAGCGGGTTGCCGTCTCCCTGGTAGGTGGAGATGAAGTAGCCGCAGCCCTCGTCGGCGCCCTCGTAGCAGAAGAACTCGCGCAGGCAGCGGTCGTTCTCCTGGTGCTTGAGGATGGAGATCTCAAAGCTGCCGTCGGCGTTGACAATGGCGCTGATGCGCGGGGTGAAGTTGGGCTCGTCCGGCTCGAACTCGCGGGCCATGCAGCCGCGGTGGAAGTCCCCGACGCTGACGATGGTGTCGGTCTGGTCTCCGTTGGTTACCACCAGGGCGTCTCCCATGGTGCGGACGGGGTGGTAGATGATGAGGCTCGGGTCCTCCAGGAGGGCCGGGTCGTGGGCCTCGGTGCGGATGCCGTCCTCGGTGGGAACGAAGACGCGGTTCCTGCTGTTGGCGCTGCGCCCCATGATCCAGTAGTAGACGCAGTCCTTGCCCACCACAATGCCGCGGCCGGGGTAGGGGTTGTTGCGCAGGAGCTCGGTCAGGTCTTGCATGTGACATCCCTTCGACGTGAGCCGTGCGCTCGCCGAGGGCGAGGGGGTGCCTGCCAGAAGGGCCAAAAGACGCAAAAGGCAAGCCACCCTCGGCAGAGAGCGCGGCTTGCCCAGACGGTCGGCATGTGTTCGCGCGCTGCTCCCCCGCGGTCTCCCGCGTTAACCCGTCAGTCACGGCGCACGTGTTACAGCCCGCATTCTAGCATCTGGGTGTGGCCGTCCGCCACCCAGCCTCGGCTTCGCAACTTTCCCGCAAAAGTTGACAAAGGGACTGTCCCTTTGTCAACTTCGTATCATTCGGCGGACTTGAGGGCACCGACCATGTCGACGCGGTCAAGGGCGCGGTTGGTCATGGCGTTGACGAGCAGGGTGAAGGCAAAGGCCAGGACGGCCGCCAGCACGTAGCTGGGCCAGGCCACCAGCGTGTCAAAGTAGAGCGAGGGCATCTTGAGGATCCACGTGAGGCTGCGCGTGAGCGCGTAGCCCGCGGGAAGGCCCACGGCCACGCCCAGGCCCGTGAGGATGAGCGTCTCCTTGTTGATGTAGCGGTGGACCTCGGGCCTCTTGAAGCCCAGCACCTTGATGGTGGCGAGCTCCCGCTCGCGCTCGGAGATGTTGGTGTTGGAGAGCGTGAACACCACGGTGAACGAGAGCGCCGCCGCAAGCACGATGACCACGTAGACCACGGTGTTGATGAGCGTGAACGCGCTGGAGAAGTCCTCCACCAGCTTTGTCGTGGAGACCACGGAGAGCGTCCGGGAGTCGGTCGAGAGCCGCTCGGAGAGCGCGATCTTCTGGGCATCCGTGCCGTCCAGGCTGACGAGAAGCCCGTTGAGCTGCGGCTCCGCGCCAAAGGCCTCGCGGTAGGCGGACTCGGTCATGAAGAGGGAGTTGCCCAGGTAGTTCTGGCAGATGGCCGCCACGGGCACGTCGGCCTCCGCAAGGGAGGAGTCCTGGACGTGAACCTCCTGGCCCATGGAGAAGCCCAGGATCTGCTCGGCGTTCTTGGTGATGACGGTGCCAACGGAGGCCAGGTCAATGGTATTGCCGGCATCGTCGGTCAGGCTCACGTAACCCGAGAGGTCAAGGCCGTCGGGCACCACGTAGACCTGCATGGACTCGGCGGCGTCCCCATGGCTCACCGTGACGGAGTCAACGGAGACCGGCAGGAAGCTCTGGACCTGCGCGTCCGCGTCGAGGTCCTGTGCCACGCCCTCAAGGTCCGCCGCGGAGGTCACGAGCATGAGGTCATAGCGGCTGACGCCCTCCTGGCCGTACTGCCTGGAGGAGAGTGAGAGCACCGTGTCCCTGATGCCAAAGCCGCAGACCAGAAGGGCCGTGCATCCCGCGATGCCAAAGACCGTCATGAAGAAGCGCCGCTTGTAGCGGAAGATGTTCCTGGCCGTGACCTTGTTGAGGAAGGAGAGACGGCGCCACAGCGGGCGCACGCGCTCCAGCAGAATGCGGCTTCCGGCCTTGGGGGCCTTGGGGCGCATGAGGGCGGCAGGCTGCTCGGCAAGCTCCCGGCGGCAGGTCAGCGCCGTCGCCCCCACGATGCCAAGGGCAAACAGGGCCACGGAGCCCACGGCGTAGGCCACGTCAAACTGCAGCAGGAAGGCCGGCAGGGCGTACATGGTCTGGAAGATGGTGAAGAGGATGAGCGGCAGCACCACAAAGCCCAAGAGGTTGCCCACCAGGCCGCCCGCAAGGCAGGCCGCTCCCGCATACAGCACGTACTTGGAGAGGATCCGCCGGCGAGAATAGCCCAACGCCTTGTAGAGGCCGATGAGCCCGCGCTCCTCCTCCACCATGCGCGTCATGGTGGTGAGGCTGATGAGCACCGCCACCACGAAGAACACGATGGGGATGACGGTGCCGATGGCCTCGATGGAGGAGGCGTCGGACTCAACGGAGGAGTAGCTGGAGAGGGCGTCGCGCGTCTGGACGTACCAGGTGGCCTCGTCCACGTCCGAGAGGCGGCCGCGGGCCTCGGCTATCTTGGCCAGGGCGTCCGCACGCTCGCGCTCGTAGGTGGCGCGGCCCTCCTCAAGCTCGGAGCGGCCGTCGGCAAGCTGGGCCTCGCTATCCGCGAGCTGGCGCGCGGCATCGTCGAGCTGGGACTGGGCGCTTGCGCGCTGGGCGTCAAGCTCGGCCTGCCCGTCTGCGAGCCGGGCGGCGGCATCGTCGAGCTGGGACTGGGCGGCCACGAGCCGCCTCCAGCCCGCCTCCGCCTCGTCGAGCTGGGCCTGCCCCTCCACGATCTGCACCATGCCGTCGGCCAGCCCCGAGAGCTGACCCACCTGGGAGCGCAGGTCGCGCAGCTGGGAGGCCATCTGGTCGGTGGGCATCTCCAGGATGGCGCGCAGGAGCTTCTGCACCGTGGCGGGAGCCTGGGCCACGGCGGCGTCAACACGGTCGCGCAGCCACTGCGGGAGGTTCTCGTAGGTGTCCCTGAGCTGCTGGAACTCGTCGGACTCCACGACGGTCACAAGATCGTCTATGGCGCCCTGGGCCTCGCTCACAAAGGGCACCAGGACGGCGTTGACGTCTGCCGCCGCAGCCCGGGCCTCCTCGGGCGTCTGGGCACCCTCCAGGCGAGACCACGCCTCGGCGGGCCACTCGTCTCCCATGAGCGAGGACAGCATCTGGGCACTTGCCTTGAGCTGCCCCCTTGCCTCGGAGAGCTGGGAGCGCCCGGCGGCCAGCGCGTCGCCAATGCCGTCGACGTCGCAGCCCAGGCCCGCGGCAATCTGGTTCAGACCGTCCGTGACCTGTCGTTGGTTGGCGACAAGCTCCGCGCGGCCGGCATCGAGCTGGGCCTGTGCCGCGTCAAGCTGCGAGGCGGCGTCTGCGGACTTGGCGTCAAGCTGGGCGCGACCGTCCGCGAGCTCGGCGGCCCCGGAGTCGAGCTGCGCCTGCGCGTCGTCCAGCTGGGCGGCCGCGTCGCCCAACTGCGCGAGCGCGTCCTTCTCGGCGGAGTCTATCTGGGAGCTGGCGTCGTCCAGGATGCCCTGGCGGCGGACCTCCTCGCGCTCGGACTTGATGGCCTCCACGCGGGCCTTGACGGCGTCAACGGAGGCCTCGTAGCCAGCCGAGTAGCAAAGGGGGCTCTCCGCACCATCAACGCGCAGGTAGACGGCCGTGTACACGTCCGTGGTCACCGCGGCCGGCAGCACGAAGAACGCGTACTGGGAGCCTCCGCTCGCCCGAAACGACATCGTGCCGTTGCCCGCGTTGATATCGGTGGGGTCAAGCACCACGCCGCAGATGGTGTACGTCTGGCGAGAAAAGACCGCGGTCGAGGAGGCATCCGCGGTGGCGTCCTCTTCGACCGCGCCCGCGTCCTTCTCGCCGTCGGAGGCGCCGCGGAAGGTGACCTCGTCGCCCAGGGCAAGGCCGCTCTCGTCCAGGAAGCGCCTGGTCACGGCCACCTGGTCGGACGTCACCGGCAGGTGGCCGTCGAGCACGCAGGGCTGGTTCATGCCGGAGGGGCTGAGAGCCTTGACGTCCACCTTCTCGGACGAGGAGCCCACGGTTGTGTAGCAGGTCTCCACCCAGCCGCCCTCGGCCGCCTCCACGCCGTCGATGGCCGCCAGCGCGCTGACGTCGTCTTCGGTCAGGCCCAGCGTGGACTGGACGCGCAGGTCAAAGAGGTCCTGGGCGTCAAAGAAGGCGTCTGCGGAGGCACGCAGGTCAATGCAGGCCACCTTGAGGCCGCAGATCATGGTCACGCCCAGGGCGCAAATGGTGGCCAGCGCCACAAAGCGCTTGAGGCTTCCGCGCACAGTGCGCAGGACGCCGATGCCAAAGGCGGAGCGCGGGGCGAATGCGGGCTTTCCGGGCTTCACGCGTCCACCTACCACTCTATCTGCGCGATGGGCACGGGGCTGGGGTTCACGCTCATCTGGGTCACGCGGCCGCTCTTGAAGCGGATGAGGCGGTCGGCCATGTCTGCCAGGGCCGCGTTGTGCGTGACGATGATGACCGTGATGCCGTCCCTGCGGCAGGTGTCCTGCAGGAGCTGCAGGATCTGCTTGCCCGTCTGGTAGTCAAGCGCTCCCGTGGGCTCGTCGCAGAGCAGAAGCTTTGGGTTCTTTGCCAGGGCGCGCGCAATGGAGACGCGCTGCTGCTCGCCGCCGGAGAGCTGCGCCGGGAAGTTGGCCAGGCGCTCCGCCAGCCCCACCTTGCCAAGCGTCTCCTCCGCGTCCAGGGAGTCCGGGCAGATCTGGGCCGCCAGTTCCACGTTCTCCAGCGCGGTGAGGTTGGGCACCAGGTTGTAGAACTGGAAGACGAAGCCCACGTCCTCGCGCCTGTACATGACCAGCTCGTCCTCGGTGGCGCGGCTCACGTCGCGCCCGCCCACCACCACGCGGCCGGACGTGGCGCGGTCCATGCCGCCCAGGATGTTGAGCGCCGTGGTCTTGCCCGCGCCGGACTGGCCCAGGATGACGGCGAGCTCGCCCTTCTCCACGGCAAAGCTCGCTCCGTCCAGGGCGTGGACCAGGGTCGAGCCGGCCCCGTAGGCACGCACGACGTCTGCGAACTCTATGTAGGGCATGGCGAGAACCTCCCTAACGACGCGTGGCTGCATCGCAACATGGCAGCAACCAGTCTTTCGTTGAATTGAGTTTAGATGCCCGTATACTGTCACGGGCAAATTACACACTTGCGGTCGGCGGACGGCCGCGTCTGGAGGTATCACGCATGAAGAAGGGCCTAATCGCGCTGGCCGCCGGCACGTTTGCCTTGGGCTTTGCGGAGTTCGTGCTCATGGGCATCATCACCAACGTCGCCGCGGGCGTGGGCGTCACAGTGCCCGAGGCCGGCGGCTTCATCTCCGCCTACGCCATTGGCGTCTGCTTTGGCACCCTCATCCTGGTGTTTGGCCACAGCATTGCCCCCAAGCGCCTGCTCATGGCCTTCATGCTGCTGTGCTTCGCGGGCAACGCCATGGCCGCGCTCGCCCCCAGCGCCGGCATGCTCACCGTGGCGCGCTTCATCTCGGGCATGCCGCACGGCGCCTTCTTTGGCACCGCCACCATCGCCGCGCGCGCCATGGCCGACAAGGGCCAGGAGGGCCGCGCCGTCGCCGTCATGGTCCTGGGCCAGACGCTGGCCAACACCATCGGCGTGCCCTTCGGAACGCTGCTGGCCGGCATGGTGAGCTGGCGCGCCGCGTTTGTCTTCGTGGCCATCTGGGCGCTCTGCTCGCTCCTGCTCATCTGGAGGCTCGTGCCGCAGATCGAGGCCGTGGCAGACGCCGGCTTGGCCGGGCAGTTCCGCTTCCTGGGCAAGCCCGGCCCCTGGATCGTGCTGGGCGCGGTCTTCCTGGGCAACACGGGAATCTTCTGCTGGTGGAGCTACGTCTCCCCCTGGCTCGAGACTGTCGGCGGCTGGAGCGCCACGATGCTGCCGGCCCTGCTGGTGCTGGCCGGCCTGGGCATGATCGTCGGCTCCCAGCTGGGCGGACGCGCCGGAGACAGGCTCACCCCGGGCTGGGCCTCCGCCATCGGCCAGGGCATTGCCTGCGTGGCCATGCTGCTCATCTACGCGTTCTCGGGCTCCCTTGCCAGCTCCGCCGCGCTCATGGTCCTGTGCTGCTGTGGCCTGTTCTTCCCGTCCAGCCCCCAGCAGCTCGCCATGGTCGAGGTGGGCCAGGGCGGTGGCGAGATGATCGGCTCCGCGTGCGTGCAGGTGGCCTTCAACGGTGGAAACGCCGTGGGCGCCCAGATTGGCCAGGCGGTCCTCAACTCCGGAGCCGCCTATAACGTGCCCGCCCTGGCAGGCGCCCCCATCACGGCTGGCGCCGTGGCGCTGCTGGCCCTCTACGCCCTGCGCTTTGAGAGCCGGTACCACAAGAAGGCCGTGACGCCCCACGCGTAGCGCGCGCCGCCGGCGCTCATCTCAACAGCGTACAAAATAACGACCCCGTGCACTTCTCACCTGCGAAAACGCAGCCGAGAAGGACGCGGGGTCGTTATTATGTACAGTATTCCGAGAACGCTCGGCCTCCAGACCCCCTATGCCTTGCGGAAGAACGCCAGGGCAATGGCGCCGGGGCCCACGTGGGTGCCGATGGTGGCGCCCACGGTGTGGACGGGCAGGCTGCCGTCGGGAAAGCCCGCCTCCCAGAGGCCGCGGCTGTCGGCCACGTACTTGCGCAGCAGCCTGTCCGAGAGGCCCGCGTAGCCCAGGGCCACCGGCATGCCAAAGTCAATGCCGCCCGCGTTCTCCACCTGCTGGTTGAGGAGGTTGCGGCCGTTCTTGGAGCCGCGCGCCTTGCCCAGCAGGGCCACCTCGCCGGACCTGATGGCAATGACCGGCTTGATGGAGAGAAGCTCTCCCACCGCGCCGGCGGCTGCAGAGATGCGCCCACCCCGCCGCAGGTACTCGAGGGTATCGAGAAGCCCTACCACGCAGACGCGGTCACGCAGGGCGCAGATCTGGTCCGCAATCTCCACGGCACCCAGGCCCTTCTCGGCAAGGCGCAGGGCGCACTCCACCAGCACGCGCTCGCCCACGCAGACGTTCAGGCTGTCAACCACGCGCACGACCCCCTTGGCCTGCGCGGCAGCGGTGATGGCGCTCTGGTGCGTGCCGGAGAGCTTGGAGGAGAGCGTGATCACCACGGCCTCCTGGCCCGCCGCGTGGACCTCGTCAAGCACCTGGCCAAAGGCATAGGGGTTGACCTGCCCCGTCTTGGGAAGCTCGTCCTCCTCAACCAGCAGCTCGTAGAAGCGCTCGTGCGTGAGGTCGACGCCGTCCAGGTACGTGACGGTTCCAAACGTGATGGAGAGCGGGAGCACCGTGAGGTTTTCGTACTCGCCCTCCAGAATGTCCGAGGCAGAGTCGGTGATGATGCGCGTCTTCATGGCATCTCCTTTTTTATTTTGGTTTTGATATATGCGAGAAGCGCCCGCCCTCGCCGGCCACACGGCCGCGGCCACGCCCCACCTTACCGGGCGATGACCCTCAGCTGCCCCAGGACGGACTCCAGCGAGGCGTAGAGCGCCCGGCGCTGCTCGTCCAAGAGGCCGCCGCCCGCCTGCCGCACAATCTGCGAGATGAGCCCGTTGACCTCGGCCATTGCCGCATAGCCCTTCTCGGTGAGGCGGATGGGGGCGCGGTAGCGCGTGGACTCCTCCCCTACCTCCACAAAGCCGTCGGCGGCAAGGCGCGTGACCGTACGGCTCACGGCGGCGCGGTCCACGTCGGCCAGGCGGGCAAGGTCGGCGCCCGTCAGCCCCTCGGGGTTCTTCTCCAGGTAGTAGACGACCATCAGGTCAGAGGCGCGCAGGCCAAAGCGGGCGAGCTCCGCCGTCTTGATGCGCTGGATCTCCTTGTCTATGGCGCCAATGAGGCCCACGAAGTCCTCAAAACGACTCTCCTCCCGCATGCGTGCCTCCCCTGACCGCGTTCCGTCGCAGCATACAGTAACGGCGCACTTGTTGAGTTGTCAACAAGTGCGCCGTTTGCACACATCTTGGTTTGCCAGACGCCCCCGCCGGCCACGCTCTGCCAGGCGAGAAGCGCGCGCCCTTACGCCTGGGGCTGGGCGAGCACCGTCCCCTCCGGGAAGGCGCGACGGAACAGGAAGCGGGCGATGGGGCCGGCAACCAGCAGGTTCCACGGCAGGGCCATGATGAAGTTCCAGGGAATGTTGGTCAGCCAGGCCATGGGCACGACGGCCAGGGTGCCGGCGTGGAGGGCGCCCTCAAAGGCACCATAGAGCGACATGATGATGACCATCGGGAAGACCATGCAGGTGGAGACCGCAAGTGTCATGGCGCGTGGGCTGCTCTTGCCCGGGGTCACCAGGCGCTTGAAGGCAAAGCCCTTGGCCAGCGGGCTGGCAACAAACCAGTCGCACAGCATGGCAAAGACGTACGCAGGCGGGAAGCCAATCCAGGCAGCGGCAATGACGTCGGCCCCCATGTGGCCATACTGGCGCGCCACGTTGTAGATGCTCATCCAAAGCACCATGAGGAAACACATGATGAAGGTGAACAGAAGGCTCTCACGCTTGTTCTTGGGCATAAAGTAAAACAACTCCTTATGATCGAAGTCCTGTCTCGACGGCCTGCCGCCGCCCAATGGCAGGCAGGTCGGAGCCAGCGCAGCGTGAGCCATGGTAACCAGAAACGCGCGCGCTTCGTAAGCGTTAAGTTTGTGAAGTAATTCCCGGCCGGCAAGTCCGACTCCTCCCGACCTTCTCGTCAAGCCGCGCCTCAGCGAAACAAACCGTTTACCAAATGAGGCTTGCGCCGCCGCCAAAGACGCGCGTATATTCCCAACCAACGCAAAGGCACACGGCCTTTTTACCGAGCATCCAGAGGGGAGCGCCAACATGTTCAAGTCCATGAACAACAACTGGTGGTGGCGCAACCTGAACTCGGTCGGTCGATCGTGAGTCTTGTCGCGTACCCATAATCACGCGAAGTCAAGGGGCTCCCGGTTTGACCGGGAGCCCCTTTTTTCGTGCAACCACCCCTCGCAAAGGAGAAACGCCATGTCCCAGAACGCCAATGCCCAGCAGGCTCGCACCGTCACCACCGTCGACCACGGCAAGCTCGACCTCAAGGCCCTCACCCTCTACGCCATCCTCCTGGCTGCCGGCTTCGTGCTCAACATGACCGTCAGCAAGTTCTTCTCGGGCCTCACCGGCGGCATCCTCTCGCCCGAGTTCATCATCGCGGCCTTCTGCCTTGAGACCCTCATCATCAGGCCCAAGGTCGGGCAGGCCGCCGTCCTCGGCCTTCTCGCCGGCGTGGTGATCCAGATCACTGCCTCCGTCAAGGGCCCCGACCTCATCGCCGAGCCCGTCGCCGCTGTGGTCATGGCGCTGCTGGTCTCCGCCCTGGGCAACGGCGGCGCCAAGAAGGTCCTGCCCCTCGTCGGCACCTTTGTGGTCACCTGCATCTCCGGCCTCATCTACGCCGTCATCTTTGCCTGCTTCGTCCAGCGCAACCCGCAGCTCATCATGGTCATGGCCCCCGTCGTCGCCATGACCGGCGCCTTCAACGCCATCATCGTCCAGGCCCTCTACGTCCCCATCAAGAAGGCCCTGAACAAGTAGCTCATTAGGTACCATGAGACGCGCCGACCCACCGTGGGCCGGCGCGTTTTTCTCGCCGCAGGGCGCGCCCCGTGGCGGCAGATTCAATAAGAAGGGCTCCCATGACCCAGACCAACCCAATCATCGAGCTCAGGGGCGTCTCGTTCTCGTACGGCGAGGGCGCCCGGGCGGCTCTTGACCACGTCTCGCTCTCCATTTCCGAGGGCGACTTCGTGGGCGTCATCGGCCCGTCGGGCGCCGGCAAGTCCACGCTTGCCGCCGTCATGAGCGGTGCCATCCCCCACCACTTCACCGGCCAGCTCTATGGCGCCACGCTCATCGACGGCAAGGACACCTGCGAGGTCACCCTGACGGACATCTCGCGCATCGTGGGCAGCGTCCTGCAGGACATCGACGCCCAGATGGTGGCCTCCGTCGTCGAGGACGAGATGCTCTTCGGGCTCGAGAACTTTGGCGTCCCGCACGACCAGATCGAGGAGCGCATCAGCCAGACGCTGGCCACCGTCGGCATCTCCGACCTGCGTGAGCGCGAGATCGCCACGCTCTCCGGCGGCCAGAAGCAGAAGGTGGCCATCGCGGCCATCCTGGCGCTGGCTCCGCGCGTCCTGGTGCTCGACGAGCCCACGGCGGCCCTGGACCCGGCCAGCTCCACGCTGGTCTTCGAGACCCTGCGCAAGGTCAACGAGCTCGCCGGCATCACCATCGTGGTCATCGAGCAGAAGGTGGCCCTTCTCAGCAAGTACTGCGACCGCGTGCTTGTCATGAACGAGGGCGCCCTCGCCTTTGACGGGGAGCCGCACGAGGTCTTCAGCCACGCCTCCGAGCTGCAATCCATGGGCGTGGACAGCCCCCGCGTGGCCCGCATGGCAAACAGCCTGGCCCAGCGCGGCGTCATTGCGCCGGGCACTGCCCCCTGCTTGAACGTCGCCGAGGCAAAGGAGCTGGTGGCGGACCTCGTCGCCGGTCACGTTCCCACCCCCGGCGAGAAGGACGTGGCGGCCGCGGCCCGCGCGGGCTCGCGCCACGTGCCCGCCGCCCGGCCGCACGCCGAGGGCGCCGAGCCCGTGGTGGAGCTCTCGGGCGTCAACTTCTCGTACCCCAGCGGCGGCGCGTCCGTCAACGACCTCGAGATGCGCGTCTACCCCGGCGAGCTCGTGGGCATCGTCGGCCAGAACGGCGCCGGCAAGACCACGCTCACCAAGCTGCTGAACGGCCTGCTGCGCCCGTCCTCCGGCTCCGTGCGCATTGCCGGCATGGACACCCACGACGTCCCCACCAGCGCCATTGCTGCGCGCTGCGCCATGCTCTTCCAGAACCCGGACCGCCAGATCTGCAAGGACACGGTGCTCGAGGAGGTGGCCTTCGGCCTCACGCTCCACGGCGTGGGCGACCAGGAGGCCCGTCGCCGAGCCGCCGCCGCGGCCGAGCGCTTTGGCCTGCCGCTGGACGAGTCGCCCTTCTCGCTGTCTCGCGGCCAGAGGCAGATGGTGGCCCTGGCCTCCGTGGTGGTGCTGGACCCCGAGGTGGTGCTGCTCGACGAACCCACCAGCGGCCTTGACTACCGCGAGTGCATGACCGTCATGGAGACCGTGCGCGAGATGGCTGAGCGCGGCTGCGCCGTTATCATGGTCTGCCACGACATGGAGGTGGTCTCGGACTTTGCCGAGCGCCTGGTGGTCATGGCCAACGGGCGCATCCTGGCCCGCGGCGTGGCCGAGGAGGTCTTTGCCAACGAGGAGCTCATGCGCGCGGCCTACGTTGAGCCGCCGCAGGTGGTTGCCCTGGCTGCCGAGCTCGCGCGGGACGTCTCGCCCGAGTTCGCCGGCGTGAGCCAGGTCTCCGGCATCGTCGACCTCACGGAGGAGATGGTCAACCGTGACTAGCGTCATCGACTACATTCCCGGCACGTCCCTTCTGCACCGGCTGAACCCGGTCACCAAGCTGACGCTGGCCGCAGGCATCATCCTGGCCACCTTCCTGGGAGACACCTACCCCCTGCTCATCGCCCTCCTGGCGCTGACGTTTGCCCTGGGCGCCTACGCCCGTGCGGCAGGTGGCCTGGTCTCGCTGTCAAAGCTCATGGTGCCGCTCTCGCTCATCATGCTGGTGCTACAGACGGCCTTCATCCGCACCGGCGACCCGGTGGCTCTGTGGGTCACCACGAACGGCCTGGTCACGGGCACCAAGGCCGCGCTGCGCCTTCTTGGCGTGGCCCTGCCGCTCATCCTCATGCTGACCGTCACCAAGCTCAACGACCTGGCAAACGCCGTGGTGGAGGTGCTGCACGTGCCCTACCGCTACGCCTTCACCTTCACCACGGCCCTGCGCTTCGTGCCCGTCTTCAGCCAGGAGATGAACGCCATCATGGAGGCGCAGACCGCCCGCGGCGTGGAGTACGACACCAAGAACCCCCTCAAGAAGATTCAGCTCATGCTGCCGCTGTGCGTGCCGCTGCTGGTGAGCTCGGTGGGCAAGACCGACGCCACCGCCCTTGCCGCCGAGCAGCGCGGCTTCTACCTGCGCACGCGCGAGAGCAGCTACAAGCGCTACCCCATGGGCGCGGCCGACTACGCCGTCCTTGCGGCAAGCGTCGCCCTCATCGTTTTGGGAGTGCTGTTCTAGCGGACGGGCTTCTCGCCAGGCGGGGCTGCCGGGGCCGGGCGTTGCCTACCTATTATTTGGTAGGCAACGCCCGGCCCTTTTTGTGCCGCCCATGGGCGACCTGCGGCTTTTCTATTGCTTCAATTACTTGCCTACCGAATAATCGGCGGGCAATTTCTGCGGGCAGGCCCCGCGCTCCTGTCTCACAATGAGAGCTCGGGCCAAGCGAGGGGAGACGTGCGCATTGTCAGGCAACAACCAAGCAGAGAAGGGCACGGGGCGGCAGGCGCTTGACGTCCTGCGCCAGACGTTTGGCTACGAGAGCTTCCGCCCCCACCAGGAGGAGATCGTCCAGGCGGCCCTTGCCGGGCGCGACGTCCTTGCCGTCATGCCAACCTCGGCCGGAAAGTCCGTCTGCTACCAGGTGCCGGCACTTGTCCTGGCCCAGCGCGGAGGAGGCCTCACGGTTGTGGTGAGCCCGCTCATCTCGCTCATGAAGGACCAGGTGGGAAGCCTGCGCCAGTACGGCGTTGCCGCGAGCTGCCTCAACTCCACGCTCGGCCCCTCCGAGCAGGCGGACGTCCTGCACGGCGTGGCGTCCGGCGCCGTGACCCTCCTCTACGTGGCGCCCGAGCGCCTGGACGACCCGCGCTTCCTGGAGGTGGCGGGCAGCCGCGGGGTGGCCCTGCTGGCCGTGGACGAGGCACACTGCATCTCCCAGTGGGGCAACGACTTCAGGCCCTCCTACCAGCGCATCCTCGGCTTCATAGACGGCCTGCCCGCGCGTCCTGCCGTCATGGCCCTCACCGCCACGGCAACCAGGGCCGTCCGCGAAGACATCACAGGCTCGCTGGGCCTCGCCGACCCCTTCACGGTGGTGGCGAGCTTCGACCGGCCCAACCTGAGCTTTGCCGTGGAGCACGCGCAGGGGCGTGCCCAGAAGGACCGGGCGCTGCTTTCCTTCGTGCGGCAGCGGCCCGGGCGCTCGGGCATTGTCTACTGCGCAAGCCGCAGGGCCGTCGAGGAGACCTGCGACCTGCTGCGTGACGCCGGGCTTCCCGCCACGCGCTACCACGCCGGTCTTGCCGCAGAGGAGCGCCAGCGCAACCAGGACGACTTCCTCTATGACCGCGCGAGCATCATGGTCGCAACCAACGCGTTTGGCATGGGCATAGACAAGTCAAACGTCAGCTATGTGGTGCACTACAACATGCCCAGCTGCCTGGAGAACTACTACCAGGAGGCGGGACGCGCCGGCAGGGACGGAACCCCGGCCGAGTGCCTGCTGCTCTACTCCCCCGGTGACGTCCACACGCAGGAGTTCCTTCTCTCCAAGACGGGCGAGGACAGAGACGACCTCTCGCCGGAGCAGCTGGAGCAGATCAGGGAGCACGACTCCCGGCGCCTGGAGCAGATGACCTTCTATTCCACCACGACGGACTGTCTGCGGGCCTTCATCCTGCGCTACTTTGGCGAGGAGGCGCCCGCGTATTGCGGCAACTGCGGCAACTGCCTGGCGGAGTTCGAGGAGGTTGACGCCACCACGGACGCCCTCAAGGTGGTCTCGTGCGTGGCCCGCCTTGCCCAGCGTGGAAGATTTGTGGGCGCCTCCACCATCGTCGACGTGCTTCGCGGGTCCCGTGCAGAGAAGGTGACCTCTCGCGGCTACGACACCCTGAGCACGTACGGCATCATGGAGAAGACACCCGTGACGCAGCTGCGCTCTCTCATTGACGAGCTGGTCTACCTGGGCCTTCTTGCGCGCACGACGGGAGACTACCCTACTGTCGTGCTGACGGAGGCGGGACGGGCGTTCATGCGGGCGCGCTCCCTTGACGGCGGGCCCCTCATGGTGAAGGTGGCCAAGGGCAAGGCCCACAGGCGCCAGGAGGCAGCCGCAACTGGCGGAAAGAGGCGCCCCACGGCGGACCTCTCGCAGCTGGACGAGGAATCCCAGGCGCTCTACCAGGAGCTTTGCGAGCTCAGGACCCAGCTGGCGACGGAGCAGCAAGTGCCGCCCTACATCATCTTCAGCAACGCCACGCTGGTGGACATGTGCGCCAAGCGGCCCCGCAACCTTGAGGAGTTCCTGGGCGTCTCCGGCGTGGGCGCAAAGAAGGCCCAGGCCTACGGCGACCTCTTCCTGGCCAGGCTCAACCCCTAGCGGCGAGGCCTCTTGCCGGAGGCGGGCTTCTTGGCTGCAGGCTTCTTCCGCACGCTGTAGCCAAAGGTGCCCAGGCGCTGCCCGAGCTCGAAGTACTCGCCGTGGCTGTAGGCGGTCAGGCCGGCGCGGGCCAGGTCAAGGCGCCCCCGCGCGTCCACCAGGGACTCGTCCACCTGCACGGCCTCCACGCTGGCAAGGAACATGTGGTGGCTTCCCAGCTCCTTGACCTCGGTGACCTTGCACTCGATGTTGACGGGGCTCTCCGCAATGACGGGCGCGAGCTCGAGCTTGGCCGCGGGCGCCGGGGTGAGGCCGCACTCGGCCCACTTGTCGTAGTCGCGGCCGGAGCGCACACCGCACCAGTCGCACGCACGCTGCAGGCGGCGCGTGGTGAGGTTGACCACAAACTCGCCCGACTCGTGGATGAGCCGGTAGCTGGCTCGCTCGGGCCTGATGGAGACGTAGAGCATGGGCGGGTTGGTGCAGATGGTTCCCGTCCAGGCAACCGTGACGATGTCAGAGGCGCCCGACGCGTCCGCGCAGCTCACCATCACCGCCGGCAGCGGATACAGCATGTTCCCGCCGCGCCAGACCTGCTTTGCCATCTCTTCTCTCCCGTTCTTCCAGCGCGCTTCTCGCAAAAATGAGAAAAAGGGACCGCCCCCTTTTCTCATCCTAGACGAGAAGCCCCTCGAGGGAGAGCTTGGGCACGTGGTGGGAGCGGTCGGGGTCGCGCCAGTAGGTCAGGCCATGGCCCTGGGCAGCGCCCACGCCCGCGCGCTCCAGCACGACCTTCTCGCCGCGCTCGCCCACGGACAGGACGAGCGCCACGTCGAGGCCGAGCACCTCCAGGCCGAGCTCCACGCCCAGGCAGGCGTCGTAGCTCTTGTGCATACAGGTGCCCAGGCCCCGGGCCGCCGCGGCAAGCGCCAGCGTCTGGGCGGCAATGCCCACGTCAATGAGGCGCACGGGGCTCTTGGCAACCTTGTGCGGCAGGCAGACCACCACGTAGCCGCCGGGACGCTCGTCTGCCTCGGGGCCGTCCCAGTCGGGCAGCGACGCGGCCCAGTGCAGATGCGAGAAGACCAGCTGGCAGCCCGCCGGGTCCTCCATGCCAGGCACCACGCGAAAGCGCAGCTGCTGGGAGTTGTTGCCCGTGGGTGCCAGGCGCGCGGCCTCGACGAGCCCCAGGAGCTCATCGCGGCGCAGCGGGCGGGCGCCATAGCGGCGATACGTGCGGGACCCTGCGGCTAGCTGCTGGAACTCGGCGGCGTCCATGGCCCCTCCCCTACATGCCGGCGGCGGCTATGGCGGCGACGGCCTCGCGGATCTTCTCCGGCGGCATGGTGAGCGCCATGCGGCAGAAGCCCTCGCCGGCCGGGCCAAAGCTCGCGCCCGGCGTCACGATGACGCCCGCACGCTCCATGAGCTCGGCCGCAAAGGCCATGGAGTCCTGGCGGCCGTGCGGCAGGCGCGCCCAGACGAACATGGAGCCGTGCGCGTTGGGGCGCTCCCAGCCAATCTCCTCGAGGCCGTCGCACAGGGCGTCGCGGCGCTCCTGGTACCACATGCGCTGCTGCTCCACCTGCTCGCGCGGGCCGGTGAGGGCGGCGATGGCCGCGTCCTGCTCCGGGTAGAACATGCCAAAGTCCACCTGGCTGCGCAGCTTGCGAGCCGCGGCCACGATGTCGGCGCGGCCCACCAGGAAGGAGAGGCGGCAGCCCGTCACGTTGAAGGACTTGGAGAGGCTCAGGAACTCCACGCCGACCTCGCGGGCGCCCGGGTACGCCAGGAAGCTCCCGCCGGCGGGGCCGTCGTAGATGATGTCGGAGTAGGCGTTGTCGTGAATGACCACGATGTCGTGCTCGCGCGCGAACTCGATGATCTGCTGGTAGACCTCGGACGTGCCCACAGAGCCCACCGGATTTGCGGGCAGCGAGACGATCATGTACTTGGCGCGGTCCGCCACCTCGGGGTCGATGCCCGCCACGTAGGGCAGGAAGTCGTGCTCGGCCGTGAGCGGGTAGAACGCGCACGTGCCGCCGGCAAGGGTGGTGGCGTTGCGGAAGACCGGGTAGCAGGGGTCGGGCACCAGGACGGTGTCGCCCTCGTCGATAAGCGCGGCGCACAGGGGCAGCATGCCCTCCTGGGTGCCGCGGCAGCTCATGATCATGTCGCGCGTGACGCCATCCACGCCATAGCGGTCCTTGTAGTAGGCGCCCACGGCGTCCAGCAGCTCGTCCTTGTCGTGCAGGGAGTACTTCCAGTTGGCCGGGTCCTGGGCGCTCTTGACCAGCGCGTCTATGACGTGCTGCGAGGGCTTGAAGTCAGGCGTCCCCACCGAGAGGTCGTAGACCGTGCGGCCCTCGGCCTCGAGCTCGCGGCGGCGCACGTTAAGCGCGGCAAAGACCTCGTCTCCCAGCAGGTCAAGACGCTTAGAGAACTCCATGGGCACTCCAATCAGCCAGGCGGGCCGGCGCCCGTCGCGCACAGATAACCTCTCTACTTTAGTCCTCGTGGCAGACGGATCGGCCCGCAAGAAGCCGCCCGCGGCGTCCGCGGTGGCGAGCGGTCGGGGCGGGAGGCCCTTCTCGCCTGGCGCGGACGTGCCAACTGGGGCTTACACGCGGCCTCCAAAAGACGTTCTACCCGCCCCCTCGCGGCTTGGAAAAAGATTTGAAGCCAGCCGATTTTGCTACCTGCGGCTACGCCGGCCATCCACGGGCAAGCAAGCAAGTCAAGCCCCGTTTTAACAATATCTGGGGCAGAAAACACAAGCCAAGCACTACAGGTTGTGGCATAGTTGAGATAGACACAACGAGTGGAACTATCTGCGGCGCGCCTGCTGACGCGCTGCTTTTTTGAGAAGGGCGTGAGCAGCGATGAAGATCATCAAGCGCAATGGCTCTGAGGTCACCTTTGACGCGACCAAGATCGAGAACGCCATCCGCGCCGCCTGCGGAGAGGTCCCCGAGGAGGAGCGCCTCACCGAGCGCGGCATCAAGTTTGCCACCGCAAACGTCGTGGACTCCTGCGAGGCCGCCGGCCACACCGTGACCGTCGAGGAGGTCCAGGACCTCGTCGAGGACCAGCTGATGGCCCTCGACCACTTTGCCGTGGCCCGCCATTACATTATTTATCGCTACGTCCAGGCCCGGAAGCGCCAGAAGAACACCACTGACGACAAGATCCTCTCGCTCATCGAGTGCAACAACGAGGAGGTCAAGCAGGAGAACTCCAACAAGAACCCCACGGTGGTCTCCGTCCAGCGCGACTACATGGCCGGCGAGGTCTCCAAGGACCTCGCCATGCGCGAGCTGCTGCCGGCAGAGGTGGTGCGCGCCCACGAGGAGGGCATCATCCACTTCCACGACGCGGACTACTTCGCGCAGCACATGCACAACTGCGACCTCATCAACCTCGACGACATGCTGCAGAACGGCACCGTCATCTCCGGCACGCTCATCGAGCGCCCGCACAGCTTCTCCACCGCCTGCAACATCGCCACGCAGATCATCGCCCAGGTGGCTAGCTGCCAGTACGGCGGCCAGTCCATCTCCCTCACGCACCTCGCGCCCTTCGTGGACGTCTCCCGCAAGAAGATCCGCCGCCAGGTCTACGCCGAGATGGAGGCCATCGACGCCCACCCCGGCGAGGAGAAGATCAACCAGATCGTCGAGAAGCGCCTGCGCGAGGAGGTCTCCCGCGGCGTCCAGACCATCCAGTACCAGGTGGTCACCCTCATGACCACCAACGGCCAGGCCCCCTTCATCACCGTCTTCATGTACCTCAACGAGGCCCGCAACGAGCAGGAGAAGAAGGACCTCGCCCTGTGCATCGAGGAGATGCTGCGCCAGCGCTACCAGGGCGTGAAGAACGAGGAGGGCGTCTGGATCACCCCGGCCTTCCCCAAGCTCATCTACGTGCTCGAGGACGACAACATCGAGCCCGACAGCCCCTACTACTACCTCACCAAGCTCGCCGCCAAGTGCACGGCCAAGCGCATGGTGCCCGACTACATCTCCGAGAAGAAGATGCGCGAGTACAAGCTCTCCGCCGGCGAGACCGAGGGCAACGGCGACTGCTACACCTGCATGGGCTGCCGCTCCTTCCTCACCCCGGACCGCTCCGGCAACGGCTACGGCAACGTGGCGCGCGCCAAGAACTACGAGCCCGGCAAGCCCAAGTACTACGGCCGCTTCAACCAGGGCGTCGTCACCATCAACCTGCCTGACGTGGCCCTCTCCGCCGACCACGACATGGACCGCTTCTGGCAGATCTTCGACGAGCGCCTCGAGCTGTGCCACACGGCCCTGCGCGCCCGCCACGACCGCCTCTGCGGTACCCTCTCCGACGCCGCGCCCATCCTGTGGCAGTACGGCGCCCTCGCGCGCCTTAACAAGGGCGAGAAGATCGACAAGCTCCTCTACGGCGGCTACTCCACCATCAGCCTGGGCTATGCCGGCCTCTACGAGTGCGTCAAGGCCATGACCGGCCACAGCCACACCGACCGCGAGGCCACGCCGTTTGCCCTGGCCGTCATGCAGAAGATGAACGACAAGTGCGCCGAGTGGAAGGCCGCCGAGGACATCGACTACTCCCTCTACGGCACGCCGCTGGAGTCCACCACGTACAAGTTCGCCAAGTGCCTCCAGAAGCGCTTTGGCAACGTGCCCGGCATCACGGACCACGGCTACATCACCAACAGCTACCACGTCAACGTCCGCGAGAAGATCGACGCCTTCACCAAGCTCAAGTTTGAGAGCGAGTTCCAGCGCCTCTCCCCCGGCGGCGCCATCTCCTACATCGAGGTGCCCAACATGCAGGACAACCTCGAGGCCGTCCTGGCCGTCATGCACTACATCTACGACAACATCATGTACGCCGAGCTCAACACCAAGAGCGACTACTGCCAGGTGTGCGGCTACGACGGAGAGATCAAGATCGTGGAGGACGACGGCAAGCTCGTCTGGGAGTGCCCGCACTGCGGCAACCGCGACCAGGCCAAGATGAACGTCGCCCGTCGCACCTGCGGCTATATTGGCACCCAGTTCTGGAACCAGGGCCGCACCGAGGAGATTCGCGACCGCGTGCTGCACCTGTAGGCGCGCCAGACATCCAGTAGGCCCGCAAAAAGGCGCCCGTCACTTCGGCGGGCGCCTTTTTGCGGGCTACTCTCTGACGCGCCTGCCCGGCGAGCAGCAGCTCTAGTAGCGGCGTTTCGCAAGGCGAGAAGGACCCGCGGCCCCGGGCCCTTCTCGCCTTCTTTGTGCCTGGCGGCGGTTTTTGCGCCGTCTTTGCGCCCTCTTTATGCGGTCGGATACATCCTTTGTTCCCCTTTATGCCTGTCGCCGTTTAATACAAGCGTCGAAAGGCAGAGGCGGCAACGCAGCCGTCGGGAGGGGGCACATCATGAGAATCAGCAGGGAGGCCGCGAGCAAGCTGGCCGAAGAGCGTCAGTTTGAGCAGGGCGAGGACCAGTTCTTTGCCAGCAGGCGTATAACAGAGAGGTTCGACCTCGTATTCATCATCCTGGGCGTGGCCGTCCTGGCGGCCTGCGTCTGGGGCGCCCTCGTGGGGGCGTTTGCCTAAAGGAAACAGATGGGCGCACGCGACGGTCACAACGCCATCCGCGCCGACGGACCCTTTGCCTGGTCGGACACCCCGACCCCCGGCCGCGACCTCAGCGACCTGGCCTTTGTCTGCTGCGCCCTCTTTGTCGCCACCCTGGTGGGCCTGGGCTTTGACGCCCTGGGCCTGGGCACGTGCGTGGTCATCGTCTATGTGGTGGCCGTGCAGGTCACGGCGCTGGTCACCATCAGGCGCCTCCACTGCCTGCTGGGCTCCGCCCTGGGCGTCGCGCTCTACAACTACTTCTTCACCTCGCCGCGCCACTCCCTCACGGCAGTAGGCGCGGCCTACCCCGGCACCTTTGCCATCATGTTCGTCACGGCGCTCATCTCCAGCTACGCGGCCATGGCCCTGCGACGAGAGGTGCACCGCTCCCACGAGGCCCAGCGCAGGAGCTCCGTCATGCTCGAGACCAACCGCCTGCTGCAGGGCTGCGCGGACCGCGGGGCCATCGTCAACACTGCGGGCGCCCAACTGGCCCGCATGACGCATCACGCCTGCGTCTGGTACCAGGCCCAGGAAGACGGCAGCGTGGCCGCGACGAGCGCCTACCTGCCCTCTGGCGAGAAGGGCCTGGCGCAGGAGTTTGCCCCGGCGCTGCCCCCGCTGCTGGACGGCAGCGCCTACGTGGGGACGCCCCTGGGCCGCGAGGCCGTGCCGGGGCTCTCCCGCGGCATCTACCTCACCGTCTACGACAAGGCGGCCGAGCCCGCAGACGCAGGAGCCTCCCAGGGCGGCGCCCCTTCGGAGCCCGTGGTGGCAGGAGTGCTGGCCATCGACGTCGACGAGGCGGCCCTCGGCCACGACGAGGCCAACATAGCCGCGTCCATCGCCGGCGAGGCGTCGCTTGCCCTCGCGCGCAGCTCCGCCCTCGAGCAGCGCGAGCACGCGGCCGTCACGGCCAAGAACGAGCAGCTCAGGGCCAACCTCCTGCGTTCGATCTCCCACGACCTGCGCACGCCGCTCACCGCCATCGCCGGCAACGCGGACGTGCTTCTCTCCGACGCGGCCGTTCTCACGGAGGAGCAGCGCGCAAAGCTTGCCGCGGACATCCGCTCGGACGCCACCTGGCTCACCTCCACGGTGGAGAACCTGCTGGCCATCACCAAGCTGGAGAACGGCGGCATGAGTCTCAACGCCACCGTCGAGCTCATGGACGACATCATCGAGGAGGCCCTGCGCCACGTGGACCCCGCCGTCTCGGAGCACTCCCTCGTGGTGGAACCCAGCCCCGACGCGACCCTGGTCAGCGTGGACGCCCGCCTCATGGTGCAGGTCATCGTCAACCTGGTGAACAACGCCGTCGCGCACACGCCCGCCGGCTCCCGCATTGCCATCCGCACGTGGGTTGAGGGGGCGCGCGTGCGCTGCAGCGTGACCGACGACGGCCCCGGCATCCCGAAGGCCGACCGCGCGCGCATCTTCGAGTCCTTCTACACCGTCAACCACGGCCTGGCAGATGGCCACAGGAGCGTCGGCCTGGGTCTCTCGCTGTGCAGCTCCATCATGGCGGCCCATGGCGGCGCCATAGGCGTCAGCGCCGTGGAGCCGCACGGCTGCCGCTTTGATCTCGACCTTCCCGCCTACCGCATCCCGGAGGGAGAAACCGTTGGATAGCATTGCCACGGAGAGCGCCTCTCGCCCCACGCTGCTCGTCGTCGAGGACGACGCCGGCGTGCGCAACCTCATTGCCACCACCCTTGAGGCACACGGCTACCGCCACGTCTGCGCGGCCACCGGACGGGCCGCCATTGCCGCGGCGACCTCGCAGGCGCCCGACATCGTCCTGCTTGACCTGGGCCTTCCCGACATAGACGGCGTCGAGGTGGTGAAATCCATCCGCAGCTGGTCGCAGATGCCCATCATCGTGGTCTCCGCCCGCACGGAGGACGCCGACAAGATCCGCGCGCTGGACGCCGGTGCCGACGACTACCTGACCAAGCCCTTCTCTGTGGGCGAGCTCCTCGCGCGCATCAGGACCACGCTGCGCCGCCTCTCCCACCAGGCGGCCGAGGGCCCGGCCCCGGCGCCCGCCTTTGACAACGGGGAGCTCCACGTGGACTTTGCGGCGGGAACGGCGTCTCTGGCCGGGCGCGAGTTGCACCTCACCCCCATGGAGTACAAGCTGCTCTGCCTTCTGGCCAGAAACGTTGACAAGGTGCTCACCCACCAGTTCATCCTGCGCGAGGTCTGGGACACCACCAGCAAGAGCGACCTGGCCTCCCTGCGCGTCATCATGGGAACGCTCCGCAAGAAGATCGAGGAGGACCCGGCCCACCCCCGCTACATCCAGACGCACGTGGGCGTGGGCTACCGCATGCTGCGCGTCTAGGGCACGGTCGAGCGCGTTTGTCCGAAGTCGAATTCGCGCAGATAGCGCATCCACTGGAAGGCAAAGGTGCGCAATGGCCCTTCTCGCCTATCTTTTGCCGAGAAACGCGTTCCACTGGAAGGCCATTCTGCGCGTCCGGAACGCTTGCGCAGAAACGTCATCCAGTGGAGCGCGTTTTTGCGCGACCCACGGAGAGGGCCAATCCCGGCGCGTTCCGCAGTCAGAGCTTTTTTCGAGGGAAGACAGGCGGCAAGCCTATACTGGTGCCCGTTGTCTAGCGCTCGGGAGGGCACCTTGAACTACGCGGAGATCAAGTACTGCGACATCGCAAACGGCGTGGGCGTGAGGACCACCCTCTTTGTCTCTGGGTGCCGCCTACACTGCCCGGGCTGCTTCAACGACGTGGCCTGGGACTTCTCCTCGGGCAAGCCCTTCACGCGCGAGGTCGAGGACGCCATCATGGACTCCCTGCGCACGCCCTACGTGGCCGGCCTCTCCGTCCTGGGCGGCGAGCCCATGGAGCCCGAGAACCAGCAGGGCCTCGTGGGCTTCCTGGAGCGCGTGCGCGAGGCCTTCCCGCGCGGCGACCAGTCGGGCGCCGCGGGCACGGACGGCGGAAAGACCATCTGGATGTACTCCGGCCACACCTGGGAGCAGCTTGCGCCCGGCGGCGCCTGGAACCTCGGCGAGGTCACCGACCGCATCCTGGACACCCTGGACGTC
This sequence comes from Paratractidigestivibacter faecalis, assembly GCF_003416765.1. Taxonomy (NCBI): domain Bacteria; kingdom Bacillati; phylum Actinomycetota; class Coriobacteriia; order Coriobacteriales; family Atopobiaceae; genus Paratractidigestivibacter; species Paratractidigestivibacter faecalis. Next base: position 87,959 of record NZ_QSNG01000001.1, on the reverse strand, counting down.
CTGGTAGACGGTCCCTTCATGCAGGAGAACCACGACATCACCCTGCGCTTCCGCGGGTCCACCAACCAGCGGCTCATTGACGTGCCCGCCACGCTTGGGTCTGCCGACGGCATCGTGACCTGGCAGGACGACCCGGTCTTCTCCACGCACAGCATGTAGGCGCGCCCCGCCCTTACGGCAGGAACCGCGCGGTGCGCTCGACCTCAAAGTCGTAGCTGGTGAGGCCGCGGCCATCGACGCACATCTCGCCCAGCTGGCTGTCAAACGGGTCGTTGCGCAGGGCCTCGTCCGCAGGCGTCAACGGCGAGAAGAACGCGCTGTTGGCTGGCATGCGCCAGGGCCCCAGGTTGCCAAAGTAGAAGCGGCGACGAGCCTCGTCCCCCTCGCGGCGGGCGGCCGAGCCAAAGGAGCAGTCGGCCCAGAGCCAGCCCAGTCCCTCAACGTAGAACATGGCCCAGTCATGGCTGCCCACGCGCTCCGGCGTGACGTAGAGGCCGCTCTGCCAGCGGGCGGGCACGCCTCCCAGGCGGCAGAGCGCGATGAAGGTGAGGGCAAAGACGCCGCAGTCGGCGCGTAGGCTGTGGGCGCAGCCGTCGGCGATGCTGTCAAGCAGCAGGTAGGCGGGCTGGAAGCGGTAGTCCACGTTGCGCGTAACCCAGTCGTAGGCCGCCCGTGCGCGAGCCAGGGCGTCCTTTTCTGGAATGCCGTCAAAGACGCGGCTCGCAAGCCGGCGCAGGTACGGCGTGAAGGCCAGGTGCGGCTCCTCTTCCGCCAGGTCCGCCGCGCACGGCGCGGGAGCCGGGCGGAAGCGCGCGTCCAGAGCCGCGGGCGCGGGCTCTGGCACCCAGAGGTCGACGTAGGGCGCCCGGATGAGGTACTCGTACTCCACGAAGAACTCCCGAACGCCCCCGGTCTCCCAGAAGGCCGTCCGCTGGGGCGCGTCCTCGGGGGCAGCCACCATGCCCGGAGTGACGTCGACGATGCGCACGTCGGCAACCTGCGGGCCAGACGGCAGCGGCAGCCACGCGCGCACCGTAGACCCCGCCGTCACCTCGACGCCCGCGCCCGCGCGGATGAGGTGACGCAGGCGAATCCGCCTCTCGGCGGCGCCCTCGCGGCGCATCTCCTCGATGACGGCCAGCTGGGCCGTGCGGTCCGCCGGCGGACACGCAAGGCCCGGCACCTCGGCCGGATACAGGCGCAGCGAGTCTACGCAGCTCCTCAGAAAGCGCTGCTCGCCGTCAACCAGGCGCCAGTCAAGCCGCCCACGCCCGACAAGCGCGTCGAGCTCGGCCGGGCCAAACTCCGGCCACTCGGCGCGCACCAGCCCCATGACGTCCTCGCGCGTGAGGCAGAAGTCGCGCCGCAGCCGGGCTTCCCGCGCACGGGCAGTGCGCTCCGGAAGGCCGCTCCTCAGGAGCCTGAAGTCCTCGTTTCTCGCCTGGTCCTGTGCCATGTCCCCTCCTCCGTGAGAAAAGGGACGGTCCCTTTTCTCATCGTCCTAGCCGTTGAGCCATTTGTAGCATTACAAGGACCTGACTTCCCAAGCCGAGAAGTTCTGCTAACATTCCTGCGATTGCAAGTTGCGGGGCCACGCCCCGGACTCCGAGGAGGTGCGTCATGCCTGACGGCCAAAGTCACAGTCTCAGTCTCACAAGGTCCATGGAGAAGACGCACGCCCTCGGGAAGGTGGGCGTCCGCCGCGCCTAGCCGCAAGCCGGCCGCGCGGTCGCGCATGAAGCGTCTCCTGGGCCGTTCCGCCACGTGCGGGGCGGTCCTTTCTCGTTCCCGGGATTGCGAGGTGCGCCATGACGCTGCGTACCCTCTCCCCTCGTGTGCCCACGCACGCCAACAAGCAGACAAACGCCCAGCTCAGCCAGCAGGAGTGGCTGCGTCACGCCGCTGCCACCACGCCCGCCGAGCTCTTCTGTGAGCTCAACTCCGGCGAGGAGGGCCTGCGCGCGGGGCAGGTCGACGAGGCCCGCGCCTTCTGGGGCGCCAACGCCACCGCACAGGCAGCCAAGCGGCCGGTCCCGCTGCGCCTGCTGGCCGCCTTCGCGGACCCCTTCACCTACATCCTCGTGTTCATCGCCCTTGTCTCCGTGCTCACCGACTGGGTCTTTGCCGACGCCGGCAGCCGCGACGTCACCACGCCCCTCATCATCGGCGTCATGGTGCTGGTCTCCGGCGTGCTGCGCTTTGTCCAGGACGAGAAGAGCACCGTGGCCGCGGAGTCCCTGGCCGAGATGATCGAGACCCTCGCTAACGTGGAGCGAGACGGCGACGGCGGCAACCCCATCCCCCTGGACGAGGTCGTCGTGGGCGACGTGGTCTACCTCTCGTCCGGAGACGTCGTCCCTGCTGACCTGCGCATCTTTGCCGCACGCGACCTCTTTGTGAGCCAGTCCTCCCTCACCGGGGAGTCCGAGCCCGTCGAGAAGCGCGCGTCCCTGGCCAACCCCGGCGCCCAGGGCGGCGCCACCGCCGACGGCGACGGTGCCTGCGCCCTCACGGACCTGGCCGACCTGGCCTTCATGGGCTCCACCGTCATCTCGGGCAACGCCCGCGGCGTGATCGTTGCCACCGGCGCCCGCACCATGTTCGGCGAGGCAACCGGCACGCTTGCCGGCCGCAAGCGCCAGACCGCCTTTGACGAGGGCATTCGCTCCACGAGCCGCCTGCTCATGCGCCTCATGGCCATCATGCTGCCCATCGTGCTCGTGACCTGCGGCATCACCAAGGGGGACTGGCTTGCCGCGCTGCTCTTCTCGCTGTCCGTGGCCGTGGGCCTCACGCCCGAGATGCTGCCCATGCTGGTGACCTGCTGCCTGGGCAAGGGCTCCGTCGACCTCAGCCGGGACCACGTCATCGTCAAGCGCCTGGACGCCATCCAGGACCTGGGCGCAATCGACGTACTGTGCACCGACAAGACCGGGACCCTCACCGAGGACCGCGTGGTCCTGGAGCGCCACCTTGACCTCAACGGAAACGACGATCCGCGCGTGCTGCGTTACGCCTTCCTCAACAGCTACTTCTCCACGGGCGTGAAGAACCTCATCGACCGCGCCATCATCGAGCGCGCCCTTGCGGAGGGCACCGACGAGACGCCCGTCGCCCCCGGGCTCAGCGCAGAGGAGCTGGCCGAGCACTGGCACGCCGTGGATGAGCTGCCGTTTGACTTCGAGCGCCGCCGCCTCTCCGTAGTGGTGGGAGACGCCGACGGCCAGACGCGCATGATCTGCAAGGGGGCCATCGAGGAGGTCCTGGCCGTCTGCACGGACGTCGAGGTCGACGGGTGCGTCCGGCCGCTCACGGACGAGGAGCGCAGCCGCGTGACCTCGCGCGCAGAGGCCCTGGCCAACGAGGGCATGCGCGTGCTGGGCGTGGCCCGCAAGGCCAACCCGGCCGGCACCGGCTCCCTAACCGTGGAGGACGAGCGCGAGATGACCCTCATCGGCTACCTGGCGTTTCTCGACCCGCCCAAGGCCAGCTCGGCTGAGGCCATCCGGGCGCTCGCGGCGCACGGCGTGACCACCAAGGTCCTGACCGGCGACTCCGCCCGCGTGGCCGAGCACGTCTGCCGCAGCATCGGCATCCCCGTGGACGGCGTGCTCACCGGCGAGGAGGTCGAGCGCCTCGGGGACGAGGAGCTTGCCGCCCGGGTGCAGGAGGCCAGCGTCTTTGCCAAGCTCTCCCCCGCCCAGAAGGCCCGTGTCGTGCGGATTCTGCGCGGCCTGGGCCACGCCGTGGGCTTCATGGGCGACGGCGTGAACGACGCCGCCGCCATGCGCGAGAGCGACTGCGGCATCTCCGTGGACTCCGGCGTCGACGTCGCCCGCGAGGCCGCCGACATCATCCTGCTGGAGAAGGACCTCATGGTGCTCGAGCGCGGCATCCTGTGCGGCCGCCGCACCTACGCCAACATGATCAAGTACGTGAAGATGACCGTGAGCTCAAACTTCGGCAACATCTTCTCCGTGCTGGTGGCCTCGCTCTTCCTGCCGTTCCTTCCCATGACGGCCGTGCAGCTGCTCCTGCTCAACCTCGTCTACGACCTCACCTGCACCGCCGTGCCCTGGGACAACGTCGACGAGGAGATGACTCGCACGCCGCGCCGTTGGGACACGCTCGGCATCCGTGGCTTCATGACCACCTTTGGCCCCCTGAGCTCGGTCTTTGACGTCATCACGTTTGCCGCGCTGTTCTTCTGGGTGTGCCCGGCCGTGGCCGGGGGCGCCTGGGGGACGCTCGATGCGGCGGAGCAGGCCCTCTTTGCGGGTACCTTCCAGGCCGGCTGGCTCATCGAGAGCATGTGGACGCAGACGCTGGTCGTACACCTCATCCGCACCACGCGCGTGCCCTTCGTCCAGAGCCGCGCGTGCGGGCCGCTGCTGGGGCTGGGAGCCGTGGGCGTGGCGGCCGTGACGGCACTGCCCTTCTCGCCCATTGGCGCGGCGCTGGACTTCTGCCCGCTGCCGGCGGGGTACTTTGCGCTGCTGGCCTGCATGGTCGCAGGGTACGCCGCAAGCGTGCTTTTTGCCCGCAGGCGCTATGTCCGTCGTCACGGGGAGCTGCTCTAGGGGCCTCCTACACGTTTTGGGTTCGCACTCCGAGCCCCCACACTCATAGCGTGGAAATAATCCGCAGGTCAGAAGCTTGAGTGTCTGACCTGCGACTCCAACTGCCCCTGACCCCGAACCCAATTCGATATCCGATTTGGGTTCGGGCCCCGTGAGGCTCGGAGCCGATTAAAGGTTTCATTGTTAATATTCGCAGGTCAGAAGTCTGGGTCTTCTCTCGCCGTGCCCCGCTCTCCCAAATCTTCGAACCCAAAACGTGATTTGGGGCCCGGCGGGGCGGCCTCGGAGACTACCGTCGCGTATCGCCTGCGTTAACCTGCGCGGATGGCAGGCGCTTCTCGCCCGGGTTCGGGCAGGATGAAGGGCGGAGAACCGCTACGCCCCACGGAGCAGAGAAGGAGGCCCCATGGCCGAGACAAGAGAGATCTACCTGGCAGGCGGCTGCTTCTGGGGCATGCAGGCGTACCTGGACAAGCTCCCCTGTGGCTACTGCCACGTCGACCTGGGCGACGCCGACCGCTTTGTGGCCGAGCACCAGGCGGAGTTCGGCCCGGCAGAGTAGCCCGCTAGCCGATGAGCCCAAAGCGGCGGAGCGCCTTGGGGATGCCGTCCTTGTCCACGTCGTCGGTCACGTAGTCCGCCGCGCGCTTGGCCTCGGGGTTTCCGTTGCCCATGGCCACGCCGATGTGGGCGTATTGCAGCATGGTGACGTCGTTGCCGCCGTCGCCGAAGGCGATGGTCTCTTCCTGGCGAAGGCCGTAGTGCTCGAGTGCGGCCCTGATGCCCGCCGGCTTGCTGCTGTTGGAGGGCACGATGTCGCAGAAGGCGCCGCACCAGCGGGTGACAAAGCAGTCCGGCATGGCCTGGCGCAGCTCCTCGTCGCGCTCGGGCGGCACGAAGGCGCAGAACTGGTAGACGGGCTTCCTCACGAGCTCGTGGATGTCCGCCTCCGGGTAGTGGAAGGCCACCATGTCCTCGAGCTCCAACATGCGCGGGCCATGGCCGCTGGCGAAGGAGCCCTCGCGGTTGAGGATGAGGATGTCAAAGCCCTCGCGGTCCACCAGGTCGATGAAGCGGGCGGAGACCTCGGGGGAGATGGGCGTGTCCGCGTAGACGCCGTCCGCGTCGTAGCAGAGCGAGCCCGTCATGGTGATGTAGGAGTCAAAGCCGCCCTCAAAGCCCGGGAAGCCGTCGGTGATGCACCACGGCAGCTGGACCTTGGGCCTGCCGGTGCAGAGGATGCACTTGACGCCGCGCCGCCTCAGCTCGACCAGCGCGTCCTTGGTGCTTTGCGGAATGAGCCGGTCCGTCGCCGGACTGAGCAGCGTACCGTCGATGTCAAAGAATGCCGCCTTGATCACGCACTTCTCCCCTCGCTTGTTCTACCCGCAGAAGGATAGCGCGTCAGAGGCCTCGCGTCCCCACACAAAGGGGCGCCCCGCACGCCGAGAAGGGCATGCGGGGCGCCGCGAGACAACCAACCTGTCCCGTTTTTGCGCAAAAACGAACACGTCCCCAATTTGAGGGGCTAGGCGTCCTTGCGGCGCTTGGCGCTCATCAGGGCGACGATGAGGGCAGCGCAGACCAGCGAGCCGACGAGCAGGCAGACCAGGAACCCGCCGATGTTGTTGATGACGTTGGGAATCAGCAGCAGGAACAGGCCGCCATGGGGAGCCGTGCACTCGACCCCCATCATGAGAGACATGACCGCCGCGACGGCGCCGCCGATCATGCAGGACGGAATAACCTGCAGCGGATAGCTGGTGGCAAACGGGATGGCGCCCTCGGTGATGTAGGAGCAGCCCAGCAGCACCGCGGCCTTGCCCGAGTCACGCTCCTCCTGGCTCCACAGGCTCTTCTTGGCAAAGGTCGCAATGGAGACGCCAATGGGAGGGACCATTCCGCAGAGCATGACCGCGGCCATGGGGCCGTAGACCCCGGCGTCCAGCATGCCGATGGCAAAGGCGTAGAGGACCTTGGAGACGGCGCCGCCCATGTCAAAGTAGAGAAGGCCGCACACAATGCCGAGCGCGATGTTGCCCGCGCCGGAAAGGCCGGACAGGAAGTCCGTAATGGCAGCGGTCAGCATGGCCACAGGCGCACCCACGATGTAGTACATGACCAGGCCGACGATGGCAGTCGAGAGCAGCGGAAGGATGAGGATGGGTTTCAGGCCGTTGAACGCCGGCGGCAGCTTGATGCCCTTGTTGAGGTAGTAGGTCAGGTAGCCGGCGAGCAGGCCCGCGACGATGCCGCCAATGAAGCCGCTCTTGATCTCGACGGCAATGAGGCCGCCAATGAGGCCGGGCACAAAGCCGGGACGGTCCGCCACGGAGTCCGCGATGAACGCCGCGAGGACGGGGATCATCATGCCCAGACCGTAGGTGGCACCAATCTGGCTGATGTAGAAGGCGAGAGAACCCTCGGTCTCAAACGCCCAGGTGATTCCCGCGTCGCCGACGACGGAACCAAAGGCGTAGCGCAGCGCGGTGAGTATGCCGCCGGCAACGACGATGGGCAGCATGTGAGAAACGCCGCTCATGACGTGCCTGAAGACGGCGGACGCACCGGATGCCGCCTTGCCCGGGGCTGACGGGGCCGTGGCGGCAGGCTCCTCACCGCCGATGCGGACCGTGCCATTCTTTGCCATGGCGTGCTCGATGGCTCCCCTTGCGTTCTTGATTCCCTCGTCGCAGGCGATCTTGACGACGTCCTTGCCGGCGAAGCGGCCCTCGTTGTCGACCGCCTTGTCCGTCGCGAAGACGACGGCGTCCGCCTCGGCAATCTGCTCGGCTGTGAGCGCGTCCTCGACACCCGCGGCTCCCTGCTTCTCGACGTGGATCTCATACCCGAGCTCCGCGGCGGCGTTCTCCAGCGCCGTGGCGCACATGTAGGTATGCGCGACTCCCGTGATGCAGGACGTGACGGCAACTACCTTCTTGCTCATCTTCTCTCCCATCGGTTGCCCCGACAGAGCCCAAGCGAGGCCCCGCCTCTTTCTATGGCTGTATTCTCGGTTCTACATACTTATTTGTCAATACTAATTAGAGCGTGTTTATTTTCTCTCCGAGAAAGAAGGGCGGCCCCGGGGAGGTCCCCCGAGGCCGCGGATGCCCATGCGCCCTGCTTCATCGAACCGACGTGATTGAGACGCCGTCGTCGAGCGTTATCTCCTCCGTGAACTGCACCATCACGCTGCGGAGCAGGTAGACGGAGTGGTCGACCTCAAGGAGCGGCCTTCCCCGCGAGACGTCGAGCAGGCCCGCCACCTCCTTCGTCGCGGCGACGGCCCTCACCCTCTTGTTGACGTGGCTGATCGAGTAGCCGCAGTCCTCCTCGATGTAGTGGATGACCGAGCCGAGCAGGGCCTTCTCGGTAAAGTCCGGGAAGAGGTAGGAGGGCATGTAGGTGTTCTCGAGCGCGTGGGGCTTGCCGCCCACCAGCCTGAGGCGCCGGTAGTGTATCAGCGGGTCCTTCTCGGCAATCTGGAACGCGTCGGCAAAGGCGCCCGCAGGCACCGTCTCGCAGAGAAGGACCTTGCTGGAGACCCCCACGCGCTGGCCGGCAAAGCGCTCGGAGAGCGTGGTGAGGTTGTTCTCGGCAAAGAACTCCGGAGGGTTGACGAAGATGCCCGCCCCCTGGCGGCTGTGGACAAGACCGTCCTGCTTCAGGGCGTCCAGCGCCTTTCTGAGCGTCGGGCGGCTGACCTCGTAGCGCTTGCACAGCACCTCCTCGCTCTCGAGCGCGCTTCTCGACGCGTAGGTGCCGTTCAGGATCTTCTTCCTGAGGTCGTGGTAGATTGCCTCGTGCTTGCTCATTGCGTCCGCCTCAACATAAATGGGTGCATACAAGTTTGTATGCACCCATTATGACTGACTAAGACTCCGATATATTTCTTCCACCCAGAGACTCTATGGTCTCTATCCAGGCCCCGACCGCCTCCGCCGAGGGCACGCTCACTCCCCGAAGGTACTGCTCCGAGCCGATGCTCTTGGCCTTTCCCACGCCAAAGTCATGGTATGGCAGTAGCTCAACGCGCCTGACCTGGGGAAGGCGGCTCAGCTCCGCGATCCTCCCAAAGTGCTCGGGGTCGTCGGAGTAGCCGGGGATGATGGGACAGCGCAGCACAACCGTGGCCCCGGCCCTTCCCAAGGCATCGAGGTTTGACAGCACCATGCTCTCTGGCATGCCAATGACCTCCTGGTAGCGGGCCTCCCCCGACACCTTGTAGTCCAGGAGGAAGAGGTCCACGTAGCGGGAGACCTCCTTAAAGTGCTCCGCAGGCCCAAGCCCGCTCGTCTCAAGGCAGAGGTGCCAGCCGCGCGCCTTCACCGCCTGCGCGATCTGGAGCGTCTCCGCGTAGCGGCTCATGGCCTCGCCGCCAGAGATCGTGACGCCGCCGCCGGAGTTGGCGTAGTAGTCCGCGTCCCGCTCCAGCACCGAGAGGATCTCGTCGACCGTCATCTGGCGGCCGTAGGTGCGCAGGGCGCCGTTTGGGCAGGCGGCCACGCACCGCCCGCAGGCAACGCAGCGCGAGTAGTCGACCACATGCCTGCCGTCCGAGAGGGCGTGGACCCCGTGGGGACACGCCTCGGCGCAGCGGCCGCAACCAGTGCAGTGTTCCCGCTCAAAGGCAAGCTGCGGGCGGCCCAGGTTGGACTCCGGGTTGTGGCACCAGGGGCACCTCAGCGGGCAGCCCTTGAGGTAGACCGTCGACCTGATTCCCGGGCCGTCATTCACGCAGAACCGCTGGATGTCAAAGACGAGGGGCATGGACGGCTCCTACTCGTTGAGGGTCCTGGCAAGGACCTCCTGCTGGACGTCCTTCTCCAGAGCGACAAAGCGCGCGGAGAACCCACCGACGCGGACGAGGAGGTTCTGGTGGAGCTCCGGGTGGGCGATGGCGTCCTCGAGCTCGCCGGGGTCTACGACCGAGGCCATGATCTGGCAGCCCCCTCGGCCAAAGTAGGTGTCGATCAGGCTGCGGACGACGGGCATCTTCCTCTTGAACATGCCCTTTGAGAACTTGATGTTCTGGACCGAGCCCGCATGGTCGCTGACGTCGAGCTTCACCAGGGAGTTGAGCATTGCCGTCGGGCCGTTCTTGTCGGCGCCGGACTGGGGGTTGTTTCCATTGTTCATGAAGGTCCCAGCAAGGCGGCCGTCCGGACTGGCAGCGGTCTTGCGACCCCACTCGGTGTTGACCTGGTTGTTTATGAGCACGGTGCCATAGCTGTAGAAGCCTGCGACCTCGCCCGTGGCCTTCACTGTCTTGCAGATGAACTCGTGGAGGCGCACCGCCATCGCGTCCGCCTCGTCATCGTCGTTGCCGTACTTGGGCGCGTCGAGAAGCGCCCTGCGGAGCTCCTCGGCCCCCTCGAAGTTTGCGTTGACCGCGTCGACGACCTGTCTGAGCGAGTACCTGCCCTCGTCGAACACCAGCCTCTTGATGGCGGTCAGGGAGTCCGAGGCGTTGATGTTGCCGTAGGTCTCGTCGGTGCCCCCAAGGAAGCGGACGCCGCCCTTGAGGATGGGCCTGCCCACCTCAAGGCAGTCGTTGGTCAGAAGGGACGTGAGCAGGAAGTCGCACTGCTCGCCCATCGCCTCGTAGGAGCGGCGGTGGATGCGCGCGCAGTCGGCAAAGTACTTCTTCAGAAGCGCCGCGTACTGGTCAAAGACCTCTTCAAAGGTCCCAAGCTCCTCGACGGGGCGCAGGTCAACGCCGTTTGAGCGATTGACGCCGTCGTAGGGGTCCACGCCCTCGTTGAGCGCAACGGTGAGCAGCTTAAGCACGTTGATGAGGGCGTTTGGAGTTCCCACGCTTGCGTGGTTGATGACGAGCTCGCCGCAGCCAAAGGGGACGTAGTCCTCCGCGTTCCTCTCGTCGACGTGCAGCGAGCTCATGACCTGAGGCACGACCACGTCGTCGTTGAGCAGCATGGGGTACGTGCAGCCCGTCGCAATGCAGTCGAGCGCCTGGGCGTAGATCTTCTCGCTCATGCCCTTGTAGCAGCGTAGCGTGAACTGCGGCTCCACGGTCCGGTTCTGCCTGACCGCCTCGATGGCCAGCTCTATGAAGCGGTCGGCCTCCGCCTCGTGAGCCCTTCCGCGGCCTCCGACGATGATGCGGCCATTGACGTTGGAGTGCCGCGCGTCGATGAGAAGGAACCAGGACTTGATGATCTCCAGGGCCTCATCCCGCGTCAGGACGCCCTCGTCGAGGTCATGCGCCAGGAGCTGACCGAGGTAGACGTCGGCGCGCCCGTAGTTGACCACGCCCGCGATGAGCGTGTAGAGCCAGCAGGCCTCTATGCCCTCGACGAGCGTCTGCGGCCTGCGGACCAGGATGGCCCGCAGCGCGTCCTGGACGCGGTCCAGCTGGGTCACGCGCTCCGCCGCCTTGCCCTCCTTGGCCTGCTCGCACAGGCCTATGTGATGGCGGACCACGTCGCAGAAGAGGTCGATGCAGCCACGCATGACGTCGTAGAACTCCCCCGCGCCCGGATTCTGCGCGCGGCAGCGCTCCACCTTCTTGTACAGGCCGGGGATGCCCAGCGTGACCAGGGACTCGTAGTCAAGCATGGTGCCCGAGAGGCGCGCGGTCACCACGGCGCCGTACTTGCCGTCGACGAACTTGCCAAAGGTGTCCTCGGTCAGCACCTCCTCGTAGAAGACCGACCTGGTGTCGTGCTTGTCCCAATACGCCTCGATGGCGTCAATGCGGTCGAGGTCGGCGGGGTTGTCGACCTCCCCGCGAAGGGCCGCGAGCTTAGAGAAGGTGCAGTAGTGGCCCACCCCGCCCACGGAGGTCACGCACCCAAAGCCCACGGGGAGGACGTCGGTCCTGCCAACGACGAGATCCCCGTCCTCGACGTGGCGAAACGTCACGGGGTAGATGGTCTTCAGGCACTCGAGCTCGCGACGGGCGGTACCCGCGCCGGAGTACTTGCGGTGCGCGAGCGTGTACGCCTCCATGATGTCGATCTGCTGGGCAACCGGCTTCTCGCACGGTGCCTTCTTGTTGATCTCGACAATCTCGGCGACGCTCTTGTCGTTCTTCATGCCTGCCTCCTCGGTAGTTCCCTCGTTGGTGAAAACATAGCATGACTAATTTGTACTTACAAGTAAATTAGACCGAATGCGCACACAAAGGGATGCCCCGCACGCCGAGAAGGGCATGCGGGGCACCGCGAGACATCCAACCTGTCCCAATTTTGCGCAAAAACGAACACGTCCCCAATTTGAGGGGCTACAGGGCGGCCACGACCTTGTCGCCCATGGCGGAGGTGCCGAGGACGTGGTCGGCGGGAGTGTTCTCGTCGGCGATGTCGCGGGTGCGCCAGCCCTCGTTGAGGACACGCTCCACGGCCGCCTCGATCCAGCCGGCCTCCTCGACCATGCCAAAGGCGTACGTGAGCATCATGCCCACGGAGAGGATCTGCGCCAGCGGGTTGGCAATGCCCTGGCCGGCGATGTCGGGGGCGGAGCCGGCGGAGGGCTCGAAGAGCGAGACGCCGTCGCCCAGGCTCGCGGAGGCGAGCATGCCCAGGGAGCCCGTGATCTGCGCGGCCTCGTCGGAGAGGATGTCGCCGAACATGTTCTCGGTCACCACCACGTCAAAGTCCGCGGGGCGGTTGATGAGCTGCATGGCCGTGTTGTCGACGAGAAGGTCCTCCAGCTCCACGTCCGGGTACTCCTCGTCGTGGACGCGGTGGACGACCTCGCGCCACATGCGGGAGGTCTCCAGCACGTTGCGCTTGTCCACGCTCGTGACCTTGCCGCGGCGCTTGCGGGCGGCCTCGAAGGCCTGGCGGGCGATGCGCTCCACCTCGTACTCGCGGTACTCCAGGGTGTCGTAGGCGCGCTGGCCGCGGCCGCCGTTGGCGCCGGCGCCCTCCTCGTCGTAGAAGCGCTCGCGGCGGCCAAAGTAGAGGCCGCCCGTGAGCTCGCGGACAATGACCAGGTCAACGCCCTTGATGACCTCCGGACGCAGCGTGGAGGCCCCGGCAAGGGCGTCGTAGATCTTCACCGGGCGCAGGTTGGTGTAGAGGCCCAGCCCCTTGCGGATGCGAAGCAGGCCCTGCTCAGGGCGGGGGGCGTTGGGGTCGGTGGAGTCCCACTTGGGGCCGCCGACGGAGGCCAGCAGCACCGCGTCGGAGGCCTTGGCCGCCTCCAGCGTGGCATCGGGCAGCGGGTCACCCGCAGCGTCGATGGCGGCGCCACCGATGAGCGCGTCCTCGCAGGCAAACTCTACGCCGGCCTTGGCGCCCACGGCCGCCAGGACCTTCTTGCCCTCGGCGATGATCTCCGGGCCGATGCCGTCTCCCGGCAGGCAGCAGACCTTGTAGCTCTTCTTCACGTTGCAGCTCCAATCAAGTGACGACGGCCCGCTCGCAAACGGGTTGCCGAGCGCCATCTACGCGTTGCCCTTCTCGGCGAGCTTCTTCTTGGTGCGGGCGACGAGACCGCCCTCGTTGATAATCTCCTGGATGAACGGCGGGAACGGCTGGGCGTGGAAGACCGCGCCGGTGGTCTCGTCGGTGATGGTGCCGGTGTCCGCGTCGACGGAGACGACGTCGCCCTCGGAGATGGCGTCGACCGCCTCGGGGCACTCGAGGATGGGCAGGCCCATGTTGATGGAGTTGCGGTAGAAGATGCGCGCGAAGCTCTTTGCGATGACGCAGCTGACGCCCGCGGCCTTGATGGCCACCGGGGCGTGCTCACGCGAGGAGCCGCAACCAAAGTTCTCGTCGGCAACCACGATGTCGCCGGGCGTGACGCGCTCCACGAAGGTCTTGTCCAGGTCCTCCAGGCAGTGCTTGGCCAGCTCTGCCGGGTCGGAGGTGTTGAGGTAGCGCGCGGGGATGATGACGTCGGTGTCGATGTCGCGCCCGTACCTGAAGACGGTTCCCTTGAACTGCATGGGGCTTCCTTTCCTGAAATGGGGCGGCGGCTTGCGGCCGTCCGTCCCGACGGGGTTGCTAGTCGAGGTCAGACGGCAGGGCAATGTGGCCGGCGACCGCGGAGGCGGCGCAGACGGCCGGGCTTGCCAGGTAGACCTCGGAGGTCGGGTCGCCCATGCGGCCGACGAAGTTGCGGTTGGTGGAGCTCACGCACCTCTCGCCCGCGGCGAGGATGCCCATGTAGCCGCCCAGGCAGGGGCCGCAGGTGGGCGTGGAGACCACGCAGTGGGCGTTGATGAAGACGTCCATAAGGCCCTCGTGGACGCACTGGAGCCAGACGCCCTGGGTGGCCGGGATGACGATGCAGCGCACCTTGTCGGCCACCACGCGACCGCGCAGGACCTCCGCCGCGGCACGCATGTCCTCGATGCGCCCGTTGGTGCAGGAGCCAATGACGGCCTGGTCAATGGTGATGTCACGGCTCTCCGCGACGGGGTGGGTGTTGGAGGGCAGGTGCGGCCAGGAGACGCACGGCACAATCTCGGAGGCATCGATCTTGATGAGCTGCTTGTAGGTGGCGTCGGCGTCCGGGTGGTACTCGCGGATGGGACGCTTGGCGCGGCGCTCGACGTACTCGCGGCACTTGTCGTCAACCTCAAAGAGGCCGGCCTTGCCGCCCGCCTCGATGGCCATGTTGGCAATAGTCAGACGACCCTCGACGGAGAGCGCCTCGATGGCGGAGCCACCAAACTCCATGGCGCAGTAGAGCGCGCCGTCGACGCCGATCTTGCCAATGATGTGCAGGATGATGTCCTTGGCAGAGGCGCCCTCGGGCAGCTCGCCGTCAATCTCGAAGCGGATGGTCTCGGGCACCTTGAACCAGGCGCGGCCGGTGGCCATGCCAACGCCGGCGTCCGTGGAGCCCACGCCGGTGGAGAACGCGCCGATGCCGCCGTAGGTGCAGGTGTGGGAGTCCGCGCCGATCATGAGGTCGCCGGGCACCACAATGCCCTGCTCGGGGAGAAGGGCGTGCTCGATGCCCATGCAGCCCTGCTCGAAGTAGTTGGTGATCTGGTGCTCGTGGGCAAAGTCGCGCGTCACCTTGGTCTGCTCGGCGCTCTTGATGTCCTTGTTGGGGCTGTAGTGGTCGGGGACCAGGCAGATGCGGTCGCGGTCAAAGACGCCCGCGCCAATCTCGCGCACGGTCTTGATGGCGATGGGCGCCGTGATGTCGTTGGCCAGCACAAGGTCCAGGTCGCACTCCACGAGCTGCCCGGGAACGACCTCCTCGAGCCCCGCGTGGTCCGCCAGGATCTTTTCTGCCATGGTCATGGGACGTGCCATGCTGTCTCTCTTTCTCTCTTATTTAGAGGCTCTACCAGCCTGCGAGGGCTCACGTGCATCAACCGCCCGCCCAGGCAAGTCAACCGCAGGTCCCTGCCGCCCGACCTTCTCGCCAGCCGAGTCGCGCAGCGAGCGAACGCAGTGAGCGCCGAGGTTGGCGAGAAGGTCGGGCGGCGGGGACCGCTGGTGAGTTACTTTCCCTGCTTGGACCTCGCGGTCTGGATCATGCGGTTGATGGCGTTCACGTAAGCCTTCGCGCTGGACACGATGATGTCGTTATCGGCGCCGCGGCCGGTGTAGACCTTGCCGTCCTCGGCCGTGATGCGCACCGTGACCTCGCCAATGGCGTCGATGCCGCGGGTGATGGCCTTGACGGAGAACTCCGTCAGGTCGCCGTGGACCGCCACGACCTCGTCGACGGCCTTGTACGCGGCGTCGACAGGACCGGTGCCGGTGGCGCAGACCACGTGGCTCACGCCCAGCTCGTCGGAGATGGTCGCCGTGGCCGTGGGAACCAGCGGGTCGCCGCAGGAGACCTGCAGGGCGTCCAGCGTGTAGATGGCCTGGACCTCGCGCTGGCGCTCCTGGACCATGGACTCCAGGTCCTCGTCGTAGACCTCCTTCTTCTGGTCCGCAATCTCCAGGAAGCGGTTGTAGACGTCGTCGAACTCCTCGTCCTTGAAGGTGTAGCCCAGCTCGGAGAGGCGGTGGCGCAGCGCGGCGTGGCCGGAGCGGGCGGAGAGGATGATCTCGGAGCCGGCGGCGCCCACGTCGGCGGGGTCGATGATCTCATAGGTGTTGCGGGCCTTGAGCACGCCGTCCTGGTGGATGCCGGAGGAGTGCGCGAAGGCGTTGGCGCCCACGATGGCCTTGTTGGCCTGGACGTTCATGCCGGTGATGCGGCTCACCAAGTGAGAGGCGCGCGTGAGCTCGGGGGTCACCACGTCGGCGTGGGCGTCCAGCTCCTCGCCGTGCATCTTGATGGCCATCACGACCTCCTCGAGCGCGGTGTTGCCGGCGCGCTCGCCCAGGCCGTTGATGGTGCACTCGATCTGGCGGGCGCCGTTCTTGACGCCCTCCAGGGCCAGCGCGGTGGCCATGCCCAGGTCGTTGTGGGTGTGGACCGAGATGATGACGTTCTCGATGCCAATGACGTTGTCGGAGAGGCTCTTGATGCGGGCGCCGAAGGCCTCGGGCAGGCTGTAGCCTGTGGTGTCGGGGATGTTGACCACGGTGGCGCCGGCGTCGACGGCGGCCTGGATGACGCGAATCAGGAAGTCCTGGTCGGAGCGGCCGGCGTCCTCGGCATAGAACTCGACGTCCTCGACATACCTCTTGGCGTAGGAGACGCAGTGGCGGGCGCGCTCGATGCACTCCTCCTCGGTGATGTGGAGCTTGTCGCGCAGGTGGGAGGGAGAGACGCCCAGGCCTGTGTGGATGCGGGGGCGCTTGGCGGTCTTCAGGGCCTCGGCCGCGCGGTCGATGTCCTTGTCCACGGCGCGGGTGAGACCGCAGACGGTGCAGGAGTCGCCGGCCAGGCGGCCGATCTCCTGGACGGAGCGGAAGTCGCCCGGGGAGGAGATGGGAAAGCCGGCCTCGATGACGTCGACGCCCATGCGGATGAGCTGCTGGGCGACGATGAGCTTCTCCTCGGTGTTCATGGAGGCGCCGGGGGACTGCTCTCCGTCGCGCAGGGTGGTGTCAAAGATGTGGATCTTCCTGGTCATGACGCGTCCTGTCTCTTGTGGGTGTGAGGACTGGCAGGCTTGGTCTTGGCTACAGAGATAAAAATAGCCGCGGTCGCAGGGGACCGACGGCTCATGTCACGCGCGCAGGTGTCAGCGTGCCCTAACGCGCGGACGATAGTAGAAGTAGGTTGAGGCCGGAGGCAAGAAGCGTGGCGCCGCCGAGAAGACCGCGCGTGATGACGCGCTCGCTCGCCCGAACGTCTGCAGCCTCGTGCCGTGCCATGCCGGAGCCTCCTTCAGCTAGCTGCGCCCCGTTTGGGCGCGATTTGTGAACTATGCCACAGAAGTCAAGGTTCCGACGACACGGATTCGCAAGCGAAACAATCCGCCCCGCAAGCGGCGCCTGTCGCCGAACCGCCACACGGCATCGCAATAGCGCCTTTGTTTTGGCCCAGCATCGTCACACGCCGGCGGGCGGCTAGACTAGCTCGCAGAAACCAGTCCGACGATGGGAGACGCATGTACAAGCTCGTGGCGAGCGACCTGGACGAGACCCTGCTGAACGACAACCACCACGTGCCCCAGCGCGTGGTCGACGCCGTCCGGAAGGCACGCGAGCTCGGAGTTCGCTTCGTGCCCTGCACCGGGCGCCCGGCGGACTCGGTCAACGTGACGCTCGAGGAACTGGGGCTTGCCGGCGGCGCCGACGACTACACGCTCTCGTTCAACGGCGGCTGCCTCACACGCAACTCGTCGCCCGAGCCCCTCACCAGCTGCTCGCTGCCCTTCGAGCGTGCGAGGAAGATCTACGAGGCCGGCGTGCGCTACGGCGTTTGCATGCACGTCAACACCCTCGGCCCCGTCTACCTCTACAACTACGTGCCCGAGGAGCGAGCCTACATCCAGGGCCGCATGAACATCGTTGAGATCATGGAGCCCACGCCGGACTTCCTGGCTGGCCAGACCATCGTCAAGATCATCTTCATGAGCCTCGACATGTCCTACCTGCAGCGCATTGAGCGCGAGATGGCCAAGGCAGGCCTCACCGACGGCCTTGATGTCTACTACTCCGGCAACCGCTATCTCGAGTTCAACGCGCCGGGCGTCAACAAGGGCGCCGGCCTTCTGAGCCTTGCCGCCCGCCTGGGCATTGCCCCCGAAGAGACCATCGCCGTCGGCGACAACTCAAACGACATCTCTATGATCCGCGCCGCCGGCCTGGGCTGCGCCGTCGCCAACGCCACCGACGAGGCCAAGGCCGCCGCCGACTACGTCTGCCAGGCAGACAACAACGCCGGAGCCGTCGCCGAGGTCATCGAGAAGTTCGTCCTGGGGGCATAGGGCAAGGGCCCGCCCCTCGCGGCCGAGGCCACATCACGGCTGCAACTACCTGCCGATTTTTTGGTAGGCAACGCCCGGGTTTCTCGACTGAAGGCTCGCGCCAACTGGGGTTTTGCAACTGGTTAAAGAAATTGCCTACCGATTTTTCGGTAGGCAATTTGTTGAAACATCGAGGCGAGAAACACGGTGAGAAGCCCGCCACCACGCCCGTCCGGCTACTCCGGGATGCCGCGGAGCCTGAACTGCTCGATCATCTCGCCGGTGAGGCTCACGCGGTCGCCCGTGCGCTCCAGGGGAATCTCGCCGCGGCCAAACCAGCGGGCCTCCTTGAGCTCGGAGTGGTCGACGGTGATGGTCGGGTCTCCATCCACCTCGCACCAGAACCCCACCAGGAGCGTGTCGGTGAAGCTCCACGGCTGGCTCTTGTAGAAGCGCAGGTTCTTGACGTGCAGGCCCACCTCCTCCATGACCTCGCGGCGGACGGTGTCCTCAAGGGGCTCACCGATCTCGGTGAAGCCGGCGACGAGCGCCCACAGGGCCGTGGTGCGGCCGTTGTACCTGGTGAGCACGATCTTCTCGCCGTCCGCGTCGCGGCGGGTGACGGCGCAGATCACGCCGGGGCAGATCTTGGGGTAGACGATCTTGGCGCACTCCGGGCATACGATCTCCCTGCTGCGGGGGCCAAGCTCCGTGGGGTGCCCGCAACGCGAGCAGAAGCGGTTGTCCCGATACCAGCGGTCAAGCTGGCTGCCCGTGACCACGGCAAACAGCAGCTCGGCGGGCTCGGCGTAGCGAAGCCAGCTGACGGCCTCGTACGCAAAGCCCGCGGGTGCGGCCACCTCGTCGTCAAGGGCTAGGAAGAAGCGCGCGCCGCCTATGGCAAACGCGTAGACCAGCCGGGAGGGCCGCTCAGCAAGGTCTCTCACGCGCGGCAGGTCAAAGGCGTTGCCCTCGGCCCAGGCGTCAGCCCCGCCGTGCGAGGTCACGTGGACCAGGCAGCCCCTCTCGCGGTAGTGCAGGACGTAGTCGGCCCCGGCCGCCTCGCACGCAACGTAGTGGTTGTCGTAGGCCCGCCCGATCTCCTGGATCACGCGTCCTTACCTCCCCCCGCGCAGGCGCTCCGCCAGGGAGCCGCCCACCTCGCTCACCACAACGGCAACAAAGATGGAAGCAAATCCAAGCGCCAGCCGAGGCGTGACCACCTCGCCGTAGAAGACAACGCTCGCCACCACGGCAAACACGCTCTCAAGCGAGAGCAGCAGCGCGGCCTGCGCAGGCGGCACGTGCGCCTGTCCCAGGTTCTGGACCACCATGCACACGCAGGACGAGAGGATCACCAGGTAGAACAGGGCTCCCCACATGCTGGGGTCAAGGAGCACCGCCACGTCCAGGACCTCGCCCAGGGCCAGGGACGCCACTAGGTTGACCGCGGCGGACACCGCCAGCTGCACCACGGTGAGCGTCATGACGTCATGGGCCGCCGAGAAGCGCGAGACCGCCACGATGTGCAGCGCGTACAGCACGGCCGCGGCCAGCGTCAGCAGCTCTCCGGAGCTGAGCGAGAACGAGAGGTCGTCCCCCAGCGAGAGCAGGCCCACGCCCAGGATGGCCAGCGCCGCGGCGACCAGGTTGGTGCCGCCGGGACGGCGCTTGGCCACCACCCAGTTGATGAAGGGCACCATGACGCAGTACGTGGCGGTGAGAAAGGCGTTCCTGCCCGGCGTGATGGTGGTGAGCCCGATGTTCTGGATGAGGAAGGCCGTGCCCGAGAGCAGTCCCAGGATGGAGCCGGCCAGAAGGTGGCTGCCGTCCAGGTTGCGCCTCAGGGTCTTGTTGAACAGCGCCCCCACGATGACCGAGGCACCCAGGAAGCGGATGAACATGAGCCAGCATGCGGGCACCACGTCAAGGGCGCCCTTGATGACCACGAAGGAGCCGCCCCAGATGGCGGCCGAACCGGCCAGGGCGAGCTTCCAGACGCCCTGGGGTATGTTTTTCTCGGCTGAATTCATGCGGTCGATTGTACGGGATGGGTAAGCGTAAATACGGCAGACGGCAATAATTTGACCCCCGAACGTCACATATGAACGCTTGGTGCCTTAAACTAGAGCGGAATGGCCCCTCGCGGCCGTCATTTTTGGCTCTGACCGACCTGAGGGGGTCGGCTGCTCAAAGGCGCAACAGGCGCCCGAGAGACATCGTTCTGGAGAGGAGCATTACATGCAGTATTCCGCAGAAGTCGAGAATATGTGCCCCGTCGCCAAGGGCGCGTATCACGGCCCCGCACCCATCCCCGAGGAGGGCAAGTGGGTCCAGGCCAAGGAGATTTCCGACATCTCTGGCCTCACGCACGGTGTGGGCTGGTGCGCCCCGCAGCAGGGTGCCTGCAAGCTCACGCTTAACGTCAAGGACGGCATCATCGAGGAGGCCCTGGTCGAGACCATCGGCTGCTCCGGCATGACGCACTCCGCCGCCATGGCTTCCGAGATCCTTCCTGGCAAGACCATCCTCGAGGCCCTGAACACCGACCTCGTCTGCGACGCCATCAACGTCGCCATGCGCGAGATCTTCCTGCAGATTGTCTACGGCCGCACCCAGACCGCCTTCTCCGAGAACGGCCTGCCCGTCGGCGCCTCCCTTGACGACCTCGGCAAGGGCTTGCGCTCCCAGGTCGGCACCATGTTCGGCACCAAGGCCAAGGGCGCCCGCTACCTCGAGCTCGCCCAGGGCTACGTCACCCGCATGGCTCTGAACGACAAGAACGAGATCATCGCCTTCGAGTTCATGAACCTCGGCAAGTTCACCGACGCCCTCAAGGCCGGCAAGACCCCCGAGGAGGCCATCCAGGGCGCCATGGGCCACTACGGCCAGTGGGAGAACGCCGCCAAGTACATCGACCCGCGTACCGACGAGGAGACCCACTCCGTCGCCAGCACGTTCCCCGTTCACGAGTAGAAAGGGAGGGATATAACAATGGCAGTCACTTTCGAAGGCTACGAGCGCCGCGTCGAGAAGATCAACAAGTGCCTCGCTGAGAACGGCATCGCCTCCCTCGAGGAGGCCCTTGAGATCTGCACCGACAAGGGCTTCAACCCGCGCGAGATCGTCCACAACACCCAGTCCATCGCCTTCCAGAACGCCGAGTGGGCCTACACCCTGGGCTGCGCCCTGGCCATCAAGAAGGGCGCCAAGGACGCTTCCGAGGCCGCTTCCATCATCGGCGAGGGCATCCAGGCCTTCACCGTCCCCGGCTCCGTCGCCGAGGACCGCAAGGTCGGCCTGGGCCACGGCAACCTGGGCGCCATGCTCCTCTCTGACGACACCGAGTGCTTCGCCTTCCTGGCCGGCCACGAGTCCTTCGCTGCCGCCGAGGGCGCCATCGGCCTGGCCCTCAACGCCAACAAGGCCCGCAAGAAGCCGCTCCGCGTCATCCTGAACGGCCTGGGCAAGGACGCCGCCCAGATCATCGCCCGCATCAACGGCTTCACCTACGTGAAGACCCAGTTTGACTACTACACGGGCGAGCTCAAGGTCGTGGAGACCATCCCGTACTCCGATGGCCCGCGTGCCGCCGTCAACTGCTACGGCGCCGACGACGTCCGCGAGGGCGTTGCCATCATGTGGCACGAGAACGTCGACATCTCCATCACCGGCAACTCCACCAACCCGACGCGCTTCCAGCACCCCGTCGCTGGCACCTACAAGAAGGAGCGCCTCGAGGCCGGCAAGAAGTACTTCTCCGTTGCCTCCGGTGGCGGCACTGGCCGCACCCTGCACCCGGACAACATGGGCGCCGGCCCCGCCTCCTACGGCATGACCGACACCATGGGCCGCATGCACTCTGACGCCCAGTTCGCCGGCTCCTCCTCCGTGCCTGCGCACGTCGACATGATGGGTCTCATCGGCATGGGCAACAACCCCATGGTCGGTGCCACCGTCGCCTGCGCCGTCGCCGTGGACGCCGCTCTGAACAAGTAAGTCCTTCTCGCCAAGGGCGAAGCCGGACTTTGAAGGCCGTCACCTCCGGGTGGCGGCCTTTTTGCGTACGGAACCCGCCCCAGGTCCTACCCCCAGGCCTGCCTGAACGCCAGGACCTCCATGACGGAGGAGACGGCGGCCACGCGGCGAGAAAGGCCCTCCTCTATGAACGACCCTCTCTCTGGGGTCGAGGCAAACGCGCTGCGGGCCAGGACACCCATTGCCTCCTCGACAAAGCCATCAAGAAAGGCGGGCTCAAACCACTCGGCGCGGTCCACGAGGGCCAGCTGGCGCTGCGGCTCGGGCCCAAACGGCCTTGCAGAGAAGGTCCAGTCGCATGCGGCAACCTCGCCATCGGTCTTTGCATACCAGAGGCAGTTACCGGTGTCGAAGATAGGGGCGGGCCGGAGCTCAAGGGTGTCGACGTTGCGAATGAAGCCAAAGTTGCGCCAATGGCGATCGGCGTTGGCGAGGATGGAGTCGCAGACCATCATCTCGCAGAGCCTGAGCCCGACCTCGCCCTCGTTTGCGCCCAGGCGCGCCGCATGACGGCACAGCCGGTCGTAGGTTGAGGAGCCCCGCGTTGCTCCCATGGAGTCACGCAGGTAGACGGCCGGAATGTACTCCTCCCGGCCGTTCAAGAAGTCTGGGCAACGGCACGCCAGGCCGTCACCAAGACGCACGAGCTCGTACGGCACGTAGCTTCCCGGCATGAGCACCCGACCGAACAGCCTTGTGGCGACGACCTCGTTGCAGGGCCGCTGGTCGTCCGCGCCGGACCCCTTGTAGAGCACCCGGGCGTCGCCCTCTATGGCCCAGCGCTTGGGCAGCTCCCCCCTCGGAGGTGTTGTCCGGAGAGTCAAGGCCCACGGAGGCCAACCAGGGTCCGCCCACCTCGTCGCAGCCCACGAAGTGATTCTGGAAGTAGTTGATGCGGGACCACTCCAGGTCGGCGCCATCGGGCAGCAACCAGTAGCAGTCGGACAGCGAGAGGCCGTGTCCCCGCATGGAGACCCGCTCGCCCTCGCTAAGCCCAAGCTCCCTGCATTTTGCCAGGTACATGGGCCTCGCATCGGGGATGGAGCGATGGAACCACCAGTCGTTGAACTCGCGGGCTTTAACGTTGCCGCCAGAGGTCACCGTCCCCAGCGGCATGCGAGCGGGATCCAGAACCTCCACGACGGAAAACGGGCGCTCGCGCTGGCAGTCGTACGTGAGGCGCGCGACCTCGTAGTCGGCAGACATCAGAGTCAGGGATTTGCCGGAGAAAGCCGCAGGAACGCGCCCTCCGCTGGGCATAGGCTTGCACGGAGGCCACAAGGACCTGCTTTCTGCCCTCGACCATCGCAGTCTCAAGGGTGCCCATGCTCCCCAGCTGCGAGACACGGGCTTTGGTCACGCCAAGCTCCCGCGCCGCCTGGCCAAGCGTGAGGTACTTCTCGCCCACCGAACCTCCCTTGTGTGAGCGTTAAGCGAATCGATTCGTTAGGAAGGAATCTTAACACGTGCAATCGCTTAACGAGGTCGGAGGCCTGTACGTGACTAGAGGGCGAAGGTTCTGGTGGCCACGCGGGAGAGGAGCGCCGGCGAGTGAGAGACCAGGGCGAGGCCCCAGCCGTCGCGCTCCTGGAGCCCCATGAGGACCTGCCAGAGCTCGGCCTGGGTAACGGCATCAAGCATGGCCGTCGATTCGTCGGCCACCAGGTAGCGCGGCTGGCAGGCAAGGGCGCGCACCATGGCCAGGCGCATGAGCTCGCCACCAGAGAGCTCGTGCGGACGGCGGCCCATCCACTCCCGCCTGGCACCAAACGCATCGAGAAGTCCGTCTAGCTGCGGCTCGTTTGCCTGCGATACCTCGGTGAGGGCACGGCCGACCGGGAGCCTGGGGTCAAACGCCTGCTCGGGGTGCTGCCAGAGCAGCTGGACCGGACTCGCCTTCCGTCGAAGGCGTCCGACGAGAGGCAGTGGGGCGCCATCAACGACGACTGAGCCCGCCGAAGGG
Organism: Paratractidigestivibacter faecalis; assembly: GCF_003416765.1. NCBI lineage: Bacteria > Bacillati > Actinomycetota > Coriobacteriia > Coriobacteriales > Atopobiaceae > Paratractidigestivibacter > Paratractidigestivibacter faecalis. The sequence goes on along the minus strand of NZ_QSNG01000001.1, from coordinate 64,123 downwards.
GCCAGGTGCCCGGAAAGCAGCCGGCAGAGCGTGGTCTTGCCCCTTCCCGAGACCCCCGTCACGGCCACGCGCTCGCCCGGCGTCACCTCAAGGTTCACGTCACGCAGCACTTCTCGACCACCGGGATACGAGAAGCAAAGGCCTTGTGCCACGAGACTCATGCGTCCACCTCCGGATTGCCAGCATTGGCAGCCACGCCGCCGGTGCTCGCAAAGTCATGCCCTGGCAGCGCGTGCCAGAGCGCTCGCGAGAAGGGATGCCTCAGCAGCTCGGGAGACGAGAAGCTCTGCACGCTCGTCTCCTCCACGATGGTTCCGTCCTTGAAGACGGCAACGCGGTCGGCAACCAGCAACGCCAGCTCGATGTCGTGGGTCACGAGCAGGACCCCGCCGCCGCCGTCAGCAAAGGAGCGCAGGTCATCGAGGGCATGAACGGCCAGATCAAGGTCGAGGCCCGGCGTGGGCTCGTCGGCGATGATGAGGCGCGGATCGTCCATGAGGGCACACATGAGCAGCGCGCGTCGGGCCATGCCGCCGGAGAGCTCGTGCGGGTACATGCGCTCCACTTCAGGCGCAAGGCCATAGGAGCAAAAGAGCTCGCGCTGCCGGGCGACGCGGCGCTCGGCGTCGGCCGCGCGCTCTGCTCGGGTGGCGCCCCGGGCAACGCCGCGAACCTGCTCGCCCACGCGCATGAGCGGGTCGAGGCTTCCCACGCCCTGGGGCACGAGCGAGACGCCGTGGCCCGCAAGGGCGCGCAGGCCAGCCGCGTCCATGAGCTCTCCGTCAAACCAGACGCAACCTCTGACCTCGGCGTTGTTCTCCCAGCGACCCATGAGCGCATCGGTCAGGACGGTCTTTCCAGAGCCGCTGGCTCCCACGACGGCAAGGATCTCTCCCGCATGCACGCTCAGCGTGAGGTCGTGCAGCACCTCGCTGCGGACGCGGCCCGCGCGCCAGAACGGAGCCTGGGGGTCGTACATGTCAAACCCAACGCTCAGGTGCTCCACGCTCAGGAGGTGGTGGCCACCCACGTGATGCGAGCCACCAGCATGGCTGTGATGATGGTGCAGCTCGCCGTCGGCGTGTGGCAGCGCGACCGCCGCCCCAGACGTCTGAGCCTTCACCTGCTCGTCCTTCTCCATGGCACCTCCCTAGGCCTGCGCCGCGCGGGCGGAAGCCAGGTCGCGCAGAAGCGACCCTAGCCTGTCGAAGGCCAGCACGACCGCGACGAGCGCCGCACCCGGAAGCACCGCCAGCCACCAGCTACCCGTCGATAGGTACTGCATGGCCTCGGAGAGGATGACTCCGATGGCAGGCTCGTCTGCCGAGAGGCCGAAGCCCAAGAACGTGATGGAGGCCTCGTGCAGGATGGCGTGCGGAAAGGCCAGCACCATGCCCACGAGCAACTGCGGCAGAAGCGCAGGCAACAGGTGGGTGAGTGCCAGGCGGGCTCGGCCGACGCCCATGGCGCGTGCCAGGGCCATGAACGGCTGGTCGCGAACCTGCACGGCCTCGGCGCGCAGCACGCGGGCGAGGCTGCCCCAGTGCGTGAGCGCGACTGCCAGCGTCACGCCCCAGAAGCCACGCCCGAGCGCGTAGCTCACCAGGATGAGCAAGATCATGTGGGGAACGCCCATGACGAGGTCGACGAGCCAGGCAACGGTAGCGTCCGCCGCCCGTCCACCCAGCGCGGCGAGAAGCGCCAGCGCCAGCGCCACCACGCCAGAGATTGCCGAGGCCAGAAGGCCCACAAAGACCGAGGTAGAAAGGCCTGCCAGCGTGCGGGCGAGCATGTCTCGGCCCATCCAGTCGGTGCCGAAGGGGTGCTCAAGGCAGGGAGCCAGCCACTTTGAGGAGAAGTCCGTGGTGCCGGCGGTGTCCCAAAGCAGACGTCCAGCCACAACGGCGGCCAGCAACAATGCGCAGGCGCAGACCACGCCCACGAGCATGCGCCTGCGGTTTCCGGCGCCCCTGACCTCGGAGGCGTGCAGCAGCGGAGCCGCGGGGTTGGCAGCCGCCCCCGTCAGAACGTCACCTTGCGCCATTGGCCTCTCGCCTCCTATCGCGGACTCTGGGGTCAATGAGGGCACAGATGGCGTCTCCTGCGGCGTTGCCCGCAAAGACCACCAGGGCAGACGCCAGCGCTATGGCCACGAGCAGCGGCGCGTCTCCGCCAAGGCCCGCCGTCACCGCGGCCTGTCCCAGGCCTGGGTACGAGAAGACCTGCTCCACCAGCACCGAGCCGCCAAATATCTCTCCCACGGACGCGCACTCCAGCGTCACCGCGGGCAGCACGAGGTTCCTCATGCCGTGGCGCAGAAGCACCTGACGCGGCGTCTCTCCCCGCCCCAGGGCAAAGCGCACGTAGTCACTCTCCAGGACCTCGACGGTCTTCTGCCTGGTGTGGAGCGCAATTGAGGGCGCATTGGCAACGCCCAGTACCAGCGCGGGAAGCACCATGTGGTGGAGCTTGTCGGCCCAGGAGACCTGCGCTGCGTCGACGCCGATGGGAACGGAGAAGCCCAGCGGGAACCACCCAAGCGCCACAGAGAAGACCATGACGGCCAAAAGGCCCAGCCAGAAGGACGGCGTCGACGAGAGTGCGAGGCAGATGCCGCTCACGACGCGATCCACCAGGCTCCCGCGGCAGCTCCCCGCGAGGACGCCCAGGCCCAGGCCCACAACGCCGGCAAGAAGCCAGGCGCAGGCCATGAGGGCGGCGGAGTTGGCAAAGCGCTCCCCCACCACCTCGGTCACGGGCCGCCCGAAGCGCAGGCTCTGGCCCAAGTCTCCGCGCAGGGCGCCGGAGAGCCAGTGGGCGTAGCGCTCCGGAAGGGGCGTGTCCGCGCCCCAGTACTCGGCGAGCTGGGCGCGCTGACCCTCGCTCATCTGGGCGTAGGCCGCCTGGCCGAGGTTTGCTTTCACCGGGTCGACGGGCGAAGCCGCCACCAGGGCAAACGTCACCACGCTCGTGGCCGCAAGCAGCAGCAGAAGCCTGAGCAGCGCGGACACGGGACGGGGCAGCCAAAACGCCCCGGTCGCCCGGGGCGCCCCGAAGCGACTCGCGGCCGCGCTTTTCTCGCCAGGCTCGTCCACGCTACTCCCAGCTCCAGAGGTCCACGTTGTTGAGGACGGACCAGCCGTGACCGTGGGGCTGCAGCTTCTGACGAGCGACCTTCAGGCCCTCACGCTTGAAGTAGAGGTGGCTCACGTTGGCAATCCAGGCCCACGTGGCGTCACCCTGCGGAGCGATGCCCGTGGTGCCGTCCCACTCGGCACGCTGCCACAGCGGGAAGGACTCTTCGACGGTCTTGGTGGCAAGCGCCTCGTCCAGGTAGGCGTCGGTCGCGGGGTTCTCGTAGCACGAGAAGTTCATGGTTCCCGCGGAGTAGTTGAGCTCGTAGACGTCAGACGGGGAGTTGGAGCCCCAGCCCCACATGATGGGGTCGCTGAACTCGTGGGGATAGAGGTCGTCCCAGCTGCCACCATGCGGCGTGACGGAGATGCCCGCCTTGCCCAGCTGGTCCGCCAGGGCGTTCGCCATGGCCTGGCGGACGGAGTCACCCGTGGGGTAGTAGAGGTCGAAGGCGCAAGAAAGGCCGTCTCGGGCATAGATGCCGTCGGCGCCCTTTGTCCAGCCGGCCTCCTCGAGGAGCGCCTGCGCGGCGCTGACATCCTGCTCGCAGCGCATGTCCTCGCTTGCCCAGGGCATGCCGTCACCGATGCTGTAGGCAACGCTGCCGTGGCCGCCGAGCACGTCGTTCACAATGGCCTGGCGATCGATGACCAGGTTGACGGCGCGACGGACCTCAAGGTTGCACGTGACGTCGTTGCCGGCGGGATAGGTGTTGGGACCGTCCTCGCGCGTGGAGCCCGAGGGGATGACGGGCATCTGGAAGCCACGGGAGTCCACGGTGTCATAGGACTCGAGCGTGTAGCCGCTCACCTGCTGGTCGGCCAGGGTCGCGGAGGTGTAGGCCATGTCCACCTGGCCGGAGCGCACGGCAGCCAGCGCCGCGTCCTCCTCCATGAAGACCACAACCACGCGCTCCATCTGCGGGGCCTCGCCGTAGTAGGACGGGTTGGCCTCGAGGATGACCTGCTGGCCGTGATCCCACTGCGCAAGCACGTAGCGGCCGGAGCCGATGGGGGCGCTGCCGTAGTCCGCCCCGTAGGCGTGCTCGGGGACGATGCCCACCACGGCCAGGGTGTAGAGAAGCGCGTTGTAGGGCTTGGAGAGGCGCAGGACCAGCGTGGCGTCATCGGGAGCCGTGGCCTCCTCGACCATGGAGAGGTCGGCCTGGGCGTTCTTGGACTCGCGGATGGTGTTGATCGTGAAGGCGGCGTCGCCGGCCAGCACGGGCTTGCCGTCGCTGAACTTGGCGTCGTCGCGCAGGGCGAAGGTCCAGGTGAGGCCGTCCTCGGAGCACTCATAGCCCGTGGCAAGGTCGCACTCGAAGGACATGTCCTCCTTGGTGGTGATCAGCGTTGACTGGATGAGCGGCTCGTGCACGTGCTCACCGCAGCCCCAGGCCACGCACGGGTCAAAGCCGGCGTCGGGCTCGTTGGTGGGGCTCATTGCAATGGTGACGGTGCGGGTGTCGCCGGCTTGAGCGGCAGAGCCGGACGCGTCGCTCTGGGAGCCGCCGGTGCCGCAGCCTGCAAGCGCAGCGCCGCACGCAACGACAGCCGTGCCGCCAAAGAACGCCCTTCTGGTCATACCGCCAAGCGACGCAACGTGCTTCTCGCCCATGAAACCCCTCCATATGTCATTAGTGTCAGTGGGGCAGATTATAGGGGAGCCCGCTATGGCGTTGTTAAGAAACCGAACATATTGGACGATATGTTCGGAATCTGAGGCTACCATGGATGCGTCTTAACCCAGGAGAAGGGACGCCATCCATGCAGTTTGACCTCGACAAGAACGTCCGCTACGGACTTGCCTACTCCGGTGGCGTGGACTCGTGCTACCTGTTGGCAGAGCTCCTGCGTCAGGGCTACGACGTGAAGGCCTACACCATCCTTGACGACCTCCAGATCACGCGCGACACGGACGACTCCGTGACCATCGCCAAGATGCTGGGCGCCGAGCAGGAGATAATTCCCATCAACATCTGGAGCGGCCACGACGACCTGCGCGCCAACCCGTGGGACCGCTGCTACCACTGCAAGTCCATGGTGTTTGGCACCATCCTCGAGCACATGCGCGCCGACGGCCGCACCGTGCTGCTGGACGGCACCAACGCGAGCGACCGCGAGGACCGCAGGCCGGGCTTCCGCGCCATCCACGAGCTTGGCATTGTCTCTCCGCTGCGCGCGGCGGGCATGACCAAGGACATGGTGCGCGAGGAGTCCGCCAAGCTGGGGCTACCCACGGCCAACAAGCCGAGCTACGCCTGCTACGGCGCCTACTTTGGCAAGAACGAGGCCATCACGCCCGAGTCCCTTGCCGCCACGGTGGACCGCTTCATGGCTTCCCACCCCGACGCTGCCGACCGCGTGCGCACCGACGGCAACATCGAACCCAGCGTCGCCGAGGCGGCCGCCCTTGCCCGCGAGAACGCCGCGGCCAAGGCGGCTCGCGAGCGCGAGGCGGCAGAGGCCGGCACTGACGCAGCGACCATGCCCACCGAGGCGTAGGCCATGGACAAGAGCGAGCTCAAGGCACTTCTCGACAAGGTCGCGAACGGCAGGACCGGCGTCGCGGAGGCGCTGGCACAGATTCAATCCGCGCCGGTGGCAGACATCGGCTATGCCCAGCTGGACCTGGCGCGGGGCGTACGTCAGGGCGCGGGTGAGGTGGTCTTTGGCCAGGGCAAGACGGCCGCGCAGGTGGCGGGCATCGTCGACGCCCTGGTGGCCGCAGGGCAGCGGCACGTGCTGGTCACGCGCCTTGACCCGCAGAAGGCCGCCGAGGCCCGTGCGCTCATGACCTGCGACGCCGGCTGGGACTACCGCGAGGACGCCCGCCTTGCCATTGCGGGTGGCATGCCCGAGCCCTCGGGCAACGGCCGCATTGTGGTGGCCTGCGCCGGGACGAGCGACCTGCCCGTGGCCGAGGAGGCCGCCCTCACGGCGGAGTTCCTGGGCAACCGCGTCGAGCGCGTCTGGGACGTGGGCGTGGCGGGCCTCCACCGCCTGCTGGCCCATGCCGAGGACCTGGCGCGGGCGCAGGTCGTCATTGCCGTCGCAGGCATGGAGGGGGCGCTTGCCAGCGTCATCGGCGGCCTGGTGAGCTGCCCCGTCATCGCCGTTCCCACGAGCGTGGGGTACGGGGCCAGCCTCGGCGGCGTGGCCGCGCTGCTGAGCATGCTCAACTCCTGCGCAAGCGGCGTGAGCGTCGTGAACATAGACAACGGGTTTGGGGCCGGCTACCAGGCAAGCCTCATCAACCATCTGAGCGACAGGGACTAGGGAGACCATATGAGCAACGAGCAGGGCCGGCAGAGGGCCCTCATCTTTGACGGAACGTCGGGCATCAGCGGAGACATGACCGTGGCGGCCCTCCTTGACCTGGGTGCCAGCGAGGAGCGCCTCATGGCGGCCCTCGCGACCCTGCCCGTCCACGGGTTTGAGGCCCGCGTGAGCCGGGTGGCCAAGAGCGGCCTCTCTGCCTGCGACTTTGACGTCGTCCTGGACGACGAGCACCAGAACCACGACCACGACATGGCCTGGCTCTTTGGCGAGAATGGCGCGGACGGGCACGAGCACCATCACCACCACGACGAGGGGCACGAGCACGAGCATTGCCACGAGCACGAGGCCGAGCACTGCCACGAGCACGCTCACGGCCACGATCACGGGCATGGGCACCACCACGCGCACCGCTCGCTCGCGGACGTGCGCGCCGTCATCGAGGCCTCGGGGCTGACCGCCCGCGCCAAGGAGCTGGCCCTGGCCGTCTTTGGCAAGCTTGCCGAGGCGGAGGCCAAGGCGCACGGCGCCACGCCGGACACCGTCATGCTCCACGAGGTGGGTGCCGTGGACTCCATCGTGGACATCTGCGCCGTCGCTGCCTGCCTTGACGACCTGGGCGTGGACCAGGTCGTCGTGCCCTGCCTCAGCGAGGGCCACGGAACCATCCGCTGCGCCCATGGCATGATGCCCATCCCCGTCCCCGCTGTGGCCAACCTGTGCTCCGCCGCGGGGATCGAGCTCGTGCCCGCCCCCGTCCACGGCGAGCTGGTGACGCCGACGGGCGCCGCAATCGTGGCGGCCCTGCGCACCTCCGCCGAGCTTCCGGACTCCTATCGCATCCTGGCCTGCGGCTACGGGGCCGGCAAGCGCGCCTACGAGAACACCGCCGGCGTGCTGCGCGTGACGCTGGCCGAGGTCGCGGGCGCCCGCGACGAGGAGGCGGCCGATGACGACCCCGGTGCCGAGCACCCCGTCACCAAGCTTGAGTGCGACCTCGACGACTGCACGGGCGAGGCCCTCGGGCGCACCATCGAGCTCCTCATGGCGGCCGGCGCCCGCGACGCACACGCCGTCCCCGTGGTCATGAAGAAGGGGCGTCCCGGCTACCAGCTCGAGGTCATCTGCGACGAGTCAAACCAGCAGCAGCTCATGGACCTTATCTTTGAGAACACCACCACCATTGGCATTCGGTCCATGACCATGCTGCGCCACCCGCTGCGTCGCCAGCCCGACGAAGTGCAGACGCGCTTTGGCTCCATCGCCACTAAGCGCGTGGTCCTGCCCAATGGGAGCGTGCGCTCCTACCCGGAGTACGGCTCCGTGGTTGCGGCATGCGAGCGCACGGGAGCCTCGTTCCAGGAGGTCTTCCGCGCCGTCGAGGCAGCCGCGGTGGAGGCCGACGCCTGATGGACGCCCGCAAGCGCCGCAGCCGCCTTGCCGTAGAACAGGCCTTCTCCGAGCTGCTTCTTGAGCGGGACTACGCCAAGATCACCGTGGCGGACATCCTCGCCCGGTCCGGAGTGGGTCGCGCCACCTTCTATGCCCAGTTCAAGGGCAAGGACGACCTTCTCGCCGAGCTGGTGAGCGGACTTTGCACCTGCGCCCTCAGGGTGGACGACGGCTCCGACCTTGGCCCGGAGCAGCAGCTCGAGCAGGTCCTCCAGAACCTCTGGGACCGTCGCGAGGGAGTAAAGGCCCTGGTCAAGGGCGCCGGGTCAAGGCGGTTTGCCGACTGCCTGCGCCACGCCATAGTCTCTCGCGCCGCGCGGACGGTGCCCGAGGAACCCACGGGGCAGGCGGGCCAGATGAACCGAAGCTTCCTTCTGCACCACATCGCAGCCACCTTCGTGGGCATGGTCCAGTGGTGGGCCTGGAGCGACTTTGCCTCCATGCCCCAGGAGCTGGCGGAGGACTTTCTGCGCGCCACCAAGCCGCTGTTTGAGTAGGTGCGCGGAGAAACGCAAGAAGGGCCGGGCGGCGAGCCTCAAAAGACTCGCCGCCCGGCCCTTGCCAGCTCTCTGAACAGCGGATGGTTGGGCTGTGGCCTAGAACAGGCCCAGGAAGCCGTGAACGAAGAGCGCGGCCAGGACGGCGCCCACAAACGGGGCCAGACCAGGAACCAGCAGGCCGTACTTCCAGTTGTTGTCGGCCTTGTCCTTGATGGGAAGCACCTGGTAGGCAAAGCGCGGGCCGAGGTCACGGGCCTGGTTCATGGCAAAGCCGGTGATGCCGCCCATGCCCATGCCGACGGCCCAGACGATGAGGCCCACGCAGATGGCCAGCATGAGGACGTTCTCACCCGCGCGGCTGGCCGCGGCCAGAATCGCGCTGATGAAGACGAAGGTGCAGATGGCCTCGCAGAAGAAGTCGCGCGGGAGGTTCTGCAAGCCCTCGGTGGGGTTGGTCGAGAAGATGTTGCGCTGAGCGATGGGGTCGACCACGCCCTCGGACGCGCGGAACTCGTCGGCGTACATGAACCACGCAACGACAGCTCCCGCAAAGCCGCCGAGCATGTCAGCGACCATGTACGGGATGCAGGAGGACCAGGGCACCAGGCCCACGATGCACTGGGCCAGGACCATGGCCGGGTTCATGCAGACGGCACCGCCAAAGATGAACAGGGCCACCGAGATGCCAAAGGACCAGGTGGTGATTGCGAACATGTGGCCGGAGCCCTGGTACTTGGCACCCTTGAGGACGGTGTCGCAGTGAACGCCCACGCCGAAGATGATCATGAGCGCCGTGCTGCCAAACTCGCACAGCATGTGGTAGAGAAGGTCAAAGCTAGCCACGCGTAAAACTCCTTAGGTAGTTGCAACGATTATTTAACGGCAAGGCGCGCCGGCACAGGTGCGCGGCCGCACACCACATGCCGACGCGCCAGAGAGCCCTAGTGCTGGGCCACGACGACGCCCAGGCCGTCGGGGATGACGGCCACCTTGGCGTCGGCACCCTTCATCTTGAAGGCCAGCTCGAGGGCCTCGTCAATGGTGTTGACCGGCGTCATGTGCATGTCACGCAGCATCTGGTGATCGCAGAGGTCCGTGACCATGATCACCGGGTGGTGGGCCAGGATGCGAGCGAGGATCTGGCTCGTCCACTGGTCGGGCAGGGTCTCGTCCTTCGGGCGCTCGATGCAGGCGCGCTCGAACTCGGCCGGGTCGTTCTCGGCGATGTTCTTGTAGAAGCCCTCGCCGCCATGGCCGTCAGCGCAGCCGGCGACGTCGATGATCACGCCACCCTCGGGCAGCGTGGCCTCGGCCGCGCACATGCCCTTGACGGCCTGGTAGATGTTCTGGTCGAGCGGGTAGCCACCGTTGGTGGTGATGGCCACGTCGCACTCCACGGGCTCGACGCCGGCGAGCTTGCGCACGAAGTCGCAGCCGGCCTCGTGGGCCTTGTGGATGTCACCGGCAAAGGAGCCAATGACCTCGTGCTTGCCGTTCAGGACCACGTTGAGCACGAAGGCGAGATGCGCCATCTCGGCGGCGGCGAACATGTCCTCGTTGACGTGGTTGTGGCAGAGGTTGCCGGCACGGGAGTGGGAGTCGTTCACGAACTGGCCGTTGTGGTTGTACATGATCGTCTTGTAGCTGGCGATGCCAGGCAGGACGGACTTGCGGCTGCCAGAGAAGCCGGCAAAGAAGTGCGGCTCGATGAAGCCCTCGGCAAGCAGCAGGTCCGCATCGGCGGCCACCTTGTTGATGATGCACTCGCCGCCGGAGGGCAGGGTCCCGACCTTCTCCATCATGGAGTCGTCGGTGGCCACGTGCATGACGATCTCTTCCTCGGCCACGATCTTCTCGCCGTACTTGTTGACGAGCTCCTCGTGGGTGGAGGGACGGTGCATGCCGGTTGCCACGAGGATGCGCACGCGAGCCTCGGGCGCGGCGGCGTGGATGCGGCGGAGCAGGATGGGCATGGTCACACGGGAGGGAACGGGGCGCGTGTGGTCGGAGCTGATGATGACGATGTCGCGCTTGCCGCGGCAGAGCTCCTCGAGCTTGGGAGAGCCATAGGGGTTGTCCAGGGACTTCTCGACGAGCTCCTCCTGGCTCGCCTCGGGCTTGAACTCGTTCTGGTGGCCTTCCATCAGGCCGGCGAAGTTCTTGTCCTCCAGCTTGAGATGCATGGTTTTGTGGTCAAACGGCAGGTCTGCCTCAAACATCTTCCGTCTCACTTTCGGTCTTAACCGCTCCGGTCACGGTTGTACGGGAAACCATACGCCGCTCATTTGCTACCGTTTGCCGACGTTTTTCTACCGGTCGGCGGCACCCGTCGGGGTGTTCATAAAGCTTGGAACCTGTTTGCGGCTTGGTGTGGGAACGTCGGCAAATGGGAGGAGGCCGGAGACCGGGAGCGCCTTCTTCCGGGCATGTGATGGTTATGTGAAGGGTACAACAACAGTCGTTGCGAGTCTCACTCGCCGCGCTCCCAAGGCACGCGGCCGCCCACGCGCGGTATTCTAGACACAGGAGAACGAGAGGAGACCCCATGTCCGACTACGTCCTTAGCTGCTGCTCCACGGCAGACGTCACGCGCGAGCTCCTGGAGGAGCGCAGCATTGCCTACGCCTACTTCAGCTACCAGCTGGACGGCCAGATGCTCAAGGACGACTTTGGCCAGACCAACTCCCCCGCCCAGCTCTACTCAAAGATGCTTGCCGGCGCGGACGCCAAGACCTCCCAGGTCAACGTCGGCGAGTACGTCACTCACTTCGAGAAGTTCCTCACGCAGGGCAAGGACGTCCTCCACGTGACCCTCTCGTCCGGCATCTCCGGAACCTACGGCTCCGCCTGCGCCGCACGCGACCAGCTTGCCGAGAAGTACCCGGACCGCAAGATCGTCATCGTTGACTCCCTGTGCGCAAGCGCCGGCTACGGCCTGCTCATGGACAGGCTTGCGGACCTGCGCGACACCGGCATGGGCATCGACGAGCTTGCCGCCTGGGCCGAGGAGCACCGCCTCGAGGTGCAGCACTGGTTCTTCTCCAGCGACCTCACGTTCTTCATCCGCGGTGGGCGCATCTCCAAGGCCGCGGGCCTGGTGGGCGGCCTGCTCAAGATCTGCCCCGTCATGGACGTGGAGCCCGACGGCAGCCTTGCCGTGAAGGAGAAAATTCGCAGTAAGGGCCGAGCCATCGCACGCGACCTGCAGAAGATGGAGGAGCTGGCCCAGGGCGGGCGCAACTACACGGGCAAGGTCTTCATCAGCCAGTCCGAGTGCCTGGTTGACGCCGAGGAGCTGGCCCACCGCGTTGAGACCACGTTCCCGCACATCGATGGCCCCGTTCGTATCTATCCCATTGGCGCCACCATCGGCTGCCACACCGGCCCGGGCACCGTTGCCCTCTTCTTCTGGGGCAAGCCCAGGGAGTAGACAGGGCTGCGCACGCAAATGACAACAGAGGGCCCGGACGACGTCGTCCGGGCCCTCTGTTGTTTCTCCTACAGTTCCATCTCAAAGAACTCGCGATAGAGGGCCAGCTCGTCGGGGGTGTCCTCGCTGGAGGCAAAACTCACGGAGCCCGCGTGGGCCTCGTCGGCCAGAAGGCCGCACTCCCCCAGGCGATGGCGCAGCTGGCGGGCCGTTCCGGCACCGCCGTCATAGAAGTGCACGTCACCACCCAGGACCTCGGCAATCTGCGTGCGCACGAAGGGGTAGTGCGTGCAGCCAAGGACCACGGAGCCGACGGTGCCCGCGAAGGAGCCCACGTAGCCGCGGATCATCTCGCGCAGGTCCGCCGCGGCAAGGTCGCCCCGCTCGATGCGTCCGGCAAGGCCTGGGCACGGGACCGAGATGATCTCGCAGTCGCGCCCGTAGGTGGCGGCAAGCTCCTGGTACTTGTCAAGGCGCAGGGTGATGTCTGTCGCCATGACGAGGATGCGGCCGTGGCCGGGAGCCTCCGTCGCGGGCTTGAGCGCCGGCTCGATGCCAATGATGGGCAGGTCAGGGTATATGCGGCGCAGCGTGGGGGCGGCAGCCGAGGTAGCCGTGTTGCACGCTATGACAATGGCCTTGGCGCCGTCCGCCACAAACCGCTCCACGATGTCCTGGGAGAGCTCGAGCACGCGTGCCTCGGTCTTCTCGCCGTACGGGGCGTTAGCGGAGTCCCCAAAGTAGTGGAAGTCCTCGTGCGGGAGCTCCGCAACCAGGGACCGCAGCACGCTGATGCCGCCGACCCCCGAGTCAAACACGCCGACAAACCCACTCACGCTCGCTCATCTCCCAAAAATGAGAAAAAGGGACAGTCCCCTTTTCTCATTGCGTCATTGATGTGACTGCCTGGCGCGCAGCGTGTCTATGCCGTGGCGGACGGTCATGACCGGGTGGCTAAGCAGCATCCTGGGACCAGCATAGCGCATGACGTCCTTGATGGCCTGCCGCTGGGCGGGCGCGTAGCAGTGCACGCGGCACTGCGAGCAGAAGGTCTTGGTTGCCATGAAGGGGCAGCGGCCGATGCGCGCGGAGGCGTACTCCGTCAGCGCGGCGCACTCCGGGCAGAGCCGACCGCGAGGGGTCCCGTGGTTTCCGCGGCAGTAGACGCCGATCATCTGCGTGACCACCAGGCGCTCTCGCTCGCGCTTTGCCTCGACGGCCTCGGGGGTAAGGGGCTTGGACATCAAAGAACCAATCAGGTAGGGTGAAGTAACAAGTCAGTCTAGTCTAACTTAGTTTCACATCGTTGCCTTATCTACCAGGCAAAATCACAAAATGCAGGTTTGAGAAGGCGGGAGGGGGTGCGGACAATTTCTTAGACACTACGGAGAGAGTACCCCAGGTCCCTGCGGTACTGCTCCGGGCTCCTCCACCCCAGGCTCCGCTTGATCCTGCCCGAGTTGTAGTAGGCGAGGTAGCCCGCCAGGCGCCGCCGGAACTCCTCGAAGCCCACCCCGGACCAGTCCCTGCCGTGGTAGAACTCCTGCTTGAGCCGGCCGAAGAAGCCCTCGGCCGCGGCGTTGTCGGGGCTGCGGCCCTTCCTCGACATGCTGCGCACCAGGCCGTGGCGCTCGCATATCGCCGCCCAGCCCGGCCACCTGTAGTGGCAGCCGCGGTCGGTGTGGACCACGGGCCGCTCGCCGGCCGCGAGCGTCGAGGCCGCCGCCTCCAGCATCGAGTCGGCCATGCGGGCGTCGGGGGACTCCGACAGGGTCCACGCCACGACCGCCCCGTCGAAGCAGTCGACCACCGGCGACAGCCAGCAGCGCCCCGACCCTATCGTGAACATGGTGACGTCGGTGACCCACAGCTCGTTGGGGCGCGAGGCGGAGAAGTCGTGGGTGCCGTCGGGGCGCAGCGGCAGGTTGGGAGGGGCCTCGGAGACCTCGCCGGCATAGCTGCTCCAGCGCCTGCGGCGCCTCAGGTAGCGCACCTCGAGCCCCTCCTCGCGCATGACGCGCCTCACGACCTTCTCGGAGACCGCCAGGGGCTCGTCGGGGTCCAGGCGCAGCCTCGCCCATATCGTGCGGTAGCCCCAGGCCCCGCCCCCGGCCTCGAACAGGGCGCGCACCCGCGCCCTCAGGGCGGCCAGGCGGTCGGGGGCGCCCCTGCGGGCGCGGTGGTAGTAGTAGGTGCTGCGCGCCACGCCGGCCGCGCGCAGGGCGTCCTCCAGGCCGAACCCGGGCCTAAGGGCGTCGGCGACCAGCGCCCTCTCCGCCGCCGTCAGCGAGTCCGGGCCCCGCCCCGGGCCGCCTCCTTTTAGGACGTCCAACACCGCCTCGGCCCTGGCGAGCTCCAGCCTCAGGGCCCGGTTCTCGGCCCTGAGGGCCTCCAGGTCCCCGGGGTCGGCCGGCGGCGGCACGCGCGGGGCGCCCCGTCCGTTCGCGAGCGACACCTCGCCCTCCCTCCCCGCGGCGCGGGCCCAGCCGCGCACGGTCTCCGGGTGGCAGCCGATCGACGCGGCGACCTCGGCGGGGTCCTCCCCGGCGAGCGCCCTGCGCGCGGCGTCGGCCCTCTGGGCAAGAGTATAGGGGGCGTGCCAGCCGACGCCCAGGTCGCCGGACGCCCAGCGCCTGATCGACTCGGCGGAGGCGAGCCCCGACTCCCTGGCGAACCTGTGGGCCGGCCGGCCGGACTCGCGCCAGAGCCCCAGGATGGCGTCCCTCTCGTCGCTCGAGTACATTGCGGGCTCCAATCCGGACGCCTGTCGGCGTCCAACTTTTCGTCCGCACCCCCGGATTATTGCAAAATGCAGACTTTTTTGACTCGCCCGTTGTCCGCCAAAAAGCCCCGGCGAGAAGGGCTTCTCGTCGGGGGCGTGGTCTAGCTCACGCGGCCTTGGTCCATGGAGTAGGTCTTGTCGGCTATTGCCATGGTGGAGGGGCGGTGGCTGATGAGGACCACGGCCCGGCGCCCGCGCTGGTCGGAGAGGGACTTCAGGATCTGAGCCTCGTTGAGGGAGTCCAGGTTGCTCGTGGGCTCGTCCAGCAGGAGCAATGGCGCGTCGTGCAGGAAGGCCCTCGCCAGACCCAGGCGCTGGGGCTCGCCGCCAGAGAGAGTGTCGCCCAGCTCGCCGACCATGGTGTCGTAGCCGTTGGGCAGGCTGCAGATGAAGTCGTGGACGCTGGCGGCGCGGCACGCGGTCTCAAGCTCGGCGTCCGTGGCGTCCGGACGCGCAATGAGCAGGTTGTCGCGAATGCTGTCGTGGAAGAGGTGGGTGTCCTGCTCCACGAAGGCCTCGGCGTCGCGCAGGGCGCTCGTGGCAACCTCGCGCACGTCAGTGCCCGAGAGGGCAACGCGCCCCTGGTCAACGTCCCAGAAGCGCATGAGCAGGCGGCAAAGCGTGGACTTGCCGGAGCCGCTCTTGCCCTGGACGCCCACAATCTGCCCAGGCTCCACGCTGACGCTCACGTGGTCCAAGATCTTCTCGCCAGACGCAGGGGCGCCATCCGCCGATGAGCCGCCAGCATACGAGAAGCTCACGTCCTCGGCGGCAATGCCGTCAAAGCCGAGGCAGGCACCCTCGGAGTCGGGGACCTCGGCCACCAGCGGCTCCTCGTCCAGGATGTCCAGCACGCGGTTGCCGGCGGCAAGCGTGCCCTGCAGCGTGGAGCCCAGGTTGGCCAGCGCCACAAAGGGCCCGAAGGAGCTGAACGTGGCCACCGTGGCAAGCACGGCGCCCTCCGCCGTCACAAGGCCCGCGCCGGCAAGGCTTGCGGCCATCAGCATCTGCGCGCAGGAGAGCACCATGATGGCTCCCGTGGTGGCCGCCTGGCCTGCGGCTCCACGGGCACGCAGCTTGCGCTGGGACGCCACCAGCTCCTCGCTCCTGCCATCAAGCTCCTCCAGGCGAGAAGCGCCCGCGCCATACTGCAGCACCTCGCCCAGGCCGCGCAGGCCATCAAGGACGAAACCAGACAGCCCGGCGGCGAGGTCTCGGCTGCGCCGCCCCTCCCCGCCCGAGGCGCGGGAGACTGCGACCGGCACGGCAATGCCCACCAACGCGTAGGGGGCCAGAGCCATCGCCGCCAGCGCAGGGTGGATGCCGCCCAGGAAGGCACCCATGACCACCGCCATCAGCACGGCTATGCAGATGGGGCTGATGGTGTGGGCGTAGAAGACCTCCAGCAGCTCCACGTCAGCCGTAACCGTGGAGATGAGGGCGCCGCTGTCGGAGCCGGCCAGCTTGGCCGGGGTCAGGCGGCGCAGCGCCCCAAACACCAGGTCGCGCACGTGGGCCAGCAGCTTGAAGGCAATGTAGTGGTTGCAGCGCTGCTCCACGTAGTGCAGCACACCGCGGGCCACGGCCATGACGGCCAGCACCGCCACCGTAACGCCAAACGCCCACGGCAGAGAGCCCGCGCCCACCGCGGCAAGGGCCGCCTCGGCCGCCAGCACGGGTACGCCCGTCGCGCAGCAGAAGCCGGCCACGCCGCAGGCCACGGCCAGGACCATCCATCCGGCAAGGGGCCTTGCCAGCCCCAGCATGCGCCACATGACGCGCGCGTTACTCCTGGCCGGCATCGGCCGTCACCTCCTGGGGCTGGCAAAGGGACTGTCCCTTTGTCACGTTCTCGAGCTCGGACTGGGTGCGCCAGAGGGAGGCGTACTCGGGGCAGCCGCCAAGGAGCTCCTCGTGGGTGCCCTCCCCCACCAGGCGACCCCGCTCCATCACGTAGATGCGCTGGGCGTCCGTCACGTTTGCCAGGCGGTGACTGATGAGCAGCACCGCGCGCGTGGCCGCAAGCGAGCGAACCGCGGCCATGATGGCCTCCTCGCTCTCCACGTCCACGTTGCTCGTGGCCTCGTCAAAGACATAGACCGGGGTCTTATGCAGGACGGCGCGGGCAAGCGCAAGGCGCTGGCGCTGGCCGCCGGAGAGGTTGGCCGCGCCCTCGGTAAGGCGCGTGTCCAGCCCATCCTGGCCCTGCAGGAAGTCGGCCAGGTTAGCCGTCTTGAGCGCCGTCCAGAGCTCCTCCTCGGAGGCGCCCGGCGCGGCCATGAGGAGGTTGTCGCGCACCGTGCCCGCAAAGAGCCGGGCGCCCAGGCCCACGTAGGTCACATACCGGGCGAGCGCCGCGGGGTCAAGGTCGCGCACCTGCGCTTCGCCCAGCAGGGCCTCGCCGTCATATCCGGGCAAGCGACCGCACAGGAGCGCGGCAATGGTGGACTTGCCGCTGCCGGACTCGCCCACAATGGCGGTCATGCCACGGGCCGGCACCTCAAGGCCCACGCCATGCAGGACCTCGCGTTCGGGCACATAGCCAAACGTCACGTCGCGCAGGCAGAATGCGTCGCCCGCCTTCGGCGCGAGGGTGCGGACCGGCGGCTCCGGCAGCTCAAGCAGGTGGAAGATCTTCTCGCTTGCGGCCATGCCGTTCATGGCCACGTGGAAGTAGGAGCCCAGCTGGCGCATGGGCAGGAAGAAGTCCGCGGAGATGAGGACGACGAAGAGGCACCCAAAGAGGTCGATGGCGCCCGCGGCCGTGGCAAAGAGCGCCACCGCGATGCCCGCCACGGCACCTCCCAAGGCCACGATGTCCATCACGATGATGGAGTTGAGCTGCATAGAGAGCACCTTCATGGTGATGGTGCGGAAGCGCTCCGCCTCCTGGTTCATGGCCTCGTGGCGCGCGGCGTCCGCCCGGTAGATCTTGAGGGTGGTGAGGCCCTGGAGGTTCTCGAGGAAGCTGTCGCCCAGCTCGGCGTACTGGTCCCAGTACTTGCCCAGGATGCGCTTTGCCACCTTCTGCACCGCCACGATGGTCGCGGGGATGAGCGGCACGCAGAGCAGCAGCACGGCCGCCGCGGGCAGGCTCACGGGCGCCACCACCGCAAACAGCGTCACCGGCGCCAGCACGGCGTAGAAGAGCTGCGGGAGGTACTGGCCAAAGTAGGTCTCAAGCTGCTCGCAGCCCTCCACGGAGAGCTGCACCACCTCGGCCGTGGGCACCTGGTCCGTGTAGCCGGGACCCATGGCCAGGAGCTTCTCGTAGATGCGGCGGCGCAGCACGCGCTTGACGTCCTGGGAGGCGGCAAAGCTCTCGTGGGCGGCAAGGCGCGCGGCCACCACGCGCAGAACGACGCCCGCGGCCAGCAGGGGCCACGCCACCTGCGGCACCGCCACGTCCGTAACCAGCGAGGACGCCACCCGTGCAATGACCCAGACCAGCGCCACGTTGCCCACCAGGCCCACCCACTGCCAGGCCACCGTGGCCAGCACGTGTCGCAGGGCCTCGGGCACCAGCGCCAGAAGCCGTTTGTCCATCATGTTGGGTATACTCCGATTCTGCATGCGGCGAGAAGTGCTTCTCGCCCAAACGACAGCGTAGGTTAACTTGTCCATCTTACCCGATGGACCCAACAGTCTGGAGAGACGCATGAGCAATGAGGGCAAGAAGGTCAAGGTCCACTACGTGGGCACCCTGGACGACGGCACCAAGTTCGACTCCTCCCGCGACCGCAACGAGCCGCTGGAGTTCACCTGCATGGCCGGCCAGA
This sequence comes from Paratractidigestivibacter faecalis, assembly GCF_003416765.1. Lineage (NCBI taxonomy): Bacteria > Bacillati > Actinomycetota > Coriobacteriia > Coriobacteriales > Atopobiaceae > Paratractidigestivibacter > Paratractidigestivibacter faecalis. The sequence continues at coordinate 45,767 of NZ_QSNG01000001.1, read as the reverse complement.
TGATCAAGGGCTTTGACGCCGCCGTCAAGGACATGGAGGTCGGCCAGGTCATCGACGTGCACATCCCCGCCGCCGAGGCCTACGGCGAGAGGCGCGAGGACCTCGTCCAGACCCTGCCCATCGCCCAGCTCCCCGGCGCGGAGAACCTGGTCGCGGGCCAGAAGGTCACCCTGGGCAGCCCCGCCGGCTACCCCATCCCCGCGCTCGTGGCCAAGATCGAGGACGGCAACATCACCTTTGACATGAACCACGAGATGGCCGGCAAGGACCTCAACTTCAACATCGAGCTCCTCGAGGTCGCCGAGTAGGCTCCGCGCAGATTGCACACGAAAAAGAAGCCGCAGGCCATTGGCTTGCGGCTTCTTTTTTCGCTCCGATTGTCTTTGGCTGCCTGCGCGCCTACACCATCTCTTCCGGGCGGAACACCTCGTCGAACTTCTCCGCAGAAAGGAGCCCCAGGTCAAGGCAGGCGTCGCGCAGGCTCGCGCCCTCGGCAAAGGCTTTCTTTGCCACCTTGGCCGCGTTGTCATAGCCAATGTAGGGGTTGAGGCAGGTCACCAGCATGAGGGAGTGGCGCAGGTTGTGGTCCATGCGCTCGCGGTTGGCCTTGATGCCCGAGGCGCACCTCTGGTCAAAGGAGAGAATGGCGTCCGCGAGCAGCCTCACGGACTGCAGGAAGTTGTACGCGATGACGGGCATGAAGACGTTGAGCTCGAAGTTGCCCTGGGACGCGGCAAAGCCGATGGTGGCGTCGTTACCCATGACCTGGGCGGCCACCATGGTGACGGCCTCGCACTGCGTGGGGTTGACCTTGCCCGGCATGATGGAGCTGCCCGGCTCGTTGGCCGGAATCGCAATCTCTCCCAGGCCCAGGCGGGGACCGGAGGCAAGCCAGCGCACGTCGTTGGCAATCTTCATCATGTTGGCGGCAAGGCCCTTGACCGCGCCGTGCGCAAAGACGATGGCGTCCTTGCCCGTGAGCGCGCGGAACTTGTTGGGGTCAGTCACAAACGGCATGCCCGTGGCCGCGGCAAGCTCCTCCGCCACGGCAACGTCAAAGCCCTCCGGCGCGTTGAGGCCGGTGCCCACGGCCGTGCCTCCCAGTGCCAGGCGATACAGCCCCGCAAGCGAGGCCTCCAACTCCTCGGCAGATCCCTCCAGAAGGCCGCGCCAGCCAGAGATCTCCTGCGCAAAGGAGATGGGCACCGCATCCTGCAGATGGGTGCGGCCGCTCTTGACCACGTCGGCGTTCTCCTCCTCCAGGCGACGGAAGGTGGCCTCGAGCTGCGCCACCGCCGGAAGAAGGCGCTCGCGCACCGCCGTCACGGCCGCGATGTGCATGGCCGTGGGGAAGGTGTCGTTGGAGGACTGGCTCATGTTGACGGAGTCGTTGGGGTGAAGGCGGCGCTCGCCGGCAATCTGGTTGCCCCGGTTGGCGATGACCTCGTTGACGTTCATGTTGGACTGCGTGCCGGAGCCCGTCTGCCACACCACCAGCGGAAAGTTGCCGTCGAGCTTGCCGGCAAGGATCTCGTCCGCCACGGCGCCAATGAGGTCGGCGTCCGCACGGCTCATGCGGCCCAGGCGGCAGTTTGCCCGAGCCGCAGCAGCCTTGAGCTGCGCAAACGCTCGCACGATCTCATCGGGCATACGCTCGGTGCCAATGGGGAAGTTCTCGTGGCTGCGCTCGGTCTGAGCGCCCCAGAGGGCGTCTTGCGGCACGAGCATCTCTCCCATGGAGTCGCGCTCCACGCGCCAGCCGGCGGGAACCTCGGTCGTTATGGTGTTCTGAGCCATGTTCTCTCCTACTCGGACGCGCGGCCGCCCTGCTCGAGCCTCTGCAGGCCCGAGAGGATGGCGGAGACCACCTCGGACTGGTCGCGGGCAACGACGCCCAGGTCGGCGCGGACGCCGCGAAAGCGCGGGCTCTTGGAGAGGTCCTTGGCCAGATGCTCGTTCACGCGGGCGTCGGAGAGGGCTCCCAGCTCGGCCTGGATGCTGTCCATGTACTCGCTCGCCTGGGCGCGCTCGTCTCCAAGCACCTCGGCCAGGCGCTCGGAGACAAAGTGGACCTCCTTGGCGTCCCGGCGGGCCTGGAAGACCGCGTCCTGGTCAGAGAGGTCAAGGCCAAAGAGGGCCTCGTCCACCTGCGCGAGCTCTTGGTCAAAGTGGGTCTTGAAGTCGGACGCGGAGAGGCCTGCCTCAAGCACGCGGCCCTTCCACGCAAAGTTGGCGAGGTCGGCCTCCAGCTCGTCCAGGCGGCGCGCGGCGTGCTCCTTGCGCAGCAGCTCGGCCACGCCCTCGCGGGCGAGCGCACGCTCCTTGGCGCACGCCATCGGCAGCAGGCTGCCCGCCGCGAGCTCGCCGGACTCCACCAGGCCATCCACGCACTCGCAAAGGATGTCCAGGCCGCGAAGAGACCCCGTGGCCTCCTGGAGCTCCTTCATGAGGCGCACGGAGCGGCGGTTCTGCTTCTTTGCCTGCCAGGACGCCAAGAACTCCAGCAGGGAGCGCAGGCGACGCAGCCCCACGCGGAAGGCGCGCAGGGCAACGGGGTCGTCCGGGCGCTCGCGCAACTGCGCGAAGAGGCCCTTGAGCTCGGCCGTCATCTGGGCCACCTCGCCCTCCGCCACGGCGGGGGCGTCCCACGCAATGGGGTCGGGCCCGGCGACGAACCACTTCACGTGCCCGCGGCCGGCAGGGCCGTCAGGCAGGTCGATGGCCATCGCAGCGCCCTTGCCAAACGTCAGGCCGCAGCCCGTGAGCTGGGCCGCCGCCATGTCCATGAAGGGCACGTGCCCCACAGCAACAACAACGGGAGCCTGGGCATCGGCCAGCTCGGCCAGAAACGCCGCCAGGTCCTGACGGTACAGGCTTTGATGCACGGCCACGTCCTGGGAACCTGTGGCGTCGCAGACGGCCTGCGCGGTCTCCAGCGCGCGCACCGCCGGGCTGCTCCAGACCTCCAGCTCCGGGTCCTCCCCCAGCAGGGCAAACGTGCGCGGATACGCCGCAGCAAGGGCTCGGACGCCCGCGGACGTGAGCCTGCGGTCTTCGTCCAGGCCGGACGCGGCCACATCCTCGGGGCTTCCATGACGAACGAGCACCAGCGTCTTGACCATGCTTCCCCCTGACCATCGGTTGCCGGCGGGCCTCGCCCGCGCGGGACCTTTTAGCATAGCAAGGCATTGTTACAAGAACGCGCCCTTCTCGCCAAGCGGTCAAGCGGCAGGCGAGAAGGGCGCGCGGCAGTGCCATGTCAGTCAGGCGGCTAGGCCATGAGCTTGCAGACGTTCTGGGCAAAGGCCACCGGGTCGGCCACGGGCAGGCCCTCGGTCAGCAGCGCCTGGTCGTAGAGAAGCGAGGTGTAGAGGGCGAGCTTCTCCTTGTCGCCGGCGGCCTGGGCGGCCTGGAGCTTGGCAAAGACCGGGTGGGCGGCGTTGACCTCAAGGACGCGCTGGCTCTTGACGTCCTCAGGTGCGGGACCGGTGGAGAGGACCTTCTCCATCTCGAGCGAGACGGGGCCCTCGGCAGAGACGCAGGACGGGGCGTCGTCTGCGGCGGTCAGGCGAGCAGAGACGGTGACCTTGGTGACCACGTCCTCGCCCAGGGCCTCCTTCATGGCGCCGAACAGGTCCTCGTTGGCCTTGGCGGCCTCCTCGGCCGACTTCTTCTCCTCCTCGGTGGCAAGGTCCAGGTCGCCGGAGGAGACGTTCTTCAGCTCCAGGGTGCGGTCCTCGGTCTCGGGCTCGGCGCCGTCGGCCTGAGCCTTCTGGGCGGCCTCGCGGGCGGCGTCGTCCTCGTAGGTCTTGGGCAGGCCCTTGGCCTCAAAGTCGCGCATGGCCTGGAAGCAGAACTCGTCCACGTCCTCGGTGCAGAGCAGCACGTCATAGCCCTTGGCCAGGACGGCCTTGACCACGGGCATCTTGGCCAGGCGCTCGCGGTCGTCGCCGGCGGCGTAGTAGACGGCCTTCTGGCCCTCAGGCATGGCCTCGGCGTACTCCTGCAGCGTGACGTACTTCTGCTCGCGGGCGCTCCAGAAGAGCAGCAGGCCGCCGAGCTCGTCCTTCTTCATGCCGTAGCTCTGATAGATGCCGTACTTGAGGCCGCGGCCAAAGTTCTCGAAGAACTTGACGTAGTCATCGCGGTCGTTGTCGCGCATGGACTCCAGCTCGGAGGTGACCTTCTTCTCGATGCGGCGCTCCATAGCCTGCAGCTGGCGGGTCTGCTGGAGGGTCTCGCGGGAGATGTTGAGCGTCACGTCGGCGGAGTCCACGACGCCGCGCACGAAGTTGTAGTAGTCGGGCAGCAGGTCCGCGCACTTCTCCATGATCAGGACGTTGGAGCTGTAGAGCTCGAGGCCCTTCTCGTAGTCGCGGCTGTAGAGATCAAACGGGGCCTTGCCCGGGATGAACAGCAGCGCGTCGTACTCCAGGGTGCCCTCGGCGTGCAGGCTGAAGGTGCGGGCCGGGTCCTCCCAGTCGTGGAAGGTGGACTTGTAGAACTCGTTGTACTCCTCGGGGGTGACGTCGGAGCCGCGCTTCTTCCAGATGGGGGTCATGGAGTTGATGGTCTCGAGCTCCTGGTAGTCCTCCCACTCGGGCTTGTAGTCGTCGCCGGCGTCCTCCGGCTTCTCCTTCTGGCGGCTCTTGGTGACCATCATCTGGACCGGGTAGCGCACGTAGTTGCTGTAGCGGCGGATGAGGTCCTTGAGGGTGTACTCCTCGAGGTACTCGTCGTAGCTGGCCTCCTCGGCGTTGTCCTTGAGCGTGAGGATGACGTCGGAGCCGGCCGTCTGGCGGTAGGCGGGGTCGTCGGCGGGCACGGCCTCGATGGTGTAGCCCTCAATGCCGTCGGACGTCCAGCGGTTGCACTCCTCGGAGCCAAAGGCGCGCGTGACCACGCTGACCTCCTTGGCCACCATGAAGGCGGAATAGAAGCCCACGCCAAAGCGGCCGATGATGTCCACGGCGTCGCCCTGCTTGTCGGCGTTGGCGGCCTTGAACTCCTCGGAGCCGGAATGGGCGATGGTGCCCAGGTTCTTCTCGAGCTCCTCGGCCGTCATGCCGATGCCGTTGTCGGAGATGGTGAGCGTGCGGGCGTCCTTGTTGGGCGTGACGGTGATGGCAAGGTTTGCCTGGTCAATCTGGGCGGAGGCGTCCGTCAGGCTCTTGAGGTAGAGCTTGTCGATGGCATCGGACGCGTTGGAGACCAGCTCGCGCAGGAAGATCTCCCTGTTGGTGTAGATGGAGTTGATCATGAGGTCCAGGAGCTTCTTGCTCTCTGTCTTGAACTTGCGCATGTCACGCATCCCTTCGACGAACGATGTTCAACAGACATGACTGTACCCGACTCATGTGGTCGTTATTCTGGGCACTAAGAAAACCTCAGTTGAAAGCGCTTAGATTTCTTGCCGAGAAGGGCGTGGGGACGCCACTCGCTCCTGGGTACACTACGGTCAAAGACCCGCCTCGACCCAAGTGCGAGGAGCCATGAAAAGACGGGATTTCATTTGCGGAGCTGGGTTGGCTGCCTTGAGCCTGTTGGTTGGGTGCTCCGGGGATTCGCAATCTGATCAAGACGCAACATCTAGTCGATTGCCCGCGCTTGCAGTGATTGAAACGCGCCCCCACGTTGCCCCGAGCCTCATTCACTGGCTAGACAGCGACCTGGAGGCCCTCGGGTCTACCGAAATCAACCATGCAGCCGTTGGAGACTATTCTCGCCCCGCCGTAATGGATGGAAAGCTGCTCCTTGCTCCAACGGGTCCAACGGGACGAAACGACGACAAGACCGTCCTTTCGATTGAGCTTGACGATTTCCGCGTAACGGAATATACGCTTGACGCTGTCAACAACTATTGCATCGCCGCAGCAGAGGGCCATGCCTTCATTGGGGGGAACCTAAATCTGAGCTCCCATATCAGCAAGGTCAATCTTGCCAATGGAGACGTTCAGTCCTTGACCCTCTCCAAGTTGATACTTGATTCAATTATCTCAGATACGTCGAATCTGTATGCTTTTGCATGGGAAGACATCGACGGAGCAGTGCAGTCAAGCCTTCACATATACGACCTTGACCTCAACGCCATCTCATGCGTTTCTCTTGATGCCTGTGGCTACTGTGCATTTCGGCCACGGATTTTCGACGATAGAATCTTCATTCCGAGCTGGACGAGCATAACAAACCAAAACAACAGGTCAAGCACCTTAGGAGTCTACGACATCTCATCAAGAGCGCTTGAAACTGTCGAGCTTAAGAAGCCTATTCTCGAAACAATCCCAATAGACAATGGCTTGATCATCATTCACGGCGACATCCACCAGACCTCATCCACCAGAACGGAAGCCGCCCTCCTTGACTATGAGACATGGTCAGTCAAATCGGAGAGCACGCTTCCCTATCACGCAGTGCAGGCCGAGATCATTAATAACGAACTCTGCGTCCTAGACAGCAGCGACAGACTGCACCTTGTCTCCCTTGATGGGCAATGGAGCGAGCGTCTTTCGCTCGCTTTCACACCCTCCCTCGACGACAGCCACATCAGTTCATTCATTGCAGTCTAGGCGGCCCTACCGCCAGGCCACCACGAGGTAGTTGTCGTCGGCACCCCAGGCGTCGTCCTCGCAGGGAAGAAGTTCCACCTGCCCGAAGACGGCCTCGAAGACGCAGCAGAGGTCCCGGAGGAAGGCGGCGTCGCCCGCTGGGGTCACCACGTTCGCGGCCACGACGCCGCCGGGCGTCAGGGCGCGCCAGCAGGCGCGGGCGCAGCCCTCGTCGGCGAGCGCGGCCACGGGAGCGGCCCCGGCAAACGCGTCGAGCGCGATCATGTCGTAGGAGGCGGTTGGCGCCGCGTCCAGGAACGCGCGGCCGTCGGCGCAAACAAGCCGCAGGTCACCGCCATTGTCACGCATGCGTCGAGCCGCCTCGCCCACATAGAACCAGCGCCCGGCCGCGTCGACCACGCACGGGTCTATCTCCACCACGTCTACGCAGGCAGACGGACGCTCCAGGGCCACGAGCTTGGGAAAGGAGCACCCACCGCCGCCCACCACCAGGACGCGGCGAGCCCCAGGAGCGCGCCCCAGCACGTCGCCAAAGGCGCGGTAGTACTCAAACACGGGCTCCAGGCACTTCTCGCCAAGGTAGGTGGCGGACTGGAAGACACCGCCACGGCGCAGCACGCGCACGGGCTCGCCCTGCGGGCCGCGGGTGGTGTAGACGAGGCCGCCGCCACGCAGCGGGTGCGGGTCAAGGCGACGCAGGGCGCATGTGGCGGCCGCAGCCGCGCCGGCGGCGACCGCACCGGCAGCAAGCGCCGCAACCCGCATGTTCTTCTTACCAGCCATGGCCCTCCCCCGACGCTGCCCGCAGGCCCTTTGTTACCATAGCCTGCGAAAACAAAGGGGGCAACGGCGTGGTCGGACTCGGAACGCTCATCAACGTGGCATGCATCGTGGCGGGAGGCCTGGTGGGGCTTCTGTGCCGCGGCGCCATCACCCAGAGGCTCCAGCAGGCGCTCCTGCGCTCGTGCGGCGTGGCCGTCATGTTCGTGGGCATTGCCGGCACGTTGGAGAAGATGCTCTCCGCAAGCCTGGCCGCGGACGGCACCATTGCCCTGACCAGCGGCGGGACCATGATGATGGTGGTCTGCCTGGCCGTGGGCACCGTCGTGGGAGAGGCCCTTGACCTGGACGTCCGCTTTGAGGGCCTTGGCGTCTGGCTGCGCGAGAAGACCGGCAGCTCCGGGGACGCGCGCTTTGTGGACGGCTTTGTGACGGCCTCCCTCACCGTGAGCATCGGCGCCATGGCCATAGTGGGGTCCATCCAGGACGGCCTCGCGGGCGACTACTCCACCCTCATGCTCAAGGGGGCGCTCGACGCCATCATCGTCTGCGCCATGGCGGCGTCCATGGGCCGCGGCTGCCTCTTCTCCGCCCTGCCCGTCGGCGTGCTGCAGGGCAGCATGACCGCGCTGGCGACGCTTCTGCACCCCATCATGACCGATGCGGCGCTGGCAAACCTGAGCCTCGTCGGCTCCATGCTGGTCTTCTGCGTGGGCGTGAACCTCATCTGGCCGCGCACCTTCAAGCCCGCCAACATGCTGCCCTCCGTGGTTATCGCCGTCGTCTACGCCCTGATAGCGCAGGCCGTGGCATGAGCAGCTGGCGCGACGAGGGCGACATCTACGCCAACGGCATGGACATAGACCGGCTCCTTGAGCAGATTCTCTCCGACCCAAGGTTGCGCAGCTCAAAGGCCTTCTCCACCACCAAGACGTACGCCGACGAGCCCATCATCCGCCGCGGGTCGCAGATGGACAGCTACCTGCCCCAAAAGATCGGCCAGATGCGCGAGCTGCAGCGCACGCCGCGCGGCCGCACCTGGTCCGAGACGCGCCTCTTCTACGAGCAGGCCCGCCTCATGGAGGACTTTGAGGACAACTGCCCCTACCACGGGCAGTTCCAGAGCTACTACCCCACGTACCGCACCATGACCGACCGGCAGCTGCGCGGCTACTTCACGTGGCGGGCACGCGTGCGCGCGGGGCAGGTTGAGCAGACGGCGGCCTCGTTTGCCTACGTCTACCTCTACGAGTTGCTCATGGGCATTGGCGTGGAGCCCGGCCGCAAGGCCTTCGACGCCATCGAGGCGTTCTGGAAGACGTACCGCCAGTTTGACCCCGGCATGGACCGCTACGTGCCCGAGTGGCTGGTGGACTACGTCGTGGAGCACGACCTCCCGGCGGAGCTCGCCGTCCCCTACGCCCACCTGGAGCACGACGCCGCCATAGCCGTGCTGGAGCGCGCCGAGAAGGACGCGCTGGCCGCAGCCCCTCCCAAGGGCCGCAGGCGCCAGCCCACGGACTTTGCCGCGATGGGTGACCACGCCGGCGAGTTCGCGCAGTCCGTCTGCCAGCTCTCAAGCTACCGCCTGGACGAGAGCCGCCTCTACAAGGAGCGGCCGGAGGACGTCTCGCGCGTGCTGCTGGCGGTCTATTCTCGCCTGGCGCTCCACTACCGCGGCAGCCGCACGCAGGGGCTCACCGAGACCCTCTTTGGCCTGCGCTTTGCCGTGCGCCACGTCATGTACGCGAGCGCCGTCCGCTACGAGCCGGGCTTTCACGAGGACTGCGTCTACGAGCTCTCTCCCACCAGGCGCTACGTCTGCAAGAACGGCCTGTGGAGCTGCGACTCCTACCACGACGGGGGCGCCCGCAGCGCCAAGCTGGGCCAGATCGTGCGCGCCGTGGACCGACAGCTGCGCCAGGCCCTTGGCTACGCGCACCCGCTCAAGGACCACGCCGAGGCAAAGTACCTGGTCAAGATCATAGATGACGAGATTGCGGCCTATCTGGGCTGGAAGCAGGCGGCGGCGCCCCGGCGCGTTGAGATCGACCTCTCCAAGCTGGCGGGCATCCGCTCCGCCGCGGCCGTCACGCGCGAGGCCCTTCTGGTGGACGAGGAGCGCGAGGACTCCGCTGCCGAGGGGGCTCAGGAGGCGGTGTCCATGGCAGCAGCGGAGGAAGCTCAGCAGGAGGCTCCCGCGCAAGCCGATGACGTCAGCAACCTGGGGCTCTCCGAGGATGAAACCGCACTGCTGCGGGCGCTTCTCGACGGCAGGAAGTACGCCGGTCCGGGCAACGTGGGCCTCATGGTGGATGCAATCAACGAGGCCCTCTTTCACCTGCTGGGAGACACCGCCATCGAGTTTGGGGCAGATGGCGAGCCGCAGCTGGTGGAGGACTACGCCGAAGACGTCCGGGCCGCGCTGTAGGGCCCCGAGGCCTGCACTGGATTTGCCCGGGCATCCAGTGCGGGCCTCGGGCCGTTTTTCTCCCCGCACTGGATTGCCCATCTGGCGAGAAACCCCTGGTCAGCTCTGGCAGGCCCCATCCAGTGCAGGGTCAAAGCCTGCACTGGATTTCTCGCTCCGCGACCCACTCGCCATGCGGGCCCTATTCGGCAGAAAAATAGAACGTCTGTTTGTTATTGACCCGCAGCTGTGCTAGGATTGCCTTTCACGCAGACGGGAAGGAGAGCAGTCAGATGGCAGAGCAGAAGCCCAGGGTTCCCAAGCGCATCGCCGCCGTCATCATCAACTCGCTCAAGGGCGGCGTCGTGCCACGCATCGGCCTGCCCTACATCACCGTCGGCAGAGAGAAGGAGATACAGGCCTTCCTCACGGACCTTGGCCTCATAGAGAGCGGCGGCGCGTCCTTCCGTTTCCTCGTGGGCCGCTATGGCGCCGGCAAGAGCTTCCTGCTCCAGACCATTCGCACCCACGCCATGGGCGAGGGCTTTGTGGTGGCAGACGCGGATCTCTCCCCGGAGCGCCGCCTGCAGGGCAACCAGGGCCAGGGGCTTGCCACCTATCGCGAGCTCATCCGCAACATCTCGACCAAGACCCGTCCGGAGGGCGGTGCGCTCAACCTCATCCTCGACCGCTGGGTCAGCTCGGTCCAGCAGCAGGTGGAGGCTGGCGCGGACGGGGCCTCCCTGCTGAGGGAGCAGCTCGCCCCGCTGGATGAGATGGTCCACGGCTTTGACTTCACCCGCATGCTCAGGCGCTACCGCATGGCCTACCTGGAGCAGGACGAGGAGGAGCTTGCCCACGTGGTCAAGTGGCTGCGCGGAGAGTACCGCACCAAGACCGAGGCAAAGTCGGAGCTGGGCAATGGCACCATCATCACTGACGATGACTGGTACGACTACGTCAAGCTGCTGGCGCGCTTCCTGGTGGGTGCGGGTTACAAGGGCATGCTCGTCATGATCGACGAGCTGGTCAACCTGTACAAGATCCCCAACTCCATCACTCGCCAGAACAACTACGAGAAGATTCTCACCATGTACAACGACACGCTCCAGGGCAAGGCGCAGTACTTGGGCATCATCATGGGAGGAACGCCCCAGTCCATAGAGGACCGCCGTCGCGGCGTCTTTAGCTACGAGGCCCTGCGCAGCCGCCTGACCCAGGGTCGCTTTGCCCGCGAGGACATGACGGACATGCTCGCTCCCATCATCCACCTACAGTCGCTCACCTACGAGGAGCTCCTCGTCCTGGCAGAGAAGCTGGCAGACATCCACGCCGGCTACTTTGGTTACGAGCGCAAGGTCACCACCGATGACCTGGTGAGGTTTCTGCAGGTCGAGTTCGGGCGCGTGGGCGCCGACAGCCACCTCACCCCGCGAGAGGTCATCAGGGACTTCATCGAGCTTCTGGACATCATGTATCAGAACCCAGACACAGACGTTGCGGAACTGCTACAGCCTAACGCCTTTGCGCAGCTTGCGGCTACCGTTGAGACGGGTTCCAACGCCAATGGCTCAAAGCCGGGCTCCTCTGACGTTGACCCGTCCTTCGCAGAGTTCACCATCTAGCCAAGGCGGTCATCCATGAACCAAACCCCTCGCTCCGGCGATAAGGACCTTCCGGCCCAGGCCGCGGAGGACTCCATCGCTGATTCCAACGGACTCGGACCCGTGCGCCCCGAGCTCAAGGGTGGCATCTACGTCTATGCCAACGAGGGCTTTGGCGAGTTTGCGGGCTTCTCGGCGGCATGGGGCTATAGGAGCACTCATGTCCGTCTTTGACCGATACGCACCCTTTGTTCAGGACTTCATCTACGAGAACGGCTGGGACTCGCTGCGTGGCATCCAGGTGGCCGCAGGAGACGCCATCTTCAACAGCGACGACCACGTCCTTCTCTGTGCGTCCACCGCATCGGGCAAGACGGAGGCCGCGTTCTTTCCCATCCTGACGGAGTTCTGGGAGAACCCACCGGCATCCGTGGGCGCCATCTACGTTGGCCCCACCAAGGCCCTTATCAACGACCAGTTCTATCGCCTGACTGGCCTCTGCGCACGCGCGGACATTCCCGTATGGCACTGGCACGGAGACGTCTCTGCCAGTCACAAGGCCAAGCTCATGAAGCATCCCTCGGGCATCCTGCAGATTACGCCGGAGTCCCTCGAGGCGCTGCTCATGCACAGGCATGCCGCAATATCGAGCCTCTTCTGCAACCTGCGCTACGTGGTCATCGACGAGGTTCACTCCCTGCTGCGCGGAGACCGCGGCGGCCAGACCATCTGCCTCATAGAGCGCCTCTCCCGCATGGCAGGCGTCGACCCGCGCCGCATAGGCCTCTCCGCCACCATGGGAGACCCGGAATCCGTAGGCCGCTTCCTGGCGGCTGGCACCGGCAGAAACACCGTCATCCCCAAGGTCGAGGAGCCGCCCCGCACCTGGCGCCTCTCCATGGAGCACTTCTTCCAAACCGGCCCCCAAGCCACCGAGCTCTCGTTCGCCAGCACCTCCCCAACCGAGGTAGAGGTACTCTCCACCCAGGCGGCCCCGAGCCCCGCCCCTGCCATCGACGGCCCGAAGCCGCACCCGACGGCGGGGTCGGCAGTCAAGGACCGGGAGTCAAATGCCGCCTCAACGGCTCGGGCATGTCTATTCCCGCGCGCAGTTTCGCAGGCCGAAGGCCGAGAATGTTTGAGCACGGGGATAGACATGCCCGAGCCCGATGACCTACTTGACGACACCGCCCCCGACGGCGCCGACCCCGCCATCGGGTACGTCTTTGAGCACACGCGCGGTCGCAAGTGCCTCGTCTTCACCAATTCGCGCGAGGAGGCCGAGGAGGTCACCACCACCCTCAGGCGCTACTGCGAGGTCAACCACGAGCCTGACCGCTTCCTCATCCACCACGGCAACCTCTCCGCCAGCATCAGGGAGAGCGCCGAGGAGCTCATGCGGGATGACTCCGCGGACCTCAGCATCGTGGCCACCGCAACCCTCGAGCTCGGCATTGACGTGGGGCGCCTGGAACGTGCCTTCCAGATAAACGCCCCCTTCACCGTCTCTGGCTTCCTTCAGCGCATGGGCCGCACCGGCCGGCGCGAGGCCCCGCCTGAGATGTGGTTCGTCATGCGAGAAGAACAGCCCGAGCCGCGGGCCCTCACGCCAGAGACCCTCCCCTGGGAGCTCCTGCAGGGCATCGCCCTCGTCCAGCTCTACCGCGAGGAGCACTGGGTTGAGCCCGCGCGCCTGGACCGCCTGCCCTACAGCCTGCTCTGCCACCAGACCCTGGCCATTCTCGCCTCCGAGGGGGAGCTCACGCCCCCGCAGCTGGCAACGCGGGTGCTCACACTCACGCCCTTCCACCGCATCAGCGCGGACGACTTTCGCATCCTGCTGCGCCACCTTCTGGCGCACGACTACGTTGAGACCACGGAGACCGGCGGCCTCATCGTGGGGCTTGCCGGGGAGCGCGTCACAAACAATTACAAGTTCTATGCCGTCTTCCAGGAGAGCGTGGAGTACACCGTCCGCTGCGACTCGCAGGAGATCGGCACCCTCTGCGCCCCTCCCCCACCAGGCGAGAAGGTCGCCATCGCGGGACACGTCTGGCTTGTGGAGGAGGTCGACCACAAGCGGCGCCTGCTCTACGTCACACAGGTAAAGGGGCGCGTGCCCGCCTACTTTGGCGAGTGCGCCGGAGACATCAACACGCGCGTCCTCGTGCGCATGCGCCAGGCGCTGGAGGAGTCCACCCCCTACGCCTACCTGCGGCCGCAGGCGCGGGCCCGCCTTGCCCAGGCCCGGCACGTCGCCAAGAACGGCGGACTCACCAAGTCGCCGCTCGTGAGCCTTGGGGGCAACATGTGGTGCCTCTTCCCCTGGCTGGGAAGCTACGCCTTCCTCGCGCTGGAGCGTCTCCTCAAGATCAGGTGTGCCAAGGACCTCGGTCTCAAGGGCCTGGACTCCTCGCGCCCCTACTTCATGGCCTTCGTCATGCGCGAGGACATGACCGAGCAGGCCTTCTTTGAGATCCTGACCGGCGCCGCCGCGGAGCTTGGAGACCCCATGGACCTGGTCTACCCCGCCGAGGTCCCCTACTTCGAGAAGTACGACGAGCTCGTGCCGGAGGAGCTTGTCCGCAAGGGCTTTGCCCTGGGCACCCTTGACGTAGCGGGCATGAAGGAACGCGTCCGCCAGTGGGCCAACGAGCGCGGCATCATCTGGGCCGAGCCCGCGCAGGTTGTCCCCGCGGACTAGGGTCTCACTCCGAAGGCCGCCCCTCTTGCGGCCTCGTCCCGCGCCGCAAAGATCTCGAGATACTTGGCGCAGTTGACGGCCCTGACGGTGGAGTGGTCAAACGCCTTGGCGTCTCTTGTTAAGATGAAGTCAATCCCGTTCAGCTCCGCGCAGGCACGTACGAGCCCGTCCTCAAAGTCCGGCTCGTCGGAGCGCAGCGAGACGTCGCAGTCCTCGGGTCCCATCGGCGCAATCACGACGAGGCCCATAAGGTAGCCGACCCCTCTCCGCGCGGCCTCGGCGCCGTGCGCCTTGGCGAGCACGTAGTACACGTCCTTCAGGGACATCGGGCAGACGTACGCCGTTGCTCCTCCGCCATTGCAATGCCTCAGGACCCGGCACGCCTCCTCGGACTGCGGCCTTCGCGAGTCCAAGGCATCTAGCAGCACGTTTGTGTCCATAAGGACCCTCTGCCCAGAGTACCTACTCATAGCGAGCCGCCACCAGGTCTCTTACCTCGCGCTCAGTGAGCGCGTCGAGCCAAGACGCCTCGCCAGAAATCTCATCTCGGAAGGCCATGAAGTCGTTCCAGGCGGCGTCGGCCGGCTCCCCCACCGCCTCTTCGCGGGGCACCTCGCCCGTCCTGGCAATTCTCTCCCACACCGTCCTGATGACGTCCGCAACGGTCAGGCCGGCGGCCTGGATGTAACGCTCGGCCGACTCCCTCACCTGCTCGTCGACCCGACCAGAAATCACCGCAGTTGCCATGGTTCCCCTCTCTTGTAGACGCGTATACTGAGTATACCCGTCTACAATGGAACTTGCGCCTCCAAACCGCCCCAACAGAAACGGGCCCCGCCCATGATCAAGCTCATACTCTCGGACATGGACGGCACGCTGCTCCCCTTTGGCGCCGTCACCGTCAGTCAGCGCACGCATGAGGCCGTCCTCGCCGCTCAACAGGCAGGCATCCACTTTGGGCCCGCAAGCGGCCGAGACCGCGCCGCGCTTCTCCCCGCCTTTTACGGAGACCAGAGGTGCGTCTCCACGGGAATTATGGCCAACGGCAAGCAGGTGTTTCTCAACGGCGAGCTCATCTTGCGCAGGTCGCTTCCCCAGGACGCCGTGATGCGCCTGGGCGAGGCGCTTCTTCCCTTTGAGGGCAGCTTTGCCCTGGCAAGCGTGATCTCGGAGGACCCCTTCTCGTCCGCCACCAGCTATGCGCTGGGCGTCGCCGCAGGTGACGAGACCGCCCGCGCCAACATCGCCGGCGCCCGGCAGGCCATCACCCCCGCAGGGGAGCTCCCCTCAGACGGGGCCGTCATCTCCGCCGGCATCTTTGTGGACACGCGCTTCAACGCCATCGATGACCTGCGGCGCATTGCAGAAAGCACATGTCCTGACCTGGCCTTCCCCCAGCCGGCGCCCTTCTTCCTGGACGTCATCGAGCGCGGCTGGACCAAGGCAAGCGCGTTGCCGGCCCTCCTCGACGCCATGGGCATCACGCCGGAGGAGGTCGCCTACTTCGGGGACTCCGAGAACGACCTCACCATGCTCGAGGCCATCCCCAACTCCTACGCCGTGGCCAACGCATCGCCCGAGGCAAGGGGTGCCGCCCGTCAACACATTGGGCCCTGCGAGGAGGACGCCGTGGCTCAGTTCATCGAGGACCTCCTGGCCTAGGCCGGCCCAGCCAGGCCGGATCCAGCTCAGGCCCCACGCACCCCGTTCCGCACTAAAAAGGGCGGCGAGAAGACCTCTCTTCTCGCCGCCCAAGTCAGTCAGATCAGGGTCACAAGCCCCGCCTCTTAGAAGTCCGCGTTGCCCACGGTGCGCGGATGCGGCAGGACGTCGCGGATGTTGTCCACGCCCGTGAGGTACATGACCAGGCGCTCGAAGCCCAGGCCAAAGCCGGCGTGCTTGCAGCCGCCATAACGGCGCAGGTCAAGGTAGTACTTGTACTGCTCCGGGTCCATGCCCAGCTCCTTGATGCGCCCCTCCAGCACGTCCAGGCGCTCCTCGCGCTGGGAGCCGCCAATGATCTCTCCGATGCCGGGCACCAGGCAGTCGGCCGCGGCGACGGTCTTGCCGTCGTCGTTCAGGCGCATGTAGAAGGCCTTGATGGCCGCCGGGTAGTCGGTCACAAAGGTCGGGCGCTTGAAGTGCTCCTCGGTGAGGAAACGCTCGTGCTCGGTCTGCAGGTCGCAGCCCCAGCTCACCGGGTACTCAAACTCCTTGCCCGCGGTCTGGGCCTCCTCGAGGATCTTCACGGCCTCGGTGTAGGTCACGCGCGCAAAGTCGCTGCTCGCCACGTGATGCAGGCGCTCGATGAGACCCTTGTCCACGAACTTGTTGAAGAACTCCATCTCGTCGGGGCACTTGTCCATGACGTAGTTGATGGCGTACTTGAGCATGTCCTCGGCGCACTCCATGTCGCCCTCGAGGTCGCAGAAGGCAAGCTCCGGCTCGACCATCCAGAACTCCGCGGCGTGACGGCGCGTGTTGGAGTTCTCGGCGCGGAAGGTGGGGCCGAAGGTGTAGACGTCGCCAAAGGAGAGGGCAAAGTTCTCGGCCTGGAGCTGGCCGGAGACGGTGAGGTTGGTGGGCTTGCCAAAGAAGTCCTGGCTGTAGTCGACGCGCCCGTCCTTGGTCTTGGGCAGGTTGTCCAGGTCGAGCGTGGTCACGCGGAACATCTCGCCAGCGCCCTCGGCGTCGGAGGCCGTGATGATCGGCGTGTTGACGTACACAAAGCCGCGCTCCTGGAAGAACTGGTGGATGGCGAAGGCGGCCACGCTGCGCACGCGAAAGACGGCGCGGAAGAGGTTGGTACGGCTGCGCAGGTGCTGCTGGGTGCGCAGGAACTCGCGGGTCTGACGCTTCTTCTGCATGGGGTAGTCGGGGGCGGAGGCACCCTCCACCACGTAGGACTTGGCCTGCAGCTCAAACGGCTGCGGACGGTCGGGCGTGAGCTCGAGCACGCCCTCGAAGGAGAGCGCCGCTCCCACGGACTGCGCGATGACGTCGTCGTAGACGGCGTCGCCGAGGTTCTCGCGATTGACGACTACCTGCAGGTCCTTGAAGCAGCTGCCGTCGTTGAGCGTGACGAAGCCGAAGTTCTTCATGTCGCGGATGGAACGGACCCATCCGGCGACGGTGACGGTCTGGCCGCCGAGCTCGGTGGCGTCGGCGTACAGGCTGGCGATGGTCTTGCGGTCCATGGGACTTCTCCCTTGCAGACAAACGGCCGCCCGCCCGCGCAAAGCGCGCGCCCGCGCGGCCAAACCCACTGTTCAACCTGTTAACTGTACCGCAAGCGGCAACACGCGGCCAAACCCGGTCGTGACCAACTGGCAAACGGTCGGGCATCGTACCGCGGAAGCCCCAGCCAACCCGCTAGAATTGCCTCGACACAGGCACGCGACAGATCGTGCGGTGGCAACCACGCGCCCCCGCGCCTCGAAAGGAGCCCCATGGAAGACTACAAGCGCGAGTTCATTGACTTCATGGTCGAGAGCAACGTCCTCAAGTTTGGCGAGTTTACGCTCAAGAGCGGCCGTAAGTCCCCGTTCTTCATGAACGCTGGCGCCTACGTCACCGGCTACCAGCTCAAGAAGCTCGGCGAGTTCTACGCCCGCGCCATCCACGACAACTTTGGCACGGACTTTGACGTCCTCTTCGGGCCCGCCTACAAGGGCATCCCCCTGTCCGTGGTCACCGCCGTCGCCTTCCACGACCTCTACGACAAGGAGGTCAAGTACTGCTCCGACCGCAAGGAGGCCAAGGACCACGGCGCCGACAAGGGCAACCTGCTGGGCTACCAGCTGACCGATGGCGACCGCGTGGTCATGGTCGAGGACGTCACCACCTCCGGCAAGTCCATCGACGAGACCTACCCCAAGGTCATGGCGGCGGCAGACGTCGAGGTCAAGGGCCTCATCGTCAGCCTCAACCGCATGGAGGTCGGCAAGGGCGGCAAGGTGACCGCCCAGCAGGAGATCCAGGAGAAGTACGGCTTCCCGGTGGCCTCCATCGTCTCCATGGAGGAGGTCGTCGAGGCGCTTGACGGAAGCCTCATCACGCCCGAGCTGCACGCCGCCATCGACGAGTACTACGCGCAGTACGGCGTGAAGTAGGCGAGAAGGGCGTTCTTCTCGTTCAGCCTGTAAGGCACGGCCCCGCGGGTTTCTCCTCGGCTCAGTCCTCGCCGCAAAGGGCGCGGCTGCGGAAGTCGCCGATGAGAAACCCGCGGGGCCTTTCAGGTTGGAGGGGCACGTTCCTCCAGGTCAAGCGTCCCAACGAACCTGTTCTGCCTACAAAAGTAGTTAGGCCCCGCTGGCTGCGAGCAGCCAGCGGGGCCATTTCTTTAGTGGCTAAAGAACCAGGGCAAGAGGGCTTACTGCTCCTGGGTGGCGTAGTCGATCTTGGAGCGGCGGGCGGTTGCCTTCTCCCAGTCGCTGGTTCCCTCGAAGACGTCCTGCTTGTAGGGGTTGCGGCCGAGCTTCTTGGCGCGGTAGGCAATGAAGACGATCGCGGCCACGTTTGCCACCAGGGCCAGGATGGAGACCACGAGAGCGGACGTGGGGTTGAGGGTGGAGTGCGTCACAAAGATGCTCTCCTCCTGGAAGTACGGGAAGACCTGGGCAAACATGCACCAGATGGCCAGCGTGAAGGCGCGGTTCTGAATCCAGCCGCCCTTGTTCCAGCAGAAGGCCGCCACGGTCGGGGCCAGCAGCAGGGCAAAGCCGCAGAACCAGGAGTGGGTGGGCAGGCAGTTGTAGGTGTAGCAGAAGTTCCAGATGTCATAGGCAATGATGTAGACCCAGGTCATGTCGGGCCACAGCATGTCGCTCTGGTCCTCGGAGGCGTAGACGCTCCACCAGCCGGTCATGCAGAAGATGTTGATGATGCCGGCAATGCCGTTGAACACGTTGTTCCAGCCAGCGAGCTGAATGGCGCCCTCGGAGGTCACCCACGTGGTCTCGCCCAGGGCAAAGAAGTGGTAGGCGCTCTCAAAGTCGGAGACGACGGCGATCATGATGTTGATGGCCACGATGAGGAACGGGTAGGCGCGGAACCAGCGGGCCTTGCCGATCTTGCCCCACTGGTACTTGATGGCGATGAAGCCCCAGCAGCCGGCCAGCGCCGCGTACACCTTGGCGTAGTGGAACCAGCTGTTCTGGTAGATGTGGGTGGGGTTGGTGAGCGCCCACTCCTGGCCGTTGGCCACGCCAAAGGCAATGGCGGCGCAGTAGATGGTCATGGCAAGCGGGGCCACGCCAAAGATGATGGCCGCGCCGACCTTGGTCCTGCGGCCGACCTCGTTGAGGACGATGAGCCCCACAAAGACCATGGCCCAGCCGAGCCAGTGCGTGAGGGTGTTGGAACCCCAGACGTCAAACAGCATGCTTCGTACCCTCTCTCCTTGCTTGCGACTGCTGGCTCCCCCACCAGCACCAATGAACCCGTACCATCATATTTGTGAAGAGAATGTGATGCAAGCATGAATTTGACGTGACGTCAAAAAGCGCCCGGCGAGAAGTGCGTGCTTCTCGCCGGGCGGCGTTGCTACCTGTACGTCACGCGGACGGTGGGCGGCTTGCCGTTCATGGCGTTGGAGTTGGCAATGGAGTACAGGTAGTGGTGCATGCAGCGCCTCATGGCCTTGACCGCCGTGGCGCTCTCCGCATCCTGCATCTGGCCCGTCGTCAGCGTGGTAGTGAGGTTGACGTCGGTCCCCGCGTAGAACGCCTGGTTCTTGTTGGTGTAGTCGTAGAGCGACCAGTCGGACACCACGTGCCCCTCAAAGCCCCACTCGTCGCGCAGCAACTCCGTGCAGAGCGCCTTGCTGCCGCCGGCCCACGTGGAGCCAACGTAGTTGTAGGAGCTCATCACCGCGATGGCGGCGCTCATGCCACGGGTCTTGCGCTCGCCCGTCTGGTCGTCCAGGTAGTCGATGCTGCCCCGGGCGTTCTTGACCACGATCTCAAAGGGCCTGGCGTAAATCTCCCTGATGGCCTGCTCGCTTGCCCACGTCAGCAGGTGCGCGCTGCGGTTGGTGTCCTGGTCGTTCAGGCAGAAGTGCTTCATCTGCGCGTAGATCCCGCGCGAGAAGACCGCCTCTACCATGGCCGTGCCCAGCGCGCCGGCAAGCAGCGGGTCCTCCGAGTAGTACTCGAAGTCGCGTCCGCCAAAGGGGCTGCGGTGCGTGTTCATGGCCGGCGCGTGCCAGCCGTTCATGCCCGTGACCAGCATCTCGTCGGCCATGGCCTCGCCCATCCTGCGCACGAGGTCGCGGTCCCAGCTCTGCGCCACGGCATACTCGCTCGGGAACCCGCAGTGCCCGCCATCGTCGACGAAGATGCCAATGCCCGCCGGGCCATCGCCCTCAAAGGTCCTGGGCTTGCCCACCGAGTCAACGGAGTCGGTGCCGTGGTTATGGTTGTTCAGGATGATGGTCATCACGTTGGTGCCGAGCTGGTCCAGCAGCTTCTCCCACAGCGGGTCGTCCATGGGACGTCCGCGCAGGTCAGAGAGGCTGATGCCGTTCTTCTCGCGCGTGAGGGGCATCTCGTCGGAGGGGTCTACGTGCTCCGCGACGTCGTACTCCTTGAGCACAAGGCCCACCGAGGCAGCCGTCTTGTCCCGCGCCGGCGCCGGGAAGGTGCCCGCAAAGTCGGCGCGACTCAGCTGCGTGACGTAGGCGTCCATGTAGTCCGTCACGTCGTCAAAGCGGTTCTTGACGGGATTGCCCGTGGCGGAGTCCGTCTGGAAGCGCTTCTCGCCAAGGGAGAGCTCGCGCTGGTCGATGACGGTGTGGGAGTCGCTCCTCAGGCTGATGGCGTAGCTTCCCGCGTCAAGCACCCAGCAGCCGGCAGACACGTCCCAGCTGGCAAGGTCGCGCTCGCAGCAGCGCAGCTCCAGCTCGGCCGCCTCGCCGGGCTCCAGCTCGTCGGTCTTGGCAAACGCCACCAGGACGGCCGCGCTCTTCTCCACGCCCTGCCTCGCGGGCGCCGTGGCATAGAGCTCGGCCACGTCACGGCCCGCGACCTGGCCCTCGTTGGTCACGCGCACCTTGGCGAGAAGGTCCTCCCCCTCGTGCGTCACGTCCAGGAGCTCCCTCTTGAAGCTCGTGTACGAGAGGCCGAAGCCAAACGGGAAGGTCACCGCCGCGTCGTAGTCAAAGCCCGGGTAGTTGCCCGCCGCGGCCTCTGCCGCCGCGGTCTCGTAGTAGCGGTAGCCAACGTAGATGCCCTCGGCGTACTCCACAAAGTGGGCGCCCGAGCCAATTGAGGTGTAGTAGTCGGTCACGTCCGTGTAGGTGTTGTCGCCAAAGTTGTTGAAGCTCGGCGTGGCCGAGAGGTCGGCCGCCCACAGGTCGCACGTGCGCCCAGAGGGGTTGACCTCGCCAGCAAGGGCGCGCGCCACGGCACAGAGGCCACTCTCGCCCGGAAAGCCAATCTCCAGGATGGCGTCCGCCTCGCACGGGCCGCCCGGCTCCACGAGGGGCCCCACCTCCATGGTGGTGGCCACGTTGAGCAGCACCACGAGCTTCTGGCAGCGGGCCTTGACCTCGGCCAGAAGCTCCAGCTCCTCCGCGCAGAGCTCGAGCTGGTGCTGGCCCGGCACGTAGTTTGTCGTCTCGTCGTTGGGCAGGAAGGTCTGCGAGACCCCCGACTCAAGGCTGCCCAGCAGGTCCTGGCTGAGGTCGGCGCCCTCGCCCGAGGGACGGCCGATCACCACCACGCCGACGGTGCCCTCCATGCTCTGGCGCACGTCCTGCGGGTATGCCGACCAGGGAATCTCGCCGAGGTAGTACGAGACGGTCTCCGGCGCGTCGAGCGTGCCGATGGCCGCGCGCGGGCGGTTGGGCGCCTCCGCCGCCAGGAAGTCAAAGGCCGCATCGTTGACGGAAAGCCCGGCCGCCACGCATGCGCTGCGCAGGTCGACGGCGTGCGTGAGGTCAATGAACGCCGCACCCGTGCCGTCGTAGACGGGGTCCGCCGCGCCGCGCCCCAGAAGCGAGACGCGCGCCCCCGAGGCCAGTGGCAGCGTGCCGCCCTCGTTGCGCAGCAGCACGATGCCGCCCGCCTCGACCTCCTCGGCAACGGCCTCGGCAGCGACGCGCGCCTCCTCCACGCTCGCGTACGCAGGCTGGTAGAAGGAGGCGTCCCACCCGGAGGTGTCGCCAATCTCCTCGATGGAGGCCACCTCGGTGGCCCCGTCCTTCTCGTCTGTGGCGGGCTCGCCGGCGCTGCAGCCGGCCGCTCCCGCAATGGCACCGAGCCCCGCAAGCGCGAGCGCTTCTCGCCTGGTGACGCTTCTTCCCATGAAACCCCTCCTTGTAACGGTTGGTTCCATGATGGGGGCAAGAATGGCCTCGGTCGCGTGCCCGGCACGAGGTGCACCAGGCCGAGCCCGACCTGCCGCCGCGCCGGCCAAGCGCCTGGGAATCACACTCCCCGTACGGCCATGACGTCACCCAGGCTCGCACCGAACTCTCGCGCGTAGAGCTCGCACTTGACCATGAAAAGGAAGAAGGTCCTCGCGTTGCCCACCCGCCGGCCACGAAGCGTCTCGAAGTTGGCGAGTCCCTTCGAGACCACGACGTCCGTCGCGACCAGCACCTGGCGAGCCTCGCCCGAGAGAAGCCTCTCGCACGTCCCCGCCACGTCATTGCCGTTTGAGACCACGCGAGCCACCTCGCCCAACCCCACCTGCGCGGCGTCCGCAAGGGTGACGTCGCCGGAGACCCGCCCGTCTCGCACGATGACCGTGGCCTCACACACTGGGTTCGACCTCTTGACCGCCCTCAGCAGCATCTTGTCCAGCACGACCTCGCCGCAGTTGTCGGCAAGAAGCACCGCGCTTCTGGCCTCGAGAAGAGCCTCCGAGAGCGCCGAGAAGGGGTCGCCTTGCCCCTCGTCGGCGCCAGCCCTCTCGAGAAAGCGGGCCAGCACGTCCTCCTCGACGCTCTCTTGGACGCTGAAGTCGACGTAATTGCCGCAGGCGGCAAGACGGGCAGCCAGGGCTACGGGGTCTTTCGCGGCCACCACCTTGCGCCAAAGGTCGTCCTCCCAGCCCATGACGAGCTCGTTCAGCCGGAGCTTCTCCTCTGTTCGGTCCTCCTCGACCCCAAATTGCTCCCTCAGGAGGCCGTCTAGCTTGTGGCCGATTTCCGGCGCAGTCAGCTCGCGAGAGCCCTCGGATATGGCCGAGAGCGCCCGGCGCATATACGCGGAGCGCAGCTCCCAGGGGGCGTCCCCAGGCGCTGCGCTCAGATACTGCCTGCACAGGCAGGCGATGCAATCAGGCCCCAGCTCCTTGGCGTAGAGCTGGCTCGACTTGGCCGAAGCGGCCACTAGGCCAGCCCCTCGGCCACGACGGCGCACAGGATGGCCCCGCCGTCAGGATTTGCCGCGGCGCGCTCGCCAAGCCACTTGGCGCGGCCGACCGAGGCCTGGATGCCAGAGGTGGCCTCGGCGGCCTCGCGGGCCTTGGCAGCGGCGGCACCCATCGCAACGCCAAGCTCGTCACCTGCGGCGACGCGCTCCTCGAGGACGTCCGCCATGGGATAGAGGGCGTCCAGGATGGTCTTGTCGCCCAGCTTGGCGCCGCCGCGGGCGGCGATGGCGTCAGCGAAGGTCCTGGGGATGGCGACGACGTCGGCCTTCTCGACCTCGTTCTTGCCCTTGAACGCCTTGCCCACGGCCATGATGCCGCTGGAGACGAGGGTTCCCATCGTGGAGGGAGCCTCGCGGTTGCAAGCCATGGCGGCCATGGCAAGCATCTTGCCCATGTCGTCGCCCTCGAAGGCCTCTGCGGAGGCCTTGGTCGCCGCCAGGCCAAGCGCGACGCTCATTCCCAGATCGCCGTCGCCGGAACGGCCGTCCAGCTCGTTGAGCTCGTCCTTGTGAGCCTCGATGATGTCGCTGACGCGGGCGATGAGGGCCTTTGCGTCATTGATGCCATAGGACATGCTGTTATCTCCTTATCACCAGGTGTTCCCCAGAGCCCGCAGCTTCCTAGAACCGCATGAAGGGCGTGGAGGCGGGCGCGTTCAGATACTCGGAGAAGTCGTCCTCCATCTTGAGGAAGGAGAGCGATGCGCCGGCCATCTCCATCGAGGTGCCGTAGCGCCCCACGAAGACGCGGCTCACGTCAATGCCGGCCTGGTCAAGCAGCTGCTTTACGTCGGCATAGAGGACGTAGAGCTCCTCCTCGCACGTGGCTCCGAGTGAGTTGACGAGCACGGCAATCTTGTCGCCAGCGGCAAGCCCCTGGTCAGCGACGAGCCTCGGAACAAGGTAGGCGGCAAGCTCGGCGGAGGTCATCTTGCCGGCGCGCTCGACGCCGGGCTCGCCGTGGATGCCCATGCCGAGCTCGGTCTCGTCCTCGCCGATCTGGAAGACCGTGGTCTTCTCGCCGGGAATCTGGCAGGAGCTCGTCGCAAAGCCGAAGGTGGAGACGTTCTCGGTCACGCGACGGGCGAAGTCGGCGACCTCGTCCAGGGAGTGGCCCTGCTCCACGTAGGCGCCCACGAGCTTGTAGGCGAAGAAGATGCCGCTCACGCCGCGGCGCTCCTGCCAGCGCTCGCGCGGGAGGGAGGCGACGTCGTCGGAGCACTTGACCACGCGCGTCTGGATGTCGTCAAACTCAAGCAGCTCGGAGGCCATGTCGAAGTTCATGGAGTCGCCCATGTAGTTGCCAAAGAGGAACAGGACGCCCGCGCCGCGGTCGGCCTGCCTGGCACACTCGACGATGGCCTCGGCACTCGGGGAGGTGAAGACGTTGCCCACGGCGCAGCCATCGCACATGCCCTGGCCCACGTAGCCCAGAAACACCGGAAGGTGCCCGTAGCCGCCACCGGTCACGATGGCGACCTTGCCGTCGCCCTTGGCCTGGCCGGCGCGCACCACGCTGCGTCGGGAGGTCTCGCAAAGTGCGAGGTCGTTCGGGTTGGCGGCCACGATGCCGGCGAGGCTCTGGTCGACGAAGCCGGAAGCCTCGTTCATGATCTTGCTCATCAAACGCCCCTTTACTCAAGATTCGCGTGAAGCGGGAAGCCCTTGTTGATGTCAAAGCCCCTTGCGGCGGCCATAGGAACGACCATGGCGTCAGAGAGGAGAAGGACGGCGTGCTCGAAGCTGGAGCCGCCGGCCATGACCGTGCGCTCGCTGGCGTCGAAGTCGCCCTTGTCCGTGAAGGTGGGGACGCTGACGACGACGTCGCTGAGCTCGGCCAGGGGCGAGTCCTCGGAGATGGTGATGCAGGCGACGCGGCCGCCGAGGTCGCGGGCCTTTCTCGCCACGTTGAGGACACAGGAGGTGGTACCGGAGCCAGAGGCGCAAATCAGCAGGTCGCCCTCGTGGAACGCCGGCGTCGTGGTGTCCCCCACCACGTAGCTCGCGTACCCCATGTGCATGAGCCTCATGGCCATGCACCTCATCATGAGCAGCGACCTTCCCGCGGCGCAGCAGTACACGTGCGGCGCCTCATCGATGAGGGCGATGAGCTCCTGGAGCCTCTCCCCGCTCACGCCCTCGAGGATGCCGGCCAGCTGACGCGCTCCCAGCGCGGCGATCTGGTTGACCGCCATCTCCGTTGACTCGCTCATGTTCGACCTCCTAGTGGCTTGCGTTGTAGGCGTCGAGAATCTCGCGCATCTGGCGCGCGACCTCGCCGGGCTTCTCGGCGTTGAAGATGGCGCCGCCGGAGATGATGTCCTGTGCCTCGCTCTCGACGGCAGCCTTGAAGGTGGAGAGCTTGATGCCGCCGGCAATGGCCTTGGGGGTGGAGACGCCAGAGAGGCGCTTCAGCTCCTCGACGGGGTCGGCGCCGGTGGCCTGGCGGTCAAAGCCAACGTGGCAGCAGAGGTAGTCCGGACCCATGGGGGCAACCTGAGCGGCGCGCTCCTCCATGTTCTTGACGTTGCACATGTCCGCAAGGACCATGACGTCGTTCGCGTGGGCAAGCTCGATGGCGGCGCGAAGGGTGGCGTCATCGGAGGCGCACAGGACGCTGAACATGTCGCAGCCGGCCTGGATGCACGACTTGGGAACCTCGCCGCCGCCGTCCATGACCTTGATGTCGGCAAAGACGGTCTTGGTGGGATAGGCGTCCTTGATGGTGCGGACGGCGCGGGCGCCCTCGGCAACCATGAGCGGGGTGCCCACCTCGATGATGTCGACGTACTCGCCAACCTGCTCGAGGATCCTCATTGCGTCCTCGATGGTAAAGAGGTCCAGGGCGACCTGGAACTTCTTGTCTGCCATGCTCTCCTCCTTTTGCGCGCAGCGGACGGCACGGCCGTTTTTGCCAAGGCTTTCGCCAGCCATCGCGCCGAGCGCATGGCCATGCCGTCCGTTGCTTTTGAACCGATTGGAAAAAGGCGTCTGAACGTTTGCTAGGCGACGATGCCAAACAGGCCGCAGACCAGGCCAAGCGCCATGATGCCCAGGATGATCCACAGGACATTGACGTTCTTCTTCAGGAGCTTGAAGCAGCCGAGCGTGATGAGCATGGGGATGAGCCCCTTGAACATCGCGTCGAGGTAGGTCTGGACCATGATGGGGTCAGAGCCCGCGACCGGAATGGTCAGGGCCACGTTGAAGGCCACGTTCGACGCCGTCATGGCTCCGATCATGAGCAGGCCGAGGATGCCGGCGGCCTTGGTGACCACGCCCATCAGACCGGACTCAGAGACCTTCGAGATGAAGGAGGTACCGAGCTTGAAGCCCAGGACCTGGCAGCCCCAGCGCACGATCCAAGAGGGAATGTTGTAGATCAGCAGGAAGGCAATGGCGCCCAAGGGGCTGCCGGTGGCGGCCAGGCCAATGCCGATGCCGGCGGCGATGATGCGCAAGACGCCCCAGAAGAAGGCGTCGCCGACGCCGGACAGGGGTCCCATGAGGGACGCCTTGACGGCCTGGATGTTGCTCACGTCGAAGTTCTCGTCCTCGGCGGCGTCGCGCTCCATGGCGGCGCAGATGCCGGAGACGACGGGGTGCACGTTCAGGGTGATGTTGTACCAGGAGGTGTAGCGGCTCATGGCCTCGGCGCGCTTCTTCTGGTCGGCGTAATAGCGGTTGAGCGCGGGCTCCATGGTGAAGAGCATGCCGCCGGCCGCCGCCTGGGCCTGGCCCGCCCACAGGGCATAGAGACAGTTGGTGCGCAGGAACATGCTCTTGAGCATCTTGCGGTCCTCAGCGGGCAGGTCCTTGGTGCTGAGGTTGATCTTCACGTCGCTTTCCGGCTTGGTGGCCAGGGTCTTCTCGTCACTCATGCGAAGAAGTCCTCCTCCTCGTCAGCGGCCACGGTGCCAGCGGCGATCGAGGCCTTCTCCTTCTTCATGGCATCCAGGTCGTTCATGACCACCAGGGTCACGATGACGGCGCCAAACGCGGCAACGCCGACGGTGCCAAGGCCCATGTAGGCAACCAGGATGAAGCCCAGGAACCAGTAGATGGCAATCTTGTTGTTCCAGAGCATCTTCATGAGCATTGCCATGCCAACAGCGGGAAGCAGGCTTCCGCTTGCGGTAAGGCCGGCGATGACCTGGTCGGGAATCTGGTTCATGACGACGCTCATGGGCTCGGCGCCAAGCAGGACGCCCAGGAAGGTCGGAACGGCAACGATGAAGTGCTTGATGCCGCCGCCGACAAACCAGACGAGGTTGACCTTCTTCGGATCACCCGTGGCAGCGGCCTTCTCGATGAGGGGGGCGGCCAGGGAAGAGATAGAGAGGTGGATGACCGAGTAGACCAGGCCGCCGAGCAGGCCGATGGGGACGGCCAGGGCGACCGCGGTGCCCTGCTCCATGCCCATGGTGGAGACAAAGGCCACCGCCAGGACCGTTGCGGTAACGGGCTCGGCGGTAACGGATCCGCCCACGTCCACCATTCCGAGGAAGACGGCCTCCAGCGCGGCGCCGACGAGCACGCCCGTCTGGACGTCGCCCAGGAAGAGGCCGGCGATGAGGCCTGCAACGAGCGGGCGCTCGGTCAGCGCCTGGCCCAGCAGGTTGTTGCTCCACTTGGCCACGAATGCGGCGAGAAGAGCCATTGTCGCTGTGTACAGCATTTCTTGATACCCTCCGTTCCTTGTTGCGTTCTTGATACGTGCCAGGGAGCTCCGGATCTCCCTAGAGCGTCTTGAGAAGGTCCTCGACGGACACTTTGCGGTCAGTCGGGGTGACCTGGTGGATGACCGTGACGCCGGTTGCAACGAGCTTGCGGCAGGCCTCGAGCTCGTCAGGGTTGAGCATCACGGACTTGATGAGGTTGACCTGCTGGGCGGGATCGGAGTTGTCAAAGCGGCCGACGTTGGCAACGTTGACCTCGCCGACGGCCTCCGGGCACGCCTCGACGATCTTCAGCGCATCGGCGACGCAGTCGACAAGCGCGAAGATGCGCATGGAGCCGCCACGCGGGTCCTTGGCAATCCTGATGGCGTCGTCGACGGACTTGATGAGCAGCTTCTGGGAGCTGGGGCAAGCCATCTTGAGCGTCGCGGAGATGGTGGGGTTGGATGCGGCCCTGTCGTTGGCAACCAAAAGGCCCTTGCTGTTGAGCTCCTTGGACCAGAGGATGGCCACCTGGCCGTGAATGAGCCTGTCGTCAACGCGAATCTGGATGATCATGGCTGGTTTCCCTTCTGCCGCCCTCGCGGCATCGCTTCTTCCCAAGGCCGCCAGTGCGGCCCAAACGCAGTCGGCTAAGCAAAGAAGTCGTCGTCCGCGGCATCGCCCTCGTTCGCGGGGTCGGCACCGGGAATCTCGACGCGCTCAAGAGCATCGGAGGCCATCGCCACGACCCCGTCCACCACCTCGGGGGTCAGGGGCTCGTCAGAGAGCAAGCAGCCGATGACCACGGCCAGGTTCATGCCGGTGACGTGGATGACGCCCGGGTGGCTCGCCAGAAGTACGCTCACCTTCTGGAACACGCTGCCGCCGAGCAGGTCGGTGAAGACGATGGTCTCGTCGCCCTCCTCGGACGCGGCGAGAAACTCCTCGATGGTCGGCACGAAGTCTGTCTCGTCAACGTATGCGTCAATCGCGGTGACCGCCGAGGCGTCTCCCGTAAGGATCTGCAGCGAGCTCTTCAGGCCGCTCGCCAGATGACCGTGGGATGCCAGGAGCACCCTTCTCTCCCCCATGCCGTCCCCTTTCGCTTTAGAAGGAAAACTTCGTTTCTCTTTCCGAGTGCAGTTTTACTTCAGCCAACATCCGTAGTCAACCATTGGTGGAGAAAGACTTCTGCTTTTCCGTTCACGTGGATTTTTGCTCCACTCACAGGTAAACACCCTGCTCGCAGCTCTCCCGTCCCATGGCGAGGCGTCCGTCTCTCCCCCATTGCATGATATCTTTGCTTCACTGGCTGAAGTTATACTTCAGAGCAATCCGCCACAGGCCGAAGCACTTGGGAGAGCCATGGTCCTCGACAACATACGCACCTGCTACAAAGACATGACCGACGCCGAGAAGCGCGTCGCCGACTACATTCTCTCCTCGCCCTCAAGCGTGGTTCGCATGAGCATGAACCGCCTCTCCGAGGCGAGCGAAACCTCCGATGCCACCGTCATGAGGATGTGCAAGCTCGTTGGCGAGACGGGCTTCCACCAGCTCAAGATCAGCCTCGCCATGGAGCTGAGCGCCGAGCCGGAGGCACCTCGAGCCAGCGAGGGCCCCGACGAGGAGCCCAACGACATCGTCGAGTTCCTGCGCAGGACGGACGAGGGGATTCTCTCCATATCGAAGACGCTCGACTCCGATGCCGTCCATCAGGCCATAGGCATGCTGCGCGACGCCCGCACCGTCTTCGTCTTCGGCTGGGGCAACAGCTCCGTGGTCGCCGCCGACCTCGCCCACAGGCTGGCGCGCTGCGGCGTCAACACCTTCACGACCGAGAGCACCGAGTACGTTCTCAGGAGCCTCGTCATCGCCGACCCCAGAGACATCCTCATAGTGTTCACCCACACGGGGCAGTCGACGGTCTCCCTCGAGACCATGCGCGTCGCTCGCGAGCAGGGCATCAAAGTCGTTCTCATCACCAACGACCCCACGAGCGAGGCGGGCTCGCTTGCCGACTGCATCCTGTGCACGGGCGACCAGGACGAGCTTCTCGGCGACTTCGGCATAACGTCCCACCTGCACGAGCTCGTCATAAACGACCTCATCCTCTACTTCCTCACCGACCGTGGCACGTCCATCAACAGCGGCCACCGCAGCGAGGAGGTCATCTCGCACTGGAAGCTCTAGGGCCTCTCGTCGCCATCCCGCGTCACAGCCCCAGAAAAAGCAGATGGGCCGGATGTCGTCATCTGCGACGTCCGGCCCGTCCGAGGCAAGGCGAGGGAGGTCCTGGCCGGACAGAGCCGGGGAAGGAGGGGGAGGAGTGGCTCAGGGCGCATCACGCCGATTGGGCCGGACCGCTTCCGCTCGCAGCTTGAAAGATAGACCACGGGGTCGGACGCGGGGGCCATCCTGTCGCAACCTGCCCGATTTGCGGCACATTCGGCACGCGCCGTCCGCCAAGCGACCGGCGGACGCCATAATGAGAGGGTCAACTTCGCAGAAAGGCCCCACCGCATGTCAGACAGCACCACCGAGGCCGCGCTCGACGCCAACGCCGTCGACGAAGGCCCCAACGGCCACGGCTCGCTCGGGCGCCTCATCCCCTGGCCCGACGAGTCCACCTACCCCAACATCCCCGCCGACGAGGCCCTCGAGCTCTTCCTGGGCTGGGTCGAGTCTCGCGGCATAGAGCTGTGGCCCCACCAGGAGGAGGCCCTCCTCGACCTCGCGGCCGGAGACAACCTCATCCTGGGCACGCCCACCGGCTCCGGCAAGTCCATGGTTGCCCTGGGTCTTGCCTTCATGAGCGTCTGCACAGACCGCCGCTCCTACTACACCGCCCCCATCAAGGCCCTGGTCAGCGAGAAGTTCTTTGACTTCGTCGAGCTCTTTGGCAAGGAGAACGTCGGCATGATCACCGGCGACGCCTCCATCAACGCCGAGGCGCCCATCATCTGCTGCACGGCCGAGATCCTGGCCAACCAGGCGCTCCGCGAGGGCGAGAAGTGCGACGTGGGCTGCGTCGCCATGGACGAGTTCCACTTCTACGCGGACCCGGACCGCGGCTGGGCCTGGCAGGTCCCGCTGCTCACCCTGCCCCACACGCAGTTCCTCCTCATGAGCGCCACGCTGGGAGACACCACGGCCATCGCGGCCTCGCTCGAGGAGCACACCGGCCGTGCTGTCGACGTGCTGGCCGACGCCCCGCGCCCCGTCCCCCTCTCCTACGAGTTCGTGGACACCGCGCTCGAGGGCGCCGTCGAGCTGGCCCTGCGCAAGGGCGAGGCGCCCCTCTACATCGTGCACTTCTCGCAGGACGCGGCGCTCAAGAGCGCGCAGTCCCTGGCCAGCTACGGCGTCTCCACCAAGGAGCAGCGCGAAGCCGTGAAGGAGGCCATCAAGGGCACTCGCTTCACCACCACCTTCGGCAAGACCCTCCAGCGCCTCCTGGGCTGCGGCGTCGGCGTCCACCACGCCGGTATGCTCCCCCGCTACCGCCTGCTCGTCGAGAAGCTCGCCCAGCAGGGGCTTCTCCCCGTCATCTGCGGAACGGACACGCTGGGTGTGGGCATCAACGTGCCCATCCACACCGTGGTCCTGACGGCCCTCTCCAAGTTCGACGGCCGCCGCATGCGCCACCTCAACGCCCGCGAGTTCCACCAGATCGTGGGCCGTGCCGGGCGCTCAGGCTTTGACACCGAGGGAATGGTCATCGCGGAGGCAACCGAGTACGACATCGAGAACGCCCGCGCCCTGCGCAAGGCCGGCGGAGACCCCAAGAAGGCCCGCCAGAAGAGCAAGGCAAAGAGGCCGCCCGAGGGCTTCGTCGGCTGGAACAAGCAGACCTTCGAGCGGCTTGAGACCGCGGTGCCCGAGCCGCTTCGCCCGCGCATGAAGGTCAGCCACTCCATGGTCCTCGCCGAGGTCGAGCAGGGCGGGGACGCCATGGTCCGCGTCCACCGACTCGTCGATGACTCCGCCCAGCCGGACGCCGAGAAGGTCGCCCTGCACCAGCGCGCCGACGAGATCATCGCCACGCTGCTGGACGCCGGCGTGGTCACGCGCGAGGAGGCCGAGGACGGCTCCGTCAGCTACCAGACCACCGTCGACCTGCCCGACGACTTCGCGCTCGACCAGCCCCTCTCGCCCTTCCTGCTTGCCGCGCTGGAGCTCCTGGACCCGGAGAGCGAGACCTACGCGCTTGATGTCATATCCATGGCCGAGGCCACGCTCGAGGACCCGCCGCAGATCCTGAGGGCCCAGCAGCGCGCCGCACGAGACCGCGCCATGGCCGAGATGAAGGCCGACGGCGTGGAGTACGACGAGCGCATCGAGCGCCTCCAGGACGTCACCTGGCCCAAGCCCCTGGAGGACGTCCTCGAGCCGGCATTTGCCCAGTACTGCGAGGCCGTGCCCTGGGCGCGCGACTTTGCCCTCTCGCCCAAGTCCGTCCTGCGCGACATGGTCGAGACCGCCAGCGACTTCAAGGAGTACATCGGCCGCTACGGCATAGCCCGCTCGGAGGGCCTGCTGCTACGCTACCTCTCCGAGGCGTACCGCGCGCTCGACCGCACCGTCCCCCAGGACAAGCGAGACGAGCGCCTCGAGGACATCATCTCCTGGCTCGGCCTGGTCGTGCGCTCCGTGGACTCCAGCCTCGTGGACGAGTGGAGCGCCGCCGGAAGCGCCGAGAGCGTGGACGTGGCACCTCCCGAGGCCGCAGGCGAGGTGGTCCACGACCGCCGCGCCCTCACGCTCCTGGTCAGAAACGCGCTCTTTGCCCGCGTGCGCCTGGCCGCCTTCGGCGACACGGACACCCTGGGCAGCCTAGACGCGGACTGGGGCTGGAGGGCGCCCGTCTGGCGCCAGGCCCTCGACCGCTTCCACGAGGAGCACGAGGACATCCTCCTGGACGCAGACGCCCGCAGCACCGCCTACTACTCCATTGACGAGAAGGACGAGCGCACCCCGCGCGAGGAGGGCGGCCACGCTTGGCACGTCCACCAGGTCTTCCGCGACAGCGACGACGACCGCGACTTTGGCATCTGGGCAGACGTCGACCTCGACGCCACCCAGGAGGAGGGCGCCGTCGTCTTCACGCACTACCGCGTGGGCTTCGTCGACGACTAGCCCCACAGCTCACTAGCCGCAGACCGCCTCAAACGACGCCCTGAGTTCCTCGGACCTCAGGGCGTCGTGCTCCACGTCGCGCCCCTCCCCGCAGGAGAACTCCACAAAGCCAGGCAGCGCCGGGTTCAGGCACTCTGTCGCGCTGGCCACGCGACCCGGATGAAACAGCAGCTCAAGAGGCATTTCCCGCCTCCGCGCCTCATCCGTGAGTGCCGGCAGCACGCAAGACACGCGCCCCTGGTCCATGTGCCCCGAGAAGAGCACGCCGCAGAAGACCGCCGAGACCCTCTCGTAGGACGGCAGGCCGGATGCGGCGAGGGCACGCCGGTCCCGCCGCCACAGGACATTGAGAAGCGCGTGCTTCACCCAGTTGATCGGCTTGATGGTACCAGCGACGCCCGAGCGCAGGAGGGGTGCGGTCGGCTCAGCGGGAACGCGCAGGTACTCAAGGGTGCAGCCACTCTGCCTCACGGCCTCCAGCGTAGCGTCAAAGACGGCTGGGATGAGCTGGGTGTGCTGGTGGCCGTCCACGCGCAGGTGGGTGGCGAGCTCCGGAAAGCGCCCCACCACCCGCGCAATCTGCGCCGCCGCCTCAATCGTCAGCTGACGGCGCAGCTCAGCCGCGCCCGCGCCCCAGGACCCGGCGAGAAGCCCACCGTAACCCAGCTTGAACATGCCCTTCTCATCGACTAGGAGGGGAACGTCGACCGGGTCGGCGCAGCAGGGTCCCTCCACGAAGTTGAGGTGCACGCCCACGCGCAGCCCCTCAGGACGTCCGTCAAGCAGGCTCGCACACTCCTCGAAGCGGGGAGAGCCAGCCAGCACACTCAGCGAGTTGAGCAGCCCGCGACCACCCGGACAGCCGTCGCAGCACTCCAGAATCCTTCGCGACTGCTCCGGCGTTATTCCAAAGTCATCTGCATGAAAGATGAAATCCATCTGAACCGCTTTCCTTGCAAAAGGCATGTGCCTTGGGTGTTTTTGTCTCGCAGCGGCTAGTATAGGTGAGGTGCGTTTGTCTCTCCCCTGACATCTGTCGGGTTGTGGACGCGCAAGGACAACAGGAGGAGCGCATGGACCTTTCGGTGATCATACCCTGCTACGAGGAGCACGAGTGCCTCCCGCTGCTGTTTGACCGCATCACCGAAGCCCTTGGCACCACCGGCCTCTCCTATGAGCTCGTCTTCGTCAACGATGGAAGTCGTGACCAAACCTGGCAGCTCATCGACGAGTTTGCTCGCTCTGGGCGCGCGCCGCGCGTCGTGGGAGTGGACTTCTCCCGAAACTTTGGCAAGGAGGCAGCGCTTCTCGCCGGGCTCTCCCACGCCTCGGGGGAGGTCCTGGGCATCATGGACGCGGACCTGCAGCAGGAGCCCGAGACGCTTCTTGCCATGTACCAGGAGCTCATTTGCCACCCAGAGGCAGACTGTGTCGCCGCCTACCAGAGCACCCGTCACGAGGGCGCACTCAAGGCGCTGCTCAAGCGTGCCTTCTACCGGGTCTTCAAGGGCATCACACAGGGCACTTCCGGCATGATTGCCGGCGCCTCCGACTTCCGCGTCTTTCGCCGTTGCGTAGCAGAGGCCCTTCTCTCCATGCCCGAGTACCACCGCTTCTCCAAGGGGCTCTTTGCCTGGGTGGGCTTTGAGACCATCCCGTTTGCCTACGAGCCCTCCCCGCGCGCGGCAGGCACCACCAAGTGGTCCCTTCGCAAGCTCATGTCCTATGCCATCGAAGGCATCTTCGCGTTCTCGACGGCGCCGCTCAAGCTGGCCACCCTGGTTGGGGCGCTGTCCTCCCTTGCCGCCGTCATCTACTTCTTCGTAGTGGTCTGGGAAGCCTTTGCGACCGACAGGGTCCCCAGTGGGTACCCCACTATCGTCTGCCTCATTCTGCTTTTGGGAGGCCTCACCCTTCTGACGCTTGGCATCATCGGCGAGTACGTGGCACGCATCTACCTTGAGGGCAAGCGCCGTCCCGTCTACATTGCCAAGCGCGTCATTACGGCAAACGGTGCCGAGGTCACGCAGACGGGCTTCGAGCGCAGCTAGCGCTGGCCCCTCTCGTTAGCGGCCTCTCCGCCGTCCAGCCACTTCTTGCGGCTGAAGAAGTTCCAGACCATGACCACCGCCGTCGCAAAGAGCTTGGTGACGGTCACCATAAGGGCTGAGGTGCCCAAGACGGCCACGCCCACGGCCATGCAAATCTCGTTGATAGCCAACCCCACCGCAGAGAGCACGATGAAGATCACGAACTCGCGGCCGCGGCTCATGTCCTCGCGGTGCGTGAAGACGTAGCGCATTGACGCCATGTAGTTGAAGACGACCGAGACGCAGAACGAGACCGCGGCCGACAGCACTGGGTCCACGCCAAACGCCTGCGAGAGCAGCATCAGGACGCCATAGTCAATGCAGAAGGCAATGGTTCCGACGACGCCGAACTTCAAAAACTGCTCGATGAGCTTGCGCATGCGCTTCTCCCCTGACGATTTCCCAGCCATCAAGTCTAGCCCCCATTTTGCGCTAGCATTAATAACTCATTGTTCTCGCAACCGTAGGAGCAGTCAGCATGTCCGACCAGCTAGACCAGCAGAACGACCCCGTCTTTAAGGAGGAGCAGGCGCACCTCTCCTCCCTTTACCAAAAGCTGCTGCAGATGCGCGACGCCATCTCGGCAGACTTGGAGAGCAGCCACGCGGGCGCGGCCCAGGACCTCATCACCATGAGCGAGGAGGTGCGCCTAGACTTTGGCGGCGCCGACGAGACCATGGAGACCCTGGCGGCAATCGAGACGCTCAACTCCGTCATCGACGCCTACAACCAGTACCACGACTTCAACGTCGACAAGCTCCGCCGCGTGATGCTGCTGCTCATGCAGCCCTACTTTGCCAAGGTCAAGCTCCAGATGCGTCCCGGGCGCCCCGCGCGAGACGTCTACATCGGCGCCGCCGGCATGACCGACGAGCACTCCATTCCCCTGGTGGTTGACTGGAGAAGCCCCGTCGCCGAGACCTACTACAACCACGAGATGGGCCCCACCAGCTACTCCGTCGACGGCAAGATGCGCACGGTCAACCTCGAGCTGCGCCGCCAGTTTGACATCGTGCGCGACAAGCTCAACATGTACTTTGACACCACGGTGGCCATCGAGGACTCCCTTCTGCTGAGCGCCCTCAAGAAGCATCACTCAGAGAAGCTCCAGGCCATCACGGCCACCATCCAGAGGGAGCAGAACCGCATCGTCCGCCACGAGGACGTGCCCGTCATGCTGGTCAACGGCATTGCGGGGTCGGGCAAGACGAGCGTCCTTCTTCAGCGCATCGCCTTCCTCCTCTATCGCGAGCGCAAGACGCTCAACCCGGACCAGGTTTACCTCTTCACTCCCAACAGCGTCTTTGAGAACTACATCGACACCGTGCTGCCCTCCATGGGCGAGTCTAACCCGCAGGTCTTCACCTGGAAGGACTTTGTTACGGCCCAAGGTGCCGGTCAGCGAGATTCTGGCGAGAAGACCAGCCCCCAACAGCTCCGCCGCCTTGAGCAGGCCATCCCAAGCCTCGCGCTTGAGCCCGAGGACCTCAAGGAAATCCGCCTCGGCGACACCGTGCTTCTCAAGGCCGTCCAGGTACAGAGCGCCGTCGAGAAGTTCGAGCGCTTTGGCATCGGCTCGCGGTTCTGCGCCCTGGTGAAGGACGAGCTGCACGAGCGACTTTCTCGTCGTCTCTCGCAGATGTCCAAGGACGATGAGATCCAGGAGGAGATGCTCGGACTCGACGTGGACGAGCAGGTCCAGATCTTTGGCGAGACCATCAGCCCCGACGACGAGAAGGAGACGGCGGACCTTACCCAGAAGTACCTCGAGCACCGCTACGCAGAGGCGCACGACCTGATTGATGCCCTTGCCTGGATCAGGTTCGACCGCATTGGCATGAGGCTTCTTGGCCAGCAGGCCCTTTCTGCCACCGAATGGCTCTACCTCAAGCTCCTCATTACCGGAGCCGGCGACAAGAACGCCCGCTACGTGATGATCGACGAGGTCCAGGACTATACCGAGAGCCAGCTCATGGTTCTGGCAAGGCACTTCTCGCGCGCCCACTTCCTCCTTTTGGGCGACGAGAACCAGGCAATCATGGAGGGAACGGCAACGTTCCCCCAGATCAAGTCAATCTTTGAGGATACTCACAACTCCGTGGAGGAGTGCCGGCTGCTTACCAGCTATCGCTCCTCTCCCGAGATCACTGAGCTCTTCTGCAGCCTCATAGATCACGACACGCAGCTCAAAATCTCCAGCGTCCACAGAGCCGGCGAGAAGCCCCAAGTTGAGGAGTTTGGAGTAGACGACCGGGAGGGGTTCTTGACGCGCCTCAGAGAGCTTGCAGAGGCCGCTCGCGAGGAGTCTGGCCTTACGGCCATCATTACCGAGAGCGACTCGCGCACAAGTTGGCTGGCAAAGCAGCTGGGCGACGCGGTCACGGTACTTGGAAAGAACTCCACGCTCCCCGCAACGGGCATCGTTCTGCTGCCGTTACGCGTTGCCAAGGGTCTGGAGTTTGACCACGTGATTATTCCCGACGCGCAGGCGGAGGTCTACCGGGACTCGCCCCTGTGCAGGCGCCGCATGTACACCGCCGTCAGCCGCGCCACGCACCGCGTGACGGCCCTCTCCCAGGGTCCCGTCACGCCCCTCCTCCCGGGCCTCGGGGGCTGACCGCAGCCATCCCCCGCATGCCGATAGGGGGCCGAGGGGACGGCGAGGTCCCCTCGGCCCCCATTCTATATAGTGCACAACCCCTGTACATATAAGAAGAGGCCCCCTCCGCTCTCGCGGAGGGGGCCTCCCCTGGCAAAATGCCCCTTGGTGGCCGGCGGCGTCCTGCTCTCCCACGGACTTACTCCGCAGTACCATCGGCGCTCGGGGGCTTAACTTCCGGGTTCGGGATGGGTCCGGGTGTGCCTCCCCTGCCATGGCCGCCGGCCGCCAAGGGGCGTTCTGCTGTTCCGGGCGGGCCAGGTGGCCGTGCCCTCAGGGCCGCACAGCGTGACCGGGATCGAAGCCTCTCCAGAAGGTCGCGAAGGAAGAGCTCGGCCGATTAGTACCGCTCGGCTCCGCCCCTCGCGGGGCTTCCACCTGCGGCCTATCAACCTCGTGGTCTACGAGGGGCCTTACCGAAGGGAGAACTCATCTCTGGACCGGCTTCCCGCTTAGATGCTTTCAGCGGTTATCCGAACCGGACTCAGCTACCGGGCGGTGCCGTTGGTCGACAACCCGTGCACCGGAGGTCCGTCCACCCCGGTCCTCTCGTACTAGGGGCAGCCTCCATCAGTTCTCCTGCGCCCACGGAGGATAGGGACCGAACTGTCTCACGACGTTCTGAACCCAGCTCGCGTACCGCTTTGAATGGCGAACAGCCATACCCTTGGGACCTGCTCCAGCCCCAGGATGCGATGAGCCGACATCGAGGTGCCAAACCTTCCCGTCGATGTGGACTCTTGGGGAAGATCAGCCTGTTATCCCCGGAGTACCTTTTATCCGTTGAGCGACGGCCATACCACTCTGAGCCGCCGGATCACTAGAACCTGGTTTCCCACCTGCTCGACCTGTCCGTCTCGCAGTCAAGCCTGCTTGCGCTCTTGCACTCTCAAGGACGGTTGCCGACCGTCCCGAGCAGACCTTACGTGCGCCTCCGTTACCTTTTAGGAGGCGACCGCCCCAGTCAAACTACCCACCTGGCACGGTCCCTGCGCCGGATAACGGCCGCAGGTTAGGATGCCAAGGCGCCGAGGGTGGTATTCCAAGGGCGACTCCCCCGGGACTGGCGTCCCGGGTTCGAAGTCTCCCACCTATCCTCTACACGGCGCCCCGGCAGCCAATGCCAAGCTGCAGTAAAGGTTCACGGGGTCTTTCCGTCCTTCCGCGGGTAAGTCGCATCTTCACGACTAGTGCAATTTCACCGGGCCTATGGTCGAGACAGCGTCCAAATCGTTACGCCTTTCGTGCAGGTCGGAACTTACCCGACAAGGAATTTCGCTACCTTAGGACCGTTATAGTTACGGCCGCCGTTTACCGGGGCTTGGATTCGCCGCTTCGCTTGCGCTGACGGCTCCTCGTGACCTTCCGGCACCGGGCAGGCGTCAGACCCTATACGTCGTCTTACGACTTCAGCAGAGTCCTGTGTTTTTGGTAAACAGTCGCTTGGACCTTTTCGCTGCGGCCGGACCGGGCTCGGGGAGCGTGTCCCCCCACCCAGGCCGGCGCCCCTTCTCCCGAGGTTACGGGGCGATTTTGCCGAGTTCCTTGACCATAGTTCTCCCGATCGCCTTGGTATTCTCTACCCACCCACCTGTGTCGGTTTGCGGTACGGGCCCCGTCGGGCTCCCTAGGGGTTTTTCTCGGCAGCATGGGCTCACTGGCTTCGCCACAAGGCTTCGTCCGGCGCCTCAGGCTCACGTGGCTCCCGCGTTTCACTGGGAGCCGCCCTACGCGCCATCGCGGGGACGTCCAGAACCCCGTCCAGCTACCCTCCTGCGTCGCCCCATCGGTTATAGCGCCCTTCCGGGGGTGCGGGAATGTCGGCCCGCTGTGCATCGGCTACGCCTTCCGGCCTCGCCTTAGCCCCCGACTGACCCTGGGAGGATTAGCCTCGCCCAGGAAACCTTGGGTTTACGGCGGCGGGGTTTTCCACCCCGCTCTCGTTACTCATGCCAGCATTCTCACTCCCGGGCGCTCCACCGGGGGTCGTCCCCCGGCTTCCCCGCGCACGGGAAGCTCCCCTACCACCGGAACGCATGGTTCCGGTCCGCCGCTTCGGCGCGATGCTTAGCCCCGTGTATTGTCGGCGCATGTCCACTCGACCAGTGAGCTATTACGCACTCTTTGAATGGGTGGCTGCTTCTAAGCCAACATCCTGGTTGTCTGGGCGGACGCACATCCTTTGCCACTCAACATCGACTTGGGGGCCTTAGCGGGCGGTCTGGGCTGTTTCCCTTTCGAACACACAGCTTAGCCCACATGTTCTGACTCCCGGGCTGTGGACCATGGGTATTCGGAGTTTGGTCTGCGTTGGTAGGCGGTGAGGCCCCCGCGGCAGTCCAGTGCTCTACCCCCCATGGTAAACGCCCGAGGCTAGCCCTAAAGCTATTTCGGGGAGAACGAGATATCTCCGGGTTTGATAGGCCTTTCACTCCTATCCACGGGTCATCCCCCCAGTTTTCAACCTAGGTGGGTTCGGCCCTCCACGGGGTCTTACCCCCGCTTCAGCCTGCCCATGGATAGCTCACCCGGCTTCGCGTCTGCGGCGCGCGACTTAGCGCCCTGTTCGGACTCGCTGTCGCTACGGCTCGCTTCGTGGCTTGGCCTCGCCACGCGCCGCAACTCGCTGGCTCATTCTACAAAAGGCACGCCGTCACACCGCCCGAAGGCGATGCTCCGACTGCTTGTGGGCAGGCGGTTTCAGGTGCTGTTTCACTCCCCTCCCGGGGTGCTTTTCACCTTTCCCTCGCGGTACTAGTGCGCTATCGGTCACAGGAGAGTATTTAGGCTTGGAGGGTGGACCCCCCTGCTTCCCACCGGGTTTCACGTGTCCGGCGGTACTCGGGCACCGTCAGGCGGGCGTCGCGCTTCGCGTACGGGGCTCTAACCCCCTTCGGCCCGGCTTCCCATCCGGTTCCGCTCGCGCGTCGCTTTGTAACCGCACTGTAGACGGCCCCACGACCCCGGCCCGGCTTTCGCTCGGGCCGGTTTGGCCTCTTCCCCGTTCGCTCGCCACTACTGGGGGAATCTCGATTGATTTCTCTTCCTCCGGGTACTTAGATGTTTCAGTTCCCCGGGTTGCCCCCCTCCCCCCTATGTGTTCGGGGGGAGGGCGACGCGCCTCGACGGCGCGCCGGGTTTTCCCATTCGGAGACCCGCGGGTCAAAGGGCGTGTGCCCCTCACCGCGGATTATCGCAGCTTGCCGCGTCCTTCGTCGGCTTCCTGTGCCAAGGCATCCGCCGCCTGCCCTTACCATCTTCCTTCTATCTCAGACGGTATGGTTAAACGACTCATACGGCCCCACTTGGTGGGGCCTTGGGTGTCATATTGCATGAGATGCGATCTTCTAGAAGAAAATCTTCGTTGGTCACGCTATGCAGCTCTCAAGGTACGGCCAGGGCGAGCCCCGGGGACCGGACACCGCGCGGGCGCAGGCCCGCGAGCAACCAGGGGACGAAAGGGACCCGAGGCATGGCGCCTCGGCCTGACGGGACGGCCCGTCGTCATAATCGATTCTCTAGATGAGACTTGTCTCTCCCTAGAAAGGAGGTGATCCAGCCGCACCTTCCGGTACGGCTACCTTGTTACGACTTCACCCCCCTTACCAGCCACACCTTCGGCACCTCCCCCCCTTGCGGGTTGGGCCGGCGACTTCGGGTGCAGGCGACTCGGGTGGTGTGACGGGCGGTGTGTACAAGGCCCGGGAACGCATTCACCGCGGCGTGCTGATCCGCGATTACTAGCAACTCCGACTTCGCGGGGGCGGGTTGCAGCCCCCGGTCCGAACTGGGGCCGGCTTTGGGGATTCGCTCCGCCTTGCGGCGTGGCAGCCCGTTGTGCCGGCCATTGTAGCACGTGTGCGGCCCAGCGCATAAGGGGCATGATGACTTGACGTCGTCCCCACCCTCCTCCGGCTTGACGCCGGCGGTCTCGCGCGGGTGCCCGGCCGAACCGCTGGCAACACGCGACGGGGGTTGCGCTCGTTGCGGGACTTAACCCAACATCTCACGACACGAGCTGACGACAGCCATGCACCACCTGTTATGGCTCCTCTCGGCCACCGGGTCTCCCCGGCTTCACCATAATGTCAAGCGCTGGTAAGGTTCTTCGCGTTGCTTCGAATTAAGCCACATGCTCCGCTGCTTGTGCGGGCCCCCGTCAATTCCTTTGAGTTTTAGCCTTGCGGCCGTACTCCCCAGGCGGGACGCTTAATGCGTTGGCTGCGGCACGGAGGGCATCTCCCCCCACACCTAGCGTCCATCGTTTACGGCTGGGACTACCAGGGTATCTAATCCTGTTCGCTCCCCCAGCTTTCGCTCCTCAGCGTCAGTCGAGGCCCAGAAGGCCGCCTTCGCCACCGGTGTTCTTCCAGATATCTGCGCATTCCACCGCTACACCTGGAATTCCGCCTTCCCCTACCCGACTCAAGCCCGCCGGTATCCGGGGCGTGCGGGGGTTGAGCCCCCGGATTTGACCCCGGACCTAGCGGGCAGCCTACGAGCGCTTTACGCCCAATGAATCCGGATAACGCTCGCCCCCTACGTATTACCCGCTGCTGGCCGCGTAGTTTAGCCGGGGCTTCTTCTGCAGGTACCGTCACCTTTCGGCCTCGTCCCTGCTGAAAGCGGTTTACGACCCGAAGGCCTTCGTCCCGCACGCGGCGTCGCTGCGTCAGGGTTGCCCCCATTGCGCAAGATTCCCCACTGCTGCCTCCCGTAGGAGTCTGGGCCGTGTCTCAGTCCCAATCTGGCTGGTCGGTCTCTCAACCCAGCTACCCATAATCGCCTTGGTGGGCCGTTGCCCCGCCAACTAGCTAACAGGCCGCGGGCCCATCCCCCGCCGCATACGCTCTCCCGCCTCCCCCATGCGGGGGTGGCGGAGTACCCGGTATTACCCACGGTTTCCCGAGGCTGTCCCGGTGCGGGGGGCAGGTTGCCCACGTGTTACTCAGCCGTTCGCCACTCTATACGCGCCCCGAAGGGCGCCTTAACCGTTCGACTTGCATGTGTTAGGCGCGCCGCCAGCGTTCATCCTGAGCCAGGATCGAACTCTCCGTTCAAAGAACCAGGCCCTGGGCCTGGATAAGTCTTCGCTTCGAGCCGTCCCGGCCGGTGAGCGCCATGTCGTTTAACTCGGATCCCTTGGGACAAGGAACTCGACGGGAGTGATATGACACTCCACTCATGTATCAAGAACCTGTCCTATAGTCTGTCCTGGTTGTCGGCCCTCTCGGGCCGCGGTATCCGGTTTTCAAGGTTCGCCGCGCTCGTGCCGGGCTCTGTGCCCCGCCGCCGCGCGAGGAGTTAATATACGCTGCCTCCCGCCGGGCCGGGGCGGGAATCGGCGGGTTCACGGTTCCTACACAACTCGGGGGGCGGGCGGCTAGAAGCCGCCGCGGGCGATGGAGCAGCCACTGACCGTCCAAGTCAGAGAAAATACCAGCTCAGAGGACTAGCTTGCATTGAAGGGCCGTTACCTGGAGATCTTAAGTCATCAAGCTAAGCCAAGCCCAGTGTTCTGAGGAACACGAGGCAAAGCAATTCGCCAATACTAAATTAAGCAGTCTCGAAATAGGAGTGCTGCATACCACGCAGCTATGCGCTGAAAAATCGTGTCAGAAATGTTCCCAGACAGATCAAGAGAGATAAATGGCCCGTCACAAAGGACGCCCCTGTGCAGGCGCCGCATGTACACCGCCGTCAGCCGCGCCACGCACCGCGTGACGGCCCTCTCCCAGGGTCCCGTCACGCCCCTCCTCCCGGGCCTCGGGGGCTGACCGCAGCCATCCCCCGCATGCCGATAGGGGGCCGAGGGGACGGCGAGGTCCCCTCGGCCCCCATTCTATATAGTGCACAACCCCTGTACATATAAGAAGAGGCCCCCTCCGCTCTCGCGGAGGGGGCCTCCCCTGGCAAAATGCCCCTTGGTGGCCGGCGGCGTCCTGCTCTCCCACGGACTTACTCCGCAGTACCATCGGCGCTCGGGGGCTTAACTTCCGGGTTCGGGATGGGTCCGGGTGTGCCTCCCCTGCCATGGCCGCCGGCCGCCAAGGGGCGTTCTGCGATTTACGGGCGGGCCGCGTGGCCGTGCCCTCAGGGCCGCACAGCGTGACCGCGCCCGAAGGATCCCCCAGAAGGTCGCGAAGGAAGAGCTCGGCCGATTAGTACCGCTCGGCTCCGCCCCTCGCGGGGCTTCCACCTGCGGCCTATCAACCTCGTGGTCTACGAGGGGCCTTACCGAAGGGAGAACTCATCTCTGGACCGGCTTCCCGCTTAGATGCTTTCAGCGGTTATCCGAACCGGACTCAGCTACCGGGCGGTGCCGTTGGTCGACAACCCGTGCACCGGAGGTCCGTCCACCCCGGTCCTCTCGTACTAGGGGCAGCCTCCATCAGTTCTCCTGCGCCCACGGAGGATAGGGACCGAACTGTCTCACGACGTTCTGAACCCAGCTCGCGTACCGCTTTGAATGGCGAACAGCCATACCCTTGGGACCTGCTCCAGCCCCAGGATGCGATGAGCCGACATCGAGGTGCCAAACCTTCCCGTCGATGTGGACTCTTGGGGAAGATCAGCCTGTTATCCCCGGAGTACCTTTTATCCGTTGAGCGACGGCCATACCACTCTGAGCCGCCGGATCACTAGAACCTGGTTTCCCACCTGCTCGACCTGTCCGTCTCGCAGTCAAGCCTGCTTGCGCTCTTGCACTCTCAAGGACGGTTGCCGACCGTCCCG
Source organism: Paratractidigestivibacter faecalis (assembly GCF_003416765.1). Taxonomy (NCBI): domain Bacteria; kingdom Bacillati; phylum Actinomycetota; class Coriobacteriia; order Coriobacteriales; family Atopobiaceae; genus Paratractidigestivibacter; species Paratractidigestivibacter faecalis. The sequence continues at coordinate 1,039 of NZ_QSNG01000001.1, read as the reverse complement.
AGCAGACCTTACGTGCGCCTCCGTTACCTTTTAGGAGGCGACCGCCCCAGTCAAACTACCCACCTGGCACGGTCCCTGCGCCGGATAACGGCCGCAGGTTAGGATGCCAAGGCGCCGAGGGTGGTATTCCAAGGGCGACTCCCCCGGGACTGGCGTCCCGGTTCGAAGTCTCCCACCTATCCTCTACACGGCGCCCCGGCAGCCAATGCCAAGCTGCAGTAAAGGTTCACGGGGTCTTTCCGTCCTTCCGCGGGTAAGTCGCATCTTCACGACTAGTGCAATTTCACCGGGCCTATGGTCGAGACAGCGTCCAAATCGTTACGCCTTTCGTGCAGGTCGGAACTTACCCGACAAGGAATTTCGCTACCTTAGGACCGTTATAGTTACGGCCGCCGTTTACCGGGGCTTGGATTCGCCGCTTCGCTTGCGCTGACGGCTCCTCGTGACCTTCCGGCACCGGGCAGGCGTCAGACCCTATACGTCGTCTTACGACTTCAGCAGAGTCCTGTGTTTTGGTAAACAGTCGCTTGGACCTTTTCGCTGCGGCCGGACCGGGCTCGGGGAGCGTGTCCCCCCACCCAGGCCGGCGCCCCTTCTCCCGAGGTTACGGGGCGATTTTGCCGAGTTCCTTGACCATAGTTCTCCCGATCGCCTTGGTATTCTCTACCCACCCACCTGTGTCGGTTTGCGGTACGGGCCCCGTCGGGCTCCCTAGGGGTTTTTCTCGGCAGCATGGGCTCACTGGCTTCGCCACAAGGCTTCGTCCGGCGCCTCAGGCTCACGTGGCTCCCGCGTTTCACTGGGAGCCGCCCTACGCGCCATCGCGGGGACGTCCAGAACCCCGTCCAGCTACCCTCCTGCGTCGCCCCATCGGTTATAGCGCCCTTCCGGGGTGCGGGAATGTCGGCCCGCTGTGCATCGGCTACGCCTTCCGGCCTCGCCTTAGCCCCCGACTGACCCTGGGAGGATTAGCCTCGCCCAGGAAACCTTGGGTTTACGGCGGCGGGGTTTTCCACCCCGCTCTCGTTACTCATGCCAG